>NZ_JAIWJF010000002.1 GCF_021654115.1 Furfurilactobacillus milii | reverse complement strand
CTAGAGAAGTGCTGCTTTTACCGGTCAGGTACTCAGTGACCACCTTTGTACGAAACTCGAAAGTGAATTTAGACATAGTAAAACCCCCAAGGTTGAATTTGTTGTCCAACCTTGGGGGTTCACTTCATTCACGTTGGTCTGAATTGAAGCATTTTTGATTGAAAATCAATAATAGTTATTTTTTTGCTTTATCGCTGGCGCTGTCAGCAGCACTTTTTGCTGTTGAAGTCGCTGACTTAGCAGCTGAGCTTGTTTGGCTTGCCTTGCTTTGCGCAGCGCTGGCGAGTGACTTAGCGGAGCTAGCCGTGGACTTTGCGGCACTAGCAGCTTTGTCTGTAGCTGATTGTGCACTGGCCTCAGCCGCAGAGGCTTCCGAAGTTAATTTGCTATCAGCAGTAATCACAATATCATCGCTGTCGTCATCATCATCTTCGTCATTAACACCGTTCAGTTCATCCCGCAACGAAGCCGTCTCATCATCAAAGTCGTCATGCTTCTGACGGAAACGGTCACGGAATGAAGCCCCACGATCACCTAATGAACCGGCAAAATCATGTGCTGATTCATTAGCCGATTCTGTGTAGTCTTTCAATGATTCTTTGGCATCATCCACTGCATCGGCAGCATAAAATGCATAATCAACAGCACGGTCACGAACCGCCTGATAGCGTTCCGTTGCTTCTTCACGTAATTTATCGCGTTGTTCCTGTGATAACGAACGATACCCAGCATAAGCTGCAGCACCGCCTAACACTAGTCCTAACCAAAAACCTTTAGCCATTTTGTCGTCCTTCTTTCACGTTATTTATTCGTTGCTCGAGACTGCTTTTTTGTTTGATGGTTTCGATACATCTTATAAACAGAGTTGGCAGCCTTAGTAGCAACGCCTACCTTACCTGCACTTTTACCAGTGCTGGTAACCCGTGTGGTCAGATCACGTGTTGCGTTATTTAAGTCTGAGACACTTTCACCTAAATCAGCAGCAGCCTGAAAGACTGGATCCACTGTTGCAACCTTGTGGTTCACATCATCTAACAGTTCGTTTGCATTGCCAAGAATGTCTTCTACCTGCTTGGACAAAACATCCACAGAGCTACGGATAACCGCGACACTCTGGTTAACTTCGTGAAATGTCCGCAATAATACCATCAGAAAAATGCTAATAAAGATTGCCAAAATCAAGAATGCAATTGCTGCAATTACGCCACCTGTCATAATCTTTCCTCCAACTTTTCATAATGAATCATGTACTTAGCATCAGCATACCATAAACCGCAAACGCACAAAACCGTTTTCATTCGTCAATCATTATTCTGCATCACTCAAGTTTGTGAGCTGAGTCATTTCTTCAGCCGATAATGCAATTCTCGAAGCAGCGGTGTTGCTAAAGAAGTGATTGACATTACTAGTCCCAGGAATTGGTAGAATCACGTCTGAACGATGTAATAGCCATGCCAATGCTATTTGTGCTGGCGTTGCGCGATGTGCTTTCGCAATATCGGCCAGTGGACCAGTGGCTGTAGCAAGATGCCCCGTTGCCAATGGATACCACGGAATAAAAGCGATATGATGCTGATCAGCATAGTTCAAAACGTCTTCATCATGTCTATCCGTTAAATTATAGCGATTCTGAACTGATGCAATCGGCGTAATCTTTTGAGCCGCTTCAATATCATCAATCGTGACCTGACTTAACCCAATATGTTTAACCTTACCTTCTTTTTTCATATCGGCCAGCACACCGACCTGGTCAGCTAGCGGATAGTGCGGATCAATTCGATGCAACTGAATCAAATCAAGACTATCTAATCCCAATGAAAAAAGATTTATTTCAACTTGTTGGCGAAGATAATCGGGATTGCCAAGCGGCGTCCAAACATCCGGTCCTTGCCTGGTAAAGCCAACCTTGGTGGCAATCATTTTATGGGCGCCTTCATAATCCTGCAAAGCTTGTCTAACATAGTCATTAGCAAACAATGGACCATAAGCATCGGCCGTATCAATGAAATTAACATCACTGTTAAAAACAGCATCCATCACATCAACCGCAGCCTTAGGATCCGCATTTGGTCCCCAAACGCCCTTCCCTGGTAACTGCATCGTGCCGTATCCTAGGCGGTTAACTTCTAATTCATCATCAAACTTAAATGTTTTTGCTACCATGCTTAGCCTTTTCCTCCATAAGTAACAGTTAATTCTGGAACGGTACGTCCATCTCGCGTGCAAAACTCAATCGTCGTGTGATCACCAGTCGACGTAACGAGTGCAAACGTACCGCCTAGACTGGCATATTGACCACGTGGTTGACTAATACTGCCAGGATTCAAGAAAACAATTCCAGGCGTTTCAACCACGCCCAATTCATGCGAGTGTCCAAAAAAAGCAAAGTTTGCCTTTGCTTCCCGTGCGGCCAGAGCCAGTCGCGTTAAATCTTGTTTGATTCCGTAACGGTGACCATGTGTCAAGAAAATCCGTTTGTCATCCACGGTAACCGTCTGTGAAACGGGATATGAAGCATCAAAATCCATGTTCCCGCCGACCACATGATAAGTTGCCCATAACGGATCGTCCGCTGGCAATTCAGAATCACCACAGTGAAAACAAGCATCCACTTGGCCTTTAAATTGATCAGCAAGGGTTACCAAAATGTCTCGATCACCATGACTGTCACTTACCACTAGTAATTTCATCAGTCTTCACGCCACCAAATTGGAAATTGCGCCATCAGTGAATCCATTGCTTTGCCACGATGACTAATCTCGTTTTTTTCATCCATATTCATCTGGGCAAACGTCTTTTTCTTTGAAGCCACGTAAAATAGTGGATCATAACCGAACCCATCTTTACCATGCGCCTCACGTAGAATTGTGCCACGCACATCCCCACTAACAAACAACCGTTTACCATTTGGCTTAACGGCCACAATCGTCGTGTGAAAATTAGCCGTGCGTTCATCATCAGGCACCTTGTCCATGGCTGCCAAAAGCTTACGGTTGTTTGCCTCATCATCGTGGTTGCCAGCGTAACGAGCTGAGTGGATACCAGGTTCACCATTTAGCGCATCGACCTGGAGACCAGAATCGTCCGCAATAATCGGCAATTCCACCGTCTTTGCCAGCGCGTCCGCCTTAATTTGAGCGTTTTCAGCAAACGAACTGCCATTTTCTGGCGGCATCGTCACACCAGGAAAATCTTTGAGCGTTAGTACTTTAATTCCCAATGTTGCAAACCGTTTGCGGTATTCCGCAGCCTTACCTTCATTTTGAGTTGCAATTACAATTGTATCTGCCATAACTAGCCTCCACCTTGTTATTGTCTTACACCCTTAATAATGACCATTTTCAGTAAAAATTTCAATCAATGACCGCTTTATCCACGTTCATTCCCGATAATTGAAGCCACTGCATCGCGATCGTTTTGAACATTGCTGGCGAACCAGTGGTAAAGTAGTGATCCTCGCCAACCTTTTCCTTAGCGGCCATGTGGTAAACATCAAGTAACTGAGCCACCACGTTGACAGTTTCTGCTCCGGAGTCAATCAAGGTTACATTACTCCCCATGACGTTTTGAATCAGCGGCCGTAACAACGGATAATGCGTACACCCCATGACGAGCGTGTCGACTTTGCTATTTGCAAATGGTTGTAGTCCCTGTGCCACGATTTGTTTTGCAATTGGTGCTTGGTATTCATTGCTTTCAACAAGCGTGACAAACTTCGGGCAGGCCACACTCTGCACATCGACTGCAGCATTCTGTGCATGAATCGCCCGAGCATACGAGCCACTCTTGACCGTTCCCTCTGTTGCAATAACACCAATATGGCCGTTTTTGGAAGCCTTGATGGCCGCCTTGGACCCTGGATTAATCACACCGATAACGGGAATCGTCATTTTCTTTTGCAAGTCTGGTAATGCGGCTGCAGTCGCCGTATTACAGGCAATCACCAGCATTTTAATGCCTTGCTTTTCTAGAAAATGAACCATCTGCCAAGTAAAATCGACAACCTGTTCAGCGGGTCGTGGCCCATAAGGCAATCGAGCTTGATCACCAATAAAGCGGATCGTCTCGTTTGGCAATTGACGTAACGCTTGCTTAACCACCGTTAAACCGCCGACACCAGAATCTAAAAAGCCAATTGGCAAATCCGCCCGCAACCGAGTTTTATCCATTTCAACCATAATGACAAACGCCCCTTTATGTTTTCGTACTTTTTTCCGTTCTCAAAAAAACTTGAAACTATAGCATGACGCTTTCCGCGGTCTTTTTCAAGCATGCAGTCTGAAAACTTCCGTCCAGTCTTTTTTGACGGATGAAAGTTTGCCGCCGCAAGGCTATAATTATAGTAATTATGTATTTTAAGGAGACCAGTCATGGACCAATCAACCTATAATAAACTTTTACAACAGCCCGCAGTGTCTGCACTCGGCGCTGGCTTCATACGCGATGAAGTGCTTCCCGCTATTCTTGGCAGTGATCAATTGACCATTCTCTATTGGATTGGTCGTCAAATGGCGCGTCAAAATCCCCTTTCAGAAGAACAAGCCATTACCACGTTATTCGCACAACTTAATTTTGGTCGGCTGGTTCAAACCCACGGTGGTCGCAAACAACAACGTTTCGAACTAAACGGTCCAGCAGTCAGTCATCGGTTAGCTGCCTATCCGGAAGCAAGTTTCGACTTTGAGGCCGGTTTTCTCGCCCAAGAAATCGAGATCATTACTGGTTCTGCCACTGAAGGCACCGTTGATGAAATTCATAAAGACCATGTGACGTTTATCATTCAGAGTGATCCAAAAAACATCGTCGGTGAAGTTGCTGCCAGAGTACCGAGCTTAAAGATCAATAGTGAAGATACCACTAACGCGCAACAGTCAAAATAACTGTGAATTCAAAATGCCTGCCACATGAGCCTCTATTGCCCATGATTTAAGATTACTTTTTTATGATTTAATAATTCAAAAACGATGTCAGTTGGCATCTATGTACGAAAAAACACTTCAAATCCATTATGGACTGAAGTGTTTTTTTGCGACTAATTATTTTAGTCTAAAAATGCTTTTAAAAACATCAAAATGCGCATTACTGAGACAAAATCCTAACTACTTAAAACTGGTCAGATTTTGTGTCGTTGGATCCAACTGTTGCCAGTCCTTTGAATAGTAACGTGTATTGATGTGATACTGCGGTTTAGCCTGTTTGTTAGCCATGAATGGGCGAACACCCTTATCCACAGCAACCCAACCACGCCAGCCTAAGTGAATCGTGTCTTCCATAAAGTATGGTTGACCGCCATCCTGGCTCAAATCCAGCACATTATTGAAGCCTTGTGAGGACAATTGCTGCTTGATCTTATTGTTCGTTTGGTCGATCATCTCACGATTCAGTCCCGTATATTTGGCCCACCGCTCATTGATTGGTGGCAAGATGAACAGGACATCCGTATGCGTTTGTGCGAACTGATTCAGTACCAGCTCAAAATCACTGTATTCAGGAGATTTTCGGTAATCAAACTTAGCCTGTTCACCCTTTAGTTCTGCAACATGACCACGTAAACGATTACTGTAAAAACTATTCTTGATACCCAGTGAATTATTGGTTGTATTCTCTTTACCCAACGTGGTTGCCGTTTTGTCGAGTGCAGCATAACTTTGGGAATCTGGCAATTGCTTGACGCCTTTGTCAATCTTACTCAAGTTATGCCCTAAACGATAATCGGAGAAAAGTTGATCTTCATGAGATAAAATCAAAGCACTAACGGATAATTGAAGACGATTGTAATTTGATAACGGCTTGCCCTTAGCCACTTTACGTAACATTTGAGCAATTGCATGGTCTGAATGACCGGAAGGCATCTCCAACAATCTTTGGGCTGCATACCGATTCATTTTCGTATTCTGAATTTGTTGGAGCCAATCGACGGTCTGAAGCTTGGAATAGTAGAATCCAAAAGCATCCGGACAGGCACCCTGTGGCACAAACCACTGAGGAGAAATAATAAACACTGCTTTTTTATTTTTCATCTGAGTGTCAATCGTTTGCATCGAATAATACTGTGTTAACGATTGTGTACCGGCCGCACCGAGCAAAAACGGACGGTAATTACGGTGATACTTTTGCGCCAAAACAGATGGATGCAATGGATCCATCCGCGACAGCTCACTAGAACCAAAAAATGGCACGTACTTACCAGCTAACGCCTGCTTTTTAATTTGACGGCCCTTAAAAACTTGTGGTGCTAATGAAACCGCCGCACGACGCTCCGTTTCCGCCGAGTTGTGAGCAAAGTTAATTGGCGAAAGTAATAGCAAAAGTAAAATGATGAATGCCGTAATGACCGGGCCGATAATCAACCAAAGTCGTTTCGAGGAATTCATGATTAGTCTACAAGTCCTTCCACCTTAGTCACAATTTTGTTAGGTGTGTCCCATTCGCTACGAACAAATTCAGATACAGGTACGTTAACACCTAACTGACTTTGTAATTCGAGTAACAACTGAACTGAGCCCATTGAGTCCATCAAGCCAGAATCAAATAAGTTTGTGTCCATATCCTCTGAAACATCGTTCCCTGTTAAGTCGTTCAAAATTGAAATAACCGTTTCTTTAACATCCATAATTAATTTTCCTCCTGTAAGTAGCTCGCAATAACAATGTGTTACTAAATTAAATCACTTGGTTTAATAATGACCCAACCAAAGTTTGCTCAAGAATCCAGAGAAGAGCAAGAAACTAAAACAAACAAAGTTGAACGTCAGAAAAATCGCAAATGCCTCCGTCAATTTATTGTGCGGAATACTCTCACGATGTTTCTTCTTAAAGCGTAGCCACCAATCATTGACGACTAGTCCAACACCATGAAGCAACCCATAAGCAATGTAATACCAAGTCACCCCGTGCCAGAACCCCATGATCAACATATTGAAGATGTAGGCAACATTACTGACCGTTACCCGACTCTTAAAAATCTTGTTTTTCATCATGGCGAAAACTAACCGCATAAAGACGAAATCACGGAACCAAAATGATAGCGTCATGTGCCAACGATTCCAGAAATCCTTCAAATTGTGAGAACGGAATGGTTGGTTAAAGTTCATCGGTGTTTCGATGCCCATCAAATATGAGATGGCAACCGCGAATAATGAATATCCGGCAAAATCAAAGAACAGATACATTGACCATGCGTACATTACCCCAACTAGTGGCCATGAGAAGCCTGTTCCACCGTAGCGCAACGTTAATGTTTCCAGCTTTGGTACAAGCATGGTACCAAACAAATAGGCTAATAAAAACTTATACATAAAGCCCAAGAAAATGTAATGCACGGCCTTTTCAATCATGCCAACATATTTTTCACGATCGGGAACTTTTTGATAATCATCAAGCCAACGTCTGTACCGATCAATTGGTCCCGACGAAATGGTTGGCATAAACAGTAAGAACTCAAGAAACAGCATCGGATGGAATTCTTTAATAATGCCATCCCGCATTTCCATGATCATCCCAACTGACCTAAAGGTTAAATAGCTAATCCCCAAAAATCCAAATAAAGAAGTATGTCCAGGATTGATGGCGGGCGTAATTTTAACAAACAGCAATGGCACAATACTCAATAAAAATGCGCCGTAAAAAATCCACCGATTATTGGCCTTTTTACGATAGGCCATATAACCGCCGACCATGAGCCACTCCCAAATCACGAAGCCAATCAGTGCCACACCTTGTTGCCACTTCTGACTATCAAACATCAAAAAGATAAAAACAAGCGACACGGCACTTTGGTACCAACGCCAGCGATGACCATGGTACAAACCGATCATTAGCGGGATTAACCCAATCAGCAGATAAACAAAGTATTGGGGATTCCCATATGGCTCTAAATTAATCATGCAGGGTTCACCTCGGCAATAATCGATTTAATGTCGACCTTCCCGTTTGCTGTCAATGGCAGGCTGTCTTTGTACACAAAACGGTTAGGAACCATATAATCCATCATGACATCTTTCAGTTCCTGTTTAATCGCCGTTGTTCGTTGAAGATCGTTCTTAAAGTCGTCCTTTGAATTCGGGACAACGTACGCCCACATTTGACTCACTTTGTGGTTGTTATCATACTTTGGCACTGCCACAGCCTGTTTGATCCACTTATTGGCATCAAGATAATGATTAACCTCTTCCAGTTCGATTCGGTAGCCATGTAACTTGATTTGAAAGTCAATGCGACCTAAGTAATGCAACATGCCGTCTTCATCAAGAAAGCCAAGATCACCAGAATGATAGGCCGAGCGACCATCTTCTGTAAAGAATGCTTTTTCCGTTTTTTCTGGATTATTAAGGTAACCCTTGGAAACACTTGGTCCACTGATAACGATTTCGCCATTCGTACCAGCAGGCAAGGACTTGTTTTCGTCATCGACGATACGAATCTGGGTGTCAGACTTAACCGTGCCAATTGGCAAACGCCCTTTTTCGATCAGCGCATCGGTTATTTCAACGCCAGTAACGGCAACTGTCGTTTCAGTTGGCCCATAAGTGTTGAAAATGTGCGCATGCGGGAAGCGCGCCCGTAAATTTTTCGCAGTAGAAACAGTCAGCTCTTCACCACAAAACAGAAAGTGACTCAAATCTGGCAAATGTTGCTCGTCAAACGTTGGTTCCAACAAGCAAATATCAGCAAACGATGGCGTTGAAACAAACACATTCAAGTTCATTGTTGGCAATGTTTCAAACAGCTGTTTGAAATTATCCGTCACCTGTTTTGGCAGTGCCATTAAAGTACCACCCAGAGCCAGTGTCGGTGCCCAATCCATAACGGATAAATCAAACGAATATGGCGGCTGTGCCAACGTTACTGGATTTTGAGACAACTTAAAATCGTCGCTAAGCATCCAGTTTGTATAACTGAGCAAATTGGTGTGACTGATTTGCACACCCTTGGGCTTCCCCGTTGTTCCTGACGTGAAGATAATGTAGTAATTGTCATCACCATCAACAGGATGATCCAACTGGTAAGTTGCAGTTTGCGCACTGAGCAAGTCACTTAACGTATCACCTGTCAGTACAGGTTGGTCGCCAACATCCACTGGCAATGCATCAACAGCAATCACTGCAGACGGATGCGCAATATCTTCAATCATCGTTAACCGATCATTAGGTGAATGCTTATCCACCGGAATGTACGCATGCCCAGCCTTAACAGCACCTAAAAAACTTGTAATCATTGCAAACTGTTGACCACCGAAAACGATAATCGGTGATTTAGCAGGTAGATTGAGTCCGTCCAAATAGGCAGCAATGGCGTCTGATGCACGCTTTAACTGTGCATATGTATGCGTCTCCCCCATGTCATTGTAAACAATGGCATCAGGGGTCGTTGCTGCCCAGTTATCAATCGTGGTAATCATATTATCAATCATAATTTCCCTCCATCCCACGTTCTAGAATTCGTTATAGATGAACTTACTCTGATTCAAGCCAGAGTAACTGTATAAGTAGATCAACAATAACAAAATCACGAAATAAAAAGCAGTCCGTAAGACAAATGTGACCCATGGCTGATTCAGCCATATTTTAAACTTTGCCATATTTTCTCTGTCCTCCACTTTGTACCAATATCTCCAGTATAACGATTTTGACCCCATCCATTGTTAAAAAAAGTCTTAAACTAGACTGGCTCTATTTTGGTACACCGACTAGCATACCAGAAAACACAAAAAAAGACCCTAACCACATAACGATGTGGTCGGAGTCTCACTAAATTCTCACTTTACGAACATTACGCGAGAACCTACGCCATGTACTGCGCTAGCGTCTTTTGAATTTGTTCCTTTGTGTGGTAACCCACGAGTGTGTCCACAACATTGCCGTCTTTCTTGACGATTAACGTTGGAATCCCCATGATCCCAAATTTTGATGGCGTGTCAGGATTTTCATCTACATCCATCTTTGTAAACGAAACTTTATCACCCATTTCGTCTGCTAATTGTTCGACAACTGGGGATTGCATTTTACATGGTCCACACCAAGTTGCCCAGAAATCTGTCACTGCAACGCCTGTATTGGTATCTGCATCATAGGTTTTGTCTGTTGTTACATTAACTGCCATAAACATTCAGCCTCCCGTTCACTAACTTTTTGTACGTAAACACAGTGTACTCTTTTTTGGGGAACACGCAATTCTTTTGCTTATCTCTACAAACTGACCACTTCACGCAGTCAATACGCCTTTAGTTGTCTTCACTAACCAAGTTTGACAACGGTTGCGCCATCACCACCGGCGTTTGCTGGTGCAAAACCAAAGCTTTTGACCCGCGGATTAGACCGTAAGTACTCTGTTACTCCTTGGCGCAGTGCACCAGTTCCTTTACCATGGACAATCGTCACTTCACCAAGATTAGCCAACAACGCTGAATCGATAAAGCGATCCACTTCACTCATTGCAGCGTCGTAACGGTGACCACGCAAGTCTAATTGTGCCTGCGCACGTGCACCAATATTACTGTGAACAGCTGTACGGCTGGCACGTTGTTCCTTTTCATTGGCGGTTGGTTCACTAGACTTTTCAAGATCTGAATCGTCTACTTTCATCTTAAGCGCACCCATTTGAACTTCCCATTCATGTGCACTCAATTGACGATTGATCGTCCCGTGTTGGCCATAAGATTTGACTACCACAGCATCCCCAGGATGGAATGTATGCTTTTTTCTCGCACGTGCCAATACTTTATTGTTAGCTAATGATGGGTCTTGTCTTAACGCATTAAGCTTTCCTTGGGCGTCAATGAGCTCGTTCTCGCGAACGCCAGCTCCCTGCTTCACTTCCATTTGACGCAGGTGATGAATGATCTTGTCGGACTGTTTCTTGGCATCTGCCACAATGTGATTTGCTTCTTGTTTTGCCACATCTAGCTGATGCGTTTTTTGCTCCGTGAATCGATCAAATTGAGCAGTCAACTCGGTCTGTAGCTTCGTCGCATCAGCTAATTGTTCAGCCAACGCAGCTGCCTCATCCGTAGCTTGTTTACGTTGGGCAACAAGATCCCCAATCATCGCATTCAAATCTTGGCTATCTTGACTCGTCAACTCACGCGCCGCCGCGATAATATCTGAACGCAATCCTAATCGCTGCGAAATTTCCAGTGCGTTTGAACGTCCTGGAATGCCTAATAGTAGCCGATAAGTTGGCTGTAATGTCTCCGCGTCAAACTCCATGCTAGCATTCGTTGTCCGTGGTCGATCATAGCCATAAGCCTTGAGTTCAGGATAGTGGGTAGTGGCCACCACGTCCGCGCCAATCGTTCCAAATGCATCTAGAATGGCAATCGCTAACGCGGCACCTTCTTTAGGATCCGTCCCAGCGCCGATTTCGTCTACCAGCACTAAACTGTTTGACGTTGCTTGATTTAGTATTTGAATCAAATTGTCCATATGCGAGCTAAACGTACTTAGCGACTGCTCAATGGACTGCTCGTCACCAATATCAGCAAAAACATTGTCAAAGACAGCGACTTGACTGCCCTCAAATGACGGAATAAATAGGCCGGATTGCGCCATTAATTGGCTTAACCCCAATGTTTTCAAAGTAATCGTTTTACCACCTGTATTAGGTCCGGTGATAATGATTGCATCGTAATCGTCGCCAAGTGTGATGTCATTAGGCACGGCTGTTTCAGGATCCAATAATGGATGCCGCGCCTGTCTTAAGTTAATGTGTCCATCTGTGCTCAATTGTGGCTCTGTCGCATTTAATTGATGTGCATAACGGGCCTTAGCATTTACAAAATCTAGATGTCCCAACACATCCGCATTTGCCAAGATATCTTCACGGTGTGGTGTTAGCACGGCCGATAATTCTTGTAAAATACGGGCCTCTTCATTACGTTCCTGAACCTGGCTCTGTCGCAAACGATTGTTTAAGTCCACCACATCTTCTGGTTCAATATATAAGGTTTGACCGGATTGACTTTCATCATGAACGACACCGCCCAAACGTCCGCGATACTCTGTTTTGACCGGAACAACGTAACGATCATTACGCATCGTGATAATTGGCTCACTCAAATACCGGGCCTGCTTGCCACGAACGTAATTTTGCATACGAGACCGAATTAGGTCTTCGGTGCTCTTAATGCGGCGACGAATTGCGGCCAGTTCCTCACTTGCAGCATCACTAACCCGACCATCTGGCTCAATCGCAGTGTTTAACTGACGAGTTAGGTCAGGCAATGCAACAATTTGTTTGGCCGTCTCATTGAGTTGTCGCAGCTCAGTTCCGTCTTCCGCCAGCTGACTGAAGAAAGTTCTGACGCTCATTGCAGTTTGCAAAACACGACCCACCGCAGCTAATTCAGTTCCGTTTAGAGCCGCATCAATGGCCAATCGTTTCATGTGCGGGGTCAAATCAGCCAGTTCTGGCAACGGGATACCGCCTTTAAGCCTAAGAATGTCCGTGGCATCCTTTGTTTCGTCCAAACGTCGCTGAATGATACTGGGATCCGTTGCCGGCTGTAATTCAGTAAGCTCCCTATGGCCAATCGGCGAGCTTAACATACCGGTCATTTTTTCTTTTACTTTATCAAATTCGAGGGTTGTGAGCCCACGTTTATTCATCAATTTGTATTCAGTCCTTTTCTACCGAGTCAGCCACCATTGAAAGATTTTTTCTGACAACAGTGGTGTTTGGTGCAAAATCCAGTGGCTTACTGGTGAATGTAATAATTGATCATGTATCCATACTGCCGGCCAGACAGAAGCAATTGCGAGACCAAAAAAGATCAATACATACATCAGTAACCCGGCAACCAACGCACCACTTAGGGCGTTGATACCGTGAATCACCGGGATATTGGTAAATAATTTTAACGATCGCGTTAACCAGCGAAGAAGAAGCAAACCAACAATCATCAATAACCAAAAGGCCAAACCGGCAGACCAAAAATGATTCACCTGACTGTTCAATAGCTGATCATTAGCGGTTGGTTGATGATTCATTGGCAACAAATGGGCCAGCCAACCCGCCACTGTTGGCGTTAATAGTTTGACAATGATAATGACAAACATATAGCCAACTGTCGTGGCAACTTCAACGACAAAACCACGCCGATAGCCTCTGCCCAACGCGATAAGCAGTAATAATATAACAATTAACGATAACACCATGCTGTTACGCTCCACCTATTTCTAGATTTAAGTCAGTTAACGCAAGCAGCGCTGCACTCCTCATGAATAGGAATACAGCGCCGTCATTAAACACAAGTCAGTATACAAGTTAATTTGACATGTTTGAGTCATCATCGAGGAAAGTATTTAACATTTCCTCAACCATGTCCCATTCGTCGTCATTCTCAATCGGTGATAGTTCGCCTTCCGTAGAACCATCTTCCTCAGGATCAAATGCATATGCCTGAATGTCCACTTCTTCATCATCTGCCGCGCTGGCTGGATAAAGCAAAATGTATGATTTGCCATAATCGTCTGACTTAAATGTGAATAAAACATTGTAAAGTGTCTCATTGCCATTATCGTCAACTAATGTAATTTGTTGTTCATCATTGTCTTCTGCACCACTGTGTTTGGTTTCTGCCATTTTAGTTCCCACTTTCTTTATTACAAGATATGAAGAGTTTCTACAAAATTAAATAAGTGATTGTCACTTTAGACATCCAATAATCATGCCTGTGTCAGTTTACCATGAGCATCTAAATAATTCTGCAAAATTAAAGCAGCAGCTAACTTATCAATCACTTGTTTACGCTTTTTACGTGAGGTGTCCGCTTGTTCAACGAGCATCCGCTCAGCCTCAACCGTCGTCAACCGTTCATCGACAAAGTCAACCGGTTGGTGAAAACGCTCAGTGAGTAAATCACCGTAATGCTGTGAGGCCGCCACACGTGGTCCAAGCGTGTTGTTCATATTTTTCGGTAATCCCAATACAAAGCCCTGTGTTCCATGAGCTTTGACCAACTCTTCAATTCGATCTAAGCCGAATTCATCCTCATCTTCGTTGATGCGGACAATTTCAACACCTTGCGCGGTCCAACCAAAAGCGTCACTGACTGCAACACCCACGGTGCGTGAACCAACATCTAATCCCATTAATTTCATTTATTACTGTTATCCGCCTTTAAATATGAACGTACTAGTTCTTCAATAATTTCGTCGCGCTCATGCTTCCGAATCAAATTGCGAGCATCATTCAAACGTGGAATGTATGCTGGATCCCCCGATAACAAGTACCCGACAATTTGATTGATCGGGTTATAGCCCTTTTCTTCAAGTGCAGCATACACCGTTGTTAACGTATCATGCACGTCTTTTTGTTGCTGATTATTAAAATCAAAGAACATGGTTTTATCTGTCGTACTCATCTGTATCCCTCCATGGTCAATCAACCCAACGGACTTCCGCGTGCAGTTACAGACCATTACCGTGAGCCTTAAAATCTACACACTCCGATTAATAACTATTCTACTGAAACATTAGCCAAATAACAATTATCCAGCCCATTGTAACCGTATTGTCAAATAAACAGCCCCAAACTGAAACAAAAACAGAAACTAACGATGATCTCACCGTTAATTTCCGTTTTCAATAAACACATTATGATCAATAACACCATTAGTTACGTTTAATTACACTAGTAACTTTTAGTGAGCCAGTACTTTAATTTATTATTTTTCCAACCAAGTCTTGGCCTGAGCCAAAGCTTCGCTAATACCATCTGGGTTCTTGCCGCCAGCCTGAGCCATGTCAGGACGGCCACCGCCACCACCATTAATAGCTGGCGCAATCGCCTTGATAAGATCACCCGCTTTGTGGCCGGCCTTAACCTGATCCGGTGCCATTGCTACTAACAAGCTGGCTTTACCTTCATTGGCAGTTGCCAATACAAGCACATCTGAAGGCAACTTTTGTTTCCAATCATCGGCTAGTTGCCGTAATTGACCCATGCCAGCAACGTTAACCTGCTGAGCAATTAGGGTTGTTCCATTGACAGTTTCAATATTGTCAAATGCACTAGCAGCTTGTTGGGCAGCCATCTTAGCTTGCAATGCGCGCTGATCGCTTTCAAGCTGTTTGACTTCACCTTGAAGTGCCTCAACACGATGTGGCACTTCCTTTAGTTGTGGTGCCTTAACCAATGCAGCAGTTTGGCTCAACAAGCTTTCTTCATCGTTTAAGAACTTAAAGGCATCTCCAGCTGTGACAGCCTCGATTCGGCGCACACCGGCGCCAACACCAGTTTCTGACACAATCTTGAATAAGCCCAGTTCGTTTGTATTTGAAACATGGTCGCCACCACAGAATTCTGTGTTGAAGTCGCCAACAGAAACAACCCGCACCCGTTTGCCATATTTTTCAGAGAACATGGCAATGGCACCCATCTTCTTAGCCGTCTCAATGTCAGTTTCCACAGTTTTTACCGGGATTTCAGCAAAGATTTGGTCATTAACCATCTGTTCAACCTTATGCAGATCTTCACTGGTAACTTGACCAAAGTGGGTGAAATCAAACCTCAAGTAATGTGGTTCAACCAATGAACCTGCCTGAGCAGTATGCGTTCCCAGTACGTTACGCAGTGACTGGTCTAATAAGTGGGTAGCCGTATGATTTTTTTCGATCTTGCTGTGTCGTGCAGCATCTACCGTTAACGTATAAGTTGCGCCTTTAACCAGCTTGCCAGTCACCTTCACTGTATGCAAGTTCTGACCGTTTGGTGCATGTTGAACATCCGTAACTTTAGCTACTTGATGTCCAGCCTCATCAACGATACTACCAGTATCGGCAACCTGACCACCCATTTCTGCATAGAACGGTGTCATATCAAAAATAACTTCGGCACTGTCAGCATTCTCATCGGCCTGATCGACTAATTTTTCATCAACAATGATATCAAGCAACTTAGCATTTTCAACCGTTAACTGGCTATAGCCCACGTACTTGCTAACCGACTTAATATCCGTTAACAAGGCACGCTGAACACCCATTGATTTAGCTGATGAACGCGCATTACGAGCTCGGGCACGTTGCTTTTCCATTTCGCTCTTAAAGCCTTCTTGGTCAACGCCTAAGCCTTCATCACCTGCATATTCGGTGGTCAATTCAACGGGGAAACCGTAAGTATCAAATAACTTAAAGGCTTCTGCCCCGTCTAACTGTGTTTTTCCAGCAGCCTTGGTTGCAGCAATCGTATCATTCAACAACGATAAACCAGTGTCCAAGGTCACATTGAAACGATCTTCCTCAGAATGAATAACGCCGGCAATATAATCAGCTTGTTCCAGAACGGCTGGGTAATGACTCTTCATAATTTCGCCAACAACTGGTACAAGCTTGTATAGAAAGGCTTCGTTAATGCCTAACTTTTTACCATTCAAGATGGCCCGACGAATCAACCGACGAATAACATAGCCACGGCCTTCATTTGATGGCAATGCCCCGTCACCGATAGCAAATGTAACTGCCCGAGCGTGGTCAGCAATAATTTTGAAGGAAACGTCGTCAGTCTTGTTAGCCTCATACTTTTTACCATCAGAAAGCTGCTCTGTCGCCCGAATGATTGGTAAAAACAAATCCGTTTCAAAGTTGGTCCGGGCATGTTGGAACACAGAAACAACCCGTTCCAATCCCATCCCCGTATCAATGTTTTTATGCGGCAATGGTTCGTAAGTACCTTCCGGCGTGTGGTTAAACTGTGAGAACACAATGTTCCAAATCTCTAGGTAACGTTCATTTTCACCACCAGGATAATTTTCTGGATCATCCTCGGCAACATTGTTCATTTCTTGACCACGATCATAGAAGATTTCTGAGTCAGGACCTGAAGGACCTTGACCAATATCCCAGAAATTATCCTCTGCCTCCACAATATGGTCTTCTTTAACGCCGGCATCAAGCCACTCTGCCTTAGCGTCAGTATCCTTTGGATAAACTGTGATGTACAGTTTTTCTGGATCGAAATCAAACCATTGTTCGCCGGTTAACAGTTCCCAAGCCCAGTGAACAGCGTCATGTTTGAAGTAGTCGCCCACGGAAAAGTTTCCCAGCATCTCAAACAACGTGTGATGACGCGCCGTCCGACCAACGTTTTCAATATCATTAGTCCGAATACTCTTTTGTGAACTCGTCATCCGTGGATTATCAGGCACAACGGATCCATCAAAATATTTCTTCATCGTTGCAACACCAGAGTTGATCCATAACAAAGTTGGATCATCCACAGGAACTAGTGAAGCACTAGGCATAATTTTATGACCGTGCTGTTCAAAAAAATCAAGGTACATTTGCCGAACTTGGCTACTTGTTAATTCTTTCATGACTTTCCTTTCATCACCTGTGACAGAAACAAAAAACAACACTGCCGCTTGCAAAGACGGCCAAGGGCCGCGGTACCACTTTGCTTGCAACGATGTTGTCGTTAACCACTCACTCATAACGCTGAGTCGCGTGTTTGTTTTAAAACAAGTGTTTATCAAATTTTATTCAAGGGAGCACAGTCACGCTTACCTCGCCCTTTTCACCGGCCAGAGCGTCGCTTAAAAGTAAGTTCATGCTGCATATCCTTGACTGTTTTTTAGTATAGCATTCACGCTTAGCATGTCAATTTGTTTTCAGAAAATTAACAAGCTACACCTCAGTTGCTTTCAGAACTAGTGACTTCTATTTGATCGTTGGGATTCACCTTGACGCCGATTTTGACGACGCTGGCTACGAGCCGATTCACGCATTTCAATCCGCTTGTCCGCCTGAGCTTTCCGCTTAATGGCCGTCTTAATCTGATGTTTATAACCAGGCTTAATCTTCTTTTTCTTTTTTTTGACCATCCCCACTAAGGTCGGATCAAGTTTTTCATGAGTAGCCGTTCGCTGGAAACGACGGTTCCGGTCGTATGAATCAACGACTTCGCCATGACGAACATCCTTCGGGGCAAACTTAACACCAAGTTTTTCAATCTCAGCAATTTCGTTTTCTTCACCAGGCTTGTACAGCGTAATTGCAATGCCGGGCATTCCGTTTCGACCTGTACGACCCACTCGGTGAATAAAGAAATCAAGATCATGAGGAATATCATCGTTAATAACGTGTGATACCCCTTTAATGTCAATTCCGCGGGCCGCTAAATCAGTTGCAACAACATATTGGTAATCTAAGTTTTGAACTTGCTTCATAACCCGTTTACGCTCACGCGCCTGTACGTCACCGGAAATCATGGCAACCTTTAATCCACGTCCCTTAAGGTAAGCAGTAAGTTCAGCCGTTCGTTGTTTTGTATTACAAAATACCAACACTAAGTAGGGTTCCCCCATCGTCAGTAATTCGTAGATTAATTCATCTTTTTGTTTACCCTTAGTCGAAATCAACCAGTTATCAATTGTTGGGCTGATAATTGAAGTTACAGGAATTTTTTCTACCACAGGGTTCGTCAAATACTTTTTCAAAAATGGTTGCAATTTCTGTGGAATTGTCGCAGAAAAAACCATCATTTGAAGATTCTTTGGCAACGCACCAGCTATTTTATCTACGTCCTTTAAAAAGCCCATGTCTAACGTCATATCCGCTTCATCAATTACAAATTGATGAGCCGTATGCAAATCTAGTTCGTGTTCTTCCATGAAATCGCGTAAACGACCTGGCGTTCCAATAACCACTTGTGGCTGATGCTTATCTAATTGGCGTTCTTGACGTGAACGATCAGTACCACCAACATAATTGGCAATTCTAATCTGATCCTTGAAATGACCAGCCAATTGCTTTGCATCCTCATAAATCTGGCTAGCCAGTTCACGTGATGGCGTCGCAATAATCGCCTGTACTTCATCAACGTCTATCTTTAATTGATCAAAAATTGGCAGCAAGAATGCGTGCGTCTTCCCGCTTCCTGTTTGTGACTGGCCAACTACAGATCGACCGCCTAAAATCACAGGAATAAGCTTAGCCTGTACTGGCGTTGGCTTAACAAAATTAATTTCCTGCAGTGCTTCCAATAACTCCGGTCGCAACTGTAAATCCTTAAATGTTTCCGTCATTGTTTCTCCTTTAACGCGTGAATCATCACGACTCACATTAGCGTTTACTTATCTTTGGCTGTCAGTGCTTCAAGCTTAGTAATCATCAGTTTAACCTCATCAAGATCCTTAGCTTTGGCACCGCTTGCCAGCGGATGACCACCGCCATTGTGTTCACGAGCCAAGCCACTAATAACAGGCCCCTTGGATCGTAAACGGACCCGATAACTGTGATCATCTTGTTCTTCAAAAATGGCCCAGGTCTTTACGCTATCAATCTTGCCAGCCATAGGAACAAGACTAGCAGTTCCAGCATCACCTAAATTAAACGATTTAATCGTGTCTGCGCCCAGAATAACATGCGCTGCACCAGATGCAGAAATCGTGAGGTGCTCATACAAATACGCGGTCAACCGAGCCACTGGCAAGGACATTTCATCTTCCATCTGATTAACGGCAACTGCATCAATACCAGTCTCCATCAACTGTGCCGTTACGGTCATGGTATGAGGCCGCGTATCCGAGTACAAGAATCGACCAGTATCGCCCACAATCCCCGCGTAAAGGACCCTCGCTGCCTCCTTAGAAACCTTCAGGTCAAAACGATTGGCAAAATCGACAATCATTTCAGACGTACTTGATGCATCCTCTTCCACCCAGCTCAAATCGCCAAACGGATCATCATCAGGATGGTGATCTATTTTGATAACTTCCTGACCGCGGCGCCATCGCTGATCATCCACTCGAGGTTCGTTTGCGGTATCCAACACTAAAATGAGCGCAGAATCAAACTGAGCATCCTCTACTTCATCCATTTCTGCTAACCAAGCTAATCCTGGAATCTGCTTACCAACCGCAAAGATTTTCTTCTTTGGAAAAGCCTGTTGCAGAATTTTAGCCAGACCAACCTGTGAGCCAACAGCATCTGGATCTGGTCGCTGATGGCGGTGAATAATGATTGTCTGTTTACGTTTAATGTCATCAAAAATTGCCTTTTGCACGTCCATCTTTTATTGGACCTCCACTTATCTCGTATCTGCAAGTATAGCGAAAAAAGCCATTAAACACAAAGCAGACTCAATCAATTTAAAATGCCCGATCAGAATTCAATGAATATAGTGGCAAACTTAAGTTTTCAAAAGTTAACGGATCTAAGTTGGTCATGGTAATGCCCAACAACCGAATCCCCTTACTCAAGTCGGCCGTGACATCGAAAATTTCACGAGCCGCTTCATAAAGTACCGTGGCGTCATTTTCAAAATATTCAGCCTGCGTTTGACGCTTTGTTATCGTATTAAAATCAGCGTCACGAACCTTTAAAACAATCGTTTTCCCATGACGTTGTTGCTTGTTTAGATGACTGACCAAATCTGTAGCAAGCAATTGTAATTGGGTTTCGACATCCGCTTCGTTATCCAACGGTGCATCATACGTTTCTTCGCGACCAATTGACTTGCGCGCTCGTTGCCATTCGACTGGGCGGTCATCACTACCACGCACATGACGATAGAGACTGTACCCTAATTTGCCGAAGTTTTGCATCAGATCTGCCTCCGACCATTTCAGCAAATCAGCTCCGGTCAAAATTCCCAAATCATGCATCTTAGGCACCGTTTTCTTGCCAACACCACGAAATTTTTCAATGGGCAGCGGTGCAAGAAATGCCTCTGCATCGCCGGGTAAGACGACTGTCACACCGACCGGTTTAGCAAAATCAGATGCCAATTTGGCAAGAAATTTATTGTAGGAAATGCCGGTTGAACAAGTTAAATGAACCTTTTCCCAAATTTCGGCCTGTAGCTGATGGGCTAGAGTCACTGCAGAATCAATTTCTTGCTTGTTATTAGTAACATCCAAATAGGCCTCGTCGAATGCAATCGGTTCAATATGATCTGTATATTCGTGAAAAATTTGGTGAATCGTTGCTGAAACAGCACGATACTTCGTGAAATCTGGTGTTTTAAAGATTGCCTTGGGTGCCAGTTTCTGCGCTTCCTGCGCGCTCATTGCTGAATGTACACCTAGTTTTCGAGCAACGTAATTGGCCGTTGTCACAACACCGTGACCGCCCGTTTCTCGTGGATTGCGCGCGACAATCAGCGCTTGATGACGAAATTCAGGATGATCACGTTCTTCAATTGACGCGTAAAAAGCGTCCATATCCACATGGATAATTTTCCGTTCCGTATTAACTGTGAGTGGAATTTTTAACAACGTATTGGCCACCGATTTCGCCCCCCTTTTCACTCAGACTGATTTCAACTTGAATTAACTGTATGTCCATTTTAGCAAACGTACGTTCGTTTTGCCAGAATAAAAAAGGTCAACACGGTAACTCCGTGTGACCCGTCTTATTCTGCAGTTTATGCAAAACAATTATTCACTATCTTTTTCAGTTGCTTCGCTGGCAACACTGTCGGCGCTTTGTGCAACGCTACTAGTAGCTTCACTAGTTGCACTCGTGGCTTCACTTGTTGAAGCCGTTACACTACTTGTCGCTTGGTCAGTAACTTTAGCGGTGCTTGTTGATTTAGGCGTTTCTACGTGATGAATGGCCTGCAGGTCAAACACAAGGTAAATTCCGTCTGCATCAATTGTAACCGTCTTGTTAGCACTGTCGAGTGAATCAATCACACCGTGCATACCGCCGATGGTAACCACGCGATCACCCACGTGAAGACCACTCATCATTTCCTTACGTTGATCCTGTTGCTTACGATTAGGACGCATGATGAAAAAGTAAAAGATTGCGACAAACAAAACAATTAGAAGTACTGAACTCCATAAGTTACTTCCTTGAGCAGCCGCACCGACTAAAGTCGTTGTTAAAGAGCTTACCAATTTATCCACCTCATTCATTTATTCTGTAGAGTACTGTAACAGACTTTCCGACACTTGCCAAACGAATCCAGCAAATTAGTCCCCTTTTGGTTCGGGAATTTTTAAATGTTGGTAAGCTGCCGAAGTCACAGTTCGACCCCGTGGCGTTCGTTTGATCATGCCAATTTGTAGCAGGTATGGCTCATAAACTTCGGCAATCGTATCCGATTCTTCACCAATGTTTGCAGCCAATGTGGTCAAGCCAACCGGTCCGCCATCATAATATTTAATCATGGTTCGTAGCAATTTTAAATCCACTTCGTCTAAGCCGAGATCATCCACGCCTAAGACTTTTAACGCATGATCTACGATTTCAGCATCAACGGCATCGTGATCACTAACCTCAGCAAAATCGCGCACCCGTTTTAACAGTCGGTTAGCGATTCGAGGGGTACCACGAGAACGACGGGCGATTTCATGAGCCCCCTCCTTAACGATCTGAGTCGCAAGAATATCGGCAGAACGTAACGTGATTTCTTCCAAGTCAGCAGTTGAATAATAGTTCATATGTTCCACAATCCCGAATCGATCACGCAAAGGCGCTGACAGTAAACCTGCTCGCGTAGTCGCCCCAATCAAAGTAAATGGGGGTAGCGGAAAATGCACCGGATGAGCTGTGGGACCCTGGCCGACAACAATATCAACGAAAAAGTCTTCCATTGCGGAGTACAACATTTCTTCGACAATTTTTGGTAAACGATGAATTTCATCGATAAACAAAATATCGCCGGGCTGAAGTTCGTTTAACAAGGCAATTACGTCACCCGGCTTTTCAATTGCTGGACCACTAGTTGTTTTGATGTTTACGTGCATTTCATTAGCAATCACCATGGCAAGCGTTGTTTTCCCTAAGCCTGGTGGTCCATAGAGGAGCACGTGGTCTAATGATTCTTCTCGGGCACTAGCAGCCTGAATATAGACCTCTAACTGATGTTTGACAGTGTCTTGACCAATATACTGGGCCAACGTTGCGGGTCGCAAAGAACGTTCTAAAGACTCTTCCTGGTCATCCACAGGCTCATTTGACATTAACTCGTCGTCCATAACAGTCCCCCTTCTAGTTTATTGCCCGGTTTCTACCCAGGCTTCGGCATCACTCTCAAACGTGCACCTAACGCCCAGAAGTCTGTGCATAACGTGAAGCTGAATGATTCGGAAATTCACCGAATACTTCACCTTCACGTTATTGCTCAACTTCTCCCAGGCTTCGGCATCACTCTTTAAATCATACTACGCTTGAGTTAACAAACGTAGGGCCTGACTTAAATAGGCATCCGTACTTGTGGTTTGATTATCATCTAATTTTTTCGCCACCCGTTTTACGTCGGTACCACTGTAGCCTAATGCGCTGAGCGCCGCCAGCGCATCACGAAGAGCTGATGAATTAACAGTAGGTCCTGTTTCGACCTCTGTAGCTGACGTAACGATTCCAATATCGCCCAATTTCCCCTGTAAATCCAAAACGATTTGTTGTGCCGTTTTTTTACCAATACCAGGAAACTTCGTCAGATACTTAACATCATTATTGGTAATTGCACTGATTAGGCCGCCATGATCTTCGTTGGCCAAAATGGCCAGTGCACTCTTGGGACCGATACCTGATACGTTAAGCAGTTTTAGGAATAACTGCTTTTCTTCACTATCGACAAAACCGAACAAGTTAATGTCAGTATCGCGAACAGCTTGGTAAACGTAGATTTTAACGTTCTTTTTAGGATCCTCTTGAAACCGGTACGGGTTCGCTGTTTGTAACAAATAGCCGACTCCGTTTACTTCAAGAACAACATAGGCCGGCGTCACCACCGTCACGAGACCAATTAAATACTCAAACATTCATTTTCCTCCGTTTGCATCGGCCAACTTTAAACAGTCTGAACGAGGGCACGTCATTACTCAAATCCATCCCAAGTCAAACCACACGCTAAAATTCATGCTCATCAAATTCTGCCCACGATTCGTGAGAATCCTGGATTCGCTTAAACATTTTTTCCATATCAGCGTTAGTAAAATGAACCACGACAGGCCGCCCATGTGGGCAATTAAACGGATTTTGTGTTTGAGCCAAATCGTGTAATAACGCCCGTGCCTGCCGTTCATCCAAATGATGATTGGCCTTAATTGACCGTTTACAACTCATCATAATCGCCGTTTTTACACGGAATTTGGCAACCGTTAAATCGTGATCAGTCAGCACCCAGTCAATCATTTCACGAATCGTTGACTCTTCTTGACCTTCTTCAAACCAAGTTGGATGCTGACGCACAATAAAACTGTTGTTGCCAAACGGTTCCAAAAATAATCCCAGTTGTTCGAGTTTATCCTTAGCGTCATTAATCTTTAAGACATCACTAGTCGGATAGTCCAAAACGATCGGTACCAACAGGTTTTGCAAATCACGACTAACTTCACCAATTTTGACACGGTAGTATTCATACTTGATTCGCTCCTGAGCTGCATGCTGATCAATGAGATAAAGACCATCTTCAGCTTGAGCAAACAGAAAGGTGCCGTGCATTTGACCAATGTAAGTTAATTCTGGAAAACGGCGTTGACCATCACTACTGGTTGATTGATCCGGTAACATTTCCGCTTCCTCATTTGGCACTGGTACTTGAGGTGCTTCTTCATCGCCGAATGGTGTCGTGTCATCATGAGCATAGCGCGCATCGAAAGCCGCAACTGAAGCGTCTGCCATGTCGTCCACATGATGCACCACAACAGGTGTCAATGTTTGTGTTGGTAAGGCATTTGGCAACGTTGTACCAACGTTACCATCATCCCTGGCTGTCGTTTCAGCATCTGTTTCTGAACCTGAATCCACAACTGGTGAAGATGATTCTACCGGTTGCGTTTGCCGTCCTGCTAACTGTTGTGGCCGCGCATAATGAACATTCACATCCGCATTCCTAGTGGTCGATGCTTCGCTTAGTCGCTGTGCTAAAGCATTTGAATCCAAACTTGGTTCACCACGTAAATTTTGATAAGCGTCAGGAATTAGGTTTTCCTGTGCAATCCGGTTATAAACGGCCTTGTCAATTAAATCTGCGAGTTCAGGCTCTTTGCTTAGCCTAACCTCCTGCTTAGTTGGATGAACGTTAACGTCAACTAAGAACGGATCCATCGTTAAATTAAGGACGGCGATAGGATACCGCCCTACCATCAGTTTGGAACCATACCCTTTAATGAGCGCTTTAGTCAGTTGGTAATTTTTAACGTAACGGCCATTAATCAGAATTGAAATGTAGTTACGTGAAGCACGCGTTAATTCAGGCAGCGATACGTAACCAGTCAGTTTAAAATCAGCATCCTCATTTTCGATTGCCACCATTTTGCGGGCCGTTTGAACACCGTAGATTCCTGCGACAACCTGCTGACTGTCCCCACGTCCTGCTGTTCGCAATAATTCACGTCCATTGTGACTTAAGCTAAAGGCGACATCTGGATGCCCCAGTGCAAGTCTGTCCACAATATCCACAATGTTGGCTAGTTCAGTTTGTGGCGATTTTAAATATTTCAAGCGTGCCGGCGTATTAAAAAATAAATCGCTGACAGTTACTTCAGTTCCTGGTCGTGACTGAGCGGCAGTGTGTGTCAGGATTTCGCCACCTTTGATGTGAACTTCACTTCCCGCACCCTTACCCGTCGCCGTTTTTAGCCAAACATCGGCAACCGATGCGATACTAGGTAACGCTTCACCACGAAATCCCAGCGAGTGAACACGAAACAAATCTTCGCGTGAGGTTATTTTGCTGGTCGCATGCCGTGAAAAGGCCATTTCGACATCTTCATCCGAAATGCCAACCCCGTCATCGACTACTTGAATCGATTTTAGTCCTGCGTCTTCCACCAGCACATCAATCGTTTGAGCATGCGCGTCAACGGCATTTTCAACAAGCTCTTTCACCACTGATGCCGGTCGTTCAACCACTTCCCCAGCAGCAATTTGATCTGCGAGGACAGTGGGTAATTCATGAATTTTTGCCATACTGTTTAATCCTCTTGTTAACCTTCACCGCTTCATTTTGAATAATGGTCAAATTATGACTGTAGTTTTTGTTGAATATCATAAAACTTGTTCATAACATCCATCGGTGTCATGCCCATTAAATTCATCTGTTTTAAATCCTTGATAATATCTGCAACCTTCGGATCCATCGTCGGCGTTTCAAATAACGCCAACTGTTTGCTCGTTGCCGTCTGCTTTCGTTTTGACGCAGGTTCCGGTGCTGGCTCTGATAAAGGTTCATCAACATTCACAGGCGTTGGTGTTTCACCCGCATTAGCCTCGAGCTCTTGCAAAATTGTGCTAGCCCTAGACAACAATCCATCCGGCATCCCCGCTAGCTTAGCCACGTGGATCCCGTAAGACTTGTCAGCTGGTCCCGGTTGAATCTGATGAAGAAATACCAGTTGACCGTTCTCTTCGACCGCGCCAACGTGAATGTTTTTCAACGCATGCAAAGATTCGTCTAGTGCTGTTAATTCATGGTAGTGCGTACTGAACAGGGTTTTAGCATGAACGTGATCATGAACATACTCGATAATTGCTTGGGCTAATGCCATTCCATCGTATGTCGCAGTGCCTCGACCGATTTCGTCAAATAAGATTAAACTATTAGCAGTCGCGTGCATCAACGCATCGTTAGCCTCCTGCATTTCAACCATGAACGTTGAATTACCGGAAATTAAATCATCGGCTGCACCAATTCTGGTGAAAATTTGGTCAAACACCGGCATACTAGCGGATTTAGCGGGCACAAAACAACCCATTTGGGCCATCACGACGGTTAATGCCAGTTGACGCATATAGGTACTTTTCCCAGACATGTTTGGTCCAGTGATAAGCAGCACCGTTGTATCGTCGGCCATTCGGACGTCATTAGGCACGTATTCCTGTTTTCCGAGTACCTTTTCAACAACGGGATGACGACCGTCTTCGATTTCTAAATCATGCCCGTTATTCAGTTCAGGGCGAACAAAGCGATAGTTTTCTGAAACGACGGCAAAACTCTGCAAGACATCTAAACTGGCCAATGCTTTAGCCAGTCGTTGCAAACGGCCAATGGCAGCCTTCACGACCTCCCGAACCTTAGTAAAGAGTTGATACTCCAAGGCGGTCGACTTTTCCTGAGCCTCCAGAATCAAGGTTTCCTTCTCCTTTAATTCTGGCGTTGAAAACCGTTCCGCGTTAGTCAGTGTTTGCTTACGCTCATAACGATCATCTGGCAACTTGCTAAGGTTTGCCTTGGTAACTTCAATATAGTACCCAAATACCCGGTTATAACCAATTTTAAGAGTACTGATTCCAGTAGCCTGCCGTTCCTTGGCTTCAAGCTCGGCAATCCACTGTTTACCATTTTTCATTGCATCCCGATACTCATCAAGCTGATCATCATAACCATCTTTGATGACCCCGCCGTCAGTGACTGATATTGGAGAATCATCATTGATAGCACGATCAATCAACTCAGCAACATCATCAACAGGATCTAATCCGGTCAGCATGTCACCAAACACGTTTTGATCCAACTCTTCTAAAACGTATTTGATTTTTGGCACCTGTTGCAATGAGGTCTTCAATTGAATCAAATCTCGACCATTTACACTACCAAACGCCACTCGACCAGCCAGCCGCTCTAAATCGTAAACTTTGACCAGTTCATCCTGTAGATTTGAGCGTTCAAAATAATGTTGAAGCAACTCATCCACTTTGTCTTGACGTTCTTGGATTTCATCCAGTGACAGCAGTGGTCGATCCAACCACTGCTTTAATAACCGGCCACCCATCGCTGTCTTAGTTTCATCTAACAACCATAAAAGTGTGCCAGATTTTTTGCCGGTACGAATATTAGTTGCCAATTCCAAATTCCGTTTGGCATAATGATCCATCTTAAGATAGTAGGATGGTTCATACGCAATTGCGCGCTGCAAATGAGACAGACTCCGCTTCTGGGTGCCTTCCATATAGCTCAACAGCATGGAAACTGCTGACGTTTCAACACCGTCATCCAGATCCTGTGTTACAAAGCTCAATTCTGCCCCAGTCGTGATTTCCGTTTGGTGAGAGACCAAAATACCAAGTGGCTTAAACTGATCAGTCAGCTCAGCAGGTACAGTGTCGTCAACAACCACCTCTTTGGCCTCGACAGACATGACTTCATTCATCACTGTATCAAATGTCGATAGATTAGCGGTTCGCAGTTCACCCGTAGAAACATCTGCATATGCAAAGCCAAAATGATCGTCTTGTTTGGTAAAACCTGCCAAATAATTATTTTCCTTCGCGCCACTAACACCGGTTTCCATGCGCGTTCCTGGTGTAATCAGCTGAATAACTTGTCGCTTTACCATGCCCTTTGCAAGGGCTGGGTCTTCCATTTGTTCACAAATGGCAACTTTATACCCGTGATCTACCAGAATATCAATATAATTTTGAACAGCGTGATGTGGAACGCCACACATTGGGATTGGATCGGCTGAATTATGGTTACGCGCGGTTAACGTCAATTCGAGCAATTGGGCACCCTTAACTGCGTCATCATTAAATAGTTCGTAAAAATCACCGATTCGATAAAACAAAAAGGCATCAGGATACTGATCCTTGATGGACTGATACTGCTTCATCATTGGTGTTTCCATACTCTCTTGTGCTGACTTTTTTGCCATGTAACGTAAACTCCTCACTACTTCAAAAAATTCGTCGTTCATCGTAAGTGGCCTCACCCACTTAGAACTAACAAACAATTTCATCTAAGTCCCAAAAAACGATGGTCTAAGTTTAACATTTTTTGCGGTCACTGTCTGGGTTGATTCGAACACGTGGTCCCTACTAAAAATAATGCTTAACAACAAAGAAAAACGACATCAGCCAAATCTCGGCTAAGTGTCGTTTTATGCTATTAAGTCACCTATTTGGCGTACTCGACAGCTCTCGTTTCCCGAATAACGGTCACTTTGATGTGACCAGGATATTCAAGATCATTTTCAATTTCATTCTTTATGTCACGGGCAATGACCGTTGCTTGAAGATCATCGATATCCTGAGGCTTAACGATAACCCGCACTTCACGGCCTGCCTGAATGGCATAACTTTGTGCCACACCATCGTGACGGTTAGCAATTTCTTCCAACTGTTTCAAACGCTGAATGTAATTTTCAAGCGATTCGGAACGTGCACCTGGTCTTGCTGAAGAAATAGCATCCGCAGCGCCAACCAAGACAGCGATGATAGATGTTGGTTCAACATCACCATGGTGAGAAGCAATTGTGTTAATAACAACTGGGTTTTCATGGTACTTAGTTGCCAATTCAACCCCTAATTCAACGTGAGATCCTTCGACTTCATGATCCACGGCCTTACCAATATCGTGTAATAATCCTGCGCGCTTAGCTAACGCAACATCCTCACCAAGTTCAGCCGCCATCACAGCGGTCAACTTAGCAACTTCAATAGAGTGGTTCAAAACATTTTGACCATAACTGGTTCTGTAGTTCATTCGACCAATTGTCTTAATTAAATCAGGATTCATAGCTCGAATGCCCAAATCAAAGACGGTTTGTTCACCAATTTCACGGATTTTATCATCCATTTCCTTGCGTGCTTTTTCAACCATTTCTTCAATTCTAGCCGGATGAATCCGACCATCAGCAATCAACTTTTCCAACGCCAACTTAGCAATTTCACGACGAACGGGATCAAACCCACTCAGCACAACTGCTTCCGGCGTATCGTCAATAATGAGGTCAATTCCAGTTAACGTTTCAAGTGTCCGGATGTTACGACCCTCACGACCAATGATTCGGCCCTTCATGTCATCATTCGGCAATGTAACGACCGTCACTGTATTATCAGAGACGGTGTCTGCAACACTCCGCTGAATGGCAGCAACAATCAGGTTCTTAGCTTCCTTATCAGCGGAGATTTTGGCCTCTTCTTCACTTTCTTTAATCAGCACAGCTCGTTCATGAGCCAACTGATCCTTTGTTTCCTGAATAACTAAATCACGTGCTTCGTCTTGAGACAAAGCCGCCACTCGTTCAACTTCTTGTTGTCGCTTATCGATGAGGTCTGCTGCTTCTTGCTGTTGCTGTTTCAGTGCATCCCGATCACTGGTTAACTTGTCTTCTTTACGTGTTAATTGAGCTTCACGCTTTTCAAACGTATTATCCTTGCGATCCAGAGCTTCTTCACGTTGCAATAACCGATCTTCTTGCTTTTGAACCTCTGCACGTCGATCCTTTAATTCATTTTCAACGTCCGTTCGGTACTTGTGGTTCTCTTCGCGAGCCTCAAGCAAAGCCTCTTTTTTAGCGGTTTTTGCATCCTGGTGAGCTTTCTTTAGGATGGCTGCGGCAGAATTGTTGGCATTGTCAATATCGCGTTCGTGACGCTTCTTGGCAATAGCAAGTCCGCCATACAGACCGGCAATAATAGCGATGAGCACGAGGATTATGGTTACAACGTAAACCATATTTAATTCCCGCCCTTCATCAAAAATGGCTGACCGTTAAGCCAGCCGCAAACTTGTAAGATGTTAAATTGATTATTTACACAATTTCAGTTTACTGATAAACGAGCAAGCTGTCAATAAACGATGGCTAACGTTTGTCTCCATTAAACTCGTCTTAGGCGTAGCAAACGGTTAAAGTAGTAACTAACAGCCAAGCAGATTGCACTTAAAATAAAGTTTGTGATAACTAAATTTAATGGGTGTTGATAGCGAATGTAGCCATCAAATCCGTACATCACCCGGAATAGACTTCCCAACCAAGTCGATGTGAATGAAATCGGTTGACCACCATTTGTACCGGCGTACAAAATAAATGTCAGCAGGCCAAGACCAATGATTGGCGCAACAACAAATGTAATAATCTTCCACCTAGTCGTCATTAGCCCCAATACAGAGCCAACTAGCATACCGAGTGCCAGCGCTAACGTCAACGTACTCAGTGCACGAATCCAAAACCAAAAAATATCAATATTGCCATGTTGAATGAAGTGACCAAATTCTGCGCGACCCGCGCTTTCAAACGTTCGCATCCCCAGCGGCTGTGCTACCAGTAGCCGATATAAAACATTAATAAAGGAAATGCCAACAGCAATTGTCATCAGGCTCAGTAATTTTCCTGTCCAATAAGTGCGCCGTGAAATACCATTTTGAACAAATAATTCAAATCCCTGATACACAAGTGCGCCGACTACAAAGAGAAACAAGACCATAATCGACTCTAACGCATTAGTTGCGAGATACGGTTTGAGTGGCAGCGCTGCTTTAAGACCACTGGTCATCCATCTGATCAAAAACGGAATGAACCACAAGCCAACGAACGAAGCTAAATAACCCCATCCCAGTAGTTTTGCATCACGCTGAAGACGAAATTGATAAACTGGTTTAATCTTCATGACTATCCTCCGTTAATGCCACAAACAGATCCTGCAAGCTCAAAGACTGTTTAGCAATTCCCTCTGGTAATGCCGGCGATCCAATCATTGTTACAATTGCCCTCGTTTCATGTCCAAATGAACTTTGCGACAGCACTTTAACATTAGGCAAGAACGTTGCCATTGCATCGCTTGGCCCAGCTAAACGATATGATCGGGCCATCAGTGCCTCGACAGGCTCAGCCAGTTTAATTTGACCCTGATTAATCACAATCACATTATTTAGAATCGTTTCTACTTCTTCAATCAAGTGGGTCGCAATAATAAAGGTTCGCGGACGGTCTGCATACGTGGTTATCAACTCGCGGTAAAATAGTTCACGATGTCCAGCATCAAGGCCAAGAACTGGTTCGTCTAACATGATGTAATCTGCCGGTACGCAAAGTGCAACAATGTCCTTAAAAATAGTTCGGTAACCCGTCGATAAGCGTCCAAAACTAGTGCGTGTATTTAACCCAAATGCTTTAGCTAAATAGTCAGCATAGTCAACATCAAAATCGCCATACAGTTGCTTCGTGATCTTAAATAAGCTACTTACCCTTTCACGCGCGGGATACAGGTTATCTTCGCTGGCCAAAAAAAGTCGTTGTAAAACATGATCATTTTCGTGAACTGATTGACCGTCAATTGTTATTTCACCACTTGATCGCGGAATTCGGTCGGCAACCATATTTAGTAAAGTACTTTTGCCAGCCCCGTTACGACCCAGTAGACCATAAATTGTTTCCGGTTCAAACGTTAGATTGGCACTGTGAAGGAGCATTTTGCGTCCTGCGTGCTTAGTCAATTTTGTGATTGTCAGTGCCATTATCTGCATACCCCCGTTTAATCATCTCTGCCAAAACAGCTTCCGAAAGACCGATTTGCCTTGCGGCATTAATCAGTGGCTGAATGTTGTCTTCATAAAATTGGGTACGCCGCTTGTCCGTAATCCGTTCACGTGCGCCTTCCAATACAAACATGCCAAGTCCACGACGCTTTTCAATAATCTCATCGTTAACCAAAATATTCATACCCTTTAACACGGTTGCAGGGTTAATGTGAAATTCCCTGGAAATCTCGGTCGTTGACGGCACTTGTTCCCCAGACTTAAAACCATTCGTTAAAATGGCTTCTTCAATTTGTTCTGCCACTTGTAAATAAAGTGGCGTATTGCCATCAAAGTCAAAGTGCATGTTTTTTCTCCAGCCTTAGCTTTCTTTATGTGTTAGCAAGATAAGGATACGCGATTGTCCGTTGCTTCGTCAATCAAGCAATTAACCTAAAATTGATTTTTTACTTTTGAATCGATTAGCCGTTCATCTGTTCTTTAGGAATTACAAGCCGTTCATAGATTAATGTCGTGATTCCATAATAAACACCGTATAAAACACAGAAAATCAAAATTGACCAACCCGTCATTGCATAGGGATGATACATCAGTGGCTTAAACATCTGTAATCCGAATAATACATCGACAATGCCCAAAACACCTGGCAGCGCAAACAGTGTCAAAATTTCACCACGCACCGCCTGCTTCATCAGCGCCCGTCTAGTTCCAATCCGGTTCAGCATATTGTAGCGAACAACATCCTTATTTGCACCAGACAAAATCTTGAACATCAGGCAACTAGCAAGCATCGCCAAAAAGGCAAAGCCGAGGAAAAATCCCATGAATTCTAAGCCACTGAAGAGTGCATTGAACATTTTGTAGGTTTGAAAGCCACCCACTGTCGCCATAGTCGGTACTGGAAAACGTTGCTGTTGAAGTTTCTCTAAACGGTCCAAAATTTTTCGTTGAGCTAGGACATTATTTAAACGAATGATCGTCACTGTGTGAGTAGTGGCCGTGTTTAAATTTTCAAAATCGCTTTGAGTCGCAAACTCACTTTTCTGTTGACCATTTTTCGGAACTAGTCCGGTGAAATCCATATCATCCAAGGCTACCTTCTTAAACTGAGCAATAGGTAGCGTCTTGAGTGAACCGTCGTTTAATGCCTGACGGCTATCCAGCATCGGCAGAGGATGATCAACAAATTCTTGTTCGTTATAGTACACCGTGTTGCCAACAATCTTTTGAGAATAGGTCAATGTGTGCGTGTCGTTCAACTGATTGACCAGGTTGTGTTCCTGTTTGTTCATATCGTTAATTGCCATTGTATAGGCACTAGTCGATTTTGCCATCTGCGGTGCTTGTCGTTGAAAACCTGCACCAACACTAATTGCCCCTAACGCTAAAGCAAATAGTAACGATACAATCGTCAGAATTCGCGTATAGCTACGAACTCTGAACATGATCTGAGCTAATGTAAAATTATGCAATTTTTTGTTAGCGAAATTTGTTTGCTTCAGTAATTCAACAGCACCGACAATAACTGCACTAAATAGCAAATAGCTACCAAGTGTTATTGTCACAAGTGCTAGTGGAACAGCCAGCAGCTGTAACGTCATGATTTTGGCCATAGCAATGTATCCAATTGCTAGTAGCAAAACGCCTGCTACAATTTCCGTTAATTGCACTAATGGCCGCCTTTTCGTTAGATAAACCTCATCATCTATGTGTAACAATTTGAGCACTGGTGTTCTGACCAATTTAGCTAAATTGAAAATGCCAGATAAGAGAAACAAACCGACATACAGACAAATTGTGGTCACAATTGCCGGCCAATAAAGAGCATTAAAATGATGCACAGTCAGCCCCAATTGATTAAATAAAATTTGGGATAGTCCCATACTCATGCCTATTCCTAAAACAATCCCGACGATGGTGGAAATCACACCAATCAGCAGCGTTTCAATAAAAACGAGTTCGCCAATGCGATTCTTTTTAGCACCCAACATCATAAATAAACCATAATCATGTTGTCGCATGCTTAACAAAAATGAATTCGCATAGGCAATGTACACGATTGTAATCAAAATCAGCAAAATCATGCCGAAGATAAAAACTTGTGAAGCCATGGAAATTTGAGTATTGGATTTAACAAATTCACGATTTGTCGCTAAATTGGCAAACATGTAAAAAACGGCTGCTGAGATAATAAGACCGGTAAGTAAAACTAAGTAATCTTTAAAACAATTTTTAATTCCTGCTAATGATAATTTAGTTAACATATCATTCCCCCGCTTACTGTTCAAAAGTACCCAATTGGTTCAGAATTTCTTGATAAAAAGTTTGGCGATTATTGTCAGCTTTTTTTAATTCCTGACCAATTTGACCGTCTTGAATGAACAAGATTCGGTCACAAAAACTGGCAGAAAAAGGATCATGTGTAACCAGTAGGACAGAAACGTGTTGGTTTTTATTAATATCTGTCATTAAATCTAGTAAATCACGCGCAGACTTTGAATCTAAGGCACCGGTTGGTTCATCCCCCATAATGATTGCGGGACGATGAACAATCGCTCTAGCGGCCGCTACGCGCTGCTTTTGACCTCCCGACAGTTCTGTAGGGTATTTAGATAACAAATTTTCAATCGACAATGTTGTGGCCACTTCTTTAACTGCCTTTGAAATTTCCGCTTTCTTTACCCCTTGAAGTGATAAGGGCAAAGCAATGTTTTCTTTAGCCGTCAAACTCTCTAGAAGATTGAAGTCCTGAAAGATAAAACCGATTTCTTCTGAACGGAAATCTGATAATGCTTTTCCCTTGAACCCGGTTATATCTTGCCCATTCACCTCAACACTGCCACTCGTTGGTGTATCAAGTGTAGATAGTAAGTTAAGGAGCGTTGTTTTACCCGACCCTGAAGCCCCCATAATGCCAACAAATTCGCCTTCATCAATCGTAAAGTCAATCCCTTTTAAAGCTTCATATTGTTGTTCATTCTTACGCCCATAGGTTTTGTGTAACCCACTTACTGAAACTACTGGTGTTTTTTGCATGATATCTCCTCCATCACTTATGCGGTTAATTACTTATGTAACTAACTATATAAGTGATGAAGACAAAAGTCAACTTTTTTCTGCAAAAAAAAGACGCTAGCATAATGTCAGCGTCTTTTGAAAATTGATTGGATTTTATTTTTTTAAACGTTTCAATCCTAAGCACAAAGCATCCAGTTAAACATCTAACGTTGTTTCACTGTCCTTTGCTGAAGACTTAGCCGCTTTAGTGGATGATGCTTTTGCTGTCTTAGCGTTTTTCGTATCGTTTTCAGTAGATTCCGAATCTTCATCGTCTGCGTTTCCGTCCATGTTATATGCCTTACGCACTTTATCATAGATTTCTTGACGCATTGCTTGATGCTCATCGGCCTCTAGATAAGCCTTAACATTTTCACGGCCTTGACCGATCCGCTCACCATCATACGAATACCAAGCACCAGACTTGTCGACAATATCCTTGTCAACCGCCATGTCCAGCAGTTCACCCGATTGAGAAATGCCGTGTCCGTACATAATGTCGACTTCTGCAACACGGAATGGTGAAGCTACCTTGTTCTTAACAACCTTAATCCTAGTACGGTTCCCCTTCACTTCAGTGCCATCTTTAATCTGCTCAGCACGACGTACTTCTAGGCGAATTGTGGCATAAAACTTAAGTGCCCGTCCACCCGGTGTCGTTTCTGGATTCCCAAACATCACACCAACTTTTTCACGAATCTGATTGATAAAGATTGCGATGGTCTTTGTTTTGTTAATGGTTCCAGAAAGTTTCCGCAAAGCCTGTGACATCAATCGTGCTTGAAGGCCGACATGAGCATCACCCATTTCACCTTCGATTTCAGCGCGAGGAACTAAAGCAGCTACTGAATCAATGACAACAATGTCAATCGCACCAGAGGAAACTAACGCATCCGTAATTTCCAATCCCTGCTCACCAGTGTCTGGTTGAGACAATAATAAATCATCGACTTTGACACCTAAGGCTTCAGCATATTGGGCATCTAACGCGTTTTCGGCATCGATGTACGCCGCCGTGCCACCCATCTTTTGAACTTCAGCAACAGCGTGTAACGCAATTGTTGTCTTACCTGATGATTCAGGGCCATAAACTTCAACGATCCGCCCACGCGGGTAACCACCTACGCCCAGTGCATCGTCCAGTTTCAGAGAGCCGGAAGGAATCGTGGAAATTTGAGTGTTTACATTTTCACCCAAACGCATAATGGATCCCTTACCAAAGTTTTTTTCAATTTTTTTTAGTGCAGCATCTAAGGCTGCCTGACGTGCATCTGCCAAGGGCAAATCCTCCTTCAATCACATAACCTAATGTCATTATGATACCGAGTAATAGAACAAAAAGCAAGGAAAATCGAACAAAAGTTCGCATCAGTTATGATCGTTGATAGCACGACGAATCAGATCCAATCCGTTTAGTACAGATCGCCAACGATTTAATTGGCGATCATCCGCAAAGTGATATTCATGTGCAACTACTGGTTCGTCACGATATGCTAAGCCAATCCAAACTGTGCCAGCCGGATGACCTTCTAACTCGTCTGGACCTGCAACCCCAGTAAATGAAACCGCGATATCTGTATGCAACAATTTCTTCGATTGCTGTGCCATCCAAATAGCTGTCTGCTCACTAACCACGCCGAATTGATCAATCACAGATTGTGGAACAGCAATCAGCTCATGTTTCGCAGAAGCCGCATACGTTACAAAACCGCCCGGAAAAACAGCTGAAACGCCAGGAACCGATCCAATCGTACTTTGAAATAAACCAGCAGTTAAACTTTCAGCTGCCGTAATACTTAAATGATGCGCAATGAGCTGATTAACAACTACAGTTGCCAAATCGTTATCGTCTCCGTAGCCGTAAAAGTACTGCCCAATGCGATCTTGAACGGTCTTCTCCATTTTATCTAACAAAGCATTAGCAACCTGGTCGTCTTTGGCGTTAGCAGTCAAACGCAACGTGACTTCACCGCTTTTAGCATAGGTGGCTAACGTCGGATTCGTCTGATTATCAATCAAATCATCTAATTGACGCGCCAAATCTGCTTCGCCAATCCCAAAATACCTTAAGACTCGGGACTTTAGCCGCTGTTCAATTTGATACGTATCCCTTAAGACCGGCACGACTGTTCGATCAAACATATCGATTAATTCACGTGGCGGTCCTGGCAGGACTAAAAAGTCTGTCCAGTTTGCCTGATGAATAAAGTCACCGACAGCCATACCATTTTCGTTAGGTAATGAACGGCCACCGTCCACATACAACGCCTGCAAACGATCGTTGTCACCTAGTGACCGTCCAGTCGTTTTATAATGCGTAACAATCTTATTGAGCGCCTGCTCATCAACCACTAATTTCCGGCCTAAATGTCTTGCAACAACTTGCTTGGTTAAATCATCTCGTGTAGGTCCGAGACCACCCATCACAACAACGAGATCACTTCGCTTCTCCGCCAATGCAATGGCATCATCCAAACGTTCCGGATTGTCACCAACTACCTGTTGATGGAATACATTAATACCCAGTCCGGCTAGCCCACGGGCAACATAACTCGCATTCGTGTTGTCGATCTGTCCTAATAAAATTTCCGTACCAACGGCGATAATTTCTGCTTGCAAACGATGTTCACTCCTAACATACGCATTTTAGTCACAAATGTTCGTGCAACTTTAATTATAAAACAGTTTGCACATGACCGTTGCCCTGAAAAATTGAAAACAGTATTAAAAAAGACACCTTCACAATTTGCAAAGGTGTCCTAAAAATCGTTATTTAAACCCATCGCTGAAAACACTCCGATTTTGGACGAAGTAATCAATTCCTGAATAGATCGTGAAGAATAAGCAGACATAAAGCAGAATGCCAGCCATCGGTACATGAATGTTATTAAAGAACACATTATTCAAGAATAACAGAATAATTGATAACATTTGCGTGGTTGTTTTGATTTTACCTGGATAAGCCGCAGCCATCACAGTGCCATCGTTTTCAACAATTAATAACCGCAAGCCGGTGATTGCAAGTTCGCGACACACGATAATTGCAACAACCCAAGCTGGTGCCTTGCCCATCTCAACTAAAATGACAAAAGCAGTCATTACCAGCATTTTATCAGCAAGTGGATCGGCAAACTTACCAAAGTTTGTGACCAAATGCTGTCCCCGCGCAATTCGACCATCCAAAAAATCAGTTAGTGACGCAACAATAAAAATAATCGTGCCAATCAAACTCGTGACCGGAATATTCGTGCCGGCCCACGTAACAACTCCCCAATTAAAGGGAATTGCCATAATGATCAAGAAAACTGGAATCAAAATGATTCGAAAAACCGTTAATTTATTAGGTAAATTCACAATGTGACCTCTGCTTATACGTTATTTCGCTTTACTGGTAGCTGCCTGCAGTTGAATTGTCAGGACACCAGTATTGCCAGTCCCCTTACTAATATCAACATCTTTACCGTTGATTTGAATCTTAGTCGCTGGTCGATTACCAAATGAAATTGCGACCGAAGTTGCGCCGTTAGGTAAGGAGACTGTTTGTGACTTACCGCTTTGCATTGTTCCGACATAAAGTGCAGAACTACCTGCGGGTGTAACTTGCATCCAAGATGCAGCATTGTCAGCAGCAATAGTAACTTTATTCGTAGCAGGAGCATTTTCCAAACGATAGGTGCTGTTACCGCCCGTCGTAGAAACAGAGACTAACTTTGCCTTGCTGTTTTTCTTCGACTTATCTGAACTAGAACTACTACTTGAACTGCTCGAACTTGAGCTACTGGATGAGCTGCTAGAACTACTTGAACTGGCGCTACTTGAGCTGCTGGATTCAGTATCTTTCGAAGAGCTTACCTTAACTGCACTGCTGGAAATCTGACTATTGTTGCTGGACTTATTCCCATTACGCACCGCAAACACCCAAATGGCACCAAGAATAACCACAACTAACAACGTTACTAGTGCAATTGGTAAGATGGAACGTAACCGTTCCAATGTTCCGTTACTTTCGCGCACTTGAGGTGTCTTTTCCCGTGTTGCCGGGGCCTCATCAGCTGGCATAACATGTGTTGCAGCCGCCTGTGGCAACTGATCGTTATAATCTTTTAATAGCTCATCGCCGTTCAAATCAACCGCTTGGGCGTATTGTTTAATAAATGCCCGCACGTAAAAATCGCCTGGCAACTCATCAAACTTGCCGTCTTCAATGGCTATGAGGTAGCGACGTTGAATTTTTGTACTTTGTTGAACGTCATCAATTGTTAAACCCTTTGCATTGCGGGCTTCTTGCAACTTTTGACCAATCGTTGGTGTTTCCTCACTCATAAGATAAAGACTCCATCTTTATAGAATACGTTAATGACACGTTGAATTTAAGTATAGCATAACAGCCTGTTCCTGTTATTGAATTACAAAAACGGTGAATTTTTTTAAGAATTTTCAAGATCTTCCGTATCTTCAGTTGGCAAAACATCAAACACACTAATTCCTTCAGATTGAATTAAGGCTTCTGCCAAAGACTGAACGTCCGCTAAAGTTAGTGACTCTAACAGCTGTGTCTCATCAAGTAAATTAGCATTATCAAACAGCTTGCCTTCATATGCGTTGGCAATTGCTTCCACTGAATTCAACATCATTATATGATGGCCGATTGCTTCACGCTTAACCAATTCAAAGTTTTCAATAGCCGGCTGACCGGATAGGTAATCACTAACATGCTCTAACACATTAATAATCGCCTCTGAAAAACCGTTTGGATCATCGGTATCACTGCTGACGGTCAAAAAGTGGAACCCACGTTCCAAGGAAAAATCATAGTCAAAACTATCATCAATAATGCCAGCATCGTAAAGCTTCAGATACGTCTCACTGGTGTCAGCAAACAGCATATCTAGCAACAAGGATGCAGCCAAACTATATTTTAATCCATCACGCCCACTGGGCACATCGTCTAAACCACGAAGCCCCACAATTGACTTCGGCATTGTGACGTCCAAGTGGCGACTTCGATAAGGAAGAATCTCCGTTTGATCATGATTTTCAATGATCGTTCGGTCAATTGCAGCCGGTTGTTCAAATGCCTTGCCGGCCTGATTTTCTTTAATCCAAGTCATTACTGAATCAGGCTCAAACGCCCCCACAATAAATAAATTCATATTACTTGGATGGTAAAACGTTTGGTACGTCGACATCAATTGCTCTGCCGTAATCTGACTAATTGAATCGACCGTTCCGGCAATATCAATATGAACGGGTTCTGTTGGATATAAGTTGCCCACAATACCCATAAGTAACTGCCAGCTTGGGTCATCATCATACATTTGAATTTCTTGCCCGATAATCCCTTTTTCCTTAGCTACAGTAGCCTCGGTAAAGTAAGGATCTTGAACAAAATCCAAAAGAATATCTAAATTTTCTTTGAGATGACGACTTGCAGCAAACAAATAACTGGTTCGTGTAAAACTCGTATATGCGTTTGCATCTGCACCATATTGTCCAAACAGATCGAATGCATCGTGATCTGCTTTTTCAAACATCTTGTGTTCCAAAAAATGGGCAACCCCATCTGGAATGGTCACTGCTTCATCAGCCCCACGTGGTGTAAACGTTCGATCCGTTGAACCGAAGTCAGTTGTCATTAAGGCATATGTCTTATGAAAACCTGCCTTTGGCAGCAACTGCACCAGTAAACCATTGGGCAGCGTTTCTTCATAAATAGTTTCGCCTAACTGCTGATAATCGTGTTTTTCCACAGTTGTCTCCTTATCAATCAGATACTTTGTAAATTGGCAATTTGAATTTTAGCTGGCTATTTACTAAGTAAATAACTCGTTGCCAAACTCGTTTGCTGTGCAATTACGGCAACATCCTGGGCTGTGACAGCATTGATTCCATCAATCCAATCACTTACAGTCATTGGTCTAGCCGTTAAGTCACCCAATAATTCAGAACCAACTACCAATCGTGGCGCATCCTGAGCCGCTTCACGTTGATTAATCAACGTTTCCTTTACCTGACTCATGCGGTCCACACTAAACTTCCCCACTGCCAGATCAGCCAGTTGCTCACCAATGATCTGCTGCACAGTCACCGCCTGCTCTCCATCGATACCGGCCTGTACCAATAACGTTTGATTAAAGAAATTAATGCCTGAATTAGCATAGTAGGCTAGGCTCTTCTTTTCACGAACGTTAGTAAACAACAATGATAGCGGCGTTCCGCCAAACAGTCCGTTAAAAACCTGCGCCGCGAAATACTGATTGTCACCATAATGAACCGGCAAATGATAAATCAGGTCAAGCTTAGCTTGTGTTATCGACTGATGTTCCACTTTGCTGGTGACACCCGAAGGAGCTTCCTGTGGTATCGTAATTTGTCGTGACATCGATGGGCGATCCGTTAAATCAAATGAATCAAGCAACGTTGCCACTTCATCAGCATCAACGTCACCCATAACATAAATAAACACTTCATCTTCAGTCAAAATACGTCGATATTCATTATAAACTGACTGTGCCGTTAGACTCTCGACGTCAGCTAGCCGACCTGCACTAGGATAAGCGGCCGCAGTGTCGCCAAAGTGCAAATGCTGTGCCTGTAAACGTGCGTACAGCATCTTATCGTCACTAACGGCGCGTAAGGCAATGGCCAAATTTTCTTTTTGTCGATCAAACGTTTGCTGATCAAAACCGGTAATACCGTTTTGCGTGCTAACCAATGGATTTAACATCACTTCGTTTAGGAAATGAAATCCGTCAGCCAATAAATTAGGTTGTCCTTCTAGATAGCGACCATTGGCTAGGGTCAGTGCAAACTGAAACTGAGCTAAGTTGCCCATTTTAGTGACATTCGTATTAAAATTTGCACCATACATATTGCTCAGCACTGCAGCCAATGCCGTTTGTGTCGGGTACATCGCCGAACTGGTCTCTAATAGATCAGCCAATAATGAACGCGTCGTTAACGTTGCTAATTGAACCGGTGAGCAAAATGATACCAGCACACTAACTGTTTTAAATTGTGTAGTTGGGAGAACGGTTAAATGAACACCGTTTGCTAAATCCTGTTTCAATTCCAACCGCCTCCGTTAAAATAAATTTGTGTAGTCATCATTGCTTTATACTAGCTGAAATGCCCCTTAAAAACAATCCTCTCGCCTAGAACCGCTATCGAAAAATCGTATGACACAAATTCTTATGGTCTCTAAATTTGTGTCATACGACTTTTTAATATTTATCATTATTAAAAATTTAACTGAACGTTGAAAACCGCGAATATTCCATAAAAGCTACTTCTGAATTAATGAATCTGAATCCTGACCGAACCATTTGTGGTTGATCTGACTAAGTTGCCCATTCTTAGCCAGTTTAACAAAGGCCTGGTTAATTTTTTTACGTAAGGTAACATCCCCCTTACGTAAGCCAACCGCGTAGTCTTCCCCGGCAAAATCGCCAACAATCGTTCGATAAGCAGACGGATTAGGTTCGTGTTTAACGTAATAGCCTGCATACACTTGATCGATCAATAATCCCTGAATACGGTTAACGTTAAGATCAATAAAGGCATCATTAAACGTGTCATATGTTATCGGTGATCCTTTGATATATTGTTTCAGTAGTTTAGGCTTTTGGTTAACTAGCGTTTGAGCTGACGATCCAGTTTGTAGTCCTAAGATTTTGCCCTTCATATCCGAAAACTGTCGGATGTTTTGCTTTCTCTTAGTTACCAACACCTGACGATTTCTGAGGTATGGTCGGGAAAACGCCACTTTGGCTGCCCGCTGAGGTGTTATGGTATAACCATTCCAAATCGCATCAATCGTTCCATTTCGCAATTCTGTTTCCTTCATTGACCAGTCAATCGTCTGAAAATCCACTTTGAGCCCATACTGGGCAAACGTGGCCTTCGCTAGATCCACATCGTAGCCAACCAATTTCCCATTTTTTTCGCGAAAACCCATCGGCACAAAGCTATCATCAACACCAATAACGACCGTTCCACGGCGTTTTATATGTTGCCAGGTATCTTGATGATCCGCACGGGTAGCAACGCTCTCACACCCACTCAAAACTAAAATGCCCATTAGCACGACGACAACTAATGCCGCTAATCGTCGATACCTGCTTATTGTTCGTTTTCGAATCATTATCTTCATCCTCCCCACTATCCCTGGTCAAACTAACATGACCTTAGGCATTCAGTGGTTTAACTGTCACAACCTGATCAGCAATTTTTTCCGCAAACTGCTGATCATGCGTGACAACAATCTGGGTAATCCCTCGTTTTTTGAGGTCTAAAATGAGTTGGCCGACCATATCGCGAAGCGTTGGGTCTAATGCTGACGTTGGCTCGTCATAACATAAAATAGCTGGTTCCATAGCCAAAGCTCGTGCAATTGCAACACGCTGTTTTTGACCACCTGATAACTGAAATGGATACTGTTTAACGACTCGAGTCAATCCAAGCGATTCAACCAACGGCTCAACTTGTTCACGGGCCTGTTTTGTCGTCTGGCCCGTCACCATTTTGGGCGCCAACATGATGTTGTCGAACACGCTTAGATTAGGAAACAAATTAAAGTCTTGAAATACAACACCGATTTTACGTTCACTGCCACGATCCTCAACTGGATCAAACGGTTGACCGTCTAAAAGAAAGCTGCCCGAGTCTGGCCGTTCTAATCCAGCAATGCACCGTAACAAGGTCGTTTTGCCGGCACCAGAGGGACCGACGATACTCACAATTTGTTGGTCAGGAACAACCATTGAAAAGTTATTTAAAATTTTGCGTTGTGCAAATGATTTGTTGATGTTTTTTAATTCCAGCATAGTTGGTCCCTCCTATCGGTAGTAACTGTAGTGTTTCTCTAATCCACGTAAGGCGTAAGTACAAACTAACGTCAACAAAAGATAAATAATCCCCACTAAGATCAACGGAACCAATGTAACATCTCTAGCAGATGCCACATTGCCGGCACGCAGCAGATCGCCTAACCCAATGACATAAACCAGCGATGAATCTTTGACCAAGTTAATCACTTCATTACCAACAGCGGGGATAACGCTTTTGACCACTTGTGGCAGTATGATCTTTCTCAATGTTTGGGTATAAGTCAATCCGAGCACTTGAGCACCTTCATACTGACCGTGGTCAATACCGGCAAAGCCACCGCGGAAAATTTCAGCAAAATAAGCCGCGTAGTTTAAGATAAAGGCGAACAGAGCTGCAGGATAACGGGCAAACACAATATTAACGTCTGGAAGTCCGTAAAAGACAAACATCAGTTGAAGCAATAGCGGCGTCCCCCGCATAAGCCAAACGTAAAAGTTTAACACCCAACGAATCGGTGAAAAGCGTGACCGTAGTCCCATACTAACTAATACACCTAGTGGTAAGGCACCAACCAACGTCCAAAAGAAAATACGAATGGTCATCCATGCCCCACTAAATAATGATGGCAAAATCTGATTGACGTACGTTAACGACATGTTAACCCCTCCTATGATGAACAACTTTTTTAAATAATGACAACGCGTAGCGCTTGGCACAAAAAAATCCCCTAACTAGCCTAATTGCTAGTTAGAGGACGCTGGTTAACGTGGTGCCACCTCATTTTTCTACCGCCTCACGACGATAAACTCACGGAGTTTATAAACAAAAACACGCCCTCTTTAGTCATCATAGTGACTAAAGAGGGCGTGTTCGCGCGGTTCCACCTCAAGCTTTCAATTACTTCACAGTAACTGACTCAACGAGTTTGTTTATAAACTCCTTGGGGTAACGGACCGACCGGTTTAACCTACTTCATAAATTCAGCCAAACGACTCACAGATGTGTTTCAACAACAGTCATGGTAATCATCACAGCAGCGATTACTTTCTGGACAAGCCTGTCATCTACTCTTCTGTTCATTGTCATTTCATTCATATTTTTAAGTTAGCAACACTATAGTGTTCTTTACACGCTCTGTCAACCCTATTAAATACGCCACGCAGTAAAAAAACTTACTGAACGCGTGCACCACGCAAATAAAGTTGTCGTAATGGCACATACAAGATCAACAGAATCACTTCATTTAGGGCCAACGTTGGCGCCAGGTCGATTACCATAAAATCAGCGAATGACGTACCAGTGCCACCAATCATTTGTAAGGCCGACCAACTCAGTAATGGTTGAATGGTAAAACCTAGAAAACCGACCAGCAATGTCGCAAATAAATTAACGGGAAGTACTTGTCGTAAAGTACGAGCCAACCACACGATAACTGGGAAAATAAACAGGTATACGCCCCAGTAACCGCTGTAAAAGAGGTCAAAAACCACACCAGCGAAAACTGCAAACCAATATGTCGGCATATGATATTGATCTTCAAAGAAAGACGCGCAAAGCAACCACAGCGTAGTAATCTCTGGCACAGCCGTCGCCGAACTGCGGAATAAATGACCAGCGAACTGCTGGCTGATCGTGCCATCTAAAAACACGCTCAACAGAAGGCCAATAATAAACGTCCAGCGTAAGCCTGATTCACGCATGTCATCATCCCCCTATTTATTGTTTTGCGGCAACTGTAACAACGTTAACCGTGCCAAGATTGCCCGCTGGCTTGATGTAAACTTTGTTCGCCAAGCCATAATCGTCAGAACTGGTTGAGACAATCGTGCCAACAAACAGTCCCTTAGGGGTTACGCCACCAAGTCCACTAGTTGTCACTTTATCGCCCTTTTTAATGGCAACCTTAGTCGTTATCTGACCCATTTCTAGCAGATTTTTATCTTTATCATAACCAGTCACAATGCCATTAACCGTCTCGCCACCAGCATTAGTGACCTGAATAGCAAACCGGTTAGCAGTGTCAGTATCATCAGAGATCAACTCGACCTTACTGTTAGTTTGGTTGACCTCAATCACGCGGCCAATCAATCCCTTACCAGCAAGAACAGGCATGTTTTTCTTGATGCCACTAGTTTTACCTTTGCCGATAACTAATTGATTCTGCCATGCCGATGGTGTTCTGGCAATAACGCCAGCCGTAATTGGCTGGTAATCAATCAAGCTATTGTTTAACTTGGCTTCGCTACGTAATTCTTTATTTTCATTTTCAGTTGTTTGCAAACGAACCTTGTCCTGGGCCATTTGATCAACTTGTTGTTTTAACTTCTGATTTTCATCATACGTGCTTAACAACTGCGAAATCGAATTGACTCCAGCACCGACGCCACCAACTGGTACACTTACCACTCGGTCAGCAAAACCAGCTACATCATTCCCAAATTGTTGAATGATTGGTGGTGTATTTCGACGATTACGAACCGTCACCGATAACGTCAATAGTCCCAGGCATGTAATGATTCCCACGGCGATGATTACGAGTCGTCGGTTTGAAAAGAATCTATGCATTGTTACCTCCAAGTCTAAAAACATCACAATCAAAAAGTGTGACACAAACGCGCTGGCGTCGCGGTTATCTAACCACTTTCAACGTCCGTTGACGCGGTCTGGACAAAAACAATGTCGTTTTCACACATTATTTTTGTCGACCAAGACCAATGCTTTGTGCCACACATTTTCGAATTATTAACGGTTGTTGCGCCGTTTCATGACGTCAATACTCTTCAACGATTCACCAGTACCAATAGCCACACAGTCGAGTGGTTCGTTGGCAATGAACACTGGCACCTTGGTTGCTTCAGAAATAACATCCTGAAGATTCTTCAGTAATGCACCACCACCGGTCAAGACAATTCCATGATCGATAACGTCCGCCGCAATTTCAGGTGAGGTTTCTTCCAGTGTTTCCTTAATGGCAGCAATCACTTCAACAATGGTGTCGTGAATTGCTTTGGCAACATCTTCAGCAGTGACGTCAATGGTCTTTGGCAAACCAGAAATCAAATCACGACCTCGAATCGACGCGCCATCCATGCTTTCGGAGGCTTCAACAGAAGCAGAACCAATTTGAATCTTTAAGTTTTCTGCTGTCGTTTCACCAATCAACAAGTTGTACTTTTGACGCACGAAAGCAACAATTGACTCATCGAGTTTGTCACCAGCCATACGAATGGACCGACTGGATACAATCCCACCAAGTGAGATTGTGGCAACATCGGTAGTACCACCACCAATGTCAACAACCATACTACCAGTTGGATCCATGACAGGAAGACCGGCACCAATTGCAGCTGCAAAAGGTTCCTCAATGACGTATGCGTCACGGGCACCAGCCACACGAGTAGCATCAATCACTGCACGCTTTTCAACTTCAGTAATCCCGCTTGGCACACAGACCATGATGTATGGCTTTTCAGAAGACCGACCGAGGGCCTTTTGAATGTAATACTTCATCATGGCTACCGTCGTGTCATAATCGGCAATAACCCCGTTTTTCATTGGTCGAATAGCTGAAATGCTACCGGGGGTACGACCCAGCATCTTACGTGCTTCTTGGCCAACTGCAACTACTTCACCTGTATTCGTGTTACGTGCGACGACAGAGGGCTCGCGTACAACGATGCCCTTTCCGTCAATATATACAAGTGTGTTGGCAGTTCCCAAGTCGATGCCGATGTTTTTTTGTCCTAATCCAAACACAGTATTTCTTCCCTTCAAAAGACCCTTGGGCCAAATCATATCGGAAAAAGTATACCATAGAAAAAACAGTGAAAACAGGTCGTTTCCACTGTTATCAAGATTTTTATTCTTCCTTAAACAAACCAAATTACGACGTAGCCGTATCTCTTTCAGCCAAAATTTCCGGTAATGTCACGGCATTAAAGAGATCATGCTCGCCGAAACTGAAATAACTATGACGACCAACGATAAAACAATCTAGTAACTCAATGCCAAGCAACTGACCAGCCAACCACAGACGCTGACCAAATTCCTGATCACTGGGAGAGGGTTTGGCCAGACCACTTGGATGATTGTGTGCAACAATCACTCTGGCTGCGTTAGCGATAATCGCCTGATAAAACACATCGCGAGGATGGGCAACGCACGCGTCCACTGTCCCACGAAAAACTTCGCAACGGGCAACAACCTGATTTTTAACATTCAGTGCTAGCAGCAATAACGTTTCCTGGCGTAAATCACTCATTTCATCGCTCAACGCAATCCCGACTGTACGGCTGGACCCTGCTTGAGTACCAATTGTTAATTTTGTCTGCCCTTCTGTTTTTGTATCAATTTGTTTCATGTTTGCCAACCTCCAAATTATGACGTTGACTTAACATACGCAAATTGAGGGTCAGTTGTTCGCCACTTCATCATTATCTGTAAATAAATGACGCACATCAGAAATAAAATACAACGACCCCGTAATAATCAGAACATCATCTGAGGACAAGCCGCCTGCTGTTTGTGCAATTGCCACCTGCCAGTTGTCAAACTCGGGTACAGGGTGTTTTAAGCTAGCCTCCAACGCATCCAAATCTGCCGCATTTCGTTTTGCATTAGGACCTGCGAAATGTGTTAGCACTAAATGCACGTTTGGCAACGCCGCTAGCGTTGGCAACATTTTTTCGTAAGCTTTATCCGCCAAAACCGCAAAGATAATGGTCACACTTTGTTGCCCAAAATGCGTTTTGATTAGCTCAGCAAGTTCATCCACGGCTGGCTCATTATGAGCACCATCGATCACTACCAAAGGCTGATCGTTCAACTTCTCAAAACGCCCTGCCCAGAAAGCGGTGTTGAGGCCATCACGAATACTTTTGACTGACACTGGCAGCTTTTGTAATTGATGCAATTTCAAGTAAGCCGCTAGTGCTGTGGCCGCGTTGTCACTTTGATAACGACCCAACATGCTAATTGTCAAATCCTTTAAATGTTGATCAAAACCATCAAAACTAAACCGTTCCTGCCATCCCTGAGCCGACTGATAGTGAATCTGATAATCACGGTTCATGGCAAACCAAGGCGTGTCCGTACGTGTAGTGACCTCACGAATAACGGACAACGCGCCGTCATTAGTGATGTTTCCTGTAATCATCGGGACATTGGGCTTCGCAATGCCAGCTTTCTGCCAAGCAATTTTACTAACCGTATCCCCCAACATTTTCATATGGTCCAAACCAATGGTTGTGATAACCGACAGTAGCGGTGTGATCACATTGGTAGAGTCAAAGCGACCGCCAAGACCGGCTTCTACCAGAACGATATCAGCGTGTCCTTCAGCAAAGTACAGCAACATCATGGCAGTCAACGTTTCAAACTCTGTTGGTCCACCCTCAGGCAGTTCTTCGTCTAACTTTGCTTCAACTGGTTGAATGATTTGAACCAGTCGTAGAATATCTGCATCACTGATAGGTTCACCATCCACACTGATTCGCTCATTGAAACGGACCAAATATGGTGACGTGAAACTGCCCACGGTCAACCCATCTGCCTGTAATAGATTGCGCAAAAAGGTTAGTGTAGAGCCCTTTCCGTTTGTTCCGACAATATGAACCATCTGGATATCCGTTTCAGGATGGTTTAACCGCTCCAGAAACAATCTCATCCGATCTAATGTTGGTGATTTTTTAAACTTTGATCGGCCGTGAATATAAGCCACAGCCTCTTCATACGTTTTAACCATGTCAGTGCCCCACTCATTCTCAATTTGTCTAATTGTTATCATACACCAACGACTATGTTAGCCATGCGAAAAGCATACAAAAACACCGCTCCGTTAACTTATTGCCTTGGTTCAAGTTAACAGAACGGCGCTTTTTCAATTGACCATTTTTCAAGCCAACGTTTGTAACAGAGCGTTCATTTAATTACGGCTCGCTTTAACCTCTGCCAAACGGCTAGTGGCTGCTGTCAGTTTTTGTTGCCAATCAGCTTGTTTACTTCGCTCTTCAGCGACAACTGCTTCTGGCGCATTAGCAACGAAGCGTTCATTACCCAACTTCTTTTCGGAACGGGTTACTTCATTCTGCAAGTTAGCGACTTCTTTCTCAAGACGCGCAATTTCATCATCTAAGTTAATCAGTTCAGCTAACGGAATGTAAACTTCCGCATCAGAAATGATGGCTGACATGGCCAGTTTTGGCGCCACAACATCTGGTCCAATCTGCAAGTCACTTGGGTGACAGAACCGATCCACAAAATCACGGTTCGTTTCAAACAGTGTCTTCAACTCTGGGTTATTGGTCTTAATCAGCAGTTCAACGGCACTACTCATCGGTGCATTGGCTTCACCACGAATATTACGAACCGCAGTGATCAACTCAATTAAGCGGCCCATGTCAGTTTCAGCTTTGGCATCATCAAAGTCATCATGAACAACTGGGTAGTCCGCCACCATGATGGATTCACCTTCATGCGGCATGTCTTGCCATAGTTCTTCCGTTACGAACGGCATCAACGGATGCATCAAACGCAACGTCTGGTCAAGAACATAACCCAAGACATTTTGCGTGTTCTTCTTAGCGGCTTCGTCATCCCCGTTAAGCACTTCCTTGGTCATTTCAATGTACCAGTCACACAGATCATTCCAAATGAAATTATAAAGTGCACGGCCAACTTCGCCAAATTCAAACTTATCGAACAGGCGGTGAACGTCAGCAACCGTTTGGTTCAACCGACTCAAAATCCACCGATCCGCCAAATTCCAGTTTGCTTTGTCTGGCAATACTGGTTTCTCCATGTCGCCCAAATTCATAATGACGTAACGGCTAGCATTCCAAATCTTGTTAATGAAATTCCACGCCGCATCAAGTTTGGTCGTATCATAACGAACATCTTGACCTGGCGTTGAACCGTTAGCCAAGAACCAGCGCATGGCATCGACACCGTACTTATCGATGACATCCATTGGATCAATCCCGTTGCCGAGTGACTTACTCATTTTACGGCCTTGATTGTCCCGCATCAAACCATGCATCAGCACATTCTTAAACGGCCGTTTGCCAGTAAATTCAACCGATTCAAACATCATTCTGGACACCCAGAAGAAAATAATATCGTAACCAGTAACCAAATCATCAGTTGGGAAATACCGTTTAAAATCTGGATTATCAATGTCTGGCCAGCCCATAGTCGTCATCGGCCACAAGCCTGAACTAAACCACGTATCCAAAACATCTGGGTCTTGAGTCCAGTTTTCTTCATCCTTCGGCGCTTCCATGCCAACATACGTTTCACCAGTTTGCTTATTGTACCAAGCCGGAATCCGGTGCCCCCACCATAGTTGACGGGAAATAACCCAGTCATGAACGTTATTCATCCATTGTTCATAGGTATCTTCAAACCGTGAAGGCCAGAATGTGACCTTGTCATCTGTCTTTTGGTGATCCAATGCTTGTTCTGCCAATGGTTTCATCTTAACAAACCACTGGGTTGAAAGGCGGGCCTCAACCTGCACACCGGTGCGTTCTGAGTGACCAACTGAGTGCACGATTGGGTCAATTTTTAGCATCCAACCGCCGTCCTGCAAATCTTGAACAATGGCCTTACGAGCGTCAAAACGATCCATCCCGTTATACTTACCAGCATTTTCGTTTAACGATGCGTCTTCATTCATGGTGTTGATCCGCTTGAGATTATGACGGTTACCAACCAAAAAGTCATTTGGATCATGAGCTGGCGTGATTTTAACCATCCCTGTTCCGAATTCAGGGTCAACGTATTCGTCTGCAATGATCGGAATCTCGCGATCAACCAATGGTACCTTGATGTGCTTGCCGACTAATTCCTTATACCGTTCATCACTCGGGTGGACAGCAACCGCAACGTCACCAAACATTGTTTCGGGACGAGTCGTGGCAATTTCAATATAATCCTTGCCTTCATACGTCGTGCCATCCGTGAATGGATACTTAACGTGGTAGAAAGCACCCTTATCGTCCTTGTGGATAACCTCAATATCAGACAATGCTGTGCGGGCTTGTGGATCCCAGTTAATAATGTATTCACCACGATAAATTAAGCCCTTGTTGTACAAGTCGACGAAAACCTTACGAACAGCCTTTGAAAGGCCTTCATCAAGGGTAAACCGTTCGCGGCTGTAATCCATGGACAGACCTAATTTAGCCCACTGCTTATGAATAGTAGCGGCATATTCATCCTTCCAGTCCCAAACTTGTTCCACGAACTTCTCGCGGCCAAGATCGTAACGAGAAATGCCTTGTTCACGTAAGCGGGCTTCAACCTTTGCTTGCGTGGCAATGCCAGCGTGATCCATACCAGGAACCCACAATGTGTCGTAGCCTTCCATTCGTTTGTAACGAACTAGCATATCTTGCAAAGCGGTATCCCAAGCATGTCCTAAATGAAGCTTCCCCGTAACGTTTGGTGGTGGCAAAACAATCGAATAAGGCTTGGCCTTTTTGTCGCCAGATGGTTTAAATAATCCTGCATCCAGCCATTTTTGATAACGACCATTTTCAACAGCACGTGGATCATATTTAGTCGGTAAATCTTTAGTTGCCATGTAATCATTCCTTTCAACTCATCATAATTTTTAAGCAATGTTATCAACGTATGTGGTGAAAGCAGCGTGTTGTGCCTTCAAACGACAAAAAATCGTCCTAATTTCCATACAGAAAATTAGGACGATTAATCGCGGTACCACCTAAATTGGGTATTACTACCCCACTCAAGCACGGTTTAACGGACGTGACCCGAATTCACCTACTAACGCTCAGCACTCAAGCGGATTCAGCAAACCTGCCAACAAGCTACTTTCGCTACACGTCGTTTACCGGCCTTCCATCAACACCAGCTTGCTATAAAACCACGATTCACTACTCTCTTGTTCAATGCATTATTCGTTTTCAAACATCTTTAATATTTTTTATCATAAACTGTCCAGCATTGACCGTCAAGATGGTTTTCCATCTCACAATTAAAGCGGATTATTTTTCAAACTGTTCTAATGCGTCTAAAGCGGCCAAATAATCAGGTTCCTGACCAATATTAGGGACCACTTGGCGATAAACGACTTTACCCTCTGCATCCATTACGTAAACGGCTCGCGCAAGTACGTCTAAATCAGGAACCAACAGATTTGTCGCGTAACCGAACGATTCTTCTTCATCCGACAACACGGATAAATTCGTCACACCTTCAGCCGCACACCAGTTTTTTTGTTCCAACGGTGTATTCTTCGAAACAGTCACAAAACGAACATTTTGATGATAATCAGCCTGCTGATTAAATTTCTTAGTTTGCACTGAACATACCGGCGTGTTCAAATCTGGTACCACGCTAATGACCAGTGGTTTGCCCAACAATTCAGCCATTTTGACCTTATTGCCATCTTCATCAAATAATTTAAAATGCGGTAACGCATCCCCAACGGCCAGCGGTTCACCGACCAGCTGTACTTTATTGTCATCTGCAACGATTTCCACAAGAACCACTCCTGTCTATTTAAATTCACTCACAAAGCACCACAAATTACGGTCATAAGGTGTTCGTTGAGCCTTATTCTAAACCATTTCCCCGTTAAGTAAAGGACTGGCACTTTAAATTTCAGCCTCGATTTATAAAGATTAATAAATAGTGCTGACCTGATTTTACCAATTGTCGTAAAAACCGCTGATTCATAAGCAATGAGTGCCGATGAATCAACGGTTTTAACACTAGATCAGATTTGTAACAGTTTAATTTGAAGTTTAAATGACAACTAATAGCAAGTGTCTCTGCTAACAAGCGTTAAAACTGACTACAAATTAACTTCCTTGTCATTAACTGAAACCGTAAGTGGATCACCCGAAATCAGTTTGACGTTTGTTCCGTTTGCATCCACATGAACTTCAATCAGACGACCACGGAACAGTTGACGGAATTGGTAACTGGTCCATTTCTTCGGTAGGAATGGTGCAAAGTGTAATTCATCATTGCGAACCCGCATGCCGGCGAATCCTTGAACAATCGCTAACCAACTACCAGTCATTGATGTAATATGCAAACCATCGACCGTATCGTTATTGTAATTATCCAAATCCAAGCGTGATGTGCGTTCGTACATTTCAACAGCCTTATCTTCATAATGCAGATCAGCTGCTAAAATCGAATGAATGGCTGCGGACAGGCTGGATTCATGAACCGTTAATGGCTCGTAGAAATCAAAGTTGGCCTTCTTTTGGGCAGGTGTAAAGTCATCAATAAAGTCCCAAACGCCCTGTAAGACATCCCCTTGCTTAATGTAAGGTGACCGTAAGATTTTGTCCCATGACCAGTGTTGGTTAATTGGCAATTGATCAGCAGGAATCGCACTGACTGGTTCGATATCCTTGTCAAGGAAGCCATCATGTTGAACAAAAATGCCAAGTTTGTCATCGTGTGGCAGATACATCTTGTCGACGATATCTTGCCATTGCTTCTTTTCTTCATCACTAACAGCTAAATCAGCCGCCTGCTTTGCATCAACCTCTTGTAATACCTGCAACGTGTACTTCAACGTCCATTGAGCCAAGTAGTTTGTGTACCAGTTGTTGTCAACGTTATTTTCGTATTCATCTGGACCTGTGACACCATGAATCATGTACTGTTGATTACGTTTGGAGAAGTGAACACGGTCAGCCCAAAAACGGGAAATTTCCGTCAATACCTTGCTACCTTCGTGTAAGACATAACTCTTGTCGCCCGTATAACGCGTGTAGTTGTATATCGCAAACGCGATGTCACCATTACGATGAATTTCTTCAAACGTAATTTCCCATTCGTTATGTGATTCAATGCCATCAAAGGTGACCATTGGGAACAAGGCACCTTTAAGTCCCTGCATCTTTGCATTGTGGTAAGCGCCATCCAATTGTTGATAACGATACATCAGCAGATTGCGGGTAACTTTTTGATCCGTTACGCCAAGATAAACGGGTACTGCAAAGGCTTCTGTGTCCCAGTAGGTAGCACCACCATACTTTTCACCAGTGAAGCCCTTTGGTCCGATATTCAACCGTGAATCTTCACCATAGTAGGTCGAGAACAGCTGGAACAGATTAAAACGAATCCCCTGTTGAGCACCAACGTCCCCTTCAATGGAAACATCACTCTTTGTCCAGCGGTCAGCCCAAACGGCCGTGTGTGCTTGGTAAAGGTCATCAAATGATTGCTTGTTAACGTCTGCCGTCAAGTCGTGCATTCCTGCTGTTAAGGCAATTTGGTCATCATAATCACGTGATGTTACCACAATCACACGTTTTTCCAACTGAGCGGTCTCGCCGGCGGCCAATTCACCACCAAATTCATTCGTGATTTCAGTTGCGGTTTGAACACCGTTTTCAACAGCTGGCAATGTGCTCCTATTGGTCATTTGCATCCCAACTGTAAATTGAGGCGTGCCAAAGTTATTTGGCTTGGTCTTGGTGACCACTTCACCTTGGTCACTGGTACCGTCAATATTCAACACATCCCAGAACCGTTCGTCGTAATTAGCGTCTTCGTTTTGAACATCAGCATCCAGCGATGAGTTTAATTCTAGCTTAACAGCCTGATCGCCCACGTTTTTAACACTAACTCGAATAACCGCTAACTCTTTTTGTGCAGCGCTGACAAACCGTTCAAACGTGAAAGCCAGCTTAGCTGCACCCTTCGTCACGGTGAATGTCCGGGTCAACAAAGCATGTTGCATGTCCAAATCAAGTTTAAAATCACTCACTTGATCTTTGGCCAAATCAAGCTTTTCGCCATTAATCACCGCATTGACCTTAATAAAGTTGACCGCGTTGATAACTTTACCAAAGTAAGCAGGATAACCATTCTTCCACCAGCCAACACGCGTCTTATCTGGGAACCACACGCCCCCAAGATAAATACCAGGTAAAGTATCGCCACTGTAATCTTCTTCAAAGAAGCCACGGAGCCCCATATTACCGTTACCAAGGCTAGTCATTGATTCCTGGAGGCGCTTGTCCTCTGGATCAAATTTGCGGGTAACCACGTTCCATGGTTCGATGTCAAACGTTTGTTTCATAGTTTTATTCGTCCCTTCTCACATATATTGTTCTCTGCTCAGTGCAAACTCACTCTTATTCCGCGTACGTTTCGTGAACGATACCAACGGAAAGCGCACCGACTAATAATAGAATACCGGAAAGTAAAATCATAACAGGCATAGATGAACCCAAAAGTGGGAACAAACCAAAACTAAGCACACTGGCAACAATCTGTGGCAAACAAATTGAACCGTTGAATAACCCAAGATAGGTTCCCATGTTGGCACCGGAAAGTGCGTTTGTCAGGATTGTGAATGGGAATGCCATCATTGAAGCCCAAGCAATACCGATTAAAATAAATGAAACAATTAGTAACCAGCGGTTGTGGATAAAGAATACTGAACCAAAGCCAACGGCTCCTAAGGCCAGTCCTAAAGAGTACGCCTGCTTGTGCAAGTTGTTTGGTACCCGTGCAATAACAAGTGACCACACAACAGCAGCAAGTGATTGAACGGCTGACATTAAACCAAACCAGTTACCAGCAGCCTGATACCCTGCACTTGCTGGGTTAACTGCTTGCCAAACATTTTTAGAAATCGCACCAGTACCGTATGTCCATAAATACTGGAACCCCATCCAACAGAAGAATTGGACGACCGTAACAGTCCAGAATACTTTAGGCGCGTGTGCTAACAACTTGAACATGTTTTCGCTCTTTTTGTTAGCATTTTCATCAATGTTATGATACCGCGCGTACGTAGCAGGATCGTATTCCTTCACACGGAAAACCGTGAATAAGCTACAAATGATCAGAATAACCGCACCAACATAGAATGAAATAACAACAGATTGTGGTACAACACCTTTTTTAGCTGTGTTGGCAACACCAAGTGCTGTCAGTAAAAACGGAAAGACAGAAGCTAAAACGGCACCTGTGTTAGAAAGAAAACTTTGAACACCGTATGCAAAACCTTTTTGGTCATCGTTGACCATGTCACCAACCATCATTTTGAATGGTTGCATCGCAACGTTACTGGATAAATCCATGAACAAAATGGTAATAGCACCAAACCAAAGGGCCGTCAGCGATGCATAACCAAATCCAAAACTACCAGCGTTTGGCAATAACATCATGACAATAACCGCCACAATGGCACCAATTAACAAGTAAGGAATCCGGCGACCAAGTTTAGGCATCCAAGTCCGGTCTGAATAATAACCAACTAATGGTTGAACAACCAACCCAGCTAACGGCGGTAAGATGAAGAACGCCCCTAACTTGGTTGGATCTGCCCCAATCGTTTGGAAAATCCGACCCATGTTTGAGCTCTGTAACGAAAAGGCCATTTGGACTCCAAGAAAACCAAAACTGATCATCCAAATAACACTAGCAGGTAATGTCGGTAATTTATGCTTTTTATCGACGCTCTGCGATGACGACTTATTCTCTGCCATGTTGCTTCCTCCATTTCAAAAATCAAACCAATAATTGCAAACGCGTTGTTATTGAGCAACGTTGATTAATCGATATTTATTATGCAACCGTTTACAATAAAATGCAACCGTTTGCACAAAAAGTTTTTAAACTTTTTTACTTACTTGTCTTAATTGGCCAAACTGTCTAGAAATTCCACTTTATCAGTCACAAATAAAAGCCATTGCTACCGTAACACCTGTTTTCGGTGTCATCATAGCGATGGCTTTCAATTTTTAAACGCATTAATTAGTTCAACTGCTCAAACGGCAGAATGATCCGATTCTCATGACCTGCTTCCGTTGAATGCTTGCGAAAAACGAGTTCAGCCGCAGCGGCACCTAAGCGTTCGGGATACAAATCAATTGAATGGAAATTGACGTTTGGCAACGGTAACGAAATCGATCGGTTGTAGCTGACCAGTGGCACCTGTGCGTCCGGATGAACATGCTGCCATCGTTGATAAAACGATAGCCCAATCAGATCATCTGTGGCTAAAATACCATCAATATTGGGATGACTTTCAAGCCATTCGGTTATCGACGCAATCGGTGCGTCAGCGCGTGGCAACTGCGTTTCGGCAGTCGGTACGCCACGCTTAGTAGCAACCTGTTTAAATCCTTGACGACGATTTTGCTCGTACGGCCAGTCTACTGCAGAGCTAACAAATACTGGGCGGTTAGCATGAAGCTTATCAATCAGATACGTTGCCCCCGCCTCACCAGCAGCCACATTGTCATTGTCAACATAATCATCATCGTGGCTAACACTTGGTTGACCAACAATGACAAACCGTAGTCCAGCTAACCGCAAATAATCGGCAACAGGATCATCTTCGTGGGAATACAGTAAAACAAAGCGTTTGACCTTGGCCTGATCAACCATCGCTGACACATTGGCCAATACGTCATCAGAAGTTTCACCAATCGCAACAGATAGCACATACTGCCGTTGTGTCAGTACCCTATTGATGCCACGCATCGCATCAATGAAGAATGGATTGCCCTGCGTGCTACTTTGACTAGGTGGAAACACGACACCGACCACGTTTGCTTCACCACGGGTTAAACTCTTCGCATTATAGTTGGGAACGTATCCCAAACGTGCTGCTAGCGACTGAATACGTCGTCTTGTAGCCGCCGAAATCCGCGGATTATCGTTCAAAGCTCGTGACGCCGTTGAAACCGACACCCCCGCTTGATTTGCAATATCCCTGATCGTTATCATGCCTGCACCTGACTTTTCAAAATAATCTTTTTATCATTATAGCAGTTCGGCGAATACATCTTCTTGTTGATTCAAGAAAGTTTCACCGGGATGAATTTCTGTCATTTTGACACCAGCCAGTGCTTCTTCAAGCAAACCTTCGACGTCAATTCGCTGTTCAAACTCGCGCGTCCGATCCAGGTTAGGCTTTGTCTTAGGTGCTGGCGGTGCAAAAATCGTACAACAATCCTCAAACGGTAACACCGACAGATCAAATGTATCGATCTTCTTGGCTACATCAATGATTTCATTCTTATCCATTGAAACCACTGGCCGTAAGATTGGCATAGTTGTCACATCATTAATAGCCAGCATGCTTTCCATCGTTTGAGATGCTACTTGGCCAAGAGATTCACCGTTAAAAATACCTAGTCCATGGCGCTTTTCTGCCAAAGCAACGGTCAAACGTAACATCATGCGACGCTGTACCGTCATCAGATAGCCTTCGGGAACCTTCTCTTTAATTTCTTCCTGAATCTTGGTAAATGGCACCTGAATAAACCGAATCTTGCCAGTATAGGCCGTTAACTTAGCCGTTAATTCCATGGCCTTATCCAGCGCCTGTTGACTCGTGTATGGCGGGCTAAAGAAATGCACCATTTCGACTTGCACGCCACGTTTCATCGCAAGGTAGGCCGCGACTGGTGAGTCAATACCCCCTGACAACATCATCATTCCTTTACCAGCGGTTCCCACAGGCATGCCCATGGCGCCAGTAAACGTTTGACTAGACAGAAAGATACCGTTATTACGTACTTCAACCCGCAGCGTTAAATCAGATTGCTTCATTTGGACATGAATATCCTCAAAAGCGTTTAAAATGACACCACCAAGGTGATCATTCATCTCATACGTGCTCAAACCAAAATGATGATTAGAGCGGCGCGTGTCGATTTTAAACGTCATGCCTGGCTTGTATTGCTCTTTAACCATGTCAATGGCCTGTTGGTCAACCAATGCTTGATCCAGATCCACCTTGACAGATGGTGAATAATTTTCGATTCCGAAAACGTTGCTCAACCGCTTCATCACTAGCGCTGAGTCCGCACCGTTAAGTGTTAAGTGCATTCTGTCATGATCAGGATGAACCTTTACGTCGGGAATATCATGAAGCACGCCACGAACGTTATTGCCTAAACGGTCAATAAACGACTTGCGGTTTTTCCCCTTTGTTGATAATTCGCCATAGCGAACCATAATTTCATCATATTGCATTAACGAGCCTCCCTTATTTGTCTTCAATTACTTTATTAGCAGTTGATTACCTGCCTATCGTTTGTCACAAATTCACTCAATCGCCTAGCTGTTAATTTTCTTAAACTGCTCATATAGCTGATCAAACACTTGATTAAATGCGTCTGCTTCAGCTAACGTATTATTTTCATCCAAGCTCACACGAACAGCACTGGTTGAAATTTGATCAGGCACCTTCATTGCTTTAAGCGTGCTTGAGGCCAAATGTTTCTTGGAAGAACAAGCGCTCGTTGTCGAAATGTAGATATCATGATCTTCAAAAGCATGCACAATCGTTTCACCACGAACGCCTTCAATAGCAAAGCATAAAATATGCGGTGCAAAATGGTCATTGTCCTGTGAAAACAACGTGACTTTCGGAAAATCTTTGATGTGATTCAATATTCGACCGCGAACTGCCCGTTCATTTGCAACGTTGGTCTCTTCATTTGTCAGTAACAAACGTAGAGCACGAGCCATACCCGCAATTGCAGGTAAATTCTCTGTCCCACTACGCAAATTGCGTTCTTGACCACCACCAGTCATTAACGGCGCGATTCGTTTGCCTGAACGAGCATAAATAAAGCCGATGCCATGGGGTGCATGGAACTTATGACCGGAAAAAGTAATAAAGTCAACGCGATCGTTAAAAATCAAATCAGAGATGCCTTTACCAATGCCCTGAACGGCGTCAATATGGAAGTGAATCGTAGGATAATCCTGTAAAACAGTCGCGATATCCTTTAATGGTTGAATACTGCCAACTTCGTTATTAACTGCCATCACAGAGACTAAAATCGTGTCCGGTCTAATTGCCGCCTTCACATCGGCAGCACTGACGCGTCCCTCTTCATCAACAGGTAAATACGTAATCTCATAACCAAGTTGTGCCAATTGTTCCATAGAGTTATGCACTGCAGGGTGTTCCACAGAAGAAGTAATAATGTGGCGACCAAACGCCCGTTTTTCCATCGCTGTACCTTTAACGACCCAGTTGTCGCCTTCAGTACCACCACTGGTAAACAAAATTTCACTCAACTTAACGCCTAATAAATCGGCAATCTGTTGACGAGATTGTTCCAGCAAGTTATAGGCTTGTTCACCAAAATTATGCAAAGACGATGGATTGCCCCAAATGGTTTGACTGACTTTGGAGTACGTCTCCAAAACAGATGGTGCCACCTTTGTCGTTGCGCTGTTATCAAAGTAAATCATGTTGTCCCTTCCTCGTTTTAAATTCGGTTCGACTCGAGTTAAAAACTTGAATCAGTATATCACGTTTGCCCGCCCTCATGCGAACATCTGTCCATTCACGACAACATTCATCACATAACGAGCGTGCCATTGTTAGCAACCATATGTGCCTATTGCGGTTGTAACGAAAAAACGATCATCCATGCATACTTCACACAGACAATCGGCATTTTCAATTAACGCTCACGAAACAAATTTATCTTATTTGAAGAGAAAACCTAGCTACGCTTGTGAAGTCGGTGTTTCTGGCTGATCACCATAGTAACTATCTTCAATTCGTTTGTATGCGCCCGGCTCAATTTTTTCCAGTGCATTAGCAATTGTCTCTAATGACTCGGAATACTTATAATCGCGATCGAACAGTTGTTGAGCGCGTTGGCTTGCCGCAACCATTTCTTCATCCGAATTACGATAACGATTAGCATATTGAAGCAATTGCTCAGCCAGCACGGCACTGTCACGAACGTCATTACTCTTTTCCGTTAAGGTAGCCAAATCGGCCTGAATCATCACTAACTGCTTGGTCACATCTTCCATATTAATCTGGGTTCGGCTCAAAGCGCCCCCAAGCTTCTCTACTTCATCACTAACAACGTAGAAATAATCCAGGTAATCCTTGGGGAGACCAGGCAGGTTCAAACTTTCTAACTGACGCTTGATGGTGTGCATCTGGTTATCAAACTGCTGGAAACGTTGTCGTGCTTTTTGTTCCTGTGCGCCCAATCCTTTGATGCCATCATTTATTTGACGCTGTTGCTGCTCAATCTGCGTCAAAGTTTGTAACTGATCTAACTGATGTTGTTGAATGTTGGAATAGCTATCGGTATGCGTCGCTAATGCATTGACATCCGTACGATAGTACTCTTCTATTTTTTCAATTTCTGTTGCCAGTGTTTGTGCATTGTCGAGCTCACCATGATTCAATACATAGCTTTGTCCAAGTCGATCCAATTCGACTTGAAGGGCGCGGTTTTGCTGTTTGGCGTGTGCCAAGAAAGCTTGCAACTCTTCGTTTTGATCATCAACTTCAGGCTTAGCTTTAACCTCTTTTTCAAGGACTGCATATAAATCATCAATTTGAACTTCAATATTATGATTATCAGCGGTCGTCGTAGCAACATCCAAATCGGATAAATGTTGATTGGCTGTCTGAATCTCACCCTTAATCCGGTTTACTTGACCGGGAATATCCACATTGCCAAACACAAAATTTTGCGAAGTCATCTGTTGGTAACCATCAACAATATCGTTCAGTTGATCGCTGAAGCCACTCTTCAAATCACGGTACAGTGGCGGAATGGTATCAATCAAATGATCCAAGTCATCTGTTCCCTCAGTCAACTGATCCAAGACCTTCTGGGCAGCAACATGATCGCCCTGTTGAGATAAGTTTGTAAACTCATCAAACTGATCTTCGAGTTCAGCAAGGTTGTGTTCTAACTTATCTATACTAGGACCGAAACTTAAATTCTGAGACAAGAGTACCTTTCGCAAATCTTGGTACTTCTTTTCCAATTGATTAACAGCAGCTCGGTGATCACTGTCGACCTTTTTTAGCGCCTCAAGGCCGCCCTGCACATGCGTCAACTTATCCGTTGCTTCGTCCAGTAAGTCAGTCGCCTGCTGCAACTCGTTACGGGTTTTAACAAAGTTAATTCCCCGTGCATCAACCATCAACTGATTAATCACCTGGTCAACTTGTGGTAACGTCTTTGTTTCCACACTCTGGTATTCATCGGTTAAGCCATTGAAAGCAGTCAACGATTGACCCGTCAAACTCAACTGATGACCAGTTTCAACTTGTTTATCCACATGAAGTTGACGCAGATCCTCGCGTCGATCCTTCAACGCTTGAATTCTCCGACCAGTTATTTTTTGGAACGCAAAGACCGCTCCAAACAAGATAATTGCTAGAATGATGATGCCAATTAAAACTTGAACCATTTTGCACGTCCATCCCCGTTTGCAAGCCATCGATTGCTTGCTTTTTTGAAATAAATCATTAAAATGTACGTCATCAAATTGAAATCTCACTAATTGAAACGTAACTAACTAATGAAAAGTATAGCATAGCCAGTTTTTCGCTTTAGATTACGTTTCTGTGACTTTATACTTTTTTAGGTCTTAGCCAAGGAGGCTCACATGTCTGAAACAACGAAATCCCTATTAAATCAACAATTAGACGCCCTCTTAACTGATGAGCATGATCTAATTGCAAATTTAGCAAATGCCTCTGCTTTATTAAAGCAAACAGTTTCCGATCTCAACTGGGCCGGTTTCTACCTATACCACCCCGCCGATGATGAACTTATTCTTGGCCCATTTCAGGGAAATGTCGCCTGCGTGCACATTAAACCAGGCCGTGGTGTCTGTGGTACAGCGTTAACCACCCAGCAAGTACAAGTTGTGCCGAACGTCCACGAATTTGCCGACCATATTGCATGTGATTCTGCTAGCAATGCAGAGCTCGTGATCCCGTTAACGAAAAACAGCGTTAAAATCGGTGTTATGGATTTAGACTCGCCAACATTAAATCGTTTTAGCGATGAAGACGCGGCTGAACTAACCGCATTCGCACAGGTTCTCGTCAGCCATCTTGACATTACCGCCTAAATCACGGTATACTATTTCAGTTGTAAAATTTGCAGCAGTAGGTGGTAAGCTCGTCAACAGATTGGTGCCGGCGATTGCCTAGTGCCATCGTTGGTTCAACTAGTACCCGGGGCTGCTCCGGTGAACATTGCAAAACAACCTGCACGAATACCGAGCCTACACTTCGCATATTTTACTCCAAACAAATTATTTGGAGGACATTTAAATGTCACGTTATACAGGTCCTTCCTGGAAATTGTCACGTCGTTTAGGCGTTTCACTTTCAGGAACAGGTAAAGAATTAGCTCGTCGTCCATACGCCCCTGGTGATCATGGTCAAGGCCGTCGTGGTAAGGTTTCAGAATATGGTACGCAATTACGTGAAAAGCAAAAGTTGCGTTTCACCTACGGCATGACTGAACGTCAATTTGCTAACTTGTTCATTAAAGCTGGTAAAATTCGTAAGGGCACGCATGGTACTAACTTCCTCGTTCTGTTGGAACGTCGTTTGGACAACATGGTTTACCGTTTAGGTTTGGCTACTACTCGTCGTCAAGCTCGTCAATTGGTTAACCATGGTCACATCACTGTTGATGGCAAACGTGTTGACATTCCTTCATACGAAGTTAAAGTTGGCCAAGAAATTGCCGTTCGTGACAAGTCAAAGAAATTAGTTATTATCCAAGCCGCTGTTGAAGCCGTTGTTGGTCGCCCAGCTTACGTTGAGTTCGATGCTGACAACTTAAAGGGTTCATTAGTTCGCTTGCCAGAACGTGAAGATCTGGATGCTGATATTGACGAATCATTAATCGTTGAATACTACAACAAGTTGTAATTTTCTTACTTCTTGTTCTCGAAACCGATGGGCTCGCCCATCGTTTTTTTTATGTTCTTTTTAATCAGTAACAAGTCCCAAATGCGCAGTCACATATAATGGTTATGTTATACTAGCCAGTGAGAAATCAACTGGGGAGGTATTGATATGGCTGATAATCATGGCACAGACGGTGATACGAACCAACGCCTTTCAAATGCAATTTATGGTACTCCAAAAATCAACCCAGACGAGCAGCGTCATTATCTGGGAACATTTCGTGAACGCGTTGCACTGACCATGACCGTTGCTCAACTTAAGAGTGGCGATTACCTCACTGCGTTCGGCAACGACCTCAGTCAACGAGACGAAGTTAATAATACCGTGTTGATGAACGGAAATTTAGGTCAGGACGTTTTAGGACCCTACATTCGAACCACAACCATGCATGCGGTCTCATTTACAATTAAAAATGATCCTGAGTATAAAATTGGTGATGATGACTTAGCACTAGTGGTCACTGCCAAAACGGCCATTGACGTTAATCCTGTTGACATCGCCAAGAAATATGCCGACCAAACTTCATCTAATAGTGATCAGCCAAAGCCAGTGAAAAAAACACGCTTTTGGCAGCGGTTATTCAATAAATGAAAACTATTACTGAATTCAATCTATAAACGCACTGGCTTCCCTCCCAGGGAACTCAGTGCGTTTATGTCACTAGATCACACACGTAACTGTAACTTACCATTTCTTTTAACCGGAGGAACACCTTGCAACCTTTAGCTTATCGCATGCGTCCTAAACGCATTGAAGATATCGTGGGCCAACAACATCTTGTTGGTCCTGGAAAAATCATTAACCGCATGGTTAAAGCGAAACTGCTTTCTTCCATGATTCTTTATGGTCCACCTGGTACCGGTAAAACAAGTATTGCAAGTGCTATTGCCGGATCAACTAAATATGCTTTCCGAATGCTTAACGCGGCGACTGACGGCAAAAAAGAACTTCAAATTGTCGCCGAAGAAGCTAAAATGAGTGGCACTGTCGTTTTATTACTAGACGAAATTCACCGTTTGGACAAAGTTAAACAGGATTTTTTGCTACCACTGTTAGAAAGCGGCGCCATTATTCTTATCGGAGCGACCACTGAAAATCCGTATATCAACATCAACCCTGCCATTCGTAGCCGTACCCAAATCTTCGAAGTTTATCCCCTCACTCCTGAAGATATTGAAACTGCCATCGACCGCGCACTCGCGGATGAGTCAAACGGTTTGGGTAAGATTAAGGTCAAACTAGATGAAAATGCTCGCCATCACCTGGCCAGTGCTACCAATGGTGATTTGCGTAGTGCGCTCAATGCACTAGAATTGGCCGTTCAATCTACTGATCCTGACAATGATAAAACTGTCCACATTACACTCCCGATCGTTGAAGAATGTTTACAGCGCAAGGCACTGTCTGCGGATAAAGATGGTGACGCCCACTACGATGTTATTTCTGCTTTTCAAAAATCCATCCGTGGTTCAGACACTAATGCCGCCCTACACTACATGAGCCGTTTAATTGCCGCTGGTGACCTAACTATCATCTGCCGTCGACTTCTTGTCATCGCCTATGAAGATATTGGGCTGGCAAATCCCCCTGCTACCGCCCACACCGTTTCAGCCGTCACGGCGGCTCAACAATTAGGCCTGCCGGAAGGACGAATTCCTCTAGCAGACGCAGTGATTGAGCTTTGTTTGTCTCCTAAATCAGACTCCGGCATCAGCGCAGTCGACAGTGCCTTGGCTGATGTCAATGCCGGTAAAAGCGGTGATATTCCTGCTCACTTAAAGGATGCCCATTATAAGGGCGCTGCTAAGCTGGGCCACGGCGTAAACTATCAATTTCCACATAACTTCCCTAATGACTGGGTAAAGCAGCAATATCTGCCAAATAATTTGGCAAATGCAACCTATTATCATCCTAAGGACAATGGCCGCTACGAAGCTGCGCTAGGTGAACAATACGCCCGACTAATGGCAGCTAGCGGACATCCGTTACCACCTAAGAACAAAAAATAATGTTTTTCAAACAACCAACGCTAATAATTGCGTCTTTAAAAAAATCATGCTATGCTCAATATGAATTCTAAGATGTACGCAAGGCTCAACTTACAGTGTTGCCTTACAGTCTTTTTACTTAGGGTGTGACTCTAGTATCGCCTATGATAGGCCTTTTCTCTTGGTAATCAGAAGCCTTAACAGCCACGCCCACCTGCCTTGTCGCGGGTCAACTCTGAAGAGCCGGTTGTCGGCATCACTAGTTTTCATCAAAGTGCATACTTTGGAACGTCAGTCTCCTAGAGGCTGGCGTTTTTCTTTTACTTGAATCGCCAAATTTTAACTACGATGAAAACAATTTGCCCTATCGTTTGAGGAAAGAGTCATTTATAATTAACTCTCACGAGGTAAGAATATGTTAATAAAAATTTTAATCTGCATTTTTGCAGTCATCTTCTTTTTCATCAGTGGTTATCTTTGGCTTCACCGCCAAACCGGCTTTTTATTGTTTACACCTGATCGTCACCCACAAATTAGCACACTGCTCACTTTTTGGGCCGTCGAATTGTTCATTGTCGGACTGCTAGCTATCGCAGGCCTATTTAGTCTTGTTGTGATGGTAATCGCTTTGATTATCGGTTGCCTATCAGGGATGTTACTCGGACTAACGCTCGTTCGTTTTATGAACTAGCAGCCATAGCAGTTAGTGGTCTTTCCTTAACATTCTTCCCAAATTTGTCTCCTTGTTTATTATAAATCGCACGCAAAAACGGATTTTTGAATGAAAATACAGCGCTTTCACTTTTGTTTTCAAGCGGTTTACAGTAGAATAAAGGTAGAAAAATAAAGGGGAGTGAATTTCATGGCACAACAATACAAACGGATTTTAGTTCCAATCGATGGTTCACGTGAAGCTGAATTGGCCTTTAAGAAGGCTGTCGCGGTTACACAACGAAATGGTGACGATGCCGAGTTGCACTTACTCCATGTTGTTGATACCCGTGCTTTCCAAAACATCTCAAGTTTTGACACAACCATGGTTGAACAAGTTACTGAAACGGCCAAGAAAACACTCGATAAGTATGCTGCCGAAGCTAAAGAGGCCGGCGTTAAGTGTGAATACTCAATCGAGTATGGCGCACCAAAGTCAATCATTGCACAAGAGGTTCCCAAGGAGCTCAATACTGATTTGATTATGATTGGTGCTACAGGACTGAATGCCGTTGAACGCTTATTAATCGGTTCTGTTACCGAATATGTCACTCGTGCCGCAGTTTGTGATGTCTTAGTTGTTCGGACTGATTTAGCTAACAAGCCTGTCTCAGCTAAGGAAGGTGCTCAAGCCACAAACAAGAAGTAATTTTTATTTAAATCAAAATAAAAAAAGATTCAATCCGCGTTCGCTTACTGTGGATTGAATCTTTTTTCGTTTTAATTTACTGCTATTAATTTTATAAAGCCAACGGCGGAATTTGATACTTTGCAACATTATTTGTGATACTCTCAGCCAACCGCTGATTCTTAGATACTAACGCTAATGCATAGGCAATATACATATTTTGTTGTGCGCTCTTACCATCATCCAACTTGAGTTGACTAAGTGCCATTGTTTGATAAATATCCTCAAGTAAAAACAAACTATTATTTTGCTCACTCAGTTTAATCGCCTTCTTGGCAAGTGATAAAGTACGACCATCTTTGCCAATTTCTTGAAAGAACTTAGCCGCTTGTAAATATGAAGATACCTGATCTTGAACAAGATCAGGACTATCTGAATCGAACTCATCTAAATCGCGAACAGCTTGATTAACAAATAGTTCTGCCTTATCAAACTCACCCTTTTTCGCATAGGCAAGCCCTAATCCCAAACGTGACATCAGTGAATAGATATCCTTACTGCGATTATTGAACTCATTTAACAACATGCCAAAATTGAAAATAGCCTCATCTGGATTGTCGTGATTCATCAGTTGCAATTGACCACGATAATAATAGTAAGCCTTAATTTCATCATTCTCTTTCAAACTTCGCAGCTTCACGCGATCCAAACGGCTTTCTGCGTTGCGGTACTGAGCAGTCCGCACTGCATAGCCGACCTCACGAAAGATTTGGACAGCCTGATCGTCTGTCTCAACGATCACATCATTTAGTTGAATCCCCAAGCGGCTGCACAGTTTTAATAAGATCTGCATGCTCGGAATTTTATTCCGTTTTTCAATCAAACTGATGGTTGCTTGGGTACAAATGTTTTTAGCCAAATCCTTCTGCGATAAACCTCGTGCTTTGCGGTATGCACGAACCCGAGCGCCTAAAATTCTCATCTTTTCTGCCTCATTCATTCTGCTGAATCAGGCGAGACGCAATGCGCTTATTTCAATACACACTCATAGGCCAAACGTTGTGCATTTCCGTCAATATAAATATGACCGCAGTACTCAAAACCGACCTTTTGGACCACGTGCTGCATGACTTGGTTTTGCTTATGCGTATCGACACGAACGGACACAACGCCTTGATCACGCTTCAACGTTGCCATCAACTTTGTAAACAGCGTCTCAGCGAGATGCTGTCCACGAAATTGACTTGAGACAGCAACTCGATGAATCGCCGCATACTTAGCAGACGGCATCAGCCAGCTACCCGTTTCAATTAACCGGTAGTTCGGATCAACACCAACTATCGCAGCAGCAACAGCAGCAATTTGAGTGTCATTGGCAAGCACATACAAACGACTCGCCTTAATATCTGCCAACATATCAGCCTGTGCCGGATAACCATCCTGCCACTGGTCAAACCCTTGCTTTGCAATAAACGTCTGGGCACCATGGATAATCACCATTATTTGATCCATGTCTGCCGTCGTTGCCAGTCGCAATTTAAAGTTGCCCAAACACAAACGCCTTCTTCCAAAATGATTGTCGCATCAAGATTAAATTACTTTTACCCCGGCGGTAAAAAAATTCACACTTTGTGAAATAATATACGTTTTACCATCATCGTCAGGCTCATGAAGCCGCGTGTCAGAACGGTTTCCATCTCCATGTCCGCGATAATTTTTGCCGTTATCATCATCGCATGTTTTCTTAAATTCGTCCAGTGGTATGGACCGATAAATATATTTCTTTTTGACGATAGCAATTATCTTCATGATCGTTGATAAAGCCCGCCGCCTGTAGGAAACTGGTGATTGTTTTGGGACCAACTCCCTTAATCCCCCATTCATAAAAAAGAGCGGTTGTTTGTTTAATGAATGTATATTTTGCGTTATCATTTCTCGACTTTTCCAATCCAAGCGGTTGTTGACGTTGCAAATCCCATAGCTGTTCCGCCGGCGACGCCTCCCCTAACTGCTGCTGTTGCCACTGGTGCGCATTGTGAATCACATTTTCAATCTTTCTTCGATTGCGGATCTTAGCTGGATTGGTCAACAGCAGTTGCGTATCTGCTATGGAAAAACCGGCCAGTTGATCAATATCAAAATTTGCTAATCCTTTCTTTAAAGCTGATCGTCGTGACAAAATTAGCGACCACGTCAAACCAGCTTGAAATACTTCTAAGCTTAACAGTTCAAATAATAATTGGTCTTCATACACGGGTACGCCCCATTCGCTATCATGATAATTCATAACCAGTTCATTCCGATCTGCCCATCCACATCGCTGTTGCATGTATAAACCTCCAATAGTGTCCTTTTAGTCAACACACTAAACATACGCAAAAGCGAACCGGTTTGTTTTTTGTAAATAAAAACGGAATCCGATTTTATTGGATTCCGTTTTTAAACTTATTTTTAAAAGACAGTCTTACAAAATACAACGACAATTTCTAGTTAAACTTCTTCTCACCAACGTGTTCGGTACCTAGCTTGGTGAAGGAGTAACTGATGGACTGATTACGTTTGTACTCTGCTAGTCCGTAATCAATGATCTCATCAATCAAGCTTGGATAATCAATTCCCGAAACACCCCACATTTGTGGATACAAACTGATGTTGGTAAAACCAGGCAGCGTGTTTGGTTCACTAAGATAAGGCACGCCATCTTTAGACACAAGAAAATCGATCCGTGCCATCCCCTTAAGTCCAAGAGCAACATAAGCGTCCAGTGCCATCTGAGTGATTTCCTGTGTTAAAGATTCCGGCAACACAACGGGCAATTCAAAGACGACACCACTTGCATCGACAAACTTATTATTGTAGTCATAGAACGTATCTGAATCTGGGACACGGACAGCACCTAATTTTGAAGCCCGTGGTTTTTCATTGCCTAAAATCGAAATTTCAATTTCTTGAGGGCCATCGATTGCCTCTTCAGCCAGCACTTTAAAGTCATACTGAAGCGCATCTGCCAATCCAGCATTATATTCATCAGCATTCGTTACACGATGAATCCCCACTGAAGAGCCTTGATCTGCTGGCTTCAAGAACATGACGCGACCAATTTTGGCAGCTACTGTTTCGTAGTCCATCTGATCCTTGTTCTCAGGCGTAATGACAACATACTCCGTGTTACGGACGTGTGCTTGTGTCAGAATCCGCTTGGTCATGTCTTTATCAAAGGCCAGTGCAGATGCTAGAACATTACTCCCAATGTAAGGTTTCTTCAATAATTTAAACAGACCTTGCACAGTCCCGTCTTCACCCAAATTTCCGTGAATAACAGGATAAAACAAATCAATATCAGACACCTCATTTAATGCCATGATTGGTGCCAATGGGTTACTTAAATCAATTTTAGGCATCTCTTCGCTAACAACCAAGTCCTCGTCTTCACCATCAAAAATACGGTGCGAAGCCTTATTACCTAGCAGAATGCCATCCTTGGTAAACATAAATAAGCTGACGTCATACTTGTCCTTGTCCATTGCGTCATAAATGTTATGCGCAGAACGTTTAGAAACATCATGTTCTGAAGAGTTACCACCAAACAATAACGCAATGTGCAGCTTTTTATTTTTCATAACGTTGATCATCCTATCTTTTCTTTTTTTCCGGTCAATAAGTGAACCTTAAGTATACCAGAATCGATCAGTGACACCAACTCACTTTACCCGTTTAGAAAAGATTTTTACTTGTTACAGTCTAGGCTACCCGACCGCTATGAAAGGAAGTCCACTTCCGCGTTAATTGCGTTGCTGACTTCTTCTGGGTAATCTTCGCGCAAAATCATGGCGGATAATAGCCGTGATCGGTTAAACAGTCGTGTCCACCCCGCTTCATCTTCTGGTTGAGGTGTATTACTTAAGCGTACACGCCATTGACGCCATTCCTGCAAAAAGGCCTGCTCATATAAGTCGTTTAAATTAACTACCGTCGCTAAATAAGCTGCTAACCGCCGACTTTCCCCAAAAATTAGTGGCGTTCCGAGTCGACGATACTTTTCTAAAATTTCAATCATTAGAAAGACTTTATCGGCCCGTGTAAGGACTTGGCTTTCCGCCAGTTCATCCAGTAAGTTACCGATGTGTGTATAGGCATGTGCCCAGCCAGAAGTCCCAACAAAACCACGTGTATCATTCTCTAGGGCAATGTAGGTAGCTAGCTGATCAACTAACCTCATCGTGGTCTCAGCGTCTAGAAAATGGGCGTCAACCCGATCCGCATACGCCAGTAACGATAGAATCATCACCGCAAATGACCGACCGAAAATAGCTGTATTTTCTGGCTCAGTTATATGATTGAACAAAACACGATCCTGCAAAAGTGTATTGACTGCCAACCGTAGCTGAGAATCCGACAACACATGCTGTTGCAATGCATCATTAAAGAAGAAATAAATTCCCCGATCACGTACATCAACATCTGGCGACCCCAAATGATTTAATAATTGCATCAACTGATCATCGGTAATTTTATCCAACGTTGTCGCCCGAATCTGCTGATTTAACAATTTTAGCAGGTCCTTAATACCATCACCGTCATCAGGCAAACTAACTGGCGTCTCATCATTACTTGGTAAGTTATCCAGTACGGCACCAATTTTTGTGTTTAACGACTGAAAAACGGCACCAGCCTGTACCTGTTGACGAAGATTCCTTAATTGTATTCGAACATCATCAACCTGTTTCAATTCATCTGCCATCATTATTCACCCATTTCTTTTTCTGGTTACAATCTTACTGACGTTTAAGTCGATAAGCAACTCATGTCGTCTGAACAATTAACATTTGAGCGTACCAGCATAAATCAACCACACAAACCACTAATTTGCGGTACACTAATCGCAGACAGTTTTTAGAAAGAGAGTTGATTATTTATGAAGCCAATTATTGGAATTGGAACCAACCACTTGGTTCGCCCCAGCCAGCACATGAGTACCAACTATGTTGACTATACACAAAAGAATTACGTTTCCTCCCTTGTTAATGCTGGCGCCCTGCCCCTACTGTTGCCAATTTCAGACCCAGATATGGCGGCGGCCTATGTTGAACGTGTGGACGCGATTCTGCTTACTGGCGGTCAAGATGTCAGTCCCCGTCTCTATGGTCAGGACCCGATTCCACAGAATGAATTAAATGATTGGGATCGTGATCAATTTGAACAAGGACTCATTCACGCCGCAATTGCTGCTCACAAACCAATTTTGGGCATTTGCCGTGGTATCCAGCTCATCAATGCGGTTCTGGGTGGAACCGATTATCAAGACATTCCAACGCAGGTACCTAACGCTATTGGTCATAATCAATTTCCAACAGACTGGGCATCACCGGTTCATCGTATTACAACCACAAACGGCAGTTTGCTTCAGCAAATCTATGGCAAACAAGCTTGGGTTAACTCTTTTCATCACCAATCCGTGAGGAAAGTAGCCCCAGGTTTGACTGTCACTGCCACAGCCGCTGATGGCGTTGTGGAGGCCGTCGAAGATTCTGACCGGCATATCTTAGCTGTTCAATTTCATCCTGAAATGATGGCAGCCACCAACCAACAAGCCGCCGCACTGTTTACCGCCTTCGTAAATGACGTTCGCGATACACTAGCTTAATCCTCATATCATTCTAGTTCTAAACAGAAACGTGCTCATGGAGTTTAATCATCCATGAGCACGTTTTATTTAATCCGATAATTTACTTTGATTCACTCAGTGTTAGTAACCAAGCTTCGTCCCAATCGCCGTTTAAGGCATCCGGACTTTCCTTTAATGCAGGGTTAACTTCCACAACAGTCCCACTTACTGGACTTGGCATGTCGGAAACAGCCTTTTCGGCCTCAATGCTAGCAAAGGTATCGCCGGCAACTAACTTGCTACCTGCCTTAGGCAAATCGATGTAAGTGACGTTGCCCAATTCGTCTTGCGCGTCCTTGCTTAAGCCTAAGCGAACATTGTCACCATCTTTTTTAGTCCAGAAATACTTGTTTTCGTTTTCCACAATCTATTCCTCACTTTATCAACTTATTTGAAGCTGGCTTCATTACTAAACATATAACTCGTGTAATGATAGCGCATCGACATAATTAACCCGACTCCAATCAGATTCCCAATCAGAGCGGATCCCCCCTGACTTACAAACGGCAGTGGAATCCCGGTTAATGGTAGCAATCCGATGTTCATCCCAATATTTTCAAAAACATGGAATAAAATCATCATGACAACACCGGTTGCAATGTACGCATAAAATTCATTCTTTGTATCAAACGTTACCCTGACCATTTGCCAAATCAAGTAGAAATACAGCATGATCAGTAACAGACCACCAACAAAACCAAAGTTTTCACCAATAACTGAGAAAATCATATCTGATTCACGAACTGGCACGTAAACGTGAGATACGTTAAATCCGGTACCGAACAGGCCACCTGATCCAATTGCTTTCATGCTCTGCCAGAGTTGATAACCTTGATTAGAGGTATCTGCAGCCGGATGCCGCCACGTGTCCACACGAGCAAACTGATAGGCCTGGAAACCCAAATGGCCTAACAGCGTCCGGCCCCAGTCACTAAGCACCAATGTCAGTGCAACACCACCGACAATGACAACGAGCGCAAAGGTCGGCACAATAATACGCCAAGTAACCCCTGAAACCAAAACCATACCAGCGAAAATAGCAGCAAACACCAGGTTTGTCCCAAAGTCATTCTGTAACTTCATCAAAACAAAAATGGGTAACGTCCACAGGAACATTTTACCGATTAACAACCAATCCGTCTTAACTGTGTGAGTCGGATGATCATTGTTATGCATTGTAATTACCCGCGCCATCATCAAGATATACGCCGGTTTCATCACTTCAGATGGCTGAAACGTCAGCGGTCCAATAGCAAACCAACTACGAGCACCGGTCTGAACGTAATAAGCACGACTGTAAAATACGAGCACCGCGACCAACAGGAAGATTCCTACGCCATAAGCCAACGGCGCCAGCTTCCACAACTGTTCGGAATCAAACTGCATTAAAATCACGACGGCGACAGTCCCAATGGCATACCATAAGACCTGTGTAATAACCTGTTTAACGACGCTAACTGACTTTGTATCATGACTGGCAGCGACATAAATCGATGCAATACCGATCAATGCCAGCATAAGTACACAAAAAATAATGCCCCAATCAATGCGTGAATCTAAATCTTTATCTTTGTTTTTGCGGCTAATTGAAGTTCGTCCCTGTTGCACGTGCAGCCTCCTTTAACCATGTAAATTAAACTCAGCCAAGATTGCTTGTAGTGCAGCTTCCTGACTATTTGCAACAATCTTTTGACCATTAGCGGTCGTTGCCAGAAACTTTTTATCATTTGGCCGAATATCACCAATGACCTGCTTGTTAACAGAAACTTGTTCAAGTGTTTCTCCGTCAACATCAATTTCATCAATCGATACCAGCACTGTTTTATCTTTTTTTGCCATGATGCTCCCCATGAAAGTATGCCGCAACAATTGGATCCATATCTTTAGGATCTGGATTACGGCGAATTGTAAAGAAATCTGGAACCGGATCATACCCGCCGCGAATAAAAGGATTACAGCGCAGGATCCGCGCAATTCCCATCACTAGGCCTAGAAAAGCACCATGCTTTTTTAAAGCCGTCAACATGTAGTTTGAACATGTTGGATAATAGCGACAACTTGGCGGAAATAACGGTGAAATAAACCGTTGGTAATCACGAACCAACTTCGTGAGTAACCATTTCATAACTGCCTCCGTTACAACTGTGGACCTTTTTTACCGTTCATTCGCTCTAACAGTTCACCGGCACCCTTGGCCACATTATCAAGTGGTTGTTCGGAAATCATGACAGGTACTTGAAGCTCGCGAGAAATGAGCTGATCGATACCTTCTAGCAAGGAACCACCACCTGTCAAAATAATGCCACGATCAATGATATCCGCAGCCAATTCTGGTTGAATTCGTTCCAGAACGCCATGTGCGGCGTCAATGATCTGTTGCAACGTGTCATGCAATGCAGCCTCAACTTCATTAGCATTGATTTCCACGGCATGAGGCATCCCATCAACGGCATCACGACCACGAACTTCCATACTCTCTGGATGTTCTAGATGAATAGCAGTCCCAATTTTAATCTTAATGTTTTCGGCTGAATGTTCACCAATCGTCAACCCATGTTCACGTTTGACATAAGCCGCAATATCAGCATTCATTCGGTCACCAGCCATGCGTAATGATGTGCTGGCAACAATATCGCCAAGAGATAAGACCGCGATATCAGAGGTTCCACCACCAATATCAATCACCATGTTACCAGTCGCTTGGTAAACATCTAAGCCAGCACCAATAGCAGCAACCTTAGGCTCATATTCCAAATAAACTTTGGCACCGCCAGATTTTTCAGCGGCTTGAATGATAGCCTTTCGTTCAATTTCAGTAATGTTGGTTGGGGCACAAATCATAATGTTAGGACGGGACATAAAGCCCTTCACGTTCAGCTTATTAATGAAGTATGACAGCATTTCCTCCGTAACATCAAAATCGGAAATAACCCCGTCCTTTAATGGGCGAATGGCCCGAATATTGCTGGGCGTGCGGCCAACCATTCGGTAAGCTTCTGAACCCACAGCTAAAACACGCTCAGTTTTGGTATCTACGGCAACGACGGACGGTTCATCAAGAACGATGCCCTTGCCAACAACATAAATCAACACATTGGCCGTGCCTAAATCGATTCCAATATCTTTGGCCATGTTGAACTCCTTTCAATTCGTACAATTTCAATGCACAATTATAGCATATTACCACTTTGTCCGTCAGCAGTTGATCGGTCAAAATCCGCGGAGAAATAGGAATTTGCAAACATTTTTAGGTTTTCGTTAATTTCCATCTCAGACGCAAAACTTGTTATACGCAAATAAGCCATCTCAAATTTTTTCTTCACGACGTCTATCAACATAGAATGTCCCCATTCACCAAAAATGTGAATGAGGACATTTTGCATTAAACAGTTTCTGTTGACTGTGAATCAATAAGTGTCGTGATTCAAGTTAAACCAATCTAATTAATTAAATTACCTTCAGACTCTTCTTTGAAATAACGGCCTTGAGATCCGTATCAATATCAACACGTTCGATCTCTGCCCCAAGGTTCGCCAATTTTTCATGGAAATCACAATAGCCACGGTCTAAGTACTTCAGGTTGGTGACCGTTGTATACCCATTTGCCACTAAGCCAGCCAGTACAAGTGCAGCTGCAGCCCGTAAGTCAGTTGCGGCCACTTCAGCACCGTTAAAGTTTGTTGGCCCCTGAAGTGCCACTGAGCGACCCTCAATGGTAAAGTGAGCATTCATTCGACGAAGTTCATTCAAGTGATTAAAACGATTTTCAAACACAGTTTCTGTTAACGTGCTGGTACCATCAGCCATCAATTGAAGAACTGATACTTGAGGCTGCATGTCCGTCGGGAAGCCTGGATGCGGAGCAGTTTTCACATTTGCTGCCATCAACTTGTCAGGTCCAATAATGCGGACGCCGTTCTGTTCTTCACGAACTTCAACGCCCATTTCCAATAACTTTGAAATTAATGGTTTATTGTGTTCAGGAATGGCATCAGCAATTAAAACGTCACCATGAGTGATTGCAGCAGCAACCATAAATGTTCCTGCTTCAATCCGGTCCTGAACCACACTATGTTCGCAACCATGCAAAGCGGGCACACCCTCGATGCGAATCGACTCAGTGCCTGCACCAAAGACCTTAGCGCCCATCTTGTTCAAAACGTTAGCTAAATCAACAATTTCTGGTTCACGCGCCACATTTTCAATTGTAGTAGTGCCCTCAGCTAAGGTTGCGGCCATCATAATGTTTTCGGTTGCACCGACACTAGGAAAGTCCAAGTAAATGTTAGCGCCAACCAACTTGTCCGCGCTAGCTTCGATATAGCCGTCATGCTGTTCAATTTTAGCACCAAGAGCTTCAAAACCCTTTAAATGCAGATCAATTGGACGACTGCCGATTGCGCAGCCACCTGGCATCGCCACACGGGCCCGACCGACTCTTGCTAACAACGGACCCATGACAACAATTGACGCACGCATTTTCGAAACGTACTCAAACGGTGTTTCAAAACCAACTTTCTTGCTGGCATTAAAGGTAACAGACTTAACCCGCCGGTCAAAATCGACACTGACATTGAGAAAACTTAGCACCTTATTCATCATAAACACGTCGGACAGGGCGGGAACGTTAGTTAAAATCAATTCACCCGTTGAAGCTAACAGCGATGCAGCCTGAATTGGCAACACAGCATTTTTAGCACCTTCGATATGTACGGTTCCCTTCAATGGCTGACCGCCATGAACAATGATTTTTTCCATAAAGATGTTCCTCCAAACTCAATTTCCTAGTGCAACAGTTTTAATTGTTAATAACAACAAGTTTCAATCATGGCTTAAATCCAATGATCGACTGAAATAAGTCAATAAAAAAGGAGCTACAAGTATATCCAATGACGATTGCCAGTAAAACTAAAATTGCCTGTGCCTGGCGTGGATATAATGGCATGATTTTGACAAGTGGTAACGGTTTGATTGCCCATAGTGCAAACCAAATAAAGGCCAATTGAAACACGATTTTAATTACCACAGAAAAACCATATATAGCCATCTTGCACCTCTTTGATTGATACAACCAATTCTATCATACTCGTTAAATGAGTTCCTTAAAAAAACACCGTAAAAAAAAGACTTACTAAAAACTTAGTAAGCCTCTTGAGTGACACATTTAATTGTCTTTATCGATTACGTTGATGTGATGCAACATTGATTCGATTGATTGCCCTACGCAATGCAACTTCTGCGCGGCGTAATTCATTCGCATCATGTTCTTGTTGAGCGTGTTCAATCGCTTCCTGTGCTCGTTTACGTGCATTTTCAGCACGTGTAACGTCGATCGCATCTTGTTGCTCAGCTGAGTCAGCAACGATGGTTGCAACGTTATTCGAGAACTCAACAAAACCACCATTTACGGCAATTTCATCTTCAGCATCTTGATCACCCTTCACCCTGATTTCGTCAATCTCCAAAGCGGCAATCAATGGTACGTGATTAGGTAAAATCCCAATTTCTCCGTTTGTTGTTTTAGCAACAAACATGGATGCATGGTCATTATCGTAAGACGTTCCATCAGGCGTCACAATCGTAACAGTTAAATGAGGTTCAGCCATTGGTCACGCCTCCTTTAATTATTACCCTGCAATTGCTTTGCCTTTGCCACAGCCTGATCCACAGTTCCGACAAGACGGAATGCTTCTTCAGGAAGATCGTCATACTTACCATCCAAGATTTCTTTAAAGTCTTCCACCGTATCTTCAACAGAAACGTATTGACCATCAATCCCAGTAAACTGAGACGCAACGGAGAATGGTTGACTTAAGAAGTTTTGAATCCGGCGAGCACGGGCAACAATTGTTTGTTCTTCGTCAGACAATTCATCCATCCCTAAAATAGAAATGATGTCTTGCAACTCATGGTAGCGTTGCAAGATTTGCTGAACACGGGTTGCAACATCATAGTGATCCTGACCAACAATTTCTGGTGTCAACGCTGAAGATGTTGATTCCAATGGGTCCACGGCTGGGTAGATCCCTTGTTGAGTCAGATAACGTTCCAAGTTAGTCGTCGCATCCAAGTGCGCAAAGGTCGTAGCAGGGGCCGGATCCGTGTAGTCATCGGCTGGCACATAAACGGCTTGGATCGACGTGATGGAACCCTTTTGGGTAGATGTAATCCGTTCTTGCAATTGTCCCATTTCAGTTGCTAACGTTGGCTGATAACCAACGGCTGAAGGAATCCGCCCAAGAAGAGCAGAAACTTCAGAACCAGCTTGGGTAAACCGGAAGATGTTGTCAATAAATAACAACACATCCTGACCTTTAACATCACGGAAGTATTCCGCAATCGTCAAACCAGTTAAAGCAACACGCATACGGGCACCAGGTGGCTCATTCATCTGACCATAAACCATGGCCGTCTGTTTAAGGACACCTGATCCCTTCATTTCAAAGTACATGTCGTTACCTTCACGGGTACGTTCACCAACACCAGTGAACACTGAAATCCCGTTGTGGCCTTGCGCAATGTTGTGAATTAATTCTTGAATCAGAACTGTTTTACCAACACCGGCACCACCGAAGAGCCCGACTTTACCACCACGAACATATGGGGCAAGTAAATCAATAACTTTGATCCCTGTTTCAAGGATCTCAGTACTAGTTGTCAATTGGTCATATGCTGGCGCTTCCCGATGAATCGGGTTACGTTGAGCATCAGGACCGAAGTCCTCGCCGCCGTCGATGGGTTCCCCAAGGACATTAAATACCCGGCCCAATGTGTCTTCACCAACAGGAACAGAAATAGAACCACCAGTGTCCTCAACTTCCATCCCACGTTGCAAGCCGTCTGTTCCATCCATCGCGATTGTCCGGACAACTCCGTCACCTAATTCCAAGGTAACTTCGACCGTCAAATCCTTTTGGTTGGGACGCTTAACTAAGAGCGCATTGTTAATGGCAGGTAATGTACCGTCCAGAGGGAATTCAACGTCAACGACTGGGCCGATAACTTGAACAATCTTACCAGAACTCATGTACGTTTCTTCCTTCCGCTTATTTTTCAACCATAAACTTTCCTTATGGATGCTTCCAATTACTCTAAGGCAGCCTGACCACCGGTAATTTCAGTGATTTCAGTCGTAATCGCACTCTGACGAGCACGGTTATACTGTAAGCTCAAGCTGTCAATGAGGTCATGGGCATTATCAGAAGCAGTCTGCATCGCAGTTGCACTGGATGCATGCTCTGACGTTTTACCATCGAGAATCGCACCGTAAACTAAGCTTTCAGCATACTGTGGCAATACAACTTGTAAAATCTCCTCAGCAGAAGGTTCCAATTCATATTCCGGCGTAATACTGATCGGCGCAGTCTTAGGTTGAACAACTTCATCACCATCAGGTTTCGTATCTTCAATCGTGTCACCAGTAATTGGTAACATGCGTGTCGAACGAAAACGTGATGTTAGTCGATTAACAAAATGACTGTAACAAACGTACAGTTCATCAAAAACTTCGTTATTGTACATAGCCGTCACAGTTTTAACGATTTCCCGAACTTCAACAAAAGTCGGCACATCGCTAACACCACGATATTCATAAGCAACATTCATGCCGCGTTTCTTAAAGAAATCGGCACCCATGCCACCGACGGCCATAATGACATAATCATCAGGCGTCTTACCATGTTCATTAATAAAGTCATTAGTCGACTTGATAATGTTGCTATTGTAACTTCCTACCAGTCCACGGTCAGAGGTAACGACTAACAATCCCGTTTTTTTAACAGGACGTTGTGTCATTAAGCCACTAACAGGTACATCATCGTTTTTACTGGTCGAGCTCATGTCAACGTTGCCCGAATCCAATAAATGTGATGCAGCAAGGTGAGTCACAACACTTTCAACCTTTGATGCATAAACTTGATAACCACTCGTATGACGTTGAATTTGACTCAGCTTCGACGTTGAGACCATTTGCATGGCCGTCGTAATCTGAGACGTCTTTTGCGTCGAACTAATGCGGCGTTTAACTTCGTTCAATGCTGCAGGCATTTGCTCACCTTCCTTTCAACCTACTTTGTACCGTCAGTGGCGGCAGCTTTCGTTGGTTGGAAAGAATCAGCAAATGCTGAAATTGCAGCCTTCATGTCGTCATCAGCGGGCAAGTTACCAGTCGTCTTAATGGTGTCCAACAGGTCTGCATGGTTAGCGTCAAAATTATCGAACAATTCACTCTGGAACCGTGCAATATCAGCCACATCAACCTTGTCCAAGTATCCATGAGTCAAGGCATACAGAATCACAACTTGTTTTTCAACAGGAAGTGGTTGATGCAGTGGTTGTTTCAACACTTCAATCGTCCGTTGACCACGGTTCAAGCGGTCTTGGGTCGCTTGATCCAAATCAGAACCAAATTGTGCGAATGATGCCAGCTCAGCGTATGAAGATAGGTCCAAACGCAATGTCCCAGCAACCTTCTTCATGGCTTTAACCTGCGCGTCACCACCAACACGAGAAACAGAAGTCCCAGCATCGATGGCTGGACGAACACCTGAATAGAACGAATCTGAATTCAGGAAGATCTGCCCATCGGTAATGGAAATAACGTTAGTTGGAATATAAGCCGAAACATCACCGGCTTGGGTTTCAATGATTGGCAAAGCAGTCATTGAGCCCCCGCCCATTTCGTCACTTAACTTCGCAGCACGTTCAAGTAACCGTGAGTGAGTGTAGAAAATATCCCCAGGATAAGCTTCACGACCTGGTGGCCGACGAAGAATCAAGGAAAGTTCACGATAAGCAACGGCTTGCTTTGATAAGTCATCATAGATGATTAACACATGCTTACCGTTGTACATGAATTCTTCACCCATTGCCGCACCGGCATATGGTGCCAAGTACAACATTGGTGCTGGCTCAGAAGGACCAGCAGAAACGACAATCGTGTAATCCATGGCGCCTAATTGACGTAAAGTTTCAACCTGTGCACGCACAGTTGATTCCTTTTGACCAATAGCAACGTAGACACAGATCATGTCCTGATCTTTTTGGTTAACAATTGTATCAATAGCTAATGATGTCTTACCAGTTTTCCGGTCACCAATAATCAACTCACGCTGACCACGGCCAATCGGTACCAAGGCATCAATCGCTTTGATCCCAGTCTGTAATGGTTCACTAACGGACTTCCGTTGCATAACACCCGGGGCCTTAAATTCAACAGGGCGCGTGTGATCTGTTTTCATCTCACCCTTGCCGTCGATAGGTTGACCTAGAGAGTTCACAACACGGCCAATAAGGGCATCACCTACTGGTACTTCCATAATCCGGCCAGTCCGTTTAACGGACGAACCTTCTTGGATACCATCGTAAGCACCCAAAACAACGATTCCGACGTCATCGGATTCAAGGTTTTGGACCATCCCATACACACCGTTATCGAATTCAAGTAATTCGCCAGCTAATGCATTATCCAGACCATGAGCACGAGCAACCCCGTCACCAACGTAGGTTACTGTTCCCGTTTCTTCAACGGTTAGCTCTTCTTGATAGTTCTCAAGTTGTTGCTTAATCAGAGCGCTGATTTCTTCAGCTTTGATGCTCATGCGGAATTCACCTCTTTGTTTAAAAATTTATCGCGTCAAACTTTGACGGATATGTGCCAGACGGGTACGAATCGAACCATCAATCACAGTGTTGTTACTGTTGACGATCACGCCACCAATAATATCTGGATTAACAATTTGATTTACGTGTACAGTTTTAGCACCGACCCGCTTAGCAATGCTGTCCGCTAGCCGCTGTTTTTGAGTCTCATCGAGACTTACAGCGGTAGTTACATCAGCATAAACTGTTTGGTTTTGTTCATCATAGAGCCGTTTGAACTCATCAATGATTGCGACCGTATCATCCAACCGGCCGTAGTCGAAAAGCATTTGTAAAAAGTTATGAACTAGCGGACTAGTTGAGCTTAACAAAGGCTTCAAGAGGGCTTCTTTCTCGGGGTTCTGTAAACCAGCACCTGTCAAAACCGTTCCCAAATTAGGCACGGATTGAAAAACGCCTTGGACTTGGATGAGCTCATCATAAACCGGTTCCAGTTGCTGCTTTTCGTTTGCCGCGTCAAACATGGCACGACCATAACGACGAGCAACTTGCGATTTAGCGAGTTTGGTCATCTTTTCCCAACCCTTCGATATAAGAATCAATCAATGCCTTTTGATCGTCGGCATTTAATTGCTTGTGAATGATCTTGGAAGCAATCTCAATAGACAAATCAGCCACGTCTTTACGTGCGCTTACAAGAGCGTCTTGACGTTGTTGTTCAATATCAGAAGTTGCGTTCTCGCGTAACTTCTGGGCATCTGATTGCGCTTGGTTAATAATCTTGTCACGTTGTTGATTACCCGCATCCTTAGCATCAGCAACAATTGTTGAGGCTTCTTGATGTGAGTTGGCAAGTGCATCACGACGTTGACTTGCTAAACTTTCTGCATCAGAGCGTGACTTTTCAGCAGAATCAATGTCGTTAGCAATTTTCGTGGCCCGGTCATTCATCATTTTCGTAACGGGTTTCCAAGCAAACACCTTAACTAACCACATTAACAATACAAATGCGACCATATAAAACAGCATATCGCCGTAATCAAAACCCTTTTCAGCCGCTAAAACTAATGGTGAAAACATCTATTGGCACCTCCCTTGTCAGAATTAGTACTTCTTTAGTCTTGAAATTACTTGTTCATAACTAAGAAGGCGATAACGATAGAAATGATTGGCATAGCTTCAATTAAACCAACACCAATGAACATCGTTCCACGAAGTTGACCGGATAATTCTGGCTGACGTGCCATACCATCCAAGGTCTTAGAAATAACCATCCCGTCACCGACACCGGCACCGATAGCTGCCGCAGCAGCGGCAATTCCAGCAGCAATTGCTCCCATAATATTGAATCCTCCTAAGAAATTTTTATTCCTCTACCGTAACTTTCCGAGAAATATATACTGTGCTTAAGGTTACAAAAACATAGGCTTGGATTGCCCCGATAAATACCGAGAATCCCTGCCAAACAATCTCAAGTGGTAACGCTACAATAATCGTTGGAAGACCGTGTGAGAAGGCCATTCCACCAATCAGTTTCAACAACGTCTCACCAGCGAAGATGTTACCGTAAAGCCGCAAAGCCAACGTTAACAAGTTCGTGAATTCTTCGACGAGGTTAATTGGTAGTAATGCTGCAAATGGTTTGAGATAAGAATTTGAAATATAACCACCAAAACCGAACTTAACCACACCCAAGTAGTGAGCCAACGCTAGTGTAACCATAGCCATCGTTAGCGTCACAACTGGATTAGCAGTTGGACTACGAACATAATCAACGCCGTTCACAGAAACCTGTAGGAACAAACCTAACTGGTTAGCGAAGAAAACGAAAAGAAACGCTGTAAACGCAAATAATCCAAGCTGACCACCATCACGTCCAGGTAATTGACCACGAACAATGCCGTTGGTGAAATCAATTATCCACTCCAAAATATTTTGGCCACCGGTTGGCTTCATCGTAATTCTCCTCGATAGGAAGAAAACGACAAAAAACACGATGGCAAACGCAATTGTAATCGAGATAATGTTGGCGGTGTTAAAAGTCAGCCCCAAAAATTGGAAGGAATCCACTAAATATCACCTCTTTCCGTAACCTTAGTTGTGTTGCAATATTGTGAACCAGCTCGTTACAGTTATGTAAAAATAGCCATAAAATCCGAGCCCCTGCTGTTCAAAATACAGAAATATGATACCACCATTGAAAATCAATCGCAAAAGAATTTCGCATTCTCTAATGTCTGATTATTCCTACTCCGACAAAGATTTTAGCGTTTTGCAACCGTTCTCAACAACTTCGAGAAAATTATTTACATTGTTCTCCTTTCATTAACAATTTTTATTAATGAACACTTTTCTGATTGTGAAAGAATTCTAAAAACAACACAATTGGAAAGTGTTCTTATTATAGTTCAGTCACTGCGAATTAGTGTCTAAATCTTTTTTAGTTTGATTATTTGATTACCGAACACGTTGTTAGCAGTACCCCAAGGGTGAGCAAATTAAAAAAGCTTCCTGACAACTGATCATCAGGAAGCTTTAAATCTCTCATTAAATATTAGAATCAGAAAACAAATAACTACTTTGTGCCAAACAAACGGTCACCAGCATCCCCTAAACCAGGCATGATATAACCATCTTCATTGAGCTTTTCATCCAATGCAGCCGTGTAAATATCAACTTCTGGATGAGCCTTTTGTAAAGCTTTTACACCTTCTGGGGCTGCTACTAAACACATGAATTTAAAGCTGTGTGCACCGCGTTGCTTAAGTGCATCAATGGCCATAATCGCTGAGCCACCAGTAGCTAACATTGGGTCAACGACAAAAATCTGACGTTGATCAATATCAGCTGGCATTTTGACGAAATACTCTACGGGCTGCAATGATTCTTCGTCACGATACATCCCAATATGACCAACTTTAGCAGCAGGGATCAAGTTCAAAAATCCGTCGACCATTCCTAAACCTGCACGTAAAATTGGCACAATAGCGACCTTTTTACCGGCCAATTGTTTCTTTACTGTCTTTTCGATTGGCGTTGTTACTTCGACATCTTCCAACGGCATGTCGCGTGAAACCTCGTAAGCCATAAGTGTTGAAATTTCGTTCACAACTTCACGGAAGACCTTCGTGCCTGTATCCCGGTTACGAATTATCGTTAATTTATGTTGAATCAACGGGTGATCAAGAACCTCAAACTTCCCCATCGGATGCCACACTCCCTTTTATTTTCTGAACCTAATTCTAGTCGATTTTAGCTCTGAACGCGAGTGTAATTCTTGATTAATTCACATTAATTGGATGCGCATCTGTTAGTTGACGCACCTTAACTGCTACATCACGGGCCACGGTGGCATCTTCAGGGTGGTGAATGATCGACAGAATCAGTTCTGCAACCTGTTTGCTCTCCGCTTCACCAAAGCCACGAGTAGTAATCGCCGGTGTGCCTAAACGTAATCCAGAAGTAACACGTGGACCAGCGGGATCGTTAGGAATTGCTTCCTTATTCGTCGTGATATCGACAGCATCAAGTAAATCCTGTAAGGCTGCCCCAGTTAATGAGGTACTGGTAAGATCTAGCGTCATCAAATGATTATCCGTACCACCGGTCAAAATTTTAACCTGATCATCCTCATTGAATACACTTGCCATCGCTTGCGCGTTCTTGATAACCTGTTCGCCGTAGACCTTGAACGCAGGCTGCAAGTCTTCACCCAGCGCAGCTGCTTTACCAGCAATCACGTGTTCCAATGGGCCACCCTGAGTGCCCGGGAAGACAGCTGAATTTAACTTTTTCGCGTATTCAGCCTTAGCCAAAATCAGTCCACCACGTGGCCCACGAAGTGTTTTGTGAGTGGTTGTCGTGACAACATCTGCATATGGTACTGGACTTGGATGTAACCCAGTTGCCACTAACCCAGCGATGTGAGCCATATCAACCATAAGCTTGGCGCCAACTGCATCCGCAATTTCACGAAACTTCTTAAAGTCAATGATACGGCTGTACGCAGACGCGCCCGCAACGATTAATTTGGGATGAACTTCCTGAGCCTGTTTTAAAATGGCATCATAATCCAACCGTTGGCTCTCTGGATCGACATGGTAGCCATAGAAAGTATACGTTTTGCCACTGAAGTTAACTTTAGAGCCATGAGTTAAGTGACCGCCATCATCCAGTGCCATCCCCATCACGACGTCCCCTGGCTTAATGAGGGCCATGTAAGCCGCCATGTTTGCCTGCGAACCAGAATGCGGTTGCACATTAGCGTATTCAGCACCAAAGAGTTGTTTGGCACGGTCAATTGCAAGTTGTTCCACAACATCGATATATTCACAGCCACCATAGTAACGGTGACCTGGATAACCTTCAGCGTACTTGTTGGTTAAAACGGAGCCTTGTGCGGCCCGAACGGCATCTGAAACAATGTTTTCAGACGCAATTAACTCAATGGTATGCTGCTGACGGTTCCCCTCGTTGGCGATTGCTTGCCATAATTCTGGATCTGTGTCTTGATAACTCATCGGCAATTCCTCCTTGACAGGTTCAGTAACCTTACGTGATCTGATGGTATTTAATTCTTCAAACCATATCTTCATTTTACGCTAATCGGAAATTATCACGCAATCAGATTTGTGACGTCGTGAAGAAAACATTACCGGCAGACTTCTTTAAACGGTTCATGTACGCCAGCCCAAGTCCGTTGGCTGGGAAACCCTCGGCCAGAATATCTTTAATTTCACCTTCGTCGTCAAAGTGGCGCAATCCCGCAAACAGCAAATGACTAGCGGTCGTCACATTTTGTCCAAGTTCAAATACTTCTACGTTCGTTGGCAATTGCAATCCTGCCAAACGCTCTTTGGTCGCCATCAACCCTATTTGGACAGGCTGCTGACCAGCCCAGTCTAATGCGGACTGCCAATCACCATCGTTAACGATGTAAACCTGGGCGGCTGGCGCGTAGTGTTTGTACTTCATTCCAGGAGCTTTCGGTGTTTCTTTAGCACCAACCTTGTGAACTTCCGTCGCAACAGTTTGCTTAATTACCGCTTCGATTTGTTCAGGTGTGACTGCTCCTGGCCGCAAAATGGCGGGTTGATCGGTTGACATGTCTAATACCGTTGATTCAACGCCAACCTTGGTTGGACCATCGTCAACGACACCCGCAATTTTGCCGCTCAAATCATGTAACACATGATCGGCCGTGGTCGGGCTTGGCTTACCAGACGTGTTGGCAGATGGACCTACCATTGGCCGTCCTAAAGCTTTAATTAACGCCAATGTCGTCTTGTTGGCTGGAAAACGAAATGCTGCTGTGTCCAGACCACCCGTGACGGCTTTGGACAATACATTTGGCTTCAATTTAAAAATCATGGTCAACGAACCTGGCCAAAAAGCCGTCATTAATTTTTTGGCGGCCTCCGATAGTGGTTCTGTTAATGCGGCCACCGTTTCAACATCGGCCACATGAACAATCAACGGATTGTCACTTGGCCGTCCCTTTGCTTGATACACTTGCTTAACTGCTGTCTCATTTGTTGCATCGGCCCCCAACCCATAAACGGTCTCGGTTGGAAATGCAACCAACTGCCCATCACGTAATGCCGCAGCAGCAGCTTCAATTTCCTGGTTTGAAAAACGCTTCGTTTCCATGCCCTTACATCCTCCTGTTCTAAAGTTCCCGTTCACCGTTGAACTCGAATCATTCGATCATGACCGGTAATATCTTGTCGCAATGTCACGTGTGCTTCAGGTAAAGCCGTCTCAAACAAATGTTTGACCGACTTGCCTTGGGCAAAGCCAATCTCGAAGTACGCAACGCCCTGGTCTGTTAAGCAGTCGGCCAGTTGTTGTGCAATCCGTTCATAGATTGCTAAACCTTGGTGATCCGCAAATAACGCTTGATGGGGTTCATAATCTAACACATTTTGATCCATCAAAGGTCGCTCATCCTCACTAATATATGGTGGGTTGCTAACAATCAGGTCAAACGCCTTATCTTCCACAGGTTGAAACAAATCGCCAACCTGCCAACCGACGTTTGCTCCTAGCGATTGTGCGTTTCGCTTAGCAACCTGAATGGCAGAATCACTAATGTCTGTTCCTGTTACCTGCCAGTGTGGCCGTGCTAATGCCATGCTGATGGCTAATGCGCCACTACCCGTGCCAATATCCAAGACACTTTTAGCGACATCATCATGATCAGTCAACACCCAATCAACAAGTTCCTCAGTTTCCTGCCGGGGAATCAATACAGCAGGTGTCACCATAAATGAATGTCCGTAAAACTGGGTCTTTCCGATCACATATTGAGCAGGCTCGCCTTTTGCAATCCGTTGGACGGCCTGCTGATAGGCTTCCCACTGAGCTGCCGTCAGCACATCTCTTAAACGCATCAATAACTGGGTTCGCGACCAATTAAACAAATCCATCATAATACTGGCCGCTAAGTTGGGGTCAGTATTTTTTAACTGTTGGTCAAAACAAGAAGAAGCCCACTGCTGGGCTTCTAAAATAGTTGGTTTATCCACGATTTAACTCATCCATCTTTTCAGCCTGTTCGTTTAACAGCAAGGCATCAATAATTTCGTCTAACTCGCCGTTCATCACGCGATCCAATTTGTTCAAGGTCAAATTGATTCGGTGATCCGTAACCCGGTTTTGGGGGAAGTTGTACGTCCGGATTCGTTCCGAACGATCCCCAGTTCCCACAGCGCTCTTACGTTGCTCGTCGTATTCGCTCTGTTCACGAGAAGCGTAATAATCGTACACACGCTGTTTCAGAATTTCCATCGCCTTAACACGGTTTTGCTGCTGCGACCGTTGATCCTGCATCGACACAACCACACCGGTCGGAATATGCGTCATTCGAACGGCCGAACTTGTTTTGTTAATATGCTGACCACCGGCACCGGATGAACGAAACACATCAGTCCGGATGTCTTTTGGATCTAAGTCGATATCAACATCCTCGTACTCTGGCATCACACCAACAGTTGCGGTACTAGTATGCACACGACCAGCAGATTCTGTCACCGGAACCCGTTGAACCCGATGTGCACCATTTTCAAACTTCAGTTTGGAATAAACTTTATCGCCTGTGATCATCAGGACAATTTCTTTAAAGCCACCCACTTCAGTCGCATTTTCGTCGATGACTTCTACTTGCCAGCCTTGCTTTTCAGCATAACGAGAATACATGTTGAATAAGTCCGCGGCAAATAAGCTGGCTTCATCACCACCGGCAGCTCCGTGAATTTCCATGATGATGTTCTTGTCATCATTTGGATCCTTAGGCAGCATCAAAACAGTGATTTCCTGTTCCAACTGGACTTTTTCGTCTTCCAATTCTTTTAGTTCTTCCTTAGTCAGCTCTTCCATGTCAGGATCAAGCTTTTCATGAAGTAAATCATTATCGTCGCTGATTTCATCCATCACTTTACGATAACGACGGTATTTTTCGACCGTTTCACGAATGCTCCCCTCTTCTTTGGACAGCTTCATAAAGCGATCTGAATCCGCAATGACCTCAGGGTCGCTCATGAGTTCGTTAAGTTCCTCATAGCGGTCCGACACGGCCTGCAGTTTATTAAACATTTCATCCATAACTTCTGTCTCCTACTTCGCTCGTTCTGTCAGTTTACTTCTGTAAAGGCGGGTTAAAATAATGCTCACGGCACACTGGATAATAACTTTCATTTCCGCCAATCTGGACCTGTTCACCCTCATAAACGGGCTTATTATCGTGAAAACGGAGATTCATGATCGCCTTTTTGGCACAGAACCAACAAATCGTTTTCATTTCTTCAATCTTGTCAGCGTAAAGTAATAGGTATTTTGATCCCTCAAACAATTCGTTGCGAAAATCATTCTTCAGTCCAAACGTCATCACCGGAATGTGCAGTTCATCCACAACCTTAGTTAACTCCAAAATGTGGTGTTTTTGTAAAAATTGAGCTTCATCAACCAGCACGCAAGACGCTTCCGGATCAATTTCATTAACGGCCTCGAAGACGTTAGTATCTGCTTTAATGGTGTGAGCTGGACGCTTCAAACCAATTCGGCTTGAAACGTAACCTTCACCATCACGAGTATCCACGGCACTTGTCATAATAATGACGGACTTGCCTTGTTCCTCGTAATTGTGCGCAACTTTTAAGATTTCAATCGTCTTACCTGAGTTCATTGCCCCGAACCGGAAAAATAACTGTGCCATGCGATGCCTTCCTCTGTCAAAAATTTTATCGCTTTCCATTATACCGAATGGACCAATGCTTGAACAGCACGACGGCCAAACATGTTTGAACTTGCTTTTTCTGATCAAGAGATTAAGTAGTTAGTGAATTCATTAAAACTGAGCATCCGTCAATGGGTTTTAGACGAGATGTGCTAAACTGGCTAAAGTTAATTACAGATTAAAGGAGCTTTTCATGTCATTACGAAGCGGGGTTGCCACAGCAGTTGGCAAGACATCATACTGGTTTTTACACACATTTATGCACGGTGGTTCATCATTGCCTGGCAAACTAGCAGCTCGGATTGACCCCGAAATTTTGAAACATTTGGGTCAAAATTATGATGTCATCGTGATTACTGGAACAAACGGAAAGACACTGACGACTGCCCTAACCGTGCGTGTTTTACGCGAAAAATACGATCATGTTTTGACAAATCCCACTGGTTCAAATATGGAACAAGGTATTGTCGGCACATTTCTTCATGCCAAACGGTCACGGGGGCAACGGCCACTAGCTGTCTTGGAAGTGGATGAAGCAAACGTTATTAAAGTAACGCGCTACATTAAGCCCATTGCGTTTGTGTTCACCAACATTTTCCGTGATCAAATGGATCGTTATGGTGAAATTTACACGACGTACAAAAAGATTATTGATGGCGTGCGGCTTGCACCTGAAGCGACTATCATTGCGAATGGTGACGCTCAACTCTTTAACTCAGTTGATCTGCCTAACCCCAAAATTTACTACGGCTTCAATCACCTCCCACAAGGTGATATGAAGGCACCGACGAATACGGATGGCATCCTGTGTCCAAAGTGTCAGCACGTTTTGCACTATCATTTTATGACTTACGGTAACTTAGGCGATTACTTCTGCCCTAACTGTGGTTTCCACCGTCCAGAACTTAACTATGCAGTTACTAAATTAGGTGCCATGACACCAACTGCATCAACGTTTGATTTGGATGGGGAACCATTTAAGATCGGCATCGGTGGTTTATACAATATCTATAACGCGCTCGCCGCGTACGCCGTTGGTCGTTTTCTCAATGTAGAACCTGCTCAAATTCGCCAAGCTTTCACCAGTGATGAACGCGTCTTCGGCCGCCAAGAGGTCGTTCACGTCGGCGATAAAGACGTTACCTTGATTTTAATTAAGAATCCCGTTGGTGTGAACCAGGTTATCGACATGATTTTAACGGAACCTGAGGACTTCTCATTCGTCGGCTTACTCAACGCCAATTATGCTGACGGTATTGATACTAGTTGGATCTGGGATGGTGAGTTTGAAAAGCTTGGTACTGCCGGTACTGGCGAGAATCCCAAAATAAAGGCATTTTTGACCGGTGGCGAGCGCTATAAAGACATTACGTTCCGACTCAAGGTGGCTGGTATCGATCAACCGATGATTGAACCTGACTTAACTAAGGTCACTGCCAAGATCAAGGAACTGCCAACAAAAAAAGTGTATGTACTGGCAACCTATACAGCCGTGCTACAATTACGTAAACAATTAGCCAATGAAGGTTTGATAAAGGAAGGAATGGGTGCTTAATGGCTAACTATCATTTAACAATCGCCCATCTTTACGGCGATCTGATGAATACCTATGGTGACGTCGGTAATATTTTAGCAATGCAGTATTACGCCAAAAAAATGGACGCTGATGTGACGACTAAGTTGGTCAGTCTCGGTGATCCATTTGATCCTAATGATTTTGATATTGTTTTCTTTGGCGGTGGACAAGATTTCGAGCAAACCATCGTGGCTAAAGACCTACCAACAAAGGCGGCAGCTATTACCGACTTTATCGAAGACGGCGGCCCTACCCTAGCTATCTGCGGCGGCTTTCAATTACTGGGCCAATATTATATTGGTGCAGATGGCGAGCGGATTACTGGAACCAAGTCTATGAGCCACTATACGAAGAATCAACATGACCATCGTTTTATCGGCGATACGATTATCAAAGATGAACAAACTGGTGAAGTCTATCATGGCTTTGAAAATCATCAAGGAATGACATTTCTTGGTAAGGATGAGGCGCCACTAGGAGTTGTCTCTGAAGGTGCTGGTAACAACGGTGCGGATGGCACTGAAGGTGTCCACTACAAAAATGTCTATGGCACCTACTTTCACGGTCCCATCCTGACTCGGAACGGTGACATTGCTAAACATCTGCTAGTCGCCGCATTAAAGCGCAAGTATCCAGACCAAGATTTTAGTGAACGGGAAAACATGGTTATTCCAGCAACGTTCTAACGTTTACAAGAATTCAAACAACTAAAAACGACACAGCGTGAAAAATCACGCTGTGTCGTTTTTACGTTACGCTAAAGCCAAGTTTCAAAACAAACACTTTGACAACTATCTATGCTCTCGCATGTGGTGCAGCCAACTGTGGCCGTTCACCATTTCGAGCCTGGACCCAGTCGTCGTTGTCCCACTCTTCTGTAGCACGGCGACCACCAAAGTAATCCCATTCGGAATTACGCTCAACTTCAACAATCTTGTTACCGCCAGCAACCGTGACCCAATTATACGACCCATTCTCATGAGCGAATTTGACCCACAAAACTGGGAACTGGTGCTCCTCGCCATTAGCGTTCACATAAGAACGTTGCTGATTTTCCACAACCAGCAAAGATAGACCGCGCGCAAAATCTGGATCCGTATCGGTCCAAACATCTTCGGCCAACTTCTCTGCCTCCTGAGTGCCCGGCAATGGCTGATCAGGTGCCTGTGTATAGTTGTGGTAACTTTGTAAGTCCTGACCATCGTTTGCATAGATAGTGGTTACCTGTGCACCATGTAATAAAAACGTTGGCTGCTCTTGATAGCGTTCAATCGTGATTGGTTCGCCGTTCCGTTCATGCGATTCAGTTGAAATCAAAGTATAGTCGTCTGGAATCCATAAGTAACGTGATTTATGATCCTTTAATTGAACAAATGCCATGTTGATTTCCTCCCATTCATAAACCGGCATTGTTGCTTACATTGCGCGTTATTTCGTCCGTCGAATAATGTCTGTCTTTGTTCGTTTGATGATAAACAGCAAAACCAGCCAACCACCGACAACAAAGACTGACACAATTGTTAACGCATTAAATAACATCACAATGACAACAAATGCCAAAAAGCCCAGTACGAAATAGTCACTTACAGGTGTTAAGGGCGTCAAAAACGTCCCGTCACCGACACCTACCTTCTGCCGGTATCGCAAATGAGCCACAACAATCATGACCCAGACAAACAAGAAACAAGTAGTCGACATCGTTGCCAAAATCGTAAAGATTTGGTTGGGAATGATGCCATTTAAAATTAATGCAATGACGATAATTCCCGCCGAAAAGGTCAGTGCGTTGCCCGGCACCTGTGTCTTAGATAAACGGCCCAGCTTAGCAATTCCTCGACCATGATAGCGATTCGTCAAGGTATAAAGCATCCGACCGGTCGAAAACAGCGCACTGTTACAAGCCGATGCTGCCGCAGTGATAACCACAAAATTAATAATGCTGGCGGCGGCCGGTATTCTAGCAGCTGCGAATACTTGAACAAACGGGCTTTGGTTCGCATTGGCCACCGTCCACGGAATGATCGTCATGATAATGAATAGTGCACCGACGTAAAACAAAATGATTCTTACCGGCAGTTCATTGATTGCCTTGGGGAGAATCTTTCGGGGGTCTTTCGTTTCAGCAGCGGTGAGACCGATTAATTCAATGCCAGCAAAACTGAAGACAACCATTGGCAACGCGGTCACGAAGCCACGCCAGCCGTTTGGCATCAGCCCACCATGACTGACCAGATTCTGCAAACCAACGACCCCGTTAGCCGTTCTGACATGCATGACAATCATGACCGTACCAATGATAATCAATAAGATGATGGCCGCCACTTTGATCAAAGCAAACCAAAATTCCGTTTCACCGAACAAACGAACTGTGATTAGGTTCAGTCCCAGCAAAACCAGCAACAATACGAGCCCTGGTAACCATTGAGGCAGCGAAGGCCACCAGAATCGAAAGTAAAGCCCAACAGCAGTCAGTTCGACCATCGCCGTCACTAGCCAACACAGCCAGTATGTCCACCCTGCGATAAAGCCAGCCGTCTCTCCTAAATATTGGCGAATAAAATCGACAAATGAATTAAATCGTTCATCAGAAAGAAGCACTTCGCCTAGCGCACGCATGATGATAAACGTGACTACCCCCGTTAACATATAACTCAGGAGAATTGACGGTCCCGCCAAATGGATGGCACGGCCAGATCCTAAAAACAGGCCAGTGCCGATGGTGCCACCAATTGCAATCAGCTGAATTTGGCGATTGCGCAGATTACGCGCCAGTTGTTGTTGTGCCATACAGATGCCCCCTTACTGTGAGCCTGCCGACCACGGTGCCCGTTGGAACAACGCTAATGCCGCCGGTCCGTCCAAATGCTGCGTTTGATAAATAAACGCATCGTCTTGCAATCGATTATATAAATCTAAGTCCGTCTCACGCAGATGAATCATATCTGTGACATTGATTTCAAACGGTGAAAAAGACCCATCATCATTAATGACTGTCAGAAAAATGCTATGGTGACCGACAGCCGCCAGCATCGCGGAAATATTATTCTGTAGTCCCTTTAGGAATTGTTGCTCAGCAGGTGCCACGTCATCGTCAATCACAACACCGGCGAGTTGATGCTGATACTGCGCCGCGACATCATCTGTTAACGTGTCGTGTTCCACGAGCTGCTTCATTCGTTCATACATCATCATAAGTTGATTAAGTGCCGAACTTGGCATAATTGTCACCTTCTTGTCCCTTTGTCAGTCTCACTGAACCTGCTTAAATATCAGATTCACCATGTAGCCTACCCATTTTCAAAAATGACAGCCATCAATGATAACTACATTTTCGATGCAAACATTAATTTCTTTATTTCAATTGGTAAGTTCGGTTGATTTAATTTAGTTCCCGTCGCTAATCACTAAAACCACTATTTTCCGAATAGGTTTACTTGGCAAAATTAGCTTTTACGCTTGATTGATGGGTACACAAAAAGACCTGCTACATGTTAGTAACAGGTCCGGTTGACTTCTCAATTGTTCAATTAATGCTACTTCCAGTGACAGCGATTGTGAACTTTAATCAGCACTAAGCCTTAGCGCCGGGTTCGCTGGCGATGATTTGCACATCACCTTTAACGGTCCATTCCTTGATGCCAAACGGAATAATGAAGTGCATTCCCTTAACCAGGGTGTATGGCTGCTCACCGGGAACAATCAGTTCACCACGGCCATCAAGTACAGATGCCAAAGTGTAAGGCGCCTTGCCACGACTAAAGTGGGCTTCTCCACCGTTTGTCCGCCATTCATAAACCGCAAAGAATTCAGAGGCAACGAACTTTGTGATTGTGGCCTTGCCAACTGTTGTTTTTGTAATATCAAGCTTTGGATCAACGTGCGGTACCGTGGTCACATCGATACTTTGTTGCTTGTGTAATGGGCGTTTGCGACCCTTAGCATCCGTCCGGTCCCAATCGTAAACACGGTACGTTGTGTCCGAACTCTGCTGTGTTTCAAGCACCATGATCCCAGCGCCGAGCGCATGGATCGTGCCACTAGGAACATAGAAGAAATCGCCGGCCTTCACCGGTACTGTTCGGAACAACTTGTCCCACTGGTCATTATTGATCCAGTCAGCGAGTTGTTCACGAGTTTGTGCATGATGACCGTAATAAAGTTTTGCACCCGGTTCTGCGGCAATCACGTACCAACACTCAGTTTTGCCAAGTTCATGCTCATGCTCTTCCGCATAAGCGTCGTCTGGATGAACTTGCACTGACAGGTCCTCGTGGGCATCCAAAATTTTTGTCAATAATGGGAACACATCACCCTTAGCATTGCCAAATACTTCACGATGCTGAGCCCAAATCGTGTCCAATGATTCACCTTTGAATTCACCATTTACAACCGTTGCGGGACCATGTGGATGAGCAGAAATGGCCCACGCTTCACCGGTGTGATCCGTTGGAATATCATAATTAAAGCGGTCGTGAAGACCAGTGCCACCCCAAATTTTTTCATGGAACACTGGAATCATAAACATTGGTTCAGTCATCAAACGCACCCCTAATTGTAATTAATTTGGATTTAACCCACAGCTGGGCTATACACTTCTTTCAGTTTAGCACAGTGTGTCGGCCGTTATTTTAACCACCAGCAACTTCATCCAAAAAGGTTCGGTATAACGACGGTCGCCACTCAATAAAGCGGTGATTTTTTTGGCTCGGATGCACTCGATTTGTCAATAACACTAACCCCTGTTTCGTAACCCGATCCAAAATGATGATGGTGCCGGTAAACCCCGTGTGAAAACTGACCAAATGTGTGTTATCCGAACTCGCTAATAAATTCCACCCTAATGAACGGCCCAAGTCGTGCGATGGTGTTTGATCTGTCCGCAACAAGTCACGCGTCTTGGCAGCCAAGACGTCGTCACGATCACTTAAAAACCACTGTGCAAAAGTTGTCATATCAGCTAATGACGCAAACAACCCAGCAGAGCCGCAATGCTTGCCTAAAATAGCGGCTTTCGGATCATGAACACGTCCGCGAATCAGACCTTGTTGAGTCAATTCGGTTGGCACACTGTTTGACGGATCTGGTGTAAATGTCGCCGCAACCATTTTCAGCGGTTTCAAAACGTGTTCCTCAATAATCTGTTGCACTGGTTGATGATACACGGCTTCCAACACATAGCCAATAAAAATCAGGCCAATATCGGTATAATGGTCGCGCTGTTCAAACGTGTCACCGACTGGCAACTGTAATAACGCTTGTTTAAGCTGATTGGCGGGCAACTCATTACGATGTGGAATGTATCCCGCAACCGCCGACGTATGCGTCAGCAGATCCCGTAGTGAAATGCGTTTATCATGCCATCCAGGAACGAACTGGGCCAATTTATCATCGACACTAAGCTGACCTTGCTCAACTAATTGTAATAATGCCGTCGTGGTACCAACTACCTTAGTCAACGAGGCCAAATCGTACAGCATCCCCGTTTTTAACGGTTCATGTTCAGGCCACCACTGGGCATCACCCTTCACCTTTTGGTACACTTCTGAGCCATCGATCAACGCGTAACTGACCCCGGGTACAATCTGGTCATCCAACAAGTCCTGAATTACACGTTGCGTTTGTTTGTAATCACGCATTTACTGTCACCTTTTTCAATAAAAGGCGCTGTCGTCAACTACTTCAGTGAACAACAACGCCTAGCACTCAATTTAAATAACAATCCTCATTAGCTAAAAATCCTGAATTTCCTAGTAGCTAAATCATAGTAATGTAGCAGCCGTTACGCTAATCGGAAACGCCGTTCCATGGGACCGGGTTCAACCCGCACAAAACGCGGTTTTCTCCCTTGATTATGAGCCGTCAAACCACGTCTCATAAGTCATCCCGCAACACTAAGCGGTTAAATTCTCGCCGCCAAGTGTTGCCGACACGGAACTCTGTTTCCGGTCAGCTCCACTACTACAAGAGTTAAAATTCTACAAATTTCCATTTACATATTTTGCACGCAAACCTGTCACTTTGTTAACCGGAGGGCGTCAACATTGATACCGAGCCGTGAAAGTTGTGTTAATTCGAATGTTTCTCTCGAATTTACACAACGGACTGTCGTGAAGACTCGGATTTTCACGAGGCTTTACGGCGAGGTGAAAGACCGCGAATTTCGGGCTCGACCCGGTCCCACGGCGGGTGTATCAATGTTGACAACCGTAAGCGTAATCCACGCTCATTAAAGTAGTGGCGCGCCTAGTTATTGAAGTTACAAATACTGTCTACTCTTCTGCACCCTGCGCATGATTGCGTCGTGCCGAAGGATCAAATAGCTTTTGTAGCCAACCCAACACTGCGTCGGAAACAATGGCCATTAAAGCGGTCGGTAAAGCGCCAGCTAAAATGATTGCACCACCATTTGTGGCGTTCGTGCCCCTGATAATGATATCACCAAGACCACCAGCACCAACGAACGAACCAATCGCAGTGATTCCGATTGCCAGCACTAAAGCGTTTCGAATGCCTGCCATAATAACAGACAACGAAAGCGGCAGTTCAATGTAACGCAGCACTTCAAGACGGGTCATCCCCATCCCCTTGCCGGCATCCAGAACATCTGGATTAACGTTTAACATCCCGGTATACGTGTTTTTGATAATTGGCAATAACGCATACAGAAACACTGTCACGATAACGGTATTCACGCCAAGACCAAGGCCAAGCATTAACACCGACAACATTGCTAGAGACGGAATCGTTTGAATAACATTGGCAATTCCGATTACCCAGCCACTCAAATGACGATTACGGGCAATCAAGATGCCAATCGGAATACCAACGATTGCAGCAAACAACACGCCATAAATCGAAATAAGGAAGTGTCGGTTAAACTGACTCAAAACATATAAGCCATTATGCTCAAAATAATACAGTAATTGTTGCCATATATTTAGCTGACTCATATTACCGGCCCCCTTCAAAATAATGATGTTGATGCAAGTAACGTTGGGCAACCGTCGCAGGTTCCTCAAGATTATTATCCACTTCATAATTCAACTTCTGCATCGTGTTCAAACTGATTTTGCCGCTCAGTTTACGCAGTGTCTTCTTCAGTTGGGGATACTTCTTTAAGGCAGCATCATTGGCCACAACGCTACAGTTATAGGGCGGGAAGAAATTCTTATTGTCCTTTAAAACCTTTAAGTTATAACTCTTAATTCGCCCATCTGTAGAATAGCCTAACACAGCATCCATCCGACCTTGTGACAACGCTTCATAAACCAAACCAATTTGCATGGGATACAAATCGCCAAACGAAAACCCATAAGTCCGTTTGAAATCGGCGTAACCGTCGCCATGACGATTCTCCCAAATCGGATCAATTCCCACTTTCATCTGACTCGCGTGTGACTTTAGGTCACTAACTGTATTCACATGATTCTTTTTGGCATACTCTTTCGTCACCATCCACGCATAAGTATCCGCAAATCCATAGCTCGGGAAGTACGTCATGTGATAATGCTTCTTAAAGTATTGATGAACGTAAGCATCCGTTTGGGCCTGCGTGCGAGAGCGGTCAATCTTTTTACCCATGATTGACTCTAAATCCGTTCCCGTATAACGCACCGCAGATAAATCCGCATCGTTACGCTTTTGCGCGTTGAAAGTAACGTTACCTGAACCCAAGTTTGAAACAATCGTTGCCTTATAATTCGTGTCATGCTCAATCAGATCTTTCAGCATTTCTGCCATGATCTGTGATTCCGTTGTCGACATGGATGCGATCCGAACTGTCCCTGTTGACGAGTTGTTGAGACCGGGAAAACCACAGCCACTCAAAAGCATCACACCAGCTAGCGCAACAATGACTAATGACCAAACTTTTCTTTGTAAATGTCGCATTAGCTTTGACCTCCTTCATCGCCGGTAACCCGCGGTGTTAGAGCCTTTTCTAGCAGACCCAACAAATAATCCACAACTAGCGCCAAAATAATAACGGGAATCGAGCCACCAAGAATCAGGTCCCCCCGGTACAAGTTCAAACCGTTGAAGATAAAGTCCCCGAGGCCACCTGCTCCGATATAAGAAGCCAACGTTGCCCACGCAATGACGTAAGTGCCTGACAAACGGACGCCAGCCATAATCACCGGCGCTGCCAACGGTAACTCGACCATTCGAATGGACTCAAGTTGGCTCATGCCCATCCCTTTGGCAGCATCCAAGACACTGGGATTCACATCTTCTAATCCTAAGTACGTATTTCTTAAAATCGGTAACAACGAATAGATAAATAACGCAATGATAGCTGGTTTAGCACCGATACCAAACAGTGGAATCATCAATGCTAGTAGAGCCATCGCCGGTACCGTTTGTAAGACACTGGCTAGCCCAATAACAATTCCAGCAATCTTTTTAAAGCGTGTCAACAAAACACCAAGTGGAATCGCCACGATTACGCCAAGAAACAAAGAAATTCCTGAAATATACAGATGCTGCCACGTTTTAAAGATTAATTGGCCACCAAAATTTTGTAGGAAGGTGATCATCATTAATCACCCACCTTTGTCTCATCGGATGTTGTTGTACCAGCAGATTCTGCACTGGCTTGCTGACCTTGGGCAGACTTAGCAGTTTGACTCATGGCACTGTCAGAACTCGGTTGAGTCGTCCCCGTTGTCTCCTGATCATCATTGCCTGTACTTTCCAATTTATCATCAACAAATAGCGCATCGTACACGATGTCCACCAGTGCAGCCCGCGTCACGATACCGACCAGCTTGCCATCGTCGTCCACAACAGGGACGTTTTTATAACCGTGTTTCAAGATACGATCCACGGTATCACGAATGACCGCATTCTCATTTACATAGAAAATGCGTTCGTTAAAAATATCACCCAGTTGTTTGGTTGGTGAGTAGTTATCGTTTAGGGTCTCAATATCCACAAAGCCACGCAAATGATTTTCTTTATCCGTGACCAGTAGCGTATCAACCCGTCGGTCATGCATCAGCTTCAACGCTTGAACCAAAGTTGCTGATGAAACCATCGCAACTGGCGTTTTTAACATCACCTGACCAACAGTGGTGATACTTGGCTTAGCCTGAATAAGGCGGTCACGGCCAATCAGTTCCTCAACGAAGTCATTGGCCGGGTGGCGCAAGATTTCTTCTGGCGTGGCCACTTGAACCATTTTTCCGTGAGACATCACAACAATGCGCGTCGCTAACTTCAACGCCTCGTCCATGTCATGCGTAACAAACACAAAGGTCTTACCAGATTTCTGTTGCAGATTTTTTACAAGATCCTGTAACATTTCACGCGTCACGGGGTCCAATGCACTAAAGGCTTCATCCATCAGGATAATGTCCTGATCCGCTGCTAATGCACGGGCCACACCGATTCTTTGTTGCTGTCCACCAGATAATTCAGCTGGATAACGATCTAGGAAGCTGTCTGGTAGTTCCACCATCTCAATCATTTCTTTAGCCCGTTGATTACGTTTGTCCTCAGACCACTTCAATAAGCGAGGCACCAACGTGATGTTGTCACGAATCGTCATATGCGGTAACAAACCAATATTTTGAATCACGTAACCAATTCGACGTCGCAATTGAACCGGATTCATCTTGGAAATGTCCTGACCTTCAATCTGGATCGTGCCAGAAGTTTGGTTTAGCATCCGGTTGATCATGCGCATGGTCGTTGTTTTGCCGGAGCCAGAGGTCCCGATAAAACAGATAAACTCGCCTTTTTCAATTTCCAGGTTGAAATCTTCAACGGCAACCTTATTACCGGAGTATGTCTTGTTTAAGTGGCTCATCGATAAGAACACGGTTATTCACCCTTTTTCTCTAGTTTTAAAAATTTACTTGCCTAAATTCATTAATTAATTGATGTTACCTACCACCCTAACGTGTTCAGCGTGTAAAATGCAAGAAAAGAGGAAGGATTGGTCAGTTTGTCTCAACAAGAGCTTCATCAGCACCTCGACGCCATTCAACGACGGTTGGTAATCGCCGCTGTTCTGGCCTTAGGATTGTTGGTCGTCCGAATGTTTATCATCAACACTTTTATTATCGTTGCCTTCTGGGCATGCGCCCTTTACGTGCTGGTCTTGTTTGGCCTGTGGCTGTGGTTGGAGTGGCAATTGCTGTTCCGCCACTAATCCAGCTTATTGAAAGTAACCGAATATGCTAAAATTAGTTTAATCATTCACAATGATGGGCACTTAGTGTTGCAAACGGAGGAAGTTAACATGGCAAAACACGTAACGTTAGCAGATGTTGCCAAGCGCGTCGGGATGGCCCCGTCGACTGTTTCTCGCGCTCTGAGGGATAGTCCCCGCGTGACACCTGCCACGCGAGCACGAATTCATCAAATTGCAGAAGACATGAACTTTCAGCCAAATACGTTGGCGCAAAGTATTCGTAACCAACAAACAGACACAATTGGCATCATTGTCAGCAACATTCTTAATCCCTACTTCACGGAGCTTCTTCGTGGCATCGGCGATGAACTAGCTTTGTCCGGCAAACGCATGGTGCTGTTTAATACGGACGAACAAGCCGCTAAAGAAACACGTTTTTTAAATGCACTGACCGGTCAGATGGTCGACGGCTTAATTATTGCCAGTACTGGTGGGATTGATAATTACGATAAATTAACGCAAACCACGCCCACTGTTTTCGTGGACCGGGTGCCCAACGCAGACAGCATTCATCACTATGACGCCGTGTTGACGGATAATCCGGTAGCTGCCCGTGACCTGACCCAACGCTTGATCGATGCCGATAGCAAACGGATTGGTTTCATCGGTAGCCAGGTCGCTTTTTCAGCAATCGAACGTCTCAACGGCTACCAACAGGCGCTCACGGACAATGGTTTGCCGGCCAAACGTAACCTCACCCGCCAAACGGACTATACCCCTGCTGCCACGGCCAAAGCGCTCAACGAACTCCTACAACAAGAAAAAATCGATAGCCTGATAGTTGCCGACAGTGTTATCCTCAGCCAAGTCATGAAATTGCTCAAACAACAGGGAAAACTGGCGGGCTTTAAGTTGGGTACGTTCGATTACCTCAGCTGGTTTGATTACCTCGACGTGGATCTGGTTGCCGTCCAACAGTCGACATATGCGATTGGTCACGCCGCTGTGACAACTTTGCTTAATCGAATTGCGACACCGACTGCACCAGTTACGACCCAACGCTTACCAGTCACGTTGCACCAAAACTTTTAATATTCGGTCGTCGAAGTTGGCCCCGGAATGGAACCATCATTGACGGTCCAAGGAAAAGGCAAGCCACAAATGGTGGTCAGTATCCATTTGTAGAAATGCAATTAACCTTAAACACAGATTCGGATCATCGCTAATTAAATAGATCCTGTAGTAAGTAAAAGCACGCGTTCTCCTCACTCTTTAGTGAAGGAACGCGTGCTTTTTTGCATACAGCAAAGATTTAATTCTATAAAAATATTGCTTTACTATTTAACACTTTCGCTGACGTTCACGATGGCTTTGTTGACTTTGTGATCAAACTTGCCACCAAGAAAATCAGCAACTTGATCAAACGTTAATTCATCTGAAATTAATGATTCAACTAACTCCTGATGACCTGCCAAAAATGCCAGTGAATCTTCAAAAGCGTATGGATTGATGAAGGAACCTTTAATTGTCAGTTCTTTTTGGAAAATGTCGTAAGAGTTCAGTGCGAAAGTTTGATCTGGGTTAGCAACCCCAAACATCAAGACCTGACCACCCTTACCTGCAGCGTCAACTGCGGCAGCCTGAGTCGCAGGCGCACCAACAACTTCAACGACCACGTCATAACCAGAAGGAACAGTTTCAGTGCCGTTGTTATAAACGTTCTCAGCACCCAAACGTTTCATCAGGTCACGTTTTTGATCATTATGACCACTAACGTCAACATGTGTCACACCCAATGACTTAATCATCGCTGTAAAGAGTTGCGCGATAAAACCATCACCAATAATTAACACGTGTTGTGCAGGATCTAAATCCAGTAATTTCACCCCATGCACAGCACAACTAACTGGTTCGGTTAAAGCAGCCGCTTTAAAAGAGAGTTCATCAGGAATTGGGTAAACGACAGATTCTGGTGCAGTAACAAATTCTGCAAGTCCACCGTTCCGTGTTACACCGACGGCTGACAAGTTCTCACACAATTGTGGACGACCTTCACGACAGTAACGACAATGACCACAGTAAATGTTGGGGTCAATTGTCACCCGATCACCAACTTTAATTGTCGTGACGTCAGCACCAACTTCGACCACTTGACCTGAATTCTCATGACCTAAAACGATTGGTGGCGTTGCTTGAGCCGAACCTGGGAGTCCTTGGTAAAGATGCGTATCCGTGCCACAGATGCCTGCATATTTCATTTGGATTTTTACTTCATTGGCTGGAACCTTGGGTGCGTCGATATCACGCACATTCATCTCTTTTAAGCCTTCAAGAACAAGTGCCTTCATTTCATAAACCCCGTTTCTGATTTGTATGTGAATTTCATAACATTCGTTATTGTAAAAATTTCCCGCGGATGAAACAACCCACTTTTAAGGCAAATTAGGCCAAATTGACCCCAGTAGTCGACCATGTCCAAGCAGTATCTTCCCTTACTTCAGGCCTGTTACTTCAATGTTTTACTCACCTTCATTGCGTTTAAAACAAACGTTTGTCTCTATTGTTTTTAACCAGACCACATGAAAACGATTAACCATTTTCATACTGATTTTTCGCCTTTCAAAGACAAACGTTTGTCTCGGTGCTTTGACCGTCCATTGGCTTTCACAGCCGCCTAATTGATTTCCTTTACCCCCTTTAAAAGCCCATCACAACGGGAGTATAACAATCAACATGGTTAGTGATTAAGTTAACAATATCCTCAAATAAAGATTGTTCTCCTTTCTGTGTGTGGCTATGATTAGACATTGTAATCGCTTACAAGTTTTAAATTAATCATTCACATTTTTATTTCAACTACATTTACTGAGTATCAGAAAGGAAGCATCACTATGTTATTAGGCAGCGTTGAAGCAGGCGGCACTAAATTTGTTTGTGCCGTTGGTGACGAAAATTACCGTACGAAGGATATTGTTAGTTTCCCCACGACCACGCCGGCGGAAACCCTCCAAAAAACGATTGACTACTTTCGTCAATTCGACATTAAAGCACTATCGGTGGCCTCATTTGGTCCAATTGAACTACGCCGTAACGATCCCAAGTACGGTTACATCACCAATACACCTAAGCCTAACTGGGCAGATACAGACTTCATCGGCACATTAAAAGAGGCTTTTGACATTCCCATGTTTTGGACAACTGACGTCAATGGTTCGGCTTATGGTGAGTACGTTATGTCGACGCTAACCAATGAACGAATCAACTCATTGGTTTACTACACCATTGGTACCGGTGTTGGCGCCGGCGCCATTATTGATGGCGACTTTCTTGGCGAAATGGGGCATCCAGAAATGGGCCATGTGCGTCTCAAACGTCATCCTGATGACCTCGATTTCAAGGGTATTTGCCCATTTCACGGCGACTGTCTTGAAGGCTTAGTCGCTGGGCCAACGTTTGAAGCTCGAACTGGCAAACCTGGCAAGGAAGTCCCGTTAACTGACCATGTCTGGGACATCATGGCGTATTACGTTGCCCAAGCAGCATTGCAGGTCACGCTAATTATGAGACCCGGCAAAATCATTTTCGGTGGTGGCGTGGTTAGCGAGCCATTTTTAAAGAAAGTTCGACAACAGTTCAGTGAACTTCTGAACGACTACGTTAATGTTGGTAATCTTGACGATTACATCGCCATGCCTGCCATTAAACATAACGGCTCAGCGACACTGGGTAACTTTGCATTAGCATTGCGAGAACTACAAGCATAACGCGTTTCTTTGGTCCTATATTTAAGTGAGGAGTTTTCAACATGACGACACAATCAAACAATGGTCGGTCCATTTCCATGGGATCTTCAATCGGCCTCTTCGTTCTTTCATTGGTAATTAACTCGGCGGGAAATGTCTTAACTTTGGTCACGTCGTCAAAGATTCACCCATCTTTTCTTGGTTCCGCGTATTGGACGGCTGCTGAAGCCAATTTAGGGACTGCCATTCACTGGAATCTATTCTGGGCATTCCTTATCTTTGGGATGCTGACCACCGTCTTAAACGCTATTTTGGTTGGCAAATGGGAATGGCGCCGGGCTCTCGGCAACTTGATTTTTATGGTGCCCTTCTCAGCCTTGATTCAACTATTTGCGGATTTCTTTAACGGTGTTTATCCACAACTATTTGCTGGTCTCCCGCAGGCCCATGGCATTTGGATGATTAGCTTTTACGTCATTTTAAATTTTCTCGGCGTTGCACTCATCGCTATCGCAATTTCAATTTACCAACGCGTCAACCTCGTTTTGCATCCAGCAGATGATTTAATGCAGATTCTCCGTTTCAAATACTGTCGTGGTAACGCCAACCTAGCCATGTGGGCTTCTTACATTCCACCGACCATCATGGCCATCATTGCGTTTGCCATCACCCGCGACTTCACTAATTTTGGGATTGGCACCCTGTTTGCCTTCGTCTTCCAAGGCGGCATCACGGGAATCGCAGACCGTGTTGTGTTCCCCAACTTAAAACATCAAGCGTTGGATGTTGGCCATGCAGAAAGCGCCACACCATCCCCTTCGAAACAAACGAATGCTTAATCAAAAGTCACTCAAACTTGAAAGGATATCATTATGAAAATTACAGATTTTATCGACGACGTTCAACACGTGGGTATTCCAACAACAGATTTATCTAAGTCCATTGCTTTTTGGGAATCACTCGGTTTTACCAAACGGGGCCAATTCAAGAATGGCGACGGTCAAGTTGCTTTCATGACACTTAACCACCTCACTATTGAAACTTGGACAGCTGATGAAACGCCAATGAAGCCTGGTGCAATCAATCATATTTCCCTAAATACTAGTGACGCTGATGAAGCATTCATCGCTGCTAAAGACGCCGGTTTCACAATGATTGACCACGAAGTTCAATCACTGCCCTTCTGGGACCACGGGATTAAATACTTTAATATCCAGGGACCTAATGGTGAGATTGTTGAATTTTGCCAAATCCTCACTGCATAAAAACAGCATCACAAAAAGTTGAATATAAAAACCACAAAAAAGTTTGCCAATTTAAAACGGCAAACTTTTTTTGTGGCCTACTGTGTTATCCCAACCTTTACCAAACGTTTACATAGTTAATATAAACCCGACATTAAGTCATTACATTGCTCCGTTATACTGTGGCTAAAAGTTGATTAGCATCGCCCATTACCCACCAATCAACTAACTACAAAAAGCGGGGAAATCAACGTGTTAGATATCATCAAAGCAGCCATTTTAGGCGTCATTGAAGGCATTACCGAATTTTTACCGGTCAGCTCAACTGGTCACCTTATCCTAGCCGACCAGTTTATTAAGTTACATCAGTCCACCGCATTCATTAATATGTTCAACGTCACCATTCAACTTGGCGCAATTCTTGCCGTTGTGATCATCTATTTCCATAAGTTGAACCCCTTTTCGCCTCGTAAAACATTGGCTGAACGACAAGCCACTTGGCAAATTTGGGGGAAAGTCATCTTCGCAGTTCTCCCATCCGTAGTCGTTGGCCTATTACTCAATGATTGGATGGACGCTCACCTAATGAACTGGGTTGTTGTCGCCATCACGCTAATTCTGTACGGTATTTTGTTTATCCTCGTGGAAAACCACAATGCCGCACTGACGCCCACCATTTCAACAGTCCCGCAAATCTCTTATCGCGTTGCCTTTCTAATTGGCTGTTTTCAACTCTTATCTCTTGTTCCCGGAACATCACGTTCTGGTGCAACGATTCTTGGCGGTATTTTTCTCGGGGCCTCACGCCTGGCATCCACTGAGTTTTCCTTCCTTCTCGCCATTCCAACCATGTTTGGCGCCACACTGCTCAAACTGCTTAAGTTCTTCATGCATGGTGGCACGCTCGCTGGCGAGGAAGGTCTAATTCTGTTAACTGGCATTGTTGTATCTTTTGTCACCGCCTACATTGCGATTAAGGCGTTGCTCGATTACGTCAAAACAAACAACTTCAAACCATTTGGCTGGTACCGAATCATCCTAGGAATCATCGTTATTCTTTACTTTCTAATTGCCTAGTCTACTGACTATTAAACATGAAATGGAGGATTATCATGTTGAAAACGATGACTTTAAAACTTGTCTACCAAATTCCGTTTGGTGCCGGTGTCTTCTTCTTTTTGTGGGGCCTATTAGCCGGTCTTGATGCCTTACTTCTATCGCCCGTCCACATTCAATTTGCGATTCACCTTGGTACGATTGGATGGTTGCTGATGGTGCTGGGGTGGGCGCTACGTGCGATTCACCATTTGTGGCAGCACAGCTCAAACCAGCACCATCAGCACCTCAGTGGTCAATTGTAATTAGTTACGCTAAAAAACAAGTCGGGCCAGAAATGGCCGGCTTGTTTTTTAAATTTGGTGCTTAATAACATTACATTTAAACAGCAATTTAGCGACATCGTTTAAATGCTACCATTTAAAACCAATGATGTAAGCTCAGTAATACTGCCGAAAACTACCGTAACTTCGGGTAGTTGGTAAAAGCTACTCGTTTTGGCAACATCTAAAATATCATGATTCATTGCATAGATGACTATCTTTTTATTCGTTGCTAACGCTAACCCAAGTTCTGTATTACCACCCTTTCCCGCCGGATAAATCATGATAAACACCTCGCAATTCATCACGGCCGCTTTCTCATGAATCCCAATTTTCTTCAAATCTTCAAGATTAGCCACTGAGCTAGCGGTCCAATCATAGATATTTTGACATCCAGATTGATCCAAACGAGCCGCAACTTCACGGACAGTATGAATGTTAGCAAATGAGCTCGCAATGTAATACTTCATAAAATCACCTAATTAGCTTTGCTTATTTTTAAATTCGTCTTGTGTCCGTTCTGAAGAAACTTGAGTAAAAAAATCCTTACGAACTAGAATGAGCATTTAAAAGAAAACAAAAAAGAATTTCCAAGCCTTCCAACCTCGTACACGGTTCGTACACGGTTTTGAAAATAAGGCTTAGAAACCCTTTGACACCGGCGTTCTTGTGAACGCAATAATTGGGTATACTGGATTCGAACCAGTACATTACGGATTCAGAGTCCGGTGCCTTACCAATTTGGCTAATACCCAATAATCCATTATTAAAGTCGTAAATCTGCCAAGCAAGCGCCCGGGTGACTTTAAATCACCCCACTGGGGATCGAACCCAGAACTCCGCCTTGAGAGGGCGACGTCTTAACCAATTTGACCATGGGGCAAATTTACTTAATTAAGTATACAGTACTGACGGATAACGTCAACGCTTTAACGCATAAAAATGGCGACTTTTTTAAATTTTCATTTTTACTAGACGATTATAAACTCTCAATCTAACTAAAAATAACGGCTGTTGCAATAATGTAACAGCCGTTAAGCTACTAAAATAAAAACACCACCCTGCGGCGGCCATTATTAGTCTATCGAAATTTGTTTGCGAACAATTTTAAATGGCTCCTCAAAGTCTCGATCGTAGATATCACACAAGGCAACTATTAGCAAAAGCGGAATCGATTTAAGACTGGTATTGGGATCCTCGTATCGGTAAAAAGCTGATTTACTAATGCGAAAGTTGTAACGATCCTCCAGTTGTCGCAATACTTCCTTGCCAGTGAGACCTTTTTGCCTTCGTGAAACGTGTAACCACGTTTGAATATCAGTTGGTTTTGTATCCATGTTGCAAGTCAGCTCCTTTAGTGCTCATTTTATCAATTTATTGACGGGAATACGCAGTAAATAAGAAATTCGACTTGCGGGCATCGAGAATTAAGGTTACTATTCCCATATAAGGGAACGGTTTAAACATTTAATTATTAGGGGCGTGGTAACCATGGAAATTTTCCCAGTCTCGGGATGGCTGAAATCAAGGGGTATAACACAGCTTGAGGTCGCCGATCTATTGCAAATCAACAAAAGTACTGTAAGTCGCAAGTTACACGGACATTCTCAATTTAATGTTCGTGAGATTTCTTTACTTAACCAGCATTTTGGCATTCCGCTGGAAGTATTTATGCAAACGACACAAAGTGATGATCCTACTAAATTGTCTTAATAATTATCATGATTGTGGAGCACCAAATTAAACTCAAAAAAACGACGACCTGAATATCAGGTACGTCGTTTTTTGTTGTCAATTCTGAATCTATTCAGTTTCATCCTCTTTGACAACTAGCACATCTACGTCCGCATTACGCACCACGTATCCTGTTGTTGATCCGAGAATTGCTCGCTCAAATGCGTTTGTTCCAGTAGCACCGATAACAATTAAGTCGATGTCATGATGCTCTGGAAAAGTTTTCGCAATCGTCGGCTTAGGCGCATCCTGCATCGCAAAAGCTGAAATACGGTCAAAGCCTGTTTCTGCTTGCATCTTTTGAGCTAATTCGCCAACATATTTTTTTGCCTGCGTCAGCATGCCTTCTGACATCCCCGCCATTGCGTATTCAGGAGCTGCATACAATGGCGCGACCACTTGCAGTAATAGAATATCTGCGTCAGCCGCTTTAGCAATGTCAACTGCTTTACGCAGGGCCAATTGTGCGTTTTCTGAGCCATCTGTCGGAACTAAAATGCGTTTTGGTTTAAATGTCATGTTATGCCTCCTACATTTCATTGCGTTATCTTATTGTATTTATAACATATAACTATCTTTACTGCATTTTTTACGCCTATATTCCTGTTGTTGATCGTCAATCATCCTTGTCACAAAATTTGCTAGTAACTGTCGAGAATATTCAACAATATGCCAGTCTGTTTTTGAAGACATTTTTGTTTGCGTCGATCATTAATTTCGTCCATGATTGTCGTATACAGAATTTAACGAAACGGAGCCTTGATATGGAGAATACATTCTTTCTTCTCATCATTTTAATTTCAGTCGTGGCCGCTGTGATCATGCATCATCATCTCAACCGCGTGCCGCTCCCCATCGTCTTTATTGTGGTGGGGATTTTATTGGCGCTACTGCCGCTGTATCACCACTACATTTTTAATCCCAATTTATTTTTATTTTTCATCGTCGCTCCTTTACTCTATAACGAAGCACAATCGGCCTCTCGCTACTGGATAGGTCGCGGCGCCATCAACATTTTTTCGCTGTCCATCATGCTTGTCATCGCCACCGTGATTATCGTTGGTAGTGCACTTCACTTACTGTTTCCATTTCTGCCACTAGCATTAGCCATTGCGCTATGTGCCATTGTGACCCCAACCGATGCATCAGCAGTCAGCGCATTTGCTCAGCCCAATCCAAACTTCCAAGTACCCTTCACTATCATGCAAAACGAATCATTATTTAACGACGCATCCGGCTTTGTGGCGTTCGATCTGTCCCTGTTAGCCTTTACTACTGGTTCGTTTTCAGCTAATAGAGCCGTTGGGGTGTTTGCGTTAGAGTTTATCGGTGGATTAATCACTGGTGCAATTATTGGCGCACTCTTTCTAAGCATTCGCCATGAACTTATTCAAGCTGGTGATGACACGCCATTCGTCATGATTACACTAGAGTTATTGGTGCCATTTCTGGCTTATTTCGTTGCCGAACGCTTAACGTTGTCCGGAATTTTGGCAGTCGTCGCTGCTGGCTTGTTTCAAGGAATGGAAAATGATAGTTTACAGCTTGTTTCAAGTCGGGTACAGCTCGTCCGGTCAAATATATGGGAAATTGTTCAGGAGGCGCTCACAGGGGTTGTTTTCGTCCTTCTAGGCGTATCCTTGCCGACAATCATGGAGCAAATCATTTCTAAGCATCCAGGTCTCCTTGGTTTACTAATTCTTATTGGGATCGTGCTGTATGTTTTGAAATTTGTCATTCGCTTACTGTGGTCGCGTTTTTTAGTTTGGATGCACATTTCTAGCAACCATCGCTGGCAAGATGCCTGGCTAATGGCTGTCAGTGGTGCCAGTGGGACTATTTCATTGTCGTTAGCCTTCCTGTTGCCAACCATCAACGGTCGCGATTTAACTACTGATCGGAACGCACTTATCTTCGTCGTCACGGTGGTCATTTTAATCAGTCTGACGGTAGCTGCCATCGCTGTGCCAATTATCACAAAAATGCCCACCGGCACTCAGACAAAGCCGATGAGCCAGTGGACACGAGAAATGATTATGACCGCGATGAATAAGGTTCGTTCAAGCAAGGACGCACAAGCAGAAACGCACATCGTGGTCGATGCACTGAGCCAACAACTTCATCAAAACAATCGTCCGCATCGTCGTGAGCAACGGCGACTGTTTGAAATTACCGATGCTGCTGAACGTGAGGTCATTAACCGTAAACATGATCAGGGCGATTTCAGCGATGACGAAACACATTATTATCTGCGTTTTTTAGACCTGACCAAGTTTACATTCAATAATACTGTCTGGCAGAATCTATGGCTCCGAGTGCGTTTTGGTGTCCACTCCAGTCGTCTGAGCCGTGACCTTAAGTTTGGCGAAGAAATGTTTTTCACCACGCCATTGATTGCTGAACAATTTTATTGGCAGCGTCAATTCCATGCACACGGTGAAGACATTCGTCCTTTAGAAGAAGTTGGCTATCAGGCCGTCATGCACGCCCTTCGGCAAGAACGTCATCAACACGGCGAGATAACGACCGTCGAGCTACATGATGTGCAGCGTTTTTATCGGGAACGCCATCGTCGGATGAACATGCCAGATCCCGTTCCTCAAGTCGTTTATCAACTCTTTCTAACCGCATTCCACGCCGAATATGAATTTGTTCAAAACGCCCTCGACAAGGGCACCATTGATGTCGAAACAGCCGAATCACTTCAACAACACATTATCTTTGATGAAATGGCTTATATTCAAAATAATGCCGCATTTATCAAACAGTAAACGTAGATTGAGATGCCGTCGACAGCTTTTCAAAATGAATAATCCCAGCAATATCGTCGTTCATCGTTAGGGTACGCTCATGCAGTGCCTGACCTTCAAAATTTCCTTCCATAATGTTGAAGGTCCCGGTAATATCGTTGACTTCCGTCACATAGGCAACGTGCATCGATTTAAACGACACCACGGAACCTACCGTTGGTCGAAAATCGACTAATAATCCCCGCTGTGTTGCCGATTCCGCCCATTGGTCACCGTTACCCAGATAACTGTATGTGTTAACCGGAATTTGTTGTTGGCGCAAAACGGCCGCAACAAATCCCGTACACTGTCCTACTGGATAGCCATCAATGCCGTCATAGAATCCTTGTTGCCCAGCTTGTTTGGCCGCCATCAATGCTTGACCAGATAACAAATGAGTTCCGCTTATGTTCCCTGTTATCAGTGAACCGCTGTCTTGATTTTGAACCGCAGATGTCGTTTGGACTGTCGTTGTACCTGGCCAGGAAACTTGATCAGCCGATACTTGAGTATTTGAAAGACCAACCGTAATACCGCACGCACACCCTACTAACGTTAAACTAGTGGCAATTTGCTTGATTAATTTCATTTTGTTCCCTCCTACGCTGCCTTTTAATTCGCTGTATCCTGCTAATGATTGCCTTAGCGACTATAAACGTACGTATAGGTGCCGTCGTTATTTTTCTTAAACGTAAATTCATGTTGACGCGCATCCGAACAACGCCAACGCGAAAGTTCGTAATGAAGTGAACCACTTTGTTTTAATTTATAACTGACAGTTTTAATGGTTTTAGTTATATCTTCGTCAGCACGTTTAGCAGCACCGCGTAAAACTTTGTGTAAATCGTGAATAAATTCCGTTGCGTTTGTAATCATAATAATGGCCTTCTTTCGACTAATTTTTGCGTAATCATAATTTATAATTAATCGTTATCATTATTCAAAACAAATGCTTGTGAATTTTAAAATCATTTTTGGGCATGTAAGTTTATTCTGCTAAAATCCTTTTATTGGCGTACACTTGGGTCAATATAATATCTGGGGATGACTTCATGAAATTAACCTTATCTGGATTACAGCCAAACGAAGTTGCTGACTTTTGGCAATTAGCTTTCAGTAACCCAAACGCCGAGTGGACAAAATGGAACGGCCCCTATTTTCACGACGTTTTACCGACACGTGAAGAATTTGTGAACGGTCCCGCAAAAGACAAATATGTTCAAAATCCATTTTGCCAAGTTATTCGTGTCGATGACAAAATGGTCGGTATGGTCTCGGCCTATTACGACGATGGCAGACTTAAGCGTTGGTTAGATGCTGGCATTGCCATTTATGACCAAACAAATTGGCATCATGGTCTTGGCCATCAGGCGCTTGCCAAATGGATCGACACACTGTGGCAAATGGTCGACCTTCCTCACATTGGCCTCACAACCTGGTCCGGCAACGTCCGCATGATTGGGGTTGCTGAACATTTACACTTGAAGCGAGAAGCCACGATTCGACAGGTTCGTTATTGGCAGGGTCAATACTGGGATTCTGTGAAATATGGCGTCTTGCGAGATGAATGGCAGTCTCCCAAAGATTAATACGTAGCAAAACAAAACCGCACCTACTGAATTACTCAGCAGATGCGGTTTTACTCGTATAGTTGTAAAAATAATTGTTCAGTATCGCTTACGAATAATTATTTTTGAACACGTTTTTGAATTTCGGCGGTTTCCTTTTCAAAGCCAGGCTTACCTAAAAGAGCAAACATATTAACTTTATAGGCTTCAACACCTGGTTGGTTGAATGGGTTAATCCCGTTCAAGTAGCCAGAAATACCCACAGCAGCTTCGAAGAAGTAGATTAAGTAACCAAGTGAGTATTCCGTTTGATCAGGAATGTGAACGGCCATAACAGGAACATCGCCGTCTGTGTGGGCTAGTGTAACAGCGCGGAATGCTTGCGTGTTAACATAATCCATCGTCTTGCCTTCAAGGTAGCCAATTTGGTCAAGGTCGCTGTCTTCCTTAGGAATATCAATGTCATAATTTGGTTTATCCACCTTAACAACGGTTTCCATTAAGTTACGACGGCCTTCTTGAATGTACTGGCCTAGTGAATGCAAGTCAGTGGAGAAGTTAGCACTTGATGGGTAAATGCCTTTTTGGTCCTTTCCTTCTGATTCACCCATTAATTGCTTCCACCATTCAGCAAAGGAAGCCATGGTTGGTTCGTAGTTTTCCAACAATTCCGTCGTCTTGCCCTTGCGGTATAAAATGTTCCGCAAAGCAGCGTAACGGTAAGCATCGTTGTCTTCAATCTTGTCTGATGTGTAATCTTTAGAAGCATCTGCAGCACCTTGCATCAATTTATCAATGTCAGCACCAGAAGCAGCAATTGGTAACAAACCAACAGCACTCAATACAGAGAAACGACCACCAATACCATCAGGAACAACGAATTCTTCGTAACCCTCAGCATCAGATTCAGTCTTCAACGCGCCACGCGCACGGTCAGTTGTTGCATAGATACGCTTCTTAGCTTCGGCTTCACCATACTTTTCAACCAACTTATCTTTGAAGATACGGAAGGCGATTGATGGTTCAGTCGTAGTCCCAGATTTCGAAATAACGTTAACAGAAAAGTCACGGTCACCAATAACATGAATCAAATCGTGAACATATGAAGATGAAATTGAGTTCCCAGCAAACAGAACCAAAGCACCCTTACGTTCACTAGCAGGTAGTGCTGTGTAAAAGGCTTCGTTTAAGAAGTCAATGGCAGCACGTGCACCAAGATATGAGCCACCGATTCCAATGACAACCAATACTTCTGAATCACTTTGAATTTTCTTTGCAGCGGCCTTAATGCGGCTGAATTCGTCCTTATCGTAATTCGTTGGTAAATCGATCCAGTCACGGAAATCAGCGCCCGCACCTGTACCATTACGTAATTCTGAGTCAGCTGCAGTGACCATTGCCTGCATTTCACCCAGTTCATTATCGTGAACAAACTTTGTCAGATTCGAGCTATCAAAGGAAATATATGCCATGCTTCTCCTACCTCTTTCTTATAATGATTACGGTTACAAGTATACACTAATACATTGGTCTGTGGGCAATGAAAGCCAATTCATAAAATTGGTATATACCAAAATTAATAATATTTTTGCTCGTCATCCCCATGCCATCAACACCTAGACCACTCAAATCTTTTTTGGTCTAATTTTTAATTTTCTTCTCAATTGAATGACATAGAGCCCGTTCGTTTTTTTGTTTGCCAAACAAAAAACAGCAGACATCCATCGTCTGCTGTAACTTTTTTAAATGCTATTACATTGTTCCAAGCATGATACCACCAACGATAATCAAGACAGAACCGATGATGATATTGACCATTTCCCAATGAGTCTTGCGTTCGCCCAACAGCCAAATAGAACCAAAAGTAGAGATAATGATTCCCATCTGGGCCATTGAATAGGCAACCGCCAAACCAACTTTGATTGTGGCCAAGAACATGAACAGGTTACCAGTACCCCAGAAAAGCCCGGTAATAATGTTTTTCCAAGATGGTAACTGCCACATTTCTTTACGGGCACCAATCATGATAACGAACACGATTGCACCAAGGAACATCCCAATGGACTGTGGTAAAACAACGGCATGGGTAAAGTTCGTAACATCACCAACGTTACCCCATTTTTCAAAACTCTTGATCACAATCGTGTAAGCAACATAACCAAGGGTTGAGTACGTCAAAGCACGTGCACCGGCGCCAGTATTTTCATGACGATCCGTTTTTGTAGCATTGCGCTTGTCAACTCTTGACGTAAGCGCTGCCCCAATGATCAAGGCAATCACAGCAAGCGTACCCAACGTGTACTGACGGCCCGTTGTCCATTCTCTGAACAACAGCACGCCAGCTAGCGCGTTACCAGCAAGCTGCATCCCGGTCGAAATCGGGATCGTCTTGGAAACACCCAGTGCCTTCATGGAGGTAAACTGGCCGCCTTGACCAATTACCCAGAATAACCCGGATAAGATTCCGGCAATCCAAACCTTGGCATCCAATGTTGGTCGATAAATAAACCAAGCAATGATCCCAAAAACAACAGCCCCCATTGTCATACCGAGCGTTTGCTGAGCGGCAGAACCACCCAATCGGCCTGAAACAAGGCCAATACTCCCCCAGGCAATGACAGGGACTAAGGCAATAAGAATGTTTGTAACTCCCATGATTCAAAAATCTCCAATTCTCTAAATCTCTTCGTTGTCTAGTTTATTCAATTATTCAGCAAGCGTTGCCGCAACATTGGCTACTTTAGCAGCTTCACTTAAGTCAGCACCGTCGACAAAACGTAATGCTAGTGATGATGCACCGATAACACCGGCATCGTTACCCAGTTTAGCTAATTTCAGCGTTGTTGAAGCACGGACGGTTGAAAAGGCTTCCTGTTGGAATGTCTTGTCAACAAGGTCAAGTAAGAACTGACCAGCAGCTGACACGCCACCGCCAATAACAACGTAACTTGGGTTCAACACATTTGCCATGTTTGCAACAGCTAAACCAAGGTACTGGCCCACTTTGTTTGTTACTTCATTAGCCAAAAAGTCACCTTGTTTAGCTAAATCAAAGACAATCTTGGACGTGATTTCATCACCGTTGTCGACCATTTTTTTAAGTTTGGAGTTACCAGAATATTCTTCGGCAAAGTCGTGTGCCAAGTGAACAACACCTGTTGCTGAAGCGTAGGTTTCCAAACAACCATGTTTGCCACAAGTACATAAGTAACCACCAGGTTGAACGGTCACGTGACCAACTTCACCACCGGCGCCGTTAACACCGTGTTGCAAACGACCGCTGGCAATGATGCCACCACCAACACCGGTTCCTAAAGTAATGAAGTCAACGTCTGGTTCGTTGTTACCGGCACCCTTCCAACGTTCACCCAAGGCTGCAACGTTAGCATCGTTGTCCAACGCAAACTTCATGTGTGTACCAGCTTCGATCTGTTCCTTAGCATTTTGAGTGGTCTTCCAGTTCAAGTTGTAAGCGGCCGTTACCGTGCCATTTGCAAGATCAACTGTCCCTGGCGTCCCCATCCCAATACCAGCGAAATCGTTGGCACTCATTTTGTACAAGTCCAAGTGATGATTGATTGATTGCACAATATCAGGAATAATGTGTGAACCCTCATCAAGAATGTTGGTTGGTACGCTCCACTTTTGTTGAACGTCACCATCTAGGGTTAAAATCGCGAATTTAATTGTTGTCCCACCAAGGTCAACACCGATTAACTTTTTCTTCTTAGCCATAAAATTTTTCTCCTCAATTCTCTTCTTAACAAATAAACATGTAAAAGGTTTACGGTTTATTCTCTTACAATGAAAGCGTTTTTACAACCCCTTTTACATAACTTTTCTAATTTATTGATAACGTTTACAACTCACAAAGTCGTTAATCCGCGCGGCTTAGCGGGTTGTGGACTAGTCCATTATAAATTAATTTTTGTACGAAAAAAGTTTTCATTGTTTACTAATTAGGCTTACGGTTTTAAAGATTGCCTGTGTGAACGATTTTGCAGACGTACTTTTGTCAAAAGAAAAAGCGCCATTCTGACGATTTGCCAGAATGACGCGTTCTCTATGAATCTAGAATGAGCATTAATCTCATTCAGTTCATTACTAGTATAGTTTTATGGAGGTGGCGGGGATCGAACCCGCGTCCAAGCATATCGCCACCCGAACCTCTACGCTCATAGTCAAACCATTTAAATTTCACTAACCAAAACGCCGTTTGACCGGGCAACCGTGATTAGCTAAGCCTGATTAATCTCTTCTGCTCACTTCAGGCGTGAGTTAACAGCGTAGCCCAAATTTTTGAGACCCGTAACCCGCCACCTGGGCCGTAACGGACGGATCTACGTCAAGCTACAATTAAGCAGCTAAAGCGTAAGAATTGTTATCTTTTGCAGATAAAAATTAGGTAGCGTTTTTACGTGGACGCAACCCACGAAGCGCAATTCAAGCTCGACCTATACCTGTCGAATCCAGAACACCCCCGAAAGGTGCTCTATTATCATAACACGAGACCTTATAAACGTCTACGTATGAGGCTTGCCTTAAGGCTAACAAAAACGCCCACCAAATATTGGCAGACGCTTTATTTTTTACAAAGTAAATTCACCTTTAAACCCTGATCAGCCAGTGAAGACCCCAGCAATCAACCATAGGTTTAAAATAATCAATACGACAGTGACGAGCCATGCCGTCCACTTTACCCATGCCTTATTGCGGAAATCACCCATCAATTCTTTGTTACTGGTGAACAGAACCAGTGGCACCATGGCAAACGGTAACGCGACACTCAAGAAAACCTGTGATAACGTCAGCAAATTTTCAATCTTGGCCTCATTGCCATGATAGATAAAGGCAAATATCAGCACTGGCGTAATGGACATCAGTCGTGTTAACAGCCGCTGAGCCCAAAGCGGAATGCGAAGATGAATGAAACCTTCCATAATAATTTGCCCAGCCAGCGTACCGGTAATGGTCGAACTTTGACCAGAAGCAAGTAAGGCGATGGCAAACAGCATGCTGAGCAGTGGGCTGGCAATGGCACCCACAATCTTTGAGTTGCTTAACGCATTGAATAAATCAACAAAGCGACCGAGTTCACTGTTAGTGCCATAGAACAGAGCCGCACCCAGAATCAATAACAGACAGTTAACCACAAACGCAATCGTTAATTGAATGTTTGAGTCAGCAACTGTAAAACGAATGGCCTTTTTAACACTGTCGTGATCGTCACGATCCAAAGCCCGCGTTTGGGAGATAGATGAGCCCAAGTACAAGTCATGTGGCATAACCGTGGCCCCCACAATCCCTAATGCCAGATAAAGCATTGGTTTGTGCGTTAGCAATTGTCCCGGATGTGGCACGAAGCCAGCGAAAATCTGTGGTACGTTTGGCTGGGCCAGAATGACTTCATACAAGAAGACGAACAGGATAACCGCTACCAGTGTGGCCACAATGGCTTCAATTTTACGGAAGCCCATTTTCATCAACACTAGCAGCAGCAAAACATCAAACGCCGTGATAATCAAACCAACGATCAACGGGAAACCAAACAACAACTCTAGCGCAATCCCTGAACCAATAATTTCTGCGACATCCGTCGCCATAATTGCAAGTTCTGTAATGATCCATAGAAAGATTCCCATACCACGGGACGTTCGCTCACGGGTCATCTGTGCCAAATCTTTACCAGTTACAATTCCTAGCCGAGCTGACATTGCTTGCAACAACATCGCAATTAAACTCGACAACAGAATGACACTGATTAAAGCGTATTTGTACTGAGCACCACCGGCAATTGACGTGATCCAGTTACCAGGATCCATGTACCCAACGGCAATCAATGCCCCTGGTCCAGTATAGGCTAGTAACGTTCTGAAATAACCTGCGTGCTGCGGCACCAGAATGGAACCGTTCACCTCGTCCAAACTTTTGGCATGATTGCCAGTTGTATCAACAAAGTGTTTTTTCTTAGAAGTCTTCTCAGCCACCAACGTGTCGTCCATGACTTCTTTTTTTTCGTGTTTTTTGCTCATTTTCGTGCCCTCTTTTCCGTTTTGATTCCTGAATAATCAGGTCTAATCCTTCAAAGATGGTCGCTAGCGTCGCATCATCAAAAAACACATCAGTGATACTGATTGGCTTTTTGCCAAGTCGACGTAACATCGGACTGTTACGCATTTAATTTTTAGATTTTAAAACCGTCACAATCACTCCGTCTTTGCGAAATTGATAGTCCTTTTTGAACCACGTATACTATGTGCCGAAATTGCCCAAATTACAAGCCATAAAGGTCGTTTGAAAATGGTTACATTGAAGTTTTTTTGTTATTTTTATCAAATCCATAAAAAAAGATGCTGATCAACACAGCATCACGTTAATTTCATTAAAATAACATTCTCAACAGGTGTCCACATTTCATCTTACTGCAACTGATGTGTCTGTCCTGCCGCGTCACGCCAAGAGACCACATTAACATCCTGGTTGGTCGCATCAGCTAGCGCATCACCAATTGCGTCCTCTTTTTTGTTCATTAAAGAGACAAGTTGATCTGCACTCACATTGCTATTAGTCAGAACCAATAACACGCCCTGTTCAACATCGTGAATCTCAAAATGAGCTTGAACGCTCGCACCATTTACTAAATCAACACTGCCCTCATTCACAACGACTGTTGTCATTTACCAACTACCCCGTTTTCATTAAAATTGACTTATCTCATTTTGGCTTGCGCGAATCGTGTGTGCCATTTGGATCGGCAAACTTAGTTCCAAATTCACGAATAAAGGCTAACACTTGTTTAGCCTGATCCTCCCCGAATTCATTAATCCAAACACTGAAGCGGTGAGTAACCCGTTCACTAATTTGCGATTCCGCCTTGCTACCTTTAGCGGTTAGGCTGAGATTCATTCGACGACGATCATGACTATCCGCAAATTGCTTAATCAAGTCTTTGGTTAATAAGGCACGAATTTGACGAGAAACTGCGCTCCGTGTAACATTCCGACGTGCTGCAATTTCCATCAACGTCAAGTTTTTCTCCCGCGAGACATCGTGCAAAATCAAATACTGTTCAAACGAAATTTGATACTCTGCCGCTGGTCGTGACACAAATTCATCTAAGTATTTTAAAAAGTGAATATAAACATCAATTGATTCATTCAATAATTCTTCGTTGGCCATTTGCTTCTTCCTCCATTTACAAACGAGGCACCACCAAAAAAACGACTACCGTGGCCTACATACTCATCTACTATTATATACATAAACGGTGTGGCTTCTAGGAAAAAGGCCTACGCCTTTGTGCAACCGTTTTAACCACATTAATTGCGTTAATAAATAAAATAGTGCACGATAAAATAAACGTTAGCTACGAAAATATAAATATACCTTTTTGGAGGTTTTCATGAATAAAATCGTCTCTCCCTTATTAGTCATGGCTATTTCAGCCACTGTATTGACTGGTTGTGCACCATCAGCAAAGCACTCGCCATCATCTCAACGTCAAACATCGAGTAAAAAAGTTTCTAGTGAATCAACACGAACCACTCGGGCAAATAAAAAAGCACCGGTAGCGACGTTTGCAAACAATACGCTTACATCCAGCACCGGTACTATTAAAATTACAGGCCAACGTCAAGTTGCCTCGGCATTTCCAAACCATCAGCAATTGCTCATCACTTACGAGTACTCAAATCAATCGACAAAACAGCAAGTGCCATCAGATTTGTGGTCAAAACATTTTAAGGCCACCCAGGATGGTAAAAACTTAGTTAGTGGTTCATTATCACTGTCGGGTCAAAACAGCGACAGCGACAATGATGACATCAACAATTCTGTGACGCCAGTTGATGCTGGCCAACACGTCACAGTGGCAGCCATGTATAAAATTTCGCCGTCAGCTGGCCCGGTCACATTGACCGTGCATGATGGTCAGAAAAACATCGGCACGACGACATTGACAATCAATGGAAACGAATAGATTAACTGAGAAATCATCTACTGTCGCCACTGCTTAGGACTCCACAGTTGCCCTTCCATCGACCCATGCAAACTTTCAATTTCATCGCGCTGTTCCTTGATTAAATCAATTGCTGCATCAACAGTCACCCGATTGTCGTCCGTTCGCAATTTTGCTAGTTCATCTAATACCCATTTTGCATCATGATCATTCATAAAGGGTCTTCCTCCTTAGGCGTGTTACGGGTAGTGTAGCATGTCATCCGGTGAAACACCCTTTATTTTGCTTGCCACTTTATGAGCATTAGTTTCGAGTCGGTTCAAATTATCCCTTTAAGAAATTTTCATCCTCAAAGGCTGGGTTAGGATAGTGGTAAAATCCTTCTCCGCTTGAGACACCAAGCTTTCCTTTATCAAGGTAGTCCGTTTTCAACATCGTCGCCAACTGTTTGAAGTCTGGATCTCCAGTCGTTGTAACATAGTTCTGAATAATATTGTAAACCGTCTGAATGCCGACCACATCTAGAATCGCAAACGGCCCTATCGGTGAACCCGTCACGATCATCCAAGTGCGATCAATCGTTTGTGGATCACCGACACCCTTCAAATACAAAAGTTGTGCTGCATTCAAAAACGGCACCAAAATTGAATTCAAGATGTAACCGGGCTGTTCTTTTTTAACTTCAATTGCAATCATGCCAATATCCTTTGCAAACTGAACGATCGTCTGATAAATATTTGCATCAGTCCCCGCGTGCCCCATGATTTCGGCAGTATTGTTCTTCCAGATTTCATTAGCAAAGTGCAACGCAAGAAACTGTTTAGGACGCCCAGTTGCTTCTGCAAATTGACTTGGAATTAGTGTAGAGGAATTAGTGGCAAAAATCGTTTTGCTGGGGGCTACTTGGCTTAATTGTTGATAAAATTTTGTTTTTAAATCCAACAGTTCAGGAATGGCTTCAATCACCAAGTCGCTGTCCTGAACGGCAGTTTTCAGATCCGTCGCATAGCTTATTCGAGCTGGAGTCTCTCGCGCAACTTTTTCCGCATCCTGAATTCTGCCAATAATAGCGTCCGGTAATCCAGGCAACAAGTTAGCATTATAGTTTGTTCCCTTCACAAGGTTACTGAACTGACTTTGCGAGCTCGCAATTTGACTAGCATAGATTTCAGCCAGTCCACCAATACGCGTCTTGGCTTTATCAATTACATCATCATTGATGTCGTAAATAGTGACATCAAACCCCTTAAAGGCGACCTGAAACGCGATTTGACTCCCTAAAACACCGCTGCCTGCAACAGTTACATGTTTAATTGCCATGATTATCTCCCTTTCCAAATCTTAGTTCGGCTTTAAAAACTTTCCGCCTTTAATATATGATTTCATTAACGCGAGAGATATTATTCATCCTTAAAAAATGAACCAATTACACTGTTTTGTTTACAATGAAAGAACGGTAACTTTTCCAACGAAAAAAGGTAACTGCCAGTTTTCTTTCAACATAGCAGTTACCTTGGTATTCTAGTGTTTTTCAAAAATCACAAACTAGTCTCCCTAATTATTCTCATCAAAAGTGGTGTATTAGTTTTTTGCTAAAAAGTTTAAAACATCGGGTGTCCATTTGCACTATGGTTTGGAAACGGTTGCTTCACAGCCCAGTGTTCAACTAATTGACCATCGCGAACCCGAAAGATGTCAACTTCGGCCATTTCGGTCGCTGTCGGAGAATCCTGCCTAATAACATGCAAATACACAAGATCATCTCGGTCAGCTACACTGACAACCGTACGCTTCGACTCGCGCAAACTGCCTTGAGGACCAAACAAAACCCGATAATAATGCGTAAATGCTTCTGCGCCATCAGCAATGCTTGGATTGTGTTGGATGAACTCTGGCGCCACATATTGCGTCACTGCAGAGACATCGTGACGATTAAAGAAGGCATTCCAAAAAGCCAACACGACTTGGCAATTCGTAAACGGACTCAAATCAGGCGTTCCATCGTCATTTAACAGTTGAACACTACCGGTAAACCGTTGGGGGCCCTTTTCCGAATCAAACCGAACGCCGACTAACGTATGCCGGTTAAAATCCATCGTTTCGGACATTGCGCCGCGTAATCCCGACCAATTTAAATTGAATACGCCGTCAGCGAGCCGCGTGATAACTGCATCTACATTGCGTTGTTGCAGCGTTTCATCAACTGTCGACGTCCAGGACAAATGCGTTTCATCTTCGACAACGTCAATAAATTGACGTCCATCATCCTGTTTTACCAAAATCTTGCGATTAAAAAGTTGCATAGTCATCTAACCCCACCCCCGTTTTATTAGTCTTACGGATATTAAGTGTGTAGGTGACGCCCGTCATGCAGTCCCAAAATGCCCAACAACACCATAATCAAAATTGCGGTAATGGCAATGATTGCTAGTTCAACCTGAAACCCCATAAGCTCATCTCCTTAATTAATAACTTCTTTCCATACATCTATTTTAACCGATTCTGCTTGTTTTGTAACCGCTTACAACTCGAATTATTTTAAATTACTTCTGTTTACTAAATCGTGGGACTGCTGCCCAACAGAGAGTCATACTAATACAGAAACTTGAGGGTCTCACAAGGCTTTGATACTGCGATGAAGATTTTTGAATCACATGGTTCTTGAACTGATCAAGTAGTCCCTAATGATCAATTCCTGATAATAGGTCTCTTGGAACAAGAAAACTGTAAAGCACGCTATAAAAGTATTTTTAAAATAGCCATTGACAGCGCTTTCATTATTAGGTATATTGTTCTTGTAAGGTATTTAGTAATTACCTTCTAATCAATTCTCTTTCTCTCTTATGCCGGCCACCGTCGCAAGATGGTGGTTTTTTTTACTCTTTTTTCGTCAACAAATAAGTTTCATGCGATAATAGACTAGCGTTGTTTTTACAGAAAGGAGTCATATACGATGGCAGAAGAACCAGCACCATTAGAAGAACCAGGCCATGAATCGTTAGACATGATTGAGGAAATCACCCGAAATGATGGCTCAAAGTACATGGAAATTGGCAACATGGTCCACAATGGGCGTGCAGAATTTGCAGCCGAGAAAAAGTTCATTAAAGAGGTCCGCATTCTAAAACTCAATATTCCTGAATCAGCAAACGTGATTAAATATGAAGATTACATTAATCATCATTTTCTCATGCAAGGTTGGGATATGGATCACTGGGAAGAATGGATTAAGACACCAGAAATGCAAGCTGTTGTCGATGCTATTCTCAGAGAAAACCAAGTCGGTTAACAAAAAAAGCGGCCAAAAAAGGAACCGACGGGCATCGGTTCCTTTCAAGGGCCATTTAGGTTAGGAACACCAAATCAACGATGTACCGTTCCAAGGCGTCATTGGGGTGAACGTCCTTGGAAGAGGAAGTAAATAAATGGTAATTTAAAGTTATCACGTATTTTAAATTATGTCTATCCATATTTTAATGTTTTTATTAGAAAAATAACCAAATTGCCATTTATAAATGATGCTTTGGTTATTTTTCTTCATAAACACGCAGGTATTGGGACATAACACTTCAGCTTAAATCTTAGTGAAATGGCAACAAGCAGCTCCCCTTCAATCGCAAAATTCGCGCAGATGAAAAATTGTCGTAAATGCGAGCCATAGCGCTGTCTTTTGCCCATTTAACACAAATAGACGTTCATGGGCATCCACCCATGAACGTCTATTTGTGTGACCTGAGAAAGCTTAAACGTGTTATATCTGCTTTCTTTTTATTTCTAGTATTTCTTGCTGAGCTTTGAAGCAGCTGCTTCGTCAATCACAACGATAACATTGTCGTGGTTCTGTAATGAGCTAGCAGGTAAATCAGGCGTAACAGGTCCCTCAATCATACCCTTCACTGCATCTGCTTTTTCTTCACCATAAGCTTCCAGCAAAATTTGTTTGTCCTTTAAGATTGAACCAATCCCCATAGAGTAAGCATACTTAGGAACCTCTTCCTCGTTATCGAAGAAACGTGCGTTGGCAGCAATAGTAGATTCAGTTAATTTAACCTGATGTGTTGTGGAATCAAATGGCGTACCTGGTTCGTTGAAACCAATGTGTCCATTACGGCCTAATCCAAGAATACCTAAGTCGATTGGGTTATCAGCAATTACCTTGTCGTAACGCTTCGTTTCAGCTTCAGCATCTTTGTTTAACCCATCTGGCAAATATGAGTTTGCAAATGGCTTCTTGTTAAAGAAATGCTCGTGCATGAAGTAGTTGTAACTTTGTGGATGATCAGGTCCAAGACCAACGTATTCATCCAAGTTTACAGAAGTCACATGACTAAAGTCCAAGTCTGAACTCGTAATTTCATCATATGTTGAAATTGGCGTACTACCAGTTGCCAACCCAAATACCTTAGCACCATTAGCTAATGCGTCCTTAAACACTTGAAAACCTTGCTTACCGCCTTCAGCGGCGTTCTTTACAACAATAACCTTCATGTCGAGTCTCCCTTTTTCTTATTGGTATAGTCCAATTATAACAGGTCTAGACAATTTTACAAGTCACCTAAGCTGTAAATCTGATTTTTGTTTGTCACTGCTTTCTTCATACCAGTAAGGACTGACCGTTCAGCCGATTCAGAGGGACTTGGTAAATAGAGCGAAACCCGTGGCATGAGTTCTTTTTGAACAAACGCTGTGAGCGGCGCTATCGCATTACAAATTTCTTGCTTAAACGTAATAGCACCTGATTTCCAAAGTAGGAATCAGGTGCTATTACATTTAATGCTTATTCTCAAAAACAGAGATATGTCACAGCTTCTGTCCAAACTAAAAACAAACTATTTATTATTGAACCGTGACACTCTTAGCCAAATTCCGTGGTTTATCAACATCTAATCCCTTAAGCAAACTCGTGTAGTAGGAAATTAGTTGGGCCGGAATGATGGTTAATAATGGCGTTAACATCTCATCGACGTCTTCCAAAATGATATCATCATGTGCTTTAGCCAACGACTTCGTCACAATCGTCATGATGTGAGAACCCCGAGCGGCAGTTTCTGCCAAGTTACTACGTGTCAGTGAAGCAGTTCTTTCTTGAGTAATGATACCGATGACCGGCGTGCCGGACTCAATCAATGCAATTGGGCCGTGTTTTAATTCACCTGCGGCAACCCCTTCGGAATGAATATAAGTAATTTCCTTTAATTTCAACGAGGCTTCAAGTGAAACCGCATAGTCAATGCCACGCCCAATGTAAAAGGCATCACGTTGATCGACAAAATTATCTTTAGCAACAGCTTCAAAACGTTCTTTCTGATCAACTAAAGCTTGGATACCATTAGCGACCAGTCCCAATTGGCGACGTAAGTCAAAATCGGCTGCGGCCACTTGTTGCGTTGCTTCTCCTAATGCCTTAGCAATAATAGCTTCAACAGCAATTTGAGCCGTATAAGCCTTGGTCGAAGCAACCGCAATTTCTGGCCCCGCGTTTAACAGCATTGTGTAAGTTGCTTCACGCGATAACGTTGAGTTTTGCACATTTGTGATTGTCAAACTGTGATAACCCTTTGCGTTTACCTCAGTTAACACTTCACGGGAATCAGCAGTTTCACCACTTTGACTCAGAAAAATAAAGAAAGGATGTTTGGAGAGAATGGGTGAATTATAAGCAAACTCTGAGGAAACGTGGGCTTCGGTCGGCACCGCTGCTAGCCGTTCAAATAAACGTTCACCGACTAGACCAGCGTGGTAGCTTGTCCCCGCAGCAACAATATACAACCGGTCGGCTGATTGCAGATCCGCCAACAGTTCGTCATCGATAGTCACTTGTCCGTCGTCATTGAAATACGTTTGCACTAATTTACGCATGACAGTTGGTTGGTCATCAATTTCTTTCAACATGTAATGTGGATAAGTTCCCTTATCGGCCTCACTGGCATCCATGCTGACGTGGAATGGCAAACGGGTAATGTGGTGTCCTTCTTCATCTTCAATGTCCACTTTTTCGGGCGTCAAGATCATGATTTCGCCATCCTGCATCTCAATGAAATCATGAGTGTAGTTCAGCATTGCGATGGCATCTGAGCAAACAACATTAAAGCCATTGCCGACACCAACTAACAATGGGCTTTTATTTTTAGCAACAAACAAGGTGTCCGGTTCTTCACGGTCCATCAGCAAGAAACCGTATGAAGAATCCCCCACCAAGTAAAGCACCTTGCGGAAGGCCTCTAAGGTTGTTAAGTTATCATGTTTGACAAAATAATCGATCAATTGAACGACGACTTCAGTATCCGTTTCACTCTTGAACGTTACATCTTGGAGATACTTGTCTCTTAATTCGATGTAGTTTTCGATGACGCCATTGTGGACCAAGTAAAAACGCCCATCAGCGGATACTTGTGGATGTGCATTGGCAACACTAGGCTGTCCATGTGTTGCCCACCGCGTATGCGCAATTCCCGTAGAACCGTGGACATCTTCACCGATTGCCTTAGCCAGATCAGCCACTCGACCTTTTTCTTTAACTAAGTAATCTTTACCATTTTGGTCGTTCACGTAGATTCCGGCTGAATCATAGCCACGATATTCCAAACGACGAAGGCCATTCATCAACATTTCAACCGCATTTTCGTTTCCTGTCACTCCAACAATTCCACACATAACGTTCATCCTTTTCAAATTGGTATAGACTATTATAATACGTTTTCTTTTTTGAAAGCAGTATTATAATAACGTTTTTAGGCACAATACGTCAACCTTTTGTCTTTAGTGGTCTATATGATTACCAAACTTTAATTTTCTCTAAAAAGGAACATTAAAGACAAAGCCAACAAGCACGGCTAATATCGACTCAACATGCTGAATTCGTATTTGACTACATTAACGTCATATATCAAACCGCAAACAAAAAGCCGTGCCTCCAGAAATGGAAACACAGCTTAAATTATCGCGTTCATTGCTTATGCTCATCCGCCAACAAAATAATCAGCCTTCAGTATGCGTTGCCGCTATTCAATACCGACTTCTTGACGCACAACGTCAGCGATTTCATCGACATAACCGTCAACAACTTCCTGAGTTGGTGCCTCAGCCATCACCCGCAACAATGGCTCAGTGCCACTTGGACGAACCAACACACGTCCATCACCATTCATTTCAGTTTCGACCTTTTTAATGATCGCCTGAATCTGGTCATTTTCCAAAGCCGCCTTTTTATCAGCAACTTTTACATTAACCAACTTTTGAGGATATGTCGTTACTTCACTGGCCAGTTCGGACAACTTTTTACCAGTCGTTTGAACAATGTACATAAGTTGTAAAGCAGTTAACATGCCATCACCGGTTGTATTGAAGTCCAAGAAAACAACATGTCCAGACTGTTCTCCACCGACGTTATAGCCATCCGCTAACATCTTTTCAACCACGTATCGGTCACCGACTTGCGTTTGCACGCTGTGCATTTCATTGCCTTCCAGAGCCTTATAAAGGCCAAGGTTACTCATCACAGTGGTAACCACCGTGTCTTTCTTAAGACGACCATGTTCATGCATATATTTACCACAGATGAACATGATCTTATCACCATTAACGATGTCACCATTTTCATCTACGGCAATACAGCGATCACCATCACCATCGAACGCAACACCCATAGTGGCACCTTTCTCAACAACGAACTGTTGTAGTGCCTCAGGGTGAGTGGAACCAACGCCATCATTAATGTTCAACCCATTAGGATTCGTAGCCATCGTGTCAAAATCAGTGTCTACATCTGCAAACAAACGTGACACCAATTTACTGGTAGCACCGTTGGCCGCATCCACGGCAATGTGCAAACCATTTAGTTGATCAGGAATCGTTTGCTCCAAGAATTGCGTGTATTTGGCAGCACCTTCTTGATAGTCTTCAACGGTCCCTAGTCCTTCTGCCGACGGACGTGGTAATTCATCTTTAGGCGCATCCAAAAGGGTTTCGATTTCTTCTTCCAAAGAATCAGATAGTTTAAACCCATCTCCACCAAAGAACTTAATTCCGTTATCTGCAACTGGATTGTGAGACGCCGTAATCATGACACCAGCATCCGCTTGTTGTACCCGGACAAGATAGGCTACTCCAGGAGTTGTAATAACACCGAGCTTAAGTACTTCAATCCCAACTGACAGGAGCCCTGCAATCAGTGCTTCTTCCAACATTTGACCCGAAATACGCGTATCATGCGCCACCAAAACCTGTGGTTGATGATCTTCATCGGCGTGCTCCGTTAACACGTACCCGCCGGCACGGCCAAGTCGGAATGCAAGTTCAGGACTCAAATTCTGATTTGCAATGCCTCGTACACCATCTGTTCCAAAATATTTCATTTGTTTCTTCCTCACTTCGTCGATTGTCCCTAAAGACTTGTTTATTTACTAACTAGTTGCTACTGGCAGCTGAACTACTGGACGCACTTGTGCTACTGCCCGTTTCGCTGCTACTCGCCGAGCTATTTGTATCACCACTACTAGAAGACGTTTCACTGCTACCAGCCGCTTCACTAGATGATTCATCAGAGGAACTTGTTGACGAATCGCCATGCTGAACCCCATTACTATCTGCGTTACTGGATGTCACTTTAATCGTGACATTGGCAGTCGTCTCAGAATAGCTTCTAATGCCACTGGCAGAAGGTGTTAGATTAACTTGTTGCTTGGTCGTTCCAATTGGCAGACCAGAAACATCTACGTTAGCTACTATACTACTCTTTAATTTGCTAATCGCACTCTTTGTGCCGTATGCGGTCAAACTATCAACGTCACCGGTGATCGAATAACTCTTACCATCCTCAGCATTCTTCGGCTCGTAATTAACCTTAACCTTCTTAGAACTTTCGTTGGATGTAATTGGCACGGTCACACTAGCCGTTGAAGGTGTCATCACCACGTTAACTGTATGGCCATTAGCATCTTGAGCCTCCAACTGAACAGTCGCCGTTAAAGTTGATGTACTATTCTTAGTCAAATTAATTGGCGCAACCACTTGGGCTACCTGTTCAACTTCAGACGTCGCACCGGTTACCGTAACGCTATTAACTGACGTTGTTGGCGTGCCAACCTGATAGCCGCTTGCCAAACTGTTGGCGTCATACTTCACGTGGACAGGCATTGTAATCGTTTCACGATGGGCAATCGTGACATTGATTGTCTTCGGCTCAATTTGATAGGTTAATTCTTTGTTGAGTCCATCGGCCTTCAACGTCACCTTGTGTTTACCCATTGACAGCTTTGACAAGTCTGCATTAATGCTAAAGTTCTGCGTGTTCGTCGTTGCCGTGACTAATGCAGCCGGTCCTGTGATTTTAACTTTAACTCGTTCTGGATAACCTGTTACAAAGTATTTATTTGAATTGATATTTAGTTGCAGTGGCATCGACACTGTTTTCGTTTTGGTCGAAGTCAGTGAAGATACCCTACTAGGATTGTCCTGACGTGCTAAACGGGTGTCGTTGCCTGTTGAACCGGTCACGTAAACAACTAAGAAAATGGCCAAAACTAACGCTGATAAACGGTAGAAGAGCGTGCTATTGAGAAAGCGATTAAACTTTTTCATTTATGGCCACCTCCCCTAAAAATTCGGTTAACAATGTCCAAGAACCAATTGTGACGTTCTGGCTCTGCCGGGATCAATTGTTTGCGAAGGTAATTTAAATAGTCTTCCTGAGTCAAATTACGCATCATTTCATTATTCCGCGTAAACATCACTTCGCCAGTTTCCTCAGAAACAACAATGGTCAACGCATCCGTTACCTCGCTAATCCCCACAGCAGCACGATGACGTGTCCCTAACTCTTTAGGAATCAAATTACTATCTGATAACGGCAAATATGCGGTAGCAGACGCAATTCGATTATCCTTAATGATAACGGCGCCGTCATGCAATGGTGTGTTGGGGATGAAAATGTTGATCAATAGCTCGCCGGTCACGTCCGCATCCAAATCAATCCCAGTTTCAATGTACTCTTCCAAACCAGTTTCCATTTGAATAGAGATTAGCGCCCCGATTCGGCGTTTGCTCATATATTGAATGGCCCTATCCAACGCATCAATTAACTTTTCTTCGTCGTCATGAGCCGTCCGGCCTCGTTGAATGAATGAGCCGCGGCCCAAACGCTCAAGTCCTTGCCGAATTTCCGGTTGGAAGATGATCACTAGGGCAATAACCCCCCAGTTAATGATCTGGTCCATGACCCAGGAAACTGTCTCTAAGCCCAGATACCAACTAGCAATCTTAATAATGATAATCACAAGGATGCCGCGGAACAACGTCACTGCTCGCGTGCCTCGTAATAGCATAATCAGCTCATAAATAACAAACCAAATCACTAGAATGTCGAGCAAACGTGCTGCGGCCGTCCAGGTGAACCAGTTGCTAGGATTAAGTAACATAACACTCCTCCTAAAATCGCCAAATATTGGCGTGCAATCTTCGCATTACGCGACAAATCGCTCATTTAAGTATAGCAGATTTACCATCATGCAAACCAATCCACTAGCTTGTTGCCTCCGTTTGCAAATCTTCACCAAGCATCAACACATTTTCCGAGTAGTTAACGTATTGGCGCAAGTTAGCTGCCATTACAGCATTGATCCGCCCAGCATCCAACAATTCTGTCACCGCTGAACGTTCGGCTGCGAGCGCACGCACCCGCAAGTCCCGTAAATTAGTTTCATACTGGAGCTGTCGAGCACTGCCATTTGTCACAGGATGACGCCGTTCAATCCGGTAGCGGTAGTGGACAATCAAATGGTACACACTTTGTCGTTGCTGTGCGTTTTTCTTGGCGTTATGGACTTTAAAGAAACGTGATAACAGGGCAATCGCTGCCTTGGCAGTTTCCGTTTCAACTAACTGACGCTGCTGGCGAAAGGTAACCATATCATTGCCGGTCATTAAAATTCGTAGACGCCGTAAACCGTGTCGAATCAAACGCCTAGCTGTTCGCCAAGCGGGTAAGGCTTCCCGTCGCTGATGGGCATCCACATTACGTAACCGCCACTTGATTTGGCGACGGTAATAACGAAAATTCCAAATATTGACTAAGCCAGCATCATGTAACTCTTGTAGCCGTTTCAACTCACCTTGCAAAGCAATTCGACGAATATCAACTTCAAAATCGATCATTATTTTCACATCTTCGGAAGGCTGCGTTCGCATCTGTAACCGTCGAATAATAAATTGATAATCGAGAATCAAGTCATACGCAGCCCGTTGATTTTCAGGCCGTCGCAGTGACTCCAGCACTCTAACTGCCGTTTTAGAAAGGTATGTTTTTGCCTCATCTACCGACATTAACGGCACCGTTTCGCCATCGTCGGCCTCTTCTTGCGCAGTCAATTCTTCCAAAGTGTCAACCTGACTACCTCGGGTCAACAGCATGGCCCCACGCCGACTGATCAATGGCAATGTCACTGCCGCGATGACCAAACTCAGCACAATAACACCAGCAGCGACAAACAAAATTAATGACCGTTCCGGAAATGCATCTCCATTACTAATGGTCGCCGGAATCGTCAACACACCCGCTAACGTAATTGCACCACGAACACCTGTTAAACCAGAAACAATCGCTGTTTTAACCGTAACTGGCTCCGTATTCTTATGTTCAATACGCCAGTTTTTGCTTAAACGACTCAATGTACCATAAACATAAATCCAAACAGCTCGCAGGATAAAAAGGATGAGCCAAATCACAACGACATAGCCGATTGCACGCCACGTTCCTGTTGCCGGATCAGCAATTGTTGCCTTCGTCGCGCTAGGCAACTCATCCCCAAGGATAATGAACACAATCCCGTTTAACACGTACACCACAATATCCCATGTCCGCTCAATCAAAAGCCGTTGTTCCGGTAAATCCTCAACAATTCGGTTTTCTGAAACATGGGCTAAAACACCAGCCGTGACAACGGCAATAACGCCAGAAGCATAAATCGCCTCTGCGCCGAGATAGATCACAAAAGGCCCCACTAGCTGTAACACTGTGTTAAACACTGGGTCATTGATTCCCGAGCGCCTCAACACCTCCCGCAACATTTGTAGTCCTGTCATCACGACAAAGCCGACCACAAAACCGGCAATACTGGTGTAAAGGAAGTCGCCAGCAGCAGACCACAGTGAAAAGGTTCCAGTCACGGCCGCTGCTAACGCATATTTAAATCCAATCAGACCGCTGGCATCATTGATCAAACTTTCGCCACTGACCAGATGAATAATTGCGGACGGTAAACTCACCTGCTCAGCAATAGATGTTACCGCTACGGGATCCGTGGGTGACAAAATAGCGGCCAACGCAAATCCCACGGATAACGGCAAGCCGGGAATGAGCAAGTGAAATAACCAGCCGCCTAGTAATGTGGTTAAGAACACAAGTAAGACTGCGTTTGCCAAAATTGGCCCCCGCAATGTCCACAACTCACTTTTTGGAAAACGCCGCCCATCATTAAATAGTAGTGGCGCGATAAATAATAATAGGAACCAATCAGTTTCGAGTGGAATCGTAATGTGAAAAATAACGGACCATAATAGTCCCAAGGTCACTTGAATCAAGCTGACCGGAATGGCCTCCAAGTAGTGTCCCAGTACGTTTGACAGCAGCACTAGCAGGACAAGAATGATCACCGCTTCAATAATATTCAAGTTGTTGTCTCCCTTCCTGTGGCCACGTATTGGCACCACGCTCAACATGCATCTACTTCTATCATACAAAAAAATTGACGCATGACCAATCAGATTGGCCTGCGTCAGCAGATAAAATAATGTTATTTAAAGTTTGAAAACTCACCTTTGTTTAATTAACTGTTTCAATAAGCCAGCAAGTACGTTAATACGCTCAGCCGACAGCAAACATTTAGTTGTCACCAATGATCCTAACTTCTGTTTCAAGATGTACACCGAACTTGGCATAGACCGTTTCTTGAACATGGTGAATAACTGCTAGGTAATCCGTGGCCGTCGCTTCACCAACATTCACGATGAAACCAGCGTGCTTGGTTGAGACCTGCGCACCACCAGATGTATAGCCGCGTAATTCGCTGTCCGTAATCAATTTGCCAGCAAAGTAACCCTCTGGTCGTTTGAACACAGAACCGCAGGAAGGCAATTCCAGCGGCTGTTTGGCGGCCCGCCGTGCATTCAAATCGTCCATTTTTGCCCGAATTGTCGTTGCTTCGCCTGGTACTAAGGTAAAACTAGCACCGACAACAATATCACCGGTCGTTTGAACCAGACTGTGTCGATAACCAAACGCCATCTCTTCAGCAGGATATGTCACGAACTCACCAGCACGTGTCAACACATCAACAGAGCTAACAATGTCTTTGACTTCCCCACCATATGCGCCGGCGTTCATGAAAACTGCTCCACCAACACTGCCGGGAATGCCAGCTGCAAACTCAAAACCAGTCAGGTGATTTTGATAAGCAACCTCAGTCGCATCAATTAACGCTGCACCAGCATCAGCAGTGACCGTGTTACCCGTCACAGTAATCGTCTTCATTTGGGTCAGAATAAGTACCAACCCACGAATGCCACCATCACGAACAATCAAGTTACTAGCATTGCCGATGACCGTTACTGGCATCTCGTGAAGTCTGGCAAAATCGACAAACTTTGCCACTTCAGCGCGCGACTCAGGAAATGCGAGCCAGTCAGCTGGCCCGCCGGTTTTCGTATTTGTGTAATTCCCCAATGGTTCGTTTTGCATCACCTTGCTGGACGCAAAAACAGTTTTTAAATCAACCTGTTGCATGATGTCACCCATTTACTTTCTTCATTAATTAACCGTTTCGGTTTCACTTTGCAATAAAGTGGCTTGTTGCCACAATTAGCTGGTGCCCGTAAACCTCGTCCTATTCTACCACGATTTGAGTTCAAACCAGTTTTCCTTATTAAAGACTTCATTTTTTACGGCTGTGGTAAAATCAACTTGTTAAACTACATAGCGCGACCACCGGTGGACAACGCCGCTCACACAAAATTCTTGGAGGATAGCATCATGAAATTTGTATCATGGAATGTTAACGGATTACGAGCAGTTTTAAAAAAGGGCTTTGAACAAACGGCGATGGAGTTAGACGCCGATGCTATTTGTATTCAAGAAACCAAGATGCATGAGGGTCAAGCGACGGTCAACCTGCCCGGCTACCATCAGTACTGGAATTATGCCGATCGTCCAGGCTACTCAGGCACAGCCATCTTTACCAAACATGAACCGGTGAACGTCACCTACGGCATTGGCGTCGATGAATACGATCACGAAGGTCGCGTGATTACGTTGGAATACCAAACGTACTACCTGCTCACGAGTTACACACCTAACTCTGGTCAAGAGCTTAAGCGGTTAGACTACCGTGACGGCTGGGACGCAGCCTTTTCCGCTTATGTAAATGAATTAGCGACTAAGAAACCCGTCATTTTCTGCGGCGATTTAAACGTCGCCCATGAGGAAATCGATCTCAAGAATCCTAAGACCAACCGTCAGCATGCTGGCTTTACAGACACCGAACGTGACAACTTCACGGCTTTACTGGGTACCGGATTTACGGATAGCTTCCGGCACTTCTATCCCGACCTAACCGGCCAATATTCATGGTGGAGTTATCGTTTTAACGCTCGTAAAAATAACGCCGGATGGCGAATTGACTACTTCGTTGTATCAACGCCTTTGATGGCTAAAGTCACCGATGCTAAAATCCTTAATGATGTGCTTGGCTCTGATCACTGTCCAGTTGCCTTAGAAACAGAAGCGTTGGACTGATCCTAGTTCGTTAATCAGCCCCTTGCCTGAACCCGTTAACAGATTTCTTTACATTTAAACGTGAAGGCCTTAGACTGACATAATAATTTAAGTTTAACGTTACCCAATGATTAAGGAGGTCACAGCGTCGTGAATTTTGTCGCAATGGATTTTGAAACTGCTAGTGCCAAACGCCACAGTGCGTGTTCATTGGCACTAACCATCGTCAGACAAAACAAGGTCGTCGATGAATTTTATACGCTGATTAAACCCGACACAGAATTCTCTTGGCGTAACACGCAGATTCATGGCATCCATGCTAGTGATGTCGCGGACGCGCCAACCTTCCCAGAAATCTGGCCACACATTAATCAGTTTTATACAAATAACCAACTTGTCGTGGCTCACAATGCCCCATTTGATAATGGCGTATTGAAAAGCACGTTAGCTCACTATGATCTGGCACCAGTCCACTACTTGACCTTAGACACGGTCAAAACAAGCCGTCGCTTTTTCCCAGAATTTCCAAACCACAAACTTAATACTGTCAGTGAACGGCTTCATGTCAATTTGGAACACCATCACAATGCGCTAGATGATAGTTTAGCTTGCGCCAATATTTTAATCTACCAAGATCAACAGTTTGGTGCTTCAGCGATCAAGCCATTTGTAAAATTACAATAACTTATCTTGATTCCCGTAACCTACCATCGACAATAAAAATCGTTTCGCCACAGATTTACATCTGATGGCGAAACGATTTTTATTTTTGCTAGTGCATTTTGACAGAATTAATACTTACAACATTGTCGATTAACCCTGACCTCAGTGACATTTATGCACGACCTACGCCTGATACCCATGATGAACCGTTAACGTCATTTCCTGGGCAGGCACCTCATCCCCGACAGCATTCACAACAGAATCAGAATGAGTGACCTTAAACCCTAAATTGCGATATAGCCGTTTGGCATACGTATTCTCCAACTGCACTGTTAAAACGATATTCGTTAGCGAACTGGCCGTTTTTGCCCAATAAAGCATTTCTTCCATGAGGGCTGACCCGAGCCCCTCATTCCAATACGACTTTAGAATGGCTACTCCGATTTCGCCAACGGTTTCATTTTTAGCAATGATACTGGCAACGCCAATCAACTGACCCCCATAATCTGCTACCATCAGATGATTTTGTGGTGAACTGATCATCACCCGTAATTGAGCGGCTTCCTCTTCAACAGACAAATGTGCCAAGGCAGGATCAGCAGTGAATGTGGTAGATTCTTTTTTTAAATCTTCCAATAAGGTTAGCAGGTCTGCTGCATCATTTTCAGTAACAGGCCGAATGTCTACAGTTGGTTCACTCATCGTATTGTGCCTCCAATTTATCAGTCATTTTTTGATAGTGTTCACCTTGTGGGTCAAACGTTAGGGTGCGTCGATCAATATTACTTTCATCACGGTGTAAATGAATTGTTAACCGGTCGGCCGGCAACTCACCCTTAACAAACTGTGACCACTCAACGACACTGACACCTTGCCCGTTAAAATATTCATCGAGGCCCAAATCATCACCACCGCCATTTTCCAGTCGGTATACATCCATGTGATACAGTGGCAAACGGCCTTCTTTATACTCACGAATGATGGTAAACGTAGGGCTTTTAACATACCTGTGGATGCCTAAACCGGCCGCTAATCCCTTAGTCAGGGTCGTCTTACCAGCACCAAGATCGCCATCCAATAAAATAACATCGCCCGCAGACACCAGCTCTGCAAGATGTCGCCCAATAGCCTGTGTTTCTTCGTCAGTCTTCGTGGTGATTGAAAACATGTGTGATCCACTCCTCAAACGTGCTTAACGCGTCATTCTTTGAATAAAAATCGCCATCCCAAAACAAGTGGAATCGCGATTAATTGTGACATTATCTAACTACTTAACGGATTGTGCGGCTGTGATGATTGCAACCTTATAAACATCTTCTTCGTTACAGCCACGAGAAAGATCAGATACCGGTTTGTTCAACCCCTGTAGGATTGGGCCGATTGCTTCAAACCCACCAAAGCGTTGAGCAATCTTGTAGCCAATATTACCAGATTGTAATTCAGGGAAGACAAACACATTTGCGTGACCAGCAACTTTTGAGCCAGGTGCTTTGGCCGCGCCGACCGTTGGTACAAACGCAGCATCGAATTGTAATTCACCATCCAGTGCTAAATCAGGCGCCTGTTCGTTAGCTAACTTAGTAGCTTCTTGAACCTTAGTCACCATGTCGCCCTTAGCGGAACCCTTGGTTGAAAAGCTCAACATAGCAACCTTTGGATCGATATCAAAAACCTTCGCCGTGTGGGCCGATTCAATAGCAACTTCAGCCATGCCAGCAGCGTCTAATTCGATATTAATAGCACAATCGGCAAAAACATAACGTTCGTCACCCTTTTGCATCACAAACGCACCAGAAATTCGTTTGACACCTGGCTTGGTTTTAATGATTTGAAGTGCTGGGCGAACCGTATCGCCAGTTGGGTGAACAGCACCAGAAACCATCCCATCAGCTTGGTCCATGTAAACCAACATCGTGCCAAAGTAGTTAACATCCTTTAACCAATCTGCCAACTGTTCGCGCGTGTTCTTACCAGCACGACGTTCAGTGAGGGCATCAAGCATGTCCTTCTTCTTATCTTCAGGATACGTTTCTGGGTCAATCAATAATACGCCGCTGGCATCCAAATTGTTGTCAGCTGCGGTCTTTTCAATATCGGCCTCGTGTCCCAAAATAATTGGCTTTACCAAGCCATCCTTGGCCAACCGAATCGCAGCACCCAAGATCCGCGGGTCCTGACCTTCTGGAAAGACAATGGTTTTGTCTTGACCACCAATTTTATCCTTTAAACTATCAAATAAATCCATGCGTGATTCCTCCAATAATTTAGTCTAATTACCCATTTTTTAAATCCGCCATCGAAACCGAAGCTGGTAGCTGCCAATTAATGGGGGCTTCCCCCATCGCAACCAACGCCTCATTTGTTTTCGAAAACGGTTTGGAACCAAAAAAGCCACGATATGCAGAGAGTGGACTCGGATGTGCTGACTGCAACACAATGTTAGTATGCGTATCAATCAGTTTAATCTTGTCTCGAGCAGCTCGACCCCAAAGAATGAAGACAACCGGAGTCTCACGTTCTGACAATCGTCTGATTGCCGTATCGGTCAGGCGTTCCCAGCCTTTACCAGCATGAGAGAATGCCCTGCCATCTCGAACCGTCAGAACGGAGTTGAGTAATAACACGCCCTGCTGAGCCCATGATTTTAGAAAACCGTGATTCACTGGCGCAATCCCCAAGTCATCCTGCAATTCCTTATAAATATTTTGAAGCGACGGTGGCACTTGCACACCCGGCATCACAGCAAAGCTCAGACCAAACGCCTGATGCGGTCCATGATACGGATCCTGTCCTAAAATAACCACTTTAACATCTTGAAACGGCGTCCATTCGAAAGCCGTGAAGATGTGGTTCATATCAGGATAAATTGTTTGCGTGCGATATTCCTGCTTCAAAAAGTTGTGTAATTCTTGGTAGTAAGCCTGTTCAAATTCAGGCTGTAAAATATCCCACCAGTCATTATGAATAAACGGTTTCATTCCCTGCACCTCAACGTTTATTGTAGCAGACCTCTAGCGTAAAATACATTATCAACTAACTGTCTTCATCAATCTAAAAGATAGTCGAGAGAAACAACGAGTTTCCCGCGGTTCAGAGCATGGACCGTGTTACAATCAAACGTAGACAACAGTTTACTAAATCACTCGTCCTTATAATGGAGACTAATCATGCGTCAGTTATACATTAGACAAACCCCGGGCGTTTTAAACGGTGTCCGCCCCGTATTAGATGTTCATCGACAAACACTCTACCTAATCTCCGGTCAGTTCGGCTGGTCACGGGCACAATTAATTGCTTCTTCTGCCTCAGGTGAAGCTCTGGCGGAAGCAAAACAACTCTCTTTAGGCATTATGCCAAAGTTTGCCATTTACTTTAATGGTAAAGAAGTTGGCTCGGTTCGACGCACATTTGGTTTTTGGCGCGAGGTTATTTATATTCACGGTCTTAACTGGGTCGTTATAGGTAACCTCATGTCTGGAAAATACAAGATCTACCATGGCACCCATATTATTGCCAGTATGCGCCCAGTTGACGGTTCAGACGGTGGTTATGATCAACTCAGTGTGGCTAACCATTCGGCCGAACCTGTCTGCTTGCTGATTGCGGCAATCATGGATCGTTGGTCCAAACAAAATGGGCGGCGGCGCCTCGTTCATAATCAGCCCCTTCGTTTGGGGCAAGAACCAAAAACGCTTGGGCCCGAATATCGAGAAAAGGAATAAATTAGTAAAGAAATTCGCTGTGATTATCGTTATTTGATGATTCACGGCGTTTTTATGTGCGACAAATGCCGTTAAATCAACGTTTTGAGGGATAGTTACATGTTTGTAATCATGCTCATTGCCGTCAGTTCGGCAACACTTCAATAATTTTCGAGTTATAAACATTATCATGTTACAAAATATTTCAAAAGCATCTTTATGTGACAAAACGCTCTGATTTTGTAATGTCTACGGTATTTCGTTGTTATTTACACCATGTATAGTAGGCATCGTTGTTTGGAAGAGAACAACACCCCAGCCACGAATCCTCGTGAGGGGTTGCCAAGCGCGTCGCCAATTAAGATGCGACGCCATACACAATATAGGAGTGAAAATTTCTACATGAAGATCAAACAAATTTTGTTAACTACTTTAAGCGCCGGTGCTTTATTAGCCGCTGGAACTGTTGCCGCAAACGCAGACTCAAACGTTACTGTTAAGAGCGGAGACACTGTTTCCGCATTGGCATATGCCAACAACACAAGCATTGATGCAATCATCAACGCTAACCAGTTGCAAAACCAGGGAGACTTAATCTACGTTGGTCAAAACTTGATTATCCCTGACGGCACTTCCAACACTACAACAACTACGACAACACAAGCTGCAGCCCCTGTTCAACAAGCTGCACCAGTTGCACAAACACAGCCTGTTGCTAAGACACAAGCTCCAGTAGCTCAAACAACTACGCAAGCTGCTCCTGCACAACAGACTGCCCCTGTTCAACAAGCTCAAACTACACAAGCTTCAACCACACAAAACACACAGGCTGCCTCAACTTCAACAGCTTCATCATCTGACGAAGCTGCCATGGCTTATATCGCTGCCGGTGAATCTGGTGGTAGTTACAGCGCTCGTAACGGTCAGTACATTGGTAAATACCAATTGAGTGCTGACAAGTTGAACGGTGACTACTCTGCTGCTAACCAAGAACGTGTTGCATCTGCTTACGCTGTTTCACGTTACGGTTCATGGTCAGCTGCTGCTTCCCACTGGGCTGCATACCGCGGTTGGTAATCAACTGTTAATCTAACTATGTTCTGATTTAAGACTCATCTTCGGATGAGTCTTTTTTGTGATCTCTTTTAAATTCCTAAAAGTACACAAAAAAAGATCCTGCAATTAGCGCAGAATCGTTTTCTCTTACATTTTTTGTTCATTATTCACTGTCTCTTCTGCCGTTACGTCGACCAGAAACGCCGTTCCCTGAGGACCGGATTCAACCCGCACAAATCGCGGTTTTCATCCTTGATTATGAGCCGAAGAACACGTCTCATAATTCATCCCGCCACACTAAGCGGCCAAATTCCTGCCGCCAAGTGTGGCCGACACGGAACTCTATTTCTAGTCAACTCCACTCAATAGCTATCGTTATTTGATCTGCGGCCCGCAATCACAATCGATGCGAACCAAACACTCTACAGTAACTGAAGGGCGTCAACAGTGATACCGAGCAGTGCAGGTAACGTTAATTCGAGTGGTTTACTCGAATTTAGGTTACGGACGGTCGCCAAGACTCGGCTTTTCACGAGTCTTGGCGACGAGGTGAAAGACTCCGAATTTTAGGAGGCATGAACCGGTCCCACAGCGAGCGTGTCATTGTTGACAACCGTAAGCGGCAGTAAAGACCCTACAAAAGTGATTATCGGCGGCGCGACAATGCACGATCGATATCACGTTGTTGGTCGCGTTTCTTCAATGTCTCACGTTTGTCATAAGAATGCTTTCCTTGTGCCACACCAATCAGCACCTTCGCAAAACCATGCTTGATGTAAACCTTTAATGGCACAATGGTCATCCCTTTTTGGGACACTGCCGACTGTAACTTACTAATTTCTTTTTGATGTAGCAATAGCTTTCGTGTACGCAACGGATCGTGGTTGAAACGATTTCCCTGCGTAAACTCGGCAATATTGACATTCATGAGGTAAGCTTCCCCATCTTTGATCGACACAAACCCGTCACCAATCGTGATTCGGGCCGCCCGAACGGATTTAATTTCCGTCCCGGTTAGTGAAATACCAGCTTCATATGTGTCGAGAATCGAATATTCATGACGCGCCTTACGATTATTTGCCAGCGCGTCGTTGCCAGTTTGTTTTCGTTTGGCCATGTTCACGCCTGCCTTTCGTTCAGCATTTTGGTCTTAAACTTACTTTTTCCGGTCACCGTGAAAATTGGTTTTACCACTACGACCAGCCTTATTGCGATTACTTTGATAGTGGTTAAATTTCTTGCCACCATTCTTCTCATCACGTTTGGCATTGTTATGGAAGTTACGGTTACCACGGTTATCGTTTCCACGACGGCCGCCATTGCCATGATTATCATGGGCCACACGGATGTCTGTCGTTGGCGCAGTCCGTGGGTCCACGATGGTAAAGTCCACTGCGGCAGCATCCTTATCGACCTTTTCCAAATGAACCTTGATTGGCTGGCCAATTTGGAAGATGTGATGATGCCGTTCACCAATCAGGGCTAAATGACTTTCATCGTAATCGTAAAAGTCATCCTTCATGTTAGAAATGTGAATAAGTCCTTCAACCGTGTTTGGCAATTCCACAAACATCCCAAATTTCAGAACAGAGCTGACAACCGCATCAAAATCCTCGCCAACGTGATCAGCCATGTATTCGGCCTTCTTCATGTCATCGGTAGCCCGCTCAGTATCGATTGAACGACGCTCGCGTTCAGAAGTATCTTGGGCAATCTGTGGTAGCTTATCTGCGTATTTTGCCTTAGCAGCATCACTATCACCGTTTGCTGCATACCAGCGAATCATCCGGTGAACCATGTCATCTGGATAACGACGAATTGGTGACGTGAAGTGTGTGTAGTATTCAGCACCAAGACCAAAGTGTCCTAGCGGCTGATCTGAATATTTTGCCTGCTTCATGGAACGAAGCATCATGGTTTGAACCATCTGCTCTTCAGGTGTTCCGGCAACTTCCTTCAACACAGACTGTAACATCTTCGGTTTCAGGTTGTTTGGATCACCCTTGGCATTAATTCCAAAGACATTCAACAAATCAAAGAAACTCTTTACCCGATCACCATCTGGTGTTTCATGGACACGGTATAAGAATGGGACATGCATCCGGTCATAATGTTCAGCCACGGTTTCATTAGCAGCCAGCATAAAGGATTCAATCATCCGTTCTGCCAGGCCACGTTCACGTAACTCAATGTCGGTCGGATGCCCTTCTGTGTCAACAATGATCTTTGCTTCTGGAGCATCGAAGTCAATTGCACCACGCTGGTGACGTTTCTTAACCAGAATCTTGTGTAATTCTGCCATCGTTTCAAACATGCCAACAAGACTGTCATAACGTTCCATGGTTTTGGCATCATGAGCTTCCAAAATCTTATTAACGCCCTTATAAGTCATCCGGGCATGACTCTTCATCAAGCTAGGATAAATTTTATGGCTAACGACCTTACCAGTACCATCAATTTCCATGTCACAGGTCATTGATAAACGTTCAACGCCCTCGTTCAGTGAACAAATGCCGTTTGATAAGCGTTTTGGCAACATTGGAATAACGCGGTCAGTCAGATAAACAGAAGTTCCACGTTTGTAAGCTTCTTTATCGAGCGCAGAACCTTCCTTCACGTAGTAACTAACGTCGGCAATGGATACGCCCAGATGATAGTTACCATTTGGCAGTTTCCACGCAACGACTGCGTCATCCAAGTCCTTACTTTCAATACTATCGATGGTAACTAACGGTTGATCAGTAATATCAACTCGACCAGCCTTGTCAGCTTCTTGCACCGTATCAGAAATTGCATTGGCTTCATCCAATACTTCCTGTGGAAATTCGGAAGGCACATCATGAGCGTAAACGATTTGGAGAATATCGATACCTGGTTCGTCGGCGTTCCCAATCACCTTCGTGGCCACACCACTTAACAACTGTGGATTGAGATCCGTTGGATAACCGGTAACATCGGCCGTGACAACTTCACCATCAACTGGATGAATACCGCCGTCGAGTACATCAAACGTATAACTGCCGAGTTTCTTATCTTTAAGGAGCACTTCACCAATAACACTAGGCAACTTGGCGTCACGTTTGGACCTAAACTCACCAACGATTTGTGTGTAGTGGCGCTCAGTCACTTTTGTTACTTCACCTTCAGGTCCACGATCAGATCCCGGTTTAGATGGGCGTAAAATCTTCATCTCAACCGTGTCACCTGTCATTGCATGCTTGGTATGATCTGGATTGATGTAAGCATCTGGTTGTTCATCATCATATGCGACGAAACCAAACCCCTTGTCGTTACCATGGAAAGTTCCTGATAACCCAGCTGCCACTTTAACAATGGCCCACTTACCGGTATCCGTAACAGCCACTTTGCCAGCACGTTCCAACCCAGCAAGTGCCTGCACGCTTAGCGTGAATTCAGCTTCTGGTTGTTTAAGTGCAGTGCCGATTTCGGCCGCTGTAAACGAGCCCTCCTGATTGGCGTTTAAAAACGTCAAAATTTGTTGTTGTAAATTGCTTTCTGTCATAATTACCTCATTTTTACTTTCGCGTTAGGTTAAAACAGTCGTTCAAGAAATGCTTCAACGTCTGTTTGCAATTGGTGATGCGCGTTATTTACTGTTAAAACATGGCCCGCGTTCGGATACAGCTTAAACGTGACATCTTTATTTAAACTCTCCATTCGTTCATTAAAAGCCGCCCCACTGCCAGGATCAATCATTTGATCCGCATCACCCTGGGCGATAAAGAATGGCTTATTAATCATTTGTAAATTTGCTGCCACTTGTGTTTGGACAAAGGCTTCAATGTCGCTCAACTGTTCTGGATTGTGCTGAGCTAACCAGTCGAGACTTTGTTGCTTTTCATCCGTTGACATTTGTGTACGTGAATAAATTTTGTTGCTCAAACTTAAAAAGCTTTGTGGCACATTCGTTTGACCAACCCGAATAACTGGCGATGCAAACGTCCCACCACCGACTAACGTATTATCAATTTCCAATAAGCGCGTGGCAAACAAGCCGCCCATAGATAGACCAAAGACTGCAATCTGTTGATAACCGTGTGCTTTTAGAAAGGCCACTGCATCTTGCGCGTTCTTCAGCCAAGCGGCCACGCCGCCCTTTGTGATAATATCTTTGGGCTCCATGGTGCCATGACCGGCGAATATTGGGGCATAGACTGTATAACCATCACGCGCCAAGCCACGCCCAATCATCCCCATGTCATTGCTACTGCCAGAGTATGCATGCAGCAACAAGACTGCGTTTGCACCCGCCTCAATAAACAGTGGTTCTGGTTGACGAAAATGAATTGTCATTCTTTCCATCCTTTCACTGAAAAATTGCATGAAAAAAAGCCGGGACTAAGCCCAGCTTTGTCATACATCAATGAAGATGGCACGAGGCCATCACCAATTTGTAAACGTTAGTCGTCAAAAAACAAGCCTACTTATGCGAGGACAAGTACACTAACGCCAAGGCAATAGCAAAGAACAAAATGCCAAGGATTACTGTAACCCGTTGCATAAAGCCTTCAAAGCCCCGTGACTTTTGTTGAGCAAATAAGTCGTTTGCACCGCCGCCAGACAAGGCACCTAATGCATCATCTGTTTTCGTGGGTTGCATCATGACTGCAATAACGATTAAGATTGCGATCACAATCAGTGCAGTTAACAAAAAATTATACAAAGTGGTTCCTCCCATTCAAACTTCGCGGTATGTCTCAACTAATTTAACATAAAATGGTGGGGATTGCTAGTATGAGCATGCTACTAGACGTATGCAAACAGTTAATTCCTCAGTCTTCACCACGCACACTAATTTGCTCTGCCATCCCGGCAATTCGTTCACGAATAAAGGCACGATTATCATGTTGTGTTTCCACAATCAAGGTATCACCGGCACGCAAAATCGTATCGCCGTGCGGAATAATCTGCCGTTCGCCACGATGAACACCAATTAATAGAGCATTGGTCGGCCATCTAAATTCCCGTACCTGATGGCCAACTAAAAACGAACCATCGAACACAGGTACTTCAATTCGGTCCGTAAAACCAGCAGCTCGTTCCTCCGTCGGTGACAACATTCGTCCCAATAAGGATTCATAAATCGGCGCGCCACCGCACACATCTACTGTAATATAGGCAACTAGACAAACCACGGCTAAAGGCATCAAATGTTGCAATGACCCGACCATTTCCGTAATCAAGAGAATCGCCGTGAATGGTGCTTTCCCAATTCCGGCGAAATATCCTGCCATTGCAAAAATAACTAAGTTGACCACGTAAATACTAGGCAGTAAGCCCATCATGACCATCGCCCGGCCATAAATTGCACCGATGACGGCACCTAACGTTAAAATCGGTAAGAAGATCCCACCGGGTAATCCAGAGCCATACGCCACCATCGAGAATACGAACCGAACCACAAACAGCCCGATGAGCACCCAAATGCCTGGATGGATGCGTGCCAAATCCAAAATAACGCTATTACCGCCGCCCAAACTGGCCGTCCACCACCAACCAACAGGAACGGTTAGTAGCAGTGCCACAATGCCGTCTAAATAACGCGGCAGTCTTAACTTAGCGTACCAACTTGGCAAACGCAGCAAAACGGTTTGATACAACCGTCCTAATAAGCCCAAAATAATGCCCAATACGATCAAATGACCGTAATCACGTAATGGTAGTCCACTGGAGTACGGAATATGTAAAACTGGCGTTTGTCCGAAAAATGCCAGTGACACAAAGTTTGCGACAACAGCACTGGTTAACGATGTCAGCCAAACCAACGGTGAAAAATTATGATAAATTTCTTCCAAAACAAATAGTGTACTGGCAATCGGTGCATTGAATGCCGCTGACAAACCTGCCGCTGCCCCACTGGCGATTGCGACCCGGCGATTAGTCCCTTGATGGCCACGAAGCGTGGCGTAGCCTTGCCCCACAGCAGCCCCAAGTTGAATCGAAGGACCTTCCCGACCCAACATCAGACCAGAACCAATCGCTGCAATGCCACCAACAAACTTTTTCCAGAGTGTTGGCCACCACGGTTCGTCAAACTCCCCAGCCAATTGACCCTCAACTTGGGGAATCCCAGACCCACTAATTTGTGGACTGGTCTTAACCAGTAGCCCCACTAAAATGCCCAAAATAATCATGCCCAAAAGCCACGGTACAATTAACCAAGGTTGGTGATGCATCGCCGCATAACCCATTTTCACCAAATCAAGACCATGCTCAATTGCCAGGCGAAACAAACTAACAATAAGCCCCGCCACTAATCCAACTGCTAAACCTGTGATGACAGTTCCAACCCGCGTTAGATCGTGCGAAAGTCGGCGTTTACTTTTTTTCTTCAAATGATCATCTCTCTTTTTAGGACAGTTTTTATAAGAATGTTCGATTATACTCATTCACAAAATATTCAATAATCAACCGGACAGGCTGATCATCAATTACATTTAACTGCTCAGGTAAAAGCAACTGCGTCTTCTTTAAATTATAGTAATCAGTCAATACCTTCGTGAGATTCAAACTATGGCGCAACAAAAAGTGACGGTCAATTAGGCCGCGCACCATCACGCGATCTTGCAACAATAAAACATCCCACTGATACGTGCGAAAAAGTCCGCGCTTTACACCGGTCTCGAAGTAAATAATTGCTTGCTGCTGTTGCTGATTAAGTGCATCTTGCAAATTGCGATAATCTGAATCATTTGCTGACTTCAGGTCAGCCAAGAATTCATCAGAAATTGTTCGTGAAATTGTCAAAGATTGATCGAACAGCATTTGAAACTGACGAAAAAAGTTTGCCACATCCCCATTAAGCTGAGGCATGTCAAGGTCCTCTATGTAGTCTAAGTACAACTTAACAACAGCGTGCACAATGTCTTCTTTCGAGCTGAAATATTTATAAGCCGTTCTTCGTGAAACCCCCATTACTTTAATCAGGTCGTTCATTGTTAGCTGGCTAAAGCCTTCCCGCATAAAAACAACGGCCATTCGTTCTAATAGCGCATGCCGTTTTGCCACCTCACGTTGTGTTGCCATGTAGCTCCCCCGTTTCATTGTTGCCAAAAACATTCAAATTCAGTATAGGTGAACAAAGTAAACACATTAATGACTTCATGTATATTTCAGCTTTTCTTTTGAATCTTTAGAATTTCATAATCTATCAAAACTTGGCGACAAAAAAATCCCCACTTCGAAAAGTGAGGAATTTTATTATCATAACAACCTATTTCAATACGAAATTACTTGTTGATGATGGCATTACGAGCTTGTTCACTCAAGTTATAGAATGAGTGGATGCCCTTGTATTCAGCGGTTGTGCCTAATTGGTCTTCAATCCGCATCAACTGGTTGTACTTAGCGATCCGTTCAGTCCGGCTCATTGAACCAGTCTTGATTTGGCCGGCGTTTGTAGCAACAACCAAGTCAGCAATCGTTGTGTCTTCGGTTTCACCAGAACGGTGAGAAACGATGGCAGTGTAGCCAGCTTCTTTAGCCATTTCGATAGCTTCAACAGTTTCAGTCAAAGTACCGATTTGGTTCAACTTGATTAAGATAGCGTTAGCAACGCCCATCTTGATACCCTTAGCCAAGTAGTCAGTGTTAGTAACAAACAAGTCGTCACCAACAAGTTGTACTTTCTTACCTAACTTAGCAGTTAAAGTTGCCCAGTCATCCCAAGTGTTTTCATCCAGAGGATCTTCGATGGAAACGATTGGGTACTTGTCAACGATACCTTCAAGTAAGTCAGTGAATTCTTCGGCAGTGTAACTCTTGCCGTCACCAACCAAGTCATACTTCTTAGTGTCAGTGTTGTAGAATTCTGATGCAGCACAGTCAAAGGCGATTGAAATGTCCTTACCAGGTACATAACCAGCCTTAGTGATAGCTTCAACCAAAATTTCAAATGGTTCTTCATTGTTCTTCAAGTCAGGTGCAAAACCACCTTCGTCACCAACGGCAGTGGAGTAACCACGGTCGTTTAAGATGCTCTTCAAAGCGTGGAATGTTTCTGAACCGTAACGAACGGCTTCTTTAATTGTTGGCGCGCCGACAGGCATAATCATGAATTCTTGGAAGTCAACCTTGTTGTTGGCATGCTTCCCACCATTGATAACGTTCATCATTGGTGTTGGCAGAACGTGCGCATTGAAACCACCTAAGTAGTTGTAAAGCGGAACTTCAAGTTCGTCAGCAGCTGCACGGGCAGCGGCTAATGAAACACCTAAGATGGCGTTCGCGCCTAATTTACCCTTGTTTGGTGTACCATCAAGCTTGATCATTGCTTGGTCGATAGCAACTTGGTCAGTAACATCGTAACCAACAATTTCCTTAGCGATGATGTTGTTTACATTATCAACCGCTTTAGTAACACCCTTACCTTGGAACCGGCTCTTGTCGCCGTCACGTAATTCAACAGCTTCGTGTTCACCAGTTGAGGCACCTGAAGGAACGATTCCACGGCCCATTGCACCACTTTCTGTGTACAATTCAACTTCAACAGTTGGGTTACCGCGTGAATCTAAAACTTCGCGTGCATAAATATCTGTAATAATAGACATCTTATTCTCTCCTTATATGGGTAAATGTAGTCGCAATGACTTCCCTACCATTATATGTGTTACGCGTTTCACTATCAAGATTATGAGCAATTATTTTCCAGGATCATTGCTAATAAGTTCCAGAAATGATTCAGGTTGGAGGCTAGCATTGCCGACCAAAACCCCATCGACGTCCTGTTTCTGCATGATCGTGTTTATATTTGCAGGCTTAACAGAACCGCCATATAATACTCGCACTTCGTCAGCAATTTCATCATCGTAAACGTCTGCGACCGTTTGACGAATCAGATAACAGCCTTCCTCAATTTGATCAGGTGACGCCGGTGTACCCACACCAATCGCCCAGCTTGGCTCATACGCAATAATCGCAGTTCCTGCCTGCTCCTCATCAACGCCCTTTAACGCCTCAATTACCTGAGCAACAACCCAGTGAACAGCATCATTAGATTCTCGCTGCCCCATCGTTTCATCACAACAGATAATCGGTCGCATATGGTTCCGAAAAACGGCTTGAACTTTTAAATTAATCATCTCGTCGGTTTCACGGAAAATCTTCCGACGCTCAGAATGTCCTAAAATAACAAAATCAACGCCAGCTTTGCTTAACGCATATGGACTGGTTTCACCGGTAAACGGACCATTGTCCTCAAAGTAACAATTTTCCGCGCCAACTTCTAAAGGCATGTCGCGAGTCTGATCAACCATTTGTTCTAAAAACAAAGCAGGTGCACAAATAGCTGTTTCTAACTGCATCGCATTAGGCAAATTGCCTCTAATACCATTTACAAACGATTCTACTGAGTCCGCAGTCTTATTCATCTTCCAATTTCCAACAATCATTGGAATCCGCATGGGTTAGCCCCCTCTTCATAATGGGTCTTAGCATTACTCTTTTAATCTGTCAAAGCACTCGTTGCCAAACGAACACTCACAACTCTTTCTCCTACACATGCATTGTAGTGAAATCGATCCTAAAAAGCCAGTTTCACCTTGCCTGATTGCTTTGGTAAGCAGTGACCTGTCGTTGCGATGACCGAAGACGCCGTTTCGTGGGGAACGTTTCAGCCCGCTGAAGTACACGGTCTTCAACTCGATTCTGAACCGAAAACCACGTTTCAGAACTCGTCCCACAATACTAAATGGCAAAACCCGCCATCAAGTATTGTCGACACGAAACTCTGTCTTCAGTCATCTCCACTCACATATAAGTCGCCAGGACCTTCAACAGATATATTAGTACACATTTAAATTTGTTGCTCGACCACTTCTTGGGCTTTTCAAGGTTATATGACTATGAGCTGGAGGGCGTCAACATTGAAATCAAGACGTGCAAGTGGTGTTAATTCGGTGGTTTTGTGCCGAATTTACAGCACGGACGGTCGTGGAGACTCAGGTTCTCATGAGGCTTCACGGCGAGGTGAAAGACTCCGAATTTCAGGAGGCTTGAACCGGTCCCACGGCGCATTTCAATGTTGACAACCGCAAGCGTCCTTAACCACTCAAAACACAAAAACGCCCGCCAACCTGTTAAGAAACAGATTGGCGGGCGTTAAGTAGAAAGGTATTAAATTACTTGTCGCTGATTGCTGCGATCCCAGGTAAAGTCTTACCTTCAAGGTATTCAAGGGAAGCACCACCACCAGTGGAGATGTGAGTCAATTTGTCTGCAACACCCAATTGTTGAACGGCAGCAGTTGAGTCACCACCACCAACGATTGTTGTAGCATCCAAGTCACCCAAGAACTTACCAACAGCTAAGGTACCCTTAGCAAAGTTAGGCATTTCGAAGACACCCATTGGTCCGTTCCAAACAACAGTCTTAGCATCACGCAAAGTGTTTTCAAATAATTCAACAGACTTTGGACCGATGTCAAGAGCCATGTAGCCATCAGGAATTGAACCATCAACAGTTTCTGCAGGTGAGTCATTCTTGAATTCCTTAGCAACAACAGAGTCGATTGGCAATACAAGCTTGTCGCCAGCCTTTTCAATGATTGCTTTGGCTGTGTCGATCTTGTCCTTTTCAAGCAATGAGTTACCAACTGATAGGCCTTGGGCAGCAAAGAAGGTGTAAGCCATCCCACCACCAACGATAACCTTGTCAGCTTTGCTCAATAAGTTGTCGATAACACCGATCTTATCAGAAACCTTAGCACCACCCAAGATAGCAACGAATGGGTGAACAGGGTTATCAACAGCGTTACCTAAGAACTTGATTTCCTTTTCCATTAAGAAACCAGCAGCAACTGACTTGCCGGCTGCTTTCATGGCCGTTGCGATACCAACGTTTGAGGCATGTTCACGGTGAGCAGTACCAAAGGCGTCGTTAACGAAAACGTCGCCAAGTGAAGCCCAGTATTGACCCAATTCAGGGTTGTTACCAGATTCCTTCTTGCCATCCAAATCTTCAAAACGGGTGTTTTCGAATAACAGAACTTCGCCGTCTTTCAAGTTGTTGATGGCGTCTTCAAGTTGTGGACCACGGGTAGTTGGTACAAACGTTACAGGTTTGCCCAATAAGTTACTCAAGCGTTCTGCAACAGGACGCATGGATAATTCCTTTTTGTCCTCTTCAGTCTTAACACGACCTAAGTGACTGAATAAGATGGCACGGCCACCGTGATCCAGAACATAGTTAATCGTAGGTAATGCAGCCACGATTCGGTTGTCGTTACCAATCACGCCGTTTTTAATCGGCACATTAAAGTCAACACGCATTAAAACTTTTTTTCCAGTTAAATCTAAATCAGAAACAGTTAATTTAGCCAAGGTAGTTTCCTCCCAACGATTTTTGCGTACGCATATATTTTAACGATTTTTAATGGTAAAAGCCACTCACAGCCCAATTTTCTGAAAACAAACGTGACTATTTGTGAACCATTCCACTAAATCATTCAAAGAAAAAGGCGGGCGGAGTCTTCCTCCTCCCGCCTTTGCCACATTTAATCAAAAACGTAATGATTTAAATTAAGCTTCCAAAATGGCGAACTTCAACAACGTACGGATCATGTTGCAAGTGAAGCCCCATTCGTTGTCGTACCAAGCAACAGTCTTAACTAATTGACTGTCACCGGCAGTTGTAACTTCCGTTTGAGTTGGGTCAAATACGGAACCGTGTGAATCGTCGATGATATCGCTTGAAACGATTTCGTCGTCGTTGTAACCAAAGGCTTCGTTGCCTTCAGTGTGCTTCTTGATAGCTGCGTTAACTTCGTCAGCAGTAACTTTCTTGTCCAGAACAGTTACTAATTCAGTTAATGAACCATCAACAACAGCAACACGTTGTGCGTGTCCTTGTAACTTGCCGTTCAATTCTGGGATAACCAAACCAAGGGCCTTAGCAGCACCAGTTGAGTGAGGAATCGTGTTAACAGAAGCAGTACGGTTGTTACGAGGCTTTGAACCACGAGGGCCATCAAGGATTGATTGCGTTGATGTGAAGGCGTGAACCGTCGTCATCGTACCAACCTTGATACCGAATTCTTCGTTCATGAAGTAAGCCAGTGGTGCAAGACAGTTAGTCGTGCATGAACCAGCGGAAACGATCTTGTCGTCGTTGCTCAAAACGTCCAAGTTAACGCCAGGAACAACAGTTGTGATCTTACCAGCAGGTGCTGAGATCAGAACACGCTTTGCGCCGGCATCCAAGTGGGCTTGTGACTTTTCTGCTGAAGTGTAGAAACCAGTACATTCAAGCACGTAGTCAACACCATCGTTCTTAACCCAAGGAATGTTCTTTGCATCGCGTTCTGCGTATACAGGGATTTCCTTACCGTCAACGACAATGCCCTTGTCCGTTGAACTAACTTCACCAGGGAACTTACCATGAGTGGAGTCATACTTGAGTAAGTAAGCCAACATTGAAGGTGTAGTCAAATCATTGATTGCAACAACTTCGATGTCGTTAGTGTTCAATTCGTGGATCCGCTTTAAAGCTAAACGACCGATACGGCCAAATCCGTTGATACCAATTTTAACAGTCATTGGTGAACTTCCTCCCTTAAGGAAAATATATGTTTAACACAGATGTAATTATATGACAATCGACCAAATCCTGCAAACGTTAGGATCGTTTTCACAAGTGCTTTCATTCGCTTACATTTGATTGTTTCATAAGCGTGACGCGACTTAGCAGAAGATTCTTCCGTTTGCTAAAAGTTCAAATTCTTACCAAACTCTAAGCGTATTTGTGTGCCATTTTTGCAGCCACCGCTGCTGCAATCGCACCAATGATATCATCAATAAAGGTATTGACCTGGTCGGTTTTTTCTTCATCCAGCCGTTTGATCACGCCTTCTTTAACCTTATCCACATAGCCATAGTTGGTCACACCGATCGTGCCATAGATATTTGCGATGTTGAGCGCCAGTCCCTCATCGACACCAAACACGCCGGCATCATTTCTGATAATCGATTCCAACGGTTCCTTCAGTTGATTCTCAGTTGCCAGTCGATCCAACTCAAGCGCCACCATTACGTTGTTCATCACTTCGCGTTTGTGGAGTACATCCTCAGTTTCCGTTTCAAACTCGCTGAGCGGAACGTCTGGTAAATAGTCGCGTTGCATGTCCTGCGTAATCGCAGCAATCTCTTTGTAGGTAATATTTTTGGCTGCTAACTGGTCAGTTACCAGCTTATAAGCAGCCTGATCCGGGTATTTAAATGATGCGTTATTCATATCTTAAATGTCATTCCTTCCGTAAATCTAAATGTGTTAACCGGTCAGCTCAGTAAGATGGCGGCCTTCTGCACACCTATTCTAGCGTACACATATTACTCATAAAAAGCATGTTAGACGGGTTGAAGTTTACCAATTGCAAGCAAAAAAGCGGAACAGGTTTCGATCCGCTCATTTTTGCACAGTATATTAATTTGGACTAATCACTGGAACATTATTCCACCATCAACTGCTAAGGATTGACCAGTAATATAGTTGGCCTGATCAGAAACTAAGAAGGATACGTAGTTTGCAATATCCTCAGGTTCCTCACCACGACCAAGCAAAATTGAATCGACAAACTTTTGCCGTGTCTCTCCAATAGCCGCACCAGTACGCTCTGCAAAACGCGCATCAATTTCGTCCCACATCGGTGTTAGAACAATACCAGGATTGTATGCGTTAACCCTAATCTTATCTGGGCCAAGTTCTTTTGCTGCTGCCTGAACTAGTCCGCGTGTGGCAAACTTTGTTGAAGAGTACAGGCCCAGCATTTCAAAGCCCTGCATTCCAGCAATTGATGAAGCTAGGATAATGGACCCGCCAGCATCGCCATTCTTACGTAATGCCTTTGGTGCCGTTTGTAGAGCCCATACTTGGGATTTGAGATTGATGTTTAGAATATTGTCAACCTGTTCTTCTGGGGTATCTTCAATGGTGTCCACCCAATCAATCCCAGCGTTAGCAACAAAAGAATCGAGGCGTCCATACTTTTCCAGAGCAAATTGAACTAAATCTGTATTGGTTTTCTTGAATTGAACGTCGCCAGCAAATGCTGAGGCTTCGCCACCGTTCGCTTTGATTTTATCAACAACGGAAGTTAGTTTTGATTCAGTTCGACCATTGACGACAACAGCCAAGCCATCCTGCGCTAATCGCAAAGCAATTCCAGCACCGATACCCTGACCGCCACCAGTAACAATTGCAACTTTCTTACTCATAAAAAATACCTCATTTTCTGGTTTGTCTAAAGTGACTGAGACACTTTTATTGTAAGCGCCGTCATAGCAACTGTCTATTACTTTCGTTTTACACTCGCCAGGTAGACCAAAACATAACATTTCAACTTGAATCTTAGTGAAACAGCAACAGGCAATTCTTCTTCAACCGTAAAAGTTCATGTGGGTGAAAAATTGCCGCAATCGTGAGATAAAAAAATTCGTTCATTTAGCAAAAAATGCGATGCTCATGGGAATCACCCATAAACATCGCATTTGTGTTACCTATGAAAGTCAAACCGTGTTAGATCCTGCTTTTAGTCCTGTTCAAAATTTTGTGCTTTCACGTTGAACCAACCGCGTACCCAACACAATCTTCTTTGCTATCGGATGATCGGCTTTAGCAATCTCCTGGGCTAACTGAACCGCCGCCTCACCCATGTGATTAGTCGCGACGTGCACCGCAGTTAATCCTGGAATCGCATAACTGGCAATCGATGTGTCATCAAACGTAAGCAGTTGAACACGATCAGGCACGCTGATGTTAGCTTCGTTCAACGCTTTTAACGCTCCAACTGCCATGGCGTCATTTGTAATGATAAACCCGTCTGGCAATTGGTCCTGTAAGTCACCAATCAATGCTTTCATTTGTTGGTAACCCGATTGACGCGAATAATCGCCTTGTGTAACGAACGCTTCATTGTATTCTTGGCCCATTGCCATCTGAAACGGCGCTTTTCGCGGATCCTCAATGACTCGCTGACGGTCTGTGGTCATCTCCGTGCCGCAAATCATTCCAATATGGCGGACACCGGCGTCAGTTAAGTGAAGAACCGCATCACTTATCGCATATTGAAAATCCGTAACGACCGAATCATAACCTAATCCCATCGCATCGAAATCCACAAATACAATCCGATCCGTAATGCCCGTTAATTTAAGAATTTCCGCCTGAGAATACTTACCCAGTGCAATGATCACGGATGTATCCTCGTGAATCTGATCCAAGGATCCAGCAAAGACCGTTTGAACTCGAAAACCTGCTGTCATTGCCGCATGCTCAATGCTAATGCGAATCGACATATAGTACAGATCTTCCATTTCCTGCATTTGGGAATACCATTCAACCACTGTGACTTGTTTGACCACATTAGTTTGATGATTCCGTTTGCGTTTGGAATAATTCAGCGCCTCGGCAGCCTCAAAAATCCGTTGCCGCGTTTCTTTGCTGACCGCCATCGTCGCATCATAGTTAAGCACACGAGAAACAGTCGCAAGTGAAACATTTGCTCGTGTTGCAATATCTTTCAGCGTTGCCACTGTCTCTCACCTTCCCACACATTCAAGATATTATTCAATCGCTTTAATAAACCGAGCTTGTGCCTCACGACCAGCAGCATTCCACTTGAACACACCAGCATCCTCCAAAACGCGACCAAAGACTTTACCAATCGCATCGTCAACTACTTGTTCGACATTATCATTCGTAATCGTATTGTTTTCCTTGAGCTCCTCTGCCCAAGTACGGTGATAGTCCGCCATGTCGTTTGGTTGATCCAACAAGAATTTTTGAACTTCTTGCATTTCGGTCTTCAAACGAGCAGGCAAAATTGCACGGCCCATAACTTCGATTAAACCAATGTTTTCTTTCTTAATGTGTTGCACATCCTTGTGAGGATGGAAAATGCCATCCGGATAAGCGGTGGAAGTTTGGTTGTCCCGCAACACGATATCGAGAACAAATTGGTCACCGTTCCGATAAGCAATTGGCGTAACCGTATGATGTCGGGTCTCACCGTCATATGCTTTTACAGAAACTGCTGGATCATCATAATGATTCCAAACTTCACGAATGTGTTCAGCAGCATCTGCAACGCTCTGCTGGTTAGTGCCGGTCAAACGAATTGTCGACATCGCCCATTTCACAACACCACACTTAACGTCTGGATAATCAGCTAATTTAAACGTTGAAGCAATCGGCGCCTTCATCATTGGGAAGTTGTGTCGACCACCCTGATAATGTTCATGGCTCAACATAGAGCCACCCACAATCGGTAAATCAGCATTGCTACCAACGAAATACTGTGGAAATTGCGTAATAATCTCAAACAAATTAGTAAATGTTTGCCGATTAATTTTCATTGGGACATGTTGTTGATCGAGGAAAATCGCATGTTCGCCGAAGTATGCGTATGGCGAATATTGGAAGCCCCATGGGCGACCACCCACCGTTAGTCGAATCACCCGGTGATTACTTCGTGCGGGATAACCAAGGCGACCTAGATAACCTTCATTTTCCAAACATAACTGACAAAGTGGATAACCACTCGCTGCTGTGTGGGCGGCTGCCGCAATCGCTTTCGGATCCTTTTCCGGTTTGGATAGGTTAATTGTGATTTCCAAATCGCCAAACGTTGTTGCTGAATTAAAGACAATGTTTTTTGCAATTGCCTTTGTTTTAATGTAGTTATTGGCTTTACTCAAGCCGTAAAAATACTTTGTTGCTGCTTCAGGACTAGTCTGATAATCTTCCCAGAAACGTTCATTGACCTGGCTTGGTCGTGGTGTCGTCAAGTCCATCAGCTGCGCATCCAATAGCTCACGGGCTGTTTGATTATCTTCAATTTTACCGTTTTCCACGGCCGCATTAACCAGCGCCTCACTGACAGCTTCAACACCATTGCCCTCTAAGGCAACAGCCATTTCATCACCAATTAAGGCAAAAATCCGATTTCTCAAATAAACCCGGTCTAGCGGTTCTGCCGCGCCATTCTGAACAGCTAAGCTAATTAAATTCTCTACTGCATCTTCTACCATAATGTCACTCCTACGTTTATGCCGTAACTTCGTGAGTCCCATCGGCAATTTCAGCCACGTAAAAGTCTGCTGCATAACCAAAGCGCTTCAGGTACGTGTCGCCAACAACTTGCTTAACATGATCAACTTGGTCGCGTTTAACGATTGCAATTGCGCAACCACCGAAGCCTCCACCGATGATCCGAGCACCAAGAACACCGTCTTGTGCCCAAGCAGTATCAACTAGCGTGTCGAGTTCTGGGACGCTCACCTCATAATCATACTGCAATGAGATGTGTGATGCGCTAACAAGGTGACCAAACGTCTTTAAATCATGATCATCCAATGCCTGTTTGGCATCAATTGTCCGCTGGTTTTCAAACACAGCGTGGCGTGCCCGACGGATCAAGGTAGCATCGTTAATTAGGTAGGTTGCTTGGTCAAATTGTTCTTTGGTCAAGTCACCCAATGTTTTCACATCAACACCCTGTTGAATGCGACGCAATGCTTCTTCACACTGTGAGCGACGTTCATTGTACTTCGAACTAGCCAAGTCATGAGACTTGTTACTGTTCATGATTAAGACAACGTTATCGCCTAAATCAACCGGATAATATTCATATTTCATGGTGTTAACGTCTAGGAACATGGCTTGGTCTTTTTTACCCATGCCAATCGCAAACTGGTCCATGATACCGGAATTCAACCCAATATAGTCATTTTCAACTTGTTGACCAGCATAAACTAAGTCCATCTGTTCAACGTCGAGGTTGTAAAGTTTCTTGGCAATGACGCCAACCAATAATTCCAAAGATGCTGAGGATGACAAACCAGAACCATCAGGCAAGTTACCATGAACGTATAAATCAAAGCCATGGTCAAACTTGGCCCCTTTCTTTGCTAGTTCGTAAAGCATCCCCTTTGGGTAGTTACCCCAACCGAAATCCTTGTTGAAGGATAAGTCGTTTACATCAAAAGTAAGCACGCCATCCTTGGGTAAGTTCCCTGAGTACAAACGAACCGTGGTATCTGTCCGTGGTGAAGCAGCGCCGTATGTGCCTAATGTAATTGCACATGGAAATACGTGACCACCGTTGTAATCAGTGTGTTCACCGATCAGGTTGATTCGGCCAGGTGAGAAGAAAACAGACTGTGGTGCGACATCAAAAGCATCTTGATATTCTTGTTTAATACTTGCTGCATCCATAATGTATAAACCACCTTTTAACATTTTTTATTGCTGCATTTTAATTACTTAATCTTGGCGATATCTTCTGAATCCGCACCAAGCTTCTTTTCCAATTCCTTAACAACTTCAGCGTGTTTAGCTTCAGTCAAGGTAACTTTGGCAAAGTACACAATGGCAGCGATAACCAACATAACCATTGGTGCGTAGAAAATGTAGGTCTTGAAGTTCAACATCTGTGAGGCAGAAATGTCACTCGGCTTTGCGTTACCAATCATCCCTGCATGAACCGCTGCAATACCGACAATCCCGTTCGCAAACGCACCGGCGACCTTATCAATCAGTGGACGAACAGCTAATGTAACTGATTCATTACGTGTTCCCAAATGTAACTGGCCATATTCAACACAATCAGTAATGGTCATCAATGCAGCTAAGAAAATCATTGGGTATGGGAAGAAAATAAATGAGATAGCTAACAAAACCATGAACAGGTTCGTTCCAGCAAAGTTGAAAATGATGTAACCAACCAACATCAAACAAATGCCACCGACATAAATGGCCTTCCGTTTGATTAAGGTTTCTAAGAATGGGAATAAAATAACTGAAATAATTCCAAGAACCGCAGTTACGGCACCAACAAGTGAGAATTCACCTGACTTGCCCATTACGTACTTAAAGTAATACAAGAACAGTGAGTTGGTGATAACGTAACCGAAAGCCAACATAAAGTATGAAAGTGATAACCACATTAATTGGTCATTTTTAAATAGAACTCTGAAAATACCAACAATCCCGACTTTTTCAGTATTTTCACGAATAATATTGTCTTCTTCTTTGGTCCCCAAAGCAGTGGCTAAAGCACCGAGGAAGGAAACAGCACCAATCAGAATAGCGAAACCAACCCAACCGATTTGAGTTTGTTGGCCTTTGGCGCCACCAAACCAACCAGATACAAGTGTAACTGTTGGCATAATGACAAGTGCAACACCTTGTGCACCTAAAGTTGATCCGAAACGGGCAATCGTCCCAAAGCGAGCACGCTTTCCAGAATCAACGGTCAAAGCAGGTAACATTGACCAGAACGAAATATCCTTAAATGAATAAAACACATCCAAAATAACAAACGCAATACCAAACAAGATTAAATAGAGAGTAGGCTTGTTAACAGTTAAGCCGCCAAAATCTGTAAAGATCAGAATTAACATGATGGAACTGATTGTGGCCCCAATCATCAACCAAGGCTTGAATTTGCCCCATCGGGTTCTGGTGTTATCAACGGCACCACCGATAAGTGGGTCGAAGACGATTTCAATGAGTCGAATTGCGACCATCGTTATCGTAACAGCACTGATCATCTTGGCATCATTTGCATGATTACCTGAACTAAATAATTGACTAGTAACGAAAATAACAAAATAAGTGCTAAGTGTTGCATAGAATGCGTCGTGACCAAACGCCCCAAGCGCATAGGATAAATATTGTTTAACTTGATTCATTTTCAAGTTCTCCTTTTTCCATTCGACTCATTTAACGTTCGTTTGTCGAATTAGTTATAGCGACGCTCAATGACTTTTTCGAGAATGGCATTACGTTGCTTCTCTTTTGCCATGTCGAATGATGTTTCTTCCAAACCGTTGAAATCTTGCACGAGCAAAACGGATTCAAGGTACAACGTCAATTGACGTTTGATGTACAACTTGTTTTCCTCACCCTCGCGTTGCGCATTACCGCCCAACACCGCCCGTGCAAACTTATCAGGGTCAATTTTGATTTTCTGATTCTTATCAGCCATCTTGCTAACCTCCAAATAAAATAGTTATGTAAGCGATTTCAAAATCGATAATAACAGTTTTACTAAAAGTTTCAACAATGTGATTTTGTATACAAATGCTATGCAACCGGTTGTTTTGCCTACCTAATCAGTTTCATAGCTTTTAAATATTTTTACTAAAACTTTTTAGCTTCTTTTTTCAACTGACAAACAAAACGTCCGCTTGACATCAGCTGCTGCTGAACATCAAACGGACGTTATTTAGCCTAATTAAACTATTTCATTTCCCGATATTGATAACTGATGCTATACGTTTGTGGTGCATTTGCTGGTAACACAACATCACCAAAACCATCGTGATGAATGGCATCTGGTAGCCACTGTGCTTCCATGGCCAAGGCCGTATACGGATGACTGGCCTGATAAGCTTCGTCCTTATCATAGGCTAGTGGGTCGGCCGTAAAAATCACTAAGCCGTTCCGGCTAGAATATAGGTCCACAGCGCGGCCACTAGCCGGGTCACTGACCGTTGCAATCGGCGTATGTTCATCCCCATTGACACGATAGGCATCGTCGAATTCTTTGCCACCGTTTTCTTCTTTCAACTGAGCCAAATGATCTGTCACAGTACCCGTCTTACTGAAATCATAGGCCGTACCAGTAGCATCACTGAGTTCACCAGTAGGAACTTTTTCGCTGTTCAACAAAACGCGCTGCTTGCCATTAATGTGCAACTGTTGCGTGGTCAGTGCTTCGTTATCCGTCACATTAAAGTATGTGTGTAACGTAGGATTAAATAGTGTCTTAGCTGTTGCCGTACCCGTAATTGACCACGTTGCCCGGTTAGCGTTCGTCAAACTATAGGTCACAAGAACGTCCATGTCGCCATGGAAATTATCCTCACTACCCTGAACGCTAATTCCTAATGTAACGGAAACAGTATCGCTCGTCTCTTGATGGCCAACAACCCGCCAAACACGGTCAGAGAAGCCATGTAAACCACCGTGCAACGTGTTTTTGTTTTCGTTCTGATCACTGTGATAAGTCGTCCCATCAATGTCATAAGTCGCTTGGCCGATCCGACCAGCTACCCGACCAACTGTCTTACAAACATAAAACGGTGTGGCTTCGTAATCCTTGAGTTGGTCATAGCTGATCAACAAATTCTTACGATTGTTACCATCAGGCACGTCAAATCCCTGCCACGTTGCCCCTAACGTTAATACACGCAATGATACTTGATTATCATTACTTAAAATTAATTGGTCGACTGACCGACCGTCACTTAATTTACCAAACGGTTGCTGACTAAAATTCATAAAGGATGCCTCCACAATTTTTACTAAACTTTACTAGAGCCATTATAGGTTTTGATGGAAGCGGTTTCAAGAGCATTTAATTAACTCCTTCTTCCAACTGGCCTCTTAGACAGAAAAAACATTTCAAAAACTAGCCATTTTAACATCTAGCTTTTGAAATGTTTTACAGAACATTCGTTTTCGCAGAACTCAAACGTTGAAGTGAAATACGTAGAACAAAAAATGAAGAACCGTAGCGATAAACCGATCCCACGACGAGTATGCACACTTGCCCACCACAGCTGACAATCAACATGCGCATAACCATCAGCAATTAACGAACGAGTTTGTCCCAAATCACAACCTTGTCTTGAGCTAACGACTTCGGCACATCAATAATTCGTTGGTTCGAACTCCCACGAAATTGCAGCGTTAAGTCCTTTTTTGACTCAAGGAACCGCCCATCAACCAAAATATCAATCAACGATAATAACTCAAGCTTGTCATCAGAATCCTTCAGCAACTCGTCCCACTTGTAACCGGTCCATGACCAAATATCTTTGTCGTGGCCAAACTCCCGACGAATTCGTTTGCACAGCTGAATGCACACATGCGTGTTGAGAAATGGTTCGCCACCCAATAGGGTCAAACCTTGGACATAATCCTGACTCAAATCCGTGATAATTTGATCCTCTAGATCTTGTGTATACGGATGACCATAATGAAAGTTCTGTGCGGCCACATTGTAGCAACCTGGACAATGAAATAAGCAGCCGCTCACGTATAAGCTGCAACGCACGCCTTCCCCGTCAACAAAGTTAAACGGTTTATAGTCCGCTACATAATCTAAACTGTGCTCACTAGCGAGCCATTCTTTGGGTGTCGGATTGTTTGGTCCTTTCATACGCTGCTGCATGTTTAATCATCTCCGAAGTCATGTTTTTCTTTCGTGACGTAATCTCAATGTGGCGACCGTGAACCATTGGACGTTGCTGTGGGTTGCCCAAATAACCACACGTCCGTTTGACCACGTCACAATATTGCGGATCGTGATTGCCACATTGTGGACACTCAAAGCCCTTGGCTGTCGCTTTGAATTCACCCTTAAAGCCACATTTGAAGCACTGGTCAATAGACGTATTTGTGCCTAGATAGCCGACGTGATCATAGGCCCAGTCCCAAACAGCCTCGAGAGCTTTAGGATTCTGCTTCAAGTTCGGGTACTCACAGTAATGAATAAATCCACCCGACGCATATTTAGGAAAAACTTCTTCGAAAGTCAGTTTTTCAAACGGTGACGGGTGTTTACGAACATCATAGTGAAAACTATTCGTGTAATACTCTTTGTCTGTCACGTCAGCTACCCGACCAAATTTCTCAATGTCATCCTTGGCAAACGTGTCGGTTAGCGATTCAGCCGGAGTGGAATACAGACTATAGTGATACCCGCTTTCCTTTGCCCATTGATTACATTTTTCGCGCAGTGCGGCGACAATCTTTTCAGCGAAATCGTGCGCTTCAGGATTATGTTCCCATTTAGGTCCATAGAAGGTCGTGCACACTTCATAGATACCAATGTAACCAAGTGAAATTGTCGCCCGTTCATTCTTGAACAACTCATCAACGTCGTCGTCTGCTTTAAGTCGTTTGCCAAACGCACCGTACATGTAGAGTAGCGGTGCATTCTCCGGTTTAGCTTCTTTCGTTCGCTCAATTCGGTAAGCCAGCGCAGTATGACAAACGGCCATGCGTTCTTCAAAAATATCCCAAAATAGCTTCTTGTCGCCGTGTGCTGATAACGCAATCCGTGGCAAGTTGACGGTCACTACACCTAAGTTCATGCGGCCAGAGTTAACTTCCACGCCATTTTCGTCTTTCCATCCTTGGAGAAAAGAACGACACCCCATTGGCGTCTTAAAACTGCCAGTGAGCGACTTGATTTTGTCATACATCAAGAGATCTGGATACATTCGTTTGGTCGAACACTCAATTGCTAATTGCTTAATATCATAATTAGGATCTTGTGGATTCAAGTTGAGACCGCGTTTAACAGTAAAAATCAGTTTCGGAAAAATTGCGGTCCGGTGTTCTTTTCCCAAGCCTTTAATCCGAATCTGTAAAATAGCCCGTTGAATTTCACGCTCGATCCAGCTGGTTCCCAATCCAAAGTTCACCGTTGTAAATGGCGTCTGCCCTTGCGACGAATACAACGTGTTAATTTCGTACTCCAAGGCCTGCATGGCATCGTAAATATCTTTTTGCGTCTTCTGACGTGCGTAATCCTCGCGTTTGTCTTCGGCGACCCACTGTTCAGCATCTGCCATGTGCTTGTCGTAATTCAGTTGCGCGTATGGTGCCAGCAGCTGATCAACTCGGTTTGCCGAACACCCACCATATTGAAGTGACGCAACGTTGGCAATGATTTGTGACATTTGAGCGGTCGCTGTTTGAATGGAATGTGGCGATGAAACCCACGCGTTACCAATTTTAAAACCATGCGCCAGCATTTCATCGAAGTCGATTAGGCAGCAGTTTGTCTCAGGTGTGACTGGTGAATAGTCAAGATCATGCCAGTGAATGTCACCACGCAAATGGGCCTTAGCCACGATATCTGGTAGCATTTTTAAACCAATAGCTCGACTCGCTGCACCAGCCTCAAGGTCACGCTGCGTGTTAAAAACATGACTGTCCTTATTCGCGTTTTCATGAACCACGTCCGCGTCCCGACTAAACAACCTTTGAATACGAGCCTCAACACTGGTCGCTGCTGCAAATTGATCCTGGTCATGCTTAAAATAGGCCTCATAAGCATCAGCAGCTTCCATTTGATCGTGTTTCAATAAACTATTATGTAAAACTCGGTGAATTTCTGCTGTTGGAATAGTCTCTAAATCGTGCAGTGCATTCACAAGGTCATGTTCAATTTCGTTAATTAAATCTTCGTCACTGACCAATTTGTGGAGGACAAACACAATCTTATAGGGGTAGAATTGAGTCATTGCTCCGCCGCGTTTTTGAACTGGCAACAATTTTAATATTGCCAAGGGATTCGTAATTTGAACATTCTCCATTCGCTCACAACCTTTTATTGATGATAGTATTTATAATACTGGTTGCGAGCTTTAAATCAATATGTGGTATGTGGATATCCTGTGGATAACTATATATGGTGTGCAATTAAATGATTCAAGGACAAAATTGCCTAGATAACGAAATGACAACCTGTTGTGTAACACAACAGGTTGTCATTTTTTCGCGTTATCGTTTGTTTATTGCGTTTGTGTTACAAAATTTCGCCACAAGGCACTTAAAATTCTTCGTAAACCGTGGGATCCTGATTGAACGTCCGTCCATCAGGCTTAGTGAGTTGATTTATTGCAGTGATGTCTGCCTGGTCTAAATCAATTGCATCCAAATTCAAGTTTGCCCGTTGCCGATCACCATGTGCTGCCTTAGGTAATGGCACGACATTTAACGACTGTTCCCAGCGCAAAATCACTTGACCAACGCCACACTGATGTTTATCAGCAATTTGTTGCAACACTGGATCTTTCAACATCGCCGAGGCACGCCCTAGTGGACTCCACGCTTCAGTGATGATGCCATTTACGTAGTCATACCGACGTTGCGCTTCTTGATTAAAGTACGGATGAAGTTCGACCTGATTGACTACCGGCTGAATGCCAGTTTCATTTCGCAAACGATCAATGTATTCACCAGTAAAGTTTGAAACACCAATGTACTTAACATACCCACGGCGTTGCGCTTCGATCAAAGACGTCCAAGCTTCCACATACAAATTCTGTTTAGGATTGGGCCAGTGGAGTAGAAACAAATCGAAGTAATCTAAGCCACTTCGATATAGGGATTCTTGAACGGCACTAATCGCATCGTCATGATGATAGTCGCGACCGGGCAACTTTGAACTCACAATCAACTGATCACGATCGACATCGCTGGCTTTAATGGCGGCACCCACTGCGCCTTCATTTTCATAGCTAATAGCCGTATCGATTAGGCGGTATCCTGTATTAATAGCTTGTTTAATCGTGTTCATACCAGTCTCGCCCGTCAGTTGATACGTACCAAAACCGACTTTAGGTAATTCAAATTTTGTTTGACCCATCTGCGCACCTCTTCTTAGTTTTCACATTCAAACAAGAGTATCATAAACCGGATTGCCTGTGACCTGTCAAGTCGGCTGAATCCAGCGAAACCCATTGCTAACACAATCCGGAATTAGTAGAATCAAGTTATTAAACTATTATTATGAATACGAGGTTTCTAGTATGGAAATGAAATATGGCCGCAATTCTTTCTTTGATGGTGGTTTACTCGCTTACATCGGTTGGTCAATTTTAGGCTTTCTTGTCACCTTTTTCACTTTAGGTATTTGTTATCCATGGTCGATTACGATGCTCTACGGCTGGCGAATCAATCATACAGTCATTGATGGTCACCGAATGCAATTTACCGGTTCCGCCGTTGGCTTATTTGGCAACTGGATTAAGTGGCTGTTGCTGTCAATTATTACGCTAGGCATTTATAGCTTCTGGGTTCGCATCAAACTAAATGACTGGAAAGCCAAAAATACGCGTTTCATCAACTAACCCGACTATGCATTTAACGCATGATCCAAAATTGTATTAATCGTAATCATGATTAAGTAGACAATTGCCAATTTTGAACTAAACCTTTGAGCGACCAAAACACCTGTGCCACCAAATAAAACACATTCGGCGATTATTCGACGACTTTCTGTCAAGCGATTGGGAGAGGCCGGCGCCATAAACCGCGTCCAAAAGATGATGGCAGCAATGGGGATTAAAATACCAATTACCAATTTACTCGTTAAATTGCCTCTGAAGCCACTCCAAACAATCAATAACAGGGTGGCCTGTTCGAATACGAAACGAACGCCATCGTTTGCCAGTTTAAGCATTTCCCTCGCCTGCCTTTTTCAATGTTCTCTGAAGCGTAGTTAAGGGTTCGCCATTCATCACCTGTGACTCCAGGATGTTGGTGATTTTTGCTAACCGCGTAAACAATTCGGCCTTTTCTTTAAAAGATTGTTTTTGTCCGGCAATAAATGAAAGTGTGTCATCGTAGCATGCCGTCGTTACCGGCGTTTCAAAAAGGACCATTATTTGTTTAATCGTCTTAACGTCAACGTCGGCTTTACGAAGATTAATAATCATTTTGACGACATCTAAATCAGTCTGAGCATACTCACGATACCCATTTCCACGGCGGAGCGGTTGAAACAGTTCGGCCCGGTCATAATATCTTAGCGTTTCAACAGTGCAGCCTGCTAACTTAGCAAATTGAGCAATATTCATCTGCTTTCCCTTTCGATTCATCAGCACTAACATTGCGCTCAATATAACATTGGTGTACAGACAAGGGTCAAGCAGTTTACGGCAATATCTTTTAGATATTTAACAACAGAAAGCGTTAAAAACATAATTATGAAATTTGATAGTCTTTTCAATGAGCTTACTGACATCAATGCTCACTACCACTTCAATGGTGCATTAGCAGTGCTGACGCCATCTCAAACGCTCTACCAGCATGCTTCGGGTTACGCCAGTTTTGAACGACACACACCATTTACAGATGAAACAATCATGGGCATTGGTTCACTTACCAAGCAATTTACCGCTACTGCGATTCTTCAATTGGTGGAAGCTGGTAAACTCAGTTTGAATCAATCGCTTAAAACATATTTACCTGATTATCAGCTTGGTGATAAGGTCACAATTCGACAATTGCTCAATATGGACTCTGGTATTCCAGATTACACAGATCTTATTGTTTCCAAAGCTGAAGAAAAAGCCCAACATACGGGCTTATCGTCAGAAGCCACAGAAGTCATGATCAATAAAATATTAGGTACTGATTTCTCACTTAAAACGATTGTAAGTATGATTAATGGCAAACAGTTGGACTTCAAACCAGGTTCACAGTTTGCATACAGCAATACTAATTACGCTTTACTAACTGAAATTCTAGAACAAGTGACCGGCACTCCCTATGCTGCCTATATTCAAGAGCACATTTTGACTCCACTGACCCTTTCCAACACCCACGTTGGCACAGAGAAAAGTCAGGTAGACAGTTATCTTTACCAAGGCAGCAATGTCGTCAACCTTGGTCGAGGCAATCACCAACTTGGTGACGGTGCCATGGTAACAAACTTAGTCGACCTTAAAAAATGGGCCTGTGCGACCACGACAAACGCTTTATTATCATCCGCTAGCCAGCATTTGTGCTTTAACTTAAAACATGAAAAATACGGCATGGGTTGGATGAAAATTAACAGTTGGTATTGGCACAGCGGTCAAATTCTTGGCTACTGGTCAGACTTTTTCTTATCCCCTGAACATGATTTAGCCATGGTGTATTTATATAATGTCTCACCTACTGATGAAATCGTTCAGGATTGGCTAAAGGCTTCAGACGATTGGCGTGAACGATTCTTAACCTCATTTAATCCTAAGTAATTCAATGCACACTGTCGTTTATAGTGCAGACAAACTGACAAATAGTTGGCCATTCATAAGCAGCTAACTTTCCTTTCAACCGGGAACCAACCAATTCCATTGAAAATCGGTTAAATAGACTTGTGTTTCCGAACCGTTTTCGCTAATATAGTAGGGTACCTGTTTGGTATAAACGGTTTGCGCTTGTAGTGTAATGGATCGCACGTAAGATTCCGGTTCTTGAGATGAGGGTTCGATTCCCCCCAAGCGCATCGGAAGATTCAATAAAGTGAGACACAGTTAACCGATGTTGCTATTTCAGGCGATATCGGTTTTTTGATTGAATAACGTATGACATCGGATTTAATTTCAAAAGCATTTTGAAGTTGAGAGGTCTTTGAACACTGGGAATGATAATTTATCATTCCCTTTTTGTGTATCGGAAGAAAGATCTGCTGATTAGTAAATTAAAATTTTGACTTTAAATCCCTCCAAAAATCCTACTAGTACTTTCGCTAAGTTTCTTGCCAGTCTTTCTCGTTATGCCCATTGAGGATGGTTATTAATTTTCTTGTCACTATTATTGGTGACACCTATAAAATTCAGTAGTGAATTATTTTACGTATTAGGAGCTCGTTATTACTGTATTCATCAATTAAAGTCTATTTTTGCTGATGCTGGAACGGTATTCTGCCGGGCCGTTCTTTTAATAACTTCATTTCTTGTTTAGCGATGTTGTTCAAGTCAAGTTGTAAGAAATCGCACAACGCAAACAAAAGTGGAATTGCCATTTGACCAGAAGTAACTGGTTTACTAGCGTGCTCATATCTGGAAATCATCCCTGAAGAATTTGGAATTCCATAAATTTTTAAAATGTTTTCAGATAGTTCCATTTGTGTCAAACTTTTTTCAATTCGTGCTCGCTTAATGGCGTCTCCAAGCATATTGCCATCTCCTCCACAATAAAAAACATATATTATAGAGTGTTGCACAGCCGCTACACCCGTAGCAACTGCAAAGTAAAAGTAGTTGAAGGGCTACAATTTTCGAATTATAATTCAGAAGTGAATATTTCTAACTTGCAAAGGGATTAGGTGATTCATATTGAAAGCAGAAAATAATCAAATTTCAAAAATGGAAACGACAAAAAGATTACTGAATTATTTTAAAAAGCATGGAATTACTCAAACAGACGTTGGTCTGACGATTAATATGCACCGCACCACTGTAAACCGACGATTACATGGTCAAGGCTCCTTCACGGTGGATGAAGCGGAACAGATACATCAACGCTTTAAAGTTCCGTTAAAACTTTTCTTTCCGTAATAGACCATTTTAGTTATCGGAGGTATCAGTATGAAATTTTGCCCTCAATGTGGCACACAAAACAAATCTAGTGCTCAGTTTTGCATAAACTGTGGTTTTCATTTTGAAATCAATGAATCTGAAACTCCTGATTCTGCCACGATTGCATCAACAACATCATTCAACACTCCTGAAGAACACTTTGAGCCATCGCCTGCACCAAAAGTTGAACCAGAAAATAATCAAACAAATGTTACTCATCAAGATAATCTAAAAGGCCGTAATCTTGGCGTCACAATAGCAATCATTATCGGTGGTTTTAGTGGTGCTTTCTATGCGAGCGGTTGGGGAGTTATGGCAACCGCCTTCAATATATTAGGTGGTGTAGTTATTACAGAACTCAATGGTTCAAGCCTAAATAAACACAGCATCTTTCAAATTTTTCTTATGGGCATAACAGCAAGCATAGTAACATTCATGTCAATTTTCTAAAAATTAAGGAGTAATGCCAATTATGAACAATAATTCTATTATCTGTCCTCACTGCGGTACCAAGAATAAACCAACCGCACAATTTTGTATCAATTGTGGCAAAAGTCTTCAGGGCGTCCAAACCAGTCAGGAGAGTCAAACAAAGACTAATCATCATAAAAGCATCGCCAGAAACAGTATCATTCTTCTAGTTTTGCTGGCCCTTGTAGCCGGTACTATTTGGTCTCAAACATTACCTAAATCTGCTAAACATCATTTTTCCGCTGTTAAGGCCACCAAAGTTTCTAACTCTCCCAAAAAGAAAGTACATAATTCAAAAACTGAAACTAAGGAACTTGACCAGCTTTCATCATCAGATTTAAAAAAGCTTGGTATCAAATTTCAAATACAACAATATATTGGTGCTCAGTCACAGTATCATCGGTTGTTCATAAAACTTTCAAATCCTACCAACAAAACAATTCAAATTTCTCCGAACAAAATTACTTCAAGTAACAGTGACATTGGCGTTGAGGCTGCTTCGACAATGATAAGTCTTGCTCCGCATGCAAAGAGCCAAGCATACTTAGTTTACAGTCAGGTCATAGGAAATTCCCTGGATAATCTAGAAACAACCAATGGTTACTGGGACTATGGACAAAGTGATTTAAAGCTACAACCTTTGAGTGATACAGAAAAGTTACCAAACGATACTACACAGCCTAATCGAAAAGGCGACACAGTTAATCCAAATGCTGACAGCAGTTCCAGTAGTATTGCCAGTTCCTCTAGCTCGCAAGCTAGTCAGTCGATAACCTCGAGTGCTCAGGCAATTGCTGCTGTTAAAGCAAAAATTGGAACAAGTATTAACGGTGTTCCAGTGAGCTGGAGCACCATGGGAACTGCTGGAAGTGAAATGAGTCAAGACACTAATGGCAAATCATGTTACTGGGTTCGAGGCCGACGTTCTACAGACACTAATATGAGTAGTTATGACAGTTTGGACTTCTACGTTTACACAGATGGTACTGTCGTTCCAGATGCTGACAACAATTACGGTAGCGATGCTGATAATAACAATAGCAGTAATGCTGACTCCGATGATAATAATTCTGAGGACAACGATAACGATGATGATTCCGATAATAATGATAGCGACAACAATAACACTGCTGACACTAACGATGACAACAGTGACGATGATGAGTAAGGCATTCTAAAGCAACTGAGAATATTAATCTGCCGCAATACACTAAGGAGAATTTCAACATGGTAGTCAATAAATATAAAAAATGTCCACACTGTGGTGCTAAAAACGATGTAAACGCAAAGTTTTGTTTGAAGTGTGGCTCTGACCTAAAAAATGTCAAGATCACGACAGATTTACCCGGTACTTACTGTCTACCAATGAGCTTAGATACTGAGGGGGCCAAAGTAATTACTGTCGGAGCAATACCAGCCGGTTATAGTCTAGCTTCTACTGTTGAAGTTATAGGTGGTGGTGAGAATTACATGATGGCTTGGCGTTCTCTGATGGAAAGCCTAAATGCGATGCTTCCAGTTAAGCATTTTGACGGTATTGCAAACTACCGTGTTCTATCCCCTTTTCAAACTTCTATTCAGGACGCTAAATTAACACTTATCTTGTATGGTGATGGCATCACTAAAGACAAAGGGCAATAAATATGGGAACAAAATACTGTACCAATTGTGGAGAAGCAAATGCACTTGATGCCGAATTCTGTATTAACTGTGGAATGAAGTTTCCTAATAAAAGTGATTCACCTCAGAACAAGGTTTCAACTCCAGTGAAAGTTAAGTCATCTTCCCCTTCTACTTCTCCGAAAAGGAAAGTAACTCCACAAGCCGACCTTACAAGTTTACGCAAACAGAGTCGAAACTTTTTCATACTCATAGTTGTTTTAGCAATTATTGTTTTAGCAGGTGTACAAATTGGAAAATATAATAAAACTAATGAGCAAAAACAAAAAATCGCTAAAATAATTGATGATTATTGGGTTAAAGGAACCTTTGATACCTCAATTAACGTTAAAAAAAGCAGATTGAGATGACAGCAAAAGATGGAACACCAGCAAAATCTGGCATAGAAAAATCTTACGCATACGGAAGTCAATACGATAATAGTTTAAATACCTTACGAGAAGACTCAACAAATATGTCTAACGACATCGAAAAATCGCTTGGTTCCAAATGGAAGCTGATGATTATGAACCCCGATAGAAAGGATTCTGTGATAATGATTTTTGAAAATGGAAACGAACTTTATGATTTCCAGGACAATCAATAATAAAGTCACTTTTCAGTACATGAGCGGCATGGCAAAGACTCCGCTAATTCAAAATCTTGTGAGGAGATGAAAAATCTAAATTCAAAGAACACAGTGCTGATGGAGGGTTAGGCACCGAATGAGCTCATAGAATTCCAGTTGCTGGTAGCGCCCCCCACTATTCAACCAACTACTTAAAAGAACACTAGCAACAATTATTATATATGCAAAACCACTCTTACTGACATTTCCAACAAGAATCAAACAGGCCATGCACACATTACTTACAATTTTGATGATAAGGCAGTATGCAAAGCAACTATTGACTACGTCGAGAGTAACTTTTCTATACAGGATGTAAACTAAAACATGAGGTCACGACATGGACAAAAATAAAGAACCCAACATACTAACTTCAATATTTACTATCATTTTTTTGATATTTGTTATCGGTATGTCAGTTCACACCATTGGTCACTTTTTCGTTAATAATTCAGGTGCCACCATTGTAGGTAACACATATGTAACTTCAGGTGGTAAAGACTATTTAAAAATAAAATCAAAGTCGACCCTTTCTATCGTCAACTATGATTTGAACACAGATAACGCCACATGGAACGATATTAGTTATAAGCGAAGTGGCAATCGCTTATTACTTGATTCGGACGATTTGCATAATGCTTTTCCAAACTTAGAAAATAACGTTACTGAATACATTCAGCTTACCAAAAACGCAAAAAAGGCTATCAAGGTCGTTAAAGATGATTCAGGTTCATTAAAAGTTCACCTCAAATTAAAACAGTAGGAATAGGAGAAAAGTATGGATGTGCAATATTTCTATTATCCATTTCCGTAATGCTATTCTGGAGAACTTGGACTGACACTCTAGCGATGATATCGCTTATGTTTTTGCTATTCGACATCGATTTCTGGCTGGTCAGACAAAGAAAACGATTCAATTGACCGCAGGCAAATTGTTGACGATCTTCAGATAACGGTAGTCACCTCCAAGGCCTCGATATTACGAATCTGTTTTCTGATAAATGAAAACAGTTAGACTCTGGCAAAAGATATTCACTGCAGAGTCTATTTAAACAACGTCACATAAGTCAAAAAAATCACTTATGTTTTCATGTCACAAATTCATTATATATTTTTTGAACTCATTAAAAGGAGATACTATGAACGAATTTTCGGAGCAAACCAGTAACGGTTTTCAACAACTAACTAACTTAGATAATAAGTATCATTTTTCTTTAAGTCCTGTCCCTTTCAATTCATTGTCTGATTTTTTTGACTCAATAGAAAAAAACGACACACGCCGATTTATCGGTTATAGAATTCACGAACTCTTATCAGATCTTGGTAGTATAAATTCGGAAAATAATATAAAAGAAATACTTAACATGTTGATATGTGGAGCTAAGCGAGACGCAAGTCTGTCGTCAGATAAGCAAAGTCCAGTAACCCAGATATTAAACTCATTATTCGAAAATGTTGATAATAGCGACGATCAAAGTGCCGTTTTAAAACTCCTTTATGAAAAATTACCACTTTCAACAGTCGACCAGTTTGTTTCTGATCAGCTTGAAGAAAATCCTTTTTTTAACATAATCGATGAGTCTAGAATATTTTTTAGTTCATCCTGCTTAGTATGGAAAAAGAAAGCCTCCACAAGGCACGTCTCATATCAAGGCTTTAGAGGTGCTTTTAAACATTTATCAGCAGGCTCTTATGATTATAAACAGACTACTGACTACGATTTACAGATTGTTAACGCCGGGGAGGTTCTAATAACTGATCGTCACATTTATATTCATCCTGATCCTAATGATTTAGAATCACATCCCCAAACAATTGATTTAAACAACATTATATCTGTCCAAAGAACAACCATTGTTGCCAATAAGAAGAGCATAGATGGAGTCATGTGTTCTCAGCCAAATTCAAGTTTTTTTCTGGAAAGTAGTGACTTTCGCACCCATAGAGAAGTCAATAATGTTGAAATCATTTTTTCAATTTTAAAGAGAGTGGTAACAAAAAATACCACTAATATGATTCCTGATGTGGCTAAAATCACAAATAGCGGACTTATATTTTCAGGTGATGAAAACCTGCTTTCCATGAGCGAAAATGAACTTAAGCAAAAAATTTTTTCCACAACCAATTTAAATGTTTCAGTTCAAATAACACATGCTATTAATTTCAATGATGTTGATGCTGAAGATATTTACGTGTATCTCAAAACAGCCTCAGATTCTCGAAGTGTTCATGATATTGTTGAGAAAAATGATAAAGTTATATTTTTCGAAAAAATTGTACTGCCGTTGAGTCGACTTATATCTAATTTGAATATCCAAGGCGCTGCTGAACCTACAATCAATATTTACGACACATTGCGAACTGAAGATACAAAACAAACAACCATTCGCATAGCGGAAATATCAGTACTTTCCTTCTCTAGTTTTCTCCCGTTGAACGATTTTAAAACCAACGTGTACTCTAAGACCTCCGTCTCAGATGACGCTATATACGAATCACTGGATGATTGTCTTCAAAAAGCAAGAGCAATGGTAAAATCTATAGATACCAAGCCAACTATTATAAACTTTTCAAGTGAATCAGATACTGTGCTTGCTTTTAGCATTAAGCCAAAAGAATTACCCAAGATAATAGCTAGTTTTGTAAGAAACAATGAACTTTGGACTGAATTAAAAAATGAACTTTTTCTAGCTTATAAATATTTGATGGAACATTGCACATTCAAAAATCATTTCATTTTGGTTCTCGCTTCTCAATCCAATCTACTTACTTCTAACATACCCTCCACTACTTACGATTTTTGGTTTAAAATCAGTGAATTAAATACTGATACACTCGATTTGCAAGATGATAATCAAACAAAAGCGTATTTTGAAAATATCAGTCAAGATATCAATATAATGGGTCAATATGTCATTCAATCCACATCACCACACAGTCAAAATGAATTTGATTCAACAGGCGCTGATTATGATAAATTAAGAAAACTCAAAGAACTTTTAGACGATAATATTATTACTGAACAGGACTTTGAAAAAGCCAAAAGTCAAATTTTGGGCTTACAGTAACGGAATAGTGTTCATCAAAAACTATTCCTGCCATTCACAGGCACATAATTACCCCTCCTCAAAAACGCATGCTAAACTCGTACTCATACTTAGCAAACACAAGGAGGAATAACTATGATTACAATTTTCCATAACGAACTTGGCCATCACAGCATTCACTTCCCTAAAGGTAAATACATCACATTTAACCTGATTCACCCGGCGCCAACTGCCGCCTACCGCATTGAAATTCTGGATACTAACTTGGACGGCGTTAAACGCCTGCAATTACGTTTCAGCCACCTCGGTCAGATTTTCAAACTGCGCGACCAACAACTTAGTTTCCAACTCATCTAGTTGACTCACTCCCCCCTCAATGAGGCATCTAGATGTTGTGGCTCCACAAAATGGGCTTTCGTAGCCATTTTGTGGAGCCTTTTCTTGTTCTGACACGGTTTTAACCGTGAAATGCAAAAATTACTGCAGATTGTTTTCATTCATTTTCATGAATTTTGCATACAATATATAGATTTTTCAAAAAAGTTTTCACATCATCTTGTGTCCATCACAAAATAGCTCTCAGTGCCGCCATCACGGTCTCAAATCGCCACGCAGCGTTAACTCATGCTACATACAATAAGCGTTTGACAGGCATTTTGTTTTCCACGGTCTGGGTGCTAACATATCTATCAGTGCGTTGCAGGCCTGAATCTTTTACTTCTACCGGGCCACAAATACAAATCATAGAATGGAGATCTTTTCATGCGTCACGTTACCAATTATTTTAAGTTTCTCGGCCACCAGCTAACTGGCTGGCACAAGGCTTCATACTGGCTCTTTGGTTTTTCATTGGGTGCACAAGTGATGACCTTAGTTTCAAACCCCTTCAGTTTGGTTAGCCTGATTACGTTCATCGGAACAACACTTGGGGTACTTTGTATCTTGGCCATCAACCAAGCTAAGAGTGTTAACGGCTTACTTGGTGTGTTATCTGCACTTTGCTTTATTTATGTTGGTTTTTCTGCCAAAAACTACCTGTCCATCGGTGAACAGATTGTTTACATGGCAACACTTGACCTGCCAGTTTTGCTAAGCCCAAGCTGGAACAAAAACATGGTCAGCAAAATTCGTTCATTTACATGGCGCAGTACCACAGTTGCTATTATTGCTACATTAATTGTTTACGGGATCTCCGGTTACGTCATTGGCGCAGTTACCAACGACCCACGTCCTTGGATTGATGCCATTTCATTCAGTATCTCCGCATGTGCCGGTGTCATCTGCTTCATGCGGTTCAAACAGCAGTATATCTGGTGGGTTGCTTCTGGTTTAGCACAAATGGTTTTGTGGGCCGTTTCCTTCCGTCAAGGTGACGCTACGTTAGCCATGTTTGTTAACAGTTCTGTCTACTTGATGAACGACTTCTTAGCCTTCACTATCTCACCTTGGTACAACAAAAAGAACCAAGCCGCTGAAGCTAAGAAAGAAACAGCTTACTTCGAACAAATGGATGCTGTTCACCAGAACTAATTTCCGCATCAACACATAGATAGAGCAACGCACAGCTAAATTTATCGAATAAACCCCGGCAATTTTGAAGTTGTCGGGGTTTTCTCGTGCCATTTACACTATTTCTATAATTTGGAGCATGAAACCTCAGTTTGAATTTGGTGAAATTGCCGTAACTGCGAGACATAGCATTGTCTTTTGTTCATCTAACTCAAACAAAATGCGACGTTCATGAGAAAGCCCCATAAACGTCGCATTTGAATTATCTGAGAAAGCTGGTCGCCCTCTCCTAATATCAGTTCTATTTCTCCGTTAAATTAACGGTCATCATCCGTTTGACTGGTGCTTTGCTGCTTAAGGCCACTTCCTGTCCGTCACAGTAAATTGTCACCTGATCACCCTCAATCAGGCTAAAGTGCGCTTGATTACGTGTGATGTGCATTTCAAACTGACTGCCACGATAACGAATCTTAAACGTCAATGCCGACCACTGAACTGGTAAGTGTGGATGAAACTCCAAGCCACGGTCAGCGCGAATCATGCCGGCTACGCCTAACGTCATTTCCATCCAACTAGCACCCATGTTGCCAACATGCACCCCGTCTTGGGAATTGCCCTGACTATTGTTTAAATCAGTTAGGATTGATTCGGCAATATAACGGTACGCTTTGTGATGCGCTAAAATTCGATGCGCCAGAATACTAAAGATTGGGCGCGACAACGATGAATCGTGTGTCGTTAATGGCTCATAGTAATCAAAATCACGTTTGAGCTGTTCAATATCTTGGTCGGCTGGGAACAATAAATCACTCATTAGTGTATCGGCTTGCTTGTTGACTTGATGGCGATACAAACGCATTGGGTGGTAATGAAGCAACAACGGGTAATTATCCCGTGGTGTCTGATCGAATGGCCAAATCTCCATGTTAAATGCACCATCATCCTGCATCTTGACACCGAGTTCCTTATCAAACGGCACGTACATGCTATCTGCAATGTGTGTAAAGGACTGTAATTCCTTTTCAGTCACCCCAAGCTCTTCTAACTTACTTGGATGACTCTTCTTAAGTTGTTTGGCGTAGCTAACGGCTAGACGTAGATTGTGTTGAGCCATCCGGTTGGTGTAATAATTGTTATTCACCATTGCCGAGTATTCATCGGGTCCGGTCACTTTGTTAATCACAAACTTGCCGCCCTGAGGCCCATCAATACCGAAGCTGCCAAAACGTTGCCAGAAGCGCGCTGTCTCTAAGATCAGTTCGAATCCCATCTTTACCAAGAAATCCTGATCATCTGTGACCTGCACGTATTCAGCGACCGCATACGCGATATCCGCGTTAATATGAACAGCCGCCAGACCAGCAGGAAAGTATGGCGACGCCTCCATCCCGTTGATTGTCCGCCAAGCAAACATTGCACCGCCGTCCAAGCCAAAGTCTCGGGCCTGACGTCGCGCCTCATCCAACGTATGGTAACGATACGTCAGCAACGCCCGGGCCATCTGTGGATCTGTATAAATGAAGGCCGGTAGCATAAACATTTCGGTATCCCAGAAATAATGCCCTTCATAACCTGCCCCAGTGAGTCCTTTGGCCGGAATGCTGGTCTTTCCATCGTGACCAGCAGACTGATGCAGATGGAAGAGATTGAAGCGGATCCCCTTTTGCGTCTCAGGATCACCGTCAATCCGAATATCCGAATTGTGCCAGAACTCCTGCATTTTGTGGGCAGATTCTGTAAACAAGGTTGAAAACGAATGATGCTCTAGATGTGCGTTTGCGTTTTTCAAGTATTGCGTATGGTTCATCGCGACATCCATAAGACTGTGAATCCGCCCGACGGAATAACCGAAGTCGAAGGATTCTGCCAACCCTTGCTGGAGGTCAAGGTCCATTACGTATTTGGGCATACCGTCCGAACGGTCAAACTTGACCAAGGAGTCTTCACCCAAATAACGCCACATAAGTACTAGTCCCAATTGACTCCGTTGCGTCGTGATCTGCATGGCCGGAAAGTCCGCATTCAAAAACTGCCGGTCCAAAATATTATTTCGCGACACCGCACGAATATCGCCATCCCTAGTAAATACCTGGTCAATGTAGGGGTGCTGTTTGTACAGCTTTACCGCCCCGCTAAAGTTAATCGGCCGAATGGTGTAGCTGACACAGTAAATGCCATCATCAGCCTGTGACGCAAACGTCGATAAGGATAACTGAAGTATTTTTCCAGAAGGTGTGGTTATCTCAAACAGTTCATTGAGTAACCCCGTTTCCATATCAAGGTTTTTATCCACAACTCGAGTGGCAAATGTCGTTTGATCCGATCGTTCTCCATCGACCTCAATGACGAGGTATCGTGGATCAGGTAACTGAGCGATGGTTTGGTTATTCTCCGGGTAACCCGCGTATGATTCCCCATATGTAATGTGGCTCAAATCATAAAAGCCATTCACAAATAGGCCAGACATCCCCTCATCTAATCGCAGGTTCCCCTGTAATGGATTGCTGGCACGCACGCCTAGATGTCCGTTTGCCAACGCGTAGATGGTCTCTAAGAATGAAGCATTACGGTTCGTTAAATCCTGTAAGTGAAGTTGAAACGACTGTTTTTGCTCACTTATTGCCATATGAATTACCTCTCCAACAAATCAGCGTTATCATCGTGTTTATCATAGTGCAACCGCTTCAATATGCGCAAGATTTTACCTTTAAACTACTGAATAGTGCTGCCGAATCACTGATCACTGCCGGTTGTCACCGTTGATACACATGCATGTAACAGCAGATTCAATTGCGACCCATTCTCTTATTTTTAACGGTAATATAGCTAAATGTACTACAACATGAGTGAAGCCGGTTGAGGGCAGAATTCCGTGTCAGCAATTCTTAGTGTTGGTTTGGGCCACTTAGAATTGCAGGGCGAGCTTGGAAACGTGGTCTTGGGTTCCAAGTCGAGGTTGAAGACCCTCGGGGTTTGAGGGGCTGAAACCGGCGAAACGAAATCAATCCACTCAGATTTTGAGGGATTGATTTTAATGTTGTAATTTCAGACATATCGTCAATTACATGAGTCCTTGACAATTCATCTAATTGGTATTTAGATAGAAAAGTGTTTTAATATTAAGTTAGAACAAGTCTAAGGAAGGAGTTGCCTATGGCACAGGTTATTGATGAAGCAGCGGTAAAAGTATTAAAGGACAAACATCTGCGGGTTACCCCGCAACGGCAGATTGTGCTCCATTACCTCATGACACACCACAATCATCCTGACGTTGGCACCATGTTTGACGAACTGAAACCCGTTCACCAAGGACTAAGCTTGGCAACGATTTACAATACGTTAAATACGTTAGTCGAAACAGGGATTGTGATTGAACTAGAAAACGGTGATGCCGGAACACACTATGACTACTTTGGACGACCACATTTTCACGCCGTTTGTCAGAACTGTGGGAAGATTACGGACATCTTTTATGATGATTTCGCTAATCTGGAAAGCGCTGCGGTTAAACAGTCCGGTTACATGATTACCGAAGATCACATCGAACTCTATGGTTATTGTCCAGATTGCCAACGCAAACTGGGACTAACACCAGATGCAAAATAAATCAGATATAAAAAAATCGTCGCTCACAATTAATGTGAACGGCGATTTTTCTTACCCCTACTTCGTTGGTGCCTGTTTACCACGCGGCAAGGTAAACGTTAATGCCAGACCTAAGATTCCGATAATCAGAAATGTTAAGAACGTCATCTGATAGCCAGTCAGTGTAGCCTGATGTAAACCTTGAGCAGCCTTGTGCGCATCTGTCACCCGCGTCAAAATAATCGTGGCGGCAGCAACCCCTGCCGATCCCAGAATCTGACGAGCAGTCGTTGTCACAGCGGTTCCGTGAGAAATCAGTTTATCCGGCAATGAGTTTGCCCCCAACGTAACGGCTGGCATCATAACAAATGCATTTCCACCTTCAGTCACAATTGAAGCCAAAATCAAGCTAAACACGTTTAAATGACGGGCAAAGATAGTCAGGTAGCCAAACCCAAGCACAATCAAAATCATCCCTGTAAGGACAACGTTTCGTGGTCCAACGCGGTCCATCAAATGACCGGATAGTGGGTTCAACAGACTGAGACCCACGGCCGCTGGAACCAGTGACAAACCAGAAAATAGTGCTGATAAACCGAGCACGTTTTGATAATACAACGGCAACACAATCGTGGTCACAATCAGTGCAATGTAAGAGGGTCCCGTTAGCAACACACCAGTCGTGAACAAACGACTGTGGAAAACTCGTAATTCCAATAGTGGCTGGTCACGATGTAACTGACGATAACAAAAGCCAATCAACGCCAGAATACTGATAATTAGCAGCGTTGTCAGCCACCAGTTAGCCCCCTTTACCCCAATTTGATTAAGGACGTACAAGACACCGATGAATCCCAGCGAATAAATAATCGACAGCCAGTCCATTGTTGACCGATTAACTGGCATAACATCTTTAATCGTCCAGAAAGACAGAATAAACACAGCGGTAACGAGCACAAAGAACAATACGAACAGACTACGCCAACTTGCAAACGAAAGGACAATCCCGGAAACGATTGGTCCGGTTGCTAAGGCAGATCCCATGATTAGCCCTGCTGTGCCCATTGTTGCTCCCCGATGATCTTCAGGCGTAATCGTCAGCAACACCGTCTGAAACGATGGAAAGATGATGCCAACGCCAAGTGCCTCAATCAAACGACCAATTAGCAATACTGGGTAACTCGTCGCCGTCATACACAGTAATGTCCCAAACGCAAACATAGCGGTCACCCAACGAAATAGTGTTGTAAATTTAACGTTGTTCAGTAGCCACGGACTCACGGGAATCATGACACTCATCACCAACATGAATCCGGTCGTCATCCACTGCACTTGTGGTGCCCCGATATTAAACGTGCGCATCAAGGTCGGATATGCAGTCGATAAAGACGATTGACTGATGGACATACTGAACGTGCCCGTCAGTAACGTAATAATGAACCATAATCGATTATAAACGTGCCCTCTATTGTCGACACTCGCTGTTTTCTCTTTCTCACTCATACAAATGCACTTCTCTCTATGTGTTCGCCGACTCACATAAAAACGGCGTCTGAATTATTCAAGACGCCGCTCATATTAGCCAACGATTAATTTTGGTTCGTTCGGTTGTTAACATCATCCATGCTTAGCAAGTGGAACGTTTGTGAGTGGTCTGGATCGTAAGCTTCAATCTGAGCCATCATCCCAGTATCCTCGTGTTCCAAAATGTGGCAATGATACATGAAGACCCCAGGCACATCAAACATAACCCGAATTCTAACAGTCTCACCAGCATTAACACCGACAACATCCTTGTAGCCGTGTTCATTTGGATAAGGTGCCTTACCATTCCGTGATAGGACTAAGAAGTGACAGCCATGCATGTGGAACGGGTGAATCATGCCACTACCCATGTCATTTGTGTTAGTTACATCCCAGTCGACGACATCGCCCAACTTCTGTTTGCGATCGATCCGTTGCATATCAAACAGCTTACCGTCGAGGCGGACTTCGTCATCCATACCTGACATAACTGTCTTTTCAACGGGCAAACCTGGCGTTGGTTCCCAATCAGCCAAATCAACCAAGTGATCTGGCAATTGTGTGTTATCTGGTTCAAAGTCGTCAATTTCAAACGTCATCAACGGCACATCATCAGACATCAATTGAACCCTGTCTCCCGGCTTGTGATCACCAAAATCGACGATAACTTCTGCCCGTTCAGCACAGGTCAGCATCAATTTAGTCAACTTAACTGGTGCTGGCAAAATACCGCCATCAGAGCCAACTTGGGTGAATTCGTGATCATCACTAAAGTGCAAACGGTATTCACGCCGGTCAGCACCGTTCAAAATCCGTAATCGAATCCGTTGGGTAGTGACCTTAAAGACACCATTTACAGTACCGTTAACTAACGGCGTGTCACCTAACGTACCATCCACGTCATAATCTGCATCATAATCCAATTGATTGTCGTGATAACTACGATCTTGCAAGATAACCGGAATGTCATCAACGCCATAATTGCGTGGGAATGGTAGCTTACTCTCGACGTCGTCAGTTACAACAACTGCCGCTGCCAAGCCGTTCCAGACCTGACGAGCAGTGTTCGGACATGGGTGCGGGTGAATCCAGTCCGTTTGGGCCGGTTGATTCAAGGTGAAGTCAATGTCACGAGATTCACCAGGATAAATTGGCGCATGTGGCCCACCATCTGTGACGGGGCCAGGCACATTAAGTCCATGCCAGTGCAACGTTGTCACTTCAGGTAATTCATTGACGATATGCACGTGATAATGGACACCATCTTTCAACACGACCGTTTGGCCCAACAAGGATGCATTGTAGCCCCATGTCTTCGTCTTAGCACCGGGTAAAATTTGTGTTTCACCAGCTTGCGCGCGGATGGTATACCAAACATCATTACCATCCACTTTATCTGGTTTTAATACACTCGGAATTGTTAAGGGCTTTTCCGGCACATCCGGTACCTTCAACGGCACATAACCCCCGTCATGCAAATCATAAACAGGTTCATCGTAAAAATAATCGTTGTAAACCTTCTGTTCACTCATGCGAACGCCTCCTATAAATATGTATCATGATTTTGACTTGCGAAAAGCACACCAGCAATCAATGATGGCTTGCAATAACATCCCCACTGCCATCACTTCCATCGCCAGCATGTTCTTGTTAGCAAATACTAAATAAAACAGAAACGCATACAAAATCACGAAAAAAATCGTGATGGGTTTAGAACCAGTTCCCATAATTCCACCTCCCGAGTACATTGTATTCATTCTAAGTTAAAATGTCATCGCAGAAGGCTGAAAAATTTCAATTTAATTTGGATTACAGATCTAAATCACTTAATCTAAACTCATCACTTTCGGGATCCGTCGTTGGAATTGATTTATCGATCACATATTTGTTTTTCTCCAAAAAAGCGCGAACTTTGAAGCTGGAAGCCAATTTAAAACAGGTCTCAGCATTTTTGACATCAATGCCTGTTAGCTCAGTGATATGTGTCAACCGATTTCTAAGCGTATTAGGATGAACAAACAGTGACTTAGCCGTTTGCGTCAAGTTACAGGTAGACTCAAGATAGACATCTAAAGTTTTAACAAGTTCGGTATGATTCTGTTTATCGTAAACCATGAGTGCTCTTAAAGCCGGATTAATAAAGAACGGTAAAATCTCGATATGATGCACTCGAGCTAACACAAGATCAAAGAATTCGTCTTCGCAAAAAACAACTGTTTTTTCGTGATCCCGCAATTTCGAAGTGCGAGTGCAAACCATATTGGCTGCAATGGTGTCCTCCGGTCTAGTGTAATAGTTCGATACAATGAATCGACAACCGGCCTGTGCGGCCACTTTTTTCAATTTATCTTTAAACGAGTCACAGTTATAGGCCTGCAAACCAATGGAGATAAGTGCTAAACACTGATGATGAAAAATTGTAAACAAACATTGTTTAAACAATGGTGTCATCAAATATTTTAACCGTTCTTTAAGTGCGGTCGCCGATTGTCCAGATTCAGGTTCACAACGAATTAATACCATCGCATTTGGTAAGGTCACGTGTTGCTTCGCAAACTGGGCTGGAAATAAACTACGCTGTTGTTCCGTTAATAACATTGTCAGTAGTTCATCTTGCGGTGTTGACGCCGATAAGGTGATATGTTGTTTAATCATCACTTGGCCTAACACTTCCGCCAACATCGGCAACATTGTAACTACTTTCGCGTTTAGCGGTGTTTGAACCGTAGCCATAGCAAGATAGCCTAAGGGCTGCTCATGATTAGTAATCGATGTTACTAAAACTGGCATTGTTTGTGTAGCAGTAGCTAACCGTCGTAAATGAATCTTCAATCCATCGCTACCGGCCAAATCACGTTGTTGAAATAACCATGATTCGCCATGAGTAGGTTTGAATGCACTTTCAAGAGTAGTTGTCATTGACTCATCAGTTGCTATCGTTGAAATAATTTTGCCGCTTAAGTCAAATAAAATTAATGGATTTTCCAGCATTTCACTAATTTGACGAATGCAGGTATCAAAATCATCATTTATGGCGTTAATGGCCTGTTTACTAACATTGTGCTGGACAACCGTTTTTAGCTTTAATAAACCCGCAATATCGTTAAACAACTGCAGAATATCCTTATCGTCAACAGCTTGATTTGAACTACGTCGATGGTTGATTTGTCCCAAAACAAACTCGTCAAGCCTTATAGTTAAAGTCCCGTCGTCATTTTTTACGACACCTAACGTGCCATCTTCGTCAGCTTTAACAAAAGCATTAAACAATTTCACATTCTCAATACTGTTGTCACCAATTTCTTGCGACACATCAACACTAAGCTCCCAATTCGTAGCGATATGTTTAAGCAATTCTTTTAATTTCATCGTTTCATCCTTTCAATGATCTCTTCGGGGCTGACGTCTTTAACGTGTTAAAGTCGCAAATGATAGCACATTTCATACTTAATCGTACCCAATGTAAGCGCTACCGTAAAGACGTAAAAAGTCATGTAAGATAGCAGTTTTGTGTATTTCCTGTAATCATTTAATCTTGTTGATTACAGCCTAAAAAATCTGTAAGCTTTTTACGGACAAAGTTATGTTCATTATGAATAACGACTTGGCTTGAACTAGTAATCAATAAACAATCTAGCATTCATCGCAGCCATCCAGTAGATGAAATTTAGCCCAGTCAGCCGGTATAGGTAAGGCATCAGCTTGACAAGCGTACAGGCCTATTTTCTCCATAAGCATCGAACTGAATGATTTTCCTTTATTCAAATACTTAAAACGTCGTTTAATAAAATTAAAAAACAAAAAAATGGTTATCGAGTTTTTAAGCTCGACAACCATTCGTTTTAATCGATTAGTTTATTTGAAAGAGCACAGATTAAAGGAAGTCAGTTAACGTCTTGGCGTCATAACGGTCTGTGTGAAGAATATCCTTGCTCTTATCAGCTTTACCGACAGCAACTGCCATTACCGGAACGAAACGCTTTGAGTCTAACCCGACAGCTGGAATGATCTTTTCGAAATCATAGCCTGACCAAGCATTAGCGTCATAACCATGTGCCCGAGCAATTAACAATAGTTGCATGCCCACAACCGAGCCATCAATAGTTGCATCTAAGGTCAGGAAATCACGAGATGCATTTTCATAGAGTGGTAGGAAAGTTCCTAAAATCTGGTCCAAACGTGCTTTATCAATTTTGCCGTCTTTGTAAACTTTTGTCCAAACGTCACGATAAACTTCGTGTGACTGTGTGTCACCTGCAATAAAGATAATTGCAGATGAAGAATCAATTTGAGGATAGTTAAATTTCATGGCAGCAGATTTTAACTTTTCTTTTGCTTCTGGTGTGTCGATGACCACAAAATGCCATGATTGTAGATTACATGCGGATGGTGCTGAAGTGGCTTCTGAAATCATTTCTTGCAATTCATCACGTGAAATTTTTACCGATGGATCAAAATTACGAACTGAATGACGATCAAACATAACACTTGAGAAATCATTGTTAACCAATTTTTTTGTCTCTGTTGCTTCTGACATCATCATTGCCTCTTTCGTTTATAATGTTCGTGCCCAACTAACTAATTAAATAGTAATGGTATCGCTTTCATTTGGCAACCTAAAGCCTAAATCATGTAAGTCGTTGCCGCTGGGTTGATAACACCACGGTCATAGTGGCCTGTAATCAAGTATGGCGCCATCTTGTCAGCATCAACTGATTCTAGCTTCAAGGTGTTGTACATGGTCGATGTAGCAAAGTGGAACCATGCAGCACCAAGTGGCTTAAGCACTGGTAATTCGCCAAATGGATCGTCATCAGTGGAGTCAACCTTAATGGCTAAGCTGCCTGGTTCAACTCTGTCAGCCAAGTTGCGCATTTGCGTCGAAACTAACTCAACGTTTGTAAAGTGATTTGTCCCATCTTCATGTTGATCCAAGTCGTAGTTAAAGAAGAATGAGCTCATTTCAGCTTCTTTGTTCAGTGCCAATTGACCCGCAAATTGTTTCATGATAGAAGGATCATTTAATTCACCCGCTATCCAGGAAAGGTCTAATAGACGTTTGCCGTGACGATCAACAACTGCACTGGCAGAATTGTCGTTGCGTCGTAATTCAATATTGTCAGCTAACTTCTTTGGAATGCCCGCACCTTCACGACCAGCGGTCAGACCAGCCTCAGCGCCAGGACCATGCAGCAATAATTCAAGTGGATAAGCGCCCATCATCTTACCTTGATAGCTAACAAGAGCGAATAAACTCTGTTCCAAATAAGGTGCACCGAATGTTGGTTTGCCCATGTGAACAACGTAACCACAAACAACTGGTGCCATCAATTGCAGTGGTGCAGGAATCAATTTCTTTAAGATTGCCTCGTCAGTTGCATATGCAAACCCAATCCCCTCTTGATCATTCATACTTGGTGACTTCAAAAAGTTTTTTACGTCTTCTTCGCTTGCAACAAAACTAGCCATAATTAATCTTCCTTTCATTAACAAAAGTCATTTTAAACAGGTACTTTACGATTACATAATGCCATCCATGACATGAACATCAGGTGCACCGTTGTTAACAATGCGGTTTACCCGGTCAGAAATCAGCGGATTGTATTCTGGGTGAGTCAAAATGTAGAAGTCATTGTTTTCAAGTGCCTTAAAGACTGTGTCAGCGATAGTGTCAATTGGCTTACCATTTGTGATCACATACTTTGCAAATTGTTGACCCTTCAAGTAAGCTTCACTTGAGTAGTAAGGGTCAGATGGATCACTGTATTGTGCTGGACGGTGGTTTTCAGTGTGGTAAAGGTCCGTTTGAACAAATCCTGGACACATAACGTGCATTTCAATGTCGGCGTTAATGCGTTGAAGGTCATAAGCAGTTGCCTCTGTCATCCCTACAGCGGCAAACTTGCTGGCGTGGTACGAAGGCATCCCTGGTGTGTCAACGAGTCCGGCAATGGAAGCAACGTTCAGAATGGCAGCATGTGTCTTTTGCTTCAACATAATTGGAATAATCCGCTTCATTGCATAAACTTGGCTCATCACGTTGATATGCATGATCCATTCCCAATCACGGGTTGGTAACTCCCACATCCGTCCTGGCAATGCGATACCGGCGTTATTGATTAATAAATCGATTTGATTAAACTTAGCCATCGTTTGATCAACTGCATCGTTAACGGCATCCTCTTTGGTGACATCCGCGGCAATCATAATGGCGTCAGCACCAGCATCCGTAACATTCTTGTATGTTTCCTTCAATGCTGGTTCATCGATATCAACTATTGCCAACTTCATGCCCCGACGAGCACCTTCTTCAGCAATAACCTGGCCAAACCCGTGGGCGGCACCAGTAATAAACATAACCTTATCCTTAAAATCCTTCATAACAGCCTACTCCTCCTAAACGTTTTCACGACGTTCTAGAAATCGTTATTGTTGTGCTTATGAACGTTATGAGTACGTTTTAATATAAAAATTTTTGTGAACTTATTACCAAAAAACTCCCCTGGAGATATTCAAGCATTGCGTTGACAACTTTTGAATACGCCTTAATGGTAACGCTTACATTCATTCTCAATAAGGGACAATCCACACAAAAAACTAAGAACAGGACTGTACCTTTTTCACATTGTCGCAAACGTGCTCTCACCCACTGAAGTCTGTGCATAACCCTTTTTCCTGCCTCATAGTCGTAACGCGCTTCGACACCCCAGAGACCTGTGCATAACACAAAACGAGCGCTGTAAAGGCAAAGTTCACCTTTACAGCGCTCGTTTTACGTTATTGCTCGGTCTCTACCGGGGGTCGTCACGCTCATAAAAAAACCGCAACCCCATCATTTTCATGACGAGATTGCGGGACTAAATGCTTTTTGATGTACTGAATTAGAGACGATCAGAAAAGCCTACCAACCGAAATTACTTAGCCTTTGGAGCTGCTTCGATCGTGTCAGTCTTACCAGCAGCCCAACGTTGGATTGCGGCAATTTCTTTTTCACGGCGAATACGACGTTGACGTTTAGCAACGGGACGTTGGCCGGCGAATGAGTTCAATGGTTTCTTTTCTGCCATGATGCTTCTCCTCTCAATACTGTGTTTAATAACACGTAATACTATACCAGCTTTAGACAACGTGAGCAAGTCCGGTTTAGTCATCAATGTAATAACCGCACCACAAACGGCCATAATAATTATTTTATTTTGGTCACGACTTCGTTCACACGCTACCGTTTTAACCGGACGTATTACTCTTCTACAGCCGTTGAAGCCGTGACCTGCTTAAAATTTTCTGACTCCGTTTTTGCAACATCTTGATGCTTCAAACCGATACCAGTCAAGCCACTTAATATAGAAAATACTGGTGACAATAAGCTAAATAATGCGAATGGTAAGTATTGCATCGTTGGAACACCAAGCGTGTTAGCTGCGAACACGCCAGCAACACCCCACGGAATCAAGTAGTTAATAACCGTTCCGCCATCTTCAAGCGCCCGTCCCAATGCGACAGGAGCCAATCCGGATTCGTCAAATGTTTTCTTGAATGCCTTACCTGGAAGGATAACGGATAAGAATTGTTCACCGATGAAGATGTTAACGCCAATACTTGAGAGAACGACCGCAATGATCCGTTTGCCATCGGAGTTTAAATGTTTCGCAAACGGCGTCATCACGGCGTCAATCAACCCAAATTGCATCAACAAGCCACCAAGTGATAAGGTCAACACGATCAGTGAGACCGTTCCCATCATGCTTGCAATACCGCCACGTGATAGTAATAAATCAACTTCTTTATTACCGGTGTGAGAAACAAATCCTGCTTCAATGATGCTAGCAATTTTAGTTAACTTAGTGCCTGGATGCTCGATCAGTAACATCACCAGCGAAACACCAATGTTTAAAAACAATGTTGGAATCGCTGGTACTCGCCGCCATGCACAAATGAACATGCAAGCAATCGGTACAATCGCCCAAGCTGAAATAGTAAAGTTGTTGTCTAAAATGTTGATGACATGATTGATGCTGGCTAGACTAGCACCCTTTTCGCCGCTTCCCATAATGGCAAATACAACTAACGCAATAATAAATGCGGGAATGGTGGACCACATCAAGTTCATAATGTGTTTGAATAAATCTGCGTCAACAACCGCTGCGGTTAAGTTGGTTGATTCGGATAGCGGTGACGATTTATCACCAAAAACCGCGCCGGAGATAATCGCGCCTGCCACTAAAGCTGGGTTAACGTGCATCGTAACGCCCATCCCGAAGAACGCAATGCCGACTGTAGAAATAACGGTAAAGGCACTGCCAACGGCGCTACCAACCAATGCGCAGACGACAAACACAGAAGGAACGAACCACTGAACACTGATTAAATGAAAACCGAAAACCATCAAGGATGGAATGATGCCAGCAGCAATCCATGTACTAATTAACGCACCAACCAGAATGAAAATGAAAATTGGTACAATCCCGGTTTCAATCCCGTCCTTGATTCCTTCGTTAATTAACGACCATGGCAAGCGGTGAGCAACACCCCATGCCATCAATAATCCCATAACTAACATAACGGGAACTTGGGGCGATAAACCAAATTTAATAACGCCAAATCCCATAATTAACAACATGCCTAGTAAAACAATTAGTGCTTCGTTACGACCAACTTTAAATGTTTGTTTTTCCATGTGAATACCTCATTTTTTGAATGTCCAGATTGTTGTAAACGTTGAGTGTCATTCATTGAGGTTCTATATCGAGGATTGCCCCCACAATTTTCTGTCATTTTCCATTGGCCCCCTTTTCTCTCTTTTTAATGCCGGACTGCGGCGCCATTTTCCTAAACGTGTACCTAACTTCTGAATCCGAAGTTATGCAACACTCTCAAATACAAAAAATCGTCCCTGCTATGCAATTATGCATAACAGGGACGATTAGTTTACCGTGGTACCACCCAGCTTAATAAAATGAGCCTAGCACCCATCATATTCACTCTCGCTGGGATAACGGTCCAACGGTGCCCGGTCATTTTCGTTTTCAGGTATTTCGATGAGATGATCCTGATCGGTTCGCAGCAACCACCGACTTCCTGACACACAGATCATTCACTACTAGGTTTGAAAACAATGATTAAATGTTGATTAGGAATATACTAGCATTTTAATCGTTTGTCAAATGATTTTTCTGATTTTATTTTTACAGCCATGCGCCAATTGCAAACAGTGCGGTGTACCCAATATAAAATAAAGATGTATTTTTAATGACTTTCATGTACGTTTTCTGCTTGTCTTGAACTGCGTAGAACGGTTTAATTCCCCGCCACATAATTGGCAGCAACACCACACTTAGCACAGTAATCCACGGGGCTAGTCCAAAAACCAAGTTTACAATTGGCCATAAACTGCCAGCAATCAATAAGACTTGCATCACTTTGACAGCTCGTTTGCGGCCAATGAAATAAGCCAGTGTATGACGATTGTTTTTGATATCTTCGTCGAGATCTGCCGTATTATTCCCTAATTGAACGGTAAAGAACAGCAGCGTAATTGGTAAACATAATGCAAACGTCGTGCCTGCCACGCCCCATGTAAACGGACGCTGACCGTAAATGCTGATGTAAACACAGACGAGTTCAATTAAATACGTAATGGAAAGAGCGACCACAGTTTCACAAATTGGCATGGCATTTAATGGGTACGGACCAGCAGTATAGAAAATGCCAATCAAGTAACCAATAATCCCAAACAGCAATACCGGCCATCCGGTGCGCATAACTAGAATAACCCCAGGGATTGCAGAGACAACGTACAGGGCAAATGCTAGCCACCACACACCACGTTTGGGCAAATGCAGCCGGCCAATTGGATTTGTATGCGTGGCGTACCCTTCGCAATCCGCCGCATGTACGTAGTCGTAGTAGTTATCGGACACGTTAACTGCGAGATCAAGAATAAACACGTCCACCAAACACAACACGACGTTAATCCAATTCACCATACCGTACTGATACTGAGCAATCGCCGACCCTAAAATAAACCACATAATGTTTAACGGCGCGATATAAATCTCACTTAACGTGACAAATACTGGCCACGTTAACCATTTTTTATTCATCTCTAACTCTCCTAACTCCTTGACACTCTAAGGCTATCACATTGTACACAACTTTTTATCACATTTTTTCAAACAATCGCACCATTTTGTTTGACCTTTTCTGACCTTTGGGTTAAACTACAATTACGTTGATTAGCAGAGCACCATTACAAGTGCTAAATGACAACGCAAATTACAAGGAGGCCTCAATTATGGCTTTGATTCCAACTGTTATTGAACAGTCCAGCCGTGGCGAACGTGCCTACGACATTTACTCACGACTATTAAAAGACCGGATCATTATGGTTTCCGGACCAATCGAAGATGACATGGCCAACGCCATCATCGCTCAATTGCTCTTCTTGGATGCCCAAGATTCTGATAAAGATATTTACATGTATATTAACTCACCCGGTGGTGTTATCACTTCCGGAATGGCAATCTACGACACCATGAACTTTGTTAAGTCTGATGTTCAAACGATTGTCATGGGAATGGCTGCTTCAATGGCTTCCATTCTGGCAACTTCTGGTGCTAAGGGCAAACGTTTTGCCTTACCACACTCAGAAATCTTGATTCACCAACCTTCTGGTGGTGCTCAAGGTCAGCAAACCGAAATCGAAATCGTGGCTGAAGAAATTCTGAAGACACGGAAGATGATTAACAACTTGCTGGCTGAAAAGACTGGTCAAGACATCGAAACCATCAATAAGGACACTGAACGGGATAACTACATGACCGCTGAGCAAGCCTTAGATTATGGTTTAATTGACCACATTATGACCAACTCCAGCGAAATGCGAAAGTAATCATAATAAGCAAGCAAAGACCTTCGTCAAATGACGAAGGTCTTTTTGCGTTTACAGTAAATTGAGGGGGCCATATTTGTTCATTGACCATTTTTAACACCGTTCTGATGATAGCGGTCTGAATCATCCGGACGACCACTCATGAGTAATTTTTAGTTGAGCACTTCTAAACGCCCATTGTTCAGTTGGTAGCGACGATCATACTTGGATAACAACTCATGTGGAATATGGTGATCCACCTCAATCATTGTCAAATTAGACAACGACAACAATGTGTCATGAATCTGTCTTGCAGTTGTCACATCAAGGGAAGCGGTTCCCTCATCAATCAACAATACTTGTCGTTTAAACAGTAATGCCCGCGCAATTTCAATACGCTTTAACTGACCGCCAGAAAGATTTTTACCGCCTTCTGTTATTTGCTGATCCAGCTTGGATTCATTGATAACATCACTGAGTCCCGCTTGTCTGACAGCAACTAAAATCGCGCTCTCAGGGAATGGCATCCCCAACGTTAGATTAAATCTGATAGTCTCGGCAAAGATAATCGGTGTTTGTGAAACCTTGCTAAACAGAGTCTCTACCTGAACCTCGTCATAGTCTTGCCCATTGAGTAACAGTTGACCGTGTGTAACTGGCAACTCCTTTAACATAACCGACAACAATGTTGATTTGCCCACTCCAGATGGCCCTTGAATCAACACTTTTTCGCCTTTCTGGACTCGCAAATTAATGACATTTAAAATGTCGCGATGTTCACGTTTAAAGCTAACATTTGTCAATGTCAATTTCTGAAACTGAGTCGATTTCATGGGCAGCTCCGCCGTTGTGTCTTTTTTGGGAATACTTCTGCGCAACTGTTGGCGAACAGCCTTAGTACTCCCAATCTGGTTAATACAAGTCAGCATTTGATTGACGCTGTTTAAAATCATGTTAGTTGAATATTGGACTGCGACAAATTCCGGTAACGTTAACATTCCTGAAATAGTCAGGTAGATACCGATGGCAATCGGCGTTTCTGAAAATAGATAAAACAAATACATTAGCAGACTGTTGGCCAGTGCAATGCGATTCTTAAGTGCAGCATTCGCCCCTTCAACCCCACCGACATCCCTGAATAGCTTAGTTCTGTAACCAGCCTCAGCATGATAGCGACGAATGGTCATTGCCCCGTGTAACAGGTCCTTTACGCGTGTGGCCAACTGTGCATTTTTTTGTGACCAAACGGTTGCTTTAGTCGTCGTCCCTTTACCTGACAAACGCTGAAAGACCATTGGCACCAACATAAACGCTAAGAAAATTCCGGTTAGTCGAAAACTATTGTGTAGTGCATACCCTGTGGTGACCAAAATGGTCGTGCCGTATCCTAATAATCGAAACACGTTGCGCCAATAATTATCCTCGAGTAGCTTCAAATCGTTCATTAAAAATGATAGGCCATTTGCTTCGAAATCCTGCTGACTGGGATCATCTCGCTCGACCTTTGCTTCTACATAACGGGTTTTAAGACGTAAATTGATAAACGCCACATTTTTATTGACTACCCAGCTTTGACAGTATGACAAAGTCGAAAAGAATAAATATCCGCCTAGAACAATCACCAGATAAATTCCGACGCCGGCCAAATCACGCGTAGTAATTAGTTTAAAAATATAGGCATAGGTAGCCGTGTTAAAAGGAACTTCTAAGCCATTGATCAGTGCCACAACAATAGCGATGCTGAACCAACCGCGATGAATTATTTTGGTCATGCAATCTCCCCCATTCGCTCTTTATTAAAGCGAATCTATCACTGCTTGGGAGGCTGCAACAACACCTTATCGTTAATATTTGCGTATATGCAAATTTATTTCTATCTACTAACCATACTGTTTCTTTCGGCTTAAATTAGTTATTCTGAACTGCCTTCATTAGCATGCGTTGGATTCTTTCAAACGGCACGTCTGCTTCAGTGTACACACCTTGCCGCAAGTTGTCCGTGTGCAGTTTGATCGTCGAAAAAATGATGTTTCTAAGTAGTGAAATATCCACTTGCCGTAACGTTTTGTCAGCAAGCCCCTTAAATAACAACTGTTGTACGGCGCTTTGATGAACGATGACATTAATTTGCTCACCAGCCTGCTCGTCAAAGACGTAATCCTCTTTTAACTTTTGAATGATCGTCATACTTTTAGGATAGGTCAAACCATAGTGAAACAGTTGCTCAAGATACTGTTTCATCGCTGTTTCAAACGACAGCGAACGCAAATCTTCCCCGCCGTCCTGAGCATACAAACGCTTCAGTTCACGGACATATAGAGTAAGCAACAGTGCCTCACGATTCTTGAAATAAACGTAGATACTGGACTGGGAAATGCCAACCTGCTTAGCAATTTTTGTTGTTGAAACCGCACCGACACTATCGGTAATAATCAGATCGCCAGCCACATCAAGAATGCGATTATATTTTTGATCGTCTTTTTTCTTCATCCTTCTGATCCCATTTCTTTAAAAGTAATTTATTTTAGTTTACCACTTGATACCGATAAGTCTATCGGTTATAACCTTTGCCGATAGAGCTATCATTTATAAAATCAACTTTATCAAAAAAATGAAATTTAAAAAGAAGGCACTTATTATGAAAGTTTTCGTTACAGGTGGTAATGGCTTCATTGGTCAGGTTGTTGTTAAAACGCTAATTGAACATGGTCATGAGGTTCTTGCACTGGCTCATTCAGATCATTCGGCTCAACAATTAACTCAGGCAGGCGCCACACCCGTTAAAGGCTCACTGGACGATTTAGATAGCTTATCAACGGCCGCAAAGAGCAGTGACGGTGTTATCCACCTCGCCTTTACTAATGATTTTAACCACTATGATGAAGCCGTCGCTAAGGACATGGCTGCTGTCAAAGTGCTAGGCGATGCTTTAGCTAACACCGGCAAGCCACTAGTTAATACATCTGGCACCTTAATGGCGGTTGGCATGGGACGCACTGCTACCGAACAGGACCATATGGCACATCCCGTTGGTCGAGCAGCTTCCGAAGCACTGGCGCTCAGTTATACACAACAGGGCGTTCGCGCCAGCGTTGTTCGTTTGGCACCAACAGTTCATAACGTTCAGCGTCAAGGATTTGGTAGCATTCTGGCTCAAATGGCGGTTAATCAAGGCAAGATTGGCTATGTTAGTGATGGCGCCAATGTTTGGCCATCCGTTCATCGTAACGATGCAGCGCGGCTGTTCGTTGCTGCATTAGAAAACGGCGAAGCCGGCGCGACCTATAACGCGGTTGCTGAAGAAGGCATTCCTGTAAAGACCATTGTGGAAACAATTGGCAATACATTGCGTGTGCCAATAGAACACTTTGATGAAGAGACTGCTAAGGCCTACTTTGGGTGGTTTGAACCTACCGTTGTCGGCAGCAATCCCACCAGCAGCACACCAGCAGCACATGGACTCAAAAGGCGTTGAACTGGCATCCACGCGAAACAGGTTTGCTTGACGATTTAAAGACTTGTTTGAGCAATCCCGCTAATGTCGCCGCACTGCAACAACCACGCAATTAACTCAAGCATAAATAAAATGACCGGTTTCCCAGTTAAAGGAAATCGGTCATTTTATTTAGCCTTTATCTACTAATCACATCAAACTACAAACACGACAACTACGCTGAAATAATGTCATCCTCACGCAGTTTATCAGCGAATTCATTGATTTTCCGCAAACGGTGGTTAACGCCAGACTTGGAAATTGGTCCTCCCGGAATCAGGTCACCTAGTTCCTTCAAACTAACTTCACGATTGGCCAATCTAGTCTCGGCCATGGCCTGAAGCTTAGCTGGTAACTGGCCTAATCCAACACGCGATTTGATGTACTCGATGTTATCAATTTGGCGAGAGCTGGCAGAAGCGACCTTCTCCATGTTCGCCGTCTCACAGTTAACAAGCCGATTGACTGAATTACGCATGTCACGCATAATGCGCACATCTTCAAACTTTAGCATGGCATTAGTTGCCCCAATTAAAGTGAGAAAATCAGAAATTTTCTCGCCTTCCTTAAGGTACGTAATGTAGCCACTTCGACGATTGGTCATTCTGGCGTTTAAGTCATACTGATTCATTAACTCACAAATCTGTTGATTCTGTTCTTCATATAAAGAGTAAACCTCGAGATGGTAACGACTGGTATCCGGATTGTTAACCGAACCGCCTGCTAAAAATGCGCCTCTTAAATACGAGCGAACTTCGCTATCTTCTGTAAGCACATTTTGTGGCACCACCTCTTCGATTCCCATGTCACCTAACACATGAAGATCGTTTAAAACTTGTTGCGTACCGGTTTTTAGCCGCACGACATACATGTTGTTTTTCTTGAGTTTGACGTTTTTACGAACAATCAGTTCTGCTTCTAAACGGTAAAACTGCTTTAATAATGCATAAATTCGTCGAGCAATCGCCGGATTTTCCGTTTGCACGTTTAACACAAACGCGTGGTTAACAATGCTGACCGCGCCGTTCATGCGAATCAAGGCCATTAATTCAGCCTTTCCATTCGCCGCGTGCACCTTTAATCCAGTCAGCTCTTTTTTTACGTCACTGGCATAGGACATCGTGCTGCCTCCTTTTTTATCACCTTATCAATCAAGGCAGTTATTGAATATGTTTATGTGCAAGCAACTTCATCAGCTCAGCAACCACTTTGGTCCCGTCGTGAAAAGCACCAGCATCCCGTAACTGAAGTAAATTGGCTCGAATCGACCGGACACCCATCCTTGTCAACGCGTCGGTATCTGACGTTACTTGCGTTGACACCTCATTCCAGCGCTTCCAATCCATGTAATCCTCTGGAACCCGTTCAGTATTCACAAGGACTGTATCCACGAAATTGGCACCCAAATGCTTGTTTAATACCTGAACGTGATCAGCATCAGTAAAGTGATCCGTTTCACCCTTCTGCGTCATAATGTTACAAATATACACAACTTCCGCCGGAGTATGCATAATTGCCTCGCCCACGTTTGAAACCATGAGGTTTGGCAAAATGCTCGTAAATAGACTACCAGGGCCCAACACGATCAAATCAGCTCCTAAAATGGCATCGATTACGGCTGGCATCGCCTTAGCAATCTCATCGTCAGAATCTGGCTGTGGTGTGACCCACACACGTTTAATCTGTTTGTGAGCAGCTGTAATTTCAGCCTCTCCCGCAAGTTGCGTACCATCGGTAAACTCAGCATGAAGTACCAACGGTTCGTTTGCAACTGGATAAACATGACCGTCTACATGCATCATTTCGGACAGTTCCTGAACAGCGCCAAACACGCCGTGTTCCATTTCAGTAAGTGCCGCAATAATTAGATTACCAATCGCATGACCGGAAAAGAAGTTATCGTTAGCTTCAAACCGATACTGAAAAACCTTCAATTCCAATGGTGACAACCGCGACAAGGCGGCCATGACATTCCGAATATCACCAGGCGGCACTACGTTAATATAATTCCGAATGATTCCCGAAGAACCACCGTCATCTGCGACCGTCACGACGGCAGTTACATCGACGTCCTGCTTATGCAAGGAATTAAGGACAACGGGCAAACCCGTACCTCCACCAATGACAACTACACGTGGCCGCCGTTTCTCCATGATTTCTTTCATGAGCGGTTAACCGTTTCCTTTCGTTTCTCCACGTCACGATGACTGACATGGACGCGATAGTCCTGACTTAAATCTTTACCAAGTCGTTCTGTGATAGCGACTGACCGGTGTTGACCGCCCGTACAACCAATTGCCACGGTCAAACTGGTTTTGTCCTCTTTTTGATAGCCAGGCAAGGTCAGTTTTAAAAGCTCTAAAAACTGCTTGTAAAAGAATTCCGTGGCCGGCTGTTTCATTACGTAATCATACACAGCAGGGTCACGGCCAGTCAGTGATTTTAATTCAGGCACATAATATGGATTTGGTAAAAATCGAACGTCCATCACGATGTCCGCATCGATCGGCAGACCATATTTGTACCCAAACGACAAAATTTCAACATGAAATTCCGACTGTTTATCTTGATTTTCAAATTGTTCAAAAATATCTTCGCGCAGCTGACGTGGCGTCAAATGATCCGTGTTGATGACCAAGTCTGCCCGTTCCTTCATCTCCGACAGCAAACTTCGCTCCTGATGAATACCATCTAAAACGCGGCCATCCATGGCTAGTGGATGTGCTCGCCGGGTTTCCTTGTACCGTGCCACCAATTCGGCATCAGACGCATCAAGAAATAATACCGATGTATCTACCGTGCCAGTGCTTAAGGAAATTGCGATCATTTCCTGCAGGTCATCAAAAAATTCACGTGATCGTAAATCTACGACAAGCGCAACCTTTTTAACATTACCTGACTGTCTGACCAGCTGCCAAAACTTAGGCAATAATTTGGGTGGCATGTTATCCATAACAAAGTAGCCCAAGTCCTCAAAGCTTTGCATGGCAACCGTTTTGCCAGCGCCACTCATCCCTGTAATAATAACCAATTTCAGTTGTTGTGCCACTTCTTTGCCCCCTTACGTCGCCGCTTGTTGCTTTTCTTTGCTCAGCTTACGACGTCACTTCTAACAGTATAACATACCGGGTGTGTCTTTTTACTCATCTACGTCTACTTTAGTCACTGCTGGCTGTTTTTGTGACTGATGCGGCCGTCGATGCCAACGCCAACTAGCTACTGCCGCTGTCATTGGCACCGTAATGAGAACGCCGATAAACGACAGTAACACCATCAATAGCTCAGCGACAAACACTTTGTCATTAAAAACCTCACCAATCGAGTAACGAAGGCCGACGAACCATATGAACAATGATAAGAAGCCACCAAAAAAACCGAAGAATAAAGTATTAAACGTGGTTCCAATAATCTGTTTACCGACGTTCAGACCGTCGCCAAACAAACGTTTCCCAGTTATTGTAGGCTGTTGCGTTTCAATCTCTGATAGGCCTGATGAAATGGCCATGGCGGCTTCAGCAATGGCTCCTAATGTGCTCAACACAACGGTGCATATTTCGACTTTCAAAAAAGAAATGCCGATATACAGCGACATGCCTTCCAAGTCTTCACTGTCCTCATCCCCGAATCCAGCGACCTGCGCCCAATGCTCCACGGGCACAATAAACAACAAGAGTAATAACATCACAATAACGGAAGCGTAAAAAGCCGTCGTCGTACTGTTATCATCATCATTCCCAAAGAAAATCGTCACAGCCAATATAATCGTCCCCGCAACTAATGTGACGGGTAGTGGTGGCAAGTGAAACTGAACTAACACAATGGTTAAAAACAACAACGCAAAGTTCACACCGAGGCTGACAAACGCAATTGCCCCCTGTTTACCGCCCACAGCCCACATGGCTAAAAAAAGCAATAAGGCCAACACACTAAAGGTTGTCATCTGTCATCACCCTCTTTTTCATCAATCGGCTTGCAACGAAGCTGACCACTGGAATGGCTAATACAATTCCTAAACCGCTGATTAAACTTTGAATAACCCCCATCGACATATTCATCATGTAGGTATAACCCCAGTTATTCCCATTCTTTAAGTACAAGAGTGTTAACGGAAAGGTGTCTGCTACGAAGATAAGAAACAGCACGTTGATCAAAGGCCCCATAATGGAGCGACCAACGTTTCGTCCTGATAAGAACAGTTGATTCCTGCTGACATCCGGACGTTCAGCTTGAAGTTCAAACAGCGTCGCCACAATATCTGTTGACTCGTCCATCACTGCCCCCAAAGACCCAATCAATGTCTCTGCTAAAAACAATGGGCGCGGCAATGTGGTTACATACTGAAGCCCCTCATAGTGCATGCCTCGTTCATGGGTAAGCGCGAACACAAGCAGGCTGATTACAATTGCTAACGCCGTCCCGGATAATGTTGCCGTTAACGTAATGACCATCTGTCGACTCCAACCTAGAACCAACCAAAGTGTTAAAGCTGCAAAAACAACACTAATTAGACTAAAAATAACAAACACATTGCCATTTTTTAAACTCAAATCGATATTGATTGCTAAAAAGAACAGTACTGCATTTAACCCGACGGATAACAATGCCATAAAACCGGCTGAGCGCATAAAAATAAACAGCAAACTGATTACGATCCAGGTCAGTAAAGCGACCACGGTATCTCGTTTTGGTCCCTTAATATTTGACTGCTGGCCTCGAGTTAGTTTTGAAATGAATACCTGGTTGCCCACGCGATAGGGTTGATCCATTGCACCGGAACGACTGTATGTATTACTTAAAGTAATCTTTTGTCCCTTGTGAATTGTGTTAATCAAAACAGCATTAATCCGCTGATGGACTGTTGCATCCTGATTTTCAAACTCATCTTGTTGTTTGACAGGGCGTTCATTACGTACACTAGTAATTTTAGCAATTGGTCGTTGATAAATTGGGGCATCGTAAGCAACACCTAGTACCAACAGTCCGCCAAACAAAACACAAACTAAGGTTCCCCACCAGTTTGCAGAGTGTTTTGGTTTAACATTCATGTGATGATTCCCCGCTTTCAAAAGTTAACGCAAGCACCCTAACCCAACTCGTTTTTTCATAAATCTACGTTTCATTCTACCACCCGCACTAACACGCCTTTCAAAACGTAACTAAAACTAAACTTGCCAACGATTTTTTAACAGTAATTAATAATTGTGAGCAATTTTGTGTCTAAAACAAAAACTGTTTTGATCGATTGACCAAAACAGTTCCGTTGTTGTTTTACGTAGATGACTAAATTGTGAATCAGTATTAAATAGTAATGTCCGTGACGTCGATCGAACTATTTTCGGCCGACTAGTTAATCTGTTTTGTGTGATTCCGCGCAACTAGGTCAGCGGGAGGGCGCCAGCATTGATACCGAGCCGTGAAAGTGTTGTTAATTCGAATGAACTTCTCGAATTTACAACACGTACGGTCACGGAGACTCGGAATTTCACGAGGCTCTGTGACGAGGTGAAAGACCGTGAACTTCGGGCTTGAACCGGTCCCACGGCGAGCGTGTCAATGTTGGCAACCGCAAGCGGCATTTTCACCACGCCCACAACCTCCTCTGAGGTTAAATCAATCACATAACATCAATAGAATCATCGTTTTTATAATGCCGTTTCAACCAGTAATAAAGTGGAATTCCTAGTCCAATAATAACCAGTGACGTTGCCGCCCCGACAAAATCGAAGAACAGTTCACTGATAACCACAAAACTAGTTCCGATGATGGCAATAATTGGAACTACTGGATACCCCGGCGTGCTGAACCCAGCTGGTTTGCCACCATTTCGACGACGCAGAATAAAGACACCGACAAACGCAGCAATATAAAAACTGTACATTGCAAAAATACAGAGCTCAGATAGTCGGTCAGTATCAACAGTCAAGATCATTAAACTAGTCAATGCCAGTAAAATCGTCGTTGCAACGACAGGCGTTTGTGTGTGACGGTTCAGGCTACTAATTTGTTTGGCAAACGGCAAATGGCGTTTAGCGGCCATTGCATAATAAATCCGTGGAAAGGACATCATTTTACCATTCAATGCACCAATAATTGAGATCATTATCCCAATATTCACGAGTCGCCCGCCGAATGCCCCAAATGCATTTAAGGCAAAGTAGGCCGTCGCGTTCTGGCCGAGCTCATTAATTTTAGCTGCACTCAAAGACCGAAAAATGCCAAACGTTACTCCGAGGTATAACACAATAACAATGGTAATTCCCAAAATGATGGCTAACGGTAACAACTTTTCGGGCCGTTTAATTTCACCACCTAAATTAGTCACCAGAATCCAGCCATCATAGGCAAAGATGGTACCTAACACAGCAACGCCAAAGTTACCAACACTCTGATGAATACTTGTTACCGTCTCACCGAAGCCAGCTTCACGGCCAAAGAAGAGCCCGAAAATTACGATCGCCGCAATCGGCAACAGCTTACAAATGGTTGTCACAATCGCAAAGGCAGCACCGTAACGATTTTCCAACATATTCAACATCGCAATCAGAATAATGGTGCCAATCGCAATTGGTGCCTTCCAAACTGCTCCGAGGCCAAAGAAGTTAGTGACCAATAAACCTAAATACCCGGCGATTGAGCCAACAATTGCTGGTGCATAAACGATTACCTGCATCCAACCTGACATGAAGCCCCAAAATTCACCATAAATATGGGTCATGTATTGATAAAGACCCCCAGTATGCGGAATTTGAGAACCAATTTCAGATAATGTCAGCCCATCAGCTAGTGTAATTAAGCCCCCTAATAACCAGGCCAACATCGCTAGGTTGGTAGAACCTGTCATTTGTAAAACAGATGCTTGCTTAAAAAATATCCCGGAACCAATGACTGTACCAATGACAATCGCTAGTGCAGACCACAGCCCCAGAGAACGTTTCAATTCAACGTGACTCTCTTGCATTGCCTAAACTCACTTTCCTGAATCTTCTTTAACAAAATCTTCTGCATGATTGTGTTTAATTTCATAGTAATAAACTGGAATACCAACGACAACCATTCCCAAAGAGAATAATACACCCGTGAAATCTGAGAAAACTTCACTAATGAGCACAAACAGCGAACCACCAATCGCTACAATCGGCGTTAACGGAAACAGTGGCATCGAAAATGGTCGCTCCTTATGCTGACGACGCAGCTTAAATGATCCCAAAAACGCCATGACGTAAAAGCAATAAACCGTAAAGATACATAATTCCGACAGCCGGTCTGCGTTTGCAAACAACACCATCAACGCAGCAATCACCAACACTGCAATGGTCGAAAAAATTGGTGTCCGCGTTTTAGGACTTAAATAACCCAACACACGGCTAAAGGGTAACTCCCGATCACGTGCCATTGCGTACATGATACGTGGAAAAGTCATGATTTTGCCGTTGATACAACCGATAATCGAAATAATGACACCGATGCTCAACAGCTTACCGCCAATTGCGCCAAAGTCTTTTGTAGCAAGAAACGGAATTGCACCCGTACCCAGTCGATGAATTGTTGACGCCGGCAAACTTGCAAAAACGCCGTATGCTACCAACAAATAAATAACCATAACGATACTAATCCCACCGATAATCGCACGAGGCAATAATTTTTGCGGCTCTTTTATTTCGTCGCCCAAATTAGCAACCAGAATCCACCCGTCAAACGCAAATAACGTAGCCAAAATGGCGACACCAAAGTTGCTACCATGCTGAGTCGCGGTCGACACACTGTGGCCCAGCGCATTGCCATCGCCAAAGAATAATCCGAACACAATAATTGCAACGATTGGCAACAATTTACAAATCGTCGTTATAATGGCAAACATCGCGCCATATCGATTGGAAAATAAATTAAGGACGCCAACTGCTACCAATGTTCCGAGTGAGACAGCCAGTCCCCATCCACCTGACAAGTGAAAAAAGTCAGTCATTAAAATACCTAAGTATGCTGCAAGCGCTGCAATAATTGCTGGTCCATAAATGATGATTTGCATCCAACCAGATAGAAATCCCCACAGACGGCCATACATTCGTTCCATATAAACATACAAACCACCAGTATGCGGCATTTGAGAGGCAATTTCAGCAATGGTCAGCCCGGCTGTTAATGTCAGAACCCCTCCTGCTAGCCACGCAAACAATGCACCCGTGGTAGAGCCTGCGTCATCAAGTACTGCCGCTTGTCTCACGAATACGCCGGCGCCGATAATAGTCCCGATCACTAAGGACAGAGCTGACCAAATGCCTAAGGAACGATTCAGTTCTACCACTGGTGTTTTTTGTTTCATGTCGTCACATTCTTTCTCGCACTCATATTTATTAGATAAGTTTGTGCTAGTTTACCAAATTTTAATCTTGTAGGCCAACCTTAAGCAGAACTTCAGCCTCAAAACGATCGTGTTAAAACAAAAAAAGACTGATCAAAATGCCTACAGATTAGGATTTGATCAGTCATATTATTAAATCATTAAAAATTGTACCGTTATTATTTTGCTTGTTCAGCAACCTCTTCAGTACGTTTCGTATCTCTTTCCAATACCGGTTTCAGGTATTGACCAGTGTAGCTTTCCTTAACTTCAGCAAGCTCTTCCGGCGTCCCAGTCGCAATAATTTGTCCACCACCGGCACCACCTTCTGGACCAAGGTCAATCAAATGATCGGCAGTCTTAATCACATCCAAATTATGTTCAATGATCAAAACCGTGTTGCCATGATCAACCAGTCGCTGTAAGACAACCATCAACCGTTTGATGTCATCAGAATGCAATCCTGTTGTTGGTTCATCCAAGATGTAGAAATTACGACCATTGGCCTTCTTGTGTAGTTCAGAAGCTAACTTCATTCGCTGAGCCTCACCACCTGAAAGCGTGGTTGCCGATTGACCCAAGTGAACATAGCCCAAACCGACATCAACAATGGTTTGCAATTTACGTGTGATCTTAGGGATTGCAGCAAAGAAGTCCAAGGCTTCGGAAACCGTCATGTTCAGAACGTCCGAAATATTCTTCCCCTTGTACGTCACTTCAAGTGTTTCTGAATTGTAACGAGAACCATGACAAACTTCACAAGGCACATAAACATCTGGTAAGAAGTTCATTTCAATCTTTAAGATTCCGTCACCATGACAGGCCTCACAACGACCACCTTTAGTGTTGAATGAGAAGCGGCCCTTTTGATAACCACGCAATTTTGCTTCATTCGTTTGAGCAAACAGGTCACGAATGTCATCGAACACACCCGTATAAGTAGCGGGGTTGGAACGTGGTGTCCGTCCAATCGGCGATTGATCGATATCCACAATCTTTTCAATATTATTCACGCCGGCAATACTCTTGTATTTACCAGGTTTGGCCGAATTGTGGTTGAGTTTTTGAGCCAGTACCTTCTCAAGAATACTGTTAACCAATGTGGATTTACCAGATCCTGACACACCTGTCACAACTGTTAATTCTCCTAGTGGAAAACGTACATCAACATTCTGCAAATTGTTCTCTGCGGCCCCTTTTAACACGATGGCCTTACCATTCCCTTTACGTCGCTTGAGCGGCACCGGAATGAAGTCCTTACCAGCTAAATACCGACCAGTTAATGACTTAGTACTACGTTCAACTTGTTTAGGCGTTCCAGCGGCCATAACCTGGCCACCGTTTTCACCAGCACCCGGACCAATATCAATTAAGTAATCGGCTGCTCGCATTGTATCTTCGTCATGTTCGACCACGATCAGAGTATTACCCAAATCTCGCATTTTTTTAAGTGAACTGATCAAACGATCGTTATCACGTTGATGCAACCCAATGGACGGTTCGTCAAGGATATACAGTACACCAGACAAATTTGAACCTATTTGGGTAGCTAACCGAATTCGTTGCGCCTCACCACCAGACAATGTTCTAGCGGACCGACTCAGTGTAAGGTAACCCACACCGACACTCGTCAAAAAGGATAACCGATCGCGAATTTCCTTAACGATTGGTTCAGCAATCACTTTGTTTTGTTCGCCCAAAGTTAAACCCTGAAAGAATGGCAACTCATCATCAATCGCCATTTCGGAAACTTCGCCAATATGCTTCCCGTTAATTTTAACGGATAGTGCTTGGCGATTTAACCGGTAACCATGACAGGTCTGGCATGTCAATTCAGTCATATATTGACGCATTTGATCACGCGTAAAGTCAGAATTAGTTTCCTTGTAGCGACGTGACACATTGTTCATGACACCTTCAAAATCGGCATCAACATCACGAACACCACCAAAATCATTTTCGTAGTGGAAATGGAACTTTTTGCTTGATCCATGAAGAACCATATCACGTTGTTTCTTAGGCAGTTTATTGAAAGGCGTATCCATATCAATCTTGTTTTGGTCAGCAAACTGTTCTAGCATGCTTGGATAATACATGGAACTGATTGGATTCCACGGTTCCAAAGCACCCTCACGAAGCGTTTTACTAGGATCCGGAACGACAAGATCTTCGTCAACTTCCAATTTAACCCCTAACCCTTCACAATCGGGGCAGGCACCAAGTGGTGCATTAAATGAAAACAGCCGTGGTTCCAATTCGCCGACCGTAAATCCACAAACAGGACATGAATAATGTTCTGAGAACTGCATCGGTTCACCATCAATGATGTCAGCAGTCGCATAGCCATCGCTCAGACGAAGAGCAGCTTCAAATGAGTCAAACAAACGACTCCGACTATCACCGTCTGGATGCACAATTACCCGGTCAATGACGATATTGATACTGTGATATTTGTTTTTATCTAGTTCAGGCACTTCATCGATATCATAAGTTTCGCCGTCTACTTGAACACGCACAAACCCTTCACGTTTAATCTTCGCAAAGATTTTTGCATGTTGTCCTTTCTTTCGACGCACAATCGGTGACAATACTTGGAGCCGCGTCCGTTCAGGCAGTGCCAGCACCTCATCAACCATCTGCTCAACAGATTGGCTAGTAATAACTGTGCCGTCGTTGGGACAGATTGGTGTTCCAACTCGCGCCCATAGTAACCGCAAATAATCATTGATTTCCGTAACAGTCCCAACAGTTGACCGCGGATTTTTACTGGTTGTCTTCTGATCGATAGAAATCGCCGGGCTCAGGCCGTCAATTGAGTCCACATCCGGTTTATCCATCTGCCCAAGAAATTGACGCGCATACGCTGACAAACTTTCGACATAACGCCGCTGGCCCTCGGCATATAAGGTATCAAATGCAAGTGAGCTTTTTCCTGAACCAGATAACCCCGTAATGACTACTAGCTTGTCACGTGGAATCGTGACATCAATATTCTTTAAATTATGGGCACGTGCCCCGTGTATTACAATTTTGTCGTTATTTGCCATTGGTTACCTTTGCCACCCTTTACTGTTTGGCTTTTAATTCCATGATTGTATCACGCAATGTTGCTGCTTCTTCGAAGTCGAGTTTCTTGGCAGCTTCTTGCATTTGTTTGTTTAATCCCGCCAACATTGCATTCTGATCGGATTTTGACAGATTATCAAAGTCATCTTCATTAAGTGTTGATTCTTTCTGACCGTCACCAGTTGGTGCTGTCACCGTGATATTATCACGAATTGGCTTAACGATTGTTGTCGGCGTTATGTGATGTTCTTCGTTATACTTCTCCTGAATCTCACGACGCCGTTTAGTTTCATCAATGGCCGCCTGCATGGACCCCGTAATGGTATCCGCATACATAATAACCGCCCCGTTTGAATTACGGGCAGCCCGACCAATCGTTTGAATCAATGACCGTTCATTTCTTAGGAAGCCTTCTTTATCAGCATCCAAAATGGCAACCAGCGACACCTCAGGTACATCAATTCCTTCACGTAGAAGGTTGATGCCGACCAACACGTCAAATTTGCCCAAACGTAGATCGCGGATAATTTGCGTTCGTTCCAAAGTTTTAATGTCACTGTGTAGATAACGAACCCGAATTCCCAGATCCTTCAGGTAATCCGTCAAATCTTCCGCCATTTTCTTGGTCATCGTCGTGACAAAAGTCCGTTCATGAGCTTCAATCCGCTTATTGATCTGACCAACGAGATCATCAATTTGACCCATAATTGGTCGAACTTCAATCGTTGGATCAAGTAAGCCCGTCGGCCGAATAATCTGTTGAACAACTGTGTCCGTTTGCTCATGCTCATAGTCACCAGGCGTTGCGGACATGTAGACGACTTGATTAATGTGTTTTTCAAACTCATTAATTTTCAATGGTCTGTTATCCAGCGCACTTGGCAAACGGAAGCCATAATCAACCAGCATCTGCTTTCTAGAACGATCACCTTTGTACATACCACGCACTTGTGGCATCGTAACGTGACTTTCATCCACGACTAGTAAAAAGTCTTTCGGGAAGAAGTCTAGCAGCGTAAACGGTGGTTCACCGGGTTTACGACCGTCCATGTGGCGGGAATAGTTTTCAATCCCACTCGTATAACCCATTTCACGCATCATTTCCATGTCGTAAGTCGTCCGTTGCTGCAAACGTTGAGCTTCCAGCAACTTGCCTTGATCCTTCAACACCTTCAACCGGTCTTCCAACTCGTCACCGATCGTCGTAATGGCATGATCCATAATGGCATCATTCGTCATGAAATGCGTGGCTGGGAAAATTGTGACATGATCACGATCACCAACTACTTCACCAGTCAGCGCATCGACTTCCCGCATCCGATCAATTTCATCACCGAAAAACTCGATTCGTAGTGCATGTTGATCTTCAGATGCTGGGAACACTTCAACAACATCCCCGTGCACTCGAAAACGGCCACGTTGGAAATCAATATCATTACGCTCAAACTGAATGTCAACCAACTTTCGCATGAAATCATTACGTTCGATTGTCTGACCGACCCGTAAGGAAATAACATGATCTTTATACTGGTGGGGATCACCTAAACCAAAGATTGATGACACCGAAGCCACGACAATCGTGTCATTCCGTTCCAATAACGAACTAGTGGCCGCATTTCGTAACTTATCGATTTCATCATTGATCGATGAATCCTTTTCAATATACGTATCAGATGAGGGAACATAGGCTTCCGGTTGGTAATAATCATAATAAGAGACGAAATATTCAACGGCATTGTTAGGGAAAAACTCTTTAAATTCGCCATAGAGTTGTCCTGCCAATGTTTTGTTATGAGATAGAACCAGCGTCGGTTTGTTAACGTTGGCAATCACATTGCTGATTGTGAATGTTTTACCGGTTCCCGTAGCACCCATCAAAATCTGCGCTTTTTTTCCGTCTTCAATCCCATCTGTTAACGCTTTGATGGCCTCCGGTTGATCACCAGTTGGCTTATATTTTGAGACTAAATCAAACTTTCGATCTGCTTGACGTTCAATCATGCCAGACGTTACCTCCCCTAGTTCATTTACATGGTCTAATTATTGTGATGGCAAGTGATAAACCATCATCAACACGATTTAAAAAACAGGTTCATGACTGCACTGGTCGGCTCGATTCGCTTAAGTCATTCATTGCGACCATATTGCTGTTCTGAACCCGTCAACTTAGCGTAACTATTCTAGCATACCGAACATACTTTCGCACGAGATATGCACATTTTCGGTTAAAAATATGCATTCATTCACTACAAAAAACGCGTCCACGTTAACGAGATCTCTTATCCCGCCAATCGTGCACACGTTCTTTTTATTCATTGTCAAAGTTTGTATCGAGCAAAACTAGTCGGCTACAAAAGCATTGATGTCATCAGCAAACTTTTTTAATTTGTCGTTTGCTTCATCCAAAGTGGTCCCGTTCGTACCAATGTAGAACTTGATTTTTGGTTCAGTTCCTGAAGGACGAACAGCAATCCACGTACCATCCGTTAACCAGTACTTCAACACTTCAGCATGTGGTAGGTCCAGTTGTTCAACGTGACCATCCGTAAAGGTCTTTGTGCCCTTAGCAATGTCATCGACAGCTGTCACATCGTAACCAGCGAAACTCTTTGGGGCAGCCTGACGGAACTTCTGAATGATCGCTTCGATCTTCTTTGGCCCTTCAATACCTTCAAAGGTTTGTTGAATCGTTTGCTCACGGAAGTAACCGTATTGCTTGTATAAGCCTTCCAAGCCATCGTATAATGTCTTTCCTTGTTTACGATAGTAAGCAGCAATTTCAGCCAGCAACGTTAATGCTTGAATGGCATCCTTATCACGAACAAATGGCTTAATCAGATAGCCGTAACTCTCTTCAAAACCAAACATAAATGTGTGACTGTTTGTATCCTGGAAGTTTTGGATCTGTTCAGCGATAAACTTGAAACCAGTCAGCACATTAATCATGCCAACGTGGTAACTTTCGGCAATCTTGGTGGCAAACTCAGTTGAGACGATCGACTTAACAGCCACCGCATTAGCAGGCAATGTGCCGGCATTTTTGTTTGCTTCCAAAATATAATGCAACATCAATGCGGCGATTTGGTTACCGGTCAATAATTGATAGTCACCATTTGGCAAACGCACTGCTGTTCCCAAACGATCAGCATCTGGATCTGTTGCAATCAGTACATCCGCATTCTTTTCTTTACCCAATTTAATTGCTAAATCGAAAGCTTCGGAAAATTCTGGGTTGGGGAACTTAACCGTTGGAAAGTCACCGTCTGGCTCAGCCTGTTCTGGTACCGTGATGAAGTTTTTAAAACCAGCATTGCGTAACGCACGTTCACCAGGCATCCGTCCAGTACCGTGAAGTGGTGTGAAGACGAAGGTCATGTCCTTCCCTTCCTCAGCGGCCAAATCATGATCAACTGTGACAGTGGCGACGTTATCCAAGTAAGCCTTATCCACGTCTTCACCGATAATCGTTTCCAACCCGTTAGCCTTTAATTCAGCTTCATCGGCAGTTTGGATAGCAAACAAATCAGTTACCTTGCGAATGTAACTCGTGATTAAATCAGAGTCCTTCGGTGGCATTTGCGCACCATCTTCACCGTAAATCTTGTAACCGTTGAACTGCTTTGGGTTATGACTTGCAGTAATCATAATGCCGGCAAACGTCTTTAAATGACGAACCGTAAAGGACAATTCTGGTGTTGGTCGTAAGCCTTCGAACACAAAACTCCTGATGCCGTGTTGGCCTAAAACTTTTGCGGCCTCGTGGGCAAACTCAGTTGAGTGATGACGAGAGTCAAAACTAATGGCAACACCACGTTGCTTCACATCATCGCCCAATGTATCCATATATGTAGCTAAACCTTCTGTGGCCTGGCGCACCGTATAGATGTTCATTCGGTTGATCCCAGGTCCCATGACACCACGCATCCCCGCAGTACCAAAACTCATTGGCTGATAGAAGGCATCTTCCAATGCCTCATCATTACCCTTTAAAGCTGTTAATTCTGTCTTCAAACTTGTTTCCAGGTTCTCTTGATTATTCCAAACCTGGTAAGTATCTTTCCAATCCACAGTTGCATCTCCATTCATCTAGACCAAAGTCACAAATATACGTTAAGTATACCGCATTCATATTGTTTACGCCGCCCGTTCATCAGGCTTTATCAGTCAAAATAAATAAAAAAAGCGTGCTTCACACAAAAAATTGCAATTCTGCAACCTTCTGAATGAAGCACGCTCCGATTGTTCACTTAAAATCAAATATTTAATTAACCGCAGCTTTGGCCTTTAAATCCTCCAAATATTGGAAAACCTGTTGGCCAGCAATACCGCCGTCACCGACAGCAGTGGTAATCTGGCGTAAGTCCTTTTCGCGAACATCGCCAATAGCAAAGACACCAGGAACACTGGTCCGCATCTTGTCATCAGTTGGAATCCAGCCAACTTCGTTTGTAACGCCAAGACCAGCAAACGGTTCTGTCATCGGCACGTTACCAACATAAATGAAGACGCCATCGGCAGCCATTGTACTGGTTTCACCGGTTTGGTTATTCTTCAATTCAACGCCGGTGACTTTCATATCGTCGCCAACAATTTTAGTGACTTCCGTGTTCCAAACAAAGTCCATCTTCTCGTTAGCAAATGCCCGATCCTGAGCCACTTTCTGGGCCCGTAACTGATCGCGACGATGAACAACAGTCACCTTATCAGCCAACTGAGTCAGATAAATTCCCTCTTCAATGGCACTATCCCCACCGCCAACAACAACGACGTGTTTATTGCGGAAGAAAGCCCCATCACATACAGCACAGTAGGAAACACCACGGCCTGAAAATTCAGTTTCCCCTGGCACACCAAGCTTACGATATTGAGAACCCGTCCCAATAACGACCGCCTTAGCAGTGTATTCATCAGTGTCTGTAGTTACAGTTTTAGTATCGCCATTGTCGACAATCTTTTCCACAGCACCATAACCATACTCAGCGCCAAACTGCGTGGCACCTTCATACATGGCGCTAGCTAAATCAGGTCCTTGAATAGATTTAAAACCCGGATAGTTTTCAATTGCGGCAGTATTGTTCATTTGACCGCCATAAATTCCGCGATCCAATAGCAACACTGACAAGTTTGCCCGTGAAGCATACAATGCTGCCGTCATTCCACCAGGGCCAGCACCGATTACAATCACATCATAGTTTGTTGCCATATCGACTTTCCTCCTACCGCCTAACAATTTATCAATGGACACAGTCTACTATCTTTTTGTAAGTAATACAAGTCTTTTGCTTATACCCCCAGAGGTAAAAACGTGCTGACCCGATTAACCCAGCGTCAGCACGTTTGTGTGTTCATTATTTTGTGTTAGCTTTAATTTCGTCAGCCAACTGAAGCACGTAGTCGCGAAGTTCGTCCTTCACGTCAGGGTGACGCAAACCAAATTCAATGTTTGTCTTGATCAAACCAAACTTGTACCCAACATCATAACGGTCACCTTTAAATTCGTGAGCGTAAACATGTTGCTTCTTGTTCAGCAAGTCAATGGCATCTGTTAATTGAAGTTCATCGCCTTTACCATAAGGTGTTTGTTCCAAAGCTTCAAAAATTTCAGGTGTCAATAAGTAACGACCAATGATGGCCAAGTCAGAAGGAGCGTCTTCTGGTTTAGGCTTTTCAACAAAGCTCTTAACTTGGTATAAACCATCAGAAACTTCCTTGGCTGGGTTGATCACGCCATACTTGTTCGTTTCTTCATGAGGAACACGCATAACGGCCAGAGTTGAATCACCAGTTTCTTCATAACGGTTGATCAGTTGCTTCGTTAAAGTAACCTTGTCTTCCATCAAGTCATCACCAAGTAAGACAACAAATGGTTCATCACCGATAAAGTCTTTTGCTGTTAATACAGCGTCACCTAAACCACGCATGTGGCTTTGACGAATGAAGTAAAGGTTGCTGTCGTTACTTGATTGGACGGCATGCAACATAGCGTCCTTACCCTTACTTGCTAAATCAGCTTCCAATTCTGGGGCTGAATCAAAGTGGTCTTCAATAGAACGTTTGCCACGTCCCGTTACGACACAGATTTCCTCGATGCCGGCCTTGTGGGCTTCTTCAACAATAAATTGAATCGTTGGTTTATCAACGATCGGCAACATTTCTTTGGCGATTGCCTTAGTTTCTGGTAAAAAACGCGTGCCATAACCCGCTGCAGGGATAATGGCCTTTCTAACTTTTTGCATAACAACAAATTCCTTTCGTTTTTCCCACGATAACGTGGTCTACTTTACCCCAACCATAACCAACTTGCTAACCAATTTCAGCGCGACCTTCACGTTGCATCAATCCGGTAATGACTGAGCGAACTTCGGCCCCGTTGTAAAGAACGTCATAAATGGCGTCAGTTATTGGCATATCAACATGGCGTTTAATGGCTAGTTCGTGGGCCGCCTTTGTGGTAGCCACACCTTCAATTACCATGCCCATGGTATCAATGACTTCTTGTAACGATTTACCTTGACCAAGTTCATTTCCCGCACGCCAATTGCGTGAATTTGAACTTGTCGCCGTTACAATTAAATCACCGACACCGGAAAGACCGATAAACGTTAACGGATTAGCACCAAACGATTGACCTAATCGACTTATTTCAGCTAAGCCACGGGTCATTAATGCAGCCTTCGCATTATCGCCATATCCCAGTCCATGTAAAGCACCGGCACCAATAGCAATAATGTTCTTTAAGGCGGCACCAAATTCAGCACCAATCACATCCGTATTAGTATAAACCCTAAAATATGAATTCATAAAGAGTTTTTGTACTTTTCTCGCCGCATCCTCATTTAATGATGCGGCTGTTATCAACGTAATATCCTTTTTCGCAACATCTTCGGCATGACTAGGACCAGACAGAACAACAACCGCATCTCGATTAGCAGACGGAATCTCTTCCGTTAACATTTCTGAGACCCGTTTATATGTTTCTTGTTCCAGCCCTTTGATTGCGTGCACAATTGTTACCTTTTGATGATTAGCAATTAATAATTTAGCAGCCTGCGCACTGACCTCACGAATTGCCTTCGTTGGTACAACAAACAGGACAACAGATGCATCCTTGATTGCTTCAGCCATATCATCAGTCACCATCAGATTATGTTGGTATTCAAAACCTGGCATATACGCTTGGTTTGTGTGGTGTTGATTCATTTCTTCCACCTGGCTGGCTTTATGAGACCACAGAGCAACTGTTTGGCCATTTTCCGTCAATAAGTTTGCCAGCACACTGCCCCAAGATCCAGCGCCCAACACTGCAATTTTTGTTGTCATTAGTTTCTCCTCAATTTATTGCGAACATGAGTTATTTCTTTGTAACCGTCATTCCTGATAAATAAGATGGTACATTATGCTGTCGACGCCGAATAATCAACCACACCCAAGCACCAACAAAGAGAACAACGGACAGCCATTGTGATACGCGTGCTGGGCCTAACATTAAGCTATCAGTCCGCATACCTTCCACGAAAAACCGACCAAACGCATACCATGCTACATAAATAAAGAACACCTCGCCACGCAAATACAACCCCTTAATGTGACGCGTAGCTAACAGAAAGATAAAACCGGCGATGTCCCATACGGATTCATACAGGAATGTCGGTGTACGATAAACGCCGCCAATGTTCATTTGTGTGATGATAAACTGTGGTAAATGCAAGGCATGCAGATGTGCCAACGTGGTTATTTTACCAAAAGCCTCTTGGTTCATAAAGTTGCCCCATCGACCAATCCCTTGCGCCATAATCACGGTCGGTGCTAATACGTCCAGAAACAGAAATGTCGGAATTTTACGCCAGCTGGTAAATAGAATCACCACAATAATGGCACCAATGAGTGAACCATAAATCGCAATACCACCATCCCAGATGGCAATGATCTGATCTAAATGATGTTGATAATAAGACCATTGAAAAACAACATAATAGATACGCGCAGAAATCAGCGCAACCGGTAATGCCCAGAGCAAGAAATCATATAGATCATCAGGATTGATCTGACGTCTACGGGCTTCACGAACAGACAACCATAACGCAATGAAAACACCGGTGGTAATAATGACGCCATACCAATGAACCTCAATGGGTCCTAAATGCAGTGCGATTGGGTTCAATGCCCCAACAAGTGAAGTAAACGCCATGCTTTAATCCTTACCCTTAGTGGCCGATGTACTATCATCGGTCGTCTTTGCTTCATTTGCTGCCTCAGCAGCTTCATCACGTTTGGAGTTTTCCTGAATCAAACTGTTTAAATTATCGTCGAATGTCTTTGTCGCATCATACCCCATAGAGCGAGCACGGAAGTTCATCGCGGCAGATTCAATAATGATGGCTAAGTTACGACCTGTCTTAACCGGAATTGAAATCATCGGTACCTGAACGTCGAAGATTTGGCGCTCATCATCTGCGTTGCCCAAACGATCAAATTGAGCATCAGGCGTCCAGTTTTGCAAATGGACAATCAGTTGAATCTTAGCCTGACTTCTGACTGCGCCAGCACCAAACAAATTCATCACGTCAATAATACCAATCCCACGGATTTCCATTAAGTGGTTTAAAATCTTTGGCGCCTCACCAACTAATGTTTGTTCATCCTGTTGATAAACATCAACCCGGTCGTCCGCAATCAGCCGGTGTCCACGACGGATAAGTTCCAAGGCCGTTTCAGATTTACCAACACCTGAGTCACCAGTAATAAGAACCCCAAGGCCATAAATATCAACTAACACACCGTGAATCGATTGCCGTTTTGCCAATACGCCACTTAAGTAAATCGACATATTTGAAAGAATTCGCGATGACGTTTGTTTGGACCCCAACACAGGAATATGTTGCTCCGTTGCCGCCTGAATCAGTTCTGCCGGTGGTTCAATTCCAGTTGACACAACAAAACAAGGCGTTTGAGGATCTGCCATCTTCCTCATAATCATGAGTAACTCCTCATGACTCATCTTTTTAGAAAATGACGTTTCTGTAATCCCCAGTAACTGAATGCGTTCCGGTGGATAATAGTTAAAATAACCGGTCATTTCCAAACCCGGACGTGAGATGTCCGGTGTCGTAATGCGGCGATCGTCCAGATACTCTTTACCATAATAGACGGTTAACCTGGTATTCTCTACCAGCTCCCGTATCGTTACACTGTCTGCCACGAATACTCCTCCTTAAATATATCTCTACGTTGTTGCTCGAACCTTCCCGAGCTTCGGCATCACTCTTCTATCATCACTCTTTACTAAAATACCCAGAAATGACGGCGTTACAGATGGACATAATAATCGCTGCCAACATTGCCATACCAAAGTTGGCAATGTGGAAATTCTGTGCGCCAACGAAGAAACTTGTCAGTTCCAACATCAGTGCGTTTATGACAATTGAAAACAGCCCTAACGTTAAAAATGTTATTGGTAATGATAATACCACCAAGATCGGCTTAATGGCCGCATTTAAAATCGCCAACACTAAACTGGCGACCAACGCGTACCACACACTAGAAACCGCAAAACTATTGCGGAAAAATCCGGCAATCGCCATAAATAATAGTGCATCGACAATAATCCGTTGCCAAAACTTCATTTTTATTGTTTATCCCCTTTATTTTCATGCACGTCACGTTCTTCGGCATGGATTTGTTTGCGTGATCGTGATCGAGAGGATTGTGAGGCACTCTGACCACTAAATAAGTCACCAAATAAGTTAAAAAATGATGCATCACTCTGCTGATGGTCATTTGGTAAAAACCACAGCAAAACGCCATACAGAACCACCGCCAACAACGATATCAACCAGTGAGGCGGAATCGCAATAGCCAAAATAATATAAGCTATTCGCAAAATTGTTGGATTAATGTGCAAATACTCACCAATGCCACCGAATACGCCACCAATCCAACGATCCGTTGCTGACTTTGTCAATTTTCGTTTGCTCAAGCAGGTTTACCTCGCTTTCTGTTGTGTTACCTGAATGTCCTAATTTTATCGCAAACGGCGCACCGTGACCAATTTTTCAAAAGCCTTTAATAAACACTAAAACAGCTTACCCTCATTATCGTTTCTTCACGTTCCTGAAAACACGCGAATTCACTCAAATGTGACAAGCTGCCCTTAATCAATTCATTACTAGTTCAACTATTTATTTTCCGTTCCTGAATCGACATTCCGCGGATTTAATTCAACAATTTTCCCTGTCTGAAGGTAAACAATCCATTCGCAAATGTTGGTCACGTAATCGCCAATGCGCTTTAAGAACTGTGCCACGGACAGGTAGTCTGTACTGCCAATCACAACTTCGGGGTCTTGCCGCATCTGATCGATACTTTCCATATAAATTAACTGATAATAGTCCGCAGCCTGTGCATCCACTGCAGCAATCTTGCGGGCACGTCCATCATCATCTTTTACATAGGCATCTAGTACATCGGCCACCATTTGTTGAACGATAGCGCCCATCTCTGAAATATGTTGTTCCGTCGAGGCAACTCGCTTGTTCCCTTTGACTCGAATCGTTGAATGCGCAATACTGCGCGCGTAATCCCCCATTCGTTCCAAGTCAGAAACGGCCTTCAAAATTGTCACGATTTCCCTTAGGTCTGTCGTCACCGGCTGATACAAGGCAATCATTTCAAATGATTTCTTTTCCAGTGCGACTTCACGATCATTGATTAGATGATCGTCATCAATGACTGACTGGGCGAGCGTTCGATCATGATTGACAAATGAAGTCACGGCTTTCCCAATCGCCTCAGAAACAAGCATGCCCATTTCTGTAAAACTAGTATCCAAATCATTCAGTTCATCATCAAACAACCGTCGCATAATGCCAACTCCTTTTTCAATGTTTGCTAAAGCGGTTTCGGTTAGCCGAAACGACCGGAAATATAATCTTGTGTTTGCTGTTTCTGAGGATCCATAAACATTTTTTTAGTATCGCTTACTTCAATCAGTTCCCCTTGAAGGAAAAAAGCAGTTCGGTCTGCAATTCGCGATGCCTGTTGAAGATTATGTGTCACCGTAATCACAGTGTAATCATACCGTAATTGCAACAAAGTTTCTTCAATCACATGACTAGAAACTGGGTCAAGCGCGCTGGTCGGCTCATCTAGTAATAAAACATCCGGTGAAACGGCCAGGACTCTTGCGATACAAACACGTTGCTGCTGTCCACCGGATAAAGCCAGTGCATTTTTGTGCAAGTCATCCTTCACTTCATCCCAAATGGCCGCCTGACGTAAACTACGTTCAACCGCTTCATCAAGAACTTGTTTATCACGCACGCCGGCCAATCGCAATCCATAAATCACATTCTCATAAATTGAAAATGGAAACGGGTTAGGTTGTTGAAAAACCATGCCAACCTCCTTACGAAGAGCCACGATATCTGTATCCGGCGCATAAACATTTTGATTCTTAAACATCACGTTACCCGTAATGGTCACGTCATCAATCAAATCATTCATTCGGTTTAAACAACGCAGAAAAGTTGATTTACCACATCCTGAGGGGCCAATGAGCGCAGTAATCCCTTTTTCTTGGAAATCGAGGTTGATTCCTTTTAACGCTTCCTTTTTCCCGTAGAACAAGTGTAAGTTATCCGTAGACATTATCGGTAGTGCCATTACACTGAGCCTCCCCATTTTAACCAAAGTTACCTGAAATATAGTCATTTGTGATTGCGACTTTGGGACGGGTAAAAATTTTGCGGGCTTCGTCGTATTCCAGCACCTTACCGAGGTGAAAGAAAGCGGTATAGTCGCTAATTCGCGCGGCCTGCTGCATATTGTGCGTCACAATAATGATGGTATATTTTTCCTTAAGCTGTAGCAACGTGTCTTCAATCTGTGAAGTGGCAACGGGATCCAGTGCACTAGCCGGTTCATCCAGCAAAAGAATGTCGGGTTCCATCGCGATGGCACGGGCAATACATAATCGTTGTTGCTGTCCACCGGATAAAGCAAGTGCGCTTTGATGAAGTTCATCTTTGACCTGATCCCACATAGCAGCTTGGCGTAACGATGTTTCTACGATTTCATCGAGGCGCTGTTTGTTCCTGACACCGCGTTGTTTCAAAGCAAAGGTAATATTATCGTAAATGGATTTGGCAAACGGATTTGGCCGCTGAAACACCATCCCGATATGACGACGCATTTCATAAACATCAATTTGATTACTATTAATGTCCAAATCACGGTAACGAATTTCGCCCTCTACTCTTGCTATTCCGTCATTCATGCGATTAAGCGAGCGTAAAAAAGTGGATTTACCAGACCCGGATGCACCAATAAGAGCAGTAATTTTATAGCGTTCAAATTGTAAGTCACCCTCTGTTAGTGCTTCGTTATCACCATAAAACACGTGCAAGTTATGTGTGGATAATGCAATTTCATGCGTTGCTTCATCAAAATGATAAATATTACGTAATGGTGCATCTGCCGATGCATTGATCTTTTCGCTCATACTCAGACTCCCTTCGTACGTGTTTTAGTTGGTTGCGGACGTTAATCGATGATATAAGCGACGACCAAGCCAGCGCGCCAAGAAGTTAAATAACAGTACTGCTAGAACCAGAACGGCCGAAGAACCTGCGGAAACTGCACTCGCGTCCGGCATAATGCCTTCCGAATTGATTTTCCAAATGTGTACCGCCAAAGTTTCGGCCGGACGCATCGGGTTTAGCGGACTCGAAATATTGAATGGGTTCCAGTCGCCAAAGTTTAGTGCTGGTGCCGACTGTCCTGATGTGTAAATCAAAGCAGCCGCCTCACCGAATACACGGCCAGCACTGAGAATAACACCAGTCAGGATGCTGGGAACTGCCGCGGGCAAGATAACGTGGGTAACTGTCTCCCAGCGTGACAACCCCAAAGCCAATCCAGCTTCCCGTTGAAGATTAGGAATGGCAGCTAACGAACCTTCAATGCTTCGGGTCAGCAACGGGAGGTTGAAAAACGTCAAGGCCAAGGCACCTGATAAAATTGAAAAGCCCATTTTCATGTGGACAACGAAGAGTAAGAAACCAAACAGACCAACCACTACTGATGGCAAGGAACTCAGAATTTCAATAGCCGTCCGAATAATCGTTGTCAGCCAGTTTTGTTTGGCATATTCGTTGAGGTAAATACCGGCCCCAAGTGCAATTGGAAACGAGATCAACATAGCCAAAAGTAATAAATAGAATGAATTAAATAATTGAATGCCAATCCCTCCGCCGGCCGTAAAGGCCTTCGCAGGTGTTGTCAAAAATTGCCACGTCAGTTTGGGAAAGCCTGAAATCAAAATGTATCCAAGTAGAAAAGCTAGAATTAAGATGACCGAACCCGCAATGGCGTAAAACACTGCTGTTGCAATTTTGTCTGCCGTTTTTGCATTCATTAGCGGAGTTCCCCTTTCCGTCCAATAATCCGAATGATGACGTTAAAGAACAAAGACATGATCAACAGAACTAATGCTAATGACCACAAAGCATTGTTTTGCAAGCTGCCCATAACCGTGTTACCGATTCCTTCCGTCAAGACAGAAGTCAACGTGGAGGATGGTGAAACTAAGTTATGCGGTAGCAATGTCGCGTTACCAACTACCATCTGAACAGCAAGTGCCTCACCAAACGCCCGGGCCATTCCAAAAACAATCGCCGTTAAAATACCAGGTGTCGCCGCACGGAGAACTACCTTATGGATTGTTTGCCAGCGAGTAGCGCCTAGTGCTAAAGAAGCTTCCCTGTAATAACGCGGTACTGACTTGAGTGTATCAGCCGTCATCGAGGTAACAGTAGGCAAAATCATTACGAATAGGACAAAAGTCCCTGATAGAATCCCAAAACCACTGCCGCCAAACACGTGGCGGACAAATGGGACAACGACTGACAACCCGATAAATCCGTAAACAACTGAGGGAATTCCTACCAGCAGTTCAGTAACAGGCTGCAAAATCTTGGCCCCGTTGCGCGGGGCAATTTCATTCATAAACACCGCCGTTCCAATAGCAAATGGTGTCGCCACTAGCGCCGACAACAACGTAATTAAAAACGATCCAACAATCATTGGCAACGCGCCGACTTCGGGCCTTCCATTAGCACCTTTGACAGACGGATCCCATGTTTTCCCGCTTAAAAAATCCCACACGTTGATGTGATTTTGGAAGAATGTCGCTAACCCCTTAGCAGCCACAAACCAAAAGATAGCAATCACAACCACCAGAATTAAAATTAGCGCTAGGAAACTGATAAAGCGGCCTCGTCGTTCACTGCGCGTCGCCTGCGATGTTTGTTGCAACTTCTCTTTTATCTTATCCATGCCGTTTGCTCTCCTTCATTCCTAACTAACGAATCACCGTAACCCGACCTTTTACATCTCGTTCTACATGCATTTGAGAAATACTGATATAACCTAACTGTCGTACTAGTGTTGACTGAATTTTTGGTGATTCAATGTAGTTTAAAAATGATTTTGCGACGCCTGTAGGACGACCATTCGTATACATATGTTCGTACGACCAAACTTGCCACTTGTTAGACGTGACGTTTTGATTTGTCGGCGCCACACCATTGATTGCCACCTTTTGAACTGTTTTATTAGCGTAAGAAAACGCGACATAACTAATGGCCCCAGGTGTTGTGCTGACAATGGATCTCACCATACCAGATGAATCCTGCTCTTGTGCTGTTTTCACGCGGTGCCCGCGTAACGCCCATTTTTCAAACGTCGCCCGCGTACCAGATCCTTGGGCTCGGTTCACAATCGTAATTGGGACATTTTTGCCACCAAGTTCTCGCCAGTTTGTATACGTACCATCGAAAACCTTTTGTAATTGCGCTGTTGTTAACGTTTTTAGCCCAACTTCCTTATTGATAATCGGAACAATGCCAACAACGGCAACACGATGGTCAACTAGATTATGTGAATGAATGCCTGACTGCTCTTCGGCGAAAACGTCCGAGTTACCAATTGCGACAGCTCCCTCTTGGATTTGACTCAATCCGGTTCCTGAACCACCACCCTGAACATTAATAAAAACGCCGAGATGATCACCACTGAATTGTTCACCAGCTGCTTCAACCAGTGGTTGCAACGCGGTAGATCCCACCGTTGTAATTGAGCCGCCTGCTGAAGAACGGTTACGTGTTTGGTAACCAAGTCCCAATAGTCCGCCAACGGCAATCAAGAACAAGGCCACACCTGCAATGCGTCGTTTGTTCATGTTGTTCCTCCTAAGATGCCAAACTTCGGCATCACTCTTTTAAACGTGCATCTGTCGCCCAGAAGTCTGCGCATCACGCTTTTGGATATACTCAGTGTATCGAATTGATGTAAAGGACTCTTGGTCAGTATGTAAAGGTTGTGTAAAGACGTTTACAAAAACAGCGTTTGCCCCAGCATCAGTCTTTTTCAATGACTGTATGCTAGCGCAAACGCTGTTTTCAAATGATTATTTAATGCTAGTTATTTAGGAAAACTAATTGTCATGGTCGTCCCGACATCTAGCTGACTCTTAACGCTTACTTCCCCCTTTAATAGGGTCGCCAACTCCTGGGCAATCGCCAATCCCAGGCCAGTACCCGGAACACGTTGTTTTGTCCGGGATGGATCCCCTCGGTAAAAGCGTTCAAAAATTCGGCCTTGTTGTTCTTCTGCGATACCATAGCCAGTGTCCTGAACACTGAGTTGCCACCCATGCAGAGAAGTTGCGGTAAACATAATGTGAATCTCACCACCGGGACGATTATATTTAACTGCATTAGAGATCAAATTCTTAATGATTTGTTCTAACTTGGTAACATCTGTCTCTACCATTGTTTCTTCTGGAGCCTGATTAGTGACCTTTAAAGCACTTCGCTGAATAGACTGAGCTTGTAACGTTAGCTGTCGATCAACTAGCTTGTGCAAATCAACTTTAGTTAACGTGGCTGTCTGGCTCACAGGATTCTGTAAACGTGACACAGATAAAACATCTTCAATTAAGTCCATCAATTGATGAGCTTGTTCGTCAATAATTTTAAGAAACTCATCCCGCTTTTCTGGATCATCTTTAGCTCCCGCCAACAATGTTTCCGTAAAACCGGCAATGGCTGTTAACGGCGTTTTCAACTCATGTGAGGCATTGGAAACGAAATCTAACTGCATCTGCTCGATTTGAGTGACTTCCGTAAGATCGTACAGCAAAACGAGCACTTGCTGATGATTCGGCCGCGGTTCCGTATAGATGGTTGAAACCTCAAGTGTTCTAGGCGATGTTGGTAAGTGTAACGTCAATGTTTGCCTTATATTATTGTGATCGCGCATTGTCGTTTCAATTTGAGTCATTAAGTCATACTGCCGCACATCTGTCGTATACAAATGTGCTTGCGGGTCCGTATTGATTTCTAGCAACTGCGCTGCCATCGGATTCAATAATTGTGTCATCCGATGCCGATCAATCACAATAACACCCACTGGTAAATACTCAAGTAAATTATCGAGTTCATTTTCCTGACGTTGGAAAACGTGGCTCTGATGACGTAATTCGTCAGCAGCCATGTTGATTGCCTGGGCCAAATCGGCATAAGCATGATTGTCGGGTAAAATAATCCGTCGTGCATCCTTGGGAGAGCTCAACCGTAAGACTTGCGTTGTCAAATCACTGACCACACGTTGCTGGTTGGCAATTAACCATGCAATAATAAATGTTTCTAAAACCATTGCGCCAAAAACAGTGACCACGACGACCATTTTTAAACGTGATTCTGAAACGTGACCAATAACGCCGATTAGCAAAAACAATAGTCCTAAATTGACGACACCTGCAATAAATATTAAACGTCTGCCTAAAGTTCTCATACGCTATTCACCAAATTGATAGCCGAAGCCACGAACAGTTTTTAAATACTGTGGATGTTTGGGATCGGGTTCAATCTTTTCCCGCAGATGACTGACATGCATATCGACCATGCGACTATCACCTGCGTAGTTGAACCCCCAAACACCATTCAATAACGTATCGCGATCCAACACTCTGCCCTGCCGTTCAGCAAAATAATCTAACAGTTCAAATTCTTTGGGCGTCAATGCAATCGGCTTGTCATCCCGTTTGACCTGCAAACGGTCTTCATCAATAGTTAACGCGCCAACTTGAACCAGTCGATCAGGTTCTTTCTGAGTGACCGCTGTCCGCTCACTACGGCGCGTGACCGCCTTAATACGCGCCAACACTTCGCGTGGTGAAAATGGCTTGGTAATATAATCATCCGCGCCAATTTCGAGACCAAACACCCGGTCAAATTCTTCACCCTTGGCCGTGACGATAACAATCGGTGTTTGAATACCATCTCGACGAACCTGTTTTGTCACTTCAATACCATCTAACTCTGGCAACATTAAATCTAGTAGCACACAAAAGTAACCGCCTTCGCGAATCTTTGCTAAGGCTTTTGGACCATCTGTGGCAATCTCGACCGCATATCCTGCTTGTTCGAGATTGTACTGTAGCAACGTTACAATACTCGGTTCATCATCGACCACCAGAACTCGTTTCATGGCTATTTCCTCTCCAAATTCTCAATGTCTGCGTCAAATGTCAGGTGCAGTATATCATATTAAACTTTGAAGTCGTCTCACAAACACGACGTTTGACAGGCATCACAACAAACGCGTTTGCATTCCGTCTAATCAGGATTTTTCTGTTTCAGATTCCATTGTAAATAAGCATCGATAAATGGATCAAGATCGCCATCGAGCACCGCTTGGGCGTTACCCGTTTCATAATCTGTTCGGTGATCCTTCACCATCGTGTAAGGCTGGAAAACGTAAGAGCGAATTTGTGATCCCCAACCAATTTCAAGTTGAGTCCCCTCCAGCTTTGCCTTTTCTTCGGCCTTTTTTTGCTCCTCACGTTCATATAACTTGGCCTTTAACATGGCCATTGCAGTGGCCTTGTTTTGAAACTGAGACCGCTGCGCCTGTGAGGAAACAACAATCCCTGTGGGAATATGGATCAAACGCACGGCTGACGACGTCTTATTAATGTGCTGACCACCAGCACCACTTGAACGGAAAACTTCCATCTTGATATCGTCAGGATTCAGATCAACCTGAACGGAATCATCCAATTCTGGCATAACGTCAACACTAACAAACGAGGTGTGTCGCCGACCGGCTGAATCAAATGGTGAGATCCGCACAAATCGATGAACGCCTTTTTCACTCCGTAAATAGCCATATGCATTTGTTCCACTAATGAGCAATGTTGCGCTGTTTAAGCCGGCAGTGTCACCTGCTTGGTAGTCGACAATATCGACATTGAATTGATGTTGTTCAGCCCACCGTGTGTACATCCGCATGAGGTTTTGGCCCCAATCTTGTGATTCCGTACCACCAGCACCGGGATGAATTTCTAAAATGGCATTATTACCATCATATGGCTGATCCAATAGCTGTGTCAGCCGGTATGACTGCAACTTTTTGGCAGTGATGGCCATTTCTTCATCTAACTGAGCTGCCATTTCAGGATCATCGTCTTCTTCCAATAACTCAATCGTCACTGCAAGGTCCTCTACAGCCTGGTCGAGCTCCATAAATGTGTCGTGCTTTGCCTTTAGTGCATTGTTGTCGTCAATAACTTGTTGGGCGGCCACGTTATCATTCCAAAAATCTGGTTCAGCCATTCGTGCCTCGTTTTCAGCAATGCTTTGGTTCAAGACATCGAGGTCAAAGTGACCCCCTAAAGTTCGTGATTTGTTGTTGCATATCGGCCAAACGTTGGCGTGCATCTGCTAATTCCATATGCTCACTCCTTATCTTTGTGTAATTAATGAATGAAGGACTGTCATACCTGTAAACAAGGTGAGACAGTCCTTCTAAGTGTTGTTAATTATTACCGTTCCATATTTTGACGAATTTCACTCTTCATGAACAGACGGGTTGCGTCGTATTCAATATCGGAAATCATTTCTTCAAACATGGTAAACGCATTACTTTGATATTCAATCAACGGGTTCAACTGACCATAACCACGTAATTGAATGGACTGCCGTAGTTGATCCAACGTATCAATGTGATCTGTCCAGTGAGAGTCCACACAACGCAACACAACCACCTTTTCAAATTCGAGCATTTGACTAGGATCATAAAGTTGCTTTTGCTTGTCCTTGTAAACAGTTTCGGCTTGATCCATTAGATATGACTTGATTTCATCAGCAGACTTACCTTTTAAATCATCCTCTGAAATCGCATCATCATTAACCATTGCTGAACGGGCAAAGTCGACAATACTGTCAAGTTCCCACTTCTTTTGGTCACCATTAGTATGCATGTCAACAATCCGGTTAACCGTTCGTTCAATCATCGGCATGATCACCCACTTAAGATCATCAGGCTCATTGATAACTAATTGCCGTTGCTTATAAATAACTTCACGTTGCTCACGCATAACATCATCATATTGCAGAACATTTTTACGTGAGTCGTAGTTGTTCCCTTCAACACGTTTCTGGGCTGATTCAACCTGACGTGTAATGAGTCGACTCTTAATTACCGCGTCGTCATCTTCCACATTCATCCGTTGCAAGATAGCCTTAACTCGATCTGAACCGAACCGTAACATTAAGTCATCTTCCAGTGACAGATAGAATTGTGAAAAACCAGGGTCACCTTGACGACCGGAACGGCCACGAAGCTGATTATCAATCCGTCGTGACTCATGACGTTCAGTCCCAATAACGGCTAGTCCGCCAACTTCCTTAACACCAGGTCCGAGCTTGATATCCGTTCCACGACCGGCCATGTTGGTAGCAATCGTTACGGCACCCTTTTGACCAGCATTCATGATAATTTCGGCTTCACGCGCGTGATTTTTAGCATTCAAAACATTATGGGGAATGCCCAACTGATCCAATTGATGTGACAAGTATTCAGAAGTTTCAACGGCCACCGTCCCAATTAACATGGGTTGACCCTTTTTGTGAAGCTTAACAATCTCGTTAATAACCGCGTTAAACTTACTCTTCAAACTTGGGTACAGTAAATCAGGCTCATCCTTACGAATAACCGGCCGGTTGGTTGGAATTGAAATAACTTCCATGTTGTAAATCTCACGGAATTCTTCCTGTTCCGTCTTGGCTGTCCCGGTCATCCCTGAAAGTTTGTTATACATCCGGAATAAGTTCTGATACGTGATGTTGGCCATTGTCTTGGTTTCTTCTTGAATGTCCACATGCTCTTTAGCTTCCAGAGCCTGATGCAAACCATCTGAGAAACGACGGCCTTCCATAATTCGACCAGTAAATGAATCCACGATCTGAACTTCGCCGTCTTGAACCACATAGTCCTTGTTGTTAAACATGATGTAGTTAGCACGTAAAGCTTGATCCAAATGGTGAGTTAAAGCTGTGTTTTCGGTGTCGTACAGATTATCCAAGCCGAAGTATTCTTCTGCTTTACGGTTTCCTTCATCCGTTAACGAAACCGTCTTGGATTCCAGGTCAACCTTATAATCACTCTTTTCACGCAGCGTTTTAGCAAACCGATCAGCACGTTCGTACAAATTCGTATTACCAGCTGAACCACCTGAAATAATCAATGGCGTCCGTGACTCATCAATCAAAATGGAGTCAACTTCATCAATGATGGCGAAGTTTAAGCCACGTTGCACTTGGTCCTCTTTGTAAACAACCATGTTGTCACGCAAATAATCGAACCCAATTTCACCATTGGTTGAATAGGTAATATCAGCATTGTAGGCTTCCCGCTTTTCTTCAGCTGACTTCTCAGAGCCGTTAATCCCAACGCTCAGACCAAGCCAGTTATACAGTTCACCCATTTCAGTAGCATCACGTTCTGACAGGTATTCGTTAACCGTAACAACGTGAACACCATCACCAGTCAAGGCGTTAAGGTAAACCGGCATGGTTGCCGTCAACGTCTTCCCTTCACCGGTTTTCATTTCAGCAATATCCCCATTATGGAGCACGATGCCCCCCATAATTTGAACGCGGAATGGGAACAAACCTAAAACACGTTTGGCCCCTTCACGTGCTACCGCAAATGCTTCAGGTAATAAGTCATCAAGACTTTCACCCTTTTTGTAACGTTCTTTAAATTCAGGCGTCTTAGCCTGTAAATCTTCATCACTTAATTTTGCGTATTCATCTTCGTAAGCCATCACCTTATCGGCTGTGTGACCTAAACGCGTAACTTTCCGGGCATCAGATTCAACCCAGCGTTTTAATACATTTGGCATGTTGTAACTTTATCCTTCCCTAAAAACGCGTTAAACGTTGCAACTAGTGCAGTCTATCAGGTATTCATTCTATCATTTAAGTTTCTCATTGCAAACACATTCAGCTCAAACCAATCAGAAAAAAGCCAAACAAAACCCACCGTTGCGGATACTGTCCATAACGGTGGGTAAGGTAAAACAAAATTAAGTTATTCGATGATTGTGACGGTACTAGTCGTTTGAACCAGCTTGAAGTAAACCATAACGACCGTCATTACGACGATAGACAACATTTACTTCATCCGTCTCTGCGTCCTGGTAAATGAAGAAGTCGTGTCCCAATAGATCCATCTGAAGAATTGCTTCTTCATTGTCCATTGGTTTCAACTGCAAACTCTTGGTCCGTACAACATCAAACCGTGTTTCTGGCTGAGTTGGTGTTGCCTCTTCATCTGGACGGAAGTCTAAGCCCTTGTAGCCCTTTTCACGGGACTTCCGGTTAACCTTTGTCTTGTACTTCCGAATTTGACGCTCTAGTCGATCTGACATGGTATCAATACTCTTGTACAAGTCATCAGAAGTTTCCTCTGCCCGTAATGTTAAGTAAGGCAATGGAATGGTGACTTCCGCTTTAGCGGTCTTGTTGGGATAAACGCGCAAGTTTGCATGCGCAATGGCGCTAACATTTGGCTCTAGGTAACGACCAATCTTAGTCACCTTTTTATCTACGTAGTCCCTGAGTGCATCGGTTACAGAGATGTTTTCTCCACGAGTTTGTACATCTAACATAAAACTTCGCTCCCTTCCGAACTAAGTTCCCGCTATGCGGGGGCTTTTAGATTCACATGTGGACGACGCCATCCAAACATGAATTGATTTCGATAGGACCACTCTATCTCTATCTGTAGTTTCATTATAACCAACCCGCTTCAAACTCTCAACGGATATCCCTCTTAAAGACTGTCATCTTGCTAATGTAAACCCTATCATTGAAGCGACTTCAACCGTTTGCAACGCCTGTGCTGCAAAGTGTAGCGTTCGGCCAGTCGTATAGACATCATCAAAGATTAAAATTTTATTGCCGTGCAATTTTTCTGCATAGTTCGGATCAATTACGAACGGTTGGGTACGATCCATTCGGTCTTTTCGTCCTTGCTTGGATTGCTGCTGTTTGTCACGTGTCACCACTTTAAGTGCAGGATAAACAACCGGAGAATGGCGATTTTTCCCAACCAATTGCAATAACTCAGCTGTTTGATTAAACCCGCGGTGGTCAAACGTTGTGTCTGACACTGGTACTGGTATCACAACATCAACTTGAGCCGCCTCAATTGCCAGTTGTACAACATGCTGGAAAGCCTTTGCTAATCTCAAATCACCATTGAATTTATACTGATGCATGTAGTCATGCATGGCCGGCGTGTATTGAAATAAACCACGGTTTTTGATCTTCAATGTATTCGGCATTAAATGCCAGCGTTGGCAATCTTGACAAATCTCCTGATTTTCCTGATTTCGTCCACATTGAGGACACGCTTTTGATTCACGAATAACAGTAAAAGTAGCCTTACAATTTTCACAAATAACATCGTCCGTCACTTTTCGCCAGCTTAATAACTCACGAATAGTCAGGGTCTTAGATAACATCTTTTGACACATCAAACATGACGCCATTCCGGTAACCGCCTTCCCTTTTGGTTCACAACTTGAATCTGACGGATTGCCCGTCGCAGCGTAAGCGTTGTTTGTTCAATCCAATAAATTACTTTCCCATCCGGTGCGGCAGCGTTTCTGCCTGCTCGACCGGCAATCTGTACTAATGCGGCCGTGGAAAACACCGCATCATCAGCGCCCAGCACCAATACATCAATGTCCGGAAACGTCACTCCCCGTTCTAAAATGGTGGTTGTCACTAAAAAATCCACCTTCTTTTGACGCATTGCAGCCACTTTTTCAACCCGTTCTCCATCTGCCGCATGAACAGTGACAAACGACGCTCTGGGTGCAAAATGTCCAATAGCTGCCGCAACATCTGGTAATTGTGCCACATGCGGAACAAACAACAAAAAACGTTTGTGCTGACGCAGACGGGTTGTAACCGCAACCTGCAGGCCTGCCGGTAATCGTCCACGTTGCAATTTCTCACGCCAGTGCCACGCTCCTCGACATTGAATTTCAGGAAGCAGATGACCATGAAATCGTAACGGCAAGTAACTCATTGTTAATTGCCGCCTAGTCACTGCGTGCATCAGTTCAGTCCCCGGTGTGGCCGTTAGGTATAGGCAAGCACCATTAGGTTTAATGGCTTGATCGACGGCAAACATTAATTGTTTGTTTTGTGCAAACGGAAAGGCATCGACTTCATCAACCACCAAAACATCAAAAGCATGATAAAATCGAAGCAGTTGATGCGTCGTACACACAGTAAACTGGCAGTATCGGTAAGGTTCGGTTTGCTGACCATGGAGCAAAATCATCGGCGTGTTTTTAAATGCTTGTTGAAACCGTGGGAATAATTCAATACACACGTCTACTCGCGGTGAGGCAACCGCCACCCGGTCACCGCGTTTTAGCGCGTCTGCCAATCCCAAAAACAGCATCTCAGTTTTGCCTGCTCCCGTGACCGCCCATAATAAGTGGCGCTGACGTTTGACGAAGACGTTTTGAACATCCTGCGCACAAATTTGTTGTAATCGCGTCAGTGATCCCGCCCACGTCAGTGTGTTCGTTTGTGGCGGAAATGCATTGGGCTCAGGAATTGTCAACAATGATTGTCGACTCGTAATTCGCCCCAGGGCCAAGCAACCTGGGCAATAGTAACCGCCTGCTGGCAAAGCCACATGAACTTTTTCAAGTTGCTGATGGCATCGTTCACAACGAACCCACCGGCCACTGATCGTCATTGCAGGTCGCGACACGATTCGCGGATCTGTTGGTTCAAAAGTCGGCGGCAATTGTGTAGCCGTTAATTGACGGCCAAATAAGTCTTCATTCATCGTTCATCCCCGCCTTTTAATTATTATCCCGTTCATAATCTTACATACGTATTTTCAAACGGATTTATTTGTTGGAGGACAAAAATGTCAGAATTTCCTTTCCTTTCCCTTGCCACCGCTCACGAAGCTGAACAAACCATTAAAAAATCGCGTTTTATCGGTTATGCTGCGCCAATCACAACCGAAACCGATGCAACAAACATTCTGGATCAAGTCCAGGCACAACACGCTAAGGCTAATCACGCAGCCTACGCTTACGTAGCTGGCGATCACGATGAATTAACTCGCCAAAGCGACGCTGGTGAACCTGTCGGGACGGCCGGATCACCGATTCTAAATGTCATCCAGCAGCAACATCTGCATAACGTCATTATTGTCGTCACCCGCTTCTTTGGCGGCATCAAGCTGGGTGCTGGCGGCCTCATTCGTGCGTATGGCAGTTCCGCTAGTTTAGCTATTCTAGATGCTTCAATCGTCGAGCGGAAAGCTTTAACACGATATGAGATCACCTTGGACTACAAACAGGCCGAACCGCTAAATACTTGGTTGGCTGATCGCGTCGACCAAATTGTTGGAACCGACTACGGCGTTGCTGTCACAATTACGGTTCTTGTTGGTACTGATAATATTCAGTTTGTCACTGAATTAACGAGTAAAACAAACGGTCAAGCACAACTCAAGAAAATCGACGAAGAATTCGCAGAAATTCCTTATGCTGTGTCCAAATAATGCCCGTAAGACCTCGATTAAAATACATTTAACGACCAAAAACGTTCTCACTTTGCAATCTATGCAGAGTAAGAACGTTTTTAATCTCTAAAAATATACTTTTTAATTCACTTTTCTAAGCACCTTTGTGCATATTGCCATTCACATCACGGCTGACATGCATACTCGTCAGCGGGATGTAGCCAAGCTTTTTAACGAGGTGCTTTTGAATACCATCGCTCGTCATAAACTTAATAAAGGTCTTTGTGGCAAGGCTACCCTTACCTTTAGTGTACATGTGTTCATATGACCAGATTTTCCAGTGGTTATCAGCAACATTCGCGTCGGTTGGCTTAACGTGGTCGATACTGAGTGCTTGCATGTCCGGCTTAATGTATGAAAAGGCGAGATAGCTAATGGCTCCGGGAGTCGTTTTAACAATCTTTTGAACAGTCCCATTAGAGTCTTGTTCTTGACTCTGAGCAGCTTGTTGACCATCAAGCCCGAATTTTTCAAACGTGGCACGTGTACCTGATCCCTTAGCCCGATTAATGATGACAATTTTTTCATCCTTGCCACCAACTGCTTTCCAGTTGTCGATCTTACCGGTAAAAATATCCTTCAACTGTTGTTTGGTCACATTCTTCACATTCGTATCAGGATTTACTACTGGCGCCATCCCAACTACTGCCACACGATGGTCGACCATTCCAGCGGTATTAAGACCTTTTTGCTCTTCAGCAAACAGATCAGAATTACCAATGTTAACTGCGCCTTTGGATACCTGACCTAGTCCGGCACCTGAACCGCCGCCTTGTACATTAATGGTGACGCCTGAATGATCATCCTGAAATGTTTGTCCCGCCTGTTCTACTAAAGGCTGGAGTGCAGTAGATCCAACCGCGACAACCTTGCCAGAAATCTTCTTATCGGCACTCGCAACGTTGGCATGCTTAGCCGACTGACAGCCTGCCAAGGTAAATACCAAGCTCAATCCTAGGACGCTCACTAAAGCTGCTTTTTTCATGATATAACCCCCACATTTTTTGAGTAACAACCTGCCTTACCCGTTGAATAAAGCATAGCGAATCAACGTAAAAGCCTCATGTATGTGTTGTATAGGTTGTGTAAAGCTTGCGTAACGAGCATCGACACATGTGCCAATAAAAAAAAGATCCTATTCAAATTTCGAATAAGATCTTCATAAAACAAAATTTAGTTAATTACTGTTTCAAATGGTAGTTATACGTGGAGACAATGATGTTTTCACGCGAATTCAGCACTGAGCGCAAACGTAAACTCGTTTGGTTATGCAGAATATTTTGCCACGGTCGTTTAGGTACGAACTGTGGTACCAATACCGTAGTACTGTAGTTTCGCTCAGCCGCACGTTTGGCAATAACATCACAGAACCTTAGCACAGGCCCAGAAACAGACCGGTAGGATGAATGGATATCCACAAACCGGACATTCGGGAAGTCGCGCTTAAATTCAGTCACCGTCTCACGTTCCTTACCCGGGTTCTGGTCAAAAGAAACGTGCATTGCAATGACATAATCACCAATGGACTCAGCGTAATCAATCGCGCTCTTAGTCACTCGCGTGACGTTTGAAACCAGCACGATGACAGTCGCCCCATCATAGTGGTGTGGCTTCGTCTCAACGTTAGCCGCAACCCGCAACTGCTCAGCGACCGTCATGTAATGTGAATGAATCTTGTGGAACATCCACATTAACAACGCCATCACGATTGGGTAAGGCCAAACGTTACTAAACCGAGTAACAAACAGGAAGATGGCAATGGCAGCTGAGATAAAGGCACCGACAAAGTTGATAAATGCTTTTCCTTGCCAGAAGCCCTCACGTTCACGCCGCCAATGAATAATCATCCCTGATTGTGATAGGGCAAACGGCACGAACACACCAACCGCATACAGTGGAATCAATAGTGTTGTTTGCGCATGGAAAATCACAATTAGTGCAATGGCACCCGCTGCTAACGTAATAATCCCGTTTGAATAACCCAACCGGTCACCACGGTCCATGTAAGCATGTGGTAAGTTTTTATCCTTAGCCAAGTTAAAGGCTAAGATTGGGAAGGCTGAGAACCCGGTATTGGCCGCAACCGCCAAAATCATGGCCGTGGACGTTTGGAACAGGTAATACAGTAACCCATGACCGAAGACGGTAACACCAATCTGAGACAGCACCGTTTGAGTCGCCATTGGCTTAATTCCCAACCAGTAGTTGATGAACGTAATACCGCCAAAGAAGAACGCCAAAATTGTGGCCATGATAGCCAGCGTTCCAGCGGCATTCTTTGTTTTCGGTTTCTTGAAGTTTGGCACCGCATTACTAATGGCTTCAACACCAGTCAACGATGATGACCCAGAACTAAAGGCCTTGATGAATAGTAATACCGTCATTCCTTTAACCGGCGCCCCAACAGCAGCCGTGGCGTGATAAACAATGCGACCTGTGGCAATATTAAAAATCCCCACAGAGATCATTAACAGAATCATCACGACGAAGAAATACACCGGCACGGTCAGGAAGTTTGCTGATTCGCTCATTCCACGCAGGTTGAGCGCCATAACAAACAACACAATCACAATGGAAATCCCAACTTGATGATTGTACAAGGCTGGAATTGCCGACGTAATCGCTTCAGTCCCTGACGTTACAGAAACCGCCACGGTTAACATATAGTCAACCAGTAACGATCCACCAGCAACTAATCCAGCAGGCCGGCCCCAGTTTTTAGTAGCAACCACATAGGCCCCACCACCCGAAGGATACGCATGAATAATCTGTTGATACGATAACGTAATCGCCAACAGTAAAATGAGCACAATCCCGGCAATTGGCAGGGAGAACCAGATTGCCGCAGCGGATAAGGTTACCAACACTGTGGTAATCTGTTCAGTCCCATACGCCACTGAGGAAAGTGCATCTGATGAAAGCAAGGCCAACGCCTTAAATTTGGTTAGCGATTGTCCGCCTTCATCTAAAGTTTTTAGCGGCTTACCAATTAATAGTCGCTTCAAATAGCGCCACATATTGAAACTCCTTTTAAACGGACAGCTAATGGCAGAACACCGCTAGCTGTCACCCATTATATCGGCTATTTTATAAAAATAGACTTATCATTTATTTAAACGGTCAGCCAATTAACTCAATTGGTTGGCTAAAAACGGCAAAAAAGCCACAACTTGCTTGCGGCTTTCAAGCTCAATCATCTTACACCAGATTAACACAAACACCAAGCTCATATGAAAGTTTGATGAGCAAACCGATAAATGGTTTTCAATCCGGCACATGCAACACATTATAACCACTTTGATGGCCGATTCAAGTTAATCGGGTTGTGGCCTTTAAAACTTAGCCGAGCGGGTATTTTATCATCAAATTAGCAGTATAATGTACATAAATTTTCAACTCAACTTTAAGGAAAATCCCATGAAAATAACAATTCGTAACGTTAGACCGTCTGATCTCGGCAAAATCGTGGCATTCGCCGCGGCAGATCGTGATGATCAATTCAAATACTTTGCAAATAATAATCCCGACCTCACCTTTGTGGCCATTGATGAAAACGATCATCCCCTTGGTTTTATCACGAGTTGGCAAAACCAAGTGCATCCTCATCATCAAAACATCCGAATTGTGTTGAGTCCACGGTCAATTCCTACAAATGAAGTTCTTTCTGGTCTAGTATCCCGAGAACAAGCACGGCTTAATGAATTAAGCATTACGTTACCGTTAATTGTCATGTATTGGGAACCTCAAACACGAAAAACTGCCTATTTTGAAAAACAGGGTTATCACATCTTCCGTAAAACATGGATGCCTGATTTGTTGCTCGATAAAGTCTCATTATTAGATACTGCACTCCCTGATAATGTCATCACGTTACGTGAGGTCTGGCAACAACCAACGATGAAGAACAAAGCGCTTACATTATTGCGCAAACAGTATGAGCGGGTTCACCAAGACAATCCTGCTGCTCATTTAAGCATTGAGAATTGGGCTCGGAATGTGGATGGTGAACTGCCCTATCTCGACTGGTCGCTGGCAACACTTGTTGATGGCGAATTCAAAGCCTTGAGTTTCGTCTTTCCTGGGGATGCTGAATCGTCCTTGGACGTTGGTTGGCTCACGGATGTCGACGATGATGCTCACCATGTTATCGACCTTCTGAAAATTCAACTCCAATTGTTCAAACACACCCAACTCGTGTCGATTTTTGGAGAATTGGATTCAACCGATCCTGTCGCTATGAAGGTCAAACAATCCTTCTCATGGGAACCGGCGCCGGCTTGGATCAGTTTAATCAAATAGCATCATCAATGCTTCAATCACCGCTGCAATATTCAGTATTACAGTTGATGTCATTTACGTTTGTTTATCGATTTCAACATGCGACGTCTAAATGTGCGAATCACTTGCTGATGTTAGTGGAGTCAGTCAAAGGCAGAGTTTCGTGATAACAATACTTAGTGGCGAGATTTATGCCACTTAGAATTGTCGGACGAGATTGGAAACGTGCACTTCGGTTCCAAGTCGAGGTTAAAGACACGCGGTCTTTGCGGGGCTGAGACCGATCCCATGAAATGGCGTCTTTGGCTGACGCAACGCCAGTGCAACAGCAGTCATCGTTAATATTTGCTGCAAAACAAAAAGTCAGAATCTACGGCAGTATCGCGTAGGTTCTGACTTTTAAGTCTGCTGTTAACAGTTAACAAACAGCATTGATGTTCAATTAAGCTACATCATACCGCCCATTTGAGCAGCTTGTGCAGCGGCAGCAGCATCGCCACCACCATTATCTTGCTTTGGTTCTTCAGCAACAACGGCTTCAGTCGTCAACAATAATGAGGAAACAGAAGCAGCATTTTGCAAAGCAGAACGGGTAACCTTGGTTGGGTCAACGATTCCGGCATCAACCATGTCAACCCACTCGTCAGTTGCAGCATTGTAACCAATGCCTGGCTTTTGTGACTTCAACTTTTCAACGATAACGGAACCTTCACGGCCGGCGTTTTCGGCGATTTGACGAACAGGTTCTTCAAGAGCACGACGAACGATGTTAACACCCGTTTGGACGTCTCCTTCTTCTTTCAAGTCGGCCACAGCACCGATAGCGTTAACCAATGCAGTACCACCACCAGATACGAAGCCTTCTTCGACAGCGGCACGCGTTGCGTTCAAGGCATCTTCAATCCGGTAACGACGTTCTTTCAATTCAGTTTCGGTAGCAGCACCAACGTTAATCCGTGCAACACCACCAGATAACTTAGCCAAACGTTCTTGCAACTTTTCCTTGTCAAAGTCAGAAGTTGTTGCTTCTAATTCAGACTTGATGTTTGCAACACGTTCGTCAACAGCAGCCTTGTCACCAGCGCCTTCAACAATAGTCGTGTTGTCCTTAGTGATCGTGATCTTACCAGCTTGACCCAACTGATCAACAGTTGTGTCCTTCAAGTTTAGACCAAGGTCATCAGTGATAACAGTACCACCAGTCAAAGCAGCGATATCTTCAAGTTGTGCCTTACGACGGTCACCAAAGCCAGGTGCCTTAACAGCAACAACATTGAATGTCCCACGCATCTTGTTCAAAACAAGCGTTGGTAAAGCTTCACCAGTAATATCATCAGCAATGATAAGTAATGCACGGCCCTGTTCAACAACAGATTGCAACAATGGCAAAATGTCTTGAATGTTGGCAATCTTCTTATCTGTAATCAAGATATAAGGGTTGTCCAAGTCAGCTTCCATTTTGTCATTGTCAGTAACCATGTATTGACTCATGTATCCACGGTCAAACTGCATTCCTTCAACGACATCAGAAGTTGTTTCAATTCCCTTGGATTCTTCAATGGTAATAACACCATCGTTACCAACCTTTTCCATAGCGTCAGCAATTAACTTACCGACTTCTGGATCAGCGGCTGAAATTGACGCAATTTGCGCAATGTCAGACTTAGTCTTAACGTCGTGACTCATCTTGTGCAAAGCATCAACAGCAGCAGTCGTTGCTTTTTCAATCCCAGTCCGAATGCCAACAGGGTTAGCACCAGCGGTAACGTTCTTCATCCCTTCGTTAACGATGGATTGTGTCAAAACAGTGGCAGTCGTTGTCCCGTCACCAGCGATGTCGTTGGTCTTGGAAGCAACTTCAGCAACTAACTTAGCACCCATATTTTCAAAATGGTCTGATAATTCAACCGCCTTGGCAATCGTGACACCATCATTAGTGATGGTAGGTGAACCATAACTTTGTTCCAAAACAACGTTGCGGCCTTTAGGTCCAAGGGTCGTCTTAACTGTGTTTGCTAATTTATCAACACCGGCGAGCATTGCGCTGCGGGCATCTTCAGAAAACTTTAAATCTTTAGCCATTGTGAATTTCCACCTCAACTGTAATTTATTGTGATTTTCTTTTATCGTTCAAAAGCACTGTAAACTTTAACTAGTCCACAACTGCGACAATGTCTTTTTCATGGAGAACGAGGTAATCATTGCCCTCGTACGATACTGCTGTGCCGGCGTACTTATCAAACATAACGGTGTCGCCTTCCTTAACAGATGGTGCAACCTTTGTACCATTGTCTAAGACGCGGCCTTCACCAACTGAGATAACCTTCCCAGTGGTTGGCTTTTCTTGAGCGTTGCTGGCAAGCACAATGCCGCCAACAGTTTGTTCTTCTTCTTCAGCAGCTTGTAAAATAACGCGATCTCCTAATGGTTTTAACACGTTAATCCCTCCAATAATTTCGTTGAAATTAAATGCTTTTAGCACTCTTACACGTTAAGTGCTAACAACATGCTCTATGATAACCATGCCTGTTTATGAATGCAAGTGTTTTGGTCAAACTTAGTCAAAAAGTTTGTCAGCCGTCTTAAAAACCGCATCACAAAAGGCGTTTGGAGAATCAGTCAAACCATTTTTGTCTGACCAACACCCCAAACGCCTATTCAAGAAGCAGTAATTCAGTTTTCTAATTAATCCTGAGACTTTTCGTTCCCGCCTAACAACTCGCCATAATTGTCAATAAAATAGATTAACGTTTGGAGTTCGTTAGTCAAATCAACATTTTGAACCCGAATCGTATCGGGAACAGACAACCGCCGTGGCGTAAAGTTCAAGATTCCACGTACATCGGCCTTTGCCAATTCATCAGTGACCTCTTGCGCCGTGTTTTCTGGCACCGTAATAATTGCAATGGCAATCTGTTGATCACGCAATTGTTTACCCATCTCTGACAACGGATAAATCGGGACACCACTTTGAACCGTGTTGACGATATTGTCATTAACATCAAAAGCAGCACTGATTCGAACGTTACTGTTCTGATGGAAATTAAAATTAAGCAACGCATGCCCAAGATTACCAACCCCGACCAATGCGACATTAGTCAGTTGATCCTGATTGAGAATCTTTTTAAAGAATTCAATCAATTTAGGAACATCGTACCCATAACCACGTTTGCCCAATGCGCCAAAGTAAGAGAAATCACGGCGAATCGTCGCTGAATCGACTTTAACAGCCTCAGACAGCTCAGTGGACGAAACGCGCGTTTTATCCGCATCCAGTAAAATATTTAAGTAACGGTAATAAATCGGCAGCCTTTTTGCTGTCGCGCGTGGAATTCGTTGTTCAGCCACAGCGGTTCACTCCTTTTAATCCTACATTTGTTTGTGAAAATAAACTATACGTAAATTATAGCATAAGGACGGTTATTGTGAAGCATATTTCATACCAGCCTTCGGGCATTTCACAAACTGATAAGGGCATTTCGTAAAATGCCGGGGTAAAACTAGCAAATATACAAGTCTTTATACCTGTTTCAAAAAAGGTAAAACAGGCGGCCTTGTTAGCTTAATCACAACGGCAAAAATGTTGCTCTTCACAATCTGCCCCTATTTTGAACATTCCAAACGTTTTTCGTGGACTGACAGCCCAACATAGTGTCACCGCGCTGAACATGCTAGAATAGTCATTAACTAATCCAGATGAAGGAGTACGCATATGTTAGTTCTTCAGGTTCAACAGGTCGCTCGCCGTTTTGGCGCAGACACCCTGTTTGAACACGTTTCGATGACAATTGAAGACCACGGCCGTGTAGGGCTGGTTGGTCGCAATGGTGCCGGCAAGTCCACCTTGCTTAAAATTATCGCTGGGATTAATGATCCCGATGAAGGCACAGTATCAGTTGCCAAGGGCATGACCATCGGGTATTTGCCACAAGATGCTGGGCTCGATTCAGACAACACTGTTTGGGATGAAATGCTGACGGTTTTTGCTACCCAGCAGCAACAAGAACGACAACTGCGCGAATTGGAACAGCAAATTGCCAATCCCGCTGCTGATCATCAAAGTGACACTTACAAACGTTTGCTAAACGCTTACGACCAAACACAACACGATTTTGAGGCAAACAACGGGTACGGCTACCAGGCTTCAATTCGTGGTGTTTTACACGCTTTTCATTTTGATGAATCCACTTTCCAACGCAATGTCATGAGCTTTTCAGGTGGTCAAAAAACACAGCTCGCACTCGCAAAGTACTTGCTGCAACAGCCCGACTTACTTATTTTGGACGAGCCTACTAACCATCTGGATATTGAAACGTTGTCATGGTTGGAAGACTACTTGAAAGGTTATCCTGGTGCAGTCTTGATTGTTTCACATGACCGTTACTTTCTCGATCACGTGGTGCAGGATGTGTTTGACATGAATCAGCACACTTTGACTCACTACCATGGCAATTACTCTGCCTACTTAACCCAAAAGGCCGAACGAATCAAAACCGAACAACGGGCGTTTGAAAAACAACAAACACAAATCAATGCGCTTGAAGATTTCGTCAATCGCAACATTGTTCGGGCCTCCACCACCAAACGGGCGCAGTCACGGCGCAAGCAATTGGAGAAAATGGACCGTTTGGAAGCGCCTAAAGATGATGATCAATCCATCCGGATCCGTTTCACACTTGATAGCGAAAGTGGCAAGGAAGTCCTCAATGTCGACAATGTCAGCATTGGCTATGAGTCCGATCATCCACTGGCAACTAACGTAAACTTTCACGTTGTCAAACAACATGTTGTGGGCATTATCGGGCCAAACGGAGTTGGCAAATCGACCCTGCTAAAATCAATTCTGCATCAGCTTCCCTTGTTGGCGGGCACCGTTAAGATTGGTGGCAGCGTCACTATTGGCTACTACGATCAGGAACAAGCCGTGCTGCACGATGAGAAAACCGTTTTAAACGAAGTGTGGGACGAGCATCCTACCATGCCTGAACGGGATGTGCGCACCCTACTCGGCAGTTTTCTCTTTACTGGTGATGACGTTGCGAAGCCCGTTCATAATTTAAGCGGTGGCGAGCGTGCCCGTTTGTCACTCACTAAATTGTCACTTGATCATGACAACTTTTTAATTCTTGACGAGCCGACGAACCATTTAGATATCGATTCGCGAGAAGTACTGGAAGAAGCACTTAACAATTTCATGGGGACTGTTTTATTCGTTTCTCATGACCGTTATTTCATCAACCAGGTCGCCACAGAAATCGTTGAATTGTCTGCCTCGGGGACGCAGTGGTTTGAAGGTGATTACGATGATTATCAGGCCGAACTCGCTAAGCGGTCAGCCGCGGCTGATGCCGAGCATCCTGAGACTGAGTCTGATAATTCGGCAACCGCCAGTGTATCAAATTATGCTGTTAATAAAGCTGAACAACGTGAGCAAAGAAAGTTGCAACGCGCTGTCGATGAGTTGGAAACACAAATTGATGATCTTGACCAACAAAGCCAGACAATAACTGAGGCCATGCAGGCGCCTGAAAACGCCAGTGACATCGGTAAGTTAACGGACCTTCAACATCAGTTGGACGACCTGGATGCCCAAAGTGACAGTCTGTCAGAAAAGTGGGCAGCAGCTGGGGAAGCATTGGAAGCCTATAATAATGATCACCACCTACAGTGATGTAAACAGACAATTGAAAAAGGGATCACATCTAGCCGGCCAGTTGCCGCATTGATGTGATCCCTTTTTCAGTTGTAACTATATTTTCATTTTAGGCTTCAACGCCAGTTAACCAAGGAAATTCCAAGCTTGGGTCTGCATTGAGGCTCATATCAGCACGATCACCCTTAGCATAAGCAATATGCGCAGCTGCACCAATCATTGCCGCATTATCACCACATAATGCCAGTGGCGCAGCGACAAGCTTCGTTTGTGGTGCAAAACGTGCCATCTTAACCTTCAAAGCGTCACGAAGACCGTGATTGGCCGCAACGCCGCCAGCCAACACAAGCTGTTTAACTTGGTACCGTTCCAGAGCAGATAATACTTTGGTGACCAAAACGTCCACCACGCTGGCCTGAAAGCTTGCAGCTAGGTCTGCACGATCTAGCTGTTCGCCACGCTGGTCAGCATTATGCACCGTGTTAATAAACGCACTCTTAAGGCCACTGAAGCTAAAATCATAGTTAGCTTCATGGATCATCGCCCGTGGAAAATTAAACGTATCGTGGCCTTCGTGTGCTAGCCGATCAATTTCCTTACCCGCAGGATAGGGAATACCCAGCACGCGGCCCACTTTATCAAAGGCTTCCCCGGCGGCATCATCGCGGGTGTCTCCAATAATTTCGAATTCCCCAGCTGCCTTCATCAAGACGATCTGCGTATGACCGCCCGACACTAATAACCCAAGCGATGGGAACGTCAAAGGTTCGACGTAACGGGCCGCATAGATGTGACCCGCCATATGGTTAACGGGCACCAACGGCAAATGATGGGCGAAGGCAAACGTCTTAGCAGCAGTCACACCAATTAGCAACGATCCGACTAAACCTGGTCCGTAAGTAACGGCAACGGCCGTTAATTCTTCAGGCGTTACATCCGCTTCAGTCAATGCTTTGCGAATGCCAATGGTAATTTCCTCGATATGATGGCGACTGGCCACTTCCGGCACGACACCACCAAATCGTTGATGACTCTTAATCTGCGTTGCGACAAAGTTACTTAAGATGTGCTCCCCGTTCTCCACAACAGCAACACTTGTTTCATCACAACTAGTTTCAAAGGCTAAAATCAATTCACGTGATTCTGTCACTGTTTTCTCCTTTTGAGCTCGGACCTTCCCGAGCTTCGGCATCACTCTTCTAAAACGTGCACCCAACTTCTGAATCCTGTGCATAAGCTACAACCCAAAGCATTCGGAAAGCCGCCGAATACCCCGTGTTGTTTCTTATTGCTCGGATTCAACCGAAGTTAGGCATCACTCTTCTAAAACGTGCACCTGTCGCTCAAGGCCCTGTGCACAACCCAAAGCTGTCATCCTACAAGCAAAGTGCGCTTGCACGCTGCCACCTTTACGTTGTTGCTCGGACCTTCCCGAGCTTCGGCATCACTCTATCTTTTTTTGCATAATCCAGGCATCTTCGACGGGACGGTCGTAATAGTCAGGACGGCGCATCAGTTTATGAAAGTCGAGGCTCTCATACAACCCCAAAGCAGCCTCGTTATGAACCCGAACTTCTAAGGTTACCACTGTCCCCGCTTCATATCGCTTCAACCAAGTCGTCAATAATTGCTTACCAAGTCCATGACCTTGCCATGATCCTACGATACCCAAATTAGTCAGTTCTAACTGATCAATGACTTTGGTTCCGCTAAGAAAGCCCACGGGCTGACCTGCTACTCGAACTAGCCAGTACACACTGGTTGGTGCCTGCATGTTCTCTTCAATTACTGGTTCCGACCACGGCGCGCCGGTCGGATATGCAGCTTCACCCAATGCTTCAATCAAGGCCGCCCCACGTTGCATACTTTGCGGATGAAACGGTTCACAGATAACTTGATTATTCATGGCTTGACTCACTTGTCGGGGCCTTAATTAAGGGAACCATCATGTCAACGGCATCCTCGTGATCGCCAAAGTAATAACCACGCTTAATCCCCGTTTGACGGAAACCAAGCTTGTGATACAAGTTTTGTGCCCGTTTGTTACTGATTCGAACTTCCAAGGTAACCTGTCGCATTCCCATATGCCGTGCCTTTCGAATCAAGGCACGCATTAAGAATTCACCAAGACCATCACCCTGCCAATCTGGTAATACAGCGATATTTGTGATGTGGGCATCCTTCCGCTGGATATCAAACGAACATCCAGCAAAGGCAATCAACTGATCATTTTTACGAATTACCAAGTATAGCCGATCCTGTTTTCGTTTAAGTTCGTTGGCAAACGCCTGTGCATCCCAAGGGGTCTTGCCGTCATAAACTGCTCGTTCAACGCTCACAATTTCTGGAACATCTGGAAACTGTGCCCGACCCAAAAAGTACTGGGTATCGCGAATCATCAACCGATGATTCTTGATGTCCAGATCCTCGGCCTGCTGTTGCCGAACCTCACTGGCAAAGTGGCGCCGATACCATTTTTGAAAAACCTGCTTATACTTCTTCAACATAATTTTTGTGGTCTTCTCCTGGATGCGCTGCTGCCCACTGAGCTTCAGCAGGCGACAGACGTAAGTATTGGGGCACGAAAGAATCAATATCATCAATAGCTTTAAGCGGCATACCTAATTTTCCTAGCACGCCAGCATCAGGTAGGTTAGCGTCGCCTTCAGTAAATGTCGCCGGAACATTAAGTGCATCTGCTAAAGCATCATGATAACGCGTCAATTCGCCAATTAACGTTACGGGATGACCGGCCGCATTCAATTGCGCGGTCCAATCCGGGATGTTGGTGTGTTGGTCCGCGATAACAAGGACAGGCTGGCCGTTTTTAATTTGATACAAACCAGCATATAACTGCGTGTTGCGTGCATCAAAAATAGGACTGACAAACGTTCCTTCCGTTTGAACACTGCCTGCCAACACAGCTAAACTCGACACCCCAACCAACTGAATGTGAAGTGTAGCCGCCAGTGTCTTCGCTGTTGTCACAGCAATCCGTAATCCAGTATAAGAACCAGGGCCCTGGGCAACGACCAAGCGATCTAAGTCCTCCGGTTGCCACTGCTGGTCTGCCATCAATTCAGTAATTGTCGGCATCAGTTGAACGCTATGGTCCAATTGCGTGGCAGTTGTTTTTTTAGCAATAACTTTTTGATCAACCAATAGTGCAACACTCATTGGCTGGTTTGATGTATCTAACGCGAGAACCTTCATGTAAATCCTGACTTTCCGTTCAGTGTTCTATAGACAGCAATAATATTAACACATCTAACATGGGCGCGTGAACTTCCCAATATGTCATAGTCTTTTCACAAACATTAGCCCGTTACCTGTGCGTCTCTTAAAATGCCTTAAATCGAGGACTAGTAAGGCACAGCTCATGTGTTTCTATGCGCTTAAGCACTTTACTATTTTTTTGATAACCACGAAAAAAACTTCGTTGCGCAAACGAAGTTTTTTTACGTAAATCAAGTTAACAATAAATCAAAGCAGACTAACGATCTTCATAACCGTTTGGATGACTTTGTGTCCAAGCCCATGCAGTCTTAATAATGTCATGAACATCATCATATTGCGGCTTCCATCCAAGGATATTACGGGCATCTTCCGATTCAGCGACTAATGAATCAGGATCTCCGGGGCGCCGTGGTGCAATCTTGGCCGGAATTTCTTTACCGGTCACTTCACGAGCTGCTTCAACCATCTGTTTAACAGAAAAGCCAGTGGATGAGCCCAAGTTAAACGCACGACTCTCATTGCCTTCGTCCAAGTATTTCAATGCCAAAATATGAGCATCAGCTAAGTCCAGAATATGAACATAGTCACGCACATTAGTGCCATCTGGTGTATCGTAATCGTCACCGTACATATCAATATGGTCACGTTCACCAAGTGCCGTTTGCAAAATAATTGGAATTAAATGTGTTTCTGGGTGGTGATCTTCACCGATGGAACCATCAGCCTTAGCACCAGCCGCATTAAAGTAACGAAGTGCAACCCATTTAATACCGTAAGCAACGTCACACCAATGAATCATGTGTTCCATAATCAGCTTACTTTCACCATAAGGGTTGATTGGCTTTTTCTGATCGTCTTCATGAATCGGAATCCGTTCAGGAACACCATATGTAGCAGCAGTTGATGAGAAAATCATCCGTTTGCAACCCTGTTCATGCATCACTTCCAACAACGTAATCATGCCATAAACATTGTTGTCAAAGTACTTCAATGGATCTTTCATGGATTCTGGCACAATGGAAAATGCGTCCATGTGGATAACACCATCAATGTTTTCTTTTTCGAAAACGCTGGTCAGAAACTCGCGGTCACGGGTATCGCCTTGATAAAAGCGCGCCTTTTCATTAATAGCAGCGCGATGACCAGTAGACAAATTGTCTACAACAACCACGTCGTAACCCTTTTCAATTAAACGGTCCACCATGTGTGAACCGACGTAACCGGCACCACCGGCAACTAAAATTGACATTTTATTTTCCTCCAAATCGTTAACATCGGTACTATCATAGCATAACCTGATTGACCACAACAGCACCCGTCAGCACAGATGCATTAATCCACCGTTGTTGCGGATAATGGCCGCCATGTCAGCGTTGCTTCAGCGTATCGCTCATCATCACCCATGATGTGATGATGGGTAGTTACGGTTCCGTCTTCATTGTTAATCGGCGCGGTCACTTCGCTTTTTACCGTGTTTCCATAACGAACTTCATTTTCAAACCGAATCGCTAGATGGCACAATTCGTGATGAATCAAAAATTCCTCATCTAGGGCGTCCATCACCCAATCAAAATAATGTGAATTGTTTACATGATGATTTGAATCCAAGTCAAAATAGCGCACCCGATACGTCTTGGTTGCCGCCACATCCGCCTGTTCAAAACTAGTTGGTCGTGATAAACGGGGGATGCGTTTGACCACCTCAGAATGGTAAGGGGCCACAGCGTCATCTGGAATGGCGACCATCTTACGGGCTTCCAAATCCATCACCACACAGATTGTATCTACATGAACCAGCTCGTTGCCCTGCTCATCTTCCAAAAAGAATTGGCGGTAAGCAAAATAACGATTATTAGAAGTCGCCTCGGTCACCAAACGTACCTTTTCGTGATCGCGAGGTAACCGCTTTATATCTATTTCATACTGAGCAATGACCCAACCGTAGCCCTTTGAAAGCATGTAATCCGTGCCAACACCAAAGCTATCAGCTTGATCATATGAAGTTAGCACCAGCATGTTGATTAGCATGCCTAACGTTACCTTACCCGTTAAATCTGTTTCGTAATACTGAATTTTATGTTCTTCATCATATCGGTTCTGTTGCGTCATTTAATTGACCTCATTCAAGTGATGGTAGGTTGCATAAACCTCTTGCTTGCGTAACTGGCGGGCTTTAGCGACAGCTTTAATTGCATCGTTAGGCTTGTCACCTCGAGCAATCAACGTCTTAACATGCTCTTCCACCGACTGACTCAGCAGCGGATCCTGCTCTTCAACGGGCGGATTAGTGTTCCCGCCAATTAGAATGACAAACTCACCGCGCGGCGGATTTGTGGCTAACCATTCTAAAATTTCACTAGCAGTCCCACGAATAAACTCTTCAAACTTTTTCGTTAATTCGCGGCAAAGCACCAGTGGGCGATCTGGTCCGACCGCGTTTGCAATCGCAGTCACCGTCTTCGCTAATCGGTGCGGTGCCTCATAAACAATCACAGTTTCCGGATGCTTGGCCAAATCGGTGAGCTCAGCCTTTTGTTCCTTAGTCTTGCGATCTAAAAAGCCGTAAAAATAAAACGGTTGTGGTACTAAGCCACTGGCAATTAATGCTGTTAGGCCTGCATTGGCCCCGGGTAGTGGCACTACTGGCAACTGGGCTGCTACAGCAGCAGCAACTAATTCCGTACCTGGGTCGCTGATTGATGGCATCCCTGCGTCGCTCACCTGGGCTATATTTACACCAGCGCGAAGTTTATCCAATAATTCCGGGATTCGCTCTTGCGTATTGTGCTCATGAAAACTAATTTGTTTTGTCTCGATATCAAAGTTGTTTAATAATTTCTGCGTGTTGCGCGTGTCCTCAGCCGCAATCAAGTCGACCTGTTTTAGCGTTGCAACCGCCCGGTACGTCATGTCCTGCAAATTACCAATCGGTGTTGGTACTAAAAACAGCGTACCAGATTCGTGTGGCGCAAAACTGCGCTGACTTGTTGCTACCATGCCTGTGTCCACCCCTAACTTGCTTTAATTGTTCGATCCCGTTCTCCATAAATGACGTCTAAACAAAATGCGCAAGAGTCATTTTCTTCTCTCCGTTGACCATAAAACTCACGGCAAACGTGAAAACCGGTCTCGTACAACCGTTCTAAATTCTGTAGTGATTTAGACAATCGTTGCTGTGCTTCAGTCGTATCTGTATCAGTACCGAGCAATTCACGTAAATGCTGGTTTTCGACGGTTAATTCAGCATTCTCTTCTGACAATGCCGTAACCTGCTTTTTTAATGCGGCCAACTGATCCAAAATTCCTGTCGTCTGATCTTGCAAGTGCTCAAAATCGTCGAGCATTGTTTGTCGTTTATCCACGATTACACCTCCATCAGTGTCATCATTGCATCGTTTCAAAACTGGCAATCATCATTTAGAAAGAACGTTAAATGCCTTCAACGTCAATGATTCGGCCACATTTTGAAAACTAACGTTGCGTTCGAGCAACTGCTTTGATTGTAACCCTAAATCTGTAACGTCGACGAGTTGCTTTTTAGAATAACGCGTCGTTAATTCCTGTAAATCCTTGCGATGACTCGGAAAACTCATGACAAATTTTTCATGATCAATATTTTCTAATAGCATGTCACGAAAGCCAGCCAAAATAATGTCCAAGACAATCCGCTGATGTGGACGATCCTTTGCCAAGGGTACAAGTGTCGTTCCCACCGTGACAAACGCACTCATGTCAGGCTTCAGTAGCTGACTCTCCCACTGCCACACAGCAGCTGCGGTTTGACCCAGCCAGTCATCGACTAACCACTCAGCCGCTTGATCAGGACTATTAGTCAGCCGGCTGGTCAATGCTAACAGGTGCTTTCCTACGCCGGCTGATTCAAGCTGGGACTGAAGTTCATTGACTGCTAATGGTTGCATCTCCATTTCCTGAGTCCGTGAAATGACAGTCGGTAAAAGCAAATTGGGATTGGTCGTTAGCAACAAGGCCGTGATATTACCGCTGGGCTCTTCAAGAAACTTTAGCAAACTGTTGGCTGCACTGGCAGTCATCGTTTCAGCTCCGGCAATAATGAAGACTTTTTTATTGCCTTCCATCCCACTTTTGGAAAACTCAGATTTCAGCAAACGAACTTGGTCAACTTTAATTGAGTTTCCTTCTGGTTCAACAATCAATACATCCGGATGCTCGCGTTGACTAATTCGTTGGCATTCCTCACATTTTCCACAAGGCTGACCATCTTGCAGGTTAATACAAAAAAGGCGCATCGCAATCCACATTGCGAGCTCCTCCTTGCCACTGCCGTTTGGTCCGGCAAATAAGTACGCATGGGCCAGTTCATTTTTTTTAATTACATTTTTAAAATGCTGAACCAGCACAGGTTGGCGCTGTTCAGCAATCGTTAAAACATCATTATTTGTTGGCATATTTCCTCGTTAGCAGTGCGGTTAACGACTAAAACTGTTGAAATGCCTCAACTGGCAGTACAAAACAAGTTGCCCCACCAACTGTGACCTCAACTGGATATGAAGCAGTCTGGTCCATTGAAACATCCATATTAACTGGCGGTGTCATGAATTGATCCCGAGTGTGTGATGTCTCCTTAATGAGATCCATAACTTCTTGAACGCGATCATCTTCGATTCCGATCAAGAACGTGGTATTACCTGAACGTAAGAAACCACCCGTCGTTGACAACTTTGTGGCTCTAATATTTTGTTCGATAAACTGATTACTCAGTCGATTACTATCCTTGTCTTGAACAATAGCAATAATCATTTTCATATGCGTAATTCCTCCTGTGAAAAAGCTCGCGACCGCGATAACGGGGCTCCGTACAATTAAAACAAATTCGGGAACCGTTGAGCAATCACCTGTTTCGTGTCGGTAATCACTTTTTCCAGCGGTTGGTTCGCGTCAATTAGTGTAATGCGTTGCGGTTCGTCTTGCAACAATTTAAGGTAAGCGTGCCGTACACGACGATGAAATGACAGTTCTTCATTATCCAAACGATTGATTTCATCTGACCGATATTCATGAATTCGTGTTAATCCTACCTCCGATGGTACATCAAAGTAGATTGTTAGGTCTGGTGTAAGTCCTTTCGTAGCAAAAAGATTCATTTCTGCTACGGCAGCCTCTCCAATTTCACGGCCAGCGCCTTGATACGCAATCGAACTATCAACGTACCGATCAGAGAACACAACCTTACCCGCGTCTAAAGCTGGCAAAACCGTTTGGACCAAATGCTGGCGTCGCGCTGCTGCAAACAGTAAAGCTTCAGTCCGCGCATCCATCTCCGTGTTGGCTTTATCCATGATAATCGCACGAATTGCTTCTGAAATCTTATTACCACCCGGCTCACGGGTTGTCAGTAATTTCTCCCCTAGTTGCAATGAATAATCATCGATCAGCGCATTCAGAACACTGGTTTTTCCTGCCCCATCGGGCCCCTCAAAAGTTATAAATGCGCCTGTTTTCACTATTCCAAACTCCCTTATCGTCAATACGTTCATTGTACTTTAGAATAGGGGTCGCTGTCTAACGTAATTACACGGCAGCTGGCAATTCCAATTTGGTTCCGACTGTTAAATGACTTTGGCGCGCGCGATGGTTGACCTTCGCCAATGAATCTATTGGCAACTGTAAGGCCTTCTCAATCCGATGTAGTGTATCTCCTGGTTGCACGGTATAATCCTTCATTTGTGGTAACCACAGCCATTGGCCTGGATAGATCCACCACCGAATCGGTGTTTGACTCACTTGGCTGATTTGGCCCATTGAAATACCACTGGCCCTACTGATTCGCCACCAGCTGTCACCCGGTTGAATCACGTAGCGCCGCAAAGTATCTTGTTGCTGCGGTTGATTAGCGCTGTCCGACATTTCAGCTGAGTTAGGTGCCGCCGCTGTTGGGTGTTGATCAATGTCTGATTTCCCCTGATCCCATCGGGTTAAATTATTAGCCCGAATGATTTGCATTAGTTCATCCGCATAAGCAGGATCAGTAGCATAACCATCGCTTTGCAATTTCTGTGCAGCCAGCCATGCATCTCGCTCACCTAAAACATTGTGATACCGACTATTCACGCTCAAAAATTGACCGTGATCTGCAATGCTTTCAATAAATGACGGATAAGCTCGAAAATTTGCCCACACAGACAGCGAATACCCGTTGACAACCTCGCGCGTTGGCATGCGAACCGTTGCCCCATCAATATTAGCTCCTTTAATGCCAAACAGATTATGAGCATTAGTGGCCAGTTGTGACGTCCCCCAGCCGCTTTCCAAAATAGCTTGTGCACCAGTCACCGAGGGTAAAATTCCATAATGAGCCCAATTCTGTTGGGCACCTGACTCAACTTGCATTAAAAAATCTGTTTTACTCATTGCCTTGCCAGTTTCGCATAACCCCAATATGAAGCCAATTACCGATATTACTATTGCTAAACGTTTCATTCGAAACTCCTCCGTCTTTTGTGATCTACCCATTACATACGCAAAAGATCAGAGAAATTAACGCCATCAAAAAAACGTTTGCCAGAGTTCAATGCACAATTCTCCAGCAAACGTTTTTCAATTATTGTGTCTAAATCTTGATCGTAATTAATTATCAATCACTGAGGCCTGCAATCTGCCCCGAACTTTTCGTTCTCGTGCCTCACGGAATAACAGCATATATTTTTGTCGAGCCAACGCAGTTTGTGCCGAAAGTTCACGGCCGTTACCTTCATCTACGACCGCCGTTTGAGTCTCAACAGCTCGGTCCCAGCTACGCTTTGCTCGATCAATATCATCCAATAATGCTTCATTATATTGCCCACGCAAGCGCGGACGACGACTAAATAACATTTTGACCTCCCACATCGCTCACGCTGATACAATTTCCATTCATATGAGAGTACCAGCGTCTATCGTTTACATTTCAGTCCGGCCCTCAACAGCTTTAAGTAAGGTCACTTCATCAGCGTAATCAATGTCAGAACCTACTGACAGACCATGAGCTAACCGAGTCACCTTGATGCCCGCTGGCTTAATCAACCGTGATAGGTACATAGCGGTAGCTTCCCCTTCAGGCGTGGCATTTGTTGCCACAATGACTTCCTTCACTTCGTCATGTTCCTGAAGCCGTTTGACCAAGCTAGTGATGTTAATATCTTCAGGACCCTTACCTTCAATTGGGGACAAAACGCCGTGCAAAACATGGTATAAGCCATGGTATTCACGCATTGATTCCATCGACATAATATCTTTGGGCTCTTCGACCACTAGAATCGTACTTTGATCACGCGATTTATCGGAACAAATCGCGCATGGATCTTCTTCAGTGATATTGCCACAGATTGAACAGAAGTGTAGGTCCCGTTTAGCCGAAATCAATGATTTAGCAAAACCAGTCACATCATCGCCATCCATATCAATTGTATAAAAGGCTAGCCGTGTGGCGGTTTTTGCACCAATACCCGGTAACTTCATGTAACTTTCAATTAATTGCGCAATTGGTTCTGGATAATCCATTGTCTACCTCGTTTGTGCTTACATCCCCAGCCCACGGCTGTATTTACCCATGGTACTGTCCGTTGCCGTGTCAATTTGTGTCATTGCGTCATTAACGGCTGCCAAAACCATGTCAGCCAACATGTCAGGGTCATCTGGATCAATCGCATCAGGATTAACGACCAAATCAGTCATCTTGTGATCTCCTGTAAATGTGGCTTTCACCATATCATCTGGTGCAGAACCAGTGAAAGTTTGTGCTTCCAGTTTTTCTTGATCTGCTTTCATCTGCTTTTGCATCTTTTGTGCCTGACGCATAATATTTTGCATGTTGCCACCCATCATAATCTTCATTCCTCCAAAAATAAGTTATTCATAATTGGTCATCAACTGACCGTTTAATCGTTTTTGATAGTCACGTTATCAGCGCCAAACAACTGTTGCGCTTTTGTTACCAATTCATTCTCCGGCTCACTGATACCAGCGTCTTCCGATGGCGAATCAAGTGGTGCTGACGCCGGCTCATCTGAAACCGGCGATTGCTGCCGATCAGTAGTAGGCCCAGCTGGGGCCGCTCCACCCGTTAATTCTTCTTTATGATCCGTCAAAAAGTCCTTACGAATCTGCGGCCACTGATCCTCTGGAACAAACCAAACATCCGTTGTATCGCCAGTCAATCGATTAAGATTGCTCTCCAATGCTGTTCGCAAACCATCATCGGTAGCTGCCTTATCGAAGAAAAAGGCATAACTAAATGAAACAATTACACCCTCATTACTAGCAGCAACAGGCTTTGAAACATGCATCATCGCTTTTTGTGTCACGGGCAACGTATCCAATAAATCGTCCCATACGTCACGCATCGCATCTAAATCATGCTTTGTGGCGGCTCGTAACACTGGATAAATTTTCGCCAAGTTAACGTTTGCACTCGCATGGCTAGCAGTAGCAGTCGCCGTTTTGGCCCGTGCCGGCTTTCCTGTCTGCGTGCCCGTGGTTGATGCTGGTTGATTCGTTGGCGCTGGCGTCGCGCTAGTTGTCGAGGCCGTTTGAGTACCTTGAACACTATGAGACGAAGGTTCTACAGTAGGTGCTGGCTGTTGCGGTTGGGCCGTCGTTGCGCTTAAGCGGCTGACCGTTTGCTTCAACTGTTGAATTTGCGTCTCTAATTCAGCGACTTCAGCTGCATTAGAAGCGCTTCCTGATGTGGGGGCTTTAGTTGTGCCCACATTCGGATATATCTGTGCTAGCTTAACCGTCAACACTTCTAAATAGACATCGGGATGCGTTGTGAATCGCAACTGCGCAGCTACCTCATTTAAAGCGTTGATCATTTGGTAAAAAACGTCAGGATCTGTATTCTTACTCAATTGTTGAAAGACGTCACCGGTAGTATCACTGCCGGTTACCATATCAGGCGCTTCTTTATAAAGAAGTAGGTCACGAACGTAGCTGATTACGTCCTCTACAAATCGACCAGCATCTTTACCATCGTCCAGGACCTTTTGGAGGGCAGCTAATCCGGCCGTCGTTTCGTGAGCAACCACCTGTTTGACATAGTCTGCCAATAAGCTTTCCGTCACACTACCCGTGACTAACAAAGCATTGTCGAGCGTCACTTCATTATCGCCAAACGAAATCGTTTGATCCAAAATACTCAAAGCATCACGCATTCCGCCTTCTGCCGCATTAGCAATGACCTTTAAAGCTGGTTCCTCAAAATCAACTTGCTTTTGCTTCAAGATGTAAACCATTCGGTCAAAACTTTCTTGAGCCGTAATTCGTTTGAAATCAAAACGCTGTGTCCGTGAAATAATGGTCGCCGGAATTTTATGCGGTTCCGTGGTGGCCAAAATAAAGATCACATTGGCCGGCGGTTCTTCCAAAGTCTTCAATAAAGCATTAAAGGCACCGGTTGATAGCATATGCACTTCATCAATAATGTAAATTTTATAAGTGGCCTGTGTCGGCGCATACTTGGCTTTATCACGAATGTCACGAATTTCTTCAACACCGTTGTTAGAAGCAGCATCAATTTCAATGACATCGTTTAGCTGACCGGCCGTGATTGCCTTACAAATATCACAATTATTGCACGGCTCGCCATCCTTCTGATTTGGACAATTAATAGCCTTGGCAAAAATCTTCGCCGCTGATGTCTTACCGGTCCCACGTGGTCCACAAAAAAGGTAAGCATGACTCGTCTGCTGGGTCACAATAGCATTTTTTAATGTTTGCGTAATGACGGTCTGACCAACAATTTCATCAAACCGTTGCGGCCGCCATACCCGATAAAGGGCTTGATAGCTCATGTTAAACTCCTCATATGGATGTTCCTTATCGTGCGAAGTATCCGCACTTCGTTAGCATTCCTCTAAATCAGTATAAAGGTTTTAGACCCGAAAGATAACACCAGTACTTCCAAATCTCAACTTGTATTTAAAAATAAATAAAAAGCGCTCAACCAGTTGTTAAAGCCATTGGTCAAACGCCGTTAATTTCAATAAAACATGAAGCACAAACCGTCGCGGACTTAGTGCTGCTACCTTCCGGTCCTGACACAATTCGTGAGGACGACCTTGCCTCATGGCCTTTCGGCAATTAATAATACTACGCTATTTACGTCATAAAAGCTAGTGTTTTGCTTGTCATTTTGTTCGTTGTGAACCCGGTTTTTTTGCACCACGTCCTCGACGGATTGCTCGGAAGAAATTCTGCATAAGTGCGCTGGCTTGATCTGCCATGAGTCCCTCATGAACAATAACTCGATGATTAAAACGTGGGTCTTCCAGCAATTGGTATAAAGAACGCACTGTACCAGCCTTAGGGTCTCGGGCACCAAAATAGACTTCAGGAATCCGAGCGTTGATAATGGCACCACTACACATAGGACATGGCTCGATGGTGACAAACAGCTGACAATCTTCTAGTCGCCAGGTGTTAAGTGTATGATTAGCTTCACTGATCGCCATGATCTCCGCATGCAACGTTGCATCTTGAGCATGCTCACGCAGATTATAGCCACGACCCACAATTTTCCCCTGGTGCATGACGACTGCACCGATCGGCACTTCACCAACACTGCCGGCGATCCGTGCTTGCTTCAAAGCCTCGCTCATCCCTGCTTCAGCAATGGTCGGCGTTATATTTTCGTTCATCTCAGCCATTAGCCTGATCACTCGCAATTGATTCCAAGATATAGTAGCCCTTATCTTTTTTGATGATTTCACAATTGCCAAAAATTGTCTGCATTAGTTTCTTTGCAGAAGGTGCACCTTGTTTTTTTTGCAAAACAACGGTTAAGCGACCATTAGGTAACAAATGCGTTTGGGCACCTGAAATCATGCCATCAACAACCGCTTTCCCTGCGCGAACAGGTGGGTTAGTAACAATGGCTGCATATTTATCAGTCACCTTTTCATACTGATCAGACGTGTGAATGGTTGCATTATGAATTTGATTTTGCTCTGCATTCCGTTTGGCCAGGGCTAGTGCCCGTTCATTTACGTCGACTAACTCGACGGTACGATCAGGATTGTCTAAAGCAATTGCAAGTCCAATAGGACCGTACCCACAACCCATATCTAAAATTGAACCTGACGGAATGTCATGTAGGTTTACCGCATCCAATAAAACCCGTGAACCATAGTCAACTGTGCGTTTCGAGAAGACACCGTTGTCAGTAGTAAACATCATTTCATGGCCTAATAGACGAAAATTCCACGTCGCTTCGTCGTGTACAACGTCCGGATTTGGCGTATAATAATGGTTGTTCATCATTTAAGTTAACCTCGTTTCTGATTTCATCATAATGGAATCGCGGATAAAAGTAACGAAAAAAATTCGAAATTTTATAAACTCTTTGAGGACACCATATCTTGTGGATGCATCGTATAAATGCCACAAAATATGGTATTTTTTTGTTGCATTTCAATCTCCAGCCACTATACTTAGGTCATCAGCAAAACCAGTTTTTAAGTTCAAATGTGCAGAGAGAGGAAGTGGCCATTATGGCTAAAGTTGTTGTATTTACAAAGGATAATTGCATTCAGTGCAAGATGACAAAGCGTTTTTTGAACGCACATAACGTTGATTTTGAGGAACGTAACATTAATCAGCATCCAGAACTGATCGACTACTTAAAGGGTCGCGGTTTTCAAGCAATGCCGGTTGTTGATGCAGATGGTGTCGATGCAGTGTCTGGTTTCCGTCCAGATGTGCTGGCAAAACTGGCTTAATTTCCATCATTCTATCAATGAACACGGCTCAGGCGTACGCGGAGCGTTGGCGTGCGTCTTTTCTTTTATCAAAAATCAATCAGGGAGTGACAGAAAAATGGCATTAAAGGATTTAAAGGACGTCACGTATTACGATTTGAACAATGAGATTAACATTCCCGTTAACGGGCAAATTCCGTTGAATAAGGATAAGGAAGCCCTCGCTGCCTTCTTAACAGAAAATGTTGAACCCAACACCATGAAGTTTGATTCGCTTCGCGAACGCTTTGATTACCTGCTTGATAACAATTACATTGAACGTGACTTTTTTGAAAAGTATGATTTTTCTTTTGTGGAAAAACTCTATGACTATTTAAACGCTCAGGATTTTCATTTCAAGACATTCATGGCAGCCTATAAATTTTATGCCCAGTACACACTCCGTACAAATGATAATCAACAGTATTTAGAAGGCTTTATCGATCGTGTTGCAATGAATGCACTATTCTTCGCTGATGGCGACGAACAACTAGCTATGGATCTAGCCGATGAAATCGTCCATCAACGTTACCAACCAGCCACACCTAGTTTCTTAAACGCTGGTCGAGCTCGTCGTGGTGAATTGGTATCCTGTTTTGTCCTCCAAATGACAGATGACATGAATGCCATTGGCCGTGGTATAAACTCCGCTCTGCAACTGTCACGTATTGGTGGTGGCGTCGGTATTAACCTCTCAAATTTACGTGAGGCCGGCGCGCCAATCAAAGGTATCGCCAATGCTGCATCCGGTGTTGTTCCCGTTATGAAATTACTAGAGGACTCTTTCTCCTACTCTAATCAATTGGGTCAACGTCAAGGTGCCGGTGTGGTTTACCTCTCCGTTTTCCACCCAGATATTATCGGCTTCCTTGGTGCCAAAAAAGAAGCCGCCGACGAAAAGGTACGGGTTAAAACACTTTCTCTTGGCGTAACCGTACCGGATAAATTTTACCAATTAGTGGCTGCCGATGAAGATATGTACCTCTTTTCACCGCAAAGTGTTGAAAAGGAATACGGCAAACCATTTTCATATGTTGACATCACTAAAGAGTATGACAATTTAGTCACCAACCCCAACATCGCCAAAAAGAAAATTCGTGCACGAACGCTAGAAACTGAAATCAGCAAGCTTCAACAAGAATCCGGTTACCCTTACGTCGTTAACATTGATACGGCCAACCTGCATAATCCAATTGCCGGAAAAATCATCATGAGTAACCTTTGTTCAGAGATTTTGCAAGTCATGACCCCTTCTAAAATCAATAACAAGCAAGAGTATGACGTTCTTGGCAAAGACGTTAGTTGTAACCTTGGCTCAACAAACATCGTTAACCTAATGGCCTCTCCTGATTTTGGTCACTCCGTTGAGGCAATGGTTCGTGCCCTCACTTACGTCACGGACCACAGTAATATCGATGTTGTCCCTAGTGTTCAGTACGGTAACCAACAAAGTCATGCAATCGGTTTAGGTGCCATGGGATTGCACGCCTACTTTGCAAAGAACCACATGCACTATGGTGATGAAGACTCCCTTGACTTCACGAAGGTTTACTTCATGTTGCTGAATTACTGGTCACTTAAAGCATCAAACGAAATTGCTCGTGAACGCCATGAAACGTTTGCTGGATTCGACAAATCTGACTACGCCAATGGCACCTACTTCGACAAGTACGTGACGAAGGATTGGGGTCCAAGCCGTAATAAGGTAGTTGAACAGTTTAAGGGCATTTTTATCCCCACTAAGGATGACTGGGCAGCATTGAAAGCAGATGTTATGAAAGATGGCTTGTATCACCAAAACCGGATGGCCATTGCGCCAAATGGTTCCATTTCCTACATTAATGACACAACTGCTAGTTTGAACCCCATCGTTAACCGAATTGAAGAACGTCAAGAAAAGAAGATCGGTAAGATTTACTATCCAGCACCATATTTATCCAATGACACCCTGCCATACTATCAGTCGGCTTATGACACAGACATGCGTAAAGTAATCGACATTTATGCCACCGCGCAAGAACACATTGATCAAGGAATGGCGTTAACTCTGTTTATGCGATCAACGATGCCTGAAGGCCTCTATGAATGGAAAAACGGCCGCACTGACAAGATGACCACCCGTGATCTTAACATTCTGCGTAACTATGCTTGGAAAAAGGGTTGTAAGTCTGTCTACTACGTTCGTACCTTTACCGACAACAACGGTGAAGTCGGTGCAAACGAATGTGAAAGTTGCAGTATCTAGTAAGGTGAGCGTGACCAGACCGAGGTTGAATCCGAGCAACAACAAGAGATTAGTATTGTACAAGCGGTCTTTGCTTGTACGGTACTAGTCTCAGGTTGTGCACAGGATTCAGGTCTGGGAGCGCGTTATCGCTATACAAAAGGTATGCGACAGAATTTTGAGCATATATATTTCCAAAATTCACTAATGACAAACACCCTTTCTCGTTCTACGATAATCATAATTAACTGATAGCATATAGAACCATCCGACACAGGAGGACAATATGGAAAACGGCAATTATAAAGCCATTAACTGGAATCAAGTTTCAGATGAAATTGATAAAGCAACTTGGGAGAAACTCACTGAGCAATTCTGGCTCGACACGCGGATTCCCGTTTCAAACGACATGGATGATTGGCGCACCTTGGATGACGATCACAAATGGGTGGTCGGTCACGTCTTCGGTGGTCTAACCTTGCTGGACACGCTCCAATCACAAGACGGTATGGCTGCGCTACGTCGCGACGTTCGGACGCAACATGAAACTGCCGTTTTGAACAACATTCAGTTTATGGAATCTGTTCATGCCAAAAGTTATTCAACCATTTTTGAAACATTGAACACGCCCGATGAAATCGACGAGATTTTCGACTGGAGCGATTCTGAAGATCTACTGCAGAATAAGGCTAAACGGATTTATACGTTGTACCACGACGATGAGAACCCACTCAAAAAGAAGATCTCCAGTGTTTTCCTAGAAACCTTCCTGTTTTACTCTGGTTTTTACACACCACTTTATTACTTGGGTCATAACAAACTAAACAACGTTGCCGAAATCATCAAACTGATTTTGCGTGATGAATCTGTCCACGGTACTTACATTGGCTACAAGTTCCAACTAGGAATGAAAGAATTAACAGAAAACGAACAGCAGTCCTTAAAGGATTGGATGTATGACTTTCTTTATTATCTTTATGACAATGAAGAAAAATATACGCACCTCGTTTACGACCGTGTCGGCTGGTCGGACGATGTTTTGAAGTTCATTCGCTACAACGCCAACAAAGCACTGATGAACTTGGGTCAAGAACCCCTCTTCCCAGATACTGCTGAGGACGTTAATCCAGTCGTTATGAACGGAATTTCAACATCCACTTCTAACCACGACTTCTTTAGCCAGGTCGGAAATGGTTACCTACTAGGAAACGTAGAAGCCATGAACGACTCGGACTATGATATTGGTGGTAAGAAGAAAAATTAGTCGTTTATAGTAAAAGATGCAGTGAAATAAAAACCATCCTAATTTAAAGGATGGTTTTTATTTTTGATTACAGTACAATCAAACTTAATCGGAGATCCCAATTCGCTAATTACGCTATTAAACTGCAAATGAGTCATCATTTACCTTATGGTATACTGAACGCAAGTTAGTATTATGAAACATCGCTTAATTTGGAGATCGTAATTATGACAAAAATCAATTCACTTTGTGTCTTTTGTGGTTCATTACCAGGAAATCACCCTGAATATTCAGTGCAAGCTGCACTGCTAGGTGGCTATTTGGCCGACCATCATATTCGCCTAATTTACGGTGGCTCTTCTGATGGTTTAATGGGCACGGTGGCAAATGCAACAATCGATGCTGGTGGTCAAGTAACTGGCATTATGCCTCGCTTCCTCAAGCGGATCAGCACTGAAAGTAACAACTTAACGGATCTAGTAGAGGTCAGTACCATGGACGAACGTAAAGAAAAAATGCTCGCTATGTCTGATGCATTTATTGTGTTGCCTGGTGGCTTTGGGACTTTCGAAGAATTAGGCACAATGTTGTCTTGGAGCAAAATTGACATTCACACTAAACCCATCGCCCTCTTCAACATTGACCACTTTTACGACTCTCTGTGGCAATGGTTTGTCGATGCAGCAGAATCCGAATTTTTGCCGCTTAGCGACTTAAAGTTAATGGTTAATGCTAGTTCCATTGATCAAATTTTTGACTACTTTGCAACATTTAAACATGTTACAGCGATGCCACACGCTTAAAACCACATTTTTAAAACGAACCCAAACAAAAAGGCTACTCAAGCTGACAGAAAATCCTGCCTGCTCGAGTAGCCTTTTGTATGCTATTCGTTTAAATAAAGCTTTTGCTTTAAATAATCATCATTATACAAATTTAGAGTTGAACGAAAATACCGTAACTTCATGGATTAATTTTTAGCATGAAAAATCAACAACCGTTTTTCTTTCTTGTTCGTCACTCGTTTGGCGTTCACTACCATCGTAATCTGTAACATGGTGAAAACCAGCGAATTTCGACGGCGATAAGCAATATACTTTCCATGCCAACTAGTCACGTATTTTTCTTTGTAGTTTCTAAGTCCCTGAAACCCATAAAAACGATAGCCATATTCATAAATTAAATGCGCAATTCGTTCTTCGATAAAACTGAATCGAGAGACACCCACATTTGAAAGTGGTGCCATCCCCATATTAAAGTCCTCAAAGCCAGCCTCGGCATTGTGTTGCAATAAATGGATAAACATGACGTCCATCGTTCCAGATGGTGCATTCTTGCCATATCGCATTAAGTCAATCGAGGAAATGCCTGAATGTGTGGGCATGTTCGTCGTAAAGGCGAGAATTTTGCCTTCAGCGGAACGCATCACATAAATAGACGACTGATCTAAATAGTAATCGTCAAAGAAGCCGAGCGAAAAACCACTTTCGTTTTGACCATCTAGCCACTCATCAGAAATCACTCGCAATTCGTGTAGCGTATCAGCATCAAACGGCGGTTTAAGTTCTTCAAACGTAATCCCGACTCGATCAAACTTACTCATCAGATTGCGGTCTGACTTCCGTTTTTTACCTTGCATACTAAACGAAGGCAGGTTGACGAAGCCCTCCTCACCGAATTTGAAAAAGTCATATCCTTTTTCATGAAGACTCATCGTTAAATCTTCATCGATCTCGTAAAACACGATGGAATAGCCCTCTTTGTCAGCGACGTCCATAAAATTATCAATAGCCGCATCACGATATTGTTGATCACCGACGGGCTCACCCATGACAATTAAACGATCAGCCTTCTTTTGATACATGAAGAACATCTTATCTTCACCATCAACAGTGTAAAAATAAAGGAGCTTATCACGTAAGTACGCCAAATGGCTGACTTCATTTCCGCCATAAGTGTCAATAACATGAGCAACGCGACGCTCATCGAACGGCACCTTAAAGATTGTCGACTTCCCATTATGCATATACCAGTAGACAATCGCCAATACCACCAACGCAATCGCAATCGCAATTAAACCGCTTAGCCAAACACGCTCGGTCGGAAACAACGCTGCCCTCGGCACATGATGCATCCGCTGATAATTAGGCGTGTTGTACACACCAACAATAATATACGTTACAAAAATACCAACAAAACTGATGCCGTCAAACAACATGGCACCCCATGAATACTCAAAATGCTCACGATAAAACTCTTTGTGGGACAACCATAGGGCCGCCAGCACTAAGACAAGGAAAACACTCATCTTGATAGACGGGTCCTTCCACATTGTGTTCAGCGCAGCCATAATCAACACAACTGTCGTTGGCCAAAACGCGCGTTTAACACGCGAATTAACCCCTCGCGCCAAACCGATCAGTAAGAAACCCATGATGATGTTGATGGCCTGGTTAGCAAAATAAACAACGTATCCATACAAAGCGCCATAGACTTTGTTGTATTCCTGCAAGTGTGGAAAAGTTGAAACGAGGATAATCATGACACCAGAAAACCACAAGAAAACAGTTAAAAATACGTGCGCAATGCGTTGGAATAACTGCATCGGCAGGCCTTCAAAGGCGTGGTTAATCTTGCTGCCAGTATCTTGAATGAAGAACAAAACACCTACTAAGAATGGCAAAATGTAATAAAAGATTCGGTAGAACAATAGCCAAACTAGTGCATCGGCTTTACCTACACCAATAAAGCCAAGCCCCGTTAACATAAATGTGTCAAACGATCCCAAGCCACCGGGAATCATGGAAACAACCCCAGCAACTGAGGCAACGGCAAACATTGGTAAAACAGCTGCAAAATCAACTTTAACGCCCATTAATGCCCCAATAAAAATAAAGAACAAGGCACAAAACAACCATTCAAAACTGGAACCGGCCATTAATGAGAGTTGACGTTTAAGTGTTAAGTCATTAAAAAACTCTGAATCCGTGAAGTGGGTAACTAACATCACGGTCGGAAAGTATAGCGCGCCGCCAACCATCCAAATCCAATAACGAGCGAACACGCCGCCAGTATGCAATACAAAAATTTGAAAAAGCGCAATCCAACAAAGCAAAGATAGGCCAGTGACAAGGAACAATGCAATTTTTGAAATTGCAAACAGAATCTGTTTGCGAGTTGCGCCCTTGCTATAGAAATTTGCTCGCAAACTTGCCCCGAGTAAGCCACCAAATCCAGCAATATTAGTGAACGTATTGACCGTCCATCCTGAACGAATAACATACCCTTTTTTAAACTTGCCAGGTAAAAATTTAACAATATTAAAATCGTAATTCAACATTGGAGTAACCGCAATAAAGCCTACGACTAACATCAGTAACAAACTAGTTGGCGTTTGCTGCGAAAATGTTTCTGCCACTTCTTGCCCACTAATTTGTTGGATGTCTCGTCCCACTTCATGAATCACATACAGCAGCACTGAGAACACAAACAGCAATCTTAGCAGCGTCATGTGGCGATTAATTGCCGCCCACATTTTTCGTAAAGTTTTCATGCCTTACTCCCCTCAAAAATAATCTTCTCTAGTTTACCATGCCAAACAGTCAGTAACGGTGGATTTAGACTTTTTTAAGAGTAGTTTGATGCTCACAAGTCAATTTACCCAGCATCACTAAAACATTTCCTTACCATATTTAACCATTCAATAAAAGTATTGTCTTCATTAGGTAATTTATATAATATAAACAAATCAATAACTTTCAGGAGGAATTATGCAAATATTCTTAACACTCGTTATAGCAGGCGCTTTCGGTTACGGGACCTACCGACTCTATCGTAAGCAAAACCTCAAACAATTAGTGAGATGGCCACTTATTTTATTGACCGGTTTCTTATCACTGATATTTTTAATGAGCGCATTTACCGGAAATTCTACAAAGTCGACCACTAACAATGCGTCAACGAGGAGCAGCGTTCATGCTCATATCAAGCGTCACAAAACTCACAAAAAAGAAGCTCATAAGTCTTCAAGCAGTTCAGATGAATCATCATCCATAAGTGAATCTCAAAGCATCGCAGATAGCGAGTCTCAGAGCACCTCAGAAAGCGAATCAATTTCTGAAAGTCAAAGTAACTCGATATCCGAAAGCCAGAGCAATTCCATATCTGAAAGTCAGTCCGTTTCTGCCAGCGAAAGTAGTTCTGTCAGTGTAAGCCAATCCATCACAAGTTCTGTAGCAGCGTCGATCAGTGCTTCGCAAGTAGCAGAACAATCGAGGTCAGCTGTTAAAGCTGCTGCTGATGCTCAAAGTTCTCAGCAAACATCTACTGTAGACTCTACTGAAGGACCTGTTATTGGTGACTCGCGTAGCCACATTTACCATTTGCCCGGACAAAGAACTTATCACATCAGTCCTGCTAACGCAGTTACCTTTAACTCAGAACAAGATGCTATAAATGCCGGTTATTGAAAGTCACTAAGATAGCATCTATGCTAAAGATTTTGCGGAAGGATTGAACACTTAAGTATTTTCAAATCTTCTACTGTATCTTAGAAAAGCTATCGTTTAAAGTCGCTCATAACCTTAGACAAAAAAAGCACTGATCCCAGGGATCAGTGCTTTTTATTCAATGCATTTAATTACTTAACAGTAACTGATGCACCGGCATCTTCAAGCTTAGCCTTCAAGTCGTTGGCGTCGTCTTCTGACAAGCCTTCCTTGACGTTCTTAGGAGCTGCGTCAACTAAGTCCTTAGCATCCTTCAAACCTAAGCCAGTAGCTTCACGAACGGCCTTGATGACCTTGATCTTTGATTGACCAGCTGAGGTCAATTCAACATCAAATTCAGTCTTGGCTGCGGCGTCACCACCAGCAGCACCGGCAGCAGCAACTGGAGCAGCTGCACTAACACCGAATTCGTCTTCGATTGCTTTAACCAAGTCGTTTAATTCAACGATGGTTGCGTCTTTTAATTGATCAACAATGCTTTGAGTATCTAAAGCCATGATTGTTTTCCTCCAAATATTGGTTTTGCTGGTATTCCAGCGAATTAGTTTTACGAGTTAAGCTACATCTAATGTATCAAACGCACCAAACAGTGCATCGTCGACATTAAGCAGCAGGTTCGTCATCCTTGTTGTCAGCAACTTGCTTAACAGCAAATGCAAAGCTGCGAATTGGTGATTGCAATTCGGAAGCAAGCATTGAAAGCAAGTCTTCGCGACTTGGTAACGTTGCATAAGTGTTGATTTCATCAACAGAAGCAACCTTACCTTCCATCATGCCACCCTTGATTTCAAGGACATCATGATCCTTGGCAAACTTGGCCAAGATCCGTGCTGGGGCGATTGAATCATCACCATTACCGAAAGCCACGGCAGTAGGTCCAACGAATGTATCGTCAAGGCCATCAATACCGGCTTTTTCAGCAGCGCGAACTAGAATTTTGTTTTTGATAACTTCCATGGCAACGTCTGAGTCACGTAATTGCTTACGCAAATCCGTAACTTCTTCAACCGTTAAACCACGGTAGTCAACAACAACAACTGATTTGGCAGCAGATAACTTCTTAGCGACGTCATCAACTACAACAGCTTTTGCTGCAATCGTTTCTTTACTCACGTTTTACACCTCCATGATTGATTTTTTACCTAAAAAAATCCCGTTGTCCTAAGACAACGGGTTCAAAGTCATTCATCACGAATTGCTTTGCCTCGGCAGGATATTAAGATAGTTGAGTTAACAACTGTCACCTGAGTCTTAGGTAAAATTAATTTACTTAAACACTATAGCAAAGCAGTGGTGCTTCGTCAATGTTTGATTTAGAAGCTTGCCAAATCGACAGCAACTGATGGGCCAAACGTTGAAGCTACTGATAAGTGTTGAACGTATGTGCCACGAACAGCGGCAGGACGTGCACGAACAATAACATCTTCGATAGCCTTAAAGTTACCGACCAATTGGTCAGCACTAAAGGATACCTTACCAATTTGAACGTGAACGTTTCCGTCACGGTCAGTCCGGTAAGTAACTTGACCACCCTTAGCATCCTTAACGGCTTGCGCAACGTTCATCGTTACGGTACCCGTCTTAGGGTTAGGCATCAAGCCTTTAGGTCCTAATTGACGGCCCAAACGACCTACTTTAGCCATCATGTCTGGTGTTGCGATTGCAACATCAAAGTCCAACCAGCCATCAGAGATCTTTTGAACTAAATCGTCGTCACCGACTTCATCAGCACCTGCATCTTTAGCAGCTTGTGCTTGGTCACCACGAGCAAAGACAATTACTCGTTGTGTCTTACCAGTTCCGTTAGGCAAAACCATTGCCCCACGTAACTGTTGGTCTGCTTGCTTGGTGTCCAGGTTAAGCTTGAAAGCAATCTCAACCGTTGCATCGAACTTTGCAAAGTCGATGTCTTTTACCAAGGCAACCGCGTCTTCTACGCTGTAAGCTTTAGTTTTATCAACTTGCTTAAGCGCATCTTGGTACTTCTTGCCCTTTTTGGCCATTGTGTTTTCCTCCTAGCAAATGTGGTATGGCGATGTATCACAGGATGAAACCAGACTATCATATGATAGCCACGCGCATCCGTGGACATCTTCCACCTGATACATTCAGCTTTCACTGAGTATCCGTACTTGTCCGTTGTTTAGGCTTAGCCTTCTACAGTAAAGCCCATGCTCCGAGCAGTACCTTCAACCATGCGCATTGCGGCTTCAACGTCGGCAGCGTTTAGATCTTGCATCTTAGTCGTGGCAATTTCCTTAACTTGATCCTTGGTTACCGTAGCAACCTTTTTCGTGTTAGGTTCGCCAGAACCATGTTCAACACCAGCAGCCTTCTTCAATAGAACAGAAGCTGGCGGGGTCTTTGTAACGAAGTCGAATGAACGATCCTCATATACAGTGATGACAACTGGAATCAACAAACCTGCTTGATCAGCAGTACGGGCATTGAAGTCCTTTGTGAATCCCATGATGTTAATCCCTGCTTGACCTAAAGCAGGACCAACCGGCGGAGCAGGTGTTGCTTTACCGGCAGGAATTTGTAACTTAACAACATTAGCCACTTTTTTAGCCATGTCTAATTCCTCCTTGAGTGTGGTAGTTGATGGCGCGTTAGAATTACGCCTCCCACGATATGCTTAAACGCATACTAGGGTAGTTTACCATGATGACAAACGGCTGACAAGTCTTACTGAATCTTTTCAACCTGATTGAATTCCAATTCAGCAGACGTTTCACGGCCAAACATCGTCACATTAACCTTTAATTTTTGCTTTTCGTTATCCACTTCAGTAACCTTACCGACCATGTCAGAAAAAGCACCATCAGTGATACGAACAGATTCGCCAACTTCGAGTTCAAAGTCAGCCTTAGCCTTCTTGTCTTCGCCCAAACGGTGAAGAATCAAGTCAACTTCGTCAGGCAACAATGGCGTTGGTTTAGAACCACCACCATGTGAGCCCACGAACCCAGTAACGTTCGGGGTGTTACGCACGATGTACCAAGCCTGATCAGTCATGATCATTTCAACAAGCACGTAGCCAGGAAAGTCGTTTTCGATGACCGTCTTTGCCTTACCATCCTTTACCTGTTGCGTTTCTTCTTCTGGCACAACCACCCGGAAGATGTAATCAGACATCCCCATTGATTGTGCACGTGACTCAAGGTTGTCTCGTACCTTGTTTTCATAACCTGAATACGTGTGTAACACATACCAAAGTTTTTCAGCCGTTTCAGCCATTTTTAAATCCTCCATTTTTTTAAAACAGTGCAAAATAAAAAAACTTCGACTTATCCGACGAAGTTTTTTGATTAAATGTATTATAACAAAGATTTTACTGTCTTGCTACTGTCAATCATTGTGCTGCCAGCAGCTACAAACGTTCGCACTAGGCTAACCAAGTAATCAGGGCCTGTACGCCCCAGTCAATAAGTGCAAAAAATAACGCAAACGCCACCGAAACAGAAATAACAATAGATGAATCTCGCCGATTTTCGCGAGCTGTTGGCCAGCGAACAATTTTCAACTCAGCAAATACGCTCTTTAAAAAACGCCACAAATGCATGATTCATGCCTCCTTATTTTGTTTCTTGGTGCAGTGTGTATTGTCCACAGTGTTTACAAAACTTGTTTACCTCTAGTCGTTTTGTCCGACTAGGGTTTGCTGTGATGGTATAGTTACGTGATCCGCATACTGAACATGCCAGTGCGACTTTTTTTGTGGCCATTACTGGCACCTCCGAAATTTCTTAACAACTACGATTTCACGACTATTGACCACTTTTTATCATCAATGTTTCAACGATTACGTGAGCCAATGAACAGCTAACAGATTATCACGTCCGCCCCAACGTGTCAATTGCCGCCACTGGCTAACAGCACTGTCACCGCCTTTCCGTGACATCGATTGGCCGCATTGCGCACCTTTGTGTATGAACACTGAAAGTGAACTGCGATGTGCTCGATTGTCAGCCCGATACTTAACCCCCACCAAACCTGTTGCTCGAATTCTGAGAACTGATCGCATAGATAAACGAGCCGATCTTGCAATTCCAAGCGAGTCAGTCCATCCGGCTCAATGCTAGACAAGTTGCAAACATGACTATCTGCCGATTGGGCCTCTATTGACTCACTAACTTCCTCGTGAAGTCGTTTCTGTGCCTGTTGCCGACGACGCAAATCGAAGCCGCGGTTGCGCACATTCAGTCGGTAGTACGTTGCAAACTCACCAACAGTCCGGCCACGATACCGTTTTAGTGTAGTCATTAACACCATCCGACATTCTTGATGCCAATCATCACGTTCTAACAAGCGACCCTTGAAGTTTAACTCGCGAAACCATTTGTTAACCAAGGGCAAATAACGTTGAAAAAGACTGTCAAACGCCAGTTCATCACCCGCAATTGCCGCTGTAATGACAACATCTTCTTCCTCACGACTCCAATAATTCATTATGACCCCCACTTTCCTGCTTGGTTACATAATGGTCCAGACCATTTTGCTTAGCAGAGCTACCTTAAGGCCATAGTAGCCAATCAGCAACCAAACGAACGTTCGAAAAAGGTCACTTTGTTGTCAATTATTATGATATTCATTTGTTTGACCATAAATAAATGGCTCTTTTTAAAAATTTACCAACACAAGCAGCGAATGTAAGCGATTATTATGCCAAACTAAACCACAGAATTTAATAAATTGTTCGGTAGTAATGAAGGTACGAAAAAAGAGCCGATTTAAACGGCTCTTTTGTCTAAAAAAAATGCGATTATAAAAATTATTTTTCGAAATAATCGAGTTTATAGCGGGTGACGAGAGTTGAATCCCGCATATATCAGTAAAGAAGCTGCTACCGAAGCATTCAGACTTTGCACATGACCGACCATTGGAATGGTCAGCATCTCGTCAACTGTCTTCTTCAATAGCGCCGAAATTCCCTTGCCTTCGTTACCAATAACTAAAGCGGTTGGACCGGTCGCATTCCATTGACGGAAGTCCTTGCCCTTCATATCGGTGCCAAAAATCCATAGACCACGGTCTTTCAACTCTTTAACAGTCGCAACTAGATTTGTCACCCGTGCAACCGGCACATGTTCAATGGCACCTGTAGACGTTTTCGCCACAACAGATGTTAGCCCGACGGCACGACGTTTAGGAATAATAACACCATGGACACCTGCTGCATCTGCAGTCCGTAAAATTGAACCCAAGTTATGTGGGTCTTCAATAGAATCCAAAATCAAGAAAAAAGGTGCTTCCTGAGCTTGCTCGGCTTTAGCAAACAGATCATCAACGCTGGCGTAGGCAAACGGCGGAATGGTAAGGACAACCCCCTGATGATTTTGACCATTTGTCATAAAGTCGAGTTTCTTCTTTGGAACGGTACTCATCACAAGATGTCGCCCTGTCGCTAACGATTCAATATTGCGAATTGCATCTGCACGCAACCCCTCTTGAATAAAGACTTTATTAATTTGTTGGTCTGAAGCCAAGGCTGCCTCGACTGGGTGTCGGCCAATAATAAAGTCCGTCGACGACTCATCATTTTGATCCGACTTTTGTGTCACCTTAACGTCACGTTCTTTACGTTCGTTATTTTTGCGGCGTTGAGGACGCGACTTGTGATCGTTAAACCGATCATTGTGTTGACCGTTTCGTTGCTGTTTTTCTGCCATATTCCTATCCTTCCGTTCTTCCCGACTCAACTTGATCAATGCACCACTGAGCTAACCAATCCGTGCGTTCCTGCTGAGCAGTGAGCTTAAGATAGCCAAAGATAGCTTCAAAACCAGTCGAAATTCGATACGTCACAATATTAGTATTCTTTGCACTGTGATGAGTGGTCGCGTTACGACCATGCTTAAACATTGTCGTTTCCTCTTCCGTTAGTATCTCATCCGTTTGCATCAATTTGATCAATGCAGCTTGTGCCTTGGCCGAAACAAAGTGCGTCGCATGATGATGCAACTTTGTCGGCACCGTGTAACCTTGCTCAATTAAGTGTTGACGAATGTATACTTCATACACCGCATCACCTAAATAAGCTAATGTCATTCCATTTAATTCTCGATAATTAACTACTTCAGTCATTTGTTTCCTTCCGCCAACGTGTTCCTTGGGGAGTATCCTCAAGAATTATGCCGCGTGCTTTTAGTTCATCACGGATCTCATCACTACGCTGGAAGTCCTTATTTTTTCGTGCGGCCAAACGCTCGTCAATTAATGCCTGAATTTCCTCGTCGGCAGTATCTTCATCCGTAAGTTCAATCCCGAACACTGATAGTAGCGTCGACAATAACGTTTTAAGGTTAACGAGTGTCTTTTTGGCAACAGTACTCTCATTAAGATAAACGTTGATTAACTTGGCTAATTCATACACGGCCGCGATTCCGTTTTGAACGTTAAAATCGTCGTCCATTGCGGTTTCAAAAGCAACTTGCTGTTTTTTAGCTTGTGCCTCGATCGCTTCATCTTGACCACCTTTGGCATCGCTCATTCGATAATTTAAATTATTAAATGTCGTTTGCAAACGAGCCAAGTTATTCTTGGCATCTTGTAAGTTACCGCTGGTGTATTGGATTGGTCGCCGATACTGAGTTGTCGCCATAAAGAACCGCACAGCCTGTGGATCTTCACGTTGATTCATTTCATGTAAGGTTACAAAGTTGCCAAGTGACTTACTCATTTTTTCGTTTTCATCACCAACAGTCACAAATCCATTGTGCATCCAGTAGCGGGCAAACTTTTTCCCAGTGTGTGCTTCGCTTTGAGCAATTTCATTGGTGTGATGCGGAAAAATCAAATCTTGACCACCACCATGAATATCGAATGTATCGCCTAAATACTTGGTCGACATTACTGAACACTCAATATGCCAGCCTGGCCGGCCCATGCCCCATGGTGACTGCCATGAAATTTCGCCCGGCTTAGCTGCTTTCCATAATGCAAAATCAATTGGATCTTCTTTTTTCGCATTATCACCGTCGTCAACACGGTCACTCGCGCCATTCTCCAAATCATCTAACGATTCATGAACGAGTTGGGTGTAATTAGGAAACTTACGTGCTCGATAGTACACATCGCCAGCAGACTCGTAAGCAAACCCCTTGTCGACCAGATCTGCGACAAAATCAACAATGTCTGAAATATTTTCTGTCGCCCGTGGATTAACCGTTGCCCGCTCAACGTTCAACGGCTTTGTGTCCTCAAAATAAGCATTGATGAAACGATTGCCCAATTCTGGCACGGTAATGCCTTCTTTGGCCGCTTCATTAATCATCTTATCGTCCACATCCGTGAAGTTCGAGACATATTTCACTTGGTAACCCTTGTATTCAAAATATCGCCGAATGGTATCAAACGCTACAACCGAGCGTGCATTACCGATGTGAATGTAGTTATACACGGTTGGGCCACAGACGTACATATTGACCTGACCTTTATGCAACGGAATAAAGTCTTCTTTTTGCCGCGTAAGTGTATTAAAAATCTGAATCACGGTAACGCTCCCCTTCTCGAAAGATTAAGTTATAGTGATTTTACCATATTTTAGGCTATTAACGCGATTACGGTAATTCACCGGATACAGATGTGGTCAGCGGTTAATCTGTCCGTTCCGCTGACTGGAGACGCCGTCCCGTGTGGACCGGGTTCAACCCGCACAAAACGCGGTTTTTACCCTCGATTATGAGCTGAAAACCACATCTCATAACTCGTCCCACACCACTAAATGGCCAACCCCATGCCATTAAGTGGTGTCGACACGGAACTATGTCTCCAGTCACCTTCACTCATATAACAGTATTCATTTCAAAACTATGCAAATCAGCCAAGAAACACCGTATTCTGGCAGTAACTATGAATCTTAGCTGGAGGGCGTCAACAGTGGAACCAAGCCGTGAAGGTGGTGTTAATTCGAACGCTTTTCTCGAATTTACAGCACGGACTGACGTCAAGACTCGGGGTTCCACGAGTCTTGACGGCGAGGTGAAAGACGGTGTACTTCCGGCTCGAACCGGTCCCACGGCGGCGTTCCACTGTTGACAACCGTAGGCGAAGGAAAACAAAAAAATGCCACCATACGGCAAACTGCACGCATGATGACATATGAGTGGTGAATTAAAGTGTTTCGATTGTGGCTTGAATATTCCGTAACGTTGCTTTGCGGCCCAACAATTCCATTGATTCAGGTAATTGTGGTCCGTGCATTTCATGCGTAGCGGCAATTCGAAGTGGCATGTAAAGTGCACGCCCACGAATTTTAGTGTCTTTTTGAATTGACTTAATCGTCTTTTGAATTTGGTAAGCATCAAAGACTGGCAATTTTTCTGCTCGGTTAACAAATTCTGTCAACACTGTCTTCGCCGTTTCGACGGCCAATTCAGCTTTAGCCTCATCATTAATTTGAGCTGGTGCTTGGAAGAACACGTCTTTACTCATTTCAACAATTTGAGCAGTGTATGACATTTGTTGTTTGTACAGGCTAACCAGCTTACGAACCCATTCCAAATGTAATTGGTTAGGATCCTTTTCAACTAAACCAGCGTTGATCAGTTCTTTCAAGCTGCTGTCGAAGATCTCGTCTTCTGGCGCTGCCTTCACGTACTGGTTGTTAATCCATTCCAATTTCTTACCATCAAATTTGGCTGGTGACTTAGACAACCGTTTTTCGTCAAACATCTTAATCAGATCCTGACGAGAGAAGATTTCATCTTCACCAACTGGTGACCATCCCAATAAGGTGATGAAGTTTAACATGGCATCTGGTAAGTAGCCAAGTTCACGGTATTGTTCAATAAATTGAAGCACCGTTTCATCACGTTTGGACAGTTTCTTACCTGTTTCAGTGTTGATAATCAAAGTCATGTGACCAAAAATTGGTGCTTCCCAGCCAAAGGCTTCGTAAATCATCAATTGTTTAGGTGTATTGGCGATGTGGTCATCCCCACGCAAGACGTGACTGATTTCCATCATGTGGTCGTCGACAACAACAGCAAAGTTGTAGGTTGGCATGCCATCACGTTTTTGAATGACCCAGTCGCCACCGATGGTATCTGAATTAATCGAAATCTTGCCCTTAACGATATCATCCCAACCGTATTCGCGGTTCTTAGGCACACGGAAACGAACAACAGGTTCCAAGCCAGCCGCTTCAGCTTTTGCTTGAGCAGCCTTAATTTCATCATCACTCATGCCTTCATATTCGTAAACATAGTGAGGTGCTTCTTTGTTAGCCTTTTGTTTTTCACGGTCAGCAGTTAGTTCAGCTTCCGTTCGGTAAGACTTGTAGGCCAAGCCACGATCCAATAAATCTTGAATCAGCTTAACATAGATATCCTTCCGCTCGGATTGACGATATGGACCGAAATCCCCGGGCTTGTCGGGACCTTCATCCCAGTCAATTCCCAACCATTTTAGATTGTCCAACTGACTTTTTTCACCGTCAGCCACGTTCCGTTTGGTATCCGTATCTTCAATCCGAATCACAAACGTTCCTTTATTGTGCCGTGCAAATAAATAGTTAAATAGCGCGGTACGGGCATTACCAATGTGCAAATGTCCAGTTGGTGACGGTGCGTAACGCACCCGAATTTTGTTCTTGGCCAAAATCAGCGCCTCTTTCTATATAAAAAATTGATGTGTCCTAGGTTAATGTTACCGTTTTAGCATCAAACTTTCAAATTCTTTCATTTTATGATGCTGCGTGAATGCCTTGCAGCGCGTATTTTGTTTGTCAAACTAAAAAAGTGACCTCACGTATTGAAACGCTTAGTCACTTTCCTATTCACAGTCTAATTAACCGACAACCAGTACCTAGTTTTTCCGTTTCTTAGCTGCTCTGTGATTCTTCTTAGCAGGTGTCTTAGTGCCGCGAGCCGTTCGATCAACGGTGCTGTCAACGGCACTAGAACTTGTCGAAGCTTTTGCAGAATTGCTTGCGGCAGTCCGCGATTGTGTCGAACTACTCTCGCTGGTTGCCTGATTATTGCCACTTGTCGCCTTATCACTAATGCCACGCGTAGAATGCGTTGGTTTCGCAAAAATCATTCGACCAGCATCCGTTTGTAATGCACTCGTGACAGTCACATCAATGTGGTCGTTAATAAAGTAGCGCCCATCTTCGACAACGACCATCGTGCCGTCATCCAAATACGCAACACCTTGTTGACGTTCAGTCCCATTTTTAACCACCATAACGTTCAGCAGCTCACCGGGAATTACCCGTGGCTTAAGCGACTTAGCTAAGGCATTAATATTCATAATCTGAACATTTTGGAACTGACTGACCTTGTTTAGGTTGTAGTCATTGGTAACAACAACTGCCTGTAACTGTTTGGCCAGTTCAATCAGCTTATCGTCCACTTCAGGAATGTCTTCAAAATCACCTTCGTACATTTCAATCGGCATGACTTTTTCACTTTGCAATTTATTCAAAATGTCCAAGCCTCGACGTCCACGCACACGCTTAATGCTGTCACTAGAATCCGCAATGTATTGTAGTTCATGCAATACAAAATTCGGTACTAACAGCGTACCTTCAAGGAATCCGGTCTTAATGATGTCGTAAATCCGGCCATCAATCAGAATATTGGTATCCAAAATTTTATAGTGATGGAAATTGGGTTCACTTTCGTCCAGAATTTCGCCAGTATCCGATGTGCGTTTGTTACGACGAAAGCCGAGTGCAAATAATCGCCGCCATTCATCCGTTCGTGTAGTCCCAATTCGAAAACCGAGATATCCCATTAGCAGCATTAACACAACCGGAATCAGGGTATTAGTGACAAACCAGCTGGTTCGGAAGAACACCGTCGAAATCAGAATGGCAAATACCAAGCCGACGATGATGCCTAGACTTCCAAACAAAATGTAAATCGGACTTTGCTTAGCCAGATACTTTTCTAAGCGATTAACAAGTTTTTCAAGGTACCCGACCAACAGGAACGAAAGAAAATACAGAATAATTGCACCAAGTACGGCGTTGGTCAAAAAGTTATTGATAATGTGATTTTGGGCAAGACCAGTTACTTCCCACAGAATCGGGAAAAATCTGAAGCCTAAACCGACACCCCCGATCACAAATAACAATTGAATCACGAGTTTTTTCGTCATTTTCATCTATCTTCACCTCCTTTCAATGTCGTTGTTAAATCCGTAAGGGTTCTTGTAATGTTAAGCCAAGGCTAGTTTTAGTGCTTGACTGATCGTTGTCACACCGATTACTTCAATATCAGTGGGCGGCGTCCATCCCTGAAGATTATTCTTTGGTATATAAATTCGCTTGAACCCTAGCTTCTGTGCCTCAGCAACCCGCTGTTCAATCCGGTTAACACGCCGAATTTCACCGGTCAAGCCAACTTCACCCACAAAACTATCACTCGGATTCGTCTCCTTATCACGATAGCTAGACGCGATTGCCACAGCAATCGCTAAGTCAATGGCTGGCTCATCGAGCTTCACACCACCGGCCGCCTTCAAATAAGCGTCCTGGTTTTGCAGCATCAAGTTAGCCCGTTTTTCCAAAACGGCCATAATTAGCGAGACCCGATTGCGATCCAATCCCTGAGCAGTGCGTTGAGCATTTCCAAAAACCGAGGGCGTAACCAATGCCTGAACTTCCACCAAGATTGGTCTGGTTCCTTCCATCGACACCACGATAGATGAACCAGTAGCACCTGTAAGTCGTTCTTCTAAAAAGATTTCAGATGGGTTAGCCACTTCTCGCAGGCCGTCTTCGCGCATCTCAAAAATTCCTAGTTCATTAGTTGAACCAAACCGATTTTTTACAGCTCGCAGAATCCGGTATGTGTGGTGCAAATCGCCTTCAAAGTACAGAACGGTGTCCACCATGTGTTCCAAGATTTTTGGCCCCGCGATAGCGCCACCCTTCGTGACATGACCCACGATAAAAATCGTAATCCGATTTGTTTTGGCAATTTGCATTAACTCGGCCGTCACTTCACGAATCTGAGAAACTGATCCGACTGCTGAAGTAATATCCGGTTCCTGCATTGTTTGGACCGAATCAATGATGACAAACTCTGGGTTTAGTGTCGTTATTTGTTCACGAATATTACTCATGTCCGTCTCTGGGTAGAGATAAAAATCGTCGCCACCAACGCCGAGACGATCAGCGCGCATCTTAATCTGAGTGGCACTTTCTTCACCGGATACGTAGAGGACACGGCCCTTGCTTCCCAGCTGACCAGAAACCTGCGTTAATAACGTCGATTTACCAATACCGGGATCACCACCAATCAATACGAGTGATCCAGGCACCACACCACCGCCAAGAACACGGTTAAATTCCTTTAAACTGGTTTTGACACGGGGAACCTCTTCAAGACTAACATCCTTGATTAATTCGGCCTTAGCTGTTTCACCGCCAAGGCTCACCCGTGACTTACGATTGGGAACTTCATCAGCGATTTTCTCTTCAACTAATGTATTCCATTCACCACAGTTTGGGCAGCGACCCAAATAACGTGGTGAGTTGTAACCACAGTTTTGACAAACAAATTGTGTTTTAGTTTTTGCCACCTTATGCTCCTTTTACTCTTCGCCGTTGGTCAACCACAACGATGTTTGACCAATATTAACCAAACGATGTTCACAGTCTAACATACGTTTTTTCAGCTGTCATTGTTTGCCCAGCACTTGATAATTTCTTAATTTATTCGCCTGGCTACGTTAACAATTGTTAGCTTATTGACCAGACGATCCAAACCCGCCATCGCGCTCGTTATCTGGGGTCGCTTCGTTGTCAACGGTCAGATAATTCACAAAGATACCTTGAGCAATGCGATCACCCTTTTTGATGTGAACATCACGTAGGCCGTAGTTAACCAACTGAACAAAAATCTCCCCGTCATTGCTATCGTTTGAATAGTAGTCCGCATCAATGACGCCAATTCCGTTTGGCAAAATAAGACGGCGTTTTAATGGCCCTGATGATCGATTGACCAGCATCAACACTTCGTTGTAGCGCATATAAGCCTTCACACCAGTGGGCACTAAATATGGTTTCAATTCTTTATCAGCCGCTTGCATTAACGGGTCACTCACCGTTTCCTTATGCCGCAAGTGCCACAGCACCTTCAAAAAGTTGCGCCGCCAAATGGATGGCAACGTAAAGTCCTCTGAGGCTGCTAGGTCGTAACCAGCTGCGTATTTTGTTTGTCGCTCTGGCAACGCTATTTTTGTACCAACCAACCGTTTAACTATTTCAAAACCACGGTCTCTTGCCATTATTCATCACTCACTTTCTTCGACTTGGCCAAGCTTTCTAACACAAATGTTCAAAACTTGGCACCATGTTACCTATTATAATGGAAGCGTGTGCACATTAATAGCATTCGAAACTGACGGTTAGTTTGGACCCACCACCACTTGAATTATGATAGGATATTAAAGGAACACAGCAACCGTAATGAAAGGAACGCTAATGGATTTTCAACGTGAAGGACAACGTCTTTTTTTAACTGACCAAGACCAGCTCCAGGCTTAGATTACATTCCCAGTCGTGAATGAGCAAACTTGGTTAATGGAGCATATTTGGGTAAGTGATTGTCCTAATAAACGGCTAGTGGCACGGCAATTATTCGATGCCGTCATTGAATTAGCAGATGCCGCCCACGTCGACCTACTCCCGTTAGATCCATTTGCCCGCCACATTTTTGCTACGGATCCCGCTGTTAAAAAATACCAACATCATTAAGGAGCAAATTACATTATGGCAATGACACAAGACGAATTGAAGCAACAAGTTGGCCAACGTGCTGTCGACTTTATCGAAGATGGCATGGTTGTCGGTTTAGGAACAGGTTCAACCGTAAAATACATGGTTGATGCACTTGGCAAACGTGTGAAGGAGGAAGGTCTCAACGTTGTTGGCGTGCCAACATCTGACCGTACCCGGGAGCAAGCCCGTTCCCTCGGCATCCCCGTTAAGGGCATTGACGACGTTGACCACATTGATCTAACCATCGACGGTGCCGACGAAATCAGCGATGACTTTCAGGGAATCAAGGGTGGTGGCGCTGCGCACCTTTGGGAAAAAATCGTTGCGACTAACTCCAAGAAAAATATGTGGATTGTGGACGAAAGCAAACTTTCACATAAGCTTGGTAGTTTCCCCTTACCGCTTGAAGTCATTCCATACGGCTCTTCACAAGTTGTTAAAAAATTGGCGGCCAAAGGTTACAAGCCAGAAGTCCGGATGCGTGATGGAAAGCACGTTTTGACCGATTCAAAGAACTATGTTGTTGACCTTCACCTTGGTGAAATCGATCATCCTCACGAATTAGCTAACGAATTGATTCAAATGGTTGGTGTGGTTGAACAAGGCTTATTTTTAGATACGGTCAACACCGTTATTGTTGGTCGTCCAGACGGTCCTGAAGTGCTTCAAGCACGTTAGTTTGCTAACAAACGGTCAAACAACACTCTAATAACACAAAAACGACGTTCATGAGAAAATCCATGAACGTCGTTTTTGTGTTGCTTAGGAAAGCTAGGCCGAGTTAAGTCCGCTTTCTCCTTGTATCAATTGATTAATTCTCAACGCCTCGAGAATTACTGAGAAATTTAACTTGTTTTAACTTCGGTGCCAACCAAACATACAAGTATTCGGCACCTTGTAACCAGGCATATGCTAGCAGAACAGCACCAATCGTGTCGGTTGCATAATGTGCTTGCAGGTAAACCCGACTAAACATAACTAACAATACCCAAAGGCACAAAATCGTTTGAATTAATAGTCTTTGTAAATTGTTTTGCATCAGTGGCAGAACAACTAAAAATAAAATTGCGGCAACCATGAACGTGCCCAAAACGTGCCCTGATGGAAAGCTGTAGCCATCATCGCTAGCCATGTGCCCTACTGGACGTTGACGCGCAACAATTTTCTTGATAATGGTACCAAGAACATTACCACCAAATCCGTACCCAATTGCCCACAATGCAGGAATTTTGTATTTAAATCCCCAAAGTAACCCGGCAATGATGATCATATATAGTAAATCCAACGTTGGACTTGCTAGCGTAGTAATGAGTTTAAAAACGCCAGTTAGCGCTGTACTATCATGATGAACGTGCGAAATGAGTTCAGAATCAATCAGTGATAAAATTTGGGACTGACGCATTGCGGCAATCGCCAGGAATAAAAATAAGACGGTCGTGACAGCTAAAATTGCACCGCGACCACGTTCCTTTTCAATAAGCATGTGTACCTCCACCCGTCACTTTGGGTATGTATTCGGTCATTAATAACCATCGACAAAGTATAGCACATAAAAATTGCTGTTTTATAAGTTGCTTAATGGTTTTAATCACCCTTAAGCACTTAACCTTTTCTTAATACTTTTAGTCGAAATTAAACAATTTTAAATGGCATCGCTTACAGGACATGATAACAGGGCGTTCGTTACCCTTTCGTGCTAAAGTAATAGCACAGAGGGGTGCTCAAAAGGTAGCACCTAATCAAAGGAGAGCCTTCATGACACAAGTAATTATTATGTTGGCCGTGGGTTTAATTGCCGGTATTGCCGGCGCAATCCTTGGCCTCGGTGGTGGCATTATCATCACCCCTGTACTTACATTAGCGATGGGGATTAACATCAAGTACGCGATTGGTGCCAGTATCATTGCCGTTATCGCGACCAGTTCTGGTGCCACCATTGCCTATTTGCGAGATAACGTATTGAACTTACGAGTGGCAATGTTTTTGGAAATTTTTACAACTATCGGGGCCATCCTCGGGGCCATCTTGAATGGTATTTTGAGCCCTGTTGTCCTGTACTTAATTTTTGGATTGTTATTAATTTACTCCGGCTACAACATGATTCGCAAATTGCGGGCTGGCAGTGAGATTCTTCAGCGTGTGCACCCGGATCCAATTGCCGAAAAGCTCGAACTAAATAGTAGTTATTATGATAAAGCAGCTGACAAAACGGTCGATTATCAAGTTGAACATGTGCCCGCTGGGGCCACCGTTATGTTTGGCGCCGGTATTGCCAGCGGTCTGCTGGGTATCGGATCAGGTGCCTTTAAGGTGATGGCCTTGGACACCTTCATGAAGATGCCGCTCAAGCCGTCCACTTCTACCAGTAATCTTATGATGGGTGTTACCGCGGCTGCTTCAGCCACCGTATACTTCTTCAATGGTTCGATTCAACCCCTAATCGCCGTTCCACTGGCGCTGGGCATCCTGGTTGGCGCCACAATGGGATCACGTATTATGCAGATCTTGCCATCACGATGGATTCGTATCATTTTCGTGCCAATTATCTTCTATATTGGTCTCCAAATGTTTCTTAAAGGATTCGGGGTGAACATTTAATGGACAATAAAGACGCAAAAAACGCAGAAGAGGAAAAGATTTCTAAAGAAATGGCCCAAGTTGAGATTATGATTGGTCAAATCCTTAGAATAGGAGTTATTATTTCTGCAGTTATCATGCTAATTGGTTTTATTGCGTATGGGATTCAGGGTTCGACTGGTTTACCCAGTCACGGTGCCGTAACCATTACTGCAATTGCCACCGGATTATTGTCATTTAAATCTGGTTCTGTCATGATGCTCGGATTATTCTGTCTGATACTGACCCCTGTATTACGTGTTGTTGTTTCAATTTACGCGTTCTACGTGGAAAAAGATTCCCTGTACGTTTGGATTACCTCTGCCGTGCTCGTGATTCTGTTATTCGCTTTATTTATCGGACACAGCTAACTCGGAGGCTTACATGGATAACAATGATAACGATTCGCGAATGAGTCGAACGGATCGCCGCACTCAAGGCAACCACTTTACTAATGACACACCTGCTGGTGATGGCGCAATGAGCAGTGGCTCCAAACGTCCGCAGCGCCCACACAAACACCCGGTCCGAAACACCTTTTTTGCCATTATTGGTATCATCTTAATTATCGGCGGCGGTTTCGGTTACAAAATGTACAGCAATATCAAACATACGAGTAATGAAATGTTTGATTCTGTCAGTGGCGCAAAGGCGCGAAACGTTAGTAAGTTAATCAAGCAAGGTAAGCCAATTTCTATTCTGTTGATGGGGACTGACGTTGGTGCCCTCGGCCGTGACTCAAAGACTTGGGCGGGCGGGCGAACGGACTCGATGATGCTGGTTACAGTCAATCCTAAGACGAAGACAACAACCATGGTCAGCATCCCACGTGATTCGCTGGTTTCTGTCACCGGACATGAAGAGGAATTCCCGACAAAGATAAACGCAGCCTACTACTTTGGTCAAACAAAAGCGGCTATCTCAACGACTTCCCGTATGTTTAACGTACCAATTGACTACTACGCCCTGTTAAACATGGGTGGTCTAGAAAAAGTTATCAATAAAGTCGGCGGTATCGACATTGTGCCACCGTTGACCTTCACGTATGAGAATCAACACTTTACAAAAGGTAAAAAGATGCATGTTAACGGCGCGCAAGCGTTGAAATTCACGCGGATGCGTTATCAAGATCCTGAGAGTGACTATGGTCGAACATTACGTCAGCGAATCGTCATCACTGCCCTCTTAAAAAAGAGTAGCAACTTGACCAACCTGTTAAATCAAGACTTTCTGGATTCCATTGCCAGTCAGTCACGAACAGATTTCACATTCGGTGATATGCTAACCTTAGCTAACACGTACCGAGACGCAACTAAGCACATTGTTTCTGACCACGTTCAAGGTGCCAGTGACGAAATAGCCGGGCAGAGCTTCGAAGTTTTGCCAACGACTGAAAAACAGCGTGTTACCAACAAGTTGCGTAAACAACTTAGTCTGTCCAAAGCAACCACCGGTAAACGTTTTGCCAACACCGTCCCAGAGGCACTCAGTGTCTACGAACCACCTATCGGTTATGGTGAAACAGCCGATACGAAGTCAACTTGGGGCGCCGATACCAACACCGCTTCTGAATACAGTAAGGCCTACAGCAGTGACTCCAGTGCTGCTGATCTCGATCCTAACTATGGTGCTGATAATACGGACTCCACTAGTCAAACAACAGGTGCCAACGCGACAGGCTCTGATGCCGATCAAACTGGCGGTTACACCGGTTATGGATACTAGCATTTAAGTCAACTAAAAATGAGTTAATCAGGCTTGACACTTTAAGTGCACTAGCGTGATTAACTCATTTTATTTTGCCTTTAAAGCATGCCGTAATCGATATGTTATTCGAACAAGTAATTCAGACAGTAAGAACCCTAGTGCTATCATCCCTGCGATAGCAATAACCTGACCTAAATAATCTAAAGCAATGTTGCCATGACCGGTAACGAGGTTACGAATAACTTGATAGGCCTGCCCACCAGGAACCAATGGCACCAAACTAGGAATATTAAATAAAATTACTGGCATGTGTTTGACGCGTGCGGCCCAGTTACTTAAAACGCCAATTAGTAATCCAGCAGTTAACATGCCAATTGCCATTTGTGCTAACGGAATCTGCGGGCCTGACTTTAACACGATTAGTTCATATACCGCCCATCCTGCTGCCCCAATCCAACCGGCAACGTTTAGCGCATGACGGGGAATATTCAAAATAATGCCAAAACCGACTGTCGCGGCATAGGCGAGAATCCCTTCAATTATGATATGTATCATTAATAGAATCTCCTACTTGGAAAGCGTTAAGTTGATTGCATTTTTCACCATAGACTTACCATAATCGCGATACCAAGACCAATCGCGCATACCGATAAGACCGCCTCAACTGCTCGAGCTGGACCACTCAAATAATTACCTGACATCGTGTCGCGAAACGCGTTCATAATTGGCACACCTGGGACTAACGGCATCAATGCACCGATAATTACCGCATCACCAGCAGCGTGCGTAAAACCAAGCCAATGAATGCCCACATAAGCCACGAAGCCAATTACCAGTGAAGCCAGAAATTCGCTCAAAAAACGGACGCGCAATTCATGATTCACATAGTAGAAAACAGCATAGCCGCCCCCACCCGCCAACATTGCGAACAGTAATTTAACAGGTGCATCAATACCGGTAAAGGCCACCATAAGTGTCATACTGACAATGATCGCAGCTAATTCCTGTAACCAAAACGGAAAAGTGGGCACGGCGACTTCAATTTGGCGTAATTGTTGATAGAATGTGGGTAAATCAATCTCATCACTGGCAAACTGACGTGACAACGTGTTAACCTGGGCCACTTTTTCAAGGTCAATCGTTCGGCTGTGAATCGGTCGTACCTGTGTTGATTCACCGTCTGGCAAGGACATGGTAATACCGGTCAGCAACACAAAAATGTTTGCATACCGATAACCAGCGTTGTCCGCAATTCGCTGCATTGTATCTTCAACCCTTGCGATTTCAGACCCGTTTGCTAGCAATATTTGACCAGCCAGCAACGCTGTATCCATGACTAATTGTGCTTCGTCCACCCATGATCACTTCCTTAACAGATTTAGAACCTCAAAACGTATCATACAAAAAAACGACAGCCGCATCTCGTAAGAGATACAGATGTCGTTTTTCATTCACATCAAAGCGTTAACCCTAGGAGTTAACACCATTATTTGAATTATTAATTAGTTTTTAACAACGTTAGCAGCTTGTGGGCCACGGTCGCTTTCTTCAACGTCGAAGCTAACAGATTGGCCTTCTTCAAGCGTCTTGAAGCCGTCGCCTTGGATAGCTGAGAAGTGAACGAATACATCGTCACCACTTTCGCGAGTAATGAAACCAAAGCCTTTGTCGGCGTTAAACCATTTAACAGTACCTTGTTCTGACATGTTAATGAGTCCTCCTGTTGCGTTTGCACGCAGTCTAAGTGTTTTATGTAAATTGGAACTGGTGCAAATGGGGACTGGTAACACCAAAAAATGAACCGACCTGACCATCATTCCCGTACCAAAGTACAGTTGTCATTGTATCATATAGACTGCTTTCTTTACCATATTTTATAAACAGAAACACAAAATAACCGGCAACTTTTTTGCACAAAGTCAGTCTATCCCTTGTCCCCAACCCTCTCAGCATCGGCTTGGCACCAAAAGTGCTAGAATAGTTAGTGAACAAACATATGGAGGCTCTCAACATGGCAGAAAACTTAGTCCCTGTTGACGAACTCGATGAATCCGCACAAACAACGGCCCTAACCGATTTCGCCAACTTTTACATCACGCTTTGGCGGCGGAACAACTTGGAATTGATTACTCAATATGATCAACAACACGGGTATATTCAAGATATCAACCGTGAATTAGCAACAAACCGTTCTTTTACACCGGAACGTGAACTCGATACCAGTATTCAATTCAGCAGGAACGATTATATTCGTTTACTTGATGAAATCGGCGTCAAATTTCATTCTACCGGTAATCCGGAAACTGACTGGTCAACGTGGTATGATCAGCACTTTGCGGCATTATCCAGATCATAATCCACATCCTTAACAGACAATGGCTCATTTCACGACAAAACATAGTGAAATGAGCCATTGTTGTATCTAAATTTATTTACACTTTATCCTTGTTAACAAACAGCGCGTCAGTCTCACCGTGGTGGACTTCAGGCTGAATGGTTACGTGACAAATATGATAGCGCTCCGTCAGCAAACTGGAAATCTGAGCAACGGTCTTTTCCACCTCACTCAGTTTGACATCCTTCATGTTGACGTGTGCTGAAAAGACAATTTTGTTTTCATCAATGAGCCAAGCGTGAATATGGTGAACTCGTAGCACACCCGGAATTTCAACAATATCTGCAGCGATTTGATCATAATCTAATTTCGGTGCAGTCTGCATCAAAATTTGCACCGTTTCGTGGATCACCGGCCAAGTTTCATAAATAATGTAAAACGACACCAACAGCGTTAGTAGCGGATCAACCCACGTAATATCAAAGAGCACAATTAAAATCCCGCCGACGATAACGGCAACAGACGATAACGCGTCTGCCAGGACATGCAAATACGTCGCTTTAATATTCAAGCTATCCTTTGAACCATGGTGCATCAACACCGCTGACAACAAATTAGCGGCTAACCCGATAACGGCAACAATCAACATAATGTCGCCATTAATTGGTTCTGGCTTGGCAAAACGCCGCGCAGCTTCAACCATCAAAACAATTGAAACACCAATCAAAAATAGCCCGTTAACGAACGCGGCCAAAATTTCTGCACGTCGGTAACCAAAAGTTCGCTGCCGATTTTGTGGCTTGCCGCTAATTCGTTGAGCAACATACCCCAATACGATTGACAGTGAATCCCCGAGGTTATGAAACGCGTCTGACAATAGGGCTAGTGAGCCTGATAACAATCCCCCAACAATTTCTGCCACGGTAATGAGTAAATTCAGCACAGTCACAAACAAAAATCGCATGCCGGTCATTTGTTCTTCTTGATGATCCATTTACTCATCCCCGTTTCTTTCACATTCTTGTGGTAGTCGGTTGCTCGTTTAAACCGTCTTGTTAACTGAAAAACATTTAGTCATATTATCGCACATCAAAGATAGAAGGGCTACCTGCCCTTAACCTGGATGGCAGTCGCTAATCTGCCACATGATTTCCAGGATGAATTTGCACTGTAAATGTCCGATCAACGTCAGCGAACAAACGATATGGTGGCTGGACATCTGCTCCCCAGCTATCAATGCCCCCAACACCACGGACCGCTCCATAAACTGACAAAATGGTCCGTCTTGCCAATGGCAGTTCTTCAACGTGTGTTGCGGCCTCAAGTTCCATTGCAGTGTACGGTAAACAACTGAAAGCAAACGGTTGGTCAGCCATTTCAACACTGAAAGAAAATGGCTGTGCGTCAACGTCCGCATTGTTCAATGTTCGCTGCCGGGTCACGGTTAACCATCGTGTTTGCATATGCATGCCCATTTCCTGAGGCACCAGATAAGGCGTCACCGGTAAGCCAGCCACATAATACTGACCCCGGCTACCGCCAGCCATGCGGTCTGGGTAAGTTTCTCCGGACAAACCGTCATATTCAAATCCAGTAGCGACAGTTGGCATGATCAATTGAACGCCGAAAGCGGGCAGCTCAGGAAGCGCCTCGTTTCCCTGCAAATGACTCGTGAGCGTCACCGTACCATTGGCAACGATTTGATAATGCATTGTTACTTTTGTTGCCGGTGTTGTAGCTGTTTGAAAATCAAACGTAATGTCAACCTGATCGGCCGTTTCATCATTTGAAAATTGATTGTTTTGCGGCGCGATTGGCAGACCCAAGTCCTTACCATCCACTTGCACATCAATGTACTGACATCGTGTGAAGCAATCCGCACCTAGCCACATTGCGGATTCTTCTGAGAAATGATTGCCCCGGTCATTATCTGTTGTTGCTCGCCAAAAAATGGGACGAATTGGTCGATATAACCACTCCTTGCCGTGACTGACAATTGATTCCAGACCACCCTTTTCATAACTAAACAAATAATGGACATCATCCGTTGCCACACCTAACGTGCCATCTCCAAAAATCACGTGAATCTTAGTTGTCGTATTGGCCATAGTAATAGCGCACCTCCTGCATTGCTGGCTTTGCCTGTCTGTTTGCAAACATTAATCCGTCCCCGGAAAATTCGCCATCCGTATGACGATCATCAAAATCGCCGCCATAGCGCAATACCTGTCGGCCAGTAACTTCATCCGTGACCCACAGTGCCTGGTCAATGAAGTCCCAAATAAAACCACCTTGATAGGACGGAAAGTCATCTAGTAACGCCATGTATTCGCCCAAACCGCCTAGCGAATTGCCCATGTCATGCATATACTCACAATCTAAAAATGGTTTCATTGGCTGATTGCTTAAATACGTGCGAATCTCAGCTGGCGAAGCGTACATTCGGCTCTCCACATCAGAAATACTGGTTTCATATTTACGATTGCGGACAACACCTTCGTAATGCGTCAGCCTTGAGGAATCCATTGTCTTGTAATAGGTGTTCATCGCTTCAATATCATCACCGGCGTACGATTCATTACCAAGCGACCAGAATAAGATGGCCGGATGATTCTTAAACGTTTCGTAGTTGCTACGCGCCCGATCTAAGACTGCTTCGCGCCATTGCGGCAACGATCCTGGCACATTGTCAGAGGGCTCAACAGTCCCCATCTTTTGCCACGTTCCGTGAGTTTCCAGGTTATTTTCAGCCATCATGTACACACCAGCCTGATCACACATGTAGTACCACGGAATTTGATCCGGATAATGACAAGTACGGACAGCGTTAATATGATTTTCAGCAAATGTTTGTAAGTCCGCCTTCATGTCAGCCATTGAGACGGTTCGGCCAGTAGTGGCATCCCATTCATGACGGTTGACACCGTTAATAATCAATCGTTTGCCATTCAAATAGATAACTTGGTTACGCAATTCTAGCCGTCGAAAACCGATATCATAAGGAACCACTTCAATCGGGTTGCCGTTCTCATCTGTAATTGTCACAGTCAAGTGATACAAGTCCGGATTGTGATGCGTCCACAACATAACGTTCTCAAACGGCAGGTGACCAAAACTAATTTGTTTAGCCACTGACCGCTTTTCATCCACAATCAGCTTATCCGCCTTATCAAACACCGTTAAATGAACCCGCGCCTTACTTTCCACGTCCCCAGTCAGTTTCAGGGTCACATTAAGTTCACCACTGTCTAAATTCTCATTAACCACTGGTCGAATGTGCATATCAGCAACGTGAACAGTTGGCAACCCGACTAGCCTAACACTGCGAAAAATGCCGGAAAAGCGGAACATATCTTGGTCTTCCAAAAACGATGCCGTACTTCGTTTGAACACTTCCACCGCAAGCACGTTATCACCGTCGACCAAGGCGTCGGTTAAATCAAATTCTGAACGTGAAAAACTATCTTCGGCATACCCGAGAAAATGACCGTTGAGCCAAACATACATAGCTTCTTCCACGCCGTCAAATTGAACGATCACCCGTTGATTCGTCAGGCCGGGTGCCAAACGAAAATGCCGAATGTATGCACCAACTGAGTTGTCCGGTGCCTCGCTAAACATACCCTTGCCTGTCTGATCAGGTCCCATTGTGTAAGCTGGTCGACGATAAATTTTACCTTCCCACGGGTACAAGGTATTGATGTATTGAATCTGCGCATAATTACTCAATTCAATATGTCCCGGCACATGAATCGTCCCAAAATCACTGGTGTCGTAGTTGGGTTCATAAAAGCCAACTGGTCGATGTTGTGGACGGTCTGCGAACTTAAACTGCCACTGACCGTCCAAGCTTTGTGCGAAACTGCTGCTCTTTGAGCGCGCCTCATCGGCGTCACGATACCAATAGTGATCACTGTGGGCGGGTAATTGTCCGACACGAAAAACTTGTGGGTCATCCAACCATTTAATGTCTGCCTGCATGTTTATCCTCCTGTGATAGCGTTTTCATAATAATGTTTATTTTACCGCATTTATTGAAACGGGGGAAATCCGTGTTGTTTTGTTCACCCCTTGCCACATTGTCGCAAACGCGTTTCCCCCACAAGCTTGTGAAGATGGTTGACGCTATGTAGTCAAAACGGGCCACTGACGTCTAGAAGTCTGTGCGTAACCCAAAACGACGGGTGCAAAGGAAAATTCACCTTCACACTCGTCGTTTTTGTTATTGCTCGACTTCTCCCGGGTTTCGTAATCACTCCAAATAAAAAAGCACTCCAGATCCCCTAAACTGGAGTGCCCGTGATGAGCAGTTAATTACACCATGAAAAACTTGGGTTGATTTTCATGAAACACATTGTTTTAAATACGATCACTAACCATCCCGAAAGGATGATTCTCGAGCGCATAATGCGCAGTTTAGCGAACCTTTTTAATCAAAAAAGTTTTCCAAAAAACACTCACAACATGAAGCAGTGGCCCAGCCGTAAAGATCGGTCACTTCTTAGGGATTTTTGGGTAATCAACCATTCACCTCACCACAAACCCAGCTTAGCATGACTAGGAGCAAGCAACAAGCAAAGTCCCCTAGATTCAAGCTTTTTTCTGGAGTTCGAACCGAGTCTTGCCGTCACGCAAACGCGCTACAAGTTCATATTGTGGATCTGGATCAAACAAGCCTAGGTTGACGATTTGACTGCCATCCTCGTCTGTACCGACGCCCTCCAGCCGGTTCATCATGACGTCTTTTAACAAATGGATAACTTCGCGGTGCTTTTGCATTCGTTTGGTGGCAGCGACCAACGTAAAGCCCTCATCCATGTACGCCTTGATTGCGCGAACCTTAAACGCAGTATCGTACGTATATTTACGATTTCCTTCATCCTGATTAACGACGTGAATATAGCCTTTATCCGTCCAGTAACGTAGCTGTGCGGTTGAAACATCTGTCGCGCGAGAGAGGTCACCGATACCAATCAATATATCATCACTATTAATAATGCTTCTCAGCCATTCGGGTGAACCCTCAGTTTGGGGTGTTCTTTCCATATCATTAAACCTCTTATTTCTTGAAACCGTTATCACAAAATCTAACGTTGATGTTATGTTTACTGGAACAATTATATATTTTAAAATAACTTTGTCAACTTACTTGACATGATTATCTCAAAGCATTATATTAACTCTCGTACTTTTTTAAGCAAACTAATTAATCAAACGAAAGAAGGACTCCTTATGTCAGAAGCTGTCGACACAAATGGCAAACCTTATAACCGTGGACTGATGGTTATGGTTTTGCTGATTGGCACATTCTGTACCGTTTTGAACCAGACGATTTTGACGACCGCTTTCCCTACATTAATGAAAGCCTTCGATATTTCCACCTCTACGGTTCAATGGTTAACCACTGGATTTTTAATGGTTAACGGGATCATGATTCCTATTTCTGCTTACTTATCCAACCGATTCAATTCAAAATGGCTCTATATTGGCGCCATGACGATTTTTGAAATTGGCACAATCATGGCCTACATCGCACCTAATTACGGCACCTTACTTGCTGGACGTTTAGTTCAAGCGATTGGTGTTGGGGTTACCATGCCATTATTGCAAACGTTAATGTTGACGATTTTCCCAGCCAGTTCTCGTGGTGCTGCCATGGGACTGGCCGGTATCGTTATCGGTGTTGCACCTGCTATTGGACCAACACTTTCTGGGTGGGTCATCGATAAGTTCCAGTGGCGTGACTTGTTTGGCATGATCATTCCAATCGTCGCCCTAGTTATCATCTTAGCGTTCTTCTTTATGAAGTCCGTTATTGAAACCTCTAAACCAAAACTTGATTGGCTTTCGGCTAGTTTATCTACCATTGGTTTTGGTTCCTTGCTTTACGGATTCTCCTCCGTCGGTGACGATGGCTGGACATCCACTAAAGTGCTATCCTTCCTCGCAGTCGGTGTTGTTGTCATTGCACTATTCATTTGGCGTCAACTCACTATGAAGAACCCATTCTTACAATTACGTGTTTTCAAATCCTTTGAATTCACCATTGCCGCAGTTTTGAGTTCCGTTGTTACAATTGCGATGACTGGTGTTGAACTAGTTCTGCCACTATATCTGCAAATTGTTCATGGTATGAGTGCCTTCCATTCTGGATTAACACTCCTGCCTGGGGCTTTAATGATGGCTGTTATGAGTCCGATTACTGGTCAAACATTTGACCGGATCGGTGCTCGGCGGATGGCTGTTGCTGGGATGTTCCTCTTAACAGCCGGAACTTTGCCATTTGTTATGATTACCAAGAGCACGCCTGTCATTTATGTTACCTTCTTATATGCCGTGCGGATGTTTGGGATTTCAATGGTAATGATGCCTGTAACAACTGCCGGCATGAACGCCCTGTCCTTTGACATGATTTCCCATGGGACTGCCGTTAATAACACCACACGTCAGGTGGCCACTTCAATTGGTTCAGCGATTTTAGTTTCCGTTTTATCAAACGTTACGAAGAACGCTATGCCAGCACACCACGTGTTGACACAAACGCCATTAGCATACAAAGTTCGTGCCATCAACGCCACAATGAGTGGTTATCATGCAACATTCTGGGTTGCTGTCGGCTTCTGTATCGTTGGTTTCCTGTTAGCCTTCTTCTTAAAGGGTGCTAATCACTCTAATGCTACCGTTACCAGCGATGATCTAAAAGCTGCATCAGAACCCGCTAATAATGGAGGTGAAGCCTAATGATTCTAGCTACACTTGTCATTGGTGCCATTGCCCTGTTCATTTGCTTCGTCTACATTAATAACCGGACTTGGCAAATCATCGGTACCTTACTATCAATCATCGTGCTATGTGGCTCACTCTTTATGATCACAGCCAACGACCACAGTCACTTTGGGATGCACAAAGTCACCACAACGACGACTAAACAGATTTATTCTGCTAGTGGCAGTAGCGCTAACGGTGTCAATATGGTACTCTACCAAAACGTTGGGACTAAAGGCACTGAAAACGTTCAAATTTATGCGACCAAGGCTAACCAAAAGAAGCCTGGTCACACACAGGCCGATGAATTTACCACTAACACAATTAAAAAGGCTAGCGGTAATAAGGCAACGTTAAAAACATCAGAAACGCGTTGGGAATATAAGAGCCACACTGCTAAAGTCTGGTTCGGCATTGCCAAAGAAAACCATAAACTGACAAAACGGACAAATACGTTCTATCTGCCAAGTTCATGGTTGCATCTCTCAACTAGCCAAGCAAAGAAGTTGCAAGGCCAGATGGCTAAGATGCAAACACCTCAGGCCAAGGCTCAAATGAAACAACAAGCTGAAGCCTATGTTAAAGCTAAGATGCAAGCGGCCGTTACTAAGAATCCAAAGCTTGCAATGGATCAAGCAGCTCAAGCAAAACTGACTAAACAATACGCGGCTGAATTTCAATCTCAGTTGATTAAAAAAGCAGTCGCATCAGTTAAGTGATTTTTTTGAGAGTAAGTAACTAATATGTATCTAAAACGACTCACGCCCAAACGGGCGTGAGTCGTTTTAGTCGTCATTCATAAAGCAGGATGAGCTTTGAACAACCAACTATATTATCGTGCGGAAACGTTCTCATTAAGTGTGTGCAACCGTGTATTAATTAGGCTGGCATACGTATCAACGACCGTTTCAGGCGTGAAACCAAAGTGTTTAATGACTTCACTCCCCTTGCCGCTTAGACCAAAGGTATCGATACCAATTACCTTACCGTCTAAACCGACATATTTACCCCAGTCACTCGTGCTTCCCATTTCAATAGACACCCGATTACGGACGTCACGTGGCAAAACTTCATCCTTATAGTCTTGCGGTTGAGCATCAAACAAATCCATACTTGGCATCGAGACCACAGATACGTCCTCGCCACGTTCCCACAGTTTCTGCTGTGCAGTCAAGGCCAATTGAACCTCTGAACCGCTGGCAATTAAAATACCATCTGGTTTGAGGCCCTTTTGTGCGGAAATAACGTAAGCCCCCCGGCTCACACCTTCCGGATGCGCCTTGGCACCAGTCAAGACTGGCAATGTTTGTCGTGTCATAATTAGCACAGTTGGGTGGTCATGCGCTCCCATCGCCTGTTGCCAAGCAGCAATCGTTTCGTTTGCATCAGCTGGACGAATAACAGATAGCCCTGGCATGGCCCTCATGCTGGCGAGTTGTTCAATCGGTTCATGAGTTGGACCGTCCTCGCCAACCGCCACGGAGTCATGGGTGAACACATACGTAACGGGTAGCTTCTGTAAGGCAGCCAACCGCATGGCACCACGCATATAATCTGAAAATACCATAAACGTACTGCCGTATACACGTGAACCACCATGCAAGGCAATTCCGTTCATCGCACAACCTTCAGCGAACTCACGGACACCAAACCACAGATTTCGGTTGACCGCGCTATCCACGTCAAAACGCCCATTATCCTTAATATTCGTTTTGTTTGAAGAAAACAGGTCGGCTGAGCCACCCCACAATGAGTGTTCCCGTTTACTCAATGTTTGCAAAACCTTGGCACTAGTCAAACGAGTTGCTTCGGCATCGCCAAGCTCATACTGGTCAGTTAAATCACTTAAGTCCACGCTCTTCATTTGACGAACATCGTCGGCAAAGTAAGCTGCAAGCTCAGGATACTGAGTCGCATAACTTTCCATCATGTGATTCCAGTCTTCCTCTGCTTTATGCCCGCGACGTTGAATGGTCCGGTAAAAGCGATCGTACACTTCGCCCGGAACATAGAACGGTGCATAAGGCCATTGATAATTTTCCTTGGCAACGCGCAAGTCGGCCGCGCTTAATGGCGCACCGTGAACTGCATGGGTGCCTTGCTTTGGTGCACCATAGCCAATCGTCGTTTTGACCTCAATAATGGTTGGCTTGGTTTGATCCATCTGCGCCGTTTTAATTGCCTTGTCGATGCTGTTCAAATCATTACCATCGTCAACCCGCCGATAGGACCAGCCGTAACTTTCAAACCGTTTCTGAATGTTCTCAGCAAAAGCGTTGCTCAGTGGGCCATCCAAAGACACGTCGTTAGAATCATAGAGTACAATCAGTTTGCCTAATTTCAGACGACCAGCTAGACTAGCTGCTTCATGGGAAATACCTTCCATGAGATCACCGTCACCAACGAGCGTGTATGTATAGTGATCAACAACTTTAAACCCAGGACGGTTATACATTGCGCCTAAGTGCCGCTCTGCCATCGCCATCCCAACGGACATTCCTAAGCCTTGGCCCAATGGTCCGGTTGTTGCCTCGACACCATCAGTCCAGCCATATTCTGGGTGCCCAGGAGTCTTGCTACCCATTTGACGAAAATGCTTAAGGTCTGTGATGGAAACTTGATAGCCACTCAAATGCAGCAGACTGTACAGCATCGCTGATCCATGACCAGCTGATAGCACAAAGCGATCACGGTTAAACCAATGTGAATCTTTAGGGTTAACCGTCATATTTCGAGTCCACAGTGCGTACGCCATCGGAGCTGCGCCCATTGGCAGACCAGGATGGCCAGATTGTGCCTTATCGATTGCATCCAAGCTTAATGTCCGTACACTATTTACTGCTAATTGGTCGATTGAATCAAACATATTTATCATCCTTTTTCATAACCATTTAATAGACACGTCTGTTTTTCTTTCTTTGGTCTATGTTTGTCACAATACCGATTTCAATTTTAAACGGCAAGAATAAAATGATGATAAAAGTGGCATTATGATTAAAAAATGATTAATATACACATTTAAAATCAGTGTCACTGTCAGTAACAGTAAGGTGTTAAACGATTGGTCTAGATTTTGACATTCGTTTGCATTTTTTAATTATTTTATTGTTTTTCAAACTCACAAAGTTGCTTAAATTAGTCCTTTTATATAAATTGGTATAGCTTATATAGCCGAATGTTTTCAACATTAATACCTTGGCTTTCATTTTTGGACCTATTTTTGAACAATTCCTTTCATACGAAATAAAAAAGCATCCTCCAATTTGAAGGATGCTTTTTAGTACCTAAAGTAAATGCATACAAGTGCACCTCTATAACCTAGCAATCACTATAACTTCTGATTTTCATTTTTTTGTTGCGCCTCAATTTCTTGGCGATTCTTCTTCGTCAAGAAATAAAACGGAACAGCAACTAATAACGCACCAAGACCCCAAAATAGGTTAATCGGTTTGGCCTGTGCCAGTAACCAGCATGAAACTAAAATTGCAATAACCGGAATCACTGGACCAAATGGTACTTTAAAAGAACGTGGTTGATCTGGTCGAGTCCTCCTGAATACTAAGACAGCAATGATCGTTGGCACATACTGAGCAAACCGTGACACAACAGAAATGGCAGCCAAAGTGCTAAACGTTCCTGTCAGTGCAAGAGGCAACGCTAAAGCAACTGAAATAATCACAGCCACATATGGCACCCCGCGACGATTAACGCGACCAACAATCTTTGGCATGACACCATTGTCAGCCATTGCTTGGCCACTACGAGGAACGGTAAAGGATTGGGCAACGGAAATCCCCGTAATGGAAATAATCGTCCCCGCACCGATAATGTACTTCCCGACTGGTCCAATAATTTGAGTTAACGCCTCCTGCATTGGCGCCGTCGTTGTTGCTAGCTTAGTCCCTAAGACTCCGATTGACACCGTTTGAATGAGAAAGTACAACAATGCCACTATCCCCATCACCGTAATAATCGCACGCGGCACATCGTGTTGAGGATTTTTCATGTCCTCAGCAGCAATCACAATGGCCTCAAAACCGGTAAAAGCGTAAAACATGACGATGGCTGCCTGACCGAATGAACCTGCTACATAATGGCCATGTGGGAAAAACGGTGTGAAATTGCCAGCATGAAGGAAGAATAGCCCAATGGCAACAAACAGCACTAATGGAATAATTTTCGCAACAGTGACCACATTGTTCAACCATTTCGTCACGCTCACACCGAGAATATTGATTACACCCAGTCCGACTAGCAACACTGTAATAATCGTGGCATGCCAAACGGGTTTAGCCAATACAGGCCAAAAAGCACCCAGAGCTGTCGCCAGCCCAGCGGCCATCGTGGCCCAGGCAATAATACTAATGACCCAAATAATGAAGCCAACTTCGTAGCCAACAAAGTCACCAAACGCTGCCTTGGCATACACATAAGGCCCACCATTCTGTTTGAACAAACTGGCATCCTCAGCAAAGCACAATGCAATACTAATAACCAAAAACATGTCAAAGACAAACACCAGTAGACTGGCCGGCCCAATGAGTTTCATCGCCGTATTGGGCAACAAGAAAATACCTGATCCGACAATGGCGTTGATCCCGAATAATACAATACTTAAAAAGCCAAAACGACCTTTCATTCACCACTACCTCCTCACGTCAATCAAATAAATATGTAAAAAAGATTAATGCTTATTATAGTACATTCAATACGTATCGTATTGTTCACTTTAATAAACAGCACTATTTTATCAACAACACCTGTTAGTTTATGCCCTTCGACTTACTGTAAAGCAATGATAAATTTAGGATTTTTGGGCAAAAAAAATCATCCACTTTAAAGTGGATGATTGATTATCAAAAATAATTTTCGGCGTCAGCCGGGGTTGTCTACCACCAACCCTGAGACTGCCAAGCGGCTTGGGCGCCAGCCCATGAACCGTAACGTGAAACTGCGTATTGTGTTGCAACAGCTTCTTGATGTTGTGGTGATAAGTCGCCACCTAATTTGTCCATACTCAATTGGTACTTACCGTAGTATTGACCGTTTTGAGCAGTGTATGAACCGCCTGATTCACGAGCAGCAATCCATGCTTGAGCTGATGAGTCACCAGTAGAAGCGGCAGGTGCAGCTGCTTGTTGTTGAACAGGAGCAGCTTGTTGTGCAGGTTGTGCCTGAACAGTTTGCTGTTGTGCAGGTTGTGCTGCTTGTTGTGCTGGAGCAGCTTGTTGTTGAACAGGAGCAGCCTGTTGTGCAGGTTGTGCTGCTTGAGTACTTTGCGTACCGTTAGCACCAGGAATATCTAATGATTGGTCAACAAAGATTAAGTTACCACCGTTTTGTAAGTGGTTAGCGTTAACGATTGCATCAACAGTAGTGTTGTTAGCAGAAGCTAATTTTGAAACAGTGTCACCGCTCTTAACAGTAACAGTGGTGTCGGCATTTGCAACAACAGTACCAATTGAAAGTAACGCACCGGCACTAACAGTAGAAAGCATTAATTGTTTGATCTTCATATAGTAAGTTTCACTCCTAATTTTGTATGGTGAGCTCTTTTTCACTCACGCTGGCTAATAGATAAATCTTACGCGATGATTCGCTTGTGTTGTTTATTAACAACTCAACGATGACTACTATACAGCGTGTAAATAACAGAGAAATACCGTCAGCATTACAAATTTAGGCGTTTTTGTCATAAAACTCGAAATCTGAAATATATTGTAATATTTAAGGATGTTTCTTATTGAGCCATAAAACCGTTTATTTGCAATCCACTCGTCTCAATTCAACGGACAATTTGCGCTTAAACCGTTGTATGTTTGCGAAAAACAAGGTCGGTAAGTCCTAGACAAAGAGCAAGCAGAATCCCCATTAAAACGAAGGTTCCATCTCCCAGCCAGTCAATAACAAAACCGAAAATAAAATTGCCTAGTGGGTGCATGAAATCTACAGAGATAAACCAAATACCAAACACACGGCCCAAATAAGCCACATCAGTTACATTTTGCACTAGCGTAAACAAACCTACCCCAATTCTTGAGATCAAGAATCCGTACAATCCAGTCATCGCCAGTAGTACTGGATACGGCCGCCAAAAACCAGCAATCAGCATAACAACGGCCAGTAGATAAATGTCACGTTCAATCTGAGGTAACGCACGGGCACTGCGAGCTCGTACCAAACTCAAACCGCCCAGCATGCCACCAATGGCCATTACAGCCATCAAATAACTATAAAGGTGTTCGTTACCACCAAAGTAATGTTTCACATCATATGGAAGCAACAAATTAAATGCTGCATAAAAAATATTCACAACACTGTCGATGACAACCATTTTGACCAGCACGGGCTTACCCATGACATACTTAAAACCGTCTTGTAGACTTGTCCAAATAGACAGTCGACCACTCTTACTGGGTTGATACCGATACCGAATCCCCAGTAGCAACGCAATCGACAATAGGAATGAAAAAGCATTAATTAATAGAAATTCTCGAAAGTTAATCCATGAAACGGCTAGTAACGCGCCGCCAAGCAATGGTGCAAAAATGTCTGCCAAACTAAGCGACGTATTTGAAATCGCATTAAATCGTTGTAGCGCCGAATCTTGAATGAGTTCTGGCACCATTGCCTTTGCTGCAGGAAAGTTGAAACCCAATCCAATATCTAAAATAGCCGTCAATAAAACCAGTTGATAGAAAATCGGATGATTGACATCTACAATCAGGGCCATTAACAAACAAGCAACAAAACTAATAATATCTGACCACAACATGACTCGTTTACGATTCACGCTATCGACAAGTGGTCCTGCCAGCACATCGGCAGCAACCAATACGAGACCGCCGATTCCCTGAACCACCCCTAAGATAGACGCCGTTCCAGTTGCTTTCACAATGAACCAGTTCAAGCCAAAAATATAAAGGGCGTCGCCGAGCCGTGAAATAAACGGGCTTAAGAAAAGCGGCCAACTAAATTTACGTTTTTGATTAAGTGGTGCGTTTTGTGCCATCGATTCTCTCCCCCGTTTCACAGAATGTCAATCCATCATAACAGATTGCTTCTATAAATAGATAATTATTTCAATAATGGAGCTAAATTTCGTTATTGCCAACCTCTCTGCAAAGAAAAACATCCCAGTCCTTATCGACTAGGATGTTAATCGTATTTTGATTAAAGATGTAATGAGATAGAATATGCCGTTTCGCTGACCAGAAACGCCGATCCGTGAGGACCAGTCTCAGCCTCCTGAAGCCCGGAGTCTTCAACTTTGATTATGAGCCGAAGTTCACGTCTCATAAGTCATCCCGCAACACTAAGCGGCCAAGGCCTTTCCACTAAGTGTTGCCGACACGGGCCTCTGTTTCCGGTCAGCTCCACTTGTACATTGATAATTAATCGTTTCCGACCTCTCATGTCATCGAAAGTTTGTCCACTATATCAGCTGGAGGGCGGCAACAGTGATACCGAGTCGTGAAGGTGCTGTTAATTCGAGTGGTCCTATCGAATTTACAGCACGGACGGTCGCAGAGACTCAGCTTTTACGAGGCTCTGCGGCGAGGTGAAAGACCGTGAACTTCGGGCTTGAACCGGTCCCACGACGAGCGTGTCACTGTTGACAACCGTAAGCGCAACGTTAGATTCAGATGCTTAGTACTGACGCAAATAAACGGCATCGATAGCGTGATGCTGACGCTTGTGCAGAATGACATTGGCACGATTACGAGTAGGCAAGATATATTCGTTTAAATTACGCAGATCCACAGCATCCCATACTTGGCGTGCATACAAAAACGCATCTTCACGGGACCCCGTGGCTAGTTCATGATAATAATTCGTCTTATCGTTAAACGCCGAATCCAGCAAAATGCTGAACCGTTCCAAGAACCAGTGCTCAATTAACTTTGGCTCAGCATCGACGTAAATCGAGAAGTCAAAGAAGTCACTAACGAATATTTCTGCCTGTGATGGTAACTGCAGAACATTGATTCCTTCGACAATTAAGATATCTGGTTGATCTATCTCATCGTACTCATCAGGAATTACATCATAAACTTGATGTGAATATCGTGGTGCTTTGACGTTTGGTCGTGATTGCTTTACGTCGTTTAAAAATTGAATTAGCCGCGGCATATCATAGCTGTCGGGAAAGCCCTTGTCGTCACTAATGCCCTTTTCTTCCAGTACATTATTGGGATATAAAAAGCCATCCGTGGTGATTTGCTGAACCTTCAATTGTGCATACAAATGTTTCAACATCAGCGCTAACAAACGCGCAGTGGTTGACTTCCCCACTGCCACAGATCCTGCAATACCTATTAAAAATGGCACATGTCGACGCGGCACCTTCAAAAAATCGCTACGAGCATTATTGGCCAACTGAAATTCATGGTATTTAAGGAGAATATAGTGCACCAACGGCATGTAAATTTCCTTTACATCCGCTAGTGAAATTCGGTCGTTCAGAGACCGAATCTGATCCAAATCTGCTTCTGTTAATGGAACTGCCTCTGCATCAAATAAATCCCGCCACCGGTCACGCTCAAAACGATCATAGTTGCCTAATTTGTCTGCCATAACTCATCCACCATGTTTTCTTCAAAAATCCCTTAAAGTATAGCATAGCTCAATCTGTGATACCGGAATTGAACACAGATACTCCGAAATTTCAGCGAAAACGTTACTATTGCACTTCCATTACCTATTCACGCACGTATAAATCTGAATCCACGTGATCCATCAACGGCGTCAGTTCACCGTTTGCCAAAATTGTGAGCTGGTGCATCGCACGTGAACAAATCGTGTACAGCAATTGCCGTTCACTTTCATCGTGATAAACGGCTTTCGAGGCATCCCAAACGATGATGGCATCGAACTCAAGTCCCTTAGCCAAGTACGCAGGGATAATCAGTGTGCCGGGCACTAACCGCTGATTTTCAGTCCGAATTAATGTAGCATGGACACCATCAGCTTTGAGGCGATCGGCAACAGCCTCACACTCCGCCAGTGTTTTGCCGATGATAGCAGTCGTTTCATCTGCTTTATCATTGACTGCTAACTGTTGTTCCAAACGTTGATACAAGGCTTCTCTGTCATTGGCGACTAATACGGCTGGCCTGTCGCCATTACGATCAAAGGCCGTAATTTGTTCACCATCAACCAAAAGGTCCTTCGTAAAGTCAGTGATTTGTTGTGTAGACCGGTACGATTTCGTCAGTTGAACGACCCGAGTTTTATCTGGATCAAACATCGTGGACAGTTCGCCCAGAAGCGTTCGACTGTTTTCTTGCGTAAAGATTGCCTGATTTAAGTCACCAAGCAAAGTGAACCGTGCACGAGGAAAACTAAACTTTAAAAAGGCCAATTGAAAGGCCGAATAATCTTGAACTTCATCGATAAAGACAAAACGGATTTCCTTTTCACCTTTTTTACCCGTCATTAAATCATACAAGTAAAGGTAAGCTGACGTATCCGCCAATGACAAGCGGTGGTCACGGTAACCATCCAATGTTGCGTCAACACCGGCCTGCCACTGTTCCGTAGTCACATCGTGTTTGCTAAGCTCAATCAGATTAGGCACATGCCGTAAGAAATGAGCATACTGAGCATTAATGTTTAAGTAACGACTACGTACGATGGCAAGCTGAACTGGCTTGTAGGCTTGCATCACGATCTGACGAGCCAGGAAACGATACTCCTTATCCTGACTGTCAAACTCACGCGGTTGATCGCCAAACATCGTGTCAACCTGCTCTTTCGTTAAGTTTTGAACGGTTTCTTCAACCCACTTATCGTGCAAAGAAGAACTGATGCGCCGGTTCAACATCTTGATCAACTCTTCCCGAGTCGCAGATAATCGATTACCTAAATGATAGTTTTCATTAAATGAATAGTAAATTTCGGCAATCTTTTCCTTACTAATAAATACTTGATCCTGAAACTTAATGTCCCGGAACCGCATGTCAGCCTGTTCAAGGTGGTTGGCATAGCGCGTAATCACGTCAAAGTACGCCAAGCTACCTTTCAAGGCATTGACCGTCTTGAATTTAGTATCAGTGGTGGCATCAAAACGTTGTTGCAACGTTTCAACCTGGATTTTTGGCAAACGCCGATTAGTGTATTGCAGATAAGTCATCTGCACCATGTTTTGTTCGCCCAATTCAGGCAACACCTGGTTAATATAGTCGTTAAAAAGTTGGTTTGGTGAGAACAAGACCACTTGTCCAGACGTTAAGTTACCGCGGTATCGATACAATAGCCATGCCACTCGTTGTAAGACAGCAGCCGTCTTACCGGACCCAGCAGCCCCCTGAACAAATAACAGGTCAGATTGCGTATCTCGGATAATTTGGTTTTGTTCCTTCTGAATGGTAGTGACAATGCTCTTCATCTTGGTGTTGGATGAGTTGCCCAACGCTTCCATAAGCATTTGATCGCCGACCACTTCATCTGTATCAAAGACAGTGAGAATGACGCCGTCTTTGATTTGGAACTGACGTTTTAACTTAACATCAACGGTTTGCGGCCCATCCGGCGTTTGGTACGTGATGTCGCCAAGACCACCGTCATAATAGATAGAAGAAATTGGCGCCCGCCAGTCATAAACCAAGAAATGATCTGGTGAGTCGGCAAACGAACCCAACCCAATATAAATTGTCTCAGGACCGCGAGTACCCTCTTCCTGAAAGTCAATGCGGGCAAAATATGGGGTGCGTTCCAATTTTTGTAACACATCAAGTCGTTGAGTAGCGTGTTGCCAGCTATTTTGCCGTTCATCAAGCATTTGTTGCTGTGCACGCAACGACATGGCAGTGTCGGTCATCCCCTCGTAGCTACCAGTATTGAGGTGAACCTCACCAAACGCCCGCTCAATTTCCTTTGTATCACGCGAGGCAGTTTGAATATCCTGTTTGGCCACAACTTCAGCCTGTTTGACTTTTTTAACGACAGCATCTAAATGTTTTTGCTCTTGCTGCTTTACTGTTTCCGTCAACTGGTTTGCCCCCGTTTTTTGGCCGTTATTATGCGACCATTCTCATCAATAAACTCAAAAATTGTACTAAATATTATAGCGCATTTTCACAGTTGGTGACAAATTCTACTCACCATTCGAGTCATAAAACGTCTAATTTCTAGCAAACCTGTATTACATCTGATTGCAAATCCGCTTACTGCCGTTCCGCTGATTTGAAACGCCGTTCCCTGGGACCAGGTTCAACTCGCGCAGACCGCGATTTTCACCTTTGATTATGAGCCGAAAAACACGTCTCATAAGTCATCCTGTAACACTAAACGGCCCACCCCGCCGCTAAGTGTTACCGACACGGAACTCTGTTTCCAATCAGCTCCACTCCCGCAGTAACTAATGAAACTTTGAGTAACATTTGGGTGCACTGCTATGTTTTCGATTAGACGTTTGAAACTTGCCACTCTATCAGCTGGAGGGCGTCAACAGTGATACCGAGTCGTGAAAGTGATGTTAATTCGGGATGGTTTAACCGAATTTACACCACGGACAGTCGCAAAGGCTCCGATTTTCAGGAGGCTTGAACCGGTCCCACGGCGAGCGTGTCACTGTTGACAACCGGAAGCGAAAATTGCCATTGCACTATTTTCAATCACACTTTGCCCTAACTCATAAGTTTTCTCAAAGCTGAGTGATTAGTTTCGCTATTCATCGTTCAGTTGCTTACACTGTAGGTAAAAATGGGAGGTCGCCTATGGATCAGCTGATTCACATCTTGAGCCATTTACAGGATTATATTCTGCCCTTGTTCTCGTGGATGGGCAACTGGAGCTACGTGACCTTGTTTCTATTGATTTTTGCTGAAACTGGTTTGGTTGTCTTCCCGTGGTTGCCGGGTGAATCATTGATTTTTGTGACGAGTGCTATCGCGGCGGCCACCCAATCCAGTTTGGACATCAAAGTTCTGGTTCCCATCTTCTTCTTTGCCGCCGTTCTCGGTGACACTCTGAACTTTCGAATCGGCATGTGGTTGATGCACTTTAAGTTTATTAATCGACGTCTTCATGGTGGTCTAAAACGTGGCGAGGCATTTTTCAAACGTTATGGTGGCCGAGCAGTGATCTTTGGTCGGTTTGTGCCACTGATTCGAACTTTCGTCCCACTTTTGGCGGGCACGACAAAAATGAGTGAACGTCGTTTTGCCGTCCTCAACGTTATTGGTGTCGCCCTGTGGGTCACAGTCGGTAGCGTTTTAGGTTATTACTTTGGCCGTTTGCCATTCGTAAAATCACACTTTGCCCTCATTTTCCTCGGTGTGGCAGTAATTGGTATCTTGCCAGGGTTCATTGTTGGTGCGACGCGCTACCTTCGCCGTCACAGTAATCATTTTTATGAACCATAACGTGGTCTCATCTCAAACGTTGATATGCTATGATAGAACCATCATAAATTGTGGAGGTTCTCATGTCATTTAACGTTTACATGGTTCGTCATGGTCAAACTTATTTAAACTTGTATCATCGGATGCAAGGCTGGTCAGACGCACCGCTTACTGAAAAAGGCCAGAATGACGGCAAACATGCCGGTCAGTTACTGAGCCATGTTAAGTTTGACGCTGCATATTCTAGTGATTTGGCTCGGGCACAAACTACAGGCCGACTGATCCTGGCCGAAAACCCTAGCACCCTCACCGAACCAGTCGCCCGCAAAGAATTCCGCGAAGAATTCTTCGGCTATTGGGAAGGCTATGACGACATGTTAATGTGGCATCAGATTGGCTCTCCTAAAGGTGGTAACACCTATAATGAGTTGGTCGAAAAGTTTGGCCTGCAAGAAACAACAGACTTAGTTGCCAATGCGGATCAGTATCACGACGCCGAAACGTACGCGCAATTGTGGGAACGGATCCAAGCTGGAATGCAGTTGTTACGGGATAACGCCAAGGACGGCGATAACATTTTGCTAGTCACCCACGGCACATACCTGCGCCACATCATGGATCATTACTCTGACACAATTGGTGCCTTCCCTGGCCCACGAAATGGCAGTGTTACCAAACTGGTTGTAGACGATGATAATGTGAAAGTGCTGTATACCGACCGATTAGATAATATTGAATAACTTTAATGTTAAAAAGCACGATCAACGAAATTCCCAAAAATTTCGTTGATTGTGCTTTTTCGATACGACTAATATACAATTATTTGCCTAATAATTCCTTTAATTCCGCAATCCGTTTGTCCAACACGGCAAACGCATCGTCCAGGTACTGACCTGATGTTACATCCACGCCCGCCTGTTTAATCAAATCAATTGGGGCTTGCGAACTGCCGGCCTTAAGAAAAGCCTTATATTGTTCTAATGCGCCGGGAACTTTGCGATAGATGCGATCGGCGAGTATCGTCGAAATCGCCATTGAAGTCGCGTACTGGTAAACATAGTAGTTCATGTAAAAATGTGGAATTCCTGCCCACGATGGACTCATTTTACTTGTTGTGGAAAGAGCCGGGCCATCATATTGACGATCCAATTCGCCATACAATTCGCCTAATCTGTCTGCGGTCAGCGGTTCACCGTCTTCAACAGTTTCGTAACACTGGTGTTCAAATTCAGCATACATAGCTTGCGTGTTAACCGTACCAATAAACGTTTCAATTGAAGTCTGCAGTAAATAGGCTTTCATTGCTTTATTGTCTGCATACTTGTCTAACATATAAGCCATCAGCAGATTTTCATTAGTTGTTGATGCAATTTCGGCTGTAAAAATAGGATAATCTGTATTCTGCACTGCTTGAAATTGGTCTGTAAGGTATGATTGCATAGCGTGGCCTGACTCATGTGCCAGAGTAGTTAAACCATCATAATTATCTGACCAGTTTAATAACACATATGGGTGAACCCCATACACATCAATCTGGTAGCCGCCAGAATATTTACCGACATTTTCGGCAGCGTCAATCCAGCCCTCGCTAAATTCGTGTTTTAAACCCGTTACATAATCGTCACCGAGGATCTTCAAGGCATCCAAAACAATCGACTTAGATTCTGAAAAAGTAAACTTTAACTTGGATCCTCCTACCAGAGGTACCCGAGTATCGTAACCATACATTTGATTCAAACCCATGACATCTTTGCGTAATTGCATATAACGATGCTGACCGTCCAAATGATTGTGAACGGTTGTCACCAATGTGTCATAAACGCTTTCTGGAATTTCATTTTGGAATAATTCACCTTCACGCGCTGTTTTAAAGTTATGCAATTGATTTTTGACGATCACCCCATTCATATGTGCCGTCAACGTTGCAGCAAAGGTATGTTGTAAGTTTTTATAAGCGGTTTTGAAATTTTCTGATACCTGTTTACGCAATCCCCTATTTGTCGAATTCATGAATTCTGAATATCTAGCAGGCGTTAACTCAACTATGTCGCCATTCTCGTCTTTCACTTCACCAAACTTAATATCCGCATCATTTAAATTAGAATATATATTTTCTGAGCTATTGAAGACAGTGTCACTTTTAGCGAGAATCTTTTCTTGTTCTGTAGGTAGAATGTGATCACGATTTCGTAAAAAATTGACTTCAATATAACGTTTATATTCTTCTAATCTAGGCTCATCAGATAATAATTTTTTAAATTCGTCTGACGTGATGCGAGTTACCTCAACATTTAGAAATGCTGTTGCTGCACCGAATGCACTAAAAAGTCCCTGTCCTTCTGTCAACAGCTTGGTTCCCTGTGGATTCGTTGTATCGCTATGATCACGAGTCATACAGTAAACATAGAGTCGTTTTAGTTCGTTATCTAGTGCAACGCCATCGCTAAAGGTTTTGTACAGGCTTTCTGCTGAATCCGCCACATGCCCTTCATGTTCCCCAAAACTCTTTAGTTTTTCTTTGAAGGCAGCCGCAGCCTGTTCAAATGCATCGTCACTCGAATATAAATCTTTCAAATTCCATTTCAATTCATCAGGCACTTCAGTCCGTGTTGCTAATTTTTCTGTCATTTTTATGTATCCCCTTTGCCTTGTATGTTTGTATCCTATCAGCTAGACAAAAGACATTGCTGATTTTTTTCATAAGTGAAAAAAATACCAGTTCAAAGTTAATGAACTGGCATTTCAATTAACAATAAGGTTACTTACCAAGCACTTCTTTTAATTCCGCAATCCTTTTGTCCAACACGGCAAATGCATCGTCTAGGTATTGTCGAGAGGTGACGTCCACCCCCGCTTGTTTGATCAGCTCAATTGGTGCTTGTGAGCCACCAGCTTTGAGGAATGTCTTGTATTGGTTCAACGTACCAGGCACCTTGCGGTAAATTCGGTCCGCAATGGTCGTGGAGATGGCCATCGATGTCGCGTATTGGTAAACGTAGTAGTTGTAATAGAAATGCGGCACGCCGGCCCAGCCTGTATTCTTCTCATCTTCAAAGGTAACAGCCGGACCGTTGTATTGTTCGCCTAATTTAGCATACATCGTACTCAAATAATCGGAAGTTAACGCTTCGTCACTTTCAACTTTTTCATAGGCTTGATGCTCAAATTCTGCAAATAAAGTTTGCAAATTAACCGTGCCGATAAATGTTTGGATGGATTGTTGTAATAAGTACGCCTTAACTTCCTTGTTATCTGCATACTTATCTAACATGTAGTCCATCAACAAGTTTTCGTTGGTTGTCGAAGCAATTTCCGCCGTGAAGATTGGATAGTCTGCATCCTGAAGGGGCTGTGTTGCATCAGTAAAGTAAGATTGCATCGCATGTCCAGACTCATGAGCCAACGTGGTTAGACCATAATAATTGTCCGACCAGTTCAGCAAGATATACGGGTGAACATCGTAAACCTCGCTCTCATAACCGCCGGAACGTTTGCCAACATTTTCGGCTGCATCGATCCAGCTACCGGAAAATTCAGCCCTCAAACCATCCAAATAATCATCACCAAGCACCTTCAATGCATCCAGTACGATGGCCTTAGACTCGTCAAACGTAAATTTCAATTTGGGGTCGCCCAGTAAAGGCGCAGAACGATCGTAATTGTACATTGGCTTTAATCCCAGCACATCTTGACGTAACTGCATGTAATCATGTTCGCCCTGCAAATGATCATGCACGGTCGCTACTAACGTGTCATAGACGCTTTCTGGGATTTCATTATCGAACAATTCCCCTTCTCGCGCTGTCGTAAAATGATGGGCACGGTTCTTAAGAACCGTCCCTTCCATGTGAGTCGACAGGGTTGTGGCAAACGTATGTTGAAGCCCATCATACGCCTTTTTAATCAAGTGACTTGTCCGTTTGCGTAAATCGCGGTTGGTTGACTGCATAAATTCACTGACTTTAGCATCTGTTAATTCAACCGTTTCGCCATTTTCATCCTCAATGTCGCCATACTTCATATCGCCATCATTTAACATGGAGAAGATGTTTTCAGCACCCTCAAACACCTTGCTGCTTTGCGCTAACAATTTTTCTTCAGCTAATGGCAGCACATGTCCCTGATTACGTAAAAAGTTCAACTCCAGATAACGCCGATAGTCCTTTAAACGAGGTTCATCTTTTAGATACTGGTCAAACTTTTCTTTGGACAGCGCTGTGATTTCAGTCGTTAAAAAGCTGCGGGCCGTTTGCGTTTGCGCGTAAAGCGACTGCGCCTGACCAGCTAGTTTGGTACCAACCGGATCCGTCGTGTCACTATCATTACGGGCGTTAGCATAAAAGTAAATTCGCCTTAGCACACCAGATAAGCTTACCGCTTCACTGGCTGTTTCATAAAGCGTTTGCGCACTCTCCGTCACGTGCCCTTCACGTTTGCTAAACTCAGCTAATTGCTGCTTATACGCTGTAACAGCTTTTTCAAATGCGTCATCACTTGGATATAAATCCTTCAAATTCCATTTCAATTCATCCGGGACTTCCGCCCGCGTTGCTAACTTCTTTGCCATATGTAGATCCCCCTAATATAGTTATTAGTATAACAGTTTTTCACATTTTTCTTTAACCGTTTTATTATTTGTTTTGTGATTTAACGATTGTTATCAAATGGTAATCGTTTGATTCGAATGATTGTGTTATTAATGAAATAAGTCAATAAATTAGGAGTTCTCCATGAAAACGGTCATTAACGACACCACGATTCATTATGAAGTGAATGGTTCCGGCACACCGATGCTGATTATTCACGGACTAGCGCAAAATATTGATAGTATGCAAATTCCGCTCATGCCTGTGCTGGCAGCGGCTAATATCCAACAAATCTACGTCGAATTACCCGGCATGGGCGAATCTTCGGCTAACATTGGTGTCGCCAGCAGTGATGCCATATTGGCATTATTAGAAACTTTCGTTAATCAAATCATCGGCGACCAACCGTTTTATGTTGTCGGTCACTCATATGGCGGATATCTCGCTTTGGGGTTGATCCATGACTGGCCCACCCGCATCCTCGGTGCTTTTCTCACTTGTCCTGTAACGGTTGCGGATGCACCAGATCGCCACGTTGGCCATCATTATGTTGCCGTCCAAACGGATTTCCCAGTGAAATATAATCAAGATGCATTTGCTGCATTTAAGGATATGAACGTTAACCTAAACGCTGATGCTTGGAACGCCTATCAACAACAAGTACTGCCGGGTCTGCAACAAGCTAATCACGATTTTATCGCTTTGTTACGGAAACATTATCAATTTTCGTTTGAAAGTAGCCTCATGCAAACTCCGTTTAAAGGTCCGGTAACTTTATTGTTAGGCCGCCAAGATAGCACAGTCGGGTTCCAAGATCAGCTACCCTTACTCAACAGTTTTTCTCGGTTAACTGTTGGTCTGATTGATCACGCCGGTCATAATTTGCTTCAGGATCAGCCACGACTGTTTGACGACTACTGGCGTCACTTTCTTACTTCCATTAATGAATCCGCATTTAAAACTAATCAAGAATAAAATGAGACAAAAAATTAGCAGTGACGTTTTATCCACGTCGCTGCTAATTTATTTTTATCGATTTTGTTCAGTTGTATAGCGTGGTGCACTGAGCAACGGCTGCCCACCAACGGATTTACGTTGGCCTGCTTGTGACAAAGCAGATTCTAACGCTGCCAGTTTAGGATCGCGGTGGACATGCGTTAAGTCTTCTGTAGGAGCTTCTCCGCTCCCTTGCACAAAGCGACGTGCAACATTATTAATACTCGATGTTAATTGCTTAACATCACCATCGCGACGAGATGGTTCAAACGTCACAAGGTCACGTACCATTTTGCCCAGCAACTCATCATTATCAATGTGTTGCGCCAAGTAAGAAATTACATCATTCATCTGTTTGCACCTCACTTATCAACTAGAATGTGACAAACATCATAAAGCTAACTTGCGCTGATGTCAACGGGTTAACTTATTAAAAATAAGTTATGAATTCAAGCTCTGCATTTTGTTAGACCCGATACCGTTACGCGTAATTGAAACGCCGTTCCATGGGACCAGGTTCAACCCGCACGAATCACGGTTTTCACTCTCGATTATGAACTGAAAACCACATCTCATAAGTCGTCCTGCAACACTAAGCGGCTAAGTTCCCGCCGCCAAGTGTTGCCGACACGGAACTCTGTTTCAATTCCACTCCACTCTCTAATGTGAAATTCTCCGGTAGCGACGGCAATCAGGTCTCTTTGAAATTCACCAAATTAAATGCAATGTTGCCAACCACTCCTAATATTAGCTGGAGGGCGACAACAGTGATACCAAGTCATGAAAGTAACGTTAATTCGGTGATTTATCCGAATTTAGGTTACGGACGGTCGCAAAGACTCGGATTTTCACGAGGCTTTGCGGCGAGGTGAAAGACGGTGCACCTTCCGGCTTGAACCGGTCCCACGACGAGTGTGTCACTGTTGACAACCGCAAGCGGAATCACACCTATCTATTTGAACAAAATCTAAGCGAACTCAAACCAGTTTATCCAACTTCAACAGGTTTTTCGATTATGCGAATAATCTGATCAAACGCCTGCTCAGTTTCAGGAATTGGGAGCCCGAAGAAATCGTGAACCATATAAGGATACTCAAAGAAATTCAAGTGAATGCCGGCTGCCTTCGCCTTATCACGGAACTTAACAGCATCTGGATACAGAATTTCTCGGGTCCCAACGAATAATGCAATGTGACCAAGATTACTGATGTCGCCATACAAAGGACTAACACGCCAATCTGTGGTATCCGTATTTCTGGCGTAGTAGTGCCCCATCATCACTTGCAGTGAATAGCGATCCAAGATTGGATCCGCTGCCTCATAGTGGCCGATTTCTTCGTTTGTTAACCCGACATCTAACACTGGTGATAAGGCGATGATATCCTTCGGCTGTGGCAAATCAACCGTCTTTAAATATTCGGCCAACGTCAGTGCGAGACCACCGCCAGCAGAATTCCCGAGTAAAATGATTTTATCGGGCGCCGTCGTCTCAAGCACTTGACGGTAAACCTTTTCCAACATGTTCAACACGTCTTTAAAATCATGCGCCGGTGCTAATGGATAAATTGGCATTAACACCGTTGCAGAAATCGTGTCCGCCAGTTTGCGTGCCAAACGGACCTGCATCCCCAGCGGCTGATTCCAGAAACAACCGCCATGCAGGTAAATTACCGTGTACCGTTGATCGCCGTATTTACCGTGTAACTCATAGGTATTATCGTAACTGGTTGGGACCTGAACGTCATATTGACGTGACAATCGCGCGTCCATCGACCATGGCTGTTCATTTTTGTGCAAATAATAGTCGTAGGTTACGAGGTTTTCCATATGTTTGTATGGACTGAACATTCGTTTAGGCTGTAATCGCAAGAGATTTTCCAACACCTTGCTACTAACGCTCCGTTTTTCAACATACTTAGCCTGCACAGTTACAGCTGCAGCACACACTAAGCCTGCCGTTGCTAGAATATGTTTCATTTTCATCACGTGTAACCTCCATCGTGTCATTGCCAAACTGCGGCATCACTCTTTTACAATCTTACAACGAAAATGCAGATTTTGCCCTCAAAACGTCATATCGGCTTTAATTTAGTCATTAATAAATTTGTTACTAAATTTTGAGGTAGCGTTAAGGTCCCACCGTTATTCTATTAAACATAGACAACGACAAGTTGCCTATCACCCCTAATAGTACTCAACAGTACAACTCCTGAATCAAATACCCCGTTGAAGCGTCCACCTGTTATGGCTAGCAGAGTGGACGCTTTGTTTTGTACTCAAACTTGTGCATTGCTACTTTTTTCGTTTTGCTGGATCAAGACGACGTTCTGTGGGGACCATTTCAGCCCGCTGGGGACCACGGTCTTACTTTCACTGGACTCTGTCTTCACCTAGCTGCACTAGCACAATCGTGGTAAAACCGCATGGACACAATAAGTGTCGCCAGTGCTCCGACATAGCCGGAGGGCGTCAAATTGAATGTAAGCCGTGAAGGTGTCGTTGATCTGGCGGTTTGTGCCGGATTTACGACACCGGACGGGCGTAAAGACTCGGATTTTCACGAGGCTTGACGGCGAGGTGAAAGACTTCGGGTTTCAGAAGGCTCGAACCGGTCCCACGGTGGCATTCAATTTTGACAACCGCAGGCGACAGACCACGTTTGCTAAACAAAAAAGTGTCATTACCTGGGCTGTGAAACCAAGGTAATGACACTTTTTAAATTGACGTCTTAGAGCACATCAAGACCAGCCTTTTCAGCCCGTTCTTGATACATCGCAACTTCATCTTCCGCTGCACGAACAAAGTGGTGTGGTGCGATTTCAACCATTGTCCGTGGTTTATCGTCGCCTTCCATCGTTGGCTCGTACGGAATCTGTTTCCGTGCTCGCTCAACTTCTGGATCAGGAACTGGCACAGCTGATAACAAGCTCGTTGTATAGTCATGCAACGGTTTTGTATAAACTTCGTCAGCAGGTCCAATTTCCAACATCCGACCATAGTGCATAACACCAATCCGGTCAGAAATATACTTCACCATCGATAAATCGTGGGCAATGAACAAGTACGTTAAATTGTTCTTGATTTGCAATTCCTTCATCAAGTTAACAACTTGCGCCTGAATTGACACGTCCAATGCTGAGATGGGTTCATCGGCAATGATGAACTTCGGATCAACAGCTAACGCACGAGCAATCCCGATTCGTTGACGCTGACCACCTGAAAATTCATGCGGATACCGGCTTGAATGGTCTTTGTTCAAACCAACTGTTTCCAGCAAGTTTTCAACCATATCTGTTCGTTCCTGATTATTTTTCGCCAAGTGATGGATGTCGATGCCTTCAGCAACAATATCCTTGACCTTCATCCGGGGATTCAGGGAGGCATAAGGATCCTGGAAGATCATCTGCATTTCTTTACGAAATTCCAACTGATCTTTACGGCCCTTGATTTTTGCAACATCCTTACCGTTGAATAAGACTTCACCGGCAGTTGGTTCGTATAAATGAATGATAGCGCGCCCTGTTGTCGTTTTACCAGAACCTGATTCACCAACTAAGCCAAACGTCTCACCTTCGTAAATATCGAAGGAGACGTTGTCGACAGCGCGAACTTCGTCGTTTTTGCCAACATTGAAATACTGTTTCAAGTTTTTAACTTCCAGAATCTTTTTACGATCTGTGTAATCCATGTGCGTCTCCTTTCTCTATTCGCGATCTGAGTCGTCTAAGTTATCAGCCGTGTTCAATGGTGTTGCTGGGCGAACAAGTTCGCCATCATCCGTGTGCATCTTAGCCCATTGCGCCTGCCGTTTGGCAATTGCCTCAGGTGGTGTCACTTTTTCAGCACGGGGATCTAATAACCACGTCGCTGCATAGTGAGTGTCTGAAACCTTAAAGAACGGTGGTTCCTGCTCAGCATCGATCTTCAATGCGTAAGGGTTACGGGCCGCAAACGCGTCACCCTTTGGTGGATCCAACAAGTCTGGCGGTGTCCCTGGAATAGCAGACAATTCACCGCTTTGAGTATCCAAGGTTGGCATAGAGTTCAGTAACCCCCATGTATATGGATGCTGTGGATTGTAAAAGATTTCATCCACAGTTCCATATTCAACAATCTTACCAGCATACATAACGGCAATTCGGTCAGCCATACCGGCAACCACACCAAGGTCATGCGTGATAAAGATAATCGAAGTTTCGATCTTTTCTTGTAATTCTTTCATTAACTTCAGAATTTGAGCTTGGATCGTCACATCCAACGCAGTGGTTGGTTCATCGGCAATCAACACCTCTGGGTAACAAATCAGCGCAATCGCAATCACGATCCGTTGACGCATCCCACCTGAAAATTGGTGCGGGTAGTCATTGATGCGGTGTTCAGCATCCGTAATGCCGACCAACTTTAACATTTCCAAAGCTTGGGCCATGGCCTGCTTTTTTGAAACATGGTTATGAATAATCAGCGGCTCAGCAATCTGACGGCCAATCTTCATAGTTGGGTCCAACGAAGTCATTGGGTCCTGGAAGATCATCGCGATATCTTTACCACGAATCTGTTGCATTTCTTTTTCGGACTTCTTCAACACGTCCTCGCCGTGAAACATAATCTGACCGCCAGCAATTTCGGCGTTGTCAGCATTAAGTCCCATTAACGAACGCGTTGTAACAGACTTACCAGAACCTGATTCACCAACGATGGCCAACGTTTCACCCTTTTTCAAATGGAATGAAACATCGCGAATCGCCTTAACCTTGCCCGCATAGGTATCAAAGTTAATCTTCAGGTTTTTGACTTCAATTAAGTTTTCTGTGTCATTATTTTCCACGATTAACGTCACCTACTCTCTTGAACGTGGGTCAAAGGCATCCCGCAAGCCATCGGCAAACAGGTTGAAACAAATCATGATGACCATCAGGACAACGGCTGGGTACCACATCTGGAATGGCAAGAACTGGAAGTTCTTTTGCCCATCTGAGATCAACGTCCCAAGTGATGCAGTCGGCGGCTGAATCCCAATCCCAATATATGATAGGAAGGCTTCGAAGAAGATGGCACTTGGAATCGTAAACATCGTTTGAATGATGATCACTGAGCTCATGTTTGGAATCAAGTGTTTCCACGCAATCTTCCATGAACTTTCACCCAGCGTCCGTGCCGCCAAGATATATTCTTGGCTCTTCAACGTCAGCGACTCGGCTCGAATTAAGCGGGCCATCGTCGTCCAACTGGAGATGGCAATCGCTAATGAAATAGACAGTAGCGAACCACGCATCACAACTAAAAGTAAAATCATGTAAACCAGGTTAGGAACGGAGGACAAAATTTCAATGATCCGTTGCATGATCATATCCGTTCTGCCTCCACGCCATCCCGAGATCAGGCCATACCCGACCCCGACGGTCAAATCTAGCAGCGTCGCAATCAAGGCAACGGCTAGTGACACCCGGGTACCTGCAATAATCCGTGATAAGAGGTCACGACCTAAATAGTCGGTCCCTAAAATCCAGTACTTACCTGACGGAACGTGTTGCTGTTGATAAGCATCAACACGGCCACCATCCACGGCCTTTGTCCCATCCAGTCCAGGAATGTGAACACCCGGAATTTTTGGCGGCAAGTTCGTGTAGGCCGGTTGTGCGTTATTTGGTTGGTGTGGTGAAATCAGCGGACCGGCCAGTGAAAGCACCAAAACCGCCAATAAAATCCACATCGAGATAAACGCAATTTTGTTTTTCTTTAATCGTCGCCATGCATCCTGTGTGAAGGTCAGCGAAGGCGCAGCAATTTTTTCATTATCAAGATGTTCTTCTTTGCCAAGTGGTTCGAAGGCATCGTTTGAAACATTCGCGTTTTCAGCCATTAGCTTTGACCTCCTTGCAGACGGATCCGTGGGTCAACGATTCCGTAAACGATATCGGTAATCAATAAGACAACCACGAGCAGTACTGAGTACATCATCGTAATCCCCATGATAGTTGGGTAGTCGTTAGTCGTAATTGACTTAACGAATTGTTCCCCAATCCCAGGAACGGCGAAGATATTTTCAACAACCAGTGAACCGGTCATCAAGTTAACCGTCAGTGGTCCGATCAATGTAATCAGTGGAATCAAGGAGTTCCGCAAAGCATGGTGATAAACCACGCCAGTACTAGTCAGCCCCTTTGCCTTCGCTAATTCAATGTAATCAGAACTCATGACGTCAACCATTTCGGTTCGAATAAACCGCGCTGTCGTTGCAAACGGAGAACCCGCCAGCGCGATGGTCGGGAGAATGGTATACGAGAAGTTCCCCCAGCCGGCAACCGGAAAGGCACCAGCTTTCAAACCAATGTAGTACTGTAACAAGATGGCAAGCACGAAACTTGGAATCGAGATCATTAAGATAGAAATAATCGTCATCGTGCCGTCGACCCAAGTGTTCCGACGAATTGCCGCGATCCCACCAACGATGATACCTAAAAGCACCCCAACGATCATCGCTTGAATCCCAAGCTGGAATGATGCAGGCATCCGGGTTGCCAAAAGGTATGATACCGGTTGGTTATCAAACTGGAATGACAAACCGAAGTTACCACGAACCATGCCGGCTAGGTAAATTAGGTATTGCTGCCACACAGGCTTATCCAACCCATACGTGTGGTAAATCATTTGAATCTGTGAATGCGAGAGTTTTGACTCGTTGCTTAACGGTGTCCCTGGTAACAGCTTCATCATAAAGAACGTGATGGTTGCAATCAGGAATAACGTTAGAATGAGGTAAAACAGTCGTTTGAGCAGGTATTTTGCCATAAACTTACTTCCTCACAATCTAAACCAGACAAGTAATAAGTGCGAGATTTCCGTTGAATAATGAGAATTCGCTGAAAATCATTAATGTTCATCTTAAAGCAAAACGTGGGGATAAACCAGAATGAAATGGTTTTTCCTCACGTTTCCCTCTAAATTTAATCCGTTACATTAACGTGACTACTTAACTTCAACGTTCTTGTAGTTGAAGTTAACACCAGCTGAGTTGTAAATTACACCCTTAACGTAACTCTTTTGAAGCATAGGACCAGAACCAGAAGCAGTACCCCAGTACAATGGCACAATCCCAACATCCTTCGTCAGGATCTTTTCAGCGTTAACTAAGTCGTCATAACGTTTTTGCTTGTCATTAGCATCTTTATTAGCTGAATTTTGGATCAGAGTGTCATATTCTGAGTTCTTCCATTTACCATTATTTTGTGAGTTATCTGATGTGAACAATGATGAGTACGTGTACGGATCGTTGTAGTCAGCTCCCCAAAGTGTGATAACGGCATCAAAGTCACCGTTAGCAGACTTGGTTAAACGGTTCTTAAATGGCACGTTTTGAAGAGAAACCTTAACCCCAGGCAACTTTTCAAATTGTGATTGTAAGAATTCTGAGTTTTGCTTAGTTCCTGACGTATCGTCAGCAAGCAAGGTGAAGTTCAAGCTAGAAATACCGGCTTCCTTCTCCCCTTCCTTCAACAGCTGCTTAGCCTTAGCCAAGTTGTGATCAGTTGTATCAGCAACCTTAGAATCGTTAGCAAAGTCAGCACCTGTCTTAGGGTTCTTTGTTAACTTCGTTGGAATTAAACCAGTTGCGGCTTTTGAACCATCTTCCAGAACATTGTTAACCAATTGCTTACGATCTAGTGCTAAGGATAATGCTTGACGAATCTTTTGGTTCTTAAATGCAGGTACCTTTTCTTCGTTCAATTCCAGATATGCAGAAGTTGAACCCTGGAAGTACGTGTAGTCTTTATTGTTCTTGTAGTTGGCCACTTGTGAACCCTGTAACTGAGTTCGGTCAATCTTACCGGAGTTGTAGAGGTTAAGTGCAGTGTTACCTTCCTTAACCACTTGGAAGTTGATGGTGTTCGTCTTAACAGCACTCTTATCCCAGTAACTGTTGTTCTTAACCCACTTCCACTTGGTGTTAGTGCCAGTCCAGCCTTCAACCTTGAAAGGTCCGTTGTAAACTTGCTTGTTAGCCGACATTCCGTACTTAGAACCGTACTTATCAACAACCTTCTGATCTTGTGGGAAGAAGATTGGGAAACCAAGCAATAACTTGAAGTAAGGAATTGGCTTTTCAAGTGTAACTTCCAACTTGTAGTCGCCGACTGCCTTAACACCAAGCGACTTCACGTCAGCTTTCTTATTTTGAATGGCATCTGCGTTCTTCACACCATCAAACAAGTATGCGTATTGTGATGCCGTCTTTGGATCGTTTGTGCGCCGCCATGAATAAACGAAATCTTTGGCAGTGACTTTGTCACCATTTGACCATTTTGTGTTCTTACGCAAGTTAAAGGTCCAGTGTAAACCATCTTTTGATTCAGTCGTCTTTGTTGCCAACGCATTTTCAGGCTTAGAGTTTTTACCAATTCGGTAAATCCCTTCCTGTGTGTTTGACAAGGCTGTCAAAGATGAATTATCCGTAACCTTTGATGTATCCAAACCTGGCATTTCAGCAGTAGTAGACAGGTTCAATACACCCTTGTGTGAAGAAGCACCACTTTTGTTGCCACACGCTGCCAATGTTAAGGCAGAAATGGCTGCGACAGCACCAAGTGCTAATACTCTTCGCAACTTCATATCGCCAACTCCTTTTTAATTTGTTACCCCGGTAACAATTTGTGACCTTCCGCAATAAAATATCTATTCGAAAAGTATGTGTCAAATGATAAATGAGAATTCAATGAATGTCAACGCAGCTTTTCCCATTTATTGCTTAGAATTTTTTAGCAAACAAAAAAGGTCGACTTAAAGCCCACCTTGTTAGTGTTTGTTAACCATTATTACAATTATGTGTCGAATCATTTTATTTATCTAGACCGTTTAGCAGCTAATACGAATTATACATTTATACAGCATATCCTCATTTTTCTCACGATTATTTCAATTGCAATACCTACGGTTTTAGCCTATTCAGTCATGTCTGCAAATATTTCCGCTACCTCATAAAGAATATCATTTCCAACATGAGCTATTTTGCGCACCGAACGAATTTCTAGATCAATCGTCGTAATTTGATCCGTCATAACGACTCCCTTTACTTTAGAGACCCGCTTTCCCAATCGAACATGCAGCGGATAGCCTTTATCATGAGATGTTATTGGAAAAACACTCGCAAATCCACTGACCTGCTGACTGGCTCTATTAGTCCAAACGAGTGCAGGGCGATAACCTTTTTGTTCGTGCCCAAGCGAAGGACTGAAATCAACTAAAATAATGTCTCCTCGATCAATTTTTTTAAAAAGCATTTCTCCTTCCCTCAAAAAAATCATTAGTAGCTATCTACCAGAGTTCGCGCCCCTTCGGCTCTCCCAAGTCAGCCACGCGATTTTCACCTTGCAAATACTTTTCATAATCAAAATTGGCAAATCGACTCATTATTTTTGATTCGCTCTTAGTTTTCATGATTATTAATTTTCCCTGTTCAACAGTCATTGATACTTCAGCATCATCAAGATTAGTAATGCCAATTTCTGACAAAATAGCCTTTGGAATTCGAATACCTTGAGAATTACCCCACTTTGATATCTTTGCGTTTTGCATGTCAACACCTCCGTTTTAACTCGCTTAAACGCTAATTTGTTTTTCTGTAGTATATACTACAGAAAAAAAACAATCCCGACATTTTGAAATGTCGAGATTGTTTAGAAATACGTTACTTCACATAAGCGTACTTGTAGTTCCAGTTAATACCAGCTGAATTATAGATAATCCCTTTGACGTATGGACGTTGCAAGAATGGACCAGAGCCAGAGAATGAGCCAGTGTATAATGGCAAGACACCGTAATCCTTAACCAACGTTTGATCAGCGGTAACTAAGTTCTTGAACCGTGCTTCCTTGTTCAACGCATTCTTACCGGCGGAATCTTTAACATTCTGGTCATAAGTGGCGTTCTTCCACAAACCATCGTTGTACGTCCCATCTGACGTGAACAAAGCAAACGTGTATGGATCGTTGTAGTCAGCGCCCCATAGTGTGACAACGGACTGGAAGTTGTGAGCAGCAGAACGGGTTAATCGTGTCTTATAAGGCACGTTTTGAACGGTCACCTTAACACCTGGTAACTTCTGGAATTCGGACTGCAAGAATTCAGCGTTCTTCTTACCAGTGTCAGTGTCATCAGCCATCAACGTGAACTTCAAATCTGAAATACCAGCTTCTTGTTCCCCTTGCTTGAGCAGTTGCTTAGCTTTAGTCAGGTTCTGCGTCAAAGCGCCCTTAACTGCGGCTTCTTTGGCAAAGTCCTCACCAGTGTTTGGATCTTTGGCCAACTTGGAAGGTGTAAACGTCGTCGCAGGTTTGGAACCGTCCTGCAAAATGTTGTTAGTCAACTGTGACCGGCTAACTGCATATGATAGTGCAGCCCGAATCTTTTGGTTCTTGAACGCTGGCACCTTTTCTTCATTCAATTCAAGGTAAGCAGCTGATGAACCGGGACGATAAATGTAATTCTTGTTGTTCTTATATTGGGCAACTTGGTCTCCACTCAACTGGGTCAGGTCAGCCTTCTTAGAGTTGTACATATTTAGTTGCGTACTGTTTTCCTTAACAACCTGGAAATTGATCTTGTTTAACTTAACGTTCTTTTTATCCCAGTATGTGTTGTTTTTAGCCCAGTCCCATTTAGCATTGGTTCCTTTGTACCCTTGAACCTTAAATGGTCCGTTGTAAACCTGGGTGCCAGATGTTTGCCCATACTTCTTGCCGTATTTATCAACGGCCTTTTTGTCTTGTGGGAAGAAGCTTGGGAAACCAAGTAACAGTTTAAAATATGGAATTGGTTTGGACAACGTAACGGATAGCTTGTACTTGCCATCAGCCTTAATTCCTAAGGCACTGGGTTTCATCTTGCCACTTTGAACGGCATCCGCGTTCTTCACGCCTTCAAATAGATACGCATATTGTGACCCTGTCTTTGGACTGTTTGTGCGTTGCCAGGAATAAACGAAATCTTGAGCAGTAACCGGATCCCCGTTTGACCACTTTGTTCCGTGACGCAAATCAAATGTCCAGTGAAGCCCATCTTTCGATTCCGTCGTTTTCGTTGCCAACTCATTTTGTGGCTTAGCATCCTTACCAATTCGGTAAATTCCTGAAAATGTGTTCGATAACGCCGTCATTGAAACATTGTCTGTCGCAATCGAAGGATCTAGTGTCGGCATTTCGGCAGATTCCATTAAGTTTAACTCGCCCTTATGCCCTGACGCCCCCTTGTTACCACACGCAGCTAACGTTAATACGGATAACGTCGCTGTTGCACCCATTGCTAAAATTTTACGAACCTTCATTCAACCACACTCCTTGTGGAATTCACCTTATTATGGTGATGCATTCCAAGCTATGTACTTTTCGCGGCAACTTATGTTTTGAAAAGTTGTGATGATAATAGATTAAAATAAGATTAAAGTCAACGAGTTTTGCTAATTTTATTTTAATTAATTTAAAAACGGTATAAGTTGCTTATGTAATGTATTAGTCCGTTCGTAGCAGATGTTTTAGCATGAAATATTTCGTGCATAGAACAATTGGTCTGGATTTTTTCAGTTCCGTTGAAGGTTTGTCATGCTCACAGACCATTGATTTCAGATATTTTCCTCTAATCTAACTGGCCTTCAACATTCATTCCTAAAACGGATTGCCCTTTACCTCTCGCAAACACCGAACCGGCCAGCGTAACGTGCGAAATGGTATAATTAAGTCATTACAAGTCTCGGCTTAGAAAAGAGGACACACATTTGGACGAAACTGCAATTGCACCAAAAGAAGTTATTATTGCCGGTCTCAACACCGGTGCTGGCAACTTTGAATATTCCATGGAAGAACTTGCCAACCTAGTTGCCGCCAATAATATGATTGTTAAGGAAGAAGTTCGTCAAAAACTTGAACGGCCGCATCCAGGTACTTACTTTGGTAAGGGAAAAATTACCGAACTGGCTGAAATTGTGGCCAGTGAAAACGTGGATACCATCGTGACAAACGACGAACTTACCGCTTCACAGATTCGTAACATCGAATCGGCTACTAAAGCGAGTGTACTGGACAGAACTGCCTTGATCCTGGATATCTTTGCCAACCGTGCTCAGACACGGGAAGCTAAACTACAGGTTCAAATTGCCCAACTCCAATATCAACTGCCACGGTTGCATACTAGTGTTAACCAACGTTTGGACCAGCAAACTGGTGCCGGCGGTGGTGGCGGATTCACTAACCGTGGTGCTGGTGAAACACAACAGGAAATGGATCGCCGAACCATCAACAATCAGATCAAACATCTGAAAGGCGAGCTAACCGACATCACCAAAGCTGCCGACACGCAACGCACGCAACGGGAAAAGAATGGGCTCCCAACTGTAGCATTAGTCGGTTATACCAACGCTGGTAAATCAACCACCATGAACGGTCTTGTCCGCAAATATGGTTTAAACGAAGACAAACAAGTATTTGAAAAGAACATGTTGTTTGCAACGTTGGATACCAGTGTTCGACAAATCAACCTGCCCGATCAAAAGCAGTTCTTACTTTCAGACACCGTCGGATTTGTCAGTAAGTTACCTCATGGCTTAGTGGAGGCATTCCGTTCTACGCTGGCTGAAGCTGCTAACGCCGATTTGCTCATTCAGGTTGTAGATTATAGTGACCCTAATAGTGAGCAAATGATGGCTACGACTAATGAAGCCTTGAAGGCCATTGGTGTCACTGATATTCCAATGATCGTTGCGTTCAACAAGGCCGACAAGACGGAAGCTAAGTACCCTTCTCGCGAGGGCATGCAACTCGTTTACTCGGCCCGCGATGATGCATCATTAGACGAATTAATCACCATGATTCGGGAACAAGTCTTTAAGAACTACCAGACAGTTACCCTGTTGATTCCGTTTGACCAAGGCAACATTTTGAACTTCTTGAATGAAAAGGCACATATTTTGGAAACCGAATATGTTGCCGAAGGTACTAAAATAACCGTCGAGCTGACGGATGAATCAGCGCAACGGTTTGAGAAGTATCGGGTAAACTAATTAAAGCACCAATGAAAACTGCTTTTTCTCTCTTATTCGACCATATCGAATTAAAGGGAAAAAGCTTTTTTATTATTGACCAGTGGATAAACGTCTTAAAAAACTCTTTTTAACACGATTTGAAGGGTAATAAATTTCCTCTTATTCACAGTAACCGACTTATTCTTTGACCTCTAGCAATTGTTTATACAAAGCAAACAAAACAACGTAGTCAAGTGTATTACCTTATCCCATTGTCAGTATAATAAACATGTGTTTCACATCACTAGGATCATATTTCAGAATATGCTCATAAACCAATCGTAATAGTTCCTCATCCCCGCTAACGTTTAGAATTCGGTAAACAGACAATGCATTTTCGCATTGCTGTTTACCTTTTTCTTTTTCACCAGTCACAATATCATACCAACCATGCATAAATAGATTTTGGACTGCAAAACGCACGTCAGAATCATCTTTGTCATGTACAAGATTATCCATAATTTTAAGCACTTCAGCTGCCTCGGTATAATGTTGTTTCCCTATTAAAGCTGAAAATGCATCAAAACATAAATTAAAGCGTGTGTGCTGATCGTCAGCCAACCATTTGTACCAATCCGCTCGATACATTGCCCGTTTGAATAAACGAAATAAATCTGAGGCATCTAGAAAAGAAACTGAAAATATCAGCAAATATATTTCGAATTCACCCCACTGTTCAACACTAGTCAGGTACTTCGTCACTGGCAGTATATCTGACGCCGTTTTGTTCAACCTAAAATGTAGTAAATCCACACTACTATTTATAATCGCCATGACCAGCGAATTCATCTGAGTCGGTTGATCGCTAAAAACCTTTGTAAACTCTTTTTGATAGTTCTCAACTTCCTGCACACCTTTTGGTGGATCGGCCTTATTAACAAGCTCTAGAATTTTCTGCATGGGCAATACTAACTTCCAACTCGGCGACGCATGATCGCTGTTACCAAATAATGGCATCGGGGAAACCGCATACCGGTTCGTTTGCCAATAGAAGAATTCACTAGTCGTCACATGAATTTGATCCAGAAGATGTAAGAAACGGTCGACACCAAGCATACTAGTGCCATTTTCAAACTTCGAAATCACGGCCACACTAACCTGCTCATCAGCAATCTCTTTAAGCGTTAAGCCTTTACTTTTACGTAACGCTCGAAATGTCTCTCCCAACGCCGGCATTGTATACACCCCCCTAGTCAAAGATCTTTGAATAAATTGTCGCTGATGTTTTGTCCTGCATGCTATCATAAATTTTACGATAGAAACGCGAATCTTCAGTTAAATGCAGTGTCTTGCAAAGTTGCAGCACAGTTTTGCACTTATCTTTGCCGACATCTTCTTGTCCCGTCAAATAAAGATACCACCCGTGTAAAAATAAACTCAGGATTGCAAATTGTGCTTCTACATCATTGTCCTTGCTCATCAAATCATCGAATTTTTCCAACACAAATTTTGCGTCATCAAAAGTCCTATGTGCAACCATAGTCGAAAAGAGCGTAAAACAGACGGAATATCCTAAGTGTCGCAAATCAGTCAAACGAACATAAAAATTGGCTTGCTTCATAAAACGGGAAAACAGCATCATTGAATCTTCGACGTCCATGTAAATCGACGTGGTAATGAAAAGCAATAATTCAAACGCTGTCCATGCTGATACACCGCCTAAATAATCAATAATTGGGAACATTTCTTGATGTGTCGAGACGTGATCTCTCATCTTAGACTGATGCATCTTCAGCGCTGCTTCCGCTAAGGACAATTTTAAACGATTAGCCAAACAAGAATTTTTCTTTAATTCCTGCTCTGTCAATTTGATGAACGTTTGAAAACTTAAAATCTTTTGTGCCGTACTTTGATTGTCATCACCAGAAATTTGAAATATGTCGTTGAACGGCTCCAAAACATCAAAGATTTCAGGCAGTGGCGTGCCATCGTCTGAAATCTCAAGTCCTGCTCTTTGAGCTCGCTCATCTGATTCCCGATAACGATAGAAAAAGTCTGTCGTTGTGACATTGATTTGTTGCAACAAATGTAAAAAGCGGTCCACGCCCAACATCGTTTGATCATTCTCAAACTTCGAAATCACCGCCATACTGATTTCGTCATCCGCAACTTCCTTAAGTGTTAGATTCTTACTTTTACGTAGTTCATGAAACGTTTGTCCTAACGATTGCATATTGACCTCTCCTAAGAAATAACGGTCCCGTAATGAAAATCGTGATCATTTGGTGCACTCACAATCTCTGCCGTAAAATCGTCATAAATCCTAAACATATGATCTTCCTTACATAGCCTCATCATGGTGGTGGCATCGTTCATCTTGGACTTGCCCAGTGCCTTGTTATCAACACGATATTTGAGCCAACCTTCGCACCACAATATCGTCATCGCAAAATTAGCAGTCAAATCACGACCATCGCGCTTTTTATGTAAAGCTTTCATCTTCGATAAAGTTTCATTGGCTAACGCAAACTGATCCAACGACATAAAATATGAAAAACTACTGACTAAAAATCCGCGATGCATGCCTGCGACATACATAATCGACTCATTCGCCGTCAGTTTACGTTCAGCAATATTAGTAAATAATTCAACATCGGCCAATGGCATGGCGGTCAAAAAGGATTCGAGGACTAAAATTTCATAAATGCCCCAATCGTCAATCTGCTTTAAATATTTCACAGCATAATCCGAACTGTGCTCGATGCTTTTCCCGGTATGATTGGCCAGCATCATTCGACCATAGTCGTATCCCAACACATTATTAACCGTTGGGGATTTTTTAGCGTTTTCTTTTAATACATCAAGCCGCGCGTAAAGTTTTTTCCACTGATGTCGTATCGCCAAACCTGAACTAATCAGGAAAATGTTCGTTAAATCTGTTAGTGCGTTTGCAGCGCCCATTTCACGCCATTCCACCGGCATCGGAGAGTTCAAATAACGATCATGCTGCAGGAAGAAATACTCATCAGCGGTCACATTCATTTTCTTGAGCAAATGCATCAATCGATCAACACTGATTTTCGATTGGCCCTGTTCAAACTTTGAGAGAAAACTGACACTCGCCTGTTCATCTGCAAGTTCTTTCAATGTCAGGCCTTTACCAACCCGTAGTTGATGAAACGTTTCACCATATGTTGCCATGTCAGTCCCCTTTCTAAGCCATCAACCGTGAATGATGGAGTAAATGATCATCGTCTGTTTGCCAAATCTGATCACTAAAAGCTGAATATAATTGCCACAAACTTGTTTCTTCACACAATCGCATAACAGTTAACGAGTCCTTCATTTCTGCTTGCCCACGCTGTTTATCGTCATTGCGATAGGTTAGCCACCCTTGACACCATAAAATTAACATGCCAAAATCACCGGTCATCTGTTGTTGTGTTTGTTGATGATGAAGATCACGCATCTGTTCAAGCATTCTCTCTGCCAGGTCAAAATGTGCAACATTCATGAAATAGCTAAAGTTTGTAAACAAAAAGCCGCGATGCATCCGCGCCATCTCACTAAGTTGTGATTGTGAAGTCAATTTGCGCTTGGCTGCTTGTGCGAGCTGTTGAACATCAGTGACAGCCATCCCTGACAGGAAAACGTTAAACACAATCAGCTCGTAAATACTCCACTCATCGATCTGCTTTAAATAAGTGATTGCACGTTGCACAAACGGATGAACATCTTCCTGCCGATGCTGCGCTAATAGAAGCTGAACGAAGTCCACATCCAACCAATGACTCATCGTCGGTGTTAACTTTGCATCTGCAATCAACTTTTTTCGCCATTGTACCAGCTCCTCCCATCGACCACGATTTGCCAAGCCAGCCGCGTAATAAAAGCTGCTGCCTAACTCGCCCACTGCGTTCGACACACTCATTTCTGACCATCTTTCAGGTATTTGTGGATTGTCGTAACCATCATGCTGAGCAAAAAAGTATTCATCCGCAGTCACATGCATTTTATCCAACAGATGCATCAACCGACCGACGCTAATTTTTGATTGATCCGTTTCAAACTTAGACAAGAATCCAATGCTTACCTGCTCATCGGCCAGTTCCTTCAGTGTCATGTTCTTGCCAACTCGTAGACGCCGAAACGTCGTCCCGTACGTGGCCATACAAACTTATCTCCCATTATTAAAATTGCTTGTTGATTAAGTATAGCGCAGAATGTTGTCGATTGTTAGAAAATGATTAGAACTCACTTGTTTATCTCATAAAAAATAAGTCGCAAACGCTGGCTCAGCGTCTTTGACCTATCTCCATCTGGTATTAATTCAAATCAATTATTTAACCTCTAATCGCTTCATAAACTCAGCATGGGCATCAAATAGCTCATCCGTGATTTTTACATCAGAAGATTCAGTTTCATCACCTAAGAGTTCTTGCCGAACCTCTTCAATACTGTATCTTTTGCCTTTTTCTGATTCTTCAATAGCTGCCATGAGCTGCTTTGAAATTAATGAAGTCATTTGTTCTGTATAATCTTGAAAATCCAGCAATACATATGCATCTTCACCATCACGTGTTAAGAATACTGGCTCCCCCGGAGAAACTTGCGATAAAACTTTTTCATATGTTTGTAGTTCTGATACAGGTTGTCTATTTGGAAAAGTCTGACTGTCTTTCATATTCTATTCCCTCCGAAGAAATTATATTCCTTTGAAGAACTATTCTTTAGCAGAAACACTTAGAAGTATGAGCATAATCAACAAGATTTTAACGTTGTCGTTCGATTAATGATTCGAATCATGAAACACAAGGCTTTCCTCAGTGGTATCCATACCCAGTGGCTCAAAAAAATTATCGGGTACATTTATGCCTAATTCATGTGCAGCCACAATAGCAAACTCACGTACAAAATAGGCAGATGAAGTTACAATACCATTGTCCGAAACGACCGGTTTACGTAACAAATTTTTCTTCGGGATAAAGCTATTTTCTACATAAGCACTTTCAAATAAGCCAGCTGTGAAATGCGTATCTTCCAATAAGCCAGCCTTCGCCAGTAAAATTGGTGAAGCGGAAATTGCTGCAATAATCGGTCTAGAACGTATCTTAAAACGCTTCAAAAACTCAATATTACGCTTATCTGGCAAGACAACATGATAATCCGCAATTCCGGGTAGAATTAACATTTTATACTCCTGAATGTTGTCAACTTCATCAAACGTTCGTTGCGGCATTACTGCAAAACCATCTTCTGTTTGATATATTTTTCGTTTAGCAGCTACGACGTCAATCTTCCAATTAGACAACGGACTCCATGCAAAAATTGAAGTCAGCGCACTAATCTCATACATTGAAAAGCCATCATAAATCATTACGAGAATTTTATTCATGACTATATCCCCCAAAACAAATCAGTTGTTTACCATCTTAAACAGCACATACTGTGGCCCAATCTTGCCAACTCTATGTATACCTGTATCACGAAATCCAGCTTTCTGATAAAGTCTTTGTGCTGGTACATTGCGCTGATTCACGGCCAAAATAATCCGAGTCACGTTTGGGAAAAGCACATTCACAAACGTAGAAACCAAATTCATTGCAGTAAGTGAAATGCCTTGTCCACGAAACCGCTCATCAATCGATAATGCTCGCAACAGGACATCCGTCTTCACATTCCCGCCAATTTCTAACGGTCCCTTATGAATATGCAGACAAAAGAATCCAGCCAATTGATCTTCTAACATAATCATTATCGGCATTCGGTCTGGGTCTTCTTTTGCCTTTGCCACCACAGATTTCGGCGTTCCTGTATAGGTCACATCCGTTAGTTGATAGTCATTTATTTGCTGGCGGTTTTGTGTCGTATCCGTGTACTGCATCAATTCAACACTCATGAAGACACCATCTCCCTATGATACCGTTCCGTTTGCTTTGTAAAATTCGCGAATCTGATTATCCAACCAATTTGATAACACCGGCGTTTTCAAATTTTCAAATCGCAGTTTATATGGTAGCGAAACACATTCATTAACAGATTTTTCATACTATTCAAATTGCACCATAAAATTAGTTTTCCGCCATTCTCTAGTTCCACTTAACTAAAAAAAGCGCTATCATCCTGATTGTTTAATCTAACAATTACGAACTACGTTAAGACTCTGATGTATAATCAAAATTTCGACAAAATGCAGGGCACATTCATAAAGTGCATTGGAATCTTAGACAAATATATTATGAAATAACGAGAACTTATTTGTTACATTTACATTTTGATTATTTAAACACGCACAAGTGTAAAGTACTTGATACTTATTTTTATGTAAGAAAGCCTCAACGTACTGAGGCTTTTTTTAGCTGGCATTGTCAGGTACTTATTTCAGCCATTCTTAAGTTTAATAATGACAAGCTTCATCGTTGCTTACCACCACCATCCAGGATTATCGTTTACATCTTTGAGCGGCTCTCCAGGTCCATATGAACCCGTGCCTTCCAAAGGCCCTCGAGGAATTGTGAAATTCACTCCTCCTTTTATTTCCTCTTGCTGTTCCTGATTTATAACTTTAAACTTTTTTGTTAAATCGTAATTCAATGCTTGTTCAATCATAATAATTATCTCCCTTCTTCTCAGTAAGTTACTAATTTTACTTCTAAAAATTGAGCAATAAGACTAAATATACAAATTATCTTAAATTCGGCCTTTATAATCAAGGTGCATAAAGGTCGACAGTCTTACACTGCATTCAGACGAGATACTTTAAGGCCCGATGAATCTTGGACTACTTCAAAATGCACAAGGAAAAATGAATGCGCTAAATATTGACTACTTTGTAGCAATTAGTAATCAGCTACTCCTATATCTTGGCGAAACTGTAACATCTTTCTAATTATATTTCAAGATTATGTACTTATTAGACTGATCTAAAAAAACTGCAATTAAGCAGGTTCTTTTTCCAATAAATATTGATAACTAAGCTAACGTAAGCACCCAATAACCGACCGTCTATAAAATACTCACGATTGTCGGTAAAAGGACCTCATCAAATCAAATTGGTGAGGTCTTTATTTATGGAAAAACATGAAATTGTTCAGATCGAATTGCCACAAAATCATCAAACATCGGTTTCTACGACGCCAATCAAAGCGATGCAGTTGCGGTTAGGCCAAAATAAAACAGTTATTATTTACAACAAGGCCAATAGCTATCTAGTCGATGCCTTATTGAAGGCGGTGTTTAATGATGCTCATTGATCAATCATCGATAAAACAAATCTACATTGTCTGTAGCAAGACTGCCTTACATCGTGGCATCGATGGACTAACAGCCATCGTTCAACAACAGTTTGAATTAGATCCATATAACCGTTCACTCTATCTCTTTTGCGGCACCGCGCAAGGATCGATACAAAGCGCTTTATTGGGATGGCGACGGAATTTTATTGTTATATAAACGGATTGAAGAGGGTCGACTTCAGTGACCGACTAATCAGGCGACCATTCCAAATTGAATGGTTAGCAATTCTCACGCTTACTCAGTGAACGGCTGTTAGACGCCACGATTCGTTAATTTAGTACACCACGAAAAGACTTGTGTACACGGACCCATATTCAATCAAAAGAAATGTGGGTTACTCGCAATGACAACTGAACAAGAACAAATCGCTGAGCTGACCGCTAAGGTTCAGCAACAAGCCGAAACGATTAATTATCTGACGAAAAAGCTATTTGGCACAAAGTCAGAACCAGTCGATCCTAATCAACAAACAGATCAAGTACCGTCAACGAAGAAACGTCAAAAAAACAGCAAGCAACCTTAGATCCAAAACTACCAGTTAAAAAGACGGTCTGTTATTAAGTGCTGACAATTTAAGTTCCTATAATCAATTAACTCTTTTGACAAAAAAGACACTACACAATAGTTTGATTTAACTATCGGAAGTGTCAATAATAATTTGTACATGATAATAACCGTGATCAACTTAGCGTTTCCTAATAATCAGTTATCTGCAGGATATACGCCAACCGGTGCAAAGTGTAACCTATGATCTCCTCCACCAACTACTTTACTTTGTTCATCCTTAGAAACATTGGTAAACACATCTTCTGGACTCTTGATAGCATTGTTTTCAATCATATCAATTACCTCTTTTAGCATTCTTAATAATTGCACATTATTCGATAATGGATTTATCCAATCTGGCAAATGTGTTTAATTCCTAACATTTAAGGTTAGAAAATGGTGTGCTCATTCAAGACCATTTTCTCTTGGGTTCGAGTGACTATGCCGCCGCCAATAACAGTTGCCTGTTCTTTTTTATCAACTTCCACAAATGCATTCATCATAGTGATTCAATTGCCTCCGCTTTGAAATAAAAGAATTTCTAATATTTGTTAACCATATAATTTTTCAGGTGCAAAGATTTAAGCCTTTGATTTTCAATGAAAAACCCGTACTGAAGATGTAACGACCACAAATGCATTTAAAAACATCTCGGTTAAGCTAGTAATCCACGAGGAAATCTACAAAAATTGTACTTTGTCAAAGACAATATCCTATCACTACTCCATAATTTGCAATAGCTTTTGATCTGCCACTTCGCCACCGCCAATAATTTTTTCTTGCTGACGTACACACAGACTTGTAAAAATACAAGCATCAAATTTTTTAGCATTTAATTTAGTCATAATTATTTCTCCTAAAAAAGCAAATTGTTTTAAGTCTTAATAAATATACATATTGCACATTAACAATATGCATTTAGTCACTAATCATTTGCTACCGGAAAACCATCCATCCGAGCCTGCTTATACATACGTTCACCAGCACCACCATAAATTTCTGCTTGTTCGTTCCTAGAAAGGTTTGAAAATGTACTAATCTTATTCATAAAAGCACGCTCCCTTAACTAATATTAAATTAACAATTGCAAGTAGCATAAACTCAATAATCCATTTATTAAAGTTGCAACGCCGGCGTTGTTATTCTCTAATATAATTATCAATATAGTCTCATCATTTTTTAATGTCAACGTTTTATTGATACTTACATAAATTTTATTTTTACAATCAAGGAAACATTTGATAAAAGCGCGAATTGGATCTAGTTACAAAGCCTGTCACTAGCAATCGAAGGTTTTTTACCTCCTGTACAGAGCCATGTGTCATGTTACATCACGCATTTAAAAGTTCGGCATAATATCCATCCTTATTTCTAAGCGAATCATGTGTACCATGTTCTACAATTTTTCCATCTTTCATAACTACTATTTGGTCAACTTTCTCGGCAATAGTTAAACGATGGGCTACAAAGATAATCGTTTTGTCTTTCAAGGACAAAAGATTCGAAATAACTTTTTTCTCCGTAATCACGTCGAGATTACTTGTCGATTCATCTAAGATCATAATTGGCGCATCAGCGAGCACCGCTCTTGCAATTGCAATTCTTTGACGTTGACCTCCAGATAATCCACCACCATCCGATGTAATCTCAGTTTTCATTTTCAGTGGCATTTTCTCAATATCATCGTATATATCCGCTATTTTTAGGGCCCAATTCATTGTTTCTTCTGTAACTGACCCCGCTGTACATCCCAATACCAAATTGTCTTCAATAGATCCAGTGAATATATATGGGGCTTGCGGTAAATAGTTGATTGTTGCCCTTAGCAGCTTCTTACCAACACTATTTAAATTTTCTTTTCCTAACCGAATTCGTCCTTTTTCAGGCTCATAAAACCTTGTCAGAAGCTTTGCCAGAGTTGATTTTCCGGAACCACTGACGCCAATCAGGGCAACTTTGCTTCCTGCCGGAATCAACAAATTGATGTCATTTAAAGCATAATTCATCAATCCATATCGAAAACTGACATGATCTAAATGGATTTCATTTAACTTCAATTTTTTATCAGTATTTTGAAAGGCATTTTGATTCTTAAACTCTGACTCTACCAGGTAAACTTCATTCAAACGATTGTTGGCAACTCGAGCAGTTTGCAGTTTAGTTTGTAAATTGATAATCGATTCCATAGGTGTTGTGAAATAAATTAATAAAGCATTAAACGTAATAAGCCCACCCATAGACATATTTTCTTCCATGACTAATATCGATCCATACCATAAAACACAAACACTTAATACGAGCTTTAAACAAGCCTTTAAACTATTTTGAACAAAGGTTGTTACTTGATAAGAAAAAGTTTGATTTAGTAAATTTGAAAACTCATGGCGTATCTTATAAAAAGATACGCCCTCGCTATTTAACGATTTAATGGTTTCAATACCATCTAAATCTTCAATGATCGAGGAACTAAGCATTGAATTTGCTTGCATTCTTTCATTGTTTAGGTGGTTAAAGTACTTAACAAATCCAAAAATAATTAAAGCATAAAGGGGAATAGCAATTATCGATATCAAAAAGAGCTTAAAGTTTTGAAAAATCAATACACTGCCCATAACAGCAATAATACCAACGTCTAAAATAACTGTCGTTATCGTATTGGCTAATGCATCAATAATTTGATTTGCATCCGTAAATCTGGAAACAATTTCGCCAATTCTTCTCGTCGCAAAAAAATTCATTGGAAGCTCAAAAAGATGTCGTATATATCTTAAAATTATATCTGTCGACAATCTCTTACTCATCAGGGCCATTAAGTAATTCTGCAAAAAAGATAATAACTGCTGCACTACGTAAGCAACTATCAAGCCCATCGACACAATCTCAAGTGAAGTGAATTGTTTACCTGGCACTAAAGTATCAATCAAGTCCTGTAAATAGTATGAGCCAAGTATACTAACCAAAGTAATTAATAACGAGTACAAAATGATTTGTGAAACTAGAGCATGTTGCTTGTTTAGAACGGGAACTAACTCCCAGAGTGTATGCCTTTTTTCTTTAACTATTTTATAGTCTTTACCCTGTTCAAAAAAAACAGAGTATCCATCCCACTCTTTTTCAAATTTTCTTTTTTTAATCTTTGTCATACCAATGGATGGATTAGGATCACCTACAATTATTTGATCGCCTATGCTTCCAAAAACTGTATAAAAATGTTGCAAGTTTTCCCGAACATTAACATGTGCAATAAAAGGATAAGGAATACCGCTCATATCAAACAGAGACATATCAGCTTGAACTGCTGTCGTATTCAGACCGAAGCTCTCGGCTGCCGTTGTAATCCCCAGCAAACTTGTACCTTCCATACTAGTTTTAGCCAAATCCCTTAGATGAGCAATCGAAACATATGATTTAAAATGCTTTAAAATCATTGAAAGTGCGGCAACACCACAGTCGCGTTCGTCTACTTGTGATACATAAAATCTTTTGTTTTTCAAAAGATCAAACATATATTAATACCCCCTTTTTCTAAAAAAAGCGTCAGTCCAATCAATTACAATTGATTGAGCTGACGCTTTAATAACTATTGCATTCTCGGCAACAGCAGAATAATCACAGCCGATTATTCCTTATTTAGGATTCGATGATGTAACACCGTATTCTGCCCATGCAGTATTGTTATGTGCCGGACTGTAAGTAAAGTTCTTAACACGATGGTTAACAGGTGTCCAAGTCAAAGTCTCACTTTCAGGAACATATGCTGCCTGTTGGTTCATGTATTCCTGCCACTTGTTAAACTGAGTCTTACGATATGAGTCCTTGAAAGCCTTCTGATTGTTGATGTTGTTAATCAAATCAGTATTTTCTTTAGATACAAAGTGACCCATGTTAAACGGTGCATCCGCAGTATACATGGTTGGCGTTGGTTCGGTACCAGTTGACCATGCAGCTTCGAAGAAATCAACGTTCTTTGGTGGCTTTGGAGCCTGAATAGCGTCATAGAACGCATTCATTTCCATTGTCTTACCACCAGTTAATTGAACATCAAGACCAATCTTATGCCATTGTTGCAAGTAGTTTTGAATCGTTTGCTCATGCGTTGTACCAGACTTCATGGCAGCAAAGTGAAGAACCAACTTTTTACCATCAGGGGTTTGACGCCACTTGCCTTTCTTCTTGTATCCGGCATCATCAAGGAGTTTATTGGCTTTCTTGATATTCAGAGGGTAGCCCTTTGCACTCTTGTCATGATATTGACTAAAACCACTTGGAATTAACGTAGTTGCACGTTTACCCAAGCCGTTACCAAACTTCTTTTCAACAGCATCTGTGTTCATAGCATAAGCCATAGCCTGACGCAGACTCTTGTTGGCAACTTTACTACTCTTATCCATGACGTTTGAGCCGGTCTTGCTGTCCATATGACCAACCATAAACCCAAGGTAACCGTACCCTAATTGTGGAGTTCCGACATTTGTATAATCGCTTAACTTCTTAACGTTTGGATACTGTGAGTTTGCAATCCCTTGAATACCAACTGTGAAGTCATATTTATGGGATTTGAAGGCTGAGGCAGCAGCCGAAGTTGAAACAACGTTAATGGTAACTGCCTTAGCGTTAGCTTTCTTGCCCCAATAATATGGGTTCCGAACCCATGACGTGGATTCACCTTCTACAACCTTCTTAAGTTTATATGGTCCGTAGAAGAGCGGTGTTTTACGTTCTTCAGAAGATGAAGCTAATTTCTTGATTGGCACATTCTTAATATGTTCATATGGTTCAGCATATTCCCAGACAAATCCGTTACCGGAATGAGTCATGGATGGGTTAACAGCTGTGTAATGAATAACAACCTTTTTGCCCTTTTCACCATTTGGCATTTCAATACCGGAAATAGTAGATGACTTTCCTTGATGATAAGCAGTCATACCTTTAATCTTTTCAAGGTTAGCGCTGAATTGTTGTGACGTTGAATCTTTGTTACCTAAAACCTCGTAGGCATATTCAACATCCTTCGCAGTAACTGGTGAACCATCTGACCACTTTAAATTACTACGAAGAGTGATTGTCAGTGTCTTAGCCGCACGGCTTAATTTAATATTAGCCGGCCCGCCATCTTTATAGTTGTAGTTCTTATCAGTATTGAAAAGACCTTGTAAACCTGGTCCGAAAACGTCTGAGTCTTCAGCATTAGAAATTAACGCCTCATCAGTCAAACCCTTGAAGGGTGCGTCGTTAACCTCAGCAGCCTTAATAGTGCCGTTTTGATCAATCTTGCCAGAGCCACTATATGATTGTGGCATTTTAACAGCAGTAGTAGGTTGTGATGAACTGCTACTTCCGTTCGAACATGCGGCCAAAGTAACAACTGATAGTGCCGCTACCCCAGCCAAAGCTAGTTTACTTTTTTTCATGAACTCGTCCTCCCAAGAAATGCAAAACCTTATGAACAAATATGAATCAAATAATTAACAAAACTCATTCTACCCTTAAATTAGAATTTGTAAAGAACTATATTAAAAAAGTTCTCATTTTGCTTAATCATCACTTAGTCGTTGTGAGGCATCACTGGCACGCCGAATAACTTGACCAACATAACTGATAGAAATAGTTAGAATAATGATTTCAATAGCAGCAATCAACCAGGTCCACCAATACTGCGTAATATTGTTTGGATCATTGGCATTTGAAATCATTGTCCCAAGCGAAGGTGTACCATTTGGTAACCCAAATCCTAAGAAACTCAGTGTCGTTTCAACACCAATATTTTCAGCGAAAGAAAGCATGGTATCCACAATAATTAGTGATGAAATATTAGGCATGATTTCTCTGAAAATGATTTTAAAAGTACTAGTACCTGAAGTCTTGGAAGCAGATACATAGTCTTTTTTTGATTCAGACATGGTTCTAGCACGAATCAAACGTGCAGTTCCAAGCCAATAGAATACACTTAAAATTAACGTTAACGTAATCGCATTGTAGCTCGGTATTATTGTCACTACGACGATGATAAACAGCAAAATTGGTAACATCATCATAAAGTCATAGAATCTCATCATGATGTTATCCACGATTCCACCGAAATACCCAGAAACTAAACCAAAAACAATCCCAAACGTTGAAGAAATAACCGTTAATCCAATTGCAATACCGATGGAATTTTTTGAACCCATAATTAATTCTTTAGCAACAGATCGACCACCCTGATCGGTTCCTAAAATAAATTGAGAAAAAGGCTTGTCATATGAATCCATGATATTTGTGGACATGGCTTGGCTTTGATTAATAAATAAAGACGCAATCATCACGAATAAAATAAACACTACAATAATAACGGCCGCTGTTAAAGCAACCTTGTCGGCTTTAAATTCGTTCCAAACAATTCGTAAAGACGAAGGTGCGGCTTCCTGCTCTGCTTCTTTGGAAAGCTTTTCCAGGTCTGCTTTATCAATTGATGATTGATTATCCAGTTGATTTTGTGACATTTTTCTCCTCCTCTCTTACTGAACCCTTACACGAGGATCTACAGCCGTCAAAATGATATCAGACAATAGCGTCCCTAAAAGGTTTAACAATCCATATAACAGTACTAGCGCAGTAATAACTGTATAGTCACGATATGAAATGGAGTTCAAGAAAAGAAGTCCCATACCTGGGTATGAAAAGATCATTTCAGTAACCACTGACCCGCCCAAAAGTCCAGTAATTGAGTAACCAGCAAAGGCAGCGATGGGGAGTAACGAATTTCTTAAAATATGATGCCGAAATACGTTTGTCGTTGGTACACCCTTTGAACGAGCTGTTCGAACGTAGTCAGAGTGTTTCGCATCAATAACTTCGGATCTCAAGTATTGAACAATATTCACTGTACCTGTTAATGAAGCGACAAGTCCTGGAAGTATGATATGTTGCAAACGGGACAAAACCGTCCCCATCGTTCCACTTGCTGTCGCACTCACAGAACCAGTGGTTGGCGCCCAGCCTAATACATATCCAAAAATCCATAATGCAATTAATAAGATAACAAATGGAGGAATGGCCATCGTTACAAACGTGTAAACACGAATAATGTTGTCTCCAATGTGGTTCTGATGACGACCAGCGTAGAGTCCCATTGGAATTGCAATTGCATAAGTTAATACCATTGTAAAAAGCGCTAACCATACTGTGTTAATTGCACGTTCACCAATGATTCTGGTAACAGGTTCCTGATACTGAAAACTAGTCCCAAGATTCCCATGAAATAAGTGAACAACCCAATTCCAATATTGTTGGTACCAAGGGTTATATAATCCGGCTTGCACTTTTAATTGATGTATTTGCGCGGCACTCGTATGTGGACCGATACTACCTGTAAATGGATCTCCAGGCATCGCCTTTGCCAGTAAAAACACTAATACACTTAAAACAATGACTTCCGGAATCATAATGAGGACACGACGCAAAACTGTTTTCCACATATTACTTGTCCTCCTTATCAATTTCATCCGCTGGTAAAGCGACTTTATGAGTATCCGTAACGTCTACTAATGGCAAAACCTTGCCGTCCTTATCGTAGTATCGGGATTGGTTCTCCTGAAATTCCCGTTCAACTGCTTCACGATGTGCTCTGGCTTCTGCACGGCCTTCAACACTGGTTTCTGGAATTGCGGAAAGTAACCGTTTCGTGTAAATGTGCATTGGGTGATTATAAATATCATCTCGTGTCCCAATTTCAACCAATCTGCCACGGTGCATAATCGCAATATTGTCACACATGTGACGGACGACACCAAGATCATGAGAGATAAATAGGTAGGAGATTCCGAAATCACGCTGAATTCGTTTCATAAAGTTTAAAACTTGGGCCTGAACGGACAGGTCAAGTGCCGATACAGGTTCATCAGCCACAATCAGTTTAGGATTAGTGGCAACCGCGCGTGCCACACCAATACGTTGTCGCTGACCACCTGAAAATTGATGAGGATACTTGTATAATGCGTCGGCATCTAGGCCGACAATATCTAATAATTGCAAAACTCTTAATTTTTCCTGATTTTTATCAAGATGTTCAAAGTTACGAATTGGTTCGGCGATTATATCTTCAATCCGTTTACGCGGATTCAGACTAGATAATGAATCCTGAAAAATCATCTGCACATCTTGGTTGTAATCTAGTTCACGACGATTGCGAGGCTTGGTAATATCCTTGCCTTTATAAAGGATCTGCCCCCTTGTTGGCTTTTCTAGTCCAACAATTGATTTGCCAGTTGTTGACTTACCAGATCCAGACTCCCCAACAAGTCCATAGGTTTCACCAGCTTCAATGTTTAAGCTCAAGCCGTCCACAGCCAGCACCTCATCTGTTACTCTGTTCCAAAACCCAGAACGGATTGGGTAATGAACTTCTAGGTCTTTAACTTCAATTAAACTCATTTACTCTCCCCCATTCTAAGCTTCGTCTTGGAACTTAAAGTTTTTGTAGCAGGTGCAGCGGACACGGTGTCCCGGTTCAACTTCATGCATCGTTGGGTGCGCTTCATGTTCGCTTTCAGGAACCCATGGGATCCGTGGGGCAAACTTACAGCCGTCTTGAGGCATCTTCTGTAATGAAGGAACAGAACCTTCAATGACATACAGATCGTCATTTTCACTGTCTTTTTGTGGCATTGAACGTAACAATGACCGCGTGTAAGGATGCAGCGGATTATCAAAAATCTGTTTAGCTGAACCCTTTTCAACGACCTGACCAGCATACATAACAGCAACTTCATCAGCCGTCTCAGCGACAACGCCCAAATCATGCGTGATCAAAATGATCCCGGCATGGTTTTCTTTTTGAATATCTTTAAGTAAGTCCAAGATTTGAGCTTGAATGGTAACGTCCAAGGCGGTGGTTGGTTCATCAGCAATCATCAGATCTGGTTTGCAGGCAATCGCGATGGCGATAACCACACGTTGACGCATCCCACCAGATAATTCATGTGGAAATTGACGGATAACCCGCTCTGGATGAGGAATCCCAACCTGGTTAACCAACTCAAGCACACGGGCCTTCTTTTCAGCCTCAGTCATCTTGGTGTGGTAATCCAAGCCTTCTTGAATTTGATCACCAATTCGTTTCAGTGGGTTTAACGCTGATAACGGGTCCTGGAAGATCATGCCAATTTTGGCACCACGAATCTTGTTCATCTGGTCTTCATTGAGTGTCAACAGGTCTTGACCCTCAAACTCAATTTTGCCACCAATTTTGGTTTCAGCAGGATCATGCAGGCCCATGATCGTCGTTGCTAAAGTACTTTTACCACATCCGGACTCCCCCACAATGGCAACAATCTCATCATTGTGGATATCTAAAGAGACGTCAGATACAGCTGGGTAATATTTACCTTGAATCTTAAAAGCTGTACTGACGTCTTCGATTTTTAGAAAATGGTTCTCTTCATCTGCCATGCTACTCCCTCATTTCTTCAACCGCATTCAAGTGCATCAAACATTGCCCGTTATGTATGATGAACACAGTCTTATTCGTAAGATTAAAAAGTCATTAGACAGAGTATAACTAATCAAATTCTAATTTACAAGCAGAAATGCAGCCCTGTTTATCCCCACATCATCAGTAACTAATAGTAAGCAGCTCTTTCAATCACTGCGATGTTAAACAAATGCTAGTACAACAGCATTTTCATCAAGCAAAAAATCCTTCACTGATTGACTTTCAAACAGTCAGTGAAGGATTCAAGTTAAAACTTTTTAATTTTGTACTGTTGGTCAGTTTTCATCAAACCCACATTTTTCTTTTTACCAACGCTTGGATTGATTTCTTCCTCGTTGACGGCGGCGACTCAGCTCATCAATTTCCAGTTCAGACCAAACACCGCCATTACTGATTAGCTGCATATCTCTCATTTCATCATTCCGCATAAACGTCATCCTTCTTTCAATTGCATTACTATTTGTGTTTAAGTAATTTGTATACCATTATTATAGTGCGTAACAAAGTAATTGCAAGTGATAACTCAAAAAAATGCGGACATTTTTAATGTCCGCATCCATTTCGTTTATTTTAAAATCGGTCAAAACTGCCAATGCGCCGCTCTTTCTGCATTGCGTAGCGAAAAATGACTAAGCCCAGAGCAAACCAGATGACGTTTACGCCAAAATAAATTCCAATTAGATTAAGCGATACTGATTGTCCAAGGAACAAGTGCCTTGTGATTTCAATACCGGCACCAAACGGCAATAACAACTGGGCACCAAAGTAATTCGGCATCGCAACGTTTGCCACGAATAATATTGCTGACTGAAGAATGCTGCTCCAGTTACCCACTCGCTTAAATCTCAACGAACCGGCCCCAAATAGCAGCCCGATCCCTAACATGCCGACGTTTGAAATAATGGCGATGACAAATACGAGGACGTCAGCCTTAACTAATTGCAGGACTGGAACAGAAATAACAAATGCTGTGATCACACTCAAAATAAGTAGATACACAAAGTAATAAATATCAGTGACCCAGCTGCGAACTAGTGCAATGAACCACAGCGAAAAGCGGGATTGAATTTCCGTTTCTAGAATACCCGTTCGTGCCCCTGTCTCAATAAACAGAGTCGACACGTCCATTGCCACCACGCCCATATTCCAAAACATAAAACCAATTAGGATCATGACAACGCCAAGATTTGTGTGATAAAAAGCGTTCATGCCCTTCACTGCTCCAAAGATCACTACCGCTAAATATGCAAAAGTATAAAGAATAAACTCACTCACGGTCGATGATAAGTATTTGATGTCCGTCTTCATTTGCATCGTTACTTCAACCCAGATCATGGTGCCCAATTCACGTACGCTCATCGAATCACCGCCTTTTGATAAAGTTGTTCATACATTTGCCGCAATTCCGCTTCCGACAAACTGTGATCGACCGTTTTAATCACAGTCCCCTCATTCACAAATATATACTGTGTGGTCACTTCACTCATTAGTACTGGATCATGGGAAGACAGAATAATCGTATGCTGCGACTTTTTAGCAACAGAGTCGACCAGCTTCATTAAATCGACTTGTGCAGACATATCCAGGCCATTTGAAGGTTCATCCAATAATAACATCGGTGTATCAAACGAAATGGCGACGAGTAATGTTGCCTTTTTCTTTTGACCAGTCGACATTTGATCAAACTCTTTATTCATCAGACTTTCCGCATCAAACAGCTTGGCATTGGCCAGCATTCTTGCCTGTGTATCTTTAAATGACACACACCGAATGGCACTAAAATAGCGTAGATTCTCCATTGGCGTTAATTTATTTCGTAATCCACGATCACCAGCCGGAATATACAGTGAATTGCGCTGAGCCCACTTGTCATAGTGTGAATCAACCTGATTATCAAACCTCAGCTGTCCACCATTGATGGTCGTAATCCCGCTGAGCAACCGCATTAAGGTTGATTTTCCTGCCCCATTTGGTCCAATCAAGCCAAAGACATTGCCAGTATCCAGTGGCAATGAAAAAGACACACCGTGTAAAACCTCCGTACGACCATAATCTTTGCGAACCTGATCTAATTGAATCTCCATCCCCGTCACCCCTTAAGCAAAAATAATATGTAAGAATTCTAAAGATTAATTTTCAATTAGAATAGCACTTTTTCCACAAAAGAAATATTTATTTAACTTTATTTGATTTCAACTAGTTATCATGCATGCAGCCCTTAGACCACGAACAAAGCGTTAGGTGGTCAGCATTGATACCGACCCGTGAAGGTGTTGTTAATTCGAATGGTTTTCTCGAATTTACAATACGGACGGTCGACAAGACTCGTGGGCTTCACGAGGCTTGTCGGCGAGGTGAGAGACTCCGAACTTGGGAGGCTTGAACCGGTCCCACGGCGAGCGTGTCAATGCTGACCACCGGAAGCGGCAGGTTCCCGTCCCCATCCCTTAAGGCACAAAAAAACCATCAATCATTGTCATAGAACAGTTGATTGATGGCAAAAATGATATTTGAACCGAATTAAGCTAAACGACGGTCGATGTAATTGGCCAAAACAGACAATCCGTAACATACAATAAAGTACATCACAGCAAGTGCTAAGAACATTGGAATAATGTAGTTGGCGTTCTGTCCATAAATAATTTGTGCGTGGTACGTCAAATCTGGTAACACAATAATCGTTGCCAGCGACGTATCCTTGATCAGTGAAATAAACTGACTAACCAACGCAGGAATCATCTTTTTGTAGGCTTGTGGCAGAATAATCTGGAACATGGCCTGCCAGTACGTCAATCCGTTTGCCCGGGCACCTTCCATCTGACCATTTGGAACCGCCTGAATCCCGGACCGAATGATTTCGGCCAACATGGTGGATTCGAAAATGGTCATCGCTAAGATTGTTGCTGGAATAATTTCGGGTTTGAATCCGAAGTTTGGCAACCCAAAGTAAGTGAAGAAGATGATCAGCAACAGTGGTAAGTTCCGAATAAGATCGATAATAAAACCGACAATCGCCGAAACATACTTAATTTTTGTGTACCGAATAATTCCTAAAAATGAACCGAGAATAAAGCTTAAAATCACGGATGCAACGGACACTTCAACAGTAATCCACAGCCCTTCGAGGAGGTAACGGAGGTTGATCCATGAATAGGCATCAATAAATGATTTCATCTGTTAGCTCCCCTTTCTACGCTAAGCGTTTCTCTAGATAACGCATGTAGTAACTGATTGGCATCGTGATAATCAGGTACAACACCCCGACAACCATATAACTGTTAATCGTATCAAACGTGATGGATGCAATGTTGTTGGCTTGATACATTAAATCAAACCCGGCAACAAAGGCCAACACGGATGAGTTCTTAACCAAGTTAACGAACTGGTTACCAAGTGGGGGAATAACCAAACGGAATGCTTGTGGCAAGATGACGTTTGACATCGCTTGCCAGAACGTCAATCCGTTCGCCCGAGCACCTTCCATTTGGCCTGGGTCAACAGATTGAATCCCTGACCGTACCGTTTCAGCGATGAACGCTGATGTGTAAATTGTTAGCCCAATCGTCCCAGCAGTAAAGCCGTTAACTTTAACGACATACATTGGAATGACAAGGTAGAAGAAACTCGTAATAACCAGTAATGGAATGTTCCGGAAAATTTCAATATAGATCCGGGCAATCGTGCGTGCCACTTTGCTTTCCGTCACTTCCATGATGGCAAATAATGAACCGATAATCAGACTGAAAATCAACGCCAGGACACTGGATAATAGTGTCCAACCCAGACCGGTCAACAGCTCTTGCCAATGATCAGATAAAATAGTAATCATTATCGCTCCAGCTCCTTGTAGTTAAATCCAGGCACGTTACCGAACCATTTCTTAATTAATTGATTATATTCGCCGTCAGCTTCCATTTCCTTGATGGCCTTGTTGACCTCGTTAGTAAATGGCTTTTGACCTTTATTAACGGCAACCCCATAAGGCTCTCTGGTGAATGTTCCGCCGACAACTTTAAAGCCGGGGTTCTGAACGGCCATCCCATAAAGGATCCCGTTATCAGTAGTTAAGGCAACCCCTTGACCAGCCTTCAGAGACGTCAATGCTTGAGCATAATCTTGGAGTTCCAAGACACGGGCCTTAGGCGCAAACTTCTTAATGTTTTGAACTGAGTTCGCACCAACAACCCCCAAAACAGTTGTCCCAGGTTTGTTTAAATCATTGACATTCTTGATCTTACTGCCGTTTGGAACCAGTAGCGACTGGCCGGCATCAAAGTACGAATTCGAGAAGCCAACAACTTTTTCACGTTGAGGCGTAATCGTCATCGTGGCGATAATGGCATCAATATTCCCATTCTTCAACAATGGAATCCGTGACTGTGACGTCACTTGAATAAACTTAGCTTTCCCCTTTTTGCCGAGGATATGCCGGGTAATGTGCTTAGCCATGTCCACATCAAACCCTTTGATTTGATTATCACGAACATCCATCAAACCAAACAGCTTGGTGTCGGCCTTAACACCCCATGTAATTGTATTTGCCTTGCGATCATTTTGCAGAACGTTTTGTTGTGACAGTGATTTTCCACAACCACTCAATGTCAGCATCAACGCGCCCAACGCCACTAATAAGGTCGCAAGTCTGAATTGTTTCTTCATGACAGTGCCTCCATAATTGTGTGCCTAAAACTCGGAATCCGGGCCTCGGCAACACTTTCTAAACGTGCACCCAACTCCTGAATCCTGTGCACAACCCGAAAGCTGAAACTGCCCTAGCAAAGACCGCTAGTTCAATTTCACCATTCACGTTGTTGCTCGGGTTCACCCGGAATTGGGCAACACTCTTTCCAAATTAGTGGTTAATGATCTTGCTCAGGAACTGACGGGCACGTTCCTCTTTTGGATGATCGAAGAATTCCTTCGTTGCATCATCTTCAAGAATTTGCCCGTCCGCCATAAAGATAACCCGGTTAGCAACTTCACGGGCGAAGCCCATTTCGTGAGTCACAACCAGCATTGTCATACTTGAGTCGTTTGCAATTGTCTTCATAACACCCAACACATCGTCAATCATTTCTGGATCCAACGCAGATGTTGGCTCGTCAAAAATCAACGCCTTTGGCTGCATGGCTAGTGAACGCGCAATGGCCACACGCTGTGCCTGACCACCAGAAATTTCGGATGGCATGTTGTTAGCTTTGTCTGCCAAACCAACTTGGTCTAACAGTTGCATGGCTAACTTCTTGTTTTCATCTTCTTTTCTATGTAGCACGATTCGAGGTGCCAACATGATGTTCTCCAACACAGACTTGTTTTCATACAAGTTAAAGTGCTGGAACACCATTCCAACATTTTTCCGAATCCGGTTCATATCCGTCTTCGGATTAGCCAAATCCTGCCCATTAACAATTAACTGACCACTCTGGATTCGCTCCAAACCATTAATTGTTCGGGATAATGTACTCTTCCCTGAGCCTGACGGCCCGATGAGCACAACCGTTTCTCCTGCTTCCATCGTTAAATTAATGTCTTTTAACGCATGAAAGTCACCGTAATACTTCTGTACGTCGTGAAATTCAATCATTGACATAATCGGTTCCTCACCCTCAAATAATCTCAACCTAAACTGTTGAATTACAAGTTGTGTAATTCTCAAGGTCATTAACTAAGTTTAGACCCTAATAAGAGGGCGTGTCAAAGCTACTGTGCTCCGACACGCCCGTTTTCACGATATTTTCTTATTGATAATCTAATCTCTCAAAATTATCGATTTTCTCGACGATTTTGAGGCGTTTTATTTGACAAACTGTTGTTAACTGAATCTACATTTTCAGCAGATTTTGCAAAAGAACGCATTGGTTCCTCAGTAAACGTCTGACTTTCAGAAAAGGCAGACGAATTCTGACTAGTCGCATTGGAGGCCGCATTCTTTTCACTGAAAGCAACCTCAACTTTGACCGTGTATGGCAAACGTCGCTCAATGACACCAGAGCGTCCAGCTGATTTAGCCACCCCGCCTTGCAAAACAGCAGTGGCTAAAAATAGTTTGAACTGCTCATGTGCTTGCTTAATATCCGACAAGCCGACCCGTGTTACCCGACCGACTGGCAATGCCGTCATCTGATTCATCCCCGCATAGACTACAAAATGACCATCCTGTTGTCGCAGATCAAAATAAGGTAACGGTGTTCCCTCACCGATTGCAAACACTGGTTTATTGGTCTCCTTAGCCTGGTTCAAAACTTCTTGGTCACTATGGCCTTCATAATCTTGAGGTAACAGGTTCGCCGCCTGTAACTGTGCGGCAATCTGAGCCAAGTTCTTATGATTGGTACCATTCAACTCAACCTTAGCCGGAATGACCTGCTTTTCATCATATAACCCCGTGGCCGGAGCAAAATGATCGTATCGACCGTGTTCATTGAAACGACTTTCCTGTTCTTTTAAACGTTCATCGCCCAGTAAGGCCGCAATCTTTTCAGACGGGTCGAGTACAAACCGACGTTTGAGAAAATAAAAAAAGAAGTTGACCAGTGTAAAGTACATCAGGGCAAAGAAGACCAAGATGAGCAATGCGCCACGCAAGTATCCCTGGTTTTGAATAAACCGAATCCCAATGTAGAGCAAATACCAATCGCCAAAAAAGCCCAAGATGGTGTAAATGCGTCCCTTTAACGTTGTGTTGACATTAAAATAACCAAGAAAATGGTTTGCCATGTCGAGCAAACTAAGCATGTTGTCACCTACTTACTTTTTCATGAGAGTTGCTAAATCAAAAATGACCGTCTATTGACTACTTGATGTAGTGGTTGCGGTAGACGAGCCTGTATTAGCACCCGTATTGCCTGTTGTAGCACTATTATTGTTCGTAGAATTGGCAGTTGTAGAAGAACTGGCTGCACTTGATTCAGCGGCTGATGAGCTACTTTGACGAGTCGCGGTTCCACCATCATTGTCGCCAGTCGTACTATTGCTCTTCGTCGTTGTGCTTGGCGTCGACTCATCAGTGGTTTGGCTGCTAGATCTTTCGTCAGCAGTGCTGTCAGTCTTAGAACTTTCACTATTTGAACTTGAATTACTATCTTTTTTAGAATCATCCGACGATTGGATTGAACTGCCGGATGAATTAGTTACCGTTCTTGTGACCGGTGCCCCTTCAGACGTGTTCGTCACTTTGTTAACCACAATATTAGTTGCGGACAGCGCCAAAATGATCGACACAACAGCAACGGGGGTCACAAACGGTGGAATTCGATGATCCATAGCTAACTCCTTATTTATAAAACTTACTCACTGAAACGAAATCTTTTGTTCATTGGCTGCTAGACCAATTCAACCATATAGTATAGACAAAACCCGTCAGCGTTAAACGTCGGCGGGTTCGATTTACATGGAACTTAAGATTTTCGTTTTGTTTGCTTCAGACCAATGTCATTCTACACCAGCAGCGACACAGTCCGCACACAGGCCATACATTTCAAAACGATGGCCTTCAATTTGGGCACCTGGCAACTGGTTGGCAAAAAAGTCCATTGGACACATGGTCAATTCTGTCACTTTTCCGCAATTACGACAGATAAAGTGATGATGGTGCATATTAGCGAAGTCACACTGGAATTTGATACGCGCTTGGTCACCGTTTACCTGTTGCTCAACCAAACCCAGGTCTTCAAATTCCTTGACGTTCCGGTAAATGGTCGCATGGCTCATCCCTGGATAAAAGTCCCGCATGTACGCATCTAAACTCGTCACATCCGTATAATGATCTGGACGTTGGCACAAAAACGATAACATCGTTCGTCGTTGTTTAGTGATTTTTAGATGATGTTTCTGCAAAACTTCAACCGCGGTATTCACATCTTCTGCCATGGTAAGACCTCCAGTACATTGATGACATTTTCAATCTATATTGTTTTTAAAAAGTAACGATTACCATTAAGTAGTGTAACAGAAAATCAGTCAAAACAATAGTTTCTAGTTCAAGGTTTCCGTCACCAAGGTATCGATTTTTTTCTTTGTTGAATCCAGATCGTCATTTACAATGACATGCGCTACATCCTTTAATTCCGCCGGCAAGGTCAGGTCACGCCGATACTCAGGACTATCCAGCCGTTCCTGTAGCATCACCGTGTCATCCCCACGTTTGGTCATTCGATCAATCAAATCTTCATTCTGACTAACAGTCAAGAAAATAATGACTGCTTCATCACCGAGCTCTTTCGCATAAGTAATGGCACCCTTCGTATCTAAGACGATCGTGATGTAAGGATTTTTCTCAAACCCCGCATCGATCCCCTCATGGGAAGAGCCGTAGCGGTAACCTGAATAAGCAACTTGCTCTAAATAATGGTTCTTATCAAACGATGCATCATCTTCAAAATAATAATCGACACCGTTCATTTCGCCCTTTCGGGGTGGCCGTGTTGTATGTGTGATTACCTTAGGCATATGATAATAATCACGCAAATAATCACTGACGGTGGTTTTGCCAGTGCCGGTTGCTCCGGTAATGACAAAGACACGTTTCTTCATGGTTTTCCTCCGTTCAATTTCTCACAGATGTTAAGTTTACACCATCAGCGCAGAGTTTAAAAATGCTCCATAATCGAAACATTAGGTTCACCCTCCGTTTTTGCTTTAAAAATTAACGGTTGACGATGTCTAAAAAAATCGTTATAGTTATGGTCATCAAATGAGAATATTTCTCATACTTCAAGGAGAACGTTTATGACACAATCACTAACCTACAACACATACGCATTCGCGTTTAGTCTGTTTGGCTAGTGCTTGCATCGACTGTTGGATGCAAGCACGGTAAACTTCCGGTTTGCATCCATTCGGCTAACGTTTATTTAAAATGAACTCATACCGTTTGGATGATTGTACGACCTTCGTCTAAACGGTTTTTTAGTGTCAATCTATTTGAGGTTGATTACTGATTTAACTGGTATTTTCGGCGAGGGGCTGAAAATACCAGTTTTTTATTAAAAAGGAGAAACGCCATGTCCATATTAGACAAAATGTTGAAAAAAGAATCACTAGATAACTATATTGATGCCGACAGTCGGCTAATTAAATCCATGTCAGCGTGGGATCTTGTCGCACTGGGCATTGGTGCCGTGATTGGTACTGGGATTTTCATTCTGCCCGGAACAGTCGCCGCAACTAAATCCGGTCCAGCCATTATCTTATCTTTCGTGGTCGCCGCCATCGTTTGTGGCCTAGCTGCTATGTGTTACGCTGAATTTTCATCCGCCCTGCCAATCGCTGGTTCCGCCTATTCTTACGGTAATGTCGTCTATGGTCAATTTATCGGCTGGATTCTCGGCTGGGCTCTAGTCCTAGAGTACATGCTGTCTGTGGCCGCCGTGTCTACTGGGTGGGCTGCTTATTTCAACTCGTTGATTTCAGGTTTTGGCATCCATATGCCCACTGCATTGTCTGGTGCGTTTGACCCTGCACACGGCACTTATATTAATCTGGTCGCCGTCCTCATTGTTCTGTTCGTTGCCTGGCTACTCAGCAATGGCATGAAAACCTCGACACGCGTTCAAAACATTATGGTGGCCGTTAAAATTGTCATCATCCTAATCTTCGTACTAGTTGGCCTATTTTATGTAAAACCGGCTAACTGGCACCCATTCTTTCCTTACAAAGGCGGTGTACTAGCGGGAGCCTCAGCAGTATTTTTCGCTTTCTTAGGTTTTGACGTGGTCGCTGCCTCTGCTGCCGAAGTTAAGAATCCCAAACGAAACATGCCAATTGGAATTATCGGAACTTTGATTGTCGCTTCTATCCTGTATATTGCTGTCTCCGTCGTCCTAACTGGCCTAGTTTCTTACAAACGTTTAAACGTTGCTGATCCAGTTGCTTTTGCTCTACAACAGGTTGGTCAAAACTGGGGTGCTGCCCTCGTTTCAATCGGTGCACTTGCCGGTATGTTCACGATGATGCTGGCCATGATCTACTCTTCTTCACGCCTTGTATACTCCATTGGCCGTGATGGCCTTCTGCCCAAATGGCTGGGCAACGTTAACAAAAAAAGTGGTAATCCAACTGCTAGTTTGACAACGGTCACCGTGCTTATCGCAATCATGGCTGGTTTAGTCCCACTAGAACAGCTGACAAACTTGGTTAACATCGGAACGCTGATTGCTTTCACCTTTGTCTCATTCGGTGTCATCCCACTTCGTCGCCGAAAGGATATCAATCACACAGACGGCTTCCGTGTCCCATGGTACCCTGTCCTACCAATCATTTCCGGCTTGGCCTGCATGTTATTGCTATTCCGGTTGCCACTAGAAACCTGGGTGGCTTCCTTGATTTGGTTTGCATTCGGGATGCTCATTTACTTCGGCTACGGGATTCGTCACAGCAAATTAGTGAACAACTAACATTATTAATTATCGACAGTCTCAACAGCTTAATGCCGTTACACTGACTGGAAACGCCTTTCCATGAGGACCGGTCTCAACCCGCACAAGTCACGGTTTTCGGCCTTGATTATGAGCCGAAACCCACGTCTCATAAGTCATCCCACAACACTAAGCGGCCAAATTCTCGCCGCCAAGTGTTGCCGACACGAAACTCTGTTTCCCGTCAGCTCCACTACTTTCACAAATCAGTAAACCATTGTAAACACCGTTTGCCATGGACTGATATCTGCTTAAACTGGCTACTATGTGAGCTGGAGGGTGACAACATTGATACCAAACCGGTAATTCGGTGGGTTCCCGAATTTAGGTTACGGACGGTCGCAGAGATTCGGGAGTTCATGAGGCTTTGCGACGAGGTGAAAGACCATGAACTTCGGGCTTGAGCCGGTCCCACGGCGAGTGTGTCAATGTTGACAACCGTAGGCAACAGACATTATCCAAATGTATTCGCCGGTGATAATCAAGCCAGCAAATCACAAAATAAATAAACGTAAATTTATTTATTTATAAAGGCCGATGTAAAGCCATTTAACAACCATTTTTCACATTATTTTGTCATCAATTGGAACGCAGACTTCACCATAGAAGCCTGCGTTTTTGTTTGTCAAAAAAACAAATGAAAGCGGATTTAATAATTATCCTCTCATCAATATCACCTTGTGCCCTCATTTGAAGCAGCTTAAGTTGCTCACTATACTGACATTACAAAAAAAGTTGATTATTTTGCACCTCAATTACGTAGCGACACTAATTGACGGCCAAGATAATGATTTCTAATGGTTAAAGTACCATCACAGCAAGCCAAACGGAGGATTTATCGATTATGCATAAGGTAACTTTATTCTTCTTTTCAACCCTCGCAGTACTGACGCTTAGCACTGCCACGGTAAGCGCGGATCGTGGAGCAGACAACAGCCATGGCCCAGGTACTGCCGCGAATAACATCACTAATGTCACGACTGTTGGTCAAGGTTTCATTGCTGATGGCACTAGCAACGCCTCAGCTCACTCCACTGCACAATTTGAAGTGAAACCTGGTGATTTAACACTTGACCACGTGCCTAACCTAAATTTGTCAACGGCCAAAGTCGCAGACATTATCAATGGTGACGTCACTGTCAATTACAGCGATAACACCGTGAACAGCGCCAACAATTTTGATGGTAACAACAACGGTAAACTTGACGTTGCCGACTACACTGGCACGAACAATGGCTGGAAGCTGATGACCTCACTAGGCCAATTCAAAAACACTAAAAGTTCTGACACCATTGCAAATGCAAAACTGGCACTAAATGCAACCAGTTCAAAAGGCGATAGAGACGTTGCCAAACCAAATGCAATCACGCTTACTGCATCATCAATAAACGATAATAGCACTGGCACTCAAGAAACCGCCATTTGGACGGCTGATAAGGGTACCGGTCAAGGCTTCAACGAAGCACTTTACGCAGACACCAAGAGTGATAGTCTCACCATCAGCAAACAAACTAATGTCGCAACGGGTGTTTATCAAGGCACTTTATACTGGAATTTGGTTAACGTTCCTACTGCTAACGCGCCAAAAGCCTAACTCTTTTATTTACACTACCTCTTAAACAACTCACCGTGCCCGTTTTGTCCTCAGACAAAACGGGTTTCAGTGCAATGCCAACTATATTAAAGGAGTGTTTGTATGTCCGGTTTATCCCCTAATCGAACACATTATTTCGGATTATTACTTGCTTCATTATTCGCCGTCCTCTTACTATCGCTGGCGTCAGTTAATGCAGCATCTACTGGCAATGGCGCTGGTTTTACCGTCCGTGCTGAAATTCCTGATAACCAAATCGATAAAAGTGTCAGCTACTTCGATCTAAAGGTTCACCCGTCTTTAGAGCAACGGTTGACACTAATTGTCGCTAACACCTCATCGCAAGCACGCACGTTGAGCGTGATACCGACAAACGCATGGACCGGCGATAACGGTCAGATTAGCTACAGTCCTAACAAAAAGCGGCAGCCCGCAGGACATAATACCTTTACGGATTTAGTCAGTGCTGGTGCCAATGTGGCCCTTCAACCCCATGAAGCTAAACCCGTTACGTTTGTCCTTAAAACACCAGCCAAACAACTCAAGGGTCAAATTGTCGGCGCCTTTTACGTAACCGATAAGCATGCACAACAGCTGTCCAGCGGCAAAAACTTCCGCATTAATAACCACTATGCCATGACTTTGGGAGTCAATTTACAGGAAACGGACTCATTGACGTTAGCACCAGATTTAAAGTTGAATCAAATTAAAACAAGTACCAACCATTATCAATCGCAGGTGACCGCCAGTGTGGCCAATACACAACCAGTGATGTTTGGCGAAATGACTGTCACAGGACAGGTGTACCGTCGCGGCAATTCGCATCTACTGTACGAAACTACCAAGAAGCATTACGAAATGGCGCCGCTAACAAGTTTTAATTTTGGTGTTCCCGTTACAAAGCACCGGTTAAAACCAGGTCACTACACGTTTAAACTCACCGCTAAATCAGGCAAACACATTTGGCACTTAAGCCGCCACTTCACAGTCACCCGCCAAACAGCGCGTCAAGTCAATCGGCATATGAACATTCACCACAACTGGACTTGGCTATACATTTTGCTTAGCGTACTCGGCGCGCTCATTCTCATAATCGTTGGTTATCTTATGGGCAGTCGTCGCCACCCGAAAAAGTAAGGATAAGGACTGTAAATCAACATGAAGTTTAAACGCGTGTGGTTGAGTATCATCATGTTCATATTAGTGTCACTATTGTTACCCATTACTGGTCATGCAGACGACAATGTTGTCCCCAAGGGCACACCGAGTGTGGATCCATTTTCAGTTGGTAGATTTGTGTTTGTCGGTGGCTTCACGCAACAACCCCTCAGTCTGAACACCGTATCAGACAAAGACTATCAACTTTCGTTTACAGCTATTAAGTCTCTTTTTGATCCCTGGACCGATAACGTAACAGCATCTTGGTATATTAGTGAGGATGGTCAAAATTGGAAAAAAGCCCAGGATGATGGCAATGCATTGTCAGGCAGCTTTAAAACCCATCAACACGTTGATCACGTAGCTACATTTTATTATCAAATTTCAGTGACAATTCATGGATTTTTAACTTCTTCCGTTTACTGGTCCAAGGTTGCCAAAGTAACGATCTCCACGCAGGACGTGCATGCCACTGCCTTATCCATCGCCGGTGAAAGCGATACGCTACCAAATGCTAATTCAGAAAACATTCTGGCAACGCTAACGCCGGCTAATGCAACGGATTCAATCAAATGGTCTGTTGATAATTCACAGTTAGCCACCATCGACGCCACCACTGGCAAGCTAACCGCAACCTCAGATTTGAATCAATATGGCAAGGTAACGGTTACAGCCACCACTTCAAATGGCATTACCGCTAGTACTGTTGTGTATATCGGCGCACTACAGGACAAACTTGTTAATGAAGGATCAGATGCTTCTTTCATCATCAAAGGATTTCCTAAATCAGCCTACGTCGTCGGATGGCATCAAATACCGCCTCATGGATCAGACAAGCCCGTCACTAACGGACCTAACGTAAGTATTTCAGCGTCTCCAGACGGCATGCAAAATGGTATGTTAACGGTCAAAAACACTAGCGCTGCACAGACTCAAACACAGTATTACGCAGTCATCGGATTCAGTGGGGCTGACCAGCAAACGAATACAAATAAAGCCCGTTTGTTTGTGAATCCCGGTGGTCAATTAACGCTAGATGCCATCCCCAACTTTACATTTAGCAAAGCCGATGGTTCGCCGCTCACCGTTAATAACATTACCCATGGTGTGTCATTAGCATCAATTAGTAACACCTCAGGTAGTACATCGCTAACCTATGATGGCAATGATCAACAATTACTATCGATTTATGACCCTCGTGTACACAGCTCCGGTTGGTCACTCACAGCCGCGATGGCTACCTTTACGAACACGGCGACGCATCAGCCAATAGGTGACAAAGGTGGCATTAGTTTGAATTTGATTAATGATCAAAACAAATCGTTGGCTACTTTAAAAGATGACGGCCAACTAGTTTCAGTTATCAACGCAACAACTCCAAACACTAATGTTCACAGCCTTTTATCTGGCAGTACACTGACAATTAATCCCACCCACGCGGCTAACAGCGGTCATTACTCTGCCACCATTTCTTGGACCCTAGCGGATGTCCCGACTGCTAATGCTGCTAAATAAATAGCGCCTCACAAAAAACAGGCTTGTGGAAAAATTCCACAAGCCTGTTTCACTTACTTTCTAAACATCTTAAATTGCAAGAATAAATCGTTGTACGTACCCGTTTCCTTTACACCAAGGTCTTGGTATACCTGTGTATCTTTAATGACACTAGCACTTGGATAAAACTCCTTGTCCTGGCGAACATCTGCAGGCAATAACTGTTCCGCTGGTGCATTAGGCGTTGAGTAGCCCACGTACTCTGCATTCTGTTTGGCGTTTTCCGGGCGGTTCATAAAATTAATGAATGCGTAAGCGGCCTTCAAATGTTTGGCCGTCTTCGGAATAACCAGGTTATCAATCCACAGATTGGTACTTGGCTTCGGAATGACATAATGAAGATGACTATTATTACTGATCATCTCAGCCGCATTGCCAGAGTATGTTACGGCAACTGCTGACTCATTTTGCTCCATGTACATCATGATTTCATCATCAAGCACAGCCTTAACATTGGGCGTCAACTTTGTGAGCTTCTGTTCAGCTTCATCCAACTGAGCTTGGTCGTGCGTATTCGCCGAGTGTCCTTGCGACATCAATGCTAACCCTAAAATATCACGGGAAGAATCGACTAACATGATGTTGTCCTTAAACTGTGGCTTCCACAAATCGTCCCAGGTCGTCAATTCACCTTTTTTGACAAACTTATCATTATAAACAATCCCCAAAGTACCCCAGAAATAAGGCACAGAATACTCATTGTGAGGATCAAAAGCCAAGTTTTTAAATTGGGGCGAAATGTTGTTCATCCCCGTTAATCGGCTTTTGTCCAATGGCCTGAGTAAATGGTCCGCCTTCATTCGCTGAACCATGTACTCACTGGGAACCGTTAGATCATATGACGTGCCACCCTGTTTGATTTTTGTGTACATGGATTCATTACTATCAAACGTTTGGTAAGAGACATGATAACCTGTTTCGTGTTCAAACTTCGTTATCAACGCTGGATCGATGTAATCACCCCAGTTGTACAAGTTTAGCACGTTGTTGCCAGAACCAACGACGCCTTCAACACGCTGTAAATGATGCGCAGTCAGACCAAGTCCCAAACTGACCGCTAAGATAACAACAACCAAACTAACTAATCGCTTCATTTAATCACCGCCTCAACTTGTTGACGGTTTTTGGTTTTGCGGCCCTGATTGTACTGTTCCAAGAAATAGTACCCCGCAATCAGTAACAGTGAAACTAGGAACCACAGCGCTGACAACGCGTTGATTTCCAGATCGACCCCTTGCCGAGCACGTGAGTATATTTCCACAGACAACGTTGAGAAGCCATTGCCAGTGACAAAGAACGTAACAGCAAAGTCATCCAGCGAATACGTAACGGCCATAAAGAAACCGGAAAAGATACCCGGCATGATTGCCGGCAAAATCACCCGCGTTAACGTTTGCCACGGATTGGCACCCAGATCAGCGGCAGCGTCGATCATAGATGCATTCATTTCATTCAGTTTGGGCAAAACCAGCAACACAACGATTGGAATCGAAAAGGCAATGTGACTCAGTAACACTGAGATAAAGCCCAGTCGCAACCCTAACATCGTGAAGAAAATCAGAAAACTGGCCCCAATAATAACGTCGGGAGAAACCATCAAAATGTTATTCAATGACAACACGGTCTGTCGGACTGCACGGTGGCGCGTTTCATACACACCTAACGCCCCTGCCGTACCGATGATTGTCGCAAACAGTGATGATAACAACGCCACAATGAGCGTGTCTAGCACAATTTGAATCAACCGCGGGTCATGAAACAATGTTTGATAATGGGCAAACGTGAAGCCATGAAAATTGCTCATCGTATTGCCCTTACTAAAGGAATACATGACTAAAAATAAAATTGGCGCATATAAAATGATAAACACAATAATGAGGTAGGCTTTGGACCAGCCGGACAGTTTACTTTGCATGACGTGTCCTCCCCTTTTTCTTGCGTTCCCCAGTTAATAGCATCGTAATCACCATTGCCACAATCAGGATGACCCCGATTGTCGAACCCATCCCCCAGTTTTGCGTAACCAAGAAATGTTGTTCAATGGCAGTCCCCAAGGTAATCACACGGTTACCACCGATCAGGCGCGTAATCATGAAGAGTGATAATGATGGAATGAAAACGGACTGAACTCCGGATTTTACGCCATCCAGCGTTAATGGAAAGATTACCCGGCTAAACGTTTGCCAGCCGCTGGCCCCTAAGTCACGGCTAGCATTGACATAGGACGGGCTCAATTCCGCAATGGCATTATAAATGGGCAGAATCATAAACGGAATTTCGATGTAAGTTGCAACGAATAGAAAACTTGCATCGGTAAACAGCAGTTGTTTAGGTCCGATGCCGATAAATGTCAAAAAGCTGTCCACTGAGCCACTACGTGATAATAACCCAATAAAAGCATACGTCTTTAACAGTAAGTTAATCCATGTCGGCAAAATAATCAGCAGTAACCATAATTGCTTATGCTTTAATTGATTCAACAGATACGCCGTTGGATAACTGATCAGCAGCGTAATTGCTGTGATCAAAAACGCATACCAAACAGAATTAAACGTCATTTTCAGGTAAACGCCTGAATGAAAATACGTCGCGTAGTTGCTTAGGGTGAAGTGCCCTGCAATATTAAAGAATGATTGATAAACAATCAGTACGACTGGTGCAATGACAAACAGTGCAATCCACAAGCCGTACGGAATGTAGTAGAACAGTTTGCCTTGTTTCACCGATCAGATTCCTCCCCTTCATACGTTTCCAAACGGGCATCAAAATCTTCTTCAGATTCGTTAAACCGCATCACATGGATATCCTCAGGATCGAAGAACACGCCAACCTGAGCACCCACTTCCGTGCGATGAATGGAGCGAATCCGCCAACTGTTGCCGGTGTCATCGTGGCCCGTGATTTCAAAGAACACGCCACGGAACAACTGCGTATCCACAGTCATTGTCAACGACCCCTTGTCCACCGTTGTGATATCCAAGTCTTCTGGTCGGATAACCACTTCAACCGGTTCGTTTGGCCGCATCCCAGCGTCCACACACTTAAATTCATGCCCAGCAAACGAGACTAGATAATCAGCAACCATATGACCGCGCACAATATTACTCTCACCAATGAAGTCAGCCACAAAATGGTTGATTGGTTCATCATAAATATCGACCGGTGAACCAGTTTGCAACACTTGTCCAGCGTTCATGACGAAAATTTCATCACTCATGGCTAGTGCTTCTTCCTGATCATGAGTCACAAAAATAAACGTAATCCCTAATCGTTGCTGCAATGCTCTCAATTCGTACTGCATTTCTTTACGCAACTTCATGTCCAGCGCAGACAGTGGTTCATCTAGTAATAGCACGTCAGGCTCATTCACGATAGCGCGTGCAATCGCAACCCGTTGTTGTTGACCGCCAGAAATTTCATTAATTTCGCGGTCTTCATAGCCAGACAATTGAACCATCTTTAACGCATCCAAAACGCGGGTTCGAATATCCTTTTTGCTGACCTTGCGTAACGTCAATGGAAACGCAACGTTGTCAAACACATTCATATGTGGAAACAACGCGTAATCCTGAAAGACAGTGTTTACCTTCCGTTTGTTGGCTGGCACGTTATTAATCCGTTTGCCATCAAACATCACGTCGCCCTCAGAGGCATCCGTGAATCCTGCAATAATACGTAAAATTGTGGTCTTCCCACATCCAGACGGGCCCAACAAAGTGTAGAACTTACCCTGTTCTATTTGAAAGTTGATACCCTTGAGCACCTCGGTCTCACCGTAACGCTTTACGATGTCCTTAAACTCAATAATGGTTTTCGCCAATCTAACGTCCCTCCATCACCATTAAATCTGCATTCTCATGCGGTTTACATTGGTTTCAATAGTAACCGAAATAACACCAAATAACTAGCAAATTTACCTAGCTTGCGGAAGTGTCACTTGGTTGTAATAAACTACCTATTTTTATTGTGTTTGTTTGGTTTGCTTACGATTTGTTTCTTCGTTAGGTGGATAAAAGTCCGCTAACGGTTGGCTGCTTTTGAAACCTCCTGTGGGGGGACCGGTTCGAGCCTGAAAAACACAGTCTTTCACCTCGCCTTAAAGCCGGCACACCCCACCGTCTTTAAGACCGTCCCGTGTTGTAGACTCGGACAGTTCACCGAATCTACAACACTCTCACAGTCGTTTTCAACGCTGCCGCCCTCTCGCTCACATTCACTTTGCTAGCAATCGAATCAAACGTTGGCGCATTAATTCATTCAAATAAAGTCCAATCCACGTCAACTAGGCAGTCCAGTTCTGATTGTTAAGTGGTGCTAGTGCGAATTTTTTCGACTATCCTCAACGTCGTGACAGGTAGTTAAGCAATTTGTTCGCTACTGCTGCCGAATTACTGTCACTATGTCAGCTGAAGGGCGTCAACAGTGATACCGAGCCGTGAAGGTGGTGTTAATTCGGGATGGTTTTGCCGAATTTACACCACGGACGGCCGCAAAGACTCGCGGTTCTCACGAGGCTTGGCGGCGCGAGGTGAAGGACTTCGAACTTCAGAAGGCCTGAACCGGTCCCACGGCGAGCGTGTCACTGTTGACAACCGTAAGCGAAGACGAAAGCACAAACGCAAACTCCCGTCGACACAAAAAAAGTGCAACAACGATTCGTAACCGTCATTGCACTTTATAAATCTGCTATTACTTGATCGTCACGTCACGGAAGAACAACCCTGTTCCGTTTGGATCAATGGCTAGTCCCTTAACGCTCGGACGTTGCATATAAACGTAGGCGCCTTGGAAAACCGGTGCAGTAAACGCGTCCTTCTTAACAATCTGATATTCAGCATCCTTTAAGGCCGCCCAACGCTTGGTTGGGTTTGTTGCATACGTCGAATTGGCGTCAGCCACATCCTTCAAGTACGTTGGATTCTTGTAGTCCGTGTTCAAGTGGTAAGCCCCACCGTCCGTGATAAATTGGTAAGGATCTTGATAATCCGGACTCCAAATACCGTAGATGATATCAAACTGATAATTGTGACCAAAATTCAAGCGTTGTTTCAATGGGACTTCGCGGACTGAAATTTTCAATCCTGGCAGGTTCTTTTGATATGAGCTTTTCATGAATTCAGCGACAGCCTTCGCCTCTGGTGTATCCGCTGATAAGAATTCCAGGGTCAGGCTCTTTTTACCAAGTTCTTTCAGCCCTTCCTTGAATTCCTTTTGCGCGTAAGCACGGTCATACGGAACTAAATTGCCACTGTACTTCCGGAAATCTTCACCAGTGACCGGATTTTTAACAAAGTTTGCTGGCACAATTCCGTTTAGTGGTGTTGACCCGTCCTGCAAAACATTCTTTGTTAATTGTGTCTTATTGAAACCAGTGGCAAGGGCACGGCGAATGTGAACATTGCCTGTCGCTTCCCGCTTAGTATTGAAGTTTAAGTAGCCAATCGCCGGAATCTTACGAACGTGGTACCCGCTCCGACCCTTATACTGTTTGACATACTCATTGTCCAAATCAATAAAGTCTAATTTACCGGACTGGTATAGGTTTGCCGCTGTGCTTTCAGATTTAACGGTAGTCAGCGAAATTTTATTGATATGAACCGACTTAGCGTCCCAATATTTTGAATTCTTCACAAAGGCCCACTTGTCATTGGTTCCCGTCCACTCAGTCACCTTAAATGGACCGTTGTAAATAGCGTGAGCAGCGATCGTACCATACGCCTGTCCCTGCTTCTTCACATATGCTTCATCCTGTGGTGCATACGGTGCAGTGGCTAATAACTCGTTCAAATAAGTGATTGGATTGGCTAATGTAACTTGTAACGTCGTTTTGTTTAAGGCTTTTACGCCTAAATCAGTGATCGGTTTCTTACCCAAACGGACATTCTGACCATTCTGCAATGGATCAATATTTTGCGAATTCGGTGAGCCCGTCGTCGGATCAGCAAGCTTTCGCCATGCGTACACATAGTTTTGTGCCGTCACAGGATCGCCGTTTGTCCATTTGTTTGTCTGCAGTTTAAATGTATATACCTTTTGATCTTTGGATACGGTGACGGACTTCGCTCCAGCCAATACTGGCTTGCCTTTTTGGTTGAGTCTGTAAAGTCCTTCAATTGCGTTTTGAATGGCTTCACCAGAACTAATGTCTGAGTAGCGACTACTATTTAACGTCGCTAAGGCATCAACGGTGCCCACGCGAAAATTATTTTTATTAGTGGTGGTCTTTTTGTTACCACAGGCAGCCAATGTAATAGCCGTTACCGTAGCAACTGAAACTAACGCAACCGTTCGAAGATAATGTTTAAAATATTTCACTTTTATCGCCCCGTTTATTTTAAATATGACTCCCAATATGTGCCCATTCATTTCGTAACTCACAAATCCAACATCGCACGTTTGCCACCAACCTTAGCTCGTTGACAAAAATAACGGACCTAACCAACATTGTGGTCAGGTCCGCTGTTATCATCAAAGATTATTGATAACTAGACTTGTTGACTAACCACACGTTGATCCACGACAAAACAAACACACTGTTCTTGTGTGCAACAAACGTGTTCGACTGTTTTTGTCGTGAATGACATGTGATGGCCTCCATCTGTTATTCCTTCTTGATAAACTTACTGAAAATAAGTAGCCTTGTCAACTAAACTTTCTCTTCTAAAGTTTCTCATTTTGTTGCCATTATCGCGTGAAAGAAAGCGGTATAATTATTTTTAAATTGTGTTTGGATTTGCAAATCAAGTGCCGCACCTCAAATCGGTTTGCAAACATGAAGGAGTTTATTATGAAAAATAATCAGTTTGCTCGTCTGGATACCGATTTAACAACGGCAATCAGTGAAATGCAGACAATCAACTTTTACGATGCCAGCGTTGCTAATGCGACAAATGGTGTCTTCACATACCGTTTGTTACTGCGCAAGGCCTTTTTGGACGCCACTACTGGCAGCAACTTTGACATCAAACTGGCTAACTACCTAGCAACCCCAGAGACTAACCTAGCCGACTGGTTGGATTTAGAACAACCTGTGACTGCGTCAATTTTCTATCGCGTGGCCTTACAATTGTTAGACTTTCTGGAAACCATCGACTACGACTTAACCGATCCATTGGCTGCCATGGCTAAGATCCAACTGCCCGTTTACCACACAAACCATGACAAATGGTCTAAGGATGACGTTTTGGCTGCGTGGTACCTTTTGTTAACTACGCACACTAAAAACGGCCAAACATATTTAGACAAACTGGCCGTTAATGGCTACTTCACTAGTTTATACGCCCTCCCTTCTGGCAAAAAGCCGTTATTCTTTAACGGGAAAGCACAGCCAGTGTTTGATCAAAACAATCTGATTCGTGAAGTGGTCTATGTCGAAAGTGACGTTGATTCCGATCATGACGGCAAGCTCGATTTATTGAAGGCAGAGATTATCCGTCCGCGTGAAACAAGCGATGGTTTGAAAGTTCCAGCGCTCTATACGTCGAGCCCCTATAATCAAGGGATTAATGACGAGGCTGGCGAGGCACAAACGCACAATGTCAACGTGCCATTAACGGCCAAGGAACCCAATCATACTAGCTATGCTGACATTGAATACCACGAAGCTGACCAAACTTTACCGGACAAACGCACAGTTGCCGGGGAAACTACAGCGACAGAAGAAACGTTTGGTCGTGAAGCAAGTTACACATTAAACGACTACTTCCTGGCCCGGGGCTTTGCAGCCGTTTACGCTGCTGGCATTGGCACAGTAGATTCCGATGGCGTTCAAACATGTGGTTCCATTGAACAAACAAAATCGACCGTTGCCATCATTGAATGGCTTAACGGATCGCGGCGTGCCTTTACCAACCGTACCGATAATATTGCCATCAAAGCTTGGTGGTGCAATGGTAATATTGCCATGACGGGTCGTTCCTACCTTGGCACATTGGCAACTGCAGCCGCTACGACTGGTGTCGACGGTTTGAAGACCATTATTTCAGAAGCCGCCATCTCCTCTTGGTACGATTATTATCGTGACAACGGTTTAGTAATCGCTCCCGGTGGCTTCCCTGGTGAGGACGCGGATGTACTGGCTGTTGAAACATTCAGTCGAATGATGAAACCTGCTGATTACCACGGCATCAAACCTTTCTTCGATGCGCAAATGAAGTTAATGCAGGAACAAATGGACCGTGAGAGCGGCAATTACAATACATTTTGGGATGAACGAAACTATCGCAAAAACATTAAAAATATTAAAGCCGATATCGTAATGGTTCACGGTTTAAACGACTGGAACGTTAAACCACGCAACGTGGAACGCCTGTGGGCTGGATTACGTGATTTACCAGTCACCAAAAAAATCATCCTTCACCAAGGGCAACATATCTATATCAACGCTTTCCGGTCAATCGACTATACCGACATGATGAACCTTTGGCTCAGTCATGAACTTTACGGCGTTGATAATGGCGCTAAAGAACAATTACCAAACGTTGTTATTCAAGACAATGTCACACCAGAAACCTGGACGGCATACAAAGACTGGTCAGAGCCAATGTTGCCAAAAACACGTTACTATTTTGCAAACGACGAACTGGTTGCAACGCCTGCTAATCACGGGGCCAAATCATTTAGCGATCAGCTTCCCCAAGAAACGTTTAACCGCTACGCCGCGCATAATGACGTTTGGGAACAAGAACTCTTAACTGCTGATAAAAATGCCTTGAGTAATAATCGACTATTAATGAAATCTGCCCAATTTGATGATACGAAAATCATTGATGGGAAAGTTATCGTCCACGCCGCAGTCGCTGTTAATCAACCGTTAGGCATGCTGAGTTTTCAGCTGGTTGACTACGGTGAAGCCAAACGCTTCAATGTTTCGCCAACGACGATTGATGCACACGGTCTGGACCTGGGCTACCACTGGCGTGAAGATAGTTTGCGAGAATTCATGTTGGCCAGTCACAAGACTGCATTTAAGATGATTACCAAGGGCCACATTAACCTGCAAAACCGTGAGCATCCTTGGCAAAACGATGAACTAAAGCCAAATCAATTCTACGAGGTCAGCGTTGAACTTCAGCCAACGTTCCATCGACTGTTAGCCGGTCATCAACTAGGATTGGTTGTTTATGCAACCGACTTTGGGATGACGGTGCGTGGCAATCAAGATTTGCAATACTCCATTAGTTTGGACCACAGTTTTGTGGATGTTCCGTTCAAGGACTAATTCAGTACGGTTGGGTAGATGGCTCTCGTTGCGCGGTCTGGCAACGCCGTTCCCTGGGACCGGTCTCAGCCTCCCAAACCCGGAGTCTTCAACCTCGATTCAGAGCCGCATAAACCACTCGTCTCTGAAGTCGTCCCGTCATACTAGCTGGTTTCCGCCAGCTAGTATGACTTTCACGGAACTCTATCGCCAGACCACTTCACTCATTTCAGTGGCCTGTGGACAAAAAGCATTCGCAAAAAATAAATACTACTACAAAATAAATATCCACCTCGTCAAAACGATCACACCTGAAGCGAAAATCTTCAAGTGTGATCGTTTTTTCTCTTATATGAATCTAACCGCCCATGCTACAGCCGCCGCAATTTAAAACTAGATCATCGGAGTCAACCCAAGTCGCTTCAAGTCCACTGTTTTCACTTTTGTTTTTCGCAACAATATCCATGCAAAGACAAAGAATGCCGCCGTAATAATCACCAAAGGTAGCACTGGCATCTCCACTTGCATGCCCTGACTTGGACCTGCTATGCCCGGAAAGTCTTGTAACGCATGCGTTACGATGACAAACCAGAGATTTCCTGTTCTCAGGTATATTGCCGCTAGAAGGGCGCCTATAGCCGTCGCAGAAAGCATTTGCTCTGATGTTGCTAGCAATGATTGTTGCGTTAAATTGAAAAGGTGCGTTGAACCAAATAATATACTGCTAACCATTACGCCAAAAAAGATTTGATGTTTCCCAGAAAAAGCCCTGATGGCTAACGGCAATATCATACCGCGAAAAACGTATTCTTCAGTAAGGCCAACAAACATCGCTAAAACAAAGGCACTTAAGATAGCTGTGACGCGACCATTTCTGATTGCAATAACGACCACCACAATCGCCAGCAAAGCGCGAAAAATGCCATACCAGTTGATCCACATTAATTTATGCGGCGAAAGAGTCGATGTCAGTCCAATCGGTTGATTTAGCCACCCTAGGTTCAGTAATAGTGGACCAGCTAAAAGGATGACTTCCCACATCGTCGCTCCCACAATCGAATGCGGGCTTGCCGCAAATTTTGAAATTTCCAACACCAACCAAAGAACTAAAACTGGCGCCAACAATTGAACCCATTTATTTTTGAGCATTGTAAACATCCCCTCACTAAATACTGTTTTCTTATTGTGAGATTAGTGTATGCTCGGCCACTAAAAAAGCCCAGTAATCAGTGTTCATTACTGGGCTAAGAATCCTAGACACCTGTCATGTCAGCGTTTAGAAGAATCAATGGATATTCTTTAATTGGTTTAACGCGATGTTCTGGAAGAAGTTTGACGACGACTCCCCACCGTTACTGCAATAGCAAATGCGCCAATCGTAATCACGACTAAAAGCGATCCAAGTAAAAAGAATGTCTTCGTCCCCACTGCGTCATGTGTAATTGCGCCCTGTACCTTAATGCCATATGGTGCGAGCAAAGCGCCTGAATTAGTGCCAACCAGCAACACGGCGGCAGTCAACGTTTCGGAGTTTGGCGATGAAACTGTTGAGACACTATTGAACATGTGAGCGGCAATTAATGGATATGCAATTCCAAACACCCAAGCGCCAGCCAACGTTAGCCAGAATGTGTGTGAAATTGCCATGACTAGCACGCCGATGCTCAAACAGGCTAATCCAATCGGTAAAATATAACGACTCAGCGCTTTGTAAATCTGTCCGTATGAAATGGCAGCGAGTACGCCAATAATCGTCATGGAGCCGGTGATAAGTCCCGCCTGACCAGCCGTGCCATAACCGACACCGGTGACAATAAACGGTAAGTGAACAAGGGTGGCAATGTGGATCATCACCAAAAAGAAGAAAAAGATGGCTAGGCCAACGACTTGCCGGTTAATATGTTGATGAATCTTGTCACCTTGTTGTTTAGCTGAAACTGCCTGTGGGTTTTGTGGTTCAGGGACCGCTACATAAAAGAATATCGCAACGATAAAGGCCGCTGCATAAACCCAAAACGTTGCGTGCCAACTAATCGAAATTAAATAACTGGCGATAAAAATCAACAATGATTGACCCAGGTTTTCAAATGCACTGCGAAAGCCCATCAAATTGGCCTTTGTTTTGCCATCGTACATAAACCCAATCATGCTAACAGCCAGTGAATTGAACATCCCCAAGCCAACGCCTAACACTAAACGTGATCCAAAAATCACGGGATAACTATTTGAAAACGCTGGCACAATCCCCGCCGCGCCAGCAATAATCAGGCCGATCAAAGTCGTATTCTTGTTGCCAATTTTGGCGGCAATCGACCCACTCAGTAATACCATAATCATGACAGAAAACGCTGGCAGTGTCGCTAGCAATTCGATTGACGCCTGACTGACGTTTGGGAACGCCTTTTCCATGGCTGGCAAACTAACTGAAATCACATATGCGGAAGTTAAGACTAACGAAATCGACAATAAGGCAAACTTGGCTACCCACGATTGTTTTCGAATCATCAATACCGCCCCCTCGGGTTAAAACAGTGCTCAATTGACTCATTTATTTAGCATGTACAACGTATAGATCCGCATGAAAATCGAAAGTTTGATCACGATTATCACCGCGTTCCGCAAACAGTTCTGGAATAAAAATCCCAGCGTTCATCAATTGGCGGCCTGAAAATTCACCCTCAACGCCGTCTACTGTATATTGAAAATCAGGATTCAAGCCGGCAAACTTCAAGCGACGATACGCTGGGTTAGGCTCTGCCAACACTTGATAACGTCCTGCAATAGCCGTCCTTTGATCGTCACTGACGACCATCCAAGATGTCACGTTACCATCGCCATCATATGGACTCTGTAGGCGAATAAATGTGCCTTGCTGGAATAGTAGCCGATACTTTTTATAAAACTTGATCTGATCAACCACAGTCGCCTTTTCAGCCGGACTCATTTTACTAATATCCAGTTCATAGCCAAGTACACCAAAGTAAGCAACCTCTGCCCGGGTTGCCAGTGAGGTCACGCGGCGATCTTGATGGTTTGGTACAGCAGAAACGTGAGCCCCCATCGTACTCAATGGATAGATCATTGAAGTCCCCCACTGAATTTTGAGTCGTTCAATGGCATCCGTATCATCACTTGTCCACGTCTGTGGCGCATAGTACAACATACCAGCGTCAAAACGGCCACCACCCGACGAACAAGATTCAAACAGAACATCAGGAAATGCTGACGTCAATCGTTCATACAATTGGTAGACTCCAAGAATGTAGCGGTGTGGGAGTTCTTCCTGTTGATCCGCTGACAGTGCCAAACTAAACATTTCAGTAATATGGCGATTCATGTCCCACTTAATATAGTCGAGGTGCGTCTTACGAATTGCCGCCGCCATTTGATCAAAAAGATAATCGATTACCTCTTGACGAGAGAAGTCGAGTACAAACTGATTGCGAGCCGGCGTCATCCGTCGATCCGGTACATGAATGGTCCAATCTGGATGAGCCGCGTATAGCTTACTTTCCTTAGAAATCATTTCCGGTTCAAACCATAGACCAAATTGAAGGCCCAAATCGTGAATTTTATTGGCTAACCCGCTCAATCCGTTTGGTAGCTTGGCTAGGTTGACCTGCCAGTCACCTAAAGAAGTCTTATCGTCGTTTCGTTTGCCAAACCAACCGTCATCGAGCACAAACAGTTCAATCCCCAACGACTTTGCCGATTTCGCAATAGCTAATAGTTTTTGCTCATTGAAATCAAAATAGGTTGCCTCCCAATTGTTAATGAGAATTGGCCGTGGTTCTTTGACCCACCGCTTTGAAATCAAATGGTTGGTTAAGAAGCGTTGAAATTGATGGCTCATGCCGTTAAAACCGTCACTGGCAAATGTCATCATTACCTCAGGCGTTTGAAATTGCGTATGTGATTTGAGTTGCCAACCGAATTCAAACGGATTAATGCCCATCGTCATCCGCGTGACGTTATAGGAATCGACTTCGACCTGCGCTAAGAAATTACCACTATAAACCAAATTAAAGCCATAAACGTCACCGTTTTGATCCGTGGTCTGTTTACGGGCAAGTGCTAAAAACGGACTTTGTTGCGCACTGCTGGCATCTCGAGTACTACTGATTGCTTGCACACCACGCGTTAGTGGTCGCCGATACAGATGCCGTTCCCGCGCCCACGCACCAGACAATTGAATCATGTCATACTGATCATCAGAAAAATCAACGCTCGCACTTAATGCCGCATCGAGTTTGACCGTCGATGTCCCCTTGTTTTCAAATGTCGTGCTTCGCACAATTACGTCCTCGTCTTCGAACACACTGTAATTCAAGGTCATTTTCAAGCCGCTCTGCTGTTCAAGTAAATGAATTCGCAACGTTTGAACGTGCTTGTCGTCGACGTCAGCACTGGCAGACGGCAAGGTGCCTAATTTTGGTTTCCCATCAATAATTTCATAATCTTGGTAGGTGAATTCAGAAATGCGGGCGCCATTATCGTAGGTAACCTGATAGGCAGGATACCGAAAATCACCATGACCGTAGCTTGGATATTCTTGCTTAATCATACTCAGCGTGATTTCAGGCTGTTCTGCCGTCAGTGTCGGTGTGATGGAACGAAATTCACGATGGCGAAAATCTGCGAAGTTAACCTTATCACCCAGCCGCGGACCATAATAATATTGTCCCATTTCACCATTTTCCAACACGCCCATCAAATAGCTGGTATGCGTTGTTTGCAAATTAAAATCGTGCCCTGTTACGATGATGCTCATTGACAACAACCTCCTATAAGTCAATCAAATATTAACAGTCTTATGCTTCTAATTTTACACGTTTTGTAATCGCTTACAAAACGACTTATTTAATTTCTAATAACAATCGCCTTGTGGCGACTACGAACTGTTTGGTAAATGACCTTACCTATGATACTAGTCGGTATAAACATGTACTGACGTAAGCGTCAAAAACCTCATTCATAATGAAAAATGAGTTTGGGAGATAAAACAAAAATACGATGTTCATGGGAAAATCCCCATAAACATCGTATTCGTGTCACCTAAGAAAGCAAAACCATGTTAGTTCGACTTTCATTGTTCAGTTTGTAAAAGGTTGTTTAATTGCTGCTCGTTTAGAACGACGCAATAAGAAAATGCCGGTAAATAAGTACACAAGCACAAAACTGACACCAACCGCTGAAACGCTGGGATTTTGAAGACCACTCGCGTACGTGCTGACAAAATCATTCAATCCGTGTAGAAGAATGGGAAAGATAAGACTCCCTGTCCTCAAATAAATAGCCGCTAATAAAACACCCAAAGAAAAAGCGGACAACATTTGAAACGCCGTGATTGGCAATGACTGGTGAAGAATATTCACACTATGTGCCAATCCAAATAAGATACTCGAGGTCAAGACACCAACCCAGAGTTGATGCCGCGCGGAACCAAGCTTGCTCGCTAACGGCAACAACAAGCCGCGAAACGTAAACTCTTCAGTGATGCCCACAAATATTAACGTCGCTAGGGCCAACCAGAATTTTCCTGTGCGTGACCGCACTACAATAAGTGCTTCAATAAAGATCACTAGTGTCACCCAGTTCACCGTCAGCAATTGCCCAGATCGCGCTGTCGGCTTAAGATACACAGATACATGCAACCAGTACTGGTTCAACAACCACATGATCAAAAACATGACCATTTCAAAAACGACAAGGAAAACGATTTCAGAGCGCAATAAACCTTGCACCTTGTCAAATGACAAACTAACAATAAGAACTGTTAGCCATGTCCCAAAAACCTTCATCCATTTCGATTGCACCATTATCGTCATCCCCTACCTACCGTGATTAAGATAAATCATACCAGTTTTTGAATGATCGTAATGAATGATAAGTCCTCGCTTAAATCTTTTGATAAAGTGGCAACTGTGACGCGCGTGCTTTTTGTTCTAGCACAGTTGCTAACGCCTGCCATTCGTCCATGGATAAATAGGCACCATCAACGTTAACCGCATGGCCGTCGACAATGGTCGGAATCATTTCCGGATACACATCTATGAAGGCGGCCAATTCCGTTTTTGATAACTTCATTAACGTTTGGTAATACGCTGTCGCTAATATATACGCGTTTGTCGTGCGCCACTTATCGCCAGGCAGTTCACCTTCACCAGCGTGACGTGCATTGCGAATTTGGTACCACAACCGACTGTGCTTTGGCATCAACATCACCTCAATCTCAATCAGTTAAATCTGAGTCCTAAAATGGTAAGACGCCATCAGCGCCAATAAGCTTGCCATCCCAGTCAGAGTCCTTATGTTGATCAATTTTTTGAATCAAATCGACGGCTGTTGCAACCGGCGCACCCTTTCGTGCTGGGTTGCTGGCAATTGGTCCTGGCGTCACCGCACGAAAATGAATCTCACCTTGAAGTTCATTTTGGAGCAAGACCGTCATTGCATTAACACCCATTCGGGAAATTCGTTGACCTAATCCAGTTGTTGGCGTGCTAGCAGCAAAATTGGCAAACGTTGCCAGTTCGTCAGACATACTGATAACCATTCCATCATCGGCAGCCTTTAGCCATGGCAGCATCTGTTGCGTAACCAAATAGGTTCCCAGAACGTTCACATCGAATGTTTGATGAAGGCTTTCTGAATCTTCGTGACTCGCCTGAATGTCGTGATCATCAAACACGCCAGCGTTGTTAATCAACAAATTCAGTTTGCCAAACTGCTCACCAATCCACTGACCCGCTTGCATAACACTGCCATGATCCATCAAATCAATCTGCAATAACCGTGCCTGACCGCCATCGGCTCGCAATTCGTCGACAACATCCAACCCACGATTGAGGTCACGGGTTCCCACCAGAACCAAGTCACCATCTTCAACATACTTCTGTGCCAGTGCCAGCCCAATGCCACGGGTCGCACCAGTAATCAAGACGCTTTTACTCATTTAAGTTTGCTCCCAATCATTCTCACTTTATTGTTCCAAACTAATTGATTTCATTATGCCACTATCCAACAAACGCTGCCCACACAACTAATACGAGCTCGAGTAAGCCACGTAAAATGTGCGCCCGCCAGTTAATCGTGTCATGTTGTTTGCGGTCAATCAGATAATAGACCACCGATACCACAACACAGCCCACAAACAGCATTGCGGCGCCTAGCAGACGATTGTCACTAAATAAAACCTGACACAAGATGAAAATACCGCCGACTAACAGCCACAATTGATATTCACGTGAAGGGCGGGTCTTTTTACGTTGTGCCACGATAATGATCCAAATACCGTATATTGCCACGGCAAACGTTGTGATGAAGCTCAAAACTTTCATTAACATAGTTTTCCTCGTTCGTTGTGTACCAAGCACACTTTTATTTGTCAGCTAATAAGGTGGAACGGTAACGCTCAACAGTCGCTAATCGCAGCCCCTGATTCTTGACCAATAACCAACTGCGCACATCCCCGATAGATTGTTTGCTAACGGTCGTTGCCGAAGCAAAATGTGGCAATGCCAAAGCATTTAGGCCATCCCCGGGATAACCCAACTTGGTAACCAAAATCTCTTGATAATCTATGGTGCTGGGATGTGCATTGATGTAATCCACTGCTTGATTATATGCCCGCATGAATCCCTGAACAGCCGCCGCATGATTTTTCAACATGCTATTACCAAACACAATTCCGGTATCTGCCTGATCGGCAGTCGTCTGGGCTAGCGTTCGGGCTCCTTGACGTCGCAACAAGCTTGCATTGGGATCTGTTAAGCTAACTGCACTCGCAGTATGGTTATTAGCGGCACTCATCAGCTCAGTTTCACTACCAGTCGTTTTTAACGTAACGTTCTTGTCTGTTAATTTAGCCTTTACCAAAAGCAGATCCGTCGCATAAGCTTGCGTTGAATTGGCCAATGTACCGATTGTTTTATTTTTCAGTTGCTTCAATTTGGTCACGTTATCATCCGTCGTCATCAACGCAGTGTAATTTGTGGCGTTACCGACTACTTGACTCGTTGGGTGTGTACCGCTGGTCATCATTAGCTCAGGCAAGCCACTAATGGCGCCTTCAAACTGATGCGTACTGATGCCGCTGACCCGATCGTCGGCCGCCGCAACATTAGTTAAGGTCACGCGCAATTTGGCCTGCGTGAAATAACCGCGCTCTTCCGCCACATAGAGCGGTAAGGCATCCACCGACTGACCAACAGCAAAATTAATGTTGGTTGGTTTTGTCGCTGGCGCACTGACCCTTTGTGTTGAACGACCACATGCCGAAACGATTACGAGTAACGTTGCTAGAACAGCTAAAGTGACTACAGGCGACCACGATTTATGTCGACGCTTAGACATGATCATCACGATCCTCAGAAGCCGCGTTTGATTGCACACTAGTATCACTTGTCGCTATGGACTCACTAGAAGCAACGGTCGATGGTTGTGGATAGAAAACTTCAACTTGCGCCGCACTTGTGGCGGACTGTGGATAAAATACCTCTACTGATGCCTGTGAAGGAGCCACCGAGCCGCTAGCCGTTTGGTCACTTTCAGCACCATTATCGGTACTAGCAGTATTCACTGCTGGGCGCCCATCTGCGACTGGATATTTCGTTTGACCATCCTTAGCCGGCAGTAGTGACAACAAAAGCAAAATCAAACTACCAACAGAGCCTGCCAAGTATAAAAACACCCACCAAGCACTTAATTCTTGATCGTGTAAGCGTCGTGCCGTTAGTGAAACGATTGGAAATACAATCAAGAAACCGACTACTAAACCAACTGGAATAACGAAAAGACCCAATCCGTTCAGCACGCTTGGATCAAACGTCGGTGATTGCATGCTTGGATTTAATTGCAGCGTATTCCCACGGTTTACGAGTAATGAAACAAAGATGCGCACGACGACAATTAAAAAGATGGTCAGCGAAAGCAAGGCGCCCGCAATCAAACTAAAAATGCTCCATGTCACTCTCGCCCATAGATAGTTGCCTCGTGACACTGTGTCGTGAAAATTAAACATATTACGCCATGTGTACCCAAAAGCATTACTCAAAATGCCACTTACATGACCGCGATGGTTAACCTCTAAACTTGCGGGGCCATTATCGACGCTCATCATGTTGTACCATGGCGCGCGTGGGTCTTTTTCAACTTCTGGTAATGCGTGCAAAACAATCATGTGCACACCAGGAACCAGCATCAACCACTGATAGTGGCCAGACAAACTTAAACTATGTAACCGACGAACCGACATACTTAGATATTGTAAAAACTGAGCCAGAAAGAAGAAGTTTTCCAACCAGTGGGCCGGAAGCGCAATTCCGTCGCTCAATCCTGTTGCACCTGATAGGATTGTACTAACTACGATACTGACAACCGCCATGCCAATAATGGCGGCCCAGAAATCACGTCGGCGTGTCTTACCGCGATAATTAAAAATTTGTTGCCAACTGGCAATATAGTTTGCCCAAATATTCATGTCAGTTTATCCTCTCTTAACTGTGCACTTACTTAGTCATTTGCAAGTCCACTCTCTTATTAAACACTTGCCTATTGCCTTAATGTTCATAAACCACGGAACTATCGGCATTACCCTTAAGTTTAACCAAAAATAGGCCTGTTTGCACAAATATTCACCGATTTCACGCCCATTTATTAGTAAATTGATGAACACCATCAGAAACGTGATAAACTAGTGACATTACATGAAGGAGGCTGACCCCATGAAACAAGGAACCACCATCATGACACTCGATAACGGGTATCACTTATGGACTAACACTCAAGGCACGGGCGACATTCACTTACTATGTCTGCACGGTGGCCCTGGTGGCACACACGAATACTGGGAAAACTTTGCTGAGGAACTTGGCAAACAAGGCTTGAACGTGACCGTTCACATGTACGATCAACTAGGTTCATTTTATTCAGACCAACCCGACTACTCAGACAAGGCAACTGCTGACAAGTACCTCACTTATGAATACTTCTTGGATGAAGTTGAAGAAGTGCGTCAAAAGCTTGGCATCGACAATTTCTACCTTATCGGTCAAAGCTGGGGCGGCCTGTTAGTTCAAGAATACGCTGCTAAATACGGCGACCACTTGAAAGGCGCTATTGTTTCATCAATGGTTGATGAAATTGATGAATACGTCACCCACATTAACAAGGTTCGTGAAGAAGCATTACCTGCAGAAGAAGTTAAGTTCATGCAGGCTTGTGAAGCTAAAAATGACTATGACAACGACCGCTACCAAGCTGATGTTGATGTCTTAAATCGCGGCTATGTTGACCGCAAACAGCCACCGGCAATCGCTCATTTAATTTCAATGATGGCAACGCCCGTTTATAACGCCTTCCAAGGCGACAACGAATTCGTTATTACCGGTAAGTTGAAGGACTGGCATTTCCGTGATCACCTTAAGGACATCAAAGTCCCAACGCTATTAACGTTTGGTGAGCACGAAACTATGCCGTTAGACACAGCGCGGACCATGCAAAAGCTGATCCCTCACGCTCGTCTTGAAACAACACCAGATGGTGGTCACCACCACATGATCGATAACGCTCCCGTTTACTTCGATCACTTGGCCAAGTTCATCAAGGATGTTGAAAGCGGCAACTTTAACGACTAATTTTTAAATTCAATAGTCACAAATAAGCAGGCGGCAAATCCCCCATATCAGGGACTTGTCGCCTGTTTGCTTGTCTAGATGATAGACCGTAGCCATTGACTCACGCTTGCGGTTGTCCAAATTGAATTCCGCCGTGGGACCAGTTCACGCCTCCTAAAGTTCGGAGTCGTTCACTTCGCCGTGAAGCCGAAAACCACGTCTTCACGACCGTCCCGTGCTGTAAATTGGGCTTAAAAACGCCCAATTAACACCACCTTCACGGCTTGCATTCAATTTTGACGCCCTCCGGCTCACATTAGTTTTAAATATTGAACACTCAGTTTAACAATCTAACCGATTACACTAATCAACAAGGTGGCAGTTGAGTGAAGGCGACCAGCAACAGAGTTCCGTGTCAACACAACTTAATGGCATGGTTTTCGCCATTTAGTTGTGTGGGACGAGCTTTGAGACCTTTATGGCTCAAAGTCGATGTTGAAGACCGCGGTTTTCAGCGGGCTGAAACGTTCCCCACGGAACGGCGTTGTTGGGTGCCGCAACGGAATATACCACACATGTGTTAGCACTGCTGGTTGAATGCCAAGGAATAGCACTAATGAAAATGAGGAACGTTTTTAAATCTGTTCAGCGTCATTTGCTGTGTACACGTTTCTTCAATGAAATGACGATCGTGATCAATCAAAACCATCGTGGGTCGTACCTGCTGAATCAAGGTTTGCAACTGTTCGCGAGCATCAATATCCAAATAGTTGGTCGGCTCATCCCAAATCAATATTTCGTGTGGCTCACTCAAGCTCACAGCCAACGCGGCTTTCTTCATTTCGCCCATGCTCCATTCGCTGGTCGGCGCCTTTAACCTTGGGCGTGAAACGCCTAACTGATGCATTAAATTCCAAACGGTCGTTTCATCGTGATGATCACGCCATCGTTCAAACGAACCGTCCGTGATAAAATCCGTAAACTGCTGTGACAGGTAACCGATGTCTTGGGGCAAATCATTCATCAAATAACCTTCGTAATTCAACTTTTCTTGCCCGCAAAGCAAGTTCAAAAAACTCGTTTTACCCACACCGTTAGAACCAATGATTGCTAAGCGGTCGCCTCTGTGAAAATCCAACGAAACGGGCTGAAATAGCGGCTCATTTTGCCGTTTAACGCTGAAGTCTCGCAAACTGAACAACAACTGTCCGCCTGAAGTTTGCTGAACATTGGTTCGCAATCTATCCACCTGATCGACATCGTTCATTAAACCTTTCCGTTGTTCAATCGCGGTATCTGTTCGGTGTTCAAACACCTTCGCGCGGGACATTAACTTCTTAGCCATCCGCCGACTGGAAGCGTCATTTGACTCACGTTCACGCTTCTCAGCCCACTCACGCTGAATATTGGCACGACTCGACAATTGCTTGATGCGATGTTGCAAATGCTCGTTTTGCGCGGCCGCTGCATTGTCACGTCGCTCTTTATCAACCTGCCAGTTTTCGACATTGCCCGCCACTAAATCCACTGAACTCCGATTTAATGACATAACGTGGTCCACGAACAGATTCAAAAAGCTTTCATCATGACTGACACAAATGAAACCTTGTTTTTGTCTCAGATAAGCGCCGACGACCTGACGACCTTCAATATCCAAATGATTCGTCGGTTCATCAATTAACGGAAAGTCGTTTTCGTTAACAAATCCACAAGCCAGTAACACCCGCGTTTGTTCGCCACCACTGAGTGTGTCAAACGGACGTTGCTCATAACTTTCATCTAGCCCAATCCGATCCAACTCCATGCTGGCCTGCCACTCTTCGGCACCAGTTGATGTCATGATTGCCATGACTGTTTGCGACCGATTAATCGTTGCATCGGGAAAATAATTGAACGTCACCGGACTTTTAATCAAGCCGTGACCGGATAACTGACCGCGCAATAAATTCATGAAGGTCGTTTTGCCACGACCATTACGGCCAATCAAACCTAATCGCCAAGTTGTATCGAGATTGAGCGATAATTTATCAAATACCGGCGCATCAGCGCCGGGATAACGGAACGTTAATTGGTCAATTTGAATGGTACTCATTCGACCACCTACTTTTATATCTATTTAGTTTTGTTTTAGATAGTGAGGCTAATTGAATGCACACTATCCTCGAAGGATTAACGTATGGCTATTGCCAAACGCGCTTCCACGAAATAAAGTTATTCATCATTAAAATACCAATATTATCACCACGCTTATACTCTCATTACTTTTTAATTTACCATACATCCCGCTCAGAGTGGTAACATTAAGCGAGTTATTCAAATGCTGTAGGAGGTATTATATGCTTGCCATTACGATTGCCATCGCTATTGGAATCGCTTTGCCGATGGAAACCGCCATTAATTCACGTTTACAAGGGACACTTAAATCGCCCTACTTTGCCTCATTGATGTCATTTTTCATGGGAACCGTCCTTTTAACTGCACTTTTGCTTGCGACTGGACGCAGTTTATTAATTCCCGGAACTTTCTTTACTAGCCATCCCTGGTGGATCTGGCTTGGTGGTGTGCTCGCCGTCGTTTACCTCACTGGGAACATTTTGTTGTTTCCTAAACTAGGTGGTATTCAAACGGTCTTAATGCCCATTTTAGGGGAAATCCTAATGGGTTTGCTAATTGATAACTTTGGTTGGTTTGCCAGTACTCAACACTCAATCACATGGTTGCGTGCTTTCGGCGCAATCCTAATGATTGTCGGCATCGTTTTTGCGGTCGTCCTACCGGAACGGGCACGTAAAAACACGTTCCAAGGTTCTGCGGAAGCTACTGAAACTCATCACGTTCCCCACCGTGGCTTTTGGCAATTGTTGGGTATCTTGTTTGGTGCGTTTGCCGCGGGACAAACTGCGATTAACGGTCACTTGGGGCACTTATTGAAATCGCCCATTCAAGGTGCCTACGTCAGCTTTCTGGTTGGCACCCTCATTTTATTAATCGTCGTGCTGATTCAGAATCACGGCTTGCGGTTCCCAGTCGGTGCCATTTCACACAATCCGTGGTGGATCTGGTTTGGCGGGTTCATTGGTGCGTTGTTTGTACTTGGTAATGTTTATCTAGTACCTATCATCGGAACTGGCTTAACCGTTGTGATCGTATTGTTTGGTCAGATTATCGGAGGCCTCATTGTCGATCAGTTCGGCTGGTTCGGTGCCAAACGAAATCCTATCGTTCCCCTTAAAATCATTGGCCTGTTAATCATGATCGTCGGCGTGTTATTGATCAAACTGTTCTAAACATAACTTGCAGCGAATAAAACTTTTTCAAAAATCGTTGACAATTTTCGACTAAGATATCATAATAAACACATTAAAATTTGATGAATGAAATACGCGTTGAAAAGAAAAGTAACCTGCGAAAAGATCGTTAAGCGAGCGCCGATTGGTGAAAGGGCGTCGATCAACCACAAGTGAACATCATCTTTGAGCGTTGACTACGACAACAGTAGTCAATGGGTGCTCCCATTACAGAGCTAGAGTATCTGGCGTTAGGCCACGTACTTGAAGAGGCAGGCTCTCGTGAGAGGTCTGCGAACAAAGGTGGTAACACGTGTAAACGTCCTTAGCTGAAGCAATTCGGCTAAGGACGTTTTTTTATCAAAGAAATAGTTTCTCGATGACGCGAATGAAAAGAGGCAATTATATGGAATTACAGGAACATAAATTAACCAAACGTGAATATGCGTTAGTCAGCTCAATGCTGTTCGCACTCTTCTTTGGTGCCGGCAACCTTATCTTTCCGTTGCACCTAGGTCAATTATCTGGCGCCCACTGGCTCAGCGCGGCATTAGGCTTTCTGGTAACAGCGGTATTGCTTCCCTTACTCTCTGTGCTGGCAATTAGCATCACCCGGGCCGGCGGTGTTTACGACGTAGGCCGCCCACTCGGCGTTTGCTTTGCACTCACCTTTATGGTTCTGATTCACGGTACTATCGGGCCGCTATTTGGTACTCCCCGGACAGCGACTGTATCCTATACAGTTGGCGTTGCGCCCCTAGTGCCTGCCCATTTTCAAACGTTAGGACTCGTCATTTTCTCAGCTGTCTTCTTTGGCCTCGCGTATTTCTTTTCCGTTGAACAAAGCAAAATTGTCGCCAACATTGGTAAATTGCTAAACCCAATTTTTCTAATTTTGCTAGCACTTGTCTTCTTCCTCGCCTTTTTGAAACCACTCGGCAATCCTGTCCACCAGGCCGTCACAACAGCCTACCAGCATGATGCCTTTTTCAACGGTTTCCTTCAGGGATATAACACGATGGACGCCTTGGCGGGGCTTGCCTTCGGGGTTACCGTCGTCACTGCAATTCGCTCCCTTGGCAAACGGAATCCTAACGCCATCGCATTAGTTACGGCCCGTGCTGGTTTCTTCTCAATGGGTTTCGAAGCCATCATTTACTTATTACTAATCGTGATTGGTGCCATGTCATTGGGCCAATTCAAGCTAGCCGCTAATGGTGGGGTTACGTTTGATCAGCTGGTCAACCACTATCTCGGTGTCGCCGGACAAGCTATTTTAGCCGTTCTGATCACGGTTACTTGTCTCACAACTGCCATCGGCTTAGTTGCTGCGTTTGCCCAAGATTTCCACAAGCATTTTCCAAGCGTCAGCTACCGCGTTTGGTTACGGTTCACCACTATCGCATCCTTCTTAACGGCTAACATCGGCCTTAACCTAATCATTTCATGGTCCACGCCAATGTTGATGTTCTTATACCCGCTTGCGATGGTACTGATTCTGTTATCCATCACTTCACCCCTATTCAAACGAGATCCAGTCGTGTACGCTTTCGTCGTGCTGTTCACTTGTGTTCCCGCTGTTTTCGACATGATTGCCGCCTTTCCGCCAGTCGTTAGCCAAAGTGCGTTTGGTAAAGCCATGACCAGTTTTCAAATGAGCTACCTGCCATTCGCCAAGTACGGTATGGACTGGGTCGTCCCCGCTTTAGTTGGTGCTGTGATCGGCCTGACTTGGCATTTCGTTAAACTTGCTCGGGAACACACCACGGCCTCGGTTTCAGACAACTAAAAATTGTTGGCCAGTCATCTGATTAAAAACGTGATTTACACATTGATAACAATGTTGCTAACCTAAATCAAAATAAACAAGCAGGCGATAGATCCCAATATAACGGGATTTATCGCCTGCTTTTTCTCATAAACATGTAAGAGAAACAAAGAACTAGTTTTGGTATTCTTAAAAGCGTGGTCGACTCGATTCATCGAGAATCTGGATGAAAGGGGGATGCAACCATGCTTCAATTATTTTTAGCACCACTGATTGTGGGCATGCTTTTAAAGATGTTTGACCACTGGTTGGATGATCGCCACAATCGGCCGTAGTTGACCATAATTCAACCTAAAGTGTCCCGTCTAATTACATATTATTCGAAAAAAGACCCCTTACTAGTCACACCTAGTAAGGGGTCGGATGCTTCCATGCTTCGCTTCGACAATAATATACCACATAGCTGCTACATCGACAAACGATAAGTAGACCATATCTCATCAATTTTTATCAGTCACACCTCATCCAGTTATCGGTGCAACTATACTGGAAAAAACGCCGTCATTTAATGGACTGCATTCAACCGTTCGTCCAACATTCTGGCCAGTCTTTGCAACTGTTTATACCTGACCTGAAAGAAATCTGGGTTTCCGGACGCCAGTGCAGTAATCGTATACGGCGGCAAATTCAGCATTTTATTCAAATCAGCCGGCATTAATCGCAAAGACAGCATATCATGCGTAATCCGTCTTTGAATCATTCGCATCGCTACGGAAGTACCCAAACTGCCTCCGAGGATATTTAACACCCGCACCATTTTAATCCGAGTGAAAAGACGATCTAATTTCATGACATTCACCTGATTGTACTTTTTGCCGTCATTATACACGCAAACAACAAAAATCGGTGCCATCATCGACTCCTAATCACCGGGTAACGACAACTTTTCCCATCATGTGACCTGATTCTACTAACGTATGAGCCTGACGTAATGTTGCTGCATCAAATGGTGATAACTGTTTGGTCAACGTGCTTTTCAATGTCCCATCGTCAAACATCTTCGCGGCTCGTTCCAAAATATCATGTTGCGTTTGCATATCTGCAGTGTGGAAAAATGATTTTGTGTACATCCACTCCCATGCAAAGTGGCCCCGCTTTTGAGTCAAACGTTTGAGATCCACTGGTCGATGATTTTCAGTAATTGAGGCAATCCAGCCGCTTGGTTCAATCAGCTCAGCCATTTCATTCCAATGAGCGTCCAAATTATTCAGTTCCAAAATATAGTCAACGTAGTGATACCCAAGATTACGTACTTGTTTAACCAGATCTTCACGGTGGTTAACTGTTTCATCGGCGCCGTGAGCTAGCGTCCAGTCAATTGTTTCTGGCCTCGAAGCGGTCGCAATCACGTGCAAACCGGCCCAATGTGCGAGTTGGGTCGCAATGGAGCCCACCCCACCGGCACCATTGATGATTAACAAATTGTACTTCGCATTGTTTTCTTTGTCATCTGGGTCAATTGGCAATTGTTCAAACAGTGCTTCCCACGCGGCCAGCGTCGTTAGTGGCATTGCCGCTGCTTCTACATCGCTTAAATGCTGTGGTGCGTGACCAACAATGCGTTCGTCCACGAGCTGGTAATCACTATCGCTACCCGCCCGTTTAAACGAACCCGCGTAATAAACCCGGTCACCGACGTTAAACAACTGTACCTGTCCACCAACAGCAACGACCTCGCCAACTGCATCCCAGCCAATCACACGGGGCTGACTCAAATGACCACGACCGCCACGACGCACGCCAATGTCTACTGGATTAACCGAGACCGCGCTAACATGAACTAATAAATCGTGACCCTTGGCAACAGGAACCGCTTCTGTAAAGTCTTGTAAGCTGTGCTCATCTGTAATTGGCAAATGATCAGTAAAACCGATTGCATTCATTGTTTTAGCCATTTTGATAACTCCCTCTCCCTATGACAACTGCTCTAACAACAACTCCATTCTAATATCGTCAAAAAAAGCTACAATCGTGAAATTTTAATCACCTAGTTACAAATTTTTCACTAGTAACCCCAGTTGACGATGATTTGTTGTTAATTTTAACGTGACTGCTGTATTCTGACACTAATACATACTTTAGTGATAGGAATTTATCGACTTGGAGGTAGTTATGGTACGTCACACATACGGTTGTCAGGATGGCTGTCCAGTTGAAAGCACGCTACAGATTATTTCGGGAAAATGGAAAAGTGTTATTTTATTTCACCTTATCAAAAACGGCACCGAACGATTTGGGGACCTGCAGCGTCAAATGAAAGATTGCTCTCATCGAATGCTGGCACTGCAATTAAAAGAACTTGAAAACGATGGCGTACTGGTTAAAACCATCTACCCTGTCATGGCGCCCAAGACTGAATATCGTCTAACTTCATTCGGTGAAACCCTCGTTCCTGTAATTATCGCCATGGAAAAATGGGGTCGCTACTATAACGCCACCCATCGTGAGGAAGAGTCGTCACAGGCCTAGTTTTTAATTTATAGAAATCACGTAAAAATGCCACTAAATAAAGTGGCATTTTTGCATATCATCACCTTAACGGGATTTGAGCAAACACATCATTCATCTTTGTCGGCGTAAAATTAAGTATTTTATAATCTGCAATACCTTGCCTAAAGAATGGATCCTCATGGTAAATATTTTCTAAATCTTTCAAATCGGCTACATTAGCTAAAATGACACCACCGTTACGTGGATCCTTTCGTCCTGAAAAAATAAAATTTCCCAGTTTATAATTGCGATCCAAATACTGATTATGTAAAGGTAAAGTTGCTTCAACAACACTTATTGGCTTCTTATAAGTCAATTCCATAAAAAACATGGCCATCATCTCCTGTTATACTTTTAATAATTCAAACAATGATTTTCGCATAACATGTTATGTGAGCTTAATAAGTATCGTCCAGAGGTAGGTTAATGTCAATGGAAAAAACAAACAAGCGCGAAAAACAAAAAGCCGCCACGAAGATTGCATTGTTCAAGGCAGCTACTTCTTTAATTAAGAAAAATGGTTTCGATAAAGTTTCAGTTCGTGATATTGCGAATGCAGCTGACGTCACAACAGGAGCATTCTATGTCCACTTCCGATCTAAGGAAGACATCGTATCACAGGTTTTTTATGAGAATCTAAACGACTATATCATGCATAGTATCAGTGATCTCGGTCAAGAAAACCTTGATCCTGCAGATCATTTAATCGCAATCTTGATTGCAGAACTTAAATTTGCCAATAATATTGGCGTCGAGTTAACAACACTAGCCTACATCACTAATTTCACGGCCAACATGACTATTCCAGGCAGCCATTTTGAAAAACGACGCTTTGTTACATCAATTCAACAGGATATTGCCCAATTAGAAGAACAGAAAAGATTGTTAATCCAACCGGAAAATGAAGTGCTGTTTGATCTATCTTCAATGATTCGTGGCATTATGGCCACATGGTGTTTTGCAAACGGTGATTTTGATATCGTCGACCATGGCACAATTACTATCAATCGTCTGATTAAAACACTAATTCGAAAATAACATCTAATTTTTCAATTTTAGTCACTCCTCCTAGATGCAGTGAACATTGCAAAAAGAAGGCAAGACACTAACTTTCACAGTTGTATCTTGCCTTCTTTTATAGTTGATAGTCAAAAGCACTAAAATATTCATAAATGCAATTATTAAATGGATCTTGCTACTGCCTAAGCGACAGGGCGTCAATAGTGATACCGAGCCGTGAAAGTAACGTTAATTCGGTGGTTCTCCGAATTTAGGTTACGGACGGACGCCAAGACTCGCGGGCTTCACGAGGCTTTACGGCGAGGTGAAAGACTCCGAACTTGGGAGGCTTGAACCGGTCCCACGGCGAGCGTGTCACTGTTGACAACCGAAAGCGACAGCCAGCACCAAATTTAAGTCATTCAGTCACAGCAATCATAGCGTTTTAGCCCTTAATTACTTATTGTGGAATGACGTGTTTAATCGTTGACCGCTTGGATTTTCTCAACATAAAGAACCCAACCACTAAGAACAAAAGAATCGGCCATACCTCATTCAAACTAACGATTTGGCTAGTCTCCGTAGCACTACCGTTGTAAAAAGCCGGAATGAAGTCGTTAATACCGTGAAGTAAGATCGGAAATAACAAACTTCCGGTTCTTAGGTACGTGGCTGACAGCAATATGCCAACACTCACAGCGGATAAAATTTGGACAATCGTTGCCATCATCGGCTGATGCAACGCATTAACACTGTGAGCAAGCCCAAATAATAGGCTAGACACCAATACACCAGTCCACAGCTGATTGCGTCCAGACGTCAACTTACTGGCGAGTGGCAACAATAAACCACGAAAAATGTATTCTTCGGTGACCCCAACAAACAGTAATAGCGTCACACCAAGAGCCAGATGACCGGAACTCGTAAATAACAACAAAACGGCCTGTGCAACCAAAACGATGGTAATCCAGTTAAGTGGAATTAATCGCCACGTTTGTTCAGTTGGCTGTAAATAAACCGTTTGATGTAACCAAAAATGATTCAATAAAAACATAATTGTAAACATGGCCACTTCATAGATGATTGTGCTTGGTACATGACCAATACCACTATGTGCCATCCAGAAACCGCCAATAAGCGCTACAACAATTACAATTAGCCAAGTTCCAAATAGCTTTATCCAACGGTTATTCATACTGAAGCCTCCCGAAAATTTGTTTACTGAGCGGCCTCACTTGCGTCAGCTTCATACTCTTGAATAACGTTGAGGAATGCATCCCCGTACTTATCCAGTTTGTTCTGACCGACCCCTTTGATCGACAGCATATCCAATGTGCTTTGCGGTAATTCTTCACAAAAGGCTTGCAGTGTTTTATCTGAAAAGATGACGTACGGTGGCACATGCTGTTGCTCGGCAAAATTCAAACGTAGTTGACGTAACGATTCGAACAAACCGTCGTCCACTGAAACAGTCCGTTTGGCCTTCACTGCGCCACGACGAAGGACTTTTGCCTTGCCTTTCAAGACACTGCCGCCCATCTCGCTCACATGCAGCGTTGGGTATTCGCCACCAACTTGTTGGAGATAGCCACTACTGGTCAAGAAGTCAATCAAATCAGTAACTTCCTTCTGTGACCGCCCTTTCATCAGTCCATAAGTCGACAATTGGTCAAAGTGTTCGTCACGAATCCGTTTGACATGCGAACCGGTCAACACTTGCGCGATCAGTGACTTACCGTAGCGTTGCCGCATTCGCAAAACACAGGATAAGACCTTTTGGGCGTCGACCGTTACGTTAACCTGATCCCGTTCATCCAAGCAATTCCCACAGTGGCCACATGCGGGCGAAGACTCACCAAAGTATTTCAAAATAAACTGCTGTAAACAGCCTTCAGTATTCGCGTACTTCGACATTTCTTGCAGCTTTAGGTACTCACGCGTTTTAAACGCTGGTTCCATATCCGACTGATCGATAAAAAAGTGCTGAATCTGTAAATCTGACGGTTGGTACATCAAAATTGCTTCACTGGGCAGCCCATCACGACCTGCACGGCCAGCCTCTTGGTAATAAGCCTCAAGGTTGCCAGGTACTTGATAATGAATGACGAAACGCACATTACTTTTATCAATCCCCATCCCGAAAGCATTTGTCGCAACCATCACCTGAACGCGGTCGTACAAAAAGTCTTCCTGATTCTTATTTCGCACATCTTCGCTTAGACCAGCGTGATACATTTCAGCCTTAACGCCCTTTTTCTGTAATAAACCGGTCAAGCGCTCAACTTCTTTACGGGTACTGGCATAGATAATCCCGGCCGCATTAGCGTTGACTTTCAAATATTCTAACAGAAAAGCCTCTTTATTTTGGTTCTTGACGACTTGAAACGACAAATTATCTCGTGCAAATCCAGTACTGACCTCATTAGTTGGATCGATATTGAGCCGTTGCATAATGTCACTAGCCACTTTACTCGTCGCCGTCGCGGTCAAGGCAACCACCACTGGATGAGATGGAAATTGGTGCACCGTATTCATCAAGTTTAAATAACTCGGTCGAAAATCATGTCCCCATTGGGAAATACAGTGAGCCTCATCAATCGCCAACTGAGAAATGTTTAGGTCACTCAACTCGCTCAAAAAACGTTCATCATCCAACCGTTCAGGCGCCAAATAAATCAGTTTGACCTGATCCATTGCGGCCTGTTGCAAACGATGTTCAATCTCTTGATAATCCAATGTACTGTTGATGAATGTGGCGGCAATCCCATTTTCAGATAATGCATCAACCTGGTCCTTCATCAGCGAAATCAAGGGCGACACTACCACCGTCAAACCTGGCAGCATCAAGGCCGGAATCTGGTAACACAAAGACTTTCCGCCACCCGTTGGCATAACAGCAAGGACGTTTTCGTGATTCATAATTTTATTAATGATTTCATCTTGGCCTGGACGAAAACTATCATAGCCAAATTTGTCCTTTAGTACTTTAAGTGCTGTTTCAGTCATGCGCTCCTCATTTCTTAGTGACTGGGTAACCTGCTGCCTGCCAAGCAAGTGTGCCGCCGTTGACGTTAACACCAGTAATGCCATGTTGTTTCATTTGTTCAATGGCTAGTGATGACCGCCGTCCCGAGCGGCAAATCACCGTGTACGTTGATGTATTCGATAGGTTTGATATCCACTGGTCAATCGTACTTAATGGCAGGTTCATTGTTTGTTCAACATGGCCTTCCGCATATTCATCGGGTTCTCGAACATCGATTAAGTGTTCAACATTCGGTAACATTTCGTGCAACGTTTGAACCGTTATTTCAATCATCTTTATCCTCTTGTAATGGCAATTTTAACCATTAGTGCGTTATCAATTATACAGGCTTAGTCGCAAACTACAATAACATACGTGTTTTACCGCTGGAAGTAACGTCGCGGATACTTAAAAAGGTGACAATCCACAATCGGATTCTCACCTCTCTTAATAAGCTGTTACAGATTATCTCCTGGTTCAAACGTAACCGGTGACAACTCCAATGCTTCCTTAACCAAATGATCCATTAACGTCTTCGTTCGTTTGGTAATTTCAGCAGCAGTGACGTCGTTTTGTTTCGTAAGGTAACTAGTTGCGTCACTTTGCGATGACGTCTCAGCATCCGTCGCAATCACGCGTGAACGTGCATAAGCCTGACAAGCATCACGATACTCGTTAACCTCAACAATAAAGTCGTGGTAGTGTGGTTCAACTAACACACCGAGCGATTTGTATAACCAGTACGCGTTATCCAGCGAAACGGCTTCAGTGGTGTTCTTGTAGTTGGCCGGCGTGTCATTGATGTTCGTAAAGAATGGCACGTATGGACTGTATGCAAAGAAGCCCATCGCCATCCATTCAACTGCGGCATGCGCCGCATCAACGTTTGGCCGAATCTGTAGGATGTGTGAAATTTGGTTACGATCCAGTGCGATTGACCGGAATGTTTTCTTTTGAGCAGGTGTGCCATCGCCAAACGGATCAAACGGTGTTTCCTGATAGTGAGACGTCAGGAAATATTCGACATCTTCCACCGCTAGTTTGCGGTTAGCATGTTGAATAAACGGAATCTGTTGACTGGTGGGTTCTTGTTCCAAATCCGGTGTAAATAATTTTTCACCATACCACGCACGCGGTGTGTTGTAATGCGCGTCACTTTCGGTGTGAGTGCCAAAAATCTCACGGAAATTAAACGTGTCTGGTGTTGGATTCAACTGATTATCGGCCACAAACTCCTGCAAGTCTTTAGCCCACATGAAGTTGTCAGTGTCATTGAAATCAATCGCTTGAATGTTGATTTGGTTTGGTGCAACAGCGTAAGCATCGTCTGGCAAACGAACAGCTGCCCAGTGATGACCACCAGCCGTTTCCATGTACCATACTTCATCCTTATCGGAGAAAGCAATCCCGTTGCTTTCTCCAGTCCCATAATCTTCGATGAAATCGCCGAGACGTTGTACCCCTTCACGCGCAGAATTGATGTATGGCAATACTAATGTCACCATTGCTTCTTCATCGACGCCATTGTGAACCAGAGGATCGAAACCAAGCACCCGTGGATTGGTAAACGTGGTTTCAGTGGCACTCATCGCAACGTTTTTTTCGTTAATTCCGGCCTCTTCATACAAGCCTTCATCCGTTGGCACACTGGGCTCAGCCGTATACCGTAATGCGTCAGCTGGCAAGTCGATTTTAACCCCAGTGGTGACGGACGTGTACGTATCCGGTTGACCATGACGAGCCGCATGAACAATGAACTTCTTTGGCCCAATGGCACCATAGCCGTCTTCGTTCCGTGCAATGATTGTCGAGCCGTCCATGGTTGCCTTTTTGCCAACTAAAATGGCCGTGCATGAAGAATGATTCGTTTTCATCAAAAAGCCTTCTTTATTTATATTGTAATTCCAGTGTATAAGTCTGATGGATAAATTCCTAGTCCTTGGCGGCAATTAAAAGTGTTGTGTGTACATTCGCGTTTCGATGATTTCATCACATAATGGTTGTAATTGTTCCCGCTCACTAACTTGTGCTTCAAACGTCATTTCCTCAACACAGGCAGTTTTGTTGAAGTGCTTCGATAATGCTAATGGCAGCTCTCTGCCACCAATTTTGCACCGTAAATACGTTGCATTAGTATCCAGTTTGAACCCGTTGTGTTGATAAAAACGGTTAGCCGGCACATCCTCTTGCGTCCACAGTTCGCAGTAATGAATATCTTGATCCAGCAGTCGTTTGCGCATTGCTTGCCATAAGTCCTTCGCAATACCTTGTCGACGATATTCTGGCAAAACCGCCAAATTCCAAATCATTGCACCGGATTCTTGTTTGTCCGTCATGCTCTGACTGTCGATCTCCGCATCAATCAGGCCGATAATTTTATTTTCTTGAACGACTACTAATTCAACACTTGGTCGCGCAAACGTTTGGCGGTGCTGTTGGACGTCTTGAAAATAGCTAGAATCCATGAATGATAAAACACGGCATTGAAGCCATGACTGCTCGTCTGCAGGACGGTAATCGCGAATTTGCATGAGAAACCCCTTTTTAAATCGTATTTTTAAACTGAAGCTAGATGACCAAGCAGATTTTGTACCTTGTGGTTGGCCGTCTGTTGTGGCAGTTTAGTCAGCTTGGTTTTGTTTTTTACTTTTATATAGCCGAAACGCGTTCACACCCCCACGAGCCTGTGCATAACCCGAAATAAGCACCGTAAAGGCAAAGTTCACCTTCACGGTGCTTATTTCATGTTATTGCTCGGCTCGCAACCCGGGGTGTTCACGCTCTTACCAAATATGCACTCTCTTATCCGGTGCCAACCACATACCGTCGCCTTCCTTAACATTGAAGGCGGTATAGAATTCATCCAAGTTCTGTGCCTGAACATTGGCACGCAACTTATGTGGTGCGTGGACGTCGATGCTCAACAACATTTGTTCATATTCTTGGCTGGCCTTCATGCACCAAACCTTAGCCCAGTTGGTGAAGAATTCCTTGCCAGAGAAACTGTCATCTTCCTTAGCCGCTTCCAACGCACAGCTCAGGCCACCTTGATCCGCAACGTTTTCAGAAACAACCAATTTACCGTTAACTTTTTGACCTGCAAAATCAAGACCGTTAAATTCGTCGATCATCGCTTGCGTCAGCCCTTGGAAGTGCTTCAAATCGGCTTCAGTCCACCAATTGTGCATGTTCCCGTACTCATCAAATTGAGCACCGTTATTATCAAAGGCATGTGAAATTTCATGTGCCATAACAGCACCGATCCCACCAAAGTTTTCAGAACTCGTTTGCTTCAAGCTGTAGAATGGTGCCTGCAGAATGGCAGCTGGGAACACGATGATGTTGTTCGATGGGTCGTAATAAGCGTTAACCATCGCTGGATCCATGTAGTTCCACATGGTCCGGTCAACTGGCTTATCGATATCATCAAAGTTAGCCTGAGCCGCAATCTTTGCAAAGTTCAATGCATTGCTGAATAAGGAGCCACCATCTGCTTCAGTCTTGACCACGAACTGTGCAAACACATGATCGATTTTGTCGGGGAAACCAACGTTTGGAATCAACGTGTTCAGCTTCAAAATAGCTTTGTCGCGCGTATCCTTGCTTAACCAGTCGTTGTTAGCCAAACGGTTTTTATAGACGTCAATCATCCGATGAACCATGTCCATAACATCATTCTTCGCCTTAGTACCGAAATACTTACGAGCGTAATAATCACCAACGACCATGTTGAATTGACTGTAGGCTAAGCGGTAAGCACCCTTTTGTTTGTCAGGTGCTTCCTTAGTTCCCGTCAGCGCACGGTTGTATTCACCGGCAATTACACGAGCATCGTCGGTTAAGTAGCCAGCCCAGTTGCGGACCACCTTAACTAGGTACCAGCTCTTTACCTCATCAAAATTATCAACTGTTACAAGACTGTCAAACTCTTCATAGAACTTAGGATCAGCAACGATAACGCGGTTAACCCGGTTATCAAGCGCTTCATCCACGTAAGTCTTTAAGTCCAGCACAGAACTGTGTTTACCAAACTCTGATAAATCTTGTGGGTTATACAGCTTAGGATAATCAGCCTTTTCTTCGCTACTCTTTTCGTGTTGGGCAAACTTCGCATCCAAAGCGATGGCTTTATCCAACGTTGTTTTGATCTCGTCATCACTAAAACCGGTAGCCTTGAACAACTTTGTCATCATGCCACGGAACGCTGCCATCAATTTAGGAGCGGCTTCATTGCCCTCCGCATAATAGGTTGTATCTGGTAGGATCAAACTTGGTGCGTCAACGTTTACAACACGATGTTTGGTATCCTTCATGTCAGGTTCAACATCGATTGGAACTAAGGCACCACTCCCCTGCTTAATAAAGGTCACTAACTGCTTTTGTAAGTCTTCAAAACTAGTTAAATCCTGAACCTGTTTTACCAGTGGCTTTAATGGCTCGAAACCAGCCTTGTCACGAGCTGCGTAATCACTAGCTTGGTGGTAGAAAGCAATGAAGTTAGCCAGTAAAACGTTGTTTGGTTCAACTTTGCCATCCAACATGTCGCCAAAGTCATTCATCAATGTCTTTTCAATGTTTTCAACTAAGTCCGCAAAACCACCAGTAGTGGGTTTGTCAGCTGGAATCTTGGCCGTTTTCAGCCAGTCACCATTAACGCCTAAATACAAATCATCTTTAACATCTGCAGTACCCTCGTCTGCGCTAGTGGCACCGCCGACTAATGCTGCAATGTGATTATTAACTGTCATATATACTGCCTCGTTTCATATTGATTAGAAAATGGTTAAAACTCTCATTTAGTATAGCAATTCTCTCACCTAAACAAAAGGGATTCCGGAAACTCAGCCGTAAATGTTTGTAATCTTTGTTTATTGTCGCTACACTGCTGTTATTGAAATTATTCCAGTTACAATTTAAGGAGGATTCTTATGAGTTCTGTATTTCTTGTTGGTGCACACGGTCATATTGGTCAACAGATTGTTGCTGACTTAGCTGACAAAGGCGTCACAGTCTTTGCTGGCATTCGTGACCTTGCACAGGCTGACGTATTCCCAGACAGTCAGTTTGTCCACCCAACCGCGTTTGATCTCAACGCACTACCAGATAAAATGGCTGAGCAGTTCAAGGCCACTGGCGTTGACACCATCGTCTTCTCTGCAGGTTCAGGCGGCAAAACTGGTGACGATCAAACCCTGATTGTTGATCTGGACGGTGCCGTGAAAACGATGGAAGCCGCTGAGCAGGCTGGCATCAAACGTTATATCATGGTCAGCTCTATCTTCAGCAATCACCGTGAAGCATGGGACGCAAGTGGCATCAAACCTTACATGATTGCCAAACGATACGCAGATGAGATGCTAAAGCAAACCAGTCTCGACTACACCATCATTCGCCCTGGATATTTAACTAATGACGCCGCTACCGGTGAAATCACCATTAACCCAGCTGACGAAAAAGGCGTTAAAATTCCCCGTGCAGACGTCGCTGCGACCATTACCGAGTTGATCGACGCTCCCGACACAATTCGTCAGTCCTATACGATTGGTTCCGGTGACACACCGATTGACCAGGCATTCTAAAAACATTCACACGAGATAACAAAACGACGCGCTGACCCCTTATTGGAGTTGGCGCGTCGTTTGCGGTAAACTGACGGTAATTTTTATAAAGGAGTGCGACGGACATGAAACGAACCATGTTTAAGCATCTGATCCGATTAACGCATCATTGACACGTTTATCAGCGTTTTATAAATCTCAAACGATTATTAATCATCAGCACCTTTCTAACCGACTTTTCAAACGCCACCCTTATTTTTCTATTTACTTTGATTATTGGTCAGCAAAAGTCTGCCTACTGGCTTAGCCTTCTCTGGACCAGCTATTACGGTGGTAGCTTTGTTAGCCACTTAGTGATGGTTAGTTATGTAGATCGCTTACCAAGCCGATTTCTAATGTTGGGGTCAGAGGTTTCTCGCTGGCTGATTGTCACTACGTTACTCGTTAATGGCAATTTCAATCGACCATTGTATCTTGTCATCATTGTCTGTCTCCTAGGCATTGTCGAGCCAATTTTCCACCCAGCAGAAGTCCGTTTGCTAACGGAAGTCTTTAGCCAAACGGAAATGGTTCAAATTAACGCAATGCTCGAGCTGTCAGACCAGTCCACCACGATTATCGGACCCTTCTTAGCCACGTTATTCACAACTTGGTTTAACGCTCGGTTTACGCTGACCGTAATGTCAGTTATCCTGTTTAGCTCTGTCATCATCGTATTAATGATGCCGGCGAGCACAACCAGCGAAAAAAGTATCTCAGTTGGCTCACTCCGAACCACCCTTAGCACTTTTATTCATTCATCAGCCTTACGCCACAGCGCCAGCCTTATGTTTTTACTGAATACGTTATTCATCGGTACCGTCATGCCAGTATTGCTTAAGTTCACCCAGCAATTAGGACCACATGCTAATTTTAACTACACGTTATTGACTGTCAGCCAGTCAATCGGACTCATCCTAATGGCTACGCACCTCGCCCGCAAGCCTGGACATCAGTCTAATCTGTTAAAGCGAAATTTATGGACTGTGTTGTTCATCGCGGGATTATTGGTTTTAATTAGCCTGACCACTAAGCTGTATTTGTTAATCCTGTGGTTCCTGCTAATCGGACTGTTTTCCGCCATCTTTGACGTTGAAAACAATCTGCTATTCCAAAATGCCAGCCCTCACAGTGAAATTGGGCGCATGTATGTTTTCAAAGGGTTGATAAACGTGGGCAGTGTGACATTAGGAACCATATTAGCTAGCGTTGTCCTAAACTGGCTATCGGTTCAGCAATTGTATTTTGTTTGCGCTAACTTTTTATTACTGGTTAGTTTTTCCCTACTGTTACACCATCCGTTCAAGTAAGATACTTTTTAACCGCTTGACGTCGATTGTTGGCAACATCTTGATAGCCTAATTCTTCGAACATCGAAATTCGGTGTTCGATTTTTTGTTTATTTTGACCGATATCTGTTCCGGCACGAGTGGCAATTAACTCGAGAAAAATTTCTGCATCTATCTGAAACGACAGACTGTGCGCGGCTTTTCCGTAAAACAAGGACTGGGTCGCATACTGCTTCGATAACCGGTCATCCCCATGGTCAAGCGCAATTTCCATTAAATTGTGAAAGAACAGCGCCACTTTAATCTTAAAATCGTGGAAGTGAACACGGCGTCCCTTCGTTACAAACTGATGGGCCAACATTTTGGCAACGTCATACTGGGCCAGAAAAATTGAGTTTGCCAGCAACCGAATTTCGTATTCGTGCCAATTTTGACATCCTAGTAAGTAATCAAAAATTGGTTGATAATCGTTTAAATTTACTGTCTGTGGGTGCAGTTCGAAGTTAACCAGCCCCAGCATATTTAATCGCTTCATACGTAAACGCAGATCGGACTTAGCCACATCATCCGTAAACACCTCGGTGAGGTAACGTTCCAACTCAGGCAACTTCTGCTCCGTTGATAAATGATTTGTGTGCTGAATGTAGGCTCTTCCCGGTTCGTCAGAAACGGCGCCAATCTCCGTTTGAAACTCTGTCAACGTGATATTTAAGCGCCGAAGCAGGCGCAACATTGTGTCATACGCTGGGTAATAATCACCATGTTCCAATTCAGATAGATGAGAACGTGACATAATACCTGTTGCCACTTCTCTTTGAGTCAGATTTTTATCGATACGTAACTGGCGAAGCACTTCACCGACTGTCATTGCGCGGCCTCCTTCATTCCTAACTAACACTTCAAATTATACGCAATGTCGAAATCAGAGACAAAAAATCTTCAATTTCCTCCCGCCGGCTACACTGAGAATTATTAATTCGAGGAGGCGAACAGAAATCATGAAGTCTTTAATTCAAACGGAGCCAATCACTCAGACACATCATTTTAGCTGGCCGTTGTTAACCAGTGCCATCATTTCTAAGCTTGGCAGTATTCTTTATACATTTGCGCTAAATTGGTATCTAATCAAACTTACCGGCAACGCGAGTGCCCTCAGCACAATCAACGCTGTCGCTGGGGTCGCAATGGTGGCAGGCAATCTCTTTTCCGGTCCTGTTGTCGATCAACACAATCGCCAGCGTTTATTGATCTGGTCAGACTTGCTCTCGGCGGTGGCCTGCATCACGGTTGCCCTGTTTATCAATACTCAACGGCCACAAATCGTCCTGCTCACTGTCATGTCGGGCATTTTAGCTTTCGTTTTCGCATTTAATTCGCCGTCAGTTAAAGCCATCACCCCAGAAATCATTGACAAAGATCACCTACCGCGGTTTAACGCGACCACAAACAGTACGTCTTACTTAATTAAACTCGTTGGGCCAGCCTTAGGCGGTCTGCTAATCGGTTTTAGTTTCATGAACCTCCGCGCCTTTATGTGGCTAAATGGTTGGTCATTTGTGTTCGCGGCAGTACTGGATGCGACATTGAGATACCGGTTTACCCCAACTCACGAAAAACAAAATTTCATTAACAGTTTGATCACCGGTTTCACCTACCTTAGGCAAACGCCGGCATTGCTGGATATCATAATTATCTGTGCATGGGTCAACTTCTTCTATGCCGGCCTAGATATTCTCCTGCCTTACCTGATTCATCATGTCTATCAACTACCTGCGATTAATTACAGCTGGCTGTTATTTGCCCAAGCGGCCGGTGGTATTTTATGCGGTTTGTGGGTCGGTAAACGAAATCGTGAAGCTAACTTGCGGCAGATGTTTGCCGACCTCGTTGGTGGCAGTGCGATTCTTGGAATTGCTGGATTTTGGACCAATTATTGGTTCCTGTTAGTGATCACATTTGTCTGTGAATTCATCATGGCCCGGTTCAACATCAATTTTTTTGCTTTTGTTCAAACGCATACTAACCGTGAATTTCTTGGTCGTGTTTTCAGCGCTGTCTTTTTAACCGTCTCATGTTTGGCACCACTTGGAAGTCTCCTCTTCGGTCAGATTATTAATCAAATCGGTAATTTCACCTTTTTACTTATCAGTTTAGGCACGATTGTTACGGCACTCATAACGCACTTATTTTTTAGAGAGAAGGAAACAAAATGAACGAAAATTATATACAAGGTTTACGTAAAATCATCGGCCATCAGCCACTTATCCTAGTCTTTGCTGGTGGCATCCTTAGAAATACTGACGGGGCCATCTTATTGCAGCAACGATCAGACTCACGACTGTGGGGGTTCCCCGGCGGCATGCTTCAGTACGGTGAATCAACTCGCCACGCTGTCATTCGAGAATTCCAAGAAGAAACTGGCCTCCTAACTAAAGTAACAGGACTGTTAGGCACCACTTCCGATTTCATCGCCCACTATCCCAATAGTGATGTGGCTCAGACAGTTGGCATCATTTTCGAAATGCAGCTAGTATCCGGTCAGCTTAATGCAGACAACGATGAGACCAACTCACTACGTTGGTTTTCGCTAAAAGATCATCCCCAATTGTTCAACAGTCAAGCTGAAATAATTTGGAAACATCTTCAACAATTCGACATTCCGTTTTATGATTAACGTGATTGGTCGGCACATTAAATTTCCGTCATCTATCTAATCGAAAAGGAGTGTTTGACATGGCAAATTATATTAAAGAGATTCGGTCGCTTACAGGCCATCGCCCATTAATTTTGAACTCCTCAACCGGGTGCTTGCTAAATGACCAACAACAAATTTTACTCCAAGAACGCGCAGATACTGGCGGCTGGTGTCTACCAGGCGGTTACTTGGAATTCGGCGAGTCGTACAAGGAAGCAATAGTGCGTGAATTTAAAGAAGACACCGGGCTATCGGTTACAGTGAACCAAACACTCGGTGTCTTCGATAAATATTTCTATACATACCCTAACGGCGATGAAACGCAAATCATTTCTACTTTGTTTGTTGTTAAAAAGGCCGGTGGACGCCTGCTAAATCAGGTAACCAACGAAACTACCGCGGTGCGCTTTTTCGATTTGGATAGCGCCCCAGCATTGTTTTTCAAACAAAGTCAGGACATGCTCGACTGCCTAAAACAGTGGATTGCCAAACAATAATTAGCCTTTGTTAGCTTTAAGTACATCGAAATCAGCATTCAGTAAGGTTCGCAACGTTTGCTCACCATCTGCACCCAACAATTCAATATACTGATCATTCAAAGTCGACCACATTTGCTTCAAGTCCGTTTGCAAATTCAGGCCGGCTTTCTGCTTGCCGCAATAATCATATCAATGACAGCACTCAAAGGTGTCGTAACAGGATCAATCGTTTTGGCGGCCACCCGTTGTGCGTAAGTCGTAATCGTGACAAACCCCATGGTCAAAATAACATCAGGATCCATCTCACGCAGTTCGCCGTCTTCAACGCCCTGCTTTAGCTCTTTGAAGATTTGGTCAAAGTTTAGTTCGGCTTCTTCCTGTGATAGGTCTAACGTTGCGAGCACAGGTGAGGCATTGAACTGCTGAATAAGCGCCATGTCATCAGGATCTTCGATAGCAAACTGATAAAGTGCCCGTGCAAACAGTGTTAGGTTTTCAATAGCACTGCCCTTTGGTGAATAATGAAACATTAAATAGTCACCAATGATCTGTTTACGGCTTAAAAAGGTTTGCTTGACGATATCTGCCTTGTCCTTAAAGTAGATATAAATATTAGATTGCGAAATGCCTGCCGCTTTCGCTACTTTGGTTAGGGTCACGCCGCTAATACCCTCTGAAATAATCATTTTTGTCGTCACGTCGAGGATATGCTGCCGACGATTTTCATCTTTTTCTCTCATGTTGCCACTATAAAAGAATTTAGATTCCTGGTCAAGATAAAAAGTCTTTTTAGATAAACGATTGACAAAGAATAAAAATTCTTTTATATTAAAACACGTTCAATTAAATCCAGTTACTCATTTATTTTTTTGCTTAATAAAAGAATTTATATTCCTTAAAGGAGATTATTAACATGACTAAACCCGTTGTGATCATTACTGGTGCATCCTCAGGCATGGGTGAATCGGCAGCCAAACAATTCTTTGACGCCGGTTATACTGTTTACGCTGGCGCCCGCCGCATTGAAAAAATGGCGCACTTGTCCAAATTAGGTATCCACACCTTTCGTTTGGACGTCACCGATTCCCAATCTAACCAGGCTTTTGTCGATCAGGTACTAAAAGACGCTGGTCGGATTGACATCCTAATTAATAACGCTGGCTATGGGTCTTTTGGCGCGCTGGAAGATGTCTCCCCCGAAGAAGCCAAGCAACAATTCGATGTGAATGTTTTTGGGGCCATGAACCTAACCCAACTGGTATTGCCAACGATGCGGGCTCAACATTCTGGCCGGATCATCAACAACTCCTCCATTGTTGGTCAAATTTATGCACCACTTGGTGGCTGGTACTTTGCTTCCAAACACGCTTTTGAGGCGCTCAGTGATTCACTCCGTTTAGAGGTCAAACAGTTCGGCATCGACGTTGTCATCACCGAACCCGGCGGTACCAATACTAACTGGCTGAAAATTTCCGCGGATCACCTCATCGCGGCTACACCTGCCAACTCAGCGTATCGCAAGATGGTCGATGCTTTTACCAGCGCAACACCAACTGGGCTAGAAACGGCGGATCAAATCGGCGCTTTAATGCTCAAAGTTGCTCAAATCAAACATCCTAAAACGCGTTATCAAGCCACAATGCACGACAAGTGGATGGTCATTGCCGCCCGCAAATTTTCTTACCGAATGTTTGACCGCATGGTAAGTGGCGGACTATAAAACAGGCTTCAAAATGCTGATATTAAAGAATTTATATCTTAATCAAAGCACCATGAAACCCTAACGAAAACAGCACGAAAACCTCATCAAAATTGAGCCATAAAAAAGAGCAGTCGTCTCATCTTTGGTAAGGTGACGATTGCTCATTTGTCGTTTCCACCACTGCTTTTGCGGATCGGCAGGGGTATCATTGACATGATGTTCTCTTAACATTGCAGTTATATCAAGTCCGCTAAAAGTTTGAACCAAAAAGTCCATCTACAGTGAAACGGGACAGCCACGCATCATGACTGCCCCGTTTTTTTCGCTTTATATTTTATAATTTATAAGTCCAAATTATCATAATTTTCACTCCACAAACAATGGGCAAACTTTTTCAAAAGTTAATACCGATTTTCCATCGTAAACGTAACCAAGTTTGCATCAGCCGCATTACGAAAACCAACTGCGGTGTAAAACCCGACGGTCTTCGGCTCGTTTTCAGTCAGCAAATGGACCTGCCCGATATTCTTCAGTCGCGCCATCGCTGTCATCATCAACTGTCGGCCGATACTCTGTCGTTGGTATTCAGGCAACACCAAAATATCTTGAATAAAGGCAATCGACACCTCATCGGTCACATAGCGCAGTAATCCCACGAGCTTTTCGCCATCAAACGCCGCAAGGTTGACTGAATGCGCAATCGCAGTCATCAGTGCTTGCGGATTTTGTGTATAAGCAATCCACCCGTTCGCTTTATACAGCGTTAAAACATCCTGTTCGTCCATCGTCGAAACGGTTTTAATATTAATCATTTAATTGTCCTCCACTTCGCTTAACGTCTCAGCAAAGTGCAGTCTTACGTTTGTCACACCCCATAGATGGTGACCTCCGAAATTCTTATTAATTGCATTATCGCCCAATCAGTTTATGCATGTCCACTAATTTAACGGATTAGGTAGCGCTAGTAATGTCGCTAATCCCAAACGTAGAGCCGTTTGTCGAGCCGAACGGCCCCAATCACGTTTATCATAGGCATTTGCGTGCGCTAACGAATCGGCCGTAAAGAAAAACTGACCAAAATCGACACCGCGAAATTGGGCGCAAGCGGCCAACGCAGCACACTCCATTTCCACCGTTTGGTAACCTGCGGCGCGGTATTGGTCGACCAACTTTTCGGTTTCGCGGAAATAACCGTCTGTCGTCCACGTGTTCACGCGGGTAATCGTCTCATGATGCTGACTGATAGTTGTCTCAATCGCCTGCTGCATCGCTGGGTTCAGCGTTACCGTCGTTTCTGCCGGTAGATAATGGTAGGAAGTGCCTTCATCGCGCAACGCATTCATTGGCAACAAGAAGGCGCCCTCCGCATGATCAGTCAACACACCGCAACTGCCCATACTGATAATTTGTTTAACACCGTGTCCAATCAAATAATCCAAAATCTGCGTCGCAGCGGGAGCTCCAAGTGGCGCCTGCATCACTGTCACCGGTTGCCCCTCAACCTCAATGCGTAAAATCGGAAATTCTCTTGTAATACAGCTAAACGTCCCCACCTCTACCGGATGATATGGCCGTAAAAACGTTACCAGGTCTGCAGTTTCTACAAATGCAAATAGACACTTCGTTTCCGCAATGATTTCGGGGTCTTCATGCGGATCGGTGACGCCCACCTGGTTTGTATCAAAGTTAAATAATGGTGATTCTGTCATCGGCCTCATCTCCTCATCAAATTTTAATGTTAAGATTACACTTAACTTAATTATTCGTCTACCCCGTTGCAACATTTTGATTGCAAGTTTGCAAACGGTCAGTAAACTAAAGGCAGAGTGTACAGATTCAACAAGCACTCACCAATCGGAGATTTGAAGAGAGACGGAGGTACAACATGGATTATCGAATTGCGGTGTTATCAGACAGTCATGGCAATGCATCGGCGTTGAGCGCTGCCCTCAGTGATGCGAAAAAGCACGGTGTCGATGAAGTGTGGTCACTGGGCGATATTGCGCTTGGCGGCGCGACATCAGCAGAATGTTATGACTTATTGGAACAAGTTGACGCTACTCAATACCTCATGGGCAACTGGGAAAGTGACTACAACTTTATCATGGGCAAACCAAAAAAAGGTGTGAACTTTGATGACCCCACCGATGTTTACTTCACCATTTTGGCCCAGTATGAGCACACTCGCTACACGCCTCAACGAGAAGCCCAATTACGAAGCCTGCCCATGACCGGCCGAAAGGTTATTGATAATCTTGTTTTCACGATGTCACATAATCTTCCGACTAAGAATCATGGTCACTCGCTATTTCCTACTGAGACCCAAACAAACTTCGACGTTCTAACCGAAAATAACCATGACGCAGATGTGGCCCTTTATGCGCACACACATACACCCGTTTGGCGATATACATCTAACGGTCAGATGGTATTGAATCCCGGTTCCATCGGCCAAATTTGGTTTACCCGGGATAAACTGTTGGCCAACCGTGCAGCCAGTTATCTATTGCTCACAATTTCAGAAAAAGGCATTGAAGATGTTGATTTTCGCCGTGTCTCGTATGATATGGACGGCGAACTGCAGCATGCCAAAGATTTACGCTTTCCATATGTCGATTTATACCAAAAACTGATGTTCACCGGACACGCCTCAACGCATGATGCCGCTACCCTAACTAAGGTCAACGCGGAACATCATTATCGTGAGCAGGCCATTGAATTTCTAAACAGTTTACCGACTCCTGAAAACCAGAACCATGCTGATGATATGCCAGGTAAAGGTAACCATTAAACAGATTTAAAACTTTCTTGATGAAAGGCGGCCATAACTATGAACGATGAAGAGCTAATTCAACTTGGCTTATCCGGCAAAGCGCCGTTAAAAGTAATTCTGGGCGGTTGGACCGAATTGAACCCAGATGGTCAAAAGGTCGGCGTGGTGGGTTTGCTTTATGTCACGACAGACGTTCAGCAAGCTCAACAACAACTTGCTCGCCTTCGCAAACAGAAGCCAGATCATTACTATATGGTTTACAGTGTGCCTTATGATACGGATTTATCGACCCTGTCCCATTGGCCAACCCTAGAAATTGACCCAGAAGATCTCTCCTAGTTTGTGCTACAGCTGGCGTTTCATGATCAGGTCACGTTGAACAGAGGAGCCAAGTTGGAATACGTGGTCGCCGACTGGCTGGAACCCGATTTTATGATAAAATTTGCGAGCTGCATCATTGTGTTCCCAAACGCCAAGCCAGAGCGCACGCTTGTGCAAATCTTTGGCAGTGGTAATCGCTTGATTGAATAATTGCGTGCCCAATCCGTGACGCTTAAACGTTGGCAGGATATAAATCCGCTGTATCTCTAACGTATCTGCCCCCATCTTCTCCGTTTGTGCCTCGCCAACATTTAATTTGAGATAACCTGCAACTGCTTGGTCTACTTTAATAAAGTAGAACCACGATTTTGGATTATTGATTTCTGTCAACAATTGATCGACTGAGTAAGCGCGGTCAAGATAGTTTTGTAAATCCGTCACACTATTTTCAGAGCCAAATGTATCTTGAAATGTTGCGCAGCTGACCTCACGTAGCGTTGTTACGTCTTGTGGTGTGACTGTTGTTATTTGTATTGTCATAAATCCTCCATGATTGTTAGTAATCTCGTGGGACGCCCGCTTTGACGGACTTCCAATCTTCGTTAACGTTAACGGTCATTCGTTCTAAAAGAGCTGCCAACTGTTGGGCCTCTGCTTTTGAAAAGCCTTGCAGGGCCTTGTCAGTCGAATACGCATTTTCACGTTTGAGTCGTGGATAAACGGCCGTTCCTTTTGCCGTTGGATAAAGTTCATAGTTTTTAAGGTTCGTTTCGCTGTGTTGGCGCGTGATGAAGCCATGGTTAACCAGCTTTTTTATCGCCTGTGATACCGTCGTGCGATCCACCATTACGAGTTCTGCCAACCGCCCCTGAATGATGCCGGGATTTTCGCAGATTCTCACAAGATACAGATACTGGCCTTTGGTAAGGTCGATGTTCTGGAAATCAATATTAGAAATCGCATCTAGTGCACGTGAAATTTTACCGATAGAACGTAATACATCTTCCATATTTCTCTCCTGTTAATTAGCTTGTTATGGAGATTATACAGTATTTTGTTGTGATTAAAACAAAATACTGTATAATATTTTCTTTTTTCTGACCTAAAAAAATATGGTAAACAAACATATCCAGATTGGAGCCATTAAATGTCGTTACCAGAATCAACGCAGCAGTTAATTATTCATTTTTGCCAAGCATATTGTCCTAATGAAACTGAAATTGTCCTAACCGGATCAACTGCACGTGGTGAAATGAGCACACACAGCGACATTGACCTACTTGTATTTAATCCAAATCATAACGAAACACAAATTGATGTTCCGTTTCAAGACCATCTTTTTCAAGTTAGCTACTTCAATGAAAATGACTCGTCGCTACCACAATCACCAAATGAGGCCTTTGATAAACGCTATTGGCTTGAAAATGTCATTATTCACGACAGAAATCTTCGCCTCACCAATTATCAAGCATCGGTTAACAAACGAATTAATCAATTTTCTAAGAACGACTATTCGCATACATTTATAAATACCGACCGTCGATTGCTCAATGTTTTAGCACAACAACCTGCAAGATCTTTTTCAGCCTATCAAACGGAATTATGGTTGGTCGGGCAATTAAATATGCAGTTTGCATTCATTAATGGTCGTAAACTGGGTAACCGGGCCGTCTTTGACACGGCCACGCATAATCCAGAACTAAATCAGTTAAACCAGCTCCTGGGCGCCACTAACGAAAAATGTTCTAGCCAGCTACTACTTGACGATTTTCAAATGCTACAGCATGCTTGTGGACCAAAATTGACACAACAATACAACGCCAAGACTCAGTTAACACTGTTAGCAGGAAAACTGAACCGTTATGCGGCTCAGCAAAACTTTGCGCTGATGCGTTACACAATGTGTGGAGAGATTTTATTCCTCTTTTTTGATTGTCTAAATGACGGTCAGACACTCGATGTCTTTTTAAATCAATTTTCTCAGCAATATTTAGCGTTGCTCAATCGAAATCATTTTCAGGCAACTACCAGTGAGCAACTGCAAACTTTTAGCCAAGACTACAATAAAGCACTCAAATCCCTCCTTTAACAATTTCCCAAAACAAACAACCGGTCAGCTAGCTCAAATAGTCGAGCCCGCTGACCGGTTGTTTTAGGCACTTTCATTAGTTGAATCAGTCAATGCGTGTGGCTTACCTTCTAACTTAAAAGTATCGATAACACTTGCTCGCTCACGCATGCGTGAATCAAATGTCTTTAGCCGTGGCAAAGTTTCAAAACTGTAATTCAATCTGTAAAGCCAGTTTGTCATCACAAATAAATATGGGTCGACTAACGAAAAGTCATTCCCCACTAGCCATTGTCGACCATCCTCAAAGGTGGTTTCGACAAACTGTAATCGTGGTAAGACACGTTGCCAAACCAACATTTTGCTATCCGCCGTGTTGGGCAGCCAATTGCCAGTACGAAACGGGGAAATAAAGTTTTTATGCAATTCAGTGGCAAGATAATTCAGCCATTGGCGTTGTTGCCAGTATTGCTTCGAATCATAGTCCGCAATTAGCCGGTGCTCGTGACTAGCAAGATATTCCAAAATAACGGCACATTCTGTTAATCGAGTTCCATCATTCAACTCTAAAACAGGTACATACGATTTCGGGTTAACATCGTTATAATCACCTTGTGACCACGTTTTTTGATCCAAATTAACGCGTCTTAATTCAAAATTCAGCTTCAATTCTCGTAATAAAATATGTGGCGCCATGGAACTTGCTCCAGCAGCAAAGAATAATTTCATCACCATTCGACCTTTCTGTTTTAATTAGTTCGATAATTATCGAAATACTATTCAAAAAATAAAAACGGTAACTATAAAACATCAAAAAAGTGCGGTAAATATTGTTCAAATGTCGTTTCGTTAATGGACAATAATTTGGTTTGGCTAACTTGGCGTGTGTTGGTCAAGCCAGCTTTTCGTAACGCCTTAAAGTGATAAGACACGGTTGATTTAGCAAGGTTTAGTCGCTCACCAACCTCACCACACGTCATCTCATGACCGTTTTCATGAAGAATTCGGAGAATGCTAATGCGGTGAGGGTCACTCAGCACTTTAAAGATTGTTGCCAGTTTGTCATCAATTGCTCTTTGTTCGATATTCATAGAACAAAGATACAGCGAAAACAAATTTATTTCAACCAATGATACTGCTATCCCAAAAGACTTTTCTGTTATTGAGAGTCAACTTATTCTATTATTAGAATAGATCAAAAAGGGAGATGTAGACCATGCTAAAACTTTTACAATACCTCGTATACCCTAAAGAATCCGCACAGACACAAACGCTAAACAATCGCCTATTAAACGGATTGTTGTGGGCCGCAGTGTTAAGTCTTCCCTTAACACTAGTGAGTTTGGCGTTAGATTGGCCGGCTGGTAGTCTCAGCCACGGCACTAGTCTCTTAGCTCTATTAACCATTTTAATCTATATGTTTGGCGGGGGTTCAATTGGAAAACTCATTCGTAGCCAAGATCCAAATGGCACGCTTAAAAATCAAAACACGACACGACGCTGGCTTATTCTCAGGTCGGCGTTTGCTGGGATTGATTTAGCCATCTTCTTTTTCTTATTCACTCTAGTTTTCAATCCAATAACTGGCGATACCAGCGTTAGTCGCTTGCCTTTCAACGCACTGATAGATCTAGGTACTGGCCTAGTGGTTGCACTCTTGGCGTATGCTGTTTCAGCATCTATTGCAAGTGACAAACGCCGGCATAATTAACTTTTAACGCTAAATAAAGCATAGCAAACGAACAATTTTGTCCGTTTGCTATGCTTTATTTAGAAAACACGACCTTAAGCAGCGTAAATTGAAACTATCCTTGTTCGTCGAAATTATATTTGTATTGAAAATGAATATAAACTGACCTTTTGGCATTTACTACAATTTGGAATTGTACGACTTTTAACTAATAATCATATTTAGCAGCTTACTGATAAAACATCGAAGTTAATCCAAACAAAGTTAATCCAATCAACAAAATTACAAAATAGCCAACATACAGTTTTTCATTTCTATTTAGCTTATTTTTTGCTTGATAGGCGTTCTGCATACAATATAAAAAAACGAGTAAAAAACTGTAGCCTGCTAAACCGAACAACGTATAAGCTGTAATCGTACTTTTGAGCACTTCGTTCATTTTTGAGATAAAGGGTAGAATTCCAACTATAAATAAAGCGATAATTGTTGGAACGATGGATATTGTCTTTTTCATCTTAATATCCCCTTTGTTCTATAGCCACCGATAATCCGGAATAATAACTTTAATGCTATGGTTTTATAATCATATTTTATCTTACGCATTTATATCTGTCATTCATCTAAGCTTAAAAACTACTATTTTCGATATAACCGCAACAAAAATTTTGAAAATCAGTCTAAAAAATCGCCAAACCATACCTTTCGTGTGATTTGGCGACTTCATTTTATTTAACTTCAATCCCAAACATCCCAATTAACTGAGCGGCTTGATACTGGCTCACAACCAGTCCGCTAGCTAAGTTGGCGCTCATACTCAACGTGTCAAACTCCGCTTTATGCCAGTCAAAACCTTTCAACCGTGTTTCGACAAAATCGGCCCCATTTAGTCGTGAGCCATCGAACTTAATATTTTTCTTAGCTCGGACGGCCTGAAACGCACTTTCTAACAGGTCACAATTTAAAAATTTGCTGTTTTCCACGCTCATTTCGCTGAAGTTTGCGTATGTTAGTTTGCAGGCGTCGAATGTGGTGTTCTTCATCACGGATTCGCTAAAGTCACTGCCCGCTAACTGTAAACTCTTCAGTTTGCAATCGAACCAGCTCGTCTCACGCCAAGTCGCATTTAAAAACTGACTGTGCGTCCACATTACGCGGCTGAAATCACCGTTATCAAAGTTCGTTTGATCAAACGTGCAGTGATCAAAACTCACATCCATCAGTCGAATCGGCGCATTGGAAACTGTGAAATGACACTTCACATAATGGTGATCCGGTTCTACATCATCCAACGACAATGTTTGGCCCTCGACTATATTTGTGTCTGCCATTTCTGTCTCCTATCTACTTGTCCGACTTCCGTAAACTCAGCTTTTCAACGTTCAGTACTTCATCAATCCAGTCGTCGTAAAAGCCCTCCTCATGACTAACCATGATCAGATTGCCTCGGAACTTGTTCAGGGCATCAGCCAACGCATGCTTTGTTTCATCATCCAAATGATTGGTCGGTTCATCCATGATTAGGAAGTTTGATGGCGTCAATTCCATGACAGCCAACTTGACTTTCGTTTGTTCACCACCAGAAAGCAGGTTCATCGGCTTCATGACGTTAGCGGCGTTAATCCCAGCCGCACCCAGTTTAGTCCGAATTGTTTTCGGCAGCATCGTTGGGAATTCATCCTGAATGATTTGCAAAGGCGTCTTGCTATCGTCATCCCACACCAGATCCTGGCTAAAATAGTTCACCTTCGCAGATGGCGAGAACTCAGCTTCACCAGACAATGGCTTTAGTTGACCGAGAATGGATTTAATCAAGGTCGATTTACCGACCCCGTTGAACCCAGCAAACGCAATCTTTTGACCAGTACCCAGCGTAAACGTCACGGGTGCTAACAGTGGATGCTCATAACCAACAGATATTTTGCGTACCACCAACGCATTTTGTGAACCCGTGTCCAAATATGGAAAGTCGAACCGTGCCTGCAATGCATCTGACGGTGGATCGATCCGATCCATATGTTTCAGCATCTTCTCACGCGATTTGGCCAAGTTAGAGTGTGAACCGGCTTTAAACTTGGAAATCAGCTTTTCGTTCTTTTCGATCACGACACGCTGTTTCTCGTAAGCCTTTTCTTGCGCCTCACGCTTCTCTTCTTTCTGCTTCATGGCCTTCTTGAAGCTACCACGATACTTCGTGATCTGGCCAAACGAAACGTCACAGATAGCGTTTGTCACAGCTTCCAAAAAGTCGTAATCATGTGAAATGACCATTGCGGCACCTTCAAAGCCATTCAGATAATCTTCCAACCACTGAATGTGCGAAACATCCAAGTAGTTAGTCGGTTCATCCAACAGAATGACATCAGGATTTTCCAGCAACAACTTAGCCAAAATAATCTTTGACCGTTGCCCACCAGACATTTCTGAAACCACGTGGTCCTTACCGATTTCGTTCAATCCTAAACCACTGATGACCCGTTCAATTTCCGTTTCTACTTCGTAAAAGTTACGCGCTGCCAGTTCGTCTTGAATTCGACCAGCCTTTTCCAGCAACTTGTCGTCCATGGATTCAGCATAATCTGCGTAGTACTTCTGCATTTGCTCGTCCATAGCGTACAAATCAGCATAAGCCGTATGCAAAAATTGAATCAGCGTCATCCCATCCGGAATGTCAGCGTACTGGTCCAAGTACCCAATACGAATATTCTTTTGCCACTTAATGCTACCTTCAACAGGTAACACCGTACCCGTTAAAATTTTAATCAATGTTGATTTACCGGCACCATTCTGCCCGACAATCCCGAGATGTTCACCCTTCTCTAATTGAAAGCTGGCATCTTCATATAAGTTTTTATCGGCAAAGCTCATCGATAAACCAGATACTTCTAACAAACTCATTTCGTTACTCTCTTTTTCCCTTAGTCGTGCTGTGTCCGATAGAAAACCGGCATGTCCAAAACGTCCATCCCGGCCCTTTAAATCGCGCTTTTAATTTTATCCAGCGACCGTTTGACACAGTCTTCTTCATATATACAGTATTTAATAATATAACACACTCGCGAGGTCTTTTACCAACGTGGCGTATGCTACAATCGACGTAGAATAATTATTGGGAGGCTTCCGCCATGAATGTGCGCACCATCAGTCAGTATCAAATTAACGTTAGCGATCCACAACGTGCTTGGCGTTTTTATCACGAGGTCTTCGACATGCCTGATGATGTCCTACCTGACGGCACTGAAACGGTCACAGTAGCTGGCAAACCACTGACTTTCATTACCGTGCCCAAACACAAGGCCCACAAAGATGTTGCCCACCCAGATTTCATTCTTCACGCTCATGACCGGATCAAGGATGTTATCAGTCACTTACAAAATTACTGGGTACCCATTATCGCTGGACCGACACCGGATGGCGATCTTCAAGCCATTTATATTAACGATTTTGAAGGCAATTTAATCGAAATTTTGGAGCGCGCCAAGTAGAATTGAGTTAGTAAAGTTGCTGTTCATTGTTCGTCACTCGCGATAAGGAGGAACGTATTTATGAAACCAGTTAAACACGATTACCATCGTTTGTTCAAACCACGCCGCTTCGGTTGGGGATATGATTTTAACACTCGCAGTAAGGGTGGGCGTATGCTAGCTCGCGCAACCACAATCGCCTTTGTACTTTACATGGCCATTAGTATTCGCCACGGTAAGTGGGCTGAAGATCACCAAAAGTAAGTTTGACTGATAGCTGTTATGTTAACCGTCATCGTCAGACCGACAGCTTTGATTCGCGTTTAAATGTTATTACGATTCCTAAAGTAATCCTTTGTGGTAAAATATGTGTGTAGAAAAAAGGCTATCGGTGCTGGTACACCGATAGCCCCTCAGTTGCCGCTTTAAGAGCGGTGGCCCATTTTCGAAGTTTAATTCAAATAGCACAAATTAAGCCTTCTCCGCTGGTCAAAGTTTACGAGGGCTTTTTTTGCACCATCATTACATAAGTAACGCAATGATTTGGATAATCAAGCCTATCAGCAGTACCACAAACGTAGCAGCTGCTAACATCAGCGTCAATGTATCCTTTTGATGCATAACCGTTTTCCTTCCGAGTAGAATTTCGTATGCTATGTCGGCCATAGAGCATCACCTCAAATCTGAAAACGAACCGCCTCTCTTTTAAACCTTAACTAAGTTTAATTGTACCGGACCGCTAATAGAGTTGCGACAGTTTTGTGTTTATTAATGTCTTTGTTTTTGTACATTCAAACGTATTTTGGATAATAACTAGTTCAAATAATCCATTTCATAAAAATACAGACCACATGAAAAATCATGTGGTCTGTATTTTTATAAATTATTAGAGAAACAAATTGTTAGTTTCTTAATCATGCTCACATCATTCACCATCAGAGTTGTCGTCATCTGGCGTATCATCCGCCAACTCTTCTGCCTTTGGTGCCCGCACTTTAACAGGGTGCTCCAAATCATTATCCCACCACTGTGCGGCGCCATCTGGTGACACGACGAGTTGCAGGGTGCTACCTGCTGGGTATTCGTAGATGCCAAACACGGCCGGTTGCATCTGTAAAATCAGGTTGAAATCAATCGGCGTCATCTCCGTACTCAACGGATCTGTATCATTCTCCGCAAAGAATCGCCAACCGTTATCGGCATCTGCAACAGCGTCTTCACGAATCGCATACTTCAGCGGTCCCTTGCCCTGTAAAATCGTGTTGGATACCAAGCTGGCACCCGCGTTTTTCAATGGTTTCGCAACAATATCATGTTCATTATCTGCCACGTGACTTCCCCCTAAAAATGCGTTTCGGCATTACTCTTTCCACCAGTATACGCATTCCATCGGCAAAGTTACAGTGACTTTCAAATGACAGCTTAGTGACCCTTAACGACAGCCACGTCATCACCAGCGTCGACATTCTTCACAGCATCTACCCGAACGTCGTCAACATGATCCATATTGGTCACGACAACCATCGTCGTAGCGTGTTTGCCAGCATCCCGAATGGCTTGAATGTCCGCGTCCAAAACAGGCTGTCCCGCTGTTAATTCATCACCGACCGTTGCCAACACTTCAAATGGTTTGCCATTCAGTTCAACGGTGTTGATCCCCACGTGAACCAGTATCTCTAGACCACTGTCCGTCGTGACTCCAAATGCATGCTTAGTTGGAAAGACCATCGTCAGTTTGCCAGCCACCGGACTAACAATTGTGTTTGCACTTGGCTCAACGGCATATCCGTCGCCCAGTACCTTGCCGGCAAACGTATCATCCGCCACATCACTCAGTTTGACCAACCGGCCAGTCGCAACTGCGGCAAACGTTGTCGTGGTTGTCTCTGCGTCATCCGTTGGTGTGAGCACATCGACAGCGTTACCAGCGGTCTCATCCACACCGGCCGTCGCAACCGCTGGTACGTCACCACGATAGATGGATTCCAGTGCGTCTTCCACAAACTGAACTTCGGTGCCAACGATAATCTGCACATTGTGTTTGTCCAAAACGTTAACCGCTGGCACCCCAGCAGCTTTAATCGCTGGCTGATCAATCTTGCCAGTATCGTTTAACTTCCAGCGTAATCGGGTCGTGCAATTACCCATCTGTTGAATATTATCTTTGCCGCCAATGGCTGCCCAGATGCGGCGGCCTTGACGCAAGTACTTATCATCTGTTGCGCCAGCCACGTCGGTTGCGTCATCATCGGCCAACGCAACATCGTCTTCACGGCCTGGTGTCTTTAAGTCAAAGCGTTTAATCGCAAAATCAAAACCAAAGTAGTAAATGCCGGCCATCACAATGCCTTGGACCAGCAACATCAATGGCAGATGTGCTAGTGGCATCCGTGTACTCAACAAGAAGTCCACAAATCCTGCACTAAAGGAAAAGCCAGCGGTCCAGTGCATTGCCGCCGCAAACGCCAAGGATAACCCAGTGAAAATAGCGTGCAATACATACAATGGCCAAGCAACAAACATAAACGAGAACTCTAATGGTTCACTGACACCGGTGAAGAAGGAAGCAAACGCCCCCGCCAACATCAACGAACCAGTCTTCTTTTTGTTCTGTGGTTTGGCATTCCGGTAAATTGCGTAAGCGCCAGCTGGCAAGCCAAACATCATGACAGGGAAGAAGCCAGCCATATACATCCCTGTTATCCCTTTAACACCAGTGCCTGCGAGCCACTTACCCATGTCGTTGATACCAGCAACGTTGAACCAGAATACAGCGTTCAACGCATGATGTAGCCCCGTTGGAATCAGTAACCGATTGAAGAAACCGTACAATCCGGCACCGACCCAGCCAAGCTTAGCAATTGATGTCCCAAACAACACGAGTGCGCCGTAAACGGCTGGCCACACAAACAACATCACCAGCGTCACAACCAGCATTGTCACGGCTGCCAGAATCGGGACACATCGTTTGCCCGAGAAGAAGGATAACGCCATCGGCAACTTAGTTTCATGGAACCGGTTAAACAGTGCTGCAGCGATTAGTCCCGCAATAATCCCAATCAGCACATTATTATGAATCGCTGTAAACGCTGGATTTACAGCGCTCACCTTCACATGTAATAATGTCGCCAATTGAGTTGGGTTTAACATGTAATCTGGCACAATGTAGGCGACCAATCCAGCCACTGCGGCCGCACCGTCTTGTCGTTCCGACATCCCTAATGCCAGACCAATCGCAAATAGCAAGGCCAGGTTATCTAAAATGGCCATCCCACCATTAACCAAGAACACACTAATCGTCGTTTTACCGCCGATCCAGTTCCCAATCCCAATCAATAGCGCCGCAGCGGGCAGCGTGGCGACCGGCAACATCAATGACCGGCCAATTCGCTGAAAGTAATCCTTCATGTTCATCGCACTCCCATATCAATTCTCTAAATCTGTTTTATACCAATGTGAATAGTTCACATTTACAGAATTGATATGCAAGCGTTCAAACGCCTGCATTGACCTATACCAGTCTTCGAACTTCAACTGTACCAATTGGTTTCAACAACGAAAACTTTTTCAATTTTTTTATTTCAATCCAATTTTGCTTTCACAGTTTTAAAACGGCACAACAAAAGCGCAATCGGTGTCTATACCAATTACGCTTTTTACATTGCTGAAATCACTTTTTCAATTTACATCAACACTCTTAATCAACCAGTGTCCGCCAGTCACGCGCATAAATGAATCCCATTGCTTTTTCACCAGTATGAACCCCAACCAGCGGTCCAATAATGCTACTTTCGAATGTCACTTCGGGGAACTCATCTTTGGCCGTCGCCAACCACTGCGCTTTCAACTCGGGATTATTCGCGTCCACGATGCTGACGCGCATTGGATAACTTGCATTAGCCACGATCTGCTTAAAACTCGTCTGGATTGTCTGAAAGGCACGCTTCATTTGCCGTTCGCGGCCGGTCGCCACAATCTTGCCTTCTGGTGTGAACGCTAGCATTGGTTTGATCTGCAACATGGTTCCAATCAGCGATTGACCGTTGGAGATTCGCCCGGTACGCATCAAGTGGCGCATGTCGTTCACCACAAACATCACCTTGGTAGTTTCACGCAACTTTGCCAGCCGCGAAAAAATCTGCGACACGGTAAGTCCCTTTTCAGCCAACGCAGCAGCCAATAGCACCTGATTGCCGGCGCCGGAACAGGCGATTCGTGAATCCCACACATGCACATCAATATCCTTTACTGTTGGCGCATACGCTTCTACATTTGAGATAAAGCCCGAAATACCGCTGGATAGACCAACGATAATGGCCGTGTCATACCCGTCAGCCACTACTTGATCCAGCACACGCTGAACTTCACCATTCGAAGCCTGCGACGTTGTTGGCGTCACATGTTCCGTTTTCAACATCGCATAGAACTTGGCCGAATCCAGATCCACGTTTTCGTGATAAACATGGTTACCGAACAACACCGGATCATTAATAACATAAATGTGATAACGGTCGAGATCGGTCTGACTGATATAAGCCGAACTATCCGTTAGAACTGCAATTTTCATTGTTTCTCCCAACTTTGCACGAAGTATTACCCTTAGTATACTGCAATTCGGTTTTTCAGACCTTCCAAGTAGCTGTCAGTTTTAGCTCAATTTCACGCCAACCACTGCTGCCAACACGCCGCAGATAAGTGAAAGCAAACCGTACCAAACGGCCAGTTTCAAACGCTGGTCATGAGCTAACAAGACAATTTCATTAGCCATCGTCGAAAACGTGGTGAAGCCGCCAAGCACCCCAGCACCAACAAGCACCTTTATGCCAGTGTTTAAACCACTGCTCATCACCCAGCCCAGCATGAAACTGCCACTAACATTGATGAGAAATGTCGGCCACGGGAATCGTGATGGCACACGACCACTGTGTTGTAGACGCCAATGTGAAATTAACTGGGCAATCTGCATGACCAGGTACCGCCCTGTCGCACCAATCGCCGCACCGCTGCCAGCCAATGCTACTGAAATCCAGTTAAGCATTATCATCACCGTCCATTCGGTCGCCTAGCAAACGATCTGCCAGTCGCTGACCACCCCACGCGGCTAACACCCCGCCGCCAATGGAAAGGAGGACATAAATAATCGGGCCCATAATCTGACCAGCATTGAGCAGCGTCACGATTTCTAACGAAAAACTCGAAAATGTCGTAAAGGCGCCAATCATACCAGTCCCGAGCCCTAAGATAATCTGGCTAGGCAACGCAAACCGGTTTGCCACCCAAAAGTTTATCATGGCGAGCAAGAATGCACCGACAATGTTGATACAGATGGTCGTGCCGAACCAATTCGTTGAAAACGGCCACCACAGTTCTAGCATTTCGCGTAAGGCGCCACCAATAAACGCAAATCCGGCGACTGCTAGGATTCGTTTGTACATATCGCACTCATTCCTTTAATTCGAATATCATTTCAGATTACTGATATCTAAGTATTTTAGCAAGTTTATAATCACAAGATTCTTTTGCACTCAACAAAGCCAACATTGAATTGGCGTTATTGCTGGTCAGTGACTTAAACCAGAACACTAATTGGTTCGTTTAATTTTGATAGATGTAACTATTATTTTTAATCTCCATCATGCAATAAACATTTCGACTATCATTTACGTATGTTAAGGCAGTACCCATTTTTCGGGTATTGCCTTTTTTCTGCCATTTTTTAAAGGAGCAGTCGCAAAACCGTTTAGTGGCGGGCGTTTTAAGACGAGATAAAGGAGTTGAATGCTAGTGTTTCACATGCTACGATACAAATGAAAAATTCAGTACACTTTGACTGGTCACCTGAATTTCGAACATTTTTAGACACATTGAATTCCAGAGATCGAATGGAAATTTTATCGAAAATCGCTCAAATTGAAAGCATCGGTCTACAGGTGTCGATTTCGAAGAAATGGGTTAAAAAAATTGGACAGAATTTATATGAAATTCGAATCAGGACTAAGTTTAATTCACAACGGGCACTCTATTTTCACGTCACCAAATCTCAATACATTATCGTAAGTGGTTTTACCAAGAAAACTCAAAAAACACCACGTCGAGAAATAAAACGGGCAAAAAGTATCCGCAACAGCTATACGAAAGGAAAAGATTAAAATGGAGCTCAAGTCAATTGATTCTCTTATTGATGAGGATTTGAAAGAACCTGCAAAAAAAAGACTATTTGAAGAGGCTCAAAAGCGTAACAATGCTGCCGTTGAAATCTATGACTTACGGAACCAAATGAGATTAAGCCGACGCCAACTTGCTAAAAAATCTGGCGTTTCTAAAAAGGTCATTATTCAAATCGAACAAGGTCAAATGATTCCTAGTGACGAAAGTATGGAAATCATGGAACAAGTTCTACGAAGCCTTGGTAAAGATAGCAATTCACCCCTTTCCTATCAAAAATGAGAACTTTTCTCAAAAAACTTATTGACACAGTTTTACTGTTCCTCTACACTGATTTCATAAAGACAGCTTAAGAAAAGGAGTTAGTTGCGATGAGTCAAAACGTTAAGAACCAATTGAATACTTGGCAAAGCCGGTAATCAGATTGCTTAACCACCATCTTGCATGGATGCAATCTGAAGTCAGATCACTTCGATTGTATCTGTGCCGACTAACTTTGATGTGAATTCATCACCGAGAGCGCACGGATTTTATAAAACCTGTGCGGGCTCGGTGTTTTTATTTTTTAGGGCAGCTCGCAATTATTGCGAACTGCCCTTTTTGTATCCGAGCGTGAGCAATTTCGGGTTGAAGTCTAACGTCTTTCACATCAAAGTCAGTCACTATCTAGCCAGCACCACATTCTGTTTGAAAAGGGAGTTATTTCTATGAAACGCATGTATGGTCTCATTGCCATTATTCTAGTTTTTCTCGGTGTCGCCTACTTCCAGGAAAGTAAAGAACAAGCGGCCCAACAAAAGGTCCCAACGGTCGGGGTATTACAGTTACTTACCCACCCTGCGCTGGACGCCATCAATCACGGAATTGATGATAGCTTGAAGGCTCACGGGTACATCCCCGGCAAAACGATTCACATCGACTTTCAAAATGCCGAGGGTGATCAAAGTAACCTGCAATCCATGAGCGCCCGTTTTGTTCACGAACACGTCAACGCCGCGGTCGGAATTGCGACTCCTTCTGCACAGGCCTTGGCCAACGCTACTAAGAAGACGCCGATTGTCTTGGGTGCCGTTACCGATCCTAAGGGCGCCAAGTTGGTTGCCAACAACAAACGCCCCGGCGGTAACATCACTGGTGTCTCGGATCAAGCTCCACTGAAACAACAACTCGGTTTGATCAAAAAACTGACGCCAAACTTGAAAACGCTTGGTATTATCTACACTTCCAGTGATGATTCAGCGACCGCACAGTACAAGCAGTTTAAAGCACTGTGCAAAAAAGAAAACATCACGCTCAAGGTGTACTCCATCTCTAACACCAATGATTTAAACCAAGTTTCACAGACCATGGCCGGCCAAGTTGATGCCGTTTATGTTCCAACCGACAACACAATTGCTAGCGCCATGCAGACACTGGTTGCCAACACCAATGCGAAGAAGATTCCGGTCTTCCCAGCAGCTGACACAATGGTTAAACAAGGTGGTCTTGCTACCTACGCCATTAACCAGTACAAGTTAGGTCGTTTGACTGGTGACATGACCGCATCAATTCTGAAGCACAAGTCAAAACCAGCGACGACGCCAATCAAGTACGTCCGTCACGGCGACTTAACCATTAACCTTAAAACAGCCAAGCAATTAGGCATCACCATTCCAAAATCCTACATCAAAGAAGCACAACAGAAAGGGGAACTATTCAAATGAGTTTAATCACATCAGCTATCGGACAGGGCCTATTATGGGCCGTCCTGGGGCTTGGCCTCTTTCTTACCTTTAGAATTCTCGACTTCCCTGATATGACCGTTGAAGGCACCTTTCCACTAGGCGCCGCAACAGCCGTCGCCCTTATCTACCGTGGCATGAATCCCCTGTTAGCAACACTCTGCGCGTTTCTAGTTGGGATGGTCGCCGGTTTAATTACGGGATTACTTTACACAAAGGGCCGCATTCCAATTTTGTTAGCCGGGATTTTGGTCATGACGGCCGCCTATTCCGTTAACCTGCGGATTATGGGTCGCGCCAACCTCAGTTTGCTCGGCAAGTCCTCCCTATTTAAGAACGACTTTTTAGCTTCACTACCACAATATTTCGACAGTGTCTTTGTCGGCTTAGTCGTCATCATCGTTGTCACCCTGCTCCTTGTCTTCTTCCTGAACACTAACCTTGGTCAAGCGTTCATCGCGACCGGTGACAATCCGACCATGGCACGTTCCATCGGGATCAAAACAGACCGCATGACGATTATGGGATTGATGATTTCAAACGGCATGATTGCAATGGGTGGCGCCTTAGTTGCCCAAAACAACGGTTACGCGGACGTTAACATGGGCATCGGGATCATCGTTATCGCATTAGCCTCCATCATTATTGGTGAAGTGGCATTCGGTGACCTTTCCCTCACACAACGTTTGGTCGCGGTCACACTAGGCAGTATCCTCTACCGCTTCGTGCTACTGATCGTACTCCAGTTAAACTTCTCGGCTAACGACCTCAACTTGCTATCCGCCATTATCTTGGCCATCTGCCTGTTGTTGCCACGGTTCCGCAAGTTCTTCCACTTTGACCGCCTGATTGAAAGGAGTGTTCGCGATGAACGCAACAACTAATGAAACTGTGAACGCTGATACAGCCACCGAAACACCACTATTGGAATTAAAAGACGTCTCCACAGTGGTTAACGCACATACTGCTAACGAAACAAAAATTTTAAACGGACTGAATCTGACCGTTTACCCCGGCGATTTCATTACCGTCTTGGGCTCTAACGGTGCCGGTAAATCCACCCTGTTCAACGTTATCGGGGGTAATTTGAACGCTGACGAAGGTGATGTCTTACTGCATGGCAAGTCAATCAAACGTGAGAGTGAAGAACAACGCACGCGTTTTCTAGCGCGAGTGTTCCAGGACCCTAAACTAGGGACCGCGCCACGGATGACCGTCGCCGAAAACCTTCTGTTAGCTAGCAAACGTGGACAACGACGCGGCCTCATACCACGAGGCTTACGCAGACATCTCGATGAATATAAAACCATGGCTTCAACCATGAATAACAATCTGGAAAATCGTTTGAACACAGCAACTGGCAGCCTTTCTGGTGGACAACGGCAGGCACTTAGCTTTCTAATGGCTGTTGAAAGTAAACCAGAACTACTGTTGCTGGATGAACATACCGCAGCACTGGACCCCAAAACGTCCCAACAACTCATGACGGCAACTAACGATAGAATTGCCGCCGACCACCTCACCTGCCTGATGATCACCCACCGACTGGAGGACGCCTTGAAATACGGTAACCGGCTGATTGTTCTGAACGCTGGTAAGATTACGTTTGACGTCCGTGGTGAGGAAAAGAAACAACTCACGCGGGAACAGTTATTCAACTTTTTTGAAGATTTATAAAACATCATTCTGGGGGGGAATCATTGTTTATGAAAGTACGAAAACTAATCGCATTGGGGGCCACTGCGTTATCTGTATTAACGCTGGCCGCTTGTGGGAACAGTAAGGGCGCTTCCGGCCATAAAGGTCAGTTGAACCTGGCACTACCATCAGAAATGCCGTCACTTGATCCATCACTCGGTGTGGACAACGAATCATTAGAGGCAATGTCCAATACTGAAGAAGGTATTTATCGCCTAGGCAAAGATTCTAAACCTGAAAACGCCTTAGCAACCCACACAACAATTTCAAAAGACGGCCTTCACTGGACGTTTGACCTACGACACGGGGTAAAGTGGTCAAATGGTGATCCGGTTACGGCTCAAGATTTTGTGTATTCATGGCGTCGAACTAACAATCCTAAGACCGGTGGTCAGTATGCCTACCTCTTCGATGGCGTGAAAAACGCCGATGCCATCCAAAAAGGTAAAAAATCTGTGAACAGCCTGGGTATCAAGGCCGATGGCAAGTATAAACTGTCTGTCACGCTGGAGAAGCCAATTCCTTATTTCAAACTCCTGCTCGGTTTTCCGGTCTATTTCCCGGAAAACGAACATGCTGTCAAACAGTTTGGTAAAAAATATGGTCAGTCTTCCGCCACACAGGTGTATAACGGTCCGTTTCGTGTACAGGGATACAAAGGGACAAACACCAAGTGGAGTTGGGTTAAAAATAAAACTTATTGGGATAAGAAACACGTTAAGTTGAATAAGATTAACTTTCAGGTCGTGAAAGAGTCCAATACGCAACTCAACACGTATAACTCCAAGAAGATTGACATGACCAACCTCAGTGGTGATCAAGTCGCCCAGTACAAACACAGTAAAGATTATCTGTATCGGGCGGGTTCATCTGTGACTTACGTTTCTCTGAACATGGCTAAGGTGCCAGCGTTTAAAAACGAAAAGATTCGGGCTGCCCTATCCTATGCCATCAGTCGCAAACAGCTCACCAACAACATTTTGCAAGATGGTTCCACACCGGCTAAGACATTCACGCCACCAAAGCTAGCCAAAGACCCGAAGACAGGGACTGACTTTGCTAAAGAAGCCACGGTCAACGGCGCGCTGACGCAAAACCTAAGCAAAGCCAAAACTTTACTTAAAGAAGGCGAAAAGGAAACTGGTATTAACGATCTCCATTTCAACTTACTTGCCGATGACAGCGACACAGGCAAAAAGAATGCTGAATTTCTGCAATCAGAATTTCAAAAGCTCCCTGGCGTTAAAGTTGACGTCACAAACGTTCCTAACAAAACTCGGCTAACGCGAATGACAGACAAAAACTATGATGCCACGGTAACCCTTTGGGGAGCAGATTACAGCGATCCTTACACGTTTGCGCTCTTCACCACGAACGCTCCTTATAACAATGGGAGCTGGACAGATGCCAGCTACGATCAAAACGTTAAGGATTCTGCAAACAAGAACGCCTTGAATAAAGAGGCGCGTTTCCAGAACCTTGTCAAAGCCGATCAAACATTGGTCAAAAGCTATGCCATTCTGCCATTGTATTCTGGTTCATACTTTGGTTCTGGTCCATTCCTACAACGCCCCTACGTAAAGGGTGTCATTTACAACTCAGCTGGATTGAACTGGAATTATAAATCAGTCGACGTTAAGTAGCTAATTATTATTCAGAAGCGATAACTACGATATTGATTCAAAAAACTACGATGAAAATGAAAAATTTCATCGTAGTTTTTTTGCACATTGAATACTTGGCGCTTATCGTCTGGTGTAAATTCGTGTATCCTAGAAGCAAGTTATCACACGAATTTCGATGATTAATATGAGTAAATTAAATTGAACCAGTCAAATTAACCTAAGGAGCTGAACAAATGCAACCACTTGTCACCATCATCGTGCCCGTTTATAAAGCGGTCGATTACCTCGATCGCTGTGTTGCCAGTTTGTGCCGGCAAACATACGAAAACATGGAAATTTTGCTGGTCGATGATGCATCCCCTGACGAATCTGGCACCTATGCTGATTTTTGGGCCTCCGCCGATGGCCGCGTGCGTGTGCTGCACCAGCCGGAAAATCAGGGTGTGTCAGCAGCCCGCAACCGTGGCTTAGATGAGGCCAATGGTGATTACGTCTGTTTCGTTGACAGTGATGATTGGTGTGAACCCGATTATATCAGTCACTTCGTTACTAATATGACTGAGCAAAAAGCAGACTTAGCATGTTGCGGATACTTTGCCGATGGCGGTTTGATCAAAGCCACCGTCAACAAGCCACTGTCTCGTCACCTCACCCAAGGCGAAATGTTGCAAGACATCATCAAACCGGGTGGCGACATTCGTGGCTTTCTGTGGAACAAGTGCTATTCCATGTCAATCATCCGCGAACGCCAATTGCGTTTTGACACTGAGCTCTCCGTTATGGAAGATCAATTGTTCAATGTGACTTACATTCGCGACGCCAACGTCTTCTGGTACGATGCGTACCAAACGTACCATTACGTCACCCACGGCACCAGCGCCAGTCACAACCTGTCCGCCAAGACGTTCGCCTCCGAAATGGCCGCACTTGATAAAATTAGTGATGTGATTCAGGAATCGGATTTACGTTTGTCTCTACAAAAGCTGTTGGCCTCGAACCGAACTTCGTTGAACGATGCGTTTAAGAATAAAGAATAACCTGTAAATAGAACATGCCACCTAACCCTTCTGACAACATGATGTCGGCTGGTTAGGTGGCATGTTATTTTTTACGAACTTTATGTTAATAAATTATATCAAATCTAGTAGTTGTAACGTTCATACAATTTTGTTGCACCGAATCGTTTCAAAAAAGTTTTATCTCTACAAGAACTAGTCAGTTCTTAGACCTGCCATGTTTGAACCGTCGTGAAGCTCCAACAACTGCGCTTAATCCAATCATTCCCAATAGACTCTCGCCAATCAAAGTGGCAGTCGAGGCATCATGCTCACCAGTTCTCGGCAAGGTCGTCTTGAGCGCATGCTGTGGTTGCCGGTTCTTTTGAGGCTGTGTTGCGGCAACCGTGTCAATCGTAACGTCATGGGACAATTGCACTTTTTGAGTTGGGACCAACCAATTAATGTTTTTTTGCGTAACGATTGGACCAAATACTGGTGACACATTGCCTGGCACGTTTGGAACTAGTTTGGGTTCAGCAGTCAGTTGTTGAGGTGTTTCATTAACTGGCACTGATGGTTCCTGCACGACAGTGGGTGTCGATACAACTGGTGTATTAGGCGTCACATTATTCGTCTTCGGGGCCGTTGGTATCGGCGTGTTTCCCGGTGTCTCATCTGGTTGTGGAACAGGATTCGGTTCGTCTGGAGGTGTGACGGGTGGGACAACCTGTGGTTTAGCGGGATCTTTTGCATAGACCACGTTGTAAATTAAATCCTGACTGTTGTTATCAACGCTCTGTGCACTTGTTTGAGTCAAATCAGAATTTGGCGCAGTTGTACTAATAACGTGATACCCGGCTACTGTGGGATTTGAAACTGCATCAAAACTAGCAGTCCCTGTTTGCCAACCGTCTCCTACTGGCTTTCCCGTGCCCGGATCAATTGAAGCATCTGCTACAGATTTTGTTGTTGAATAAAAAATTGTATCCGTCTTTGTCGCTGAATCGTGAACTGTTAGGAAATTGAGTGGCGTTGCTTTTTTCTGCGCTACAACTACATTTCCTTGCTGGTCAACATAGTTAATGGTTTCATTGACCGTTTTACGGGCACTGATCGCATAGTTCGAAGAATAAACATAGGTCACCACTGCAGGCTTTCCATACGTAGGATTATTCAGGAAAATCGTCTTTTCCCAACCACGCCAATCTAATGCAGTATAAGACTGATAACTTTCGTCGCCAGCCTTAAAATGGAAGACTTGTGTCGTTGTTGGCGTTTTTGCATATTGATGATCATCCGTTATCGTCACATCAATATCCCCAGTATCCGTTAATTGAACAAACTTGGCGGTAACACCGTCATCGTAGTCCATTGTTCCCGTCCAACCTTTGCCAAACAACGTTAACTGACCTGTCTGATTTTTCGGCAGTTTTGTTTGGTCAAGCGTATACCCGCTAATCATGGCTGGCGTATCCGTATATGTTTGCCAAGCTAGTCCTTGGGATGTGGCTGCCGGTTTAATGGCCGTTCCAGTTTCGTCAACAAAGTTTGTTGTCGCCGTAACTAATTTTGGCACCCACGTATAATGATCTGCCTCAGAGTAAGTACCATCAGCCCGCCATTGAGCCATATACGTCGTGTAATTCATTTTGTTAAAGTAACTGACGCCGTAATCTTGGTTTGCGTATTCAAATCCGTATTTTTTTGAAATAACGCGCTGACCCAAATTCAGTATATATATTTCAACAGGCGTGTACGTTTTCGGCATTAATTCATGAATATAGATCGTTCCATCCCCATTACGATTGGTTGATGTCACAATCAAGCCACCATCATTAATCGCAATCTGGTCAAACGTATAATGTGTCGGGTCAGGATCTAGCCAAGTGTAAGAACTAAAATAGGCAGGATCAGTATATTTTGTTATTGTATCTGATGCAGCAGATGCTGGCGTCGTCGTGGCATCCACGCGTGTAATTTCTTGTGGTCGTGAAGTTTGCTGATACACCTTGGCAGCCAATGATTTTGCCTGTGTTACCACTTGCTCATCAACGTCGCCAAGATTGGTAACGTTAACTTGCTTGTTAGAACTAGCGGTAGGCACTACAGTAGCTACACTATCAGTGCTGGCAGCCGTCGATGCAACGCTTATGGCCGCTTTGTCAACTGACGCAGCAGCACTTTGATCATTATTGTCATAATTAGACGAAACAGAGCTGGCCACAGATTCAGTCGTTGTATTATTGCTTGCCTGCGTCTTAGGTGCCGCAGAATTACTTGTCAGTAACGTATCAGTTGTGGCGCTGCTTGCCATTGAAACTACATTATTGGATGCAGCGGATGTTGCCTGACTTGTCGCACTCAATGTCACCTGAGAGCAGGCTAATGATGCTACATTTCCACTGCTGACTTCCTGCGTAACCACGCTTGGCACTTCGTCCGCTTTTGCAATAGCAGTCCCTGTTCCAATAACCGCCAGTACTGTCGCCGCCAATGTAGTCCATTGTTTTCCATCTTTGTACATTTTGAAGTGTGTTTTAGTTTCCAAAATAATACCCCCTCATTTTTAAAAAGTTGAGTCACTAGATCATGTGCAACAACGTTTTTGACTTGTCGTTTATTCAGACTCATCATTACTGTAATAATGGGTTGAGTTAACAATCGTACTCGTAAACGTCGTAAAGTCGTTATGTAGCTGTTTGATGCCAACCATCCCCATCGTTTTAATGACATCATGGGCAACAAATTGAGCGTGATCGTTAACACGCTTCATTAAGCGTTCGCCCTTGCTCGTCAAATGAATATAATGCCGACGTCGATCATCACAGTCCGCAACAACTTCAACTAGCCCTTTAGATAACATGCCGGTAACTTGAGTTGAAATCGCCCCTTTGGTGATGTGATTCCGTTCAGCCAAATCGGACATTGTTAGTCGCTGACCATTCGAGATCTGGGTCAATAGTGAAATACTGCCCCACCCTTCGCCGAATTCTTGAACCGACTCTTTTAGCATCTGCTCAATCGCCCGGAAATTCGTTTGATAGTCATCAGCCAATATCTTGACGACTCGATCCACTTCTTCCGGATTTGCCTTCATAGCCCCATCTCCCCCAAAGAATATTTCGGAAAATAAATAGTTTTATAAAATCCCTCAATTGTCAAATCAAGTGCAACACTAAGAATCTATTCTTAGAAGTGGTCTAGTTGCTAAGCTAGTTCAGGCATTAGATCGGCTGGGCAGCGATAGTTCAATGACCGCCGTAGCCGGTTGTTTAAGGTATCTTGAGCCAGC
>NZ_JAIWJF010000026.1 GCF_021654115.1 Furfurilactobacillus milii | reverse complement strand
GTTAGTCCCGTCCTTCATCGGCTCCTAGTGCCAAGGCATCCACCGTGCGCCCTTTATAACTTAACCTAACAGTTCATACGAACTGCGGTTATGAGTTTAGCGATAAACAATTTAACTTGTTAAAAAACTCAAAAACGCGGTGTTCTCGGTTTAAATAATAAAAAGAATCATGATTCAGTTTTCAATGTACAACGTTTCAGGTTGGTCACTTCCGTGACCAATGGAGAATAACGGGATCGAACCGTTGACCCCCTGCTTGCAAAGCAGGTGCTCTCCCATCTGAGCTAATTCCCCATGTTGTCTTCAGGCTTGATCGATGGGCACAAGTGGACTCGAACCACCGACCTCACGCTTATCAGGCGTGCGCTCTAACCAGCTGAGCTATGCGCCCAATCTTTTGTTTGAGGTAAATCCCTCAAAACTGAACAACGTTTCCACTAATGTGTAAGGTTCCGATTTGTTTCCTTAGAAAGGAGGTGATCCAGCCGCAGGTTCTCCTACGGCTACCTTGTTACGACTTCACCCTAAT
>NZ_JAIWJF010000025.1 GCF_021654115.1 Furfurilactobacillus milii | reverse complement strand
GCCACTTCGCTATTCCGCCATACTCTGAAATGGCGCGGGACGGAATCGAACCGCCGACACATGGAGCTTCAATCCATTGCTCTACCGACTGAGCTACCGAGCCATACCAAATTTGGTATTTAAAAATTTACAATAAACAACGGTCCCAACGAGACTCGAACTCGTGATCTCCTGCGTGACAGGCAGGCGTCCTAACCAACTGGACCATGGGACCATCATTAAATGGAAGATACAGGGCTCGAACCTGTGACCCTCTGCTTGTAAGGCAGACGCTCTCCCAACTGAGCTAATCTTCCAAAATATTAAAAATTGACCCCTACGGGATTCGAACCCATGTTACCGCCGTGAAAGGGCGGTGTCTTAAACCACTTGACCAAGGGGTCATATAAAACGGAGAGTAAGGGATTCGAACCCTTGAAGCAGGTTGTTACCCGCTTACATCATTTCCAGTGATGCTCCTTCGGCCAACTCGGACAACTCTCCATTTCTAATTTTAAACTCCGGCAGGCGGGCTCGAACCGTCGACAACCTGATTAACAGTCAGGTGCTCTACCAACTGAGCTATGCCGGAATAATGTGCATGGCGACGACCTACCCTCGCAGGGAGCGATCCCCCAACTACTCTTGGCGCGACGAAGCTTAACTTCCGTGTTCGGCATGGGAACGGGTGTATCCTTCGTGCCATCATCACCACACTCTGAGCG
>NZ_JAIWJF010000024.1 GCF_021654115.1 Furfurilactobacillus milii | reverse complement strand
AAGTGCAACACTAAGAATCTATTCTTAGAAGTGGTCTAGTTGCTAAGCTAGTTCAGGCATTAGATCGGCTGGGCAGCGATAGTTCAATGACCGCCGTAGCCGGTTGTTTAAGGTATCTTGAGCCAGCTGAATGTCAATGAGTGAGGCCGAAGCCAAGGATCTGCCCTTCGGGAAGAACTCGCGCAAAAGGCCGTTAGTGTTCTCATTGGTTCCACGTTCCCATGGTGAATAAGGATGGGCAAAGTAGATGTCAGTTCCCTTGACTTGACTCAAGCTTGAGAACTCAGCACCATTATCAAAAGTAATGGTTTTAAAGTGCTCGGTTCCATAGTCATATAAGGTATTCTGGAGGGCTTTCAAGCAAGTGTCGGCATGATAATTGGGAAGTTTAACGATGATCTCTAAGCGACTAACACGTTCAGTCAAAGTCATTAATGCTGGCTCAGATTCAACCCGTTTGCCTTTGACCAAGTCACCTTCCCAGTGTCCAAGCTCTTGACGCGCTTGAACCATGGCGGGACGCTCTTCGATTGAATGGCCCAGATTTTTCTTATTGATTCGATGATGCTTTGCCCCGGGGCATTTAATCCGGCGACGTAGTTTAGCTGGTAGGTCTGAATTGCGGATAGCTAAACGCTGGTCATCAATATACCGGTACACCGTCGGTGTTGAGGGGCAGACAAGCCTTGGGTGATCAGTCTTGAATTGGTGGACAAAAGTATCCACACTATGCATCCTGGGACGCGCTTTTAAAGCTGTCACCAAAGCATTACAGAAGGTTTGACAATGATCAAAGAGTCCACGATAACAGCTATTTAGTCGGTGCTTACGATAAATTGCTTCACCAGTTTCTGCCAGATATGACTGTTCAAAGATATGAGTACTAGCGTTAATCTGTGTCGTTGTCCCACGTTTTAATTCACGTGAAATCGTGCTGGGATTACGATGAAGGGCCTGGGCAATTCGGCGGATAGACCAATCTAAGTCCCTTAGGGATTCAATTCGACCACGTTCAGCTAAATTGAGTTGGTGATACTGATTAGATATGATATTCTTAATTCGGGTCATGAAGATACCTCTTTCTTGTTTGTGGTGAATTAAGAATAGGTCTTCATGGCCTTTTTGACTAGTCTGAATAAAGAACTGGTCTAGTAGAGCAGGTGTTGCACTTCAATTTTAAATCGAGG
>NZ_JAIWJF010000023.1 GCF_021654115.1 Furfurilactobacillus milii | reverse complement strand
TGAAGTGAACCCCCAAGGTTGGACAACAAATTCAACCTTGGGGGTTTTACTATGTCTAAATTCACTTTCGAGTTTCGTACAAAGGTGGTCACTGAGTACCTGACCGGTAAAAGCAGCACTTCTCTAGCAAAGGAATACGGTGTTAGTAATGATGCTATTGTTTTGAACTGGGTTCATCTGTTCCAAAGGTATGGACTTGATGGTTTGAAGCATCGTTCCATGGATCAAGATTATTCTAGTCACTTCAAAATCGATGTATTAAACTGGAAGGAACAAAATCACGCCTCACTTCCAGTAACTGCCTTACATTTCAACCTATCATCGCCTAGTACAATTTGGCAATGGGCACGACGCTTTAAGAAACTGGGAATTGAGGGTCTTGAGCGAAAACGAGGAAACCCAAAAGCAATGACAAAGCATAAAAACAAACGAGCTAAGAACCAGTCAGCCCCAGCTTCTAAAGATGACAAAGCTAAGTTAAAACAGCTAGAAAAAGAAAATGAAATGTTAAGAATTGAGAACAGCTTCTTAAAAAAACTCGATGCCTTAGCACGGAAAAAATCCACACAAGAGAACTCACGGCACTAGTAGCTGAGTTAAGGCAGGAATTTCAGGTTTCAATTAAACTAGTTCTCAAAGTGGTTAAGATTCCGCGTAGCACATATTATTATGCGCAGACTCATTCTGGACGCGTATTTGATGACGATCAACTCATTCAAGCGATTGATGAAATCCGTCAGCAGGATCCAAAATATACCAAGAAATATGGTTATCGTCGACTGACTAATGCACTAGGTGAATTAGGGTTCAAGGTCAACCACAAACGCGTATTACGCATCATGCATGACCATGACTGGCTGTGCCAGGCTTTTAATCGTCAAAAACGTAAATATAACTCATATCAGGGAACGGTTGGGAAAATTTCTCCAAACCGTCTGAATCGTCGTTTTATGACGGATCGTCCCTATCAAAAACTAGTCGCGGATGTTAGTGAATTCAGATATGGTAGCATGAGCCAGAGTGAACGTGTTTATCTAGAGCCAATTCTGGACCTGTTTTCGGGAGAAGTTTTAGCATTTAATATCAGTAACCACCCAACAGTGGAGTTTGCGGTCAAGCCATTGAAAGAAGCTCTCGATCGTCTACCAAAGCTCAAGTATCGAACCACTGTTCATACGGATCAAGGTTTCCAATATCAGCATTATAATTGGCAGCAGACTCTAAAAAATCATCGGGTCTTTCAAAGCATGTCCCGTAAGGCGACCTGTTTAGACAATGCCGTAGTAGAATCATTTTTCCACATCATGAAAGCCGAAGTTATGGACGAGCATTTTGAAGATCAAGCATCACTAGTTCAAGCTATGACTAACTGGATTGATTTCTACAATCAACGTCGTATCAAAATAAAACTGAACGGCAAGTCTCCAGTACAATACCGGAAACTCGCCGTTCAGAAAGCAGCTTAATATATTTGTCCAACTTTAAGGGTTCACTTCA
>NZ_JAIWJF010000022.1 GCF_021654115.1 Furfurilactobacillus milii | reverse complement strand
TGAGGTAAATCCCTCAAAACTGAACAACGTTTCCACTAATGTGTAAGGTTCCGATTTGTTTCCTTAGAAAGGAGGTGATCCAGCCGCAGGTTCTCCTACGGCTACCTTGTTACGACTTCACCCTAATCATCTGTCCCACCTTAGGCGGTTGGCTCCCGAAGGTTACCCCACCGACTTTGGGTGTTACAAACTCTCATGGTGTGACGGGCGGTGTGTACAAGACCCGGGAACGTATTCACCGCGGCATGCTGATCCGCGATTACTAGCGATTCCGACTTCGTGTAGGCGAGTTGCAGCCTACAGTCCGAACTGAGAATGGCTTTAAGAGATTTGCTTGGCCTCGCGACTTCGCTGCTCGTTGTACCATCCATTGTAGCACGTGTGTAGCCCAGGACATAAGGGGCATGATGATTTGACGTCGTCCCCACCTTCCTCCGGTTTGTCACCGGCAGTCTCATTAGAGTGCCCAACTTAATGCTGGCAACTAATCATAAGGGTTGCGCTCGTTGCGGGACTTAACCCAACATCTCACGACACGAGCTGACGACAACCATGCACCACCTGTCTTTCCGTCCCCGAAGGGAACGTCCGATCTCTCGGATTAGCAGAAGATGTCAAGCCCTGGTAAGGTTCTTCGCGTAGCTTCGAATTAAACCACATGCTCCACCGCTTGTGCGGGTCCCCGTCAATTCCTTTGAGTTTCAACCTTGCGGTCGTACTCCCCAGGCGGAATACTTATTGCGTTAGCTGCGGCACTAAGGGGCGGAAACCCCCTAACACCTAGTATTCATCGTTTACGGCATGGACTACCAGGGTATCTAATCCTGTTTGCTACCCATGCTTTCGAGCCTCAGCGTCAGTTACAGACTAGGTAGCCGCCTTCGCCACTGGTGTTCTTCCATATATCTACGCATTCCACCGCTACACATGGAGTTCCACTACCCTCTTCTGCACTCAAGTTATCCAGTTTCCGATGCCCTTCTCCGGTTAAGCCGAAGGCTTTCACATCAGACTTAAATAACCGCCTGCACTCCCTTTACGCCCAATAAATCCGGATAACGCTTGCCACCTACGTATTACCGCGGCTGCTGGCACGTAGTTAGCCGTGGCTTTCTGGTTAAATACCGTCACTATCTGAACAGTTACTCTCAGATACGTTCTTCTTTAACAACAGAGTTTTACGAGCCGAAACCCTTCTTCACTCACGCGGCGTTGCTCCATCAGGCTTGCGCCCATTGTGGAAGATTCCCTACTGCTGCCTCCCGTAGGAGTCTGGGCCGTGTCTCAGTCCCAATGTGGCCGATCAGCCTCTCAGCTCGGCTATGCATCATTGCCTTGGTAAGCCGTTACCTTACCAACTAGCTAATGCACCGCGGGTCCATCCTAAAGTGATAGCCGAAACCATCTTTCAAGCGAAAACCATGTGGTTTTCGTTGTTATGCGGTATTAGCATCTGTTTCCAAATGTTATCCCCCACTTTAGGGCAGGTTACCCACGTGTTACTCACCCGTTCGCCACTCACTTCAATGTCTCGTCAATCTGGTGCAAGCACCGTCAATCAAAAACCGAAGTGCGTTCGACTTGCATGTATTAGGCACGCCGCCAGCGTTCATCCTGAGCCAGGATCAAACTCTCAAATTAATGAGTTATTTGAAATAGCTCTTGTTTTGTTGTTACTTGGTTATAAAGTGAATTGACTTCACAATTGTAATTGCTTCGAACTTTCGTTCAAAGACCCTACACATTTGATTCGTCGAAACGTTGTTCAGTTTTCAAAGATCTAC
>NZ_JAIWJF010000021.1 GCF_021654115.1 Furfurilactobacillus milii | reverse complement strand
ACTTGGGTCATTTGGATAGACTACTGTTGGTGCTCCAGGGAAGTGCCCATCACTTGAGCTTGGTACCAATGATCCGACTTTCGTGTATGTCACGGTCGCATTAACATCTGCTGAATCGGCATTCAGGTCAGTTACGGCAGCTGTCTGCGCTTTATCAGCTACAGATCCCGGCACCACTGGGCTAACAACGGCATCAAAGGTTGTATCACCATTTGTCGCTGTCCAGGCTGTTGTTCCAGCACCACTTGTAATAACTTCACCAGTAACGTTATCGACAACGACCGTTCGTGTGAAGTTGACAGAATCAGTGTGCTGCTTGGCCACTACGTGTCCATTCTGATCAACATAGCTGACGGTCTCATTGACCGTCTTATCATAGTTGGTGCTAGTTGGCCACTTTGGTCCATCTGGTTCGTCTGGATTGATTGGCGCTCCTGGTGTCTGTGGATCCGTTGGATTCACTGGCGTCAGCTGATGCTTCAAGTGAACCGTGAAGTTCTGATCAGTTGTGTCATCATTGTCGAATGTCAAATCTGCTGGATAGCCATCGGTGACCAACTCATACCCTTGTTTCTTATAATCGGCAATGTTGCCACTGGTACTATAACTGGATTTCGAGCCCGTTGTTCCTGAAATTGAATCCGTCTTTAAAGTTGTTCCGGTCGTATCATCAACATAGCTGACACTACCTTTTTGCTTATCTGCTGTATAGGTGATCATCGTATCTGTACCATTATCAGAAGGTGTTGGTGGAATATAGCCCTTAGTACGATCATCGGGATCAACTGGCACCAAAGGAGTCCCCATATGATCTTCAGGTGTATAGCCAGGAATAAAAGCAATAACCGGATAACCAGGCACAGATGAATCAGCAATCTTAGTAGGGTCACTAGGATCATTGGGATAAATAATTGATTTTGTCGAGCCATCAGGATTGGAGACGACCCAGTTGCCGAGCTTGCTGTAAACATACTCAACATCAGAGGTTTGTGGAATATATGGATTTTTAATTGCGTTTGTCGTATAACCTATTTGATACATTATCGCAGGATCTGAGGGCTTTATATTTGTCCATGTTTTGAGAACTTTTCCATATTGAGCAATTGAAGCAGACATTGTTCCATCTGAACCAGTCTGAGTGTAAGTAATAACTGTTCCATCATGAAAGTTTTTAACATAACTAGCACCAATCTCTCCGTATGGTGACATAACGCCATTTGAATTAGAAGGTGCAGTAGCATAGTAACCACTTATAACATTTACGTCGCTGGTCGTATAATTTTGGCCAACTAACCCTTTTTGTGTATAAGCAACAACCAGATTACCATTACTGTCGGTGATTTGCTTGCCATCTTTATCAACGTAATAGGTTGTTTGTGTGATCAATTTGGGTACAAAATAAGATAGTCTATTGTAGTAGCCACTATCATATTTATTAGCAATATATTTAACAGCAAAAGGATTTATTGAACTTTCAACCATCTCAGAATAAGCATCATTATAGTAGGTAGTGCTATCAAATACAGCAGATGGTACCTTAGTATTTTGATTTAAAGTGTATTGTTTTAAAACTGCATTTGATGGCGATAATTCCGTTACATAAACAATTCCATCGCCCGTTCGATTAGTTGAAAGAACAATCTGGTTTCCACCATATTCTGCTTGCAACCATTCATAACTGTAATGAGAGTTATCTGGATCAATCCACATTCCAGATGGATAATCTGGATCACTAACTGAGAAACCCGTAGAAGTTGCATCATCGATTGGGGTTGAATTATACGCAGCTGTTGCATTATCGGCCATTAGCTGAACAAAACTATTCGTATCACTGGCACTGCTTACTGCAGTAGCTGCTGATTGAGCAGCACTCTTCGTATCACTGGCACTGCTTACTGCAGTAGCTGCTGATTGAGCAGCACTCTTCGTATCACTGGCACTGCTTACTG
>NZ_JAIWJF010000020.1 GCF_021654115.1 Furfurilactobacillus milii | reverse complement strand
TGGATTGATTTCTACAATCAACGTCGTATCAAAATAAAACTGAACGGCAAGTCTCCAGTACAATACCGGAAACTCGCCGTTCAGAAAGCAGCTTAATATATTTGTCCAACTTTAAGGGTTCACTTCACGTGCAAAAATGCGCGAGCTCTATTTTTATATACGCTTACTTAGTTGATTGCCGTTTCTTCAAACCATAAGGTAGAACAACCGTCTTATCGCCAATTTCTTCATTGTTCATCAATTTAGTTAACAAGCGCATGGATACAGCACCGATATCATAAAGGGGTTGCGTAATCGAGCTCATCGTTGGGCGAGAGATTTCTGTAAAGCGCGTATCGTTGCTAGTGATGATTTCGAAATCTTCAGGCACCTTAACGCCCGCGTCGGTCAGACCGTTTAATACCCCAGCAGCTAATTCATCGTCACCAACGAATGCAGCAGTTGCCTTAACATCTTGCAATGCCTTAGCTAATGCATAACCGGCCTTGTATGAATAATCAGTCTGGAAAATCAAGCCTTCATCATAGCCAATTCGTTTGCTACTCAAAGCTTGCTTATAGCCCTTCAAACGATAATCCTTGTTGATACTTTCATCCATTGATCCCGTTACAAACGCAATGCGGCGATTACCACGGCCAACGAGTTTTGCAACAGCGTCAGTTACTGCAGCGACATAGTCGATGTTAACGGATGGTGACTGGTGTTCAGGATCAACTGATCCAGCAAATACGATTGGTGCATTGGCCCGGTTAAAGGCATCACGCAAATCTTTGCTTACTTGGTTACCCATGAAAATAATCCCGTCCACCTGCTTAGCGGTCAGGTTATCCACCACTTGTAATTCTTTATCATGGTTTTCATCGGATGAAGCCAAAATGATGTTGTACTTGTACATCAAAGCAACGTCATCAATTCCTCGTGCTAATTCAGAAAAGTACGAGTTTGTTAAATCTGGGATGATAACCCCAATCGTTGTTGTTTTTTTAGAAGCCAAACCACGTGCAACCGCATTTGGACGATAATCAAGCTGATCAATCACATCCAAAACTTTCTGCCGTGTAGCTGGTTTAACATTGGGATTGCCATTAACAACCCGTGAAACCGTAGCCATTGAAACTGCCGCTTCACGGGCAACATCATAAATCGTGACTGTTTGTTTATCCATTGTTATACCCTTTCATTACTAATTTAATTTGTTTTCATCGGTTTTCATAACCTGTTAAATATAACAGAGCATTAAAATGAAAGCAATCATGAAACCGCTTACTTTTAATATAAATCAAACCTTTGTGGTCTGCAAGTCAGAAGCCACTGGTGTGATATACTGGTTTTACATTTGATTTTACAAATTAATATGAAAAATGAGGCGAAGTTATGGCAGATTATTCACAACTCAAACAAGTCCAGCAATGGATTGGTAAACAAGGAATGGATCTTGGCTACTTTAGCAACTTTCAAACAATTCAGTATTTAACAGGATTTGGATCAGACCCTATCGAACGGGTACTGGCCCTGTTCGTTTTTCCAGATGCTGATCCTTTCTTATTCTGTCCTGCTTTGGAAGTTGAGGCCGTCAAGGACACTGGCTGGCCATATGGTGTGTACGGTTACTTAGACCACGAAAATGCCTATGCCATGATTGCCGACCAAATTAAGGCCCGCACTTCTTCACCTGCTAAATGGGCCATTGAAATGGGTAACTTAACCATTGAGCGATTCAATAAAATGCACGAACAGTTCCCTGACGCAATGTTTGATTTGGACGCTACAGATTACATTGCTAACTTGCGCGTCATCAAAACACCACATGAGATTGAGTTACTTAACGCTGCTGGTGCTGAAGCTGACTACGCCTTTGAAATTGGCTTTAAGGCTGTTGCCGCCGGCGTCCCTGAACAACGTGTCGCTGCTGAATTACAATACGCATTAATGAAGCGCGGCGTGATGAACATGAGTTTTGATACCCTAATTCAAGCTGGTGCACACGCCGCTGAGCCACACGGTGCAACTGGTGCCAATAAAATTGAAAATAATGAACTCATTCTGTTTGATTTAGGAACTGTTCATGAAGGCTATATCTCAGATGCCTCACGCACTGTCGCGCTTGGCAAACTGTCAGACAAACAAGCAGATATCTACAAAGTTTGTTTAGAAGCCCAGTTGGCTGCCATGGACGCCGCCAAACCAGGTATTACCGCCGCCCAGTTAGACAAGGTTGCGCGTGATATTATCAGTAAAGCAGGCTACGGAGAATACTTTATTCACCGTCTCGGTCACGGTATGGGTCAATCTGAGCATGAATTTCCAAGCATCATGGAAGGCAATGATCTGGTACTGAAGGAAGGCATGTGTTTCTCAATTGAACCCGGAATTTACATTCCTGATGTAGCTGGTGTTCGGATTGAAGATTGTGTCCACATTACCGCCGATGGTTGTGAACCATTCACTCACACTAGCAAAGACTTAACTTACGTCGGTTAATCTAGTAAACGCATCACACTTGTCGTTAAAATTTAGGTTTCTAAAAGCCACTGATAATTCCGAAACATTATCCGGAATTATCAGTGGCTTTTTCTCTCAACGTATTAGACCCACCGTGCTCCATTAATAAAGTCTTGGACCAGGATGCCAGGATTTGCGCCGCCATTTAAATAGATTAACAAGGTTAACGATAATAAGGACAAGCATCACTGTCACACCAAACAGCAACAACAAACTGCCCATTAAACTGAGATTACCCGCCAGAGCACGATTAACTGCCATTACAATGAGCCAGGCCAATATAACGATGCTACTAACATAATGTGTTGGATAAAACGATGGTTTCATATTAGCACCTCCGTTAGCTTTTTTCTTATTATACAATTACTCATATCGCTAATACAAAACAATCAACTCAACAAAAATGCTTCAATTCTGAAGTGAACCCTTAAAGTTGGACAAATATATTAAGCTGCTTTCTGAACGGCGAGTTTCCGGTATTGTACTGGAGACTTGCCGTTCAGTTTTATTTTGATACGACGTTGATTGTAGAAATCAATCCA
>NZ_JAIWJF010000001.1 GCF_021654115.1 Furfurilactobacillus milii | reverse complement strand
TGGATTGATTTCTACAATCAACGTCGTATCAAAATAAAACTGAACGGCAAGTCTCCAGTACAATACCGGAAACTCGCCGTTCAGAAAGCAGCTTAATATATTTGTCCAACTTTAAGGGTTCACTTCAATGTCTCCTGCAACATACGATTTTTTATTTTTCAATATTTGTCTTAAGTACTCGTGCTGGATTGCCGCCAATAATGACATCATCACCAAAAGATTTTGTCACGACACTACCAGCGCCGACGATGACATTGTCGCCAAGTGTTACACCAGGACAAATAATTGCGCCGCCACCAATCCATACGTCGTCGCCAATGGTAACTGGTTTGCCAATACCTTCCGCTCCGTTACGACGCAACCTGGAATCAGCAGGATGATTAACCGAATAAATTTGCACTTTGGGTCCTAACAAAGCATGTTTGCCAATTCGAATCGGTGCCACATCCAACATTACACAGTCATAATTAGCAAAGAAATCGTCGCCAACATAAATGTTATATCCGTAATCACAACGAAAAGTCGCATGAACACTACAGTCTTGCCCCGTCTCGCCAAACAGCTTTTTAATGATTGCCTTACTGCGTTCAGGGTCACGCTCTCCTAGTGCATTAAATTCTTCAATTTGTTTACGTGCTTCGGCACGTTCAGCGACAAGTTCATCGTCATAAACGTCAAAAATATCGCCTGCTAACATTTTTTGCTTGTTCGTTTTCATCATGTGTTCACCTCAAGTTTGTACTGCTTCAACACAGCCGAAACGTGTTCTCAACCCCTAAACCCTGTGCATAACCCGAAACTGGCACGATACAGGAAAACCACCCGTATCGTGCCAGTTTCATGTTATTGCTCGGGTTTAAGCCCGGGGTTGTTCACACTCTTACTCTTAATCAATAACCACCGACTTCAAACCAAACATGGTAACAAGATCGTTGATTTGTTCTTCGTCCAAGGCAAAGGTGAAGACAGTGTGATGACCACCACCATTTTCGATCCACTTTGTGGCGCCGGCCTTCAAGCCAACCTTTGGTGTCCACAATTGTTTAGCAACTGGCAGATTTGGTGTTTCAGCTTCTGGCTTGTTTGCGTTAACTGGGTAGCTGATGAACTTGTATCCATCACGGAAATCAGCCAACGTAACGTCAATCGCGTCACCTTCAGAACCAGTGAAGACCAAACGTGCTGGATCAGCTTTACCACCAATATCCAATGGGTGAACTTCAACCCGTGGCTTGTCACTAGCGATTGATGGGTCAACTTCCAACATGTGGGAACCAAGAATGGCTTCGTGGCCTTTCCGTAAGTCCAACGTGTAGTCTTCCATGAAGGCTGTCTTTTGGTTGTGTGACATGATCTTCATCAAACGGCCAAGGGCAGCTGTCTTCCAGTCACCTTCAGCACCGAAGCCATAGCCGTCACGCATCAACAATTGAGCGGCCAAGCCAGGCAATTGTTCCATACCCCACAGATCTTCAAAGTTTGTCGTAAATGCAGAGTAACCGCCACGATCCAAGAAACTCTTAATACCAAGGTATTGAGCTAATTGAACGCGAACTGAATGCTTATATGTTTCAGGATCATTGTCGCCTTGAACCAAGGTGTAATCAGTTGCGAGTTTTTCGTATTCCTTGTCCACATCGGCTTCACTAACCTTGCTGATTTCTTGAACCAAGTCACCAACACCGTAGTAATCAACGGTCCAACCAAGGTCAATTTGTGCTTGAACCTTGTCACCTTCAGTAACCGCAACATTACGCATTGTGTCTCCGAAACGACAAACCTTCAACTTGAAACTCTCGTTGTAGGCAACGGCAACATCTTCCCACTTAGCGATTTCAGTTTGTGTTTCTTCGTCACCCCAGTAGCCGTAAACAATCTTGTTGTGAACGCCCAAACGTGCGTTGATGTAACCATATTCACGGTCACCATGAGCACTTTGGTTCAAGTTCATGTAATCGAAATCAATGGTGTCGTAAGGAATCTTGTTTAAGTATTGCGTTGCCAAGTGAAGTAATGGCTTCTGTAACAATTTAGTCCCACGAATCCAGTTTTTAGCTGGTGAGAAAGTGTGCATCCATGTGATAACACCGGCAACATTGTCGTTGTAGTTAACTTCCTTCATAAACTTCGTAATTCCATCAGCCGTTGTCATAACATCCTTAAAAACAACCTTATAAGGAAGCTTGCCACTAGCGTTCAGCTTGTCAACGATGTCTTCAGCATCCTTAGCAACCTGCTTTAATTGATCTTCACCATATAAAAACTGACTACCCGTAACAAACCAAAATTCGTAATCTGGAACTGCTAACATAATGAATTCTCCTTTGTGTTTAATGTTTTTGTTTTTACTACTACGTAGCCTAAACGTGCTCTCAGCTCCTGAATCCTGTGCATAAACTGAAAGTCAAATCATTCGGAAAAGCACCGAATCATTCGCCTTTCTGCTTATTGCTCAGATTCACCCCGGAGCAAATCACACTCTCGTACTCACTCTCTTAGCGCATGCGATTTAGACTTCGCATTATTTTGACCGTAGTACGCATTGCTACCGTGCTTACGATAATAATGTTTGTCCAACAAGTACTGTGGCAACTCGGTATCACTACGAGTCAATTGCAACGTGTGATAATCCTCTTCAGCGATGACTTCCAAAACTTTAGAGTTATAAACAGCCTTGGCCGGAGTAGCACCCCAAGCAAACGGACCATGTTGGCTAACTAAAGCAGCAGGAACAGCTTCGTAATCTAAACCGCGTTCCTTGAAGGTCTTCACGATTGTCTTACCTGTATTGCCTTCGTAGTCTTCTTCGATTTCTTCCTTAGTTAGCGCATCAGCAGCGGGCACATCCCCAAAAAACGTATCTGCAGCCGTGGTGTTCAATGCAGGCACGTCCATCTTGGCAGCCGCAAACGATACGGCCCATGGTGAATGTGTGTGTACGATCCCACCAATATTTGGAAAGGCGTTATATAACACCGTGTGAGTAGGTGTGTCACTTGAAGGGTTCATATCCCCTTCGACAACTTCACCTTTTAAGTTCACAACAACCATGTCAGAAGGCTTCATTTCGTCATATTCAACACCTGACGGCTTAATAACGAATAGGCCTTTTTCACGATCAATTCCTGAAACATTGCCCCATGTAAAGGTAACAAGCCCCAGTTTTGGTAATTGCATATTTGCTTCATAAACTTCTTGTTTTAACGCTTCCAGCATTAACAGTCAGCCTCACTTTCGTTCTGGAATATCATCAATAGCAGCACCCTCAACGGGGAGGCCAGCTTGGTAATTTTCAATAAATTGTTGATAGCCTTTAACGCCATCTGGTTCTGGACTCAACGTCATACTTTCTGGATTGGCAAAAACTTTGCGATCCAGGAAGTCTTCAAGGGAATCTTCATTCTCGCCAGGCAATGTATAAATGGCTAACACCGCCATCCCCCACGGACCGCCTTCACCAGCGGTACTCATCACTGTGATTGGCGTATTCAATGCATTAGCAAGAATTTGTTGGCCAATCACTGGTGTCTTGAACAAACCGCCTTGAGCAATCATGACATCTGTTTTGATGTTTTCTTCATTTGTCAGGATGTCCATTCCAATTTTGAGTGGTGCAAACGCAGCGTAAAGCTGAGTTGCCATGAAGTTAGCTAATGTAAAATTGCTCTTTGGCGTCCGTACAAACAATGGGCGACCAGCCGACATCTTGGTGATATTCTCACCTGATAAGTAGCTGTAGTTCACTAGCCCACCAACATCTGGATCTGAATGGGTCGCTTGCAAGAACAAGGTCTCGTATAACCGATCAGGTTTAAGATCAACTCCTAACTTGGCCGCAAACTCACTAAACAAGTTGGCCCAGGCGTTAATGTCAGATGAACAGTTGTTGATATGAACCATTGCGACTGGTGCGCCCGTGGGTGTCATGACCATATCAATGTCACGATGAACTGCCTTTAAAGGCTGATCCAAAACGACCATTGAAAAGGCTGATGTGCCAACGGAAATGTTCCCAGTGCGTTTGCGAACACTGTTGGTGCCAACCATCCCTGTGCCAGCGTCTCCCTCAGGTGGTGCCATCACGCTACCCGCCTGAAGATTGCCACTAACATCGAGCAGTTTGGCGCCGTCATCCGTCAACGTTCCGGCTTGATGACCAGCAGGCAAAACACTTGGCAGAATGTCTTTAGTGTTCCAAGGGTAACGTTTAACAGCGTCCTGAGTATTGAACGCCTTCAACATCGTCTCGGAATACGTACCTGTTTTTTCATCGATTGGGAACACACCAGATGCATCGCCAACACCCAATACACGTTTGCCAGACAATTGCCAATGAACATAACCAGCTAATGTCGTGATAAAGTCAATATCCTTAACGTGGGGTTCATCATTCAAAATTGCTTGATATAAATGAGCAATACTCCAACGTTGCGGAATGTTAAATGAAAATAACTTCGTCAACTCGTCGGCTGCCTGACCGGTAATGTTGTTACGCCAGGTTCTAAAGGGAACCAATTGCTTACCGGCCTGATCAAACGCCAGATAACCATGCATCATGGCACTGACACCAATCGACCCAATTTTAGTCAACGGACTGTGATACTTGCTTTGAACTTCTGCCACCATCTGGGTATAGCTGGCCTGAATGCCAGTCCAAACCTGTTCCAGTGGATACGTCCATACACCATCAACGAATTGGTTTTCCCAAACGTAACTGCCAGATGCAATTGTCTGAAAGTCGTGAGTTACCAGAACCGCCTTGATTCGTGTTGAACCAAGCTCGATACCTAGTGAAACATCACCGCTCTTAACCGCTTGGGAGGTTTCAACTAAGTTCATGTGAACATCCTCCAAATACAAATTCAAAAGTAAAATAAAACGTTTTCATTTTTGTCAACGACCATAGTGTAATTTATTTATTCGAATAAATCAACACTATTTTTATTTATACGTATTAATACAGAAAACTAAATAATCTGATCGTAGTTACTTATAGGTAACCACAATCACGCAATTGTCCTTCCTTATCTATTAGATAGTAACTGATAAAAACTACCTAAAGCTTTTAAATCAGCTATTTGGTCTCACATAATTAATCACAAAATTTGTTCCAGTTATACTACAATCACATAAATTTGTCGTTTTTCTATTGATTTATTCGAACAAATGATATAGATTGTTTCCTGAAAGCGTTTTCTATTTTTGTCGACAAATTTTCATTCTTTACCTAGTACGTTTGTATTTGCTATTTTTTTGCTTCGCATCTGAATCGACGATTAGTTCAACTGCTTGATGTCCTTCTTCAGTTGGCATTTCAACGGTTCACATCCATTTATAGAAATGAGGGTTCGTCTTGAAAAAAGTGTCGAATGGCTTCATCTATACGTTTGGTTCGTTAGGTGGCCTTTTATTTGGTTATGATATTGCATCTGTTTCAGGTGCCATCTTATTTATTCAAAAGCAATTGCGGTTAGGCTCATGGCAACAAGGGATGGTTGTTTCAGCTGTCTTGATTGGTGCGATCATTGGTGCACTTGCTACTAGTAAGTTCTTGGACACATACGGTCGCCGTATCTTGCTACTGTGGGCCGCCGGGATCTTCTTCGTTGGCGCACTTGGTTCTGGGGTTGCTCCAGAATTCTATGTTTTGTTAGTCACACGAATCATCCTTGGAATAGGTGTGGGAATTACCTCGGCTCTTGTTCCTGCCTACCTACAGGAACTGGCGCCTAAAAAGCGTCGTGGCGCAATCACAACTCTGTGGCAGTTGATGATTATGATTGGGATTTTACTAGCTTATATCTTGAACTACACATTTTCAGGACTATTCACGGGCTGGCGCTGGATGCTTGGTTTCGCAGCTATTCCAGCCGCTCTATTGTTCATTGGTGCCCTATATTTACCAGAAAGTCCTCGTTTCTTAGTCAAAGTTGGTAAATTAGATGAAGCAAAAGCCGTTTTGGAAAACACCAACAACGGCGATGATAAAGCAGTTGAAATTGCACTAACCGACATTCAAGCTCAAGCCTCACAAAAAACCGGTGGTTGGAGTGAACTCTTTGGTAAGACTGTTCGTCCTGCTTTAATCACTGGATTAGGTGTTGCGATTTTTCAACAAATTATTGGTAGTAACACGGTTATTTTCTACGCGCCAACCATCTTCACCAAAGTTGGATGGGGTGTGGAAGCCGCTCTGCTGGCCCATATTGGTATCGGTGTTATCAATGTCATTGTCACTGTTGTTGCTTTGCTTTTGATGGATCACATTGATCGTAAAAAGATGCTCATTTTTGGTGCAACTGGGATGGGATTGTCACTTTTAATCATGAGTACTGTGTTGAAATTTGATAACGGTTCAAAAGTTGCAGCAATTGTGAGTGCCCTTGCACTGACTATTTATGTGGCATTTTATGCGGCAACTTGGGCTCCTGTTACATGGGTCTTCATCAGTGAAGTGTTCCCATTAAATATTCGTGGTCTGGGAACATCGCTTTGTTCTGCTACAAACTGGGCAGCTAACATGCTCGTTTCGTTAACGTTCCCAACAATGTTGAGCGCTATGGGATTGGCTAACTCGTTCCTCTTCTACGCTCTAATCTGTGCAATTTGTATCTGGGTCACACACACTAAGTTTATGGAAACTCGTGGCAAGTCGCTTGAAGATATTGAAGCTGATTTGCGTTCACGCACAGCCGATGAAAAGACTGTTTCAAACGCTGAAAACAAATAATATTTAATCGTTATCTGTTATTTGAGAGTTAGCAGTAACCAAAAAAGGCCGTTTCGAGAAGAATTAATTTCTTCCCGAAACGGCCTTTTCCAGCTAGTTCTTATTCAGCTTTAGTATCGACAGTAGCATCAGTTGGTTTAACAGCCGAGTTTCGTTTGACTAAGTCTGGTTCGTAATTGATATCCTGAACATCTTCACGATTCAACAACTTAATCAACATGCGCCCTGCGTCTTCACCCATGCGTTCCTTCTCATGGTTTAATGTCGTCAGCGAGGGACTCATATATTGTGACATCAGATAATCATCAAAGCCTACGACCGAAACATCCTCAGGCACCCGATAGTTGTTCGAGCGCAGGTAGTCCATCACTTGAATCGCCAAACGATCGTTATAACATGCAATTGCCGTTGGCCGTTCATCCTGCTCCAAGTATATCCGAATTCGACCCATGACCCGTTCAAAGTCATCCCCCGATTGATACATGATGAGGTTACTCTGGTAGGAAAATTCAGGGTGACGTTGGTAGGCCTGAACAAAACCGTTCATTCGGTTAACCCCCTGGATATCATCGACCTGAAAGACGCCTAGGACACTTTGATGTCCCATGCGAAAAAGATATTCCATCATGCGTTCTTCAGCAGCCTTGTCATCAGTCGTAACGCTCGGAAAGTCCAAGTCAGGATATTTAGCGTTAATAAATAATGTTGGAATCTGATCATCCTTAATTTCCTGGTATAAGTCCATGTTAGGATTACGCAATGCACTTTGTGTCGGTTCAATGATTAAGCCAGCAACTTTAGTATCCAACATATTGATTAAGCTTTTACGTTCTTTTTCATGGTTATTATGCGTGTTACTAATCAATAAGGAATAGCCAGCATCTGAAATAATGCGGTCAATCCCAGAAATAATATCCGGAAAGATATAATCCGCGATATGTGTCGTAATAACACCAATCATTTTACTGTCGTTATCGTTAGACCAGTCTTTGTGCCAGTCTTGGACAAACATGCCACCGCCTTGAATTCGATAAATGAAGTGGCTACCCTCTAAATCCCCCACAGCTCTTCTAACTGTATAACGAGAAACATCGTACATCGCCATTAATTCTGTTTCAGTTGGCAACTTATCGTTAACCTTATATTTTCCTGTTAGAATTGCCTCTTTCAAACCATCTTTAACCTTTTGATACTTGTTTTCCATATTTCCACCTAATTTGATATGTAATGAAACTCACTTTTAAGACACAGCATCATTACTAATAAATTGAAACGAATCACTCACTCATCTTAGTGTAGTGTAAAAATTCCGATATCACAATAAATTTGCAAATTTATTTGTAACCGCTTTCTCTTTGACGGTCTACTGTCTCGTAAAATGTGGTAATGTAATTATATATTTATTTCAATTCATTAAAATCTCACATTTAATTCATTCGAATATATATGTGAATCATACTTAATTAATAAGGGAGTTTTCCGTATGTCGCAATCTATTCACGCATCAGTTCAACCGTTTGATACTTTTAACGGTCAACAAATCTATCGTTTTAGTCTTGTCAACGCTCATGGTGTCACTGTATCTGCCTTAAGCCTTGGCGCAACTCTTTATGAAATCTTATTGCCAAGTGGCGACAACCTCGTCTTGAATTATCACCATAGTGCTGATTACTTAGCCAATCCATTTTACGTTTGTATGGGCATCGGCCGCACAGGCGGTCGTATTGGCAATGGTGAATTTCCGATGAACGGAAAAACGATTCACGTTCCAGTCAATGAAGGGACAACAACCCTCCATGGCGGACCGCATGGATTCAACTCACAGATCTGGGATGGTGAAATTTCCACCAAAAATGGGGAGCCAGAAATCATCTTCCGTCACTTACAGAAGTCGTCAGAAGATGGTTTCCCTGGTGATCTGGATACCGAAATTCACTACCAGCTCAGTGATGATGATGTCGTGCGAATCAGCTTTGTTGGACGATCAAACGCCGATACAGTCTTTAACCCCACACTCCACACCTACTTTAATCTAGGGAACAACGAAACTATCAAACAGCATACGTTACAAATTAACAGTACAGAACATTTAGCCTTTGATGATAAAAAGGTGCCAACTGGTGATCTAATTGATGTTACCAACACACCATTCGATTTCCAAAAAGCTACGACACTCGGCACCGCAATTGCTGGGATGCAAGATACTGAAGAAAAGGGCTTCGATGACCTCTTTAAAGTAACACCGGAAGACAACAACCGAATCGCTACATTGGCAGACCCAGCTTCGGGTCGCTCAGTCGACATTCTCTCAAAACGTAATGGGCTCGTAGTTTTCACCGCTAATTCCTTTACACACGATAATATGAACTTCAAACGTTCCAACGGTATTGGTCAACCGTACGAAGGTGTCGCCCTCGAGGCACAGACGTTACCCGACGCCACCAAACATACCGGTTTTGGTAGCATTGTCCTCACGGCCGGAGACACAACCATTAGCACAATTGGCTACCGTCTCCACTACTAACCGAATGAATATTAAAACGCTGAACCAGTTTTGATGGTTCAGCGTTTTTAAACTAGCTATAAAACATCTTCATTTCGATATCTTGATTAAAGTTCCCAAACCCTTTGCCAAAAATCGTGCAGCCACCGCGGTTCTTGGCATTCTTTTTAACTTCAAAACGAACTGTGACAGTATCACCGTCTACCTTTAGATCATCTAGCGACGCTTCAGAGAATGGTTGTCCGTCAAGATAGCTCCCGTGATCAGTGACACGAACCGTTTTTAAAATACCATACTGATTAACGTTATCTGGCACCCACAACGGTGTGTACTTCCCCCGAGTATCAGAGAAATCACCAGGACTTGTCCAATTGCCGATCGCATGGCCGTTAATCGAAAACGTAATGTCAGAAGGCCAAACGTTATTAGAAAATGGAAATTCAGAGCCTAGCTCCATGGATAAATCTAACATCTGCAACGTATCGTTTCTTGCCAGATAATTGGGAAACTGATATTCAACAAATCCTTCTGTCCACCAGATCATCCCCGCACTCATTCGTTCGGGATCCATGAAATATGCCGGATTATCGACCTTGCCAATATAATTATCTTTTCCGGCCAGACCGCATGACGGTTTCACTGAAAAGTTAGTAAAGTGTCCCACCGGCACATCAGTCGTTTGAACATCAAACGCCGTGTAAATCTCTTGGGGAAAGTTCACATTGATATGATCAACCTTTAACTTAGACACCTTGTTATGACCGACTCGTTCAAATTCAATTAGGCCCGCTTCAGCCAGTTTGTTGAGATGCATCAACACAATTGTGCTGCTAAGTTTCATTTCTTCAGCCAGTTCACGAACGCTCAAATGCTTATACGAAAGCTTTCTGAGAATAGCCAACCTAACTGGACTGGCTAGTGCTTTATACGCTAGCAAGGATTCATTAGACAAATCCAATTCCATTATGGATAACACCAACCTTTTTGTTAATCAGACGGTAACAAACAACATTTACATTGCTTTAAATTAATATAAAGCGGTTTCTTTTACTAAAATTATAATATAAACGCTTACATTATCCAAATTTATTCGAATAAATGTTGCAAACATCATTGTAAGCGTTTGCTTCTGCCTGTACTCTAATCTTGTACAAAGGATAACAAGTTAGCTAACGTCGTTCGTCCGATTAACAAACAAGACATGAAGGGACAAGTTGATATGACAACTGCAACAGATTACATTAATCCACTAATTGTGCAGCGCGCCGATCCATTTATTTATAAGCACACAGACGGCTATTATTATTTCACCGCTTCGGTACCTGCATATAACCTCATTGAAATCCGTCGTGCCAAAACATTGGCCGGCCTCGCCCATGCTGCACCACGCACTATTTGGCGTAAACATGACAGCGGCCCGATGAGTCAATTAATCTGGGCACCAGAGATTCATTACATCGACGGCAAGTGGTTCATCTATTTTGCCGCAGCCGAAACAACGGCGTTCGACAAAAACGGTATGTTCCAACACCGCATGTTCTGCATTGAATGCGATAACGCAGATCCAATGCGCAGCGAAGATGATTGGATTGAACATGGTCAAGTCAAAACACCAATGGATTCTTTCTCGCTCGATGCAACCTGTTTTGAAGCTAACGACAAGTTGTACTACGTTTGGGCACAAAAAGATCCAGCCATTAAGGGTAATTCCAATATCTACATTGCTGAAATGGCTAACCCCTGGACACTTAAAACTAAGCCTGTAATGTTGACCAAACCTGAATTTGACTGGGAAACGAAGATTTTCTGGGTAAATGAAGGTCCTGCCGTGATCCATCGTAATGGTCGATACTTCTTAACTTACTCGGCTAGTGCGACCGATGAAAACTACTGTATGGGTATGTTAAGCGTTGATGAAAATGCTGATTTGCTTGATGCCAGTCAGTGGCACAAGGCAGAAAAACCAGTCTTCCAAAGCGACCTTGACCATGACCAATTCGGACCCGGCCACAATTCCTTCACAATAGCCGAAGACGGTCAAACGGATATTTTGGTTTACCACTGTCGTGACTACACAGAAATCAAGGGCGATCCACTGTATGATCCAAATCGCCATACGAAGGTTCAACCCTTTACGTGGAACGATGATGGCACCCCTAACTTTGGCAAACCAGTGCCTTACAACTATGACTAATCATTTAGAAAATAGAGGTTAAAAACATCATGCAAAAAACTGAATCAAAACACTTCTGGGGGTTCCCCTTCTCCCACTTTAGTTATTTCTTCATCTGGGCTACCGTCTATGGCTATTTAACGTTATGGATGGAACAAGTTGGTCACTTAAACGGGACTGAATCTGGGGCTGTCTTCTCCATGATGGCCGGAATTTCACTTATTTTCCAGCCAATCTTCGGGGTCGTTTCCGACAAGCTGTTATTTAAAAAGAACTTAGTTATTTTAATTTCTGTTGTTGCTATTTTTATCGGACCTTACTTCCAATGGGTCTTCTTACCCTTGCTTCACATCAATTCTTTCTTGGTTGCCATTGTCACTGGGACCTTCCTCAGCTTTGTCTTAAACGGTGGGGTTTCCGTTATTGAACAATATGTTCAACGTGCCAGTTTAGCAAACAAGTTTGAATACGCTCACTCACGTGTTGGTGGTTCTGTTGCCGGTGTTGTCGCTTCATTGATTGCCGGTCGTTTATTCCTGTGGTCACCAGACTCAATCTTCTGGGCATGTACCGTTGCTGCCATTATCTTAACTGGCTTACTGTTATTCAGTGACAAAATCGACATGGACAACGCTTCTGCTGCTGGGGACACATCTAACTCTTTGGACATGAAGACCGTTATGTCTGTGTTCAAGATTAAAAACTTATGGGTTCTGGCCATTTTCTACATGGGTGCATCAGCTATTTTCGATGTGTTCGACCAACAATTCATTATCTTCTTCAAGACGTTCTTCCACACCGCTGCACAAGGCACATTGGTTTACAGTTACATGACTTCCGGTCAAACGGCCATTGAATTCTTGCTCATGTTCCCAATGCCATGGATCATCAACAAAATCGGTTCTAAAAATGGTTTGATCATCTACGGCTTCATCACTTGCATTCGGATCTTAGGTTCTGCTTTGTCACCAACTTGGGGCTGGGTTGTCTTCTTCCGTTTGCTCGCCGGACTGGAAATGCCATTACTGTTAACGTCTATCATGAAGTACATCGCTGGTGCCTTCGATATTCGTTTATACGCTACGGTTTACGCCCTCGCATCAAACTTTGCTAAGCAAATATCGGTCTTCATTTTCTCCTCTGTTGCCGGTAAATTATACGATGTGATCGGTTACCAACACACGTACATCTGGATGGGTGTTCTAGTCTTTGTCATTACACTGTTCGCTACATTCTTCTTAAAGAAAGAAGATAAAGTACAGGCTGGTGAAGTCGAGGCGCCAAAAGATACACCGACGCCAGCAAATGATTCTGATAATTAGGCAATCGAAAATGTAACAAAAATGAGCCATTAAGGAACGGTTGCTACCTCTCCTTAATGGCTCATTTTATATAAATCATTTAATCATGAATAAATACTAACCTTCATCCGTTTTAAATCCATTTTGAATATTGTAACGAACGGTCTTACTCGATGTTTTTAAACACCTGTTTCGTTCAACATCTAGGATTTCACGAGGGTATGGTGCATAACTGGTAACCCTGTACTCATCCTGTCTTAATTTGACTAGGTTGCCATTGATCACACCAAGTGTTCCATCTGCTTTTGTATACACATACGCCTTTTGTCCAAATCCAGTTAAGTAAGCGGCCAATTCTTCGCCCATATCCCAATCATCATGGCCTGTATCACCATCAGGGAATAGTCTAGTAAAAATACCACCGTCCTGAGCAAAAACTGATTGTCCAAAACGATTTCGAGATAGGTCCGGTCGATTGATATTTGGCCCTGCAATGCTATACGTCGAGGCTGCCTCTCCAGGTTTGAGCAGACGATCTGTTGTGGTTGCGTTTGCATCATACATGTATAACACACCCGCAAATGCACGATAAGCCCCTCGTAATAGCTCAGTGTCACCCATTTTTTCATAGGCTAGTAGGCTAGAAGCCGCTGTAATCCCGCCCCATAATGAGTGAATCATATAAGAGAGGGCTTCCCACCAACGGTCTGGCGCTTGGCTTCGAAAATCATTGCTGAAGCCAATGTTGGCTTTTAACAATTCTGCATATCGACTGGCAGCCTTCGTATAGCCGGCATTAGCCAAAGCTCCAGTGGCAGGTCCAAAACCAGCATTATCATAAAAGTGCTCTGTAATGGCAGCCTTATACGATTGACTATCAGTTGCCACGCGCTTTACGGCTTTGTCCCAACATTCCTTAATTAGCCGATAGTCTTCATTCATACCATGAGCTTTTAAGTCATTCAGCAGACCATCAATGTATAAAAAGTACACGCCCAACATTTGCGATTCTTCCTTGGCACGCTGGCTTTCATGCATATCTGGATTAACTCGTAAATTAAAGACATCCGCAGCCCAGTGAAGATAAACTGTCGGTTGATTGAGTGTTAAAACATTTTCCCCAAATAGTGATAATAAGTAGTAGACATGTCCAATGTATTCGAAATCCATTACGCGATAAAAGTCTCCATACAGGGACGCTGGTTTGCCAAAATCGCCGTCAACAAACCACTTTTGACGAATGTAGTACACCGCACTTTGTTCGACCTGTCGCACCTGAGCCATTGTTTTTTCAGTCGGGTTTAACAGATTTGCCATTAAGATTAAACTCAATTTACCTAATGATTCGCCTTGGTTAGAAACAGGTCTGAATGAATATGGATGTTTGCCCGAAGCATCTTCGAAAGAGTGGATGCTTAACCAATCCACGCGGTGTTGAATCAGTTGATGAATCGGCGGCATAACATTGAATACAATACGATCCTGTCTGCCACTTTCAAGAGTAATACGCAACTCATGTTCGCCCACCTCTGTTGGAGTTAACGTCAACACGTTTTGTTTAAGACTAGAGGTTACATCACGTTCAATAATCTCGTTATCAACATTAGTACGTAAAACAATTCGTTCAACCAAATCGTTCGTTGGTTCCTCGATCGTTACTGTAGCTGTCTGATTTTGAATGATAATTGGTGGGTATGTTATGCGTGGGTGACCAAAATGTTGGGCCACATCAGTAAAATTATCCTGATCGCTAAAGGGGGTGAGAACAAAAGACCACTTCATTTCGTCGGTTAAAGTGATGCTACTATGCGGGTATATCCAATCTCTTTTTGGTGCTTTTGTTTGTGGATACCCGCCGGCCAAAATGAGTTGATGAAACAACATACCATCCAATGACGGCGATACATTTTCAAAGAATCGATTCGTCCACTCACAAGCGGTTCCAACTGACTGAACCACACCTGCTGTCTGAAATAACCCCATGTTCTTTCCTTCATTATCACGGCGCATTCCAGCTAATTTAGTAAAGTTCGGGGCAACCGAAGGAAAAACAGCTGTGGAACGATGAATGTTCTGGAGGACATCTCGATCTCGAAACATAATATAGGCCAGTGAGCACCAGACACCGAGACTTGTTATTTTTACAGGCTCATACGTATTATTCTGTAACAGAATTTGCCACTGCAACTGATCGTTAATCAATTCATAATTCAACGTAATTGTTGCTTCAGGGAGCTGATATTTAACTATCAATTGTTCACTAGTTTCTTTAAGAACCGGCTTTAATTCAATGCTTTTGTAATGATGGTTCCCGATTATTATTTCGAATTCACCAAACAATTTATCACTGTCGGTGTAGCCTACTTTATCTAAGTAACTAGGGTTAATTACCCAGTTCATCTTATCAGTGTCTTCCTGATCAATAAGACTTGTAATTGCTCCATGGGAATTGTGCTGCATGTCGAAGCGTTTTGAATGCATGTTTGTACCTCACTATTTTTAAATTAATGAAAGCGCTTTACAGTGAGTATAAAGCGCTCAAGCATATCAATAAATGTAAAAGGCAAAGATAAATTTATAAAATATCACACATCGATTCGTTATGTCGCGGTGTTAACCATTGATTCGATATGTTCTAGGTGAGACACCAACTTGCTTCTTAAACGACGTTGAAAAGTAATAAATGTTTTGATAACCAATCCTTTCAGCAATAGTAGAAATTGGAAGCGACGTATTAAGTAACTGACGTTTTGCTTCTTCCATCCGATACTGTTTAACAAACTCATCCGGCGTCAAGCCAGTCGTCTGTTTAACTGCTCGACTAATATAATTAGGGTGGAAATGAAAGACCCGGCTCAATTCCTCATTTGTAATCCGTGATTGGTAATGAGTGCGCAAGTATTCTTGAACATGTGCCGCTAGCTCTGCAAGACGCGTTTCCTTGGCTGAACTATATTGTACGGCTTGAAGCACATCAATAAATAATTGCTGAGCTCGCCAAAAACCATAGCTGTTGGACTGTTGGCTTTCCTCAAAAATTTGCCGAATTGTTGGCATGAGTTGATCTTGATTTGGAATATTGAATTGCTTGGCCAAATAAACAGTCGTCGATGGTGTGTAGTAATGCAGCGTCGGAACGGCAATACTTGGTGTCAACGGTGTCGGATTGACATTTTGACTCCATTCTCCAGCCACATAAAAATGAAGCCAGTAGTACTCCGTTCGCTCTGCCACTGGCTTCCAAGAGTAATGGTGATGTCTTGGACGCAATATAAATATCTGACCAGCCTTAATCGTATAGTGAGCATCATCTTCGGCGATGAACAAGCAACCTTTACGCATAACCATAAGAATGAAGTATTGTAAATCATCTCGATTTGGATGTTGATCGCCCACTTCAAAAGTCGCATACCCACCTTCGATAAATGTTGGAAAGGGCAAGCATGATATAGATAAGTATTGAGTCATTGTTTTCCTCCGTGCGTTTTCGTCGACACCAGCCATCAATTCCCTATTGCCCCTTATTATGCGTCCGATGGTCTTCCAAAACTGCATAGCTAGTTTAAAAGTGTGATTTTTTATAAATACTCTGTGAGCTATTGAATGTTAATTGCTTAATGATATGGGTAAATTAAGGTCAATGAAAGCGCTTTTAAAAAATATCGACCAATCTTATTCACTTCAGGAGGAAACATTGTGAAAAGCCACATTGCAGAATCGCTCAAATCTTCAACCAAAATTCCGTTTCATCGGATGCTAGCCTATGCCAGTACAGATATGGCAGGAAACCTGCTTTATACCACTGTTACAACTTTTATTTTGTACTACTACACTGATGTTTTCGGATTATCAGTCGCTGCAGCAGGCACGATTCTCCTAGCGGCACGAATACTTGATGCCTTTGACGCACCAGTATGGGGATTTATCATTGACCATACCCACACACGTTGGGGACAAAGTCGTCCGTACTTTTTATGGATTGCATTCCCCTTTGCAATATTCTTTATTCTCATGTTCTGGTCTCCTTCGCTAAGTTCAACTGGTAAGTTTTGGTGGGCAATGATTACCTACCTTCTGTTTGGAATTTCATATACAGGAGTTGGAACTCCCATCAGCTCCATTTTGCCAAATCTCAGTAACGATTCCGACCAACGAATCAAGCTAAACAGTACACGAATGATCGGTGGTAACATCGGGTTTTTCATCACCGCAACCTTTACCTTAAGTTTCGTTGCCTTTTTTGGCGGTGGCAGTGCCGTCACTGGTTGGCGCACAATCGCGCTTGTATTAGCTGTTATTGGGTTTGCTCTTCTCATGTTTGCGTTCTTCGATACTCGTGAAATCAACACTCAATCACAGAAAGCCTTGCCAATTATAGACTCAATTAGAGCGGCCAAGTCTAATTGGCCTTGGTTCATCTTGGTTCTTGGTTTTATCTTTTATTGGCTTGGAAACTCTTCGCGAACATCGGTTTTAGTGTATTACACACAGTACAATCTCGGTGCCAAGGGCTTTGCATCAGTGTTAAACGCATTAGTTATGTTTCAAATGGTAGGTATGCTGTTAATTCCATTCCTTGTTAAAAAATTTGCTAAAACACAAGTTTTAATTGCCGGATTATTACTTGCAGCCTTGGGTCAAATTGCAATCGCATTTACTGGTCACTCTTTCATTGCCTTAGCTGTTGCCTGGAGCATCGCATCCATCGGTACTGGTATTTCCGTCTCAATGCCATTCGCAATGCTATCAGACACAGTCGATTACGGTGAATGGAAAAACGGGATTCGCGCCAGTGGTTTCTTAACCGCAATCGGTAGTTCATTCGCAATTAAGATGGGATCTGGTCTAGGCGGTTGGGCTCCATCAATGATTCTTAACCACGCTGGCTACAAAGCTGGTGTTGCACAAAATGCAGCATCGCTTTCCGCCATCAAATTCTGTTTTAGTTATCTTCCCGCCATTTTCTTTATCGGTGGCGCACTTATTATGATTGCTTATTTAAAGTTCGAACGCAAAGAAACGACGATTCGAGAAACATTAATCGATCGTCGTGGTCAAATTAAAGAAAGCTAAAGGTAATTTTATGAAAGCTATTATCAATACCGTCGCAAACAATGCCATTTCCAAAATTGATGATCGCATCTACGGTTCCTTCATCGAACAACTAGGACGAGCTGTTTACACCGGTATTTATCAACCTGATCATCTTGAAGCAGATGAAGAAGGATTCCGCAAAGATGTTATCAATGCAGTAAAAAGTCTGCATGTGCCATTGATTCGTTATCCAGGTGGCAATTTCCTATCACAATACAAGTGGGAAGACGGCATCGGTCCTAAAAATCAACGACCAACCCGCTTAGATATCGCTTGGAAGGAACTGGAAACAAATCAATTTGGCCTGCATGAATTTATGCACTGGTCAAAGAAAGTCGGGGCCGTGCCAAACATGGCTGTTAATTTAGGTACTCGTGGCATTCAAGAGGCAGCCGATCTAGTCGAGTACTGCAACTTTCCAGGCGGCACTGAATTGAGTGATCTGCGTGGAAAGAATGGCGATTCCAAACCATTTGCTATTAAGACTTGGTGTTTAGGTAACGAAATGGATGGTCCGTGGGAGATTGGCACTAAAACCGCATCTGAATATGCACATCTAGCTAACGAAACTGCTAAGGCCATGAAACAAGTGGATGATAGTATTGAGCTTGTCGCCTGTGGCAGTTCGTCCCTTGACAACCCGACATTTGGCACTTGGGAAGAAACCGTATTGGATGAATGTTACGACAATGTAGACTACCTGTCCTTGCACCGTTACTATGGCTATTACGGAGATGATGATCCGACAGAATTGGATAATTTCTTAGCTAAAAACGAAGATTTAGACCAATTCATTAGTGGCGTCATCGCTATGTGTGATGCGGTTCAGGCCCGCAAACGGTCAAGTAAACAAATCAACTTGTCGTTTGATGAATGGAATGTTTGGTATCATTCAAACGACGCTGACACCAAGATTAAACCGTGGCAGGTCGGTCCGCACTTGTTGGAAGATGTATATAACTTTGAAGACGCCTTACTCGTCGGTAGTTTACTAATGACGTTACTGAAACACGCTGACCGCGTTAAGATTGCTTGCCTTGCACAACTCGTCAACGTCATTGCACCAATTATGACGGACACCAACGGCGGCGTGTGGTTGCAATCCATTTATTATCCATTCATGCAAATGGCAACGTATGGACACGGCGTTGTGTTAAATAGTAGCGTTGACGTTCCAACATACAATTCCCGTCAATTTAAAAATGTTCCACTGATGGACAGCGTCACCATCTATAATAAAGAAGCTAATGAGCTGATTGTTTTTGCTGAAAATAAAAACCAACATGAAAACGCCGACTTATCAATCAATCCTACTGGTTTTGATATTGATCACATCATAGAAGCAACCCAGTTTTATGGTTATGCCGTTAAGGCCGACAACCGCGATGGCAAAATGTCAATTCAGCCACTAGCTAGTGTTGCGATTACTGGTGAAAATATCAGTGCCAAATTAGAACCATTGTCTTGGAATATGATTCGAGTGGCTGTGAAGTAACTCAAAAATGCATTGTTGCTACAAAGAAATTTGTAGCAACAATGCATTTTTAGTTTCAAACGCCTACTTCAAATCATCAAAAGCCCTTAGCGAATCCATAATCAGCTTAATAAACCGCTCACGGTCAACCTTTAACAACACATTAGTGTTCTTCGGTTTACCGGTCAGTTCATAGTAATCACAGACCGTTTCACCCTTAACTAGTTCACCTTGTGTTTCTACATCGACGTTCATCTGTTCGCTTTCAAATAGTGTTGGATCAATTAGCCAAGCAATGGTACACGGGTCATGTAGTGGTGCACCTTTGAATCCCCATTTGGGATTTTCGTGATAGATTTCAAAGAAATCAAGTAAACCACGAAAGGCATGAGCAACAGGATTTTTAATATCGTCAATGGACTCAATTTCATCCTTCAATATCTGCGCTTGATGTGTAACATTAAGCGGTGCCATAACCAAAGGAATGCCAGCATTCATCACAATCTTTGCGGCTTCAGGGTCCACATAAATGTTGAACTCAACGGATGGGGTCCAATTTCCTAACCCCATAGCGCCACCCATGAAAACAATTTGTTCGATCCGGTCAGCAAGTTCTGGGTACACGCGTAAGAACAAGGCAGCATTTGTCATCGGTCCAGTCACAACCAGCGTAACTTTCTCATCGCTCTCCCTAATGGTTTTCGCCATTAATTCAATCGCCGTCATATTCTGTGGTTTGAAATCTGGGTCTGGTAGTTCCGCACCGTCCAGTCCCGTCTTACCGTGAACATTACCAGCCGTTGCAAGCTTGTTAACTAATGGTGTCCGGTTTCCGCCAGCAACAGGAATATCCTCACGATGCATTAACGTTAACATCCGCATGGCATTGTTTAGCGTTTTTTCCGGTGTTTGATTCCCCGCTGAAGTCGTTACGGCTGCTAATTCAATCTTTGGCGAGGCAATCGCCATAGTCATTGCTAAAGCATCATCGTGTCCAGGGTCACAATCTAAAATAATCTTTGTCATGTCAAACTCCTTTCAGGTTACCTATGTCTAGTTTACCTTGTTAACTACGTTTAGCGGATATTTTTTGATTAAGTAGAAGATGATTAAACAAGCCAATAAACCAATAATGGCAATCAATACTGCGCTAATTTGTATGAAACCTGTCAACTTTGTACTAGCGACCGCAATAATGCTTACGAATCCCATAAGGTAGACTGTATTTACAAATATCATAAACGCTTTGGCAAACCTCTTCATACTCAGCAAACGAACAAGCGCCCACGCATATAACAAAATCACGAAAGCCGAAGATCTAATCAGCATCCCCGTCGTCTGCCCCTGTGAATGCCCAACAGTGACTAGCCAATTACTACTGACAAATAAAACAATGGTCATCATTACTGTCGTTACAAGCTTTGATTTTATCGTCTTCATCAAAATCACCTATCTAGATTGTCTATTTAAAAGTACAAACCGACGATTGTACCAGTCAAAACGGAGGCCAGTGTTGCACCGAGAAGTAGCTTCATTGAGAACTTTGCCACATAGGCACCTTGTTCTTCACTAATGGACTTAATTGAACCAGTGATAATACCAACTGTGCCAAAGTTTGCAAATGACACAAGATAAGCAGAAATAATAGCCGTAGCTTTCGCACTCAAACTGGCTGTCATGCCATGTAATGTACCCATGGCCACGAATTCGTTGGTGATTAGTTTCGTTGCCATCAGGCTACCAACTTTAATAATGTCATGACTTGGCACACCCATTAAGAACGCAACAGGTGCGAACACATACCCAATAAGTGTCGTAAAGCTGACGTTAAATAGAGCTAAGAACGTGTTATTTAGGAAGGTAACCAACGCTACAAACCCAATTAGCATTGCACCAACAGTGATTGCTAGTTGAAAACCGTCAACAATGTAATTACCCAAAACTTGGAAAAATGGTTCTTTGTTTCCTTTAGAGATTTGAACGAGTTCATCGTTTGATTCCGTTTCATATGGATTAACAATACAAGAGATAATTAGTGCCGATAAAATGTTTAAAAAGACGGCAACCACAACGAATTTACCAGGAACCATTTTCATATATGATGCCAACATGGCAGCTGATACAGCACTCATGGCTGACGCACAAATGGTATATAAGCGCTGTTCGTTTAACTTGGGAATCTGATCTTTAACAGTCAGAAATACTTCTGGTTGTCCCAAAATAGCGGTGGAAACGGCAAAGTAACTTTCAAGTTCGCCCATCCCGGCAACCTTGTTTAATGCCCAACCGGTCCACTTAATAATGAATGGCAATACCTTAATGTAATTCAAAATACCAACTAAGGCAGAAATAAAGACAATCGGCATCAAAACATTGAGGAAGAACACGGAACCACCGGGTTTGATAACCAATCCGCCAAAGACGAAATTAACCCCACCGGCAGCTTGAACCATTAGCCAGTTAAAGAATGACGAAATTCCAGCTAGTGTTTTAACCCCACCTGACGTATGCAAACATAAAAACGAAATGATTAACTGCAATGCAAACAAAATTCCAATTGATTTATACCGAATTTTTCTACGGTTGCTACTAATTAGCCAACCAATCCCAAACACAAGTGCTAACCCGGTTAATAAGAACACAAAGTTCATAATTTCCGACTACCCTTCTATGTTTTATTGTTTCCCGTACGAGGCCAACAGTGTTTCAACCGCATCAACAGTAACTTCGCGTGGTGTATTACCTGCAAAGCGTTCATATGCAACGGCCTCTGCATTGGTTGCCAACTCTTCGTGGCTAATCTTGTAATCACTAAATGGATGCAAGCCAAGAATCTGATCACGGAAATCTTTATAAGTTCGTTCCGCAATTAGGGTTGTCTGTTCCTCAGGTGCATTTTCAGGATAAACAGCACCTAAAATCTGACCAATTTCTCTGACCTTATGTGGCATAACGGGGCCAACAAAACGAAGGACACCAGGCAAGGCATATGCGACGGCCTCCCCGTGAACAATATGATATTTAGATCCCAACACATGTGCCATCGAATGACCAACATTGGTACCCGCATTATTTAACATCCATCCTGCCAAAGTTGCCGCTACCATGACTCGTTCACGAGCTTCTCGATCATTACCGTTTTTAACGGCTCGTGGCAAGTAATTATATAGAAGGAACATAACTTTCTCACAAATAGCATCCGTTACTGGTGAAGCCAATTTAGAAAGATACCCTTCTGCAGCATGAGAGAATGCATCTAATCCTGTAGCAATTGTCATGTTTTTAGGTAATGACAATAACAAATCAGGATTCAGAACTGCGTATTCACTAACCGCATCATCTGCCAGAATTGCCAGCTTTTGTTTGCTTGTTTCGTCAGTAACAACCAGTGCGTTAGACATCTCGCTACCTGTCCCAGATGTCGTTGGCACGGCAATTAGTCCTGGACAAGGTTTGATGGTCACTTGTGGGTCTACATAATCTGAAATTTTTCCACCGTTTACGCGGACAATGTTAATGCCGCGGGCAACGTCTATCGAGCTGCCACCCCCAATTGCAATAATGCTATCTGCCTTGTGCTCTTTAAAGGCTGCTACACCAGCATCAACAACACTAGTTGGCGGATCTGAAACGACCTTATCAAATACTGCATATTCAATACCATTTGCTTGTAGCTCGGTTTGAACATCTTGGACAATTTCTACCTGTGCTAAAAAGTGATCCATGACAAATAGTGGGCGTCGATAATTTTCTGTTTTCATGATTTCTAACAGTGTTTCGTCGAGGTGGTCTGTGCTGACAACTTTAACTTTTTGAAGTAACTTAAAGTCCATCTTTTATTAAGTCCTTTCCATAAATACTCTTTTTTGAATCAATTCACTCAATGCTTGAATAGTTGGCCCGGTAGTCAACGCTGTGACAATCGTGATAATGCCAAACTTGCCACCCATCAAAAAACCGGCAAGCATTAAACAAGCATCAAATGTCATTTTGCTCCGTCGCATGCTCCAGCCTGTTTTATCTCGAATGGTCAACATAAATCCGTTAAATGGATCAACACCTATGTCGGCAGCTACAAACAAGCTAATTCCGATGTAATACAGGATGATTCCTGTCGCACCGCCAGTTAAACGTGTAATTAGTGCGTCATTTGTAAATATATGTGGATATAGATGCGAACCAATCGTAATAAACATGCCATATGGTACTAAATACATCACCGTGCCGATGTTTACGTAATGACGCCCAACGAGAAACAGCAGCAAAATCAGAAAAATGTTTAACACATTGGAAACCATTCCTAGTTGAACTCGGGGAATGTGAAAAGCAGCCCGCAAGCCATCATAAATAATTCCGACTGGGTCATTACCTAATCGCGTGTTGTTATTAAAGGCCACGCCGACGCAAACCAGAAAAATGCCAACTAGCGCAATAACTGTTTTTTTAACGGTAAGTCGATTTTTTGTCACGCAATCCTTCCCTTAACTTCCTTAGAATTTTAACGTTGGTTTACAGTCCCAATTCTTTGGCAGCAGCGTCAGCATTCTCACAGAAGGCACGAACTTTGTCGATATCCTTTTCCATGTTGCCGCCTTCATACTTAATACTTGTCTTCGTCAATGAATCAACACCGTATGGTCGAATTTTCTTAATCGCATCAGCCACGTTGTCAGGTCCAAGTCCACCCGCTTCAATGACTGGCACATTAACGGCTTTAACAATTTGTGCATCAATATTCCAATCATGCGTTTGACCACTCGCACCAATACCAGTGTCATGTGCAAGACCAGAATCCAACAAAATGTAATCAACGAACGGCTCAAACTTCTTGGCACGGTCAATAGCCGATTCATTATCAACCAATACGGCTTGCATCAACTTTGTATGTGGCGCAACATCTTTTAAACGTTTGGCAAACGTCTCATCTGCCGCGTACCCGTCACCCGCAATGTGCAAGATATCAGGTTGAATTTCTTCACCAAGCTTCAGCATTTCTTCAGGATCATTTGTAAGCATGATTGCCACAGAGGTAACGCCACGCCGCTTGGCTTCATCAAAGATCTTGCGAACACGGTCTAGCGGTACGCGATGTGCGGGAACACCACCATTTTGCATTGGAACCAAACCAATATTGTCCGCGCCGGCGTCCATTGTCTTAACACTTTCGTCATACTGAATTAGGGAATAAATTTGTTTAATCATTACTTTTGCCTCCGTTAATTTGCAATTGTGTCACTCATTAATTTTTGTTGAACCAATTTTGGGTTGATATCAGGAACAGATTTATCACTTTCTAAAGCGATACTTGAAGCGGCCTGTGCAATTCGTCCAATTTCATGTAGCGGGCGATCAGGTTCATCAAAGTAACTCCAGGTTATGGCTGCCATTCCGCAATCGCCAGCCCCATTCGCATTAACAATCGTTGTTTTAAAGGGTTTAACAAACGCCATATCATCTTTATTCGCACATAAAATTCCTTGTGCCCCCATCGAGATGAAAACATTTGCAATACCTTTATCAAGCAAAACTTCTGCAGCACGTTTGGCCGTATTCAAATCCGTTATTTTAACGCCAGATAGCAACGACGCTTCTAATGCATTGGGTTTTAAAACCGTCATTTTATCTAAAATGCCCTCAAAATGAGGTGCTTTAATCGTTGACACAGTGTCGCCAAACAATGGGGCTGTCACGTGCGCACCAATCCAATTCAGCGTAGAAGGATCAAGATTGGCATCTAACAGGCAAATCGTGGCGTCGTTAATAAAATCTAATCTCTGTTTTAAAAACTCCGGTGTGATCTGCTTACAAATATCCATATCATTCACACCAACAAGCATGTCACCCGTTTCATCCGTAATGTACATGTAGGTAGATGAACGCTGATGCGCTAGCTGTTCTGCATAGTCTAGATGAATATGATTATTCTCACAGGATGTCTTTAGTAATTGACCATTGTAGTCATCACCATATACGGTAATTAAGTACGTTGGCACTTCCAAATGAGCCAAATTTTGTGCAATGTTTTGACCAACCCCGCCAACCGACATTCCGACTATTCCTGGGTTTGAATCTCGATCAACGACTTTGTCACTTGGCATGCCAAAGATATCCATGTTCATGCCACCGATTACAACAACATAATCGTCAGGTGAAACAGCTTGTGAATAATTCATCATAATTGTTCTCCTTAATTTGAATTCACCCTTTGCTGACATTTGTTTATGCGCATAAACATTTGACACTTTAGAATTTATACCCATTGTCTCGCCCTGTCAACAAAAATAGTTACCGCTTTCATAGCTTGAACTGACAAATCCTTTGTACATACACAGTTAGAGGTTTCATTTATTTTTTTATTCACAAAGACCCGTTTTATTAATAATCAATACTCATTGGCCGCCGTTTCCGAGCAAACAAAAAGACCCTGCAGTTTCCTACAAGGTCTTCATCTAACTAAATTTTATTTTTACTCAAACAGTTCATGACGCTTAAGTTCGAGCGTTCTGTGGGTCAGATTTTCATTCACTGCCTGAATGCTCTCCATACTAAGATATGCAGCAGCATTAGCCAACTGACCGCTATCTTCAAATGACATTTCATTTTTATGTGCCCATACTAATGCTGCCGTTGCTGCTGCTCCGGCTCCATTAGTATTACGTTGGTTAATCTTTTGCTCAGGATAAAATAACTGATGACGCTCATCTTGATAAAGCATGCCCACTTCATCAATATATAAAAACACGTTATTAACGCCTTTATCTATTATTCGTTGAGCTGATTGAATCGCCGTGTGTTTGTCACTAGCCTCAATCCCAGATAAGGTCTTTGATTCAACCGCATTGAGGACAAGCGTATTTAAATGACCAATACCTTTCAACAGTCTGCCAGCTTTGGTAACCGAAACCGCCTTAGCAAACATCGGTCGTTGACAGTGTTCGTACAACCACTCAATGGTCTGTTGTGGAAGATTCGAATCAATAACAACTGCTGTCGAATTGTTGATCATATCTTCACGATCTTCCAAAAACTCCGGTGCAATCCGATCGTTGATGCTCATATCATCAAGTCCAACCACACGATCACCACCAGGTTGATTGACATATAAATAAGTCGACGAATTGGTATCAGCAAACTGTTTGGAATACGTAATGTCCATATCATTTGCCAGTGCGTCTGCCTTAAACTGTTCACCATTGTTATCATCGCCATAGACAGAAATGAAGTAGTTTTGAATACCAAGTTTACGCAAATTTAGTGCGATATTTCGGCCGAGTCCTCCAACCGCATAGTAAACATGGCCAGCATTGGAGCTTTTATCAACCACGTTTTCATCGGCAACCCCGAAGATGTCCATATTTATTCCGCCAATGACTGTCACGTAACTCGGTGGCGTCACAATATAGCCCTTGCCACGCAAATAACCTTTTTTCATCAAATTGGAAATATGAGCTGCCACGCCTGACCGAGTAATACCTGCTAATTCTGCCAGTTCATTTTGGCTTATCATTGGATTTTGTTTGATCCATGATAAAATTTGTTCTTCTCGATCTGTCATAATTACCTCAGTTCTGCCACCACTGGTCAAAGCTCTTTAAAAACTTTCGCATTGCCCGACCGCGATGACTGATTGTGTCTTTTTCTTCACCGGTCATTTCGCCAAACGTCCGCGACTCACCATCGGGTTGGAACAAACAATCGTATCCAAATGCTTCACTACCACGTGGAGCGTCAACGATTTGCCCCTTAACCTCGCCGGTAACTTCCAATACATTCCCGTCCGGCTTAACGGCGTAAATTGTCGTGTGAAATGTTGCCGCACGGTTTGACACACTGTTTAACTTATTTAACAGTTTTTCACGATTAGCCTTATCGTCATGATCTCCTGCATATCGAGCAGAATGAACGCCAGGCTCACCATTTAATGCCTCAACCATTAGTCCTGAATCATCGGCTAACACCGGTAATTTAAAATGTTCCATGATGGTAGTGGCCTTAATTTTAGCGTTTTGAGCAAATGTTGTTCCATTTTCAACAATGTCAGGAACATTTTCCAGATCCTTAAGCGTGATGACATCTACACCTAATCCAGTTGGTAACATCTCTCGATATTCCTTCGCCTTATTCTGGTTTCCAGTCGCAATCACTAACTTTGTCATGTCAAACTCCTTTAATCCAAATATTGAGTCACTTCATCCAACGTGCGTACCTCATGCATCGGTCGTTCACTACCAGCAGGTTTGCGACCATCACGGTTGACCCAAATACAGTCCCAGCCAAGTTCAGCACATGGGACGACATCACTACCGTAGCCCTGCGCAATGTGAACGTGATTGTTGTTATTGAAATGATAACGCTGCTCAACCGCCTTGAAGAACTTCAAATCTGGTTTGTAGGCATGAACATCCTCTGCGGTCCAAACATCGAATGGCACTCGTAGCGCCTTGGCATTAAATGGAATTATATCCCACGATGAATTGGAAATCATCACAAGTTTATAGCCGCGATCAACGAAGGTTTGCAACGTTTCAATAACCTCGGGGAAGGGCGTCAAGTCTCGATGAGCTTGAAGAACCTCGACGTAATAGCGTTCAAACTGATGTTCCAGACCAAACTGATAATCGAGGTGAATCAGGTTATTGCGGGTCAATAAATCGTAGTCGATATACGGATGCATGTTATCGCGATCGTCCTGATAGCTGATGAAACGCTGACGTGCCAGCTTCTGGTCGACACCAATCTGAGCCGCCAGCCGTTCAATTTCGTTATAGGTACCGTCTTCGTTTAACAACGTTCCATAGCAATCAAACGTTAACACATTCGCCATTAACCTGCCTCCACTGATGTGAATTTATTATTGTTAAAATTCGCAAATTATTATCAGTTTATCATGTTTTATTACTAATCTGCGATTCAATTATCAAAAATGTAAAAACAAAGCACAGCCCTCACCATGCTACTGGTGCGGTCTGCGCTCAAATATCGGTTTATCCAATTGGTGAAATGGTGATGTCCGTCGGAATAATATGCGCTTCATTCGTGTAGATCCGAACGCCATCCTGTTCCTTCGCATAACGGTCTAACGTTAACCCTAATAGTTGGTCCAAATTATCATATTCATAAATTTCGTCGCGCGAATTCATGACGCGGCAAACGGTATTGGTTAGCTGGCCTTGGTCGTTATTCATGAAAATGTTCAAACACGCTTCGGTGCCATCCGCTGTGAAGTATTGTTCTGTAGCTAATGCATGGTTGCGATGAAAAGTTCGCGTTCGGGATAGAAAGCCACGGCAATCATAGGTGTCAATCGATGTCACATTTCCTACTCGATCAACGTGTTCTACACTTTCAACTTGTTCGCCACTTTCAGGATAGTAATTGATATGAGCTAACGGCGCGTCGACTTCTTCAACACGGGCCTTATTTTTACCGTTTGGCAAAACGGAATAAAGTGGTGGGATTTTGGTTAACTGTTCACTGGTTAACTTCTTTTGCGGTACGTGAACGGCCTGCTGCAGCAAATTGAAGACGCTTAACACGCGGTTAGGTTTGATTTCTACTTTCGCCAGAGTCCGAGCCAGTTCAGGTGTGTACTGCGTAATCAAAAGTTGAGCATCCGGATGGCTCGGCAAAAAGAGTTTGTACTGGTCCACAGCTTCCTTCGCAACATCTTTATCTTGACTAATTAGTCGATTATCCAATAAGAAATCCATTGTCTAACCCTCCTTGTCCGCAACTTTAGAATTAGCATCAATAAGTAACTGAACCCAAGCGTTCCAAACGGATTCGGCGCTAAAGCGACTAGCACTGGCGTAAGCCGCGTCACTATACTCTTGTAAACGAACAGGATTTTTGAGCATTTTAACTAACCGGTCCGCCATCTGATGCCAATTACCTAAATCAATTAGCCGACCATTCTTACCGTTTTCGATAATCTCTGCCGGTCCATAATTAACATCGTAGGCCAAGCCAACCACCCCATGAGAAACAGCTTCTAGTAAGGCTAAATCAAAGCCTTCCATTCGGCTAGTCAAACCAAATATCTGTGCAGAATTATACACGGGTGTCAGATTAGGAACATAGCCCTTCAATGTCACTACGTTGCCCATATCCAAATCTTTAATGAGCTTTTTAATCTTTTTCGGTTCGGCAAAATTATCTTCAGAATTCTCATAGCCGTAAATATCCAGTGTCACGTTATCAACTGATTCACGCGCCTGATGAACTGCTTTGATTAAATCGTCCAACCGTTTTTCATTAGCGATTCGCGCCACGGCAATCACTTTACCTGGTGTCCGTTCAGCCATTGGTACATGAGGGATCGACAGTGTCGCTGCTGGCACAATGCCGACTGGAATCGTGAATACTGGAATCGTCGGTTTAAAACGGTCTTTTACATCCTGTGCCTGTTGTTTGGTTGCCGTTACGATGGCGTCCCAGTCCTGAAGGTTATGCAAAGCGTACGCATAATTGTAGTTCAGTGCCGCGTGGGCAGGATCATTGGCGTCAACCGTTTGTGAATTATGTAAGTGCAAGACTTTATACGCTTTGGCGGTCATATGACTGATGGACCAATCGTCGATCATCGTGCGGTCAGAAATGAAGACGCTGACCTGCGGATCATGTTTAGCAACTTCATCCAGGTAAAAACGGAGGAACGTTTTCATTCCATCGAAATCATAATCGTGGCCTTGATAGTCAACCAGTGTATAACGGCTGTCAATTTCATTACCGCCTGCGTCATTCTTTAAATAGCGGATGATTGCGGGCGAGCCATCTAAGTGCAGATACCGCTCCATATCAACCCTATTGTCTTGTGAATAATATTGTTCCATCGTTTTGAAGCCACGACAATCGTAGTGGTCAATGCGGTACAAATTGCCGAAGCGATCAAACAGCTGAACGCTGCTAACTTGCTGTGTACCGGAAAATAAGGTGACACGCCGATATAGCTGACCATTTTGGAGAACATAAAAACGGCCTTCGTCCTCATGCCATTGAATATCCAATCCTTCATGGTTAGCAGGAAAACGTAAATCGTTCATCGTCAACGGTTGTGACGCGGCTGCGAGAGCACCTTGGAAGTAGTCAAACATATTCATGCTTTCTGCATCACTAACCTGAGCTTCATTAAGGTTCCAGTGCAAGCGTGGACTATAATCACGTGTCAACAAACGTGCCGCCATTCCATGATCGCGAAATAACGACAACCGTTTTAACTCGGCATGTTCAATCCCAGATTTCTTTTCCGGCATTGAAAAATCAACGAAATAAATCATCTTGTCACTCCCTCGTTTTCGATAATTGCTCTACTCTTATTTAACCACTTTCGCATTCCTTAGAGTTAGCGCTAACGCCTATGTTTTGGTGAATATTCTGCCCATTGTACTGCCTAAAGACGCCGTTCCGTGGCGACAGATATCGCCTTCTAAAACTCGAAATCTTCTACTTCAATTTTGGGCTGAAATGCACATCTCAGAAGTCGTCCTACGGCACTAAATAGCCAAGGCCGCTATATTAAATGCCGTCAACACGAAATTCTGTCTTTAACTCCCACTCCGATAAACAGTTCCTTTTAACGTAGCCCAAATATTGGCAAGTTGAGGCGGCATCAGCTGGAGGGCGCTAACATTGAGACTAAGCCGTGAAAGTGTTGTTAATTCGAACGTTTTTCTCGAATTTACAACACGGACGGTCGTGGAGACACGGGGGTTCACGAGGTTCCACTGCGAGGTGAAAGACTTCGATCCCCAGAAGGCTCGAACCGGTCCCACGGCATTGTCTCAATGTTAGCAACCGTAAGCGGACTCTATCATTAATAGTATTGTTTAAGTCAAAGTTTCGTGCTCTTAAATACAAATTCGCGTTTACTGGGTGGGGGGACCCATTAAACGCGAATCGATTAGGGGATATTTAAGGCGGCCTCATTTGAACGGGTGAAACCGCCCGGATTAACTAATTCAATCAGCAACTAGCTAACCTTAGGAATGTAAATTCTTGTTTTGATGGTCGCTGCCTTCGCTTTTTCATTTGTTACGCCAGCCGGATCCAAAACCATAATATGCATGTCGCGCTTCAACTGCTTCAGAATAACTTGATGAACGGCCTCATCACTGACAATAATATTGTTAACTGGTGAATCATCCGCAACAATCTGATCGATTAACGCCTTGTTATCAACGTCGGTGATCAGCGGAATCAGTTCAAAGCGACGGTCATCATCGTTCAACAACTGTTCAAAGTATGGTGTTTCGGTATCAATAATCAGCGCATCTTCTGGTCGTGTAAGGGCATGTGCCTTAATCCACCATTCATAATAATCATCTTCAGTTTCAAACGTCCGTTCCACAGTTTTACCAGCATCCGTCGTTTGGACAACGACATGGTCTTCAAAAAAGACTTTTTCCAAAGCGACACTGTGATCAGGACGATAGTAAATTTCCGAGGCCGCGTGTTTAGCATCTCGTGGGTCGACGTACTGAGTCGCTACCAAGACATTCTGCTGGTCATAAATCGCCATCTTGAACAGTTGGTCATTTTGGAAGTATCTTACACTTTCCAGTGATCTGTCAGCGCGGTATTTCAAGGTAACGCTCTGTTTGCCACTAGCCGAGCGAATCATTTCGGGCTGTTCCTCGGTACCAGCATTTACGTGCCAATCCTGACCTTGATCCAGCGGTAATGCGACATCCGCATGCTGTTGCCGGCCAGCATCACGCTGAAAATCTAAGTATGGGTTAATAACGTGACCTGCATGATGTAAGACACCTGAACTTTGATAGTCATCCCAAATTTCACTCAGTTCCCGATTAAAGTCAGTCGTCAACAGATCGAAATGAGCATCGGTTTTATCAAACAATTGGTCGATAATCTCCAATCCGTTTTGATCACTAAGCTGACTGAGTGGAATCAACGTGTTGGAATAGAAAACATAATGCCGCGCCGGATCAAACTGAAAATTGTCAATGAGCTTCGTTGAACTGAAATAAAACTTCATCAAGTCAGTCAACTGTTGAAACTGTTCGCCTAAGCTAGCCTTTTCCTGCTTCACTGCCTTTAACTTGTCATCATCTGCAGTTAATTTTTCCTGTTGCTGGCTTACCTTTTTATCAATTTCGGCCAGTTGCTTTTGCAAATCAGCAGTTTCATCGTCCTTGTTGTTGGCCTGTTCTTGGATTGCAACTTGCTTATTCAGGACAGAAACGGCCTTTTCTTGCTTAACAATGTCTTGATTAATGCCATTTTCAGCTTGTTCAAGTTCGTGATCGTGCACATTAATATCTGAAATTTGCTTGCGTTTAGCATCAATTTCTTCCATTAAGGAATTCAAATTACCTTGCTGACCAAGCTCATCCAGCAATTTATGTTCTTGTTTATCTAACTGCTCACGTTGTTTAGTGATTTGTGCTGACTGGGCCTTCATCTTAGCTAGAATCGTTGATTGTTCTGCAAACTTTTGCTTGGTAACGTTCAGTGACGCAACCAACCGCTGTTGCTTAGCCGCAACTTTATTACGGTGATCCTGTAGCTGCGAAAAGACTTCAAAGTCAGCATCACGCTGCTTTGCCAGTTTGTCATAATCGTGATTGACCATTCGCGATTGTGCACGCAGATAATCTTTTTCGGTCAGTAGTTGAGAGCGCAGTTCATTACGTGCATCCCCATACTGTTGGTTTAACTGATTAACATGTTTTTCAAGTTGCTCACGCTTAGTGGTTAACTTTTGATACGCGTCCTCATTAGCGACAGGAGCCGGTGCTGACGCATGTTCATTCTTTTTGACATCTGTCGGTTCAACCGTCGCTGCGGAATGAATGACCGCTTGAGCAGTCGGTGTTTGCTGCTTTGGTGATTCCGATGTGACAGCTGTTGGTGCTGCTGAATCGGTCACCTTTTTACCATGTCCAAATAGTTTCATAAGCTATCTCCCCCAACTCGCTTGATGAAAAGTACGATTCAAACGTTCTCGTAAAGCCATTCGCTTTTTCGCATCAAACGCCTTAGTAGACGTTAACGATGTCACTACATTGACGTTTGAACATTTTGACTTGCCGTCATCTATTCAAGAGACTTTACTCGAAAATCTCCTCAATAGATGGCGGGAAGCCAAATTGCTTTCCGTCATCTTAAATGCACGTTCACTTACTACTTTTGTTCATCAGTGTCTGAATTATCAACTTCGTGCTTGCGACGTTTGCCAAGCAGCATTGCTGAACCGGCGGCTAACGTTGCCACACCAAGCAATCCCATAACACCAGCAGATGATTCGTTGGTATCCGGTAATGTGTTAGCGGCAGCAGTTGCTTTGTTCTCAGGAACATTTCCGTCTGCTTTGGTAGATACTTGCGCATCCTTCTTAGCAGTTGGAGCCGCGAGCGTTGTCGTCTTAGTTTCAGGTTCTAACTTAGCAGTTGCGTTTGCCAATGGTTGAGCGATAGCTGGCTGAGTTGTGGCTGCAGTAGCTTTCTGAGTAGCTGGTGCCACCGTTTCACTAGGTTGTTGAGCAGCACTGGAACCGTTAGTTTGAACACCATTGACGCCCGATGCACCGTTAGTTCCGTTAGTACCATTGATGCCGTTAGTACCAGTTGTACCGTTGAGTCCATTAGCTCCGGCGACTCCATTAGTACCGTTGGCTCCGTTGCTACCACTTGTGCCATTAGTACCATTCAATCCGTTGGTGCCGTTAGCTCCGGCTGTGCCATTGGTGCCGTTTGACCCATTGAGGCCGTTAGTGCCAGCTGTACCATTAGTACCATTAGCTCCGTTCGATCCGTTGGTACCGTTAGTGCCAGCTGTGCCATTTGAACCGTTAGTTCCGTTAGTACCGTTTGAGCCGTTGGTGCCATTCGAACCATCAGACCCGTTAGTCGTGCCTGTCGAACCAGATCCGGCAGAAGTCGTGTTGTCGTAGTAGTCCTTTGGATCTACGGTTGTTTCCCGTGCATCAACCAGGGACCTGAACAACTTAACTTGGCCAGTCGGGTCAACAGTCGTTGCAATATCACCTTTGTTAGGACCTGCAACAGTGACGCTACCATCTGGATCAACCGTGACAGCCTGACCATTTAAGGTTGCAGTACCACCAGCAGCTGGGAATACTTGCGTGCCAACGACTTTCCCTGTGGCGTCAGTAGCCGTTGCGGTCGTAGTACCATCAGGATTCTTAGCAAACGTAACGTTGGTGCCACTTGGATTGCTGATTGTTGAACCAGTTACCTTGTTTTCTGGATCACGATTGATTGTGACCGTACCAGCTGGTGTTGTCTTCACTTCTGTTGAACTGCCATCCGGTTTCTTGGTAACGACATCAATCACTTTGCCCGAAGCATCAGTAGTTGTCGTCGTTGTTGAACCGTCTGAATTGTGCGTAACCGTTGGTTCAGGGGTAGTCCCTGTTGAACCAGTGCTACCATCTGATCCGGTTGTCCCTGTTGATCCAGTAGTTCCAGTCGAACCAGTATTGCCATCTGACCCTGTTGTACCCGTCGAACCGGTGCTACCGCTGCCTGCGGCCGAAGTGTGGTCGTAGTAATTCTTAGGATCAACGGAAACTCCAGTAGCATCAACTAATGTCCGCGACAATGTGACTGCGCCTCTTGGATCAACGTTCGTGTTAATACTATCAGCGGCGGGACCGCCGACGGTCATAGTGCCATCACTACCGACCGTTGCAGTCTTGCCACCGACTGTAACTGTGCCGCCCTTAGCAGGAATTGTGGCAGTTCCAGTAACCTTACCCGTTGGATCGGTTGTCGTTGCTGTTGTTGTGCCGTCGCTATTCTTAACGAGCGCAACCTTACCACCGTTGCGGTCAGCAACTGTTGCACCAGTGACGTTGCCACTTGCGTCTTTATCAACAATTGTGTAACTACCATCATCATTGAATTGTTTGTCCGTGGAAGTACCATCGCTGTTCTTCGTTGCAATATCCGTGATGTTGCCATTGACACCCTTAGTCGTTGTGGTGACGGTCCCGGTCTTCGGATCTTTAGTAACCGTTGTGCTGGTACCATCACTATTCTGCGTCGTCTGGCTATCTGCGGCAGGCGTTCCTGTGGTTTCGGTATTGGTTACCTTACCGCTAGGATCCTTGGTCACAACTTGACTCGTACCGTCACTGTTTGGTGTCGTCGTAATGGATGAACCATCTGAGCCAGTTTGAACAGTAGATGTCGTATTACCATGAGGGTCCTTATTAACGGTTTCAGTACCGCCGCCTGAAGTTGGTGTGGTCGTTGTCGTGTTACCGCTTGGATCTTTAACAGTCGTTGAAGTGGTATTACCATTTGGATCCTTGGTAACCGTCGTCGTACCACCATCTGAAGTTGGTGTCGTTGTTGAAGTGTTTCCATACGGATCTTTGGTCGTTGTAGATGTCTCATGACCAGTTGGATCAGTCGTGACTGTCTTGGTGCCACCGCCGTCAGTCGGCATAGTCACTGAAACGTTGCCTGATGGGTCTTTAACTGTAGTCGACGTGGTATTGCCGTTTGGATCCTTGGTAACCGTCTGTGTGCCGCCATCGGAAGTTGGCGTGGTTGTAGATGTGTTACCCTTCGGATCCGTTGTGGTTGTGGATGTTACCTTACCAGTTGGGTCCTTTGTAACAGTCTGCGAACCACCGTCTGAAGTTGGCGTAGTTTCAACAGTCGAGCCATTCGGATTCTTGACGTCAGTGGAAGTAACGTTACCATTTGGATCTTTAGTGACTGTTTGGCTGCCACCATTGGCTGTTGGCGTCGTCGTCTTAGTCGCGCCTGATGTCGTGGTATCCACGGTCGAGATCAGCTTGCCATTAGGATCCTTATTAACCGTTGTGCTGCTACCATCCGAATTAGGTGTCGTCGTGCTGGTGTTGCCAAACGGATCTTTAGTGACAGTTGAGATAACGTTGCCCTTTGAATCCGTAATTTGTGTCTTTGTACCGCCATCAGAGGTTGGCGTTACCGTTGTCACCTCTCCGGTTGTCGGATTGGTCGTTACTTTAGACGTGACATTACCGTTAGCATCCTTATCAACCGTTGAAATCGTCTTACCACTAGGATCAGTCGTGACGATTACTGTTGAACCATCGCTGCCAACCGTTGTAGTAGTCGTTTCACCAGTTGGTTTCTTAACTGACGTGCTAGTCGTTTTACCACTTGCGTCAATGTTTGTGGTCGTCACAGTACCATCTGAGCCCGTTTCAGTGACAACTTTGCTGCCATCTTTAGCAGTTTGTGTCGTGGAAATGACCTTACCAGATGGGTCCTTAGTAGTTGCTGTAGTAGAGCCATCGGAATTCTTAACAGTCGTGGTCGTGTCACCATTAGGCAATGTTGTTGTCGTGCTACCATCTGAACCTGTTGTGGTCGACCCTGTGTTGCCGCTATTACCGCCGGTCGTTGTGGTAGAAATGACCTTGCCACTGGCGTCTTTCTTCACTACAGTGTCGGTGCCATCACTGTTTGGCGTGGTAGTCGTCGAACTACCGTCCTTGCCAGTAACTGTTGTTGCAGTTACCTTGCCAGTGGCGTCCTTAGTAACAACGGTTGTGCTGCCATCACTAGCAGGTGTAGTAACTGTTGAACTGCCATCAGGTTTCTTTACCGTTGTTGAAACAACCGTCCCTTGAGGATCCTTGGCCGTAATTGTTGTGCTGCCATCTGAACCAGCCGCTGTTGTCGTGGTATTACCAGCTGGATCCTTAATCGTTGTTGAGATCGTCTTACCAGCCGGATCCACAGTGGTTGTCGTTGTTGACCCATCTGAGCCAGTCGTAGCTGTGACTTTATTACCGTTTGGATCAGTTGTTGCTTTGGAAACAATGTTGCCGTTAGCATCCTTGGTAACAGTTGACAGTGTGTCGCCATTTGCATTCTTGGTGACCACAACGCTGCCGCCATCACTCGTTGGCGTCGTTGTAACCGTTCCGCCATCACTCGTCGGAACAACAGTAGATGTAACCTTACCGTTGGCATCCTTTGTAACGGTCGATAACGTCTTACCAGATGGATCCTTAAAGACCGTCTGGCTGCTGCCATCACTCATTGGCGTCGTTGTTGCTGTGTTACCAAACGGATCAGTGGTCGTAGTCGAAATTACTTTTCCAGAAGCATCCTTGTTTACACTCGTAGATGATCCATCTGAATTTGGCGTTGTTGTGACACTTGTGCCATCAGCATTCTTCTTGGTTTCGGATACTAACTTACCCTGAGGATCACGTTGCGTAGTGGTCGTTGAACCATCACTGTTTGGAATGACTGTCGTCGTGCTACCATCAGATCCGGTCGTTGTTGTCGATACCGTCTTACCAGCAGCATCGGTCACAACTGTTGTGCTGGATCCGTCACTATTTGGCGTCGTTGTTGCTGACGTTACAACCTTGCCAGCCTTATCCTTATTAACAGTGGTACTTGAGCCATCAGAGTTTGGTGTAGTCGTGCTGGAACTGCCATCAGCATTAGTCTTGACCGTGGAAATAGTCTTCCCGTCTTTATCAGTGGTAACAGCAGTTGTTGAACCATCACTGTTTAATGTTGTCGTTACTTTGTTACCGTTAGCATCTGTACCAGTTGTGCCGGTTGAACCAGTCGTGCCACCGGTACTTGGCGTCATCGTTGTGTAGGCCGTCTTAGCGGTATCGTAACCGGTTGACGCTGCGGTGGCACTATCGTTAGCAGCTTTCAAATTGGCTGCAGCCTTTGCAGCAGCTTCACTGGCAGCAATTGCGTTTGATTGTGCGTTAGCTGGCGCTCCAGCTACGTTTGCAGCAGACTGAACATCGCTAGCTGCACTGGCTGCAGCCTTAGTAGCTGTGTCAGCAGCTGATGCTTTCGTCTTAGCATCAGATAATGCTGCACTGGCTGCACTTAATGCTGCACTGGCTGCACTTTGATTACCGGCGGCAATTGCGGAAGTAGCTGCAGATGTCTGTGCGCTAGCCGTTGACGCCGCGGCACTAACAGCAGCGGTTGCTGCATTTGCCTTAGCTGCTAGGTAACCTGCTTGAACTGCTTGCGCAGCATTAGCTGCTTCAGCAGCGGCGGCTTGAGCTGTGGCAGCGTTCCGTGTTGCCTCTTGAGCTGCAGATGTCGCGGTTTGAGCAATTGCTTTAGATTCTGTCGTGTTGGCTGCAGTCGCGGCAGACTGAGCAGCACTAGCAGATAGTGAAGCAGCTTTCGCTTCATTAGCAGCCCGCATTGCATTCGCAGCCGCTTGGGCAGCTAATTCTTGGGCTTGCGTTGCTTTAACGGCAGCCGTTAACAAATTGTCGCTGGCATCGGAGCCCTTTGAAGCCAAATCATTGGCCGCAGAGGCTGCCAGACTGGCTGCACTGGCAGCGTCCTTAGAAGCCGTTGCGCCACTAGTGGCAAGCGTTGCATCGCTGTTCGCGTTAGCAGCCATTGAGGTTGCATCACTAGCGGCATTGTTTGTCGTAGTCGCAGCGGTGACAAACTGAAGAGCACTTGTTGCATCTAACAATGCATTTGTTGCGCTGGTAATTTGATCGGCTGTTGCACCTGAATTTTGATCAACTGCGTGTGCTTGATCCAAAGCTGTTTGTAGATTGCTCCAACTGGTTGGCGTGTATTTTGAAGCATTACCTGCCAATGGGGCTGCCTTAATTGCGTCTTCAAGACCTGACTTGGATAACGTGATTGCCGTCATTGCAGCATCCAACTTTTTGAGTGTTTCATTAACAGTTGTCTGTGTCGCTGTCTTATCGGCCGTTACTGTTTTCGCATCGCTCAGTGCTCCGGCAAGTGTTGACCACTGAACATCGGTGGTGTGTGGATAACTACCTTGCTGTTGTGAAACTGTGTCTGCAGTTGCGATTGCAGTATTCAAAGCATCTTTATTGGCTTCAACATAGATAGGGTCGGAAACGTTCGTGTTCAAGTTAGTCAGCTGAACCCCAGTCGGTTGCACTTCGTTATTTCCTGAGATAATCCCGACTGAGACGTGAGCCGTTGCTTCAACATACTTACCCGCTGTTAAAGGTGTCCCAACTTGAGTTGTCCAAGTACCATCTTTGGCAACCTGAGTCGTCGTTTGCGCGTTAACCGAACCATCTGGGTTATAAACCGTGACACTAACGGTGTAAACATTTAAATCGTCAGACGATGGTTTATTCATTGTGATAGACGCAGCAGCTTCAGAAGATTTCGTAATTGTGGAAATTAAACTAGAAATTGTCCCAGAAATAGTACTTGAACCAACCTTAATGTCATTTGGATTAACATAAACATACGGTGTTTGCGCCGCTGGAACACTGGCACTAGCATAGCCTAATGTACCCTGTGAAACGTAACCATTAATCGTGTTGACACGTTGAATTTGAGCCGTAATCTGATCGCCAGTATTAATATTTAATCCAGTCGTCGTGGTCCCTACAGTGTTTCCAAAGCTGGCAACAAAAGTTCCGTCAGACTTATTAATATTTGCCGTCGTGGTTGCCCCAGTGGTCGTGTCAGTAAAGACAACTTGGTAAATATCACCGGGCATATCTGTCGATGTATCGAGGGTTACTTTACCAGTAATGGTGTTGGTCCCTTGGACAACTGCGGAGGTTAAATTATCGGTAGCTACAAATTGTGGTACCAACTTCTGAGTCTGATTAATTAACGTGGCTGGACCAGCGGCTGCAGACGTTGAGTAGTTAGATTGTGGCGTGTTCGGTGTGATTGAACTATCTGAAATAGTGGCAAACGCGTTTTCAAGATTCTTGCTGGACGCCGGTCCTAAGCTGACAGCACCAGTAAGTCCATTGATAACAGTACGATACGTAACATCATTAAGTGTTTGATCGCCTGTAATACGCGGTAAATACTGATTTGTTTCGTTCGACCATGTTCCAATATCCAGCGTAAAATAGTATTGTACTGAAGGAAGTGCGGAAATAGCTGATAAGTTCTTCGAAACAAGCGTCAGCACCGGCTGACCAAACGTGTTGTAACTAACCCGAAGTATAAAGTCGCCATTTGCAAGGGCCGTTGTTAATGGTTCCTTGTTGTCTGGATTTAGTCCATCTTGTAATACATTCGTTCCTGTTCCGAGTGAACTAATACTAGACTTTAAAACATATGCAAGATTGACATACTTTTGCCAATTAGTTGTTTTAAAAAATGGTGCTAGGCTAATTGGTAATGTCCAAGTTGACGTAAAGCTTGGAGCTACATTCACTCCAACAAAGTTTGTCGAACCTCCAAATGTTATCGTGCTACCATTAACAATGCTGACCGTATCAAAACCGCGACCTGGCACACCAAGCGCCCCTGTAGTTGAAATATTGTTCACTGAACCGTTGTATGAACCGCCACTAGCTTTAAACGGAGCGACTAAGTTATTTTGGTAAAAGACTAAATTATCACTGGCTTTCTGCATTGCTGTGTTATCCATGCTTGCGCTATCAAGTAGCTTCTCTGCAACAGCCAAGGCAATTGCGAATGTTTGATACGTGTCAACTGAATAGTTTGATTCAGATGTAACCGCGCTTTGAGCTTTTTTAACTGCCGCCGATAATGCCATTTTGGCAGTGGAAATCGTTTTGTTTGCTGGTGTTGCCGCCCATAATGCATCTCGTAATGAATCAGCATCGGACTGTAATGAAGCAGCAGTTGAATCATCATAAAGTGCACCTTTGGCTTTGCTGAGTGCACCTGTCAGAGTGGCAAATGTATCAGCTGTATAATCGCCTGCGGAAAGGGTATCAGCAGTTTGAATATATTTATTCAAGTTGTTCCACGCAGAATTAGTAGCCGTAGTCAATCCATTAATTGCAGATTGAATAACATTAGTAGCCTGATTCAATTGATCGGGTGTGCTGGTGGCAAGAGGAGTCCCATCACTTGCCAACAAGGTCTGTGCGGCAGAAATGGCATCCTTTAAAGATTGTGTACTTTGTGAACCATACGCACTACCTGAACCTTCTTCCAGTAATTGATCACCACCTGCAATTGCATCACTCAAAAGAAGATTCGTTGCCTTTGTCGTCAATAAGTTTTGGTACGCCTGCTGAAGAGTATAGCTGGAAATACTAATCTGGTCCGGGGTAGCCGCACCATTGTTCATAACTGCTTTAGCATAAACATAAGCACTGGCAAATGTGTCCCAACTACTCTTAGTGTATGCGGCATATGCATAATTAGTCTTGGTAGCATCAGCTGTTTGGTTAGCGTTATATGTAACGCTAGTTGTATTAAGGACGTTTTGTAATGAAGACAATGAACCGGAGGGAATCAAAGCCTCTAACGCCGTTTGTAAATTTTGTGTAGCTGTTTGAATGTCCTGTGCTGCAGAAGCTGCCAAAATCCTCTGGGCGGCGTTTTGAGCCGTTTGTAAATTTTGAATAGACGCAACTGTATAGGACCCAGAATTATTCAGCTTAGTCGCTGCACTACTCATTACATTTCCTAATTGAGTGAACAATACAGATGATTTGTTGAGTTCAAGGCCAGCTGTTGCGTCAGTTAATTTCTTGTACAAAACAGAGAATGTGTTCGCTGTAGTTGCAGAATCAGACAGACCCGCATTGGCAGCAGACAAGGCATCTGTGTACGTCTTCCAAGCAGCCGTTGTGTATTCAGAAGCTGTTGTATTTGCGTATTTTGTTTGATCAGCACTGATTGTGTTTTGAAGTTGTCCTTGACCGCCAGCCCCCAAGTTAGGAATCAGACTATCAATAGCAGCCTGAATTTGCTGTTGGGCTGATTTGAGCGCTGTCTTTGCTGCCGATTGCGTCATACCGTTAGCATTAGCTAATGCTGTTTGCAACAACGAATATGAAGCATTAGTGTAGTCGGCAGATTTTTCAGCCTGAGCTGCGGCTAACACCTTACTGTAATCAGTCCATGCTTGATTAGCAGCCGTGCTAGTCGTTGCAGCCGAAGTCACGTCCGCTGAGGTAGTAGCATCACTGCTAACTGCCGCATCTTTCTGGGTAATTTCTTGTGGTGTGCCAGTTTCGGCAAATGCTGCTAAGGCTGCTGACTTGGCGTCCGCAACCTGTTGACTAGTCGCATTGTCGGGTAAAGTGGTCACCTGTTTAGTCGGCGCTGTGGAAGCCGCTGATGTTTGTGATGTTACTGTTGATGTATTTGTTGCTGCGGAGGCAGGTACGGTCGACGTCTGCGCAGTACCACTAGTTTGACTTGTGGTTGATGCCGCAGCTGTCGACGTTGTTGTATTTTTAGCTTGGCTTGTGGTCTGATCAGTCTTTGTTTGACTTGATACAGATGCTGACGCAGTTGACGTTTGTGTATCCTTTGCAACACTTGTCGCAGAGGCAGGCGCTGTCGATGCTTGAGCATCCTTCGTAGCACTTGCTACGGATGCAGGTGACGTGGATGTCTGAACATCCTTCACCTGACTGGCTGTAGATGTAGTCGATGTTTGTGCTTCACTTGCTTGACTCGTCACAGATGTCGGCGCAGTTGATGTTTGTGCGGTCTGTGTTTTGCCTGCTACAGAGCTAGGTGCAGTTGACGCTTGTGAATTCGTCGTTTGCGCAGAAGCTGTGCTGGTCTTTACAGACGACTGACTGGCTGCTACGGATGCAGGTGCAACTGATGCTGGCGCAGCACTTGCTGTGGCATTTGTTTGTGTAACGCTCGTTGAAAATTCCAACGGTGCATTCGTTTGCTTCGTTGCGTCTGTTTGTGGATCAGCAGTAGCGCTACCATTACTGCTGGTTGCATCGGCCTTTGCGGCTTGTTCACCACCGGCTAAGAGTCCGCCGAACGTAAAAACAGTAATACCGGCAAACAGCCACTGCTTGCCCGCTTTATACATTTTATAGTGTTCTTTCGTACTTGTTATTGTGTCTGCAATCTCTTCATTCTTACGTGACATTTTCAACAACCCCCCTGAAATTAAACACTGATAAAGCAACTAAAAAACAAATATGGATAAAATCAATCTGGCATTGGATGCAAATAATATAAAATAGTTTATTAAATATGTTTATTAATGTTATATCCCGTTATTTGTCAACCCAGTATACTATTGCTCGTAAATAAGTCGCCTTTTTTTCATTAAAATTCATCCCCTCGATTGATTTCAAACAGAGTGTAGCACGCAAATGGTCTACTTGTACAACTATAATTTATGCCGAAAACACAATATTAATAAACACGTATGTACAATTGGTATACCAATAATATTGTGTGTCAGCTAAATCAATTGTGCACCAGGTAATTACGAATTTAAGCCGCTTAACTAACTTATTTTAAAATCGGTTTAGAACACAGACTAGATTATTCACTAAAGTGTTTTAATTTTTGGATCATTACCGAACTAATATCAAATAAAAATGCCGACTATTAAACCGAAATATGGATAATATCAAACTTTAACCACTTAATAAATGATCGACAAAAAAGGAGTGCTCACAATGAGCACTCCCTTTTAAAACCTATTTTCACTTCATTGAAACTAGCCTACTTTAGGAATATAAATCCGGGTTTTAACCTTCTTTTGTTTCGGCTTTGGCGTTACTAGTCCCGTTGGGTCAACAACTTGGATGTGCATGTCGCGATTCAGCCGGTCCATTAACGACTGATGAACCTGCTCGTTGCTGACCAACACATTATTAATTGGTGAATCATCCGCAATGATCGCATCTATCAATGAGGTATCTGCAGTTGAACTGATCAGAGGAACCAATTCAAATTTGCGGGCACTGTCATTTAATAGCCGTTTGAAAAATGGTGCTTCGGTTCCAATAATCAGAGAATCTTGGCATGAAGTTAGTGCATGAGAAATTAACCACCATTCATAAAAAGATGCCTCACTATCAAAAGCATGTTCCACGATCTTTGCATCCTCAGTGGATTGAACCACTACATGATCCGGAAAGTAGACCTTTTCAAGGGCCACACTGTGATCTGGCCGGTAGTAAATCTCCGAAGCAGCTTTAGTAGCGTCATGTGGATCGGCGTATTGCGTGGCTAATAACACATTTTTTGAGTCATAAATGGCCATCTTGTAAAGCTGCTCATCCTGATAGTACATCACACTAGACAGTGAACGATCCGTGCGGTACTGCAAGGTGACGACTTGCGAACTTGTTTTAGACTTGATCTTTTCTGGTTGTTCCCGAGTGCCTTCCTCCACTTGCCAATCCTGCGCTTGATCCAGCGGCAACACAATGTCTGTTTGATGAGGCTGACGACGACCCTCATGTTGCATGGCCAAGTACGGATTCATCAAATCATGGGCGTGCCGCAAAATCCCCTGACTTTGGTAGGTGGCCCAAATCGTGCCTAGCTCACGGTTAAAATCAGTTGTTAGAATATCGTATTGCGTCCGCGTGTTATCGAAAAGCTGGTCGATGCGTTGCAAACTGAATTCACCGTTAAGCTGGCCCAGTGGTAGCAACGTATTAGAATACAAAACATAGTGACGTTTTGGATCAAAGTTATACGTATCAATGACCTTAGTGGAGTTAAAATAAAATTTCATCCGGTCTGCCAGTTCATCGAAGCTCTGGCTCAATACATTCTTTTGTGATCGCAGTTCGCCAAGTTTTTCATCATCTTTCGACAGTTGGGCTTGCTGATCTGACAATTGTGTCGTCAGCACCTCAACTTGATGTTTCAAATCAATGATTTGTTGATTATCGGCAGCTTGTTGAGTTGCTGAACGTACCTGTTCCTGTAGCTTATTAATAGTTGTTTGCTCTTGAGCAACACTAGTGTTTAAGCCGCTTAAAGTCAGCTTAAGATCATGGTCTTGCGCATTAATTGCCGTGATCTGTTGTCGTTTATCATTAATTACAGACATCATGTCCGTCAAGTTCGACTGAGTGTTGATTGCACCAATTAACGTGTGCTCTTGGTCACTCAATGACTGCCGTTCCTTTTTCACCGTGGCCAGCTGTGCCTGCAACATTCGTAGCGTTCGGGCATGTTTATCGCAGGAATTCTGTAATTCTTGACGATGCGCATCATTTTGTTTAATCTGCGCCAGCAAAGCCGTTCGCTTAGCTTGCAGTTTACCAAACGTCTCAAAGTGCGCGTTCCGCTGCTCACTGGCGACTTCATACAACTGATTGACGCGGCGAGATTGTGATCGCAATAAATCCTTTTCCGTCAATAACTTAGAGCGTAGGTGTCCACGGGCAGTGCCATACTGCTCATTTAATTGGTCCACTTGCTGTTCAAGCTGCTGGCGCTCCTCAACCGCTGTCTCCAGTGATTGCGCATCATCGTGATTAATCTCGGCAGCTACTGCATCCTGCTTATCTTCTTGACCATCTTGGAGTTGGGCTGTTGTGTGGATCACCGTCTTTGTGGCTGTAGCAGATTGACTACCCGCTGTTGAATTAGAACCCTTCGCTTTAATCACTGATTCATGACGATGTGCTGGCACCGTCGTCTGTTTTTTTCCACCAAACAACTTCATGAAACCCTGCCCCCAGTCTATCGTTAAATGTTCATTTCGTTGTTCTGTTTGTGCGAATTCATTAGTTGTTTACTCGATGAACTTTGTCATCTATTCAGGGGACTTTCGTTTGAAAATCCCCTCAATAGGTGACGGGAAACAATTGTGCTTCCCATCATCTAATTCATTCAGAGCCTCATATTGGTGCAGGACCAATAACCTAGGCTCTTTTTGGACACTAATCTCGTTGCTTAATGACGTTTGTCAGTGACCGTTTCTAACGCTCCGTGCTTACGCCGCTTGGACATGTACATTGCCGATCCAGCAGTCAATCCTGCTACACCAAGCAAGCCCATGACACCTGCGGTACTCGTGTTTTCACCAGTATCAGGTAAAATGCCATCTGTTGTAGGACTCGTTGACGGCGTTTCACCCTTCATGCCATTGGTAACAGTCGATGTCGAACCACTGTTCAAACGCATCGTTGACGTCATTGGCGTCCCAACAGTTGTATTCGCAAGTGGTTGTGCAATAGCATTACCATTGCCTTTAACCGCCGTGTTCGTTGTGCGGTCACCAGTTGTCGGAGCAACAACCGATGATGGCGTAGCAAACGTTTCACCATTAGCGCGCTGTTGAACAGCGGCAGTTGAAGTTGGACCAGCACTGACCGTGTTCGGTTGAGGTGCGTTTGAACTAGCAGCACTTGTTGTCGCATTGTTCGAAGGAGTCTTAGTTGCATCATTTGAACCGGTATTAGCCGTCGAACCAGCATTGCGAGTTGGTGCACCAGAGCCGGCGTTATTTCCCGTTGAACTAGTGGCGTTAGACCCGGCACTAGTTGAACCAGCAGCACTAGCCCCGTTCGAGCCAGCTGCACCGTTGTTTGTCGTGCCAGTTGAACCAGCACCGGTGAAACCGCCAGTCACTGCGCTAGAACCAGTGTTAGTAGCGCCTGTCGAACCCGAACCAGGTGTATTACTGCTATCACTGCCGGCTGTACTACCACTCTTTGGCGCAGTATTGTCGTAGAAGTCCTTTTTCGTAACAGAGACACCAACGGCATCAACCAGTTGTTTGAACAGTGAAACTGTCCCATCTGGATTAATCTTTGTGCCAACACTACCTTGAGTTGGTCCATCAACGGTCATGGTACCGTCTGAATCAATCGTGATCGGTACGTTGCCAACCGTTGCACTACCACCATTCTTAGGAATCGTCGCAGTGCCAGTAACTTTGCCGTCCTTATCGGTAGTCGTTGCAGTTGTCGTCCCATCAGCATTCTTCGTTAACGTGACAGTTGAACCATCGCTGCCCTTAAGCGTCGCACTGGTAACGGCTTTCGTTGTTGGGTCAGTCGTTACACTAACTGTGCTGCCATCAGGATTTGTCTGAACCGTTGTCTTCGGTTTCGTGTTGTCGTAGAAATCATCCTTGCTGACAAACGTTGACACTGGATCAACCATGCTCCTGAACATTGCGATGGTGCCATCGGGATTTACCTGGGTTGTCACGCCATTTGGTGTTGTTGGGTGAGCAGTCAACGTGCCATCCGAGCCAACACTAACGGGTACATTGCCGACCGTCGCATCCCCACCGTCTTTAGGAATCGTCTTAGTATCAGTTACTTTGCCATCTTTATCGGTGGCAGCTACCGTTGTTGTCCCATCCGGATTCTTAGCAAACGTTGTCTTGGAACCATCGGTCGCGCCAAACGTTGCACCCGTGACATTCTTACTTGGATCACGGTCGACAATGGTGTAACTACCGTCAGGGTTAAACTGCTTGTCAGACGTGCTGCCATCTGGGTTCGTTGTTAGCTCTTTGGTAACGTTTCCGTTTGGTCCCTTCGTTGTTTGAACAGTACCTTTGCCGTCTGTTGTCGGCGTTGTAATCGTCTGTTTGCCAGTCGTTGGGTCCGTCGTCGTGGACGAAATCAAATTGCCAGCTGGATCCTTCTTGACCACAGTTGTAGTGCCATCACTATTTGGCGTCGTAGTCGTTGTATCACCATGTGGATCCGTGACTGTTGAGGAGATTGGCTTACCAGTTGGATCAGTGGTGGTAGATGTTGAACCGCCATCTGACGTTGGTTTCGTCGTCGTGTTGGAAATCGGCTTACCATCAGAACCAGTCGTCTGACTCGTCGTGCCACCGTCACTTGTTGGCGTGGTGACCGTCGTTTCACCAGTCTTTGGATTTGCCGTCGTAGTCTTGATTGGCTTGCCACTTGGATCTTCGATCACGTCTTTGATGACGTTGCCCTGTGGATCCTTTGTCACAATTTCTTGACCGCCATCTGATGTTGGCGTGGTCGTGATGGTGTTGCCAGTCTTTGGATCGGTGACCACCGTCTTGATTGGTTTGCCATTTGGATCCTCAGTAACCGTCTTAATCACGTTGCCTTGTGGGTCCTTCGTCACAATCTGTTTGCCGCCATCCGATGTTGGCGTGATGGTATCCGTGTTAGCGGGATTATCTTTATTCGGTGTGGTCGTGGTGGTATTACCAGTAACCGGATCCGTCTTACTATCAGAAATCACTTTTCCGTTAGCATCCGTGATGGTCGTGCTGATGACCTTGCCGGTACCGTCTGTGACAACCGTCTTACTACCGCCGCCACTCGTTGGCGTAACAGTTGTGGTGTCACCGGTCTTCGGATCCATGGTTTCCGTCTTAACGACATTGCCATTTGGATCGCGTGTAACCCGTTTGATTACGTTACCGTCAGCATCCGTCATTTCGGTGACTGTGCCACCATCAGAGGTCGTCGTGGTCGTTACCTTTTGCTTAGGATTCGTTGGGTCCGTAACCTGGTGACTGATGATTTGCCCATCAGAGCCGGTTGTTTGCGTAATGTGTTGACCGTCAGAGCCAGTCGTTTCGTGGGTAACATCACCAGTTGTCGGATCAGTCGTTGTCTTGTCAATTTGTTTGCCATCCTTATCGGTAATGGTCGTCGAAATTGTGTTGCCGTTTGGATCAGTGACAACTGTCTTAGATCCGCCATCACTCGTTGGCGTAACGGTCGTGGTATCACCGGTCTTGGGATCCGTGGTCGTCGTCGAAACAGTCTTGCCATTTGGATCCTTGACGACTGTTTGCTCGCCACCGTCAGTCGTTGGCGTCGTGGTAACCGTATTGCCAGTCTTGGGATCCGTGGTCGTGGACGAAATCAGCTTGCCAGTTGGGTCCTTGGTCGTTTCAGAAATTGTCTTACCACCGGCATCTGTTACGACTGTGTGTGTGCCACCGTCGCTTGTTGGCGTCGTCGTGGTGGTATCACCGGTTGCTGGATCCGTGGTGATCTCATTAGTCGTCTTGCCAGTTGAATCCTTGGTAACATCGGAGATCACCTTACCATTTGGATCGGTAACCACTGTATGAGTACCACCATCCGTTGTTGGAGTGGTAGTCGTGGTGTTGCCAGTCGTTGGATCAACTGTGCTCTTTGAAACCGGTTTGCCACTCGCATCCGTAATTGTGGTGCTGATTACTTTGCCGTTTGGATCAGTGACAACTGTCTTTCAGCCGCCGTCACTCGTTGGTGTTGTGGTGGTCGTGTCGCCAGTCGTCGGGTCAACAGTGCTAGTCGAAACTGGTTTGCCACTCGCATCTGTAATTGTGGTGCTGATCACTTTGCCATTTGGATCAGTAACAACCGTCTTCCGGCCGCCGTCACTCGTTGGTGTTGTGGTGGTCGTGTCGCCAGTCGTCGGGTCAACAGTGCTAGTCGAAACTGGTTTGCCACTCGCATCTGTAATTGTGGTGCTGATCACTTTGCCGTTTGGATCGGTAACCACCGTCTTCTGACCGCCATCACTCGTTGGCGTTACCGTCGTGGTGTCATGAGTCGTCGGATTAGTAGTGCTCGTTTCAATCGTCTTACCGGCTGCTGTCTTCTTAACGGTCTGACTGCCGCCATCACTGGTTGGCGTTGTCATCGTGGTGTTGCCAAACGGATCTTTAGTCTGGGTGGACGTTGTTGCACCGCTCTTGTCTTTGGTAACGGTGGTAACAGAACCGTCATCATTAGGGGTTGTGGTAACTGTCGAACCATCAGTATTAGTCACAACCTTCTGGGTTACGTTACCGGCGGGATCCTTCTTTGTTTCTGTGGAAGAACCATCTGAACCATACTTAACGTCATCCGTTGAACCATCTGGTTTGGTGGTTAACGTGTCAATAACTTTGCCATTTTTATCCTTCGTTGTGGTTGTCGTTGAGCCATCAGCGTTCTTTACAGTAGTTGTCTCACTGCCGTCACTATTTTCAACAGTGCCTGCACCAGGTGTCATATTGGTGTAACTGGTGTGCGCAGTCGTGTAATCAGTCGCAGCTTTATCAACATTAGTTTTAGCTGCTTGTAAGTTAGCGTCAGCATCTTTAGCTGCTTGTGCGGCAGCCGCTGCGTTCGTTTTGTCTGCATCCGTAGCATCAGCGCCACTGGCAGCGTCTGTTAACGCCTTTGCCTCAACGGTTGCTGTGCTTAAAGCGGCACTAGCCGCATTGTACTGGGCAGTTGCCTTGGTGTTATCCGCGCTAGCGGCTGATAAAGCGTCACTAGCGGCATCTTGATTGCCCTTAGTAATCTCTGCGTTTGCAGTCTTCAATTGCGCCGCGGCATCACTAGCCGCAGCACTGGCCGCAGCCGTAGCAACATTGGCTTTAGCTGCATCATAAGTTGCTTGGGCCGCCTTAGCAGCGTTTGTCGCTGTCTGTGCAGCCTTAGTGGCATCCGTAGCCTTCTGCATTGCTGCCGCAGCAGCTTCACTGGCTGACGTAGCCAGCGACTTAGCGACATCTGTGCCAGCCTTAGTAGCCGCAACGGCGGCATCACTGGCAGCGGCACTAGCTGCCGTAGCCTCGCTAGTGGCTTTTGCAGCATTACTAGTTGCTTGGGAAGCCAAGTTGGCTGCACTGGCAACATTAACAGCGTCACTAATCAATGCGTCTGTGGCGTCAGAACCAGCTTTAGTCAAGGCTGCAACATCCGCAGCAGCACTGTTAGCAGCAATTGCTGCGCTATTGGCATCAACCGCGTTGCTGTCTGCTGTCGTTGCGTCGCTAGTGGCGCTTGATGCAGCCGTGGTCGCCTTGGTAGCCGCTTCACTAGTTGCGGGATCAGCTGCTGTACCAGTATCAGTCATGGCTTCGGCAACCTTGCGCGTCGCTTGAACAGTCGCTTGAATCGCCGTCAAATCCTTCTGTGCGGCTACGGCAGCGTCACTGGCAGCCTTGTAAACATTCGCAGCATTCGTGGCAGCCGTCTTGTCGTTATCAGTAGCCGTTGGTAATGCTGCTGCCGCGCTCGTCGCATCAGCCTCTGACTGAGCGACTTTCAGGGCATCACTTGCTTGACTCAACGCTTTAGTAGCTTGGTTGACATCTGTGTCGGCCGCGCTTAATGCTGCCAAAGCAGAAGTTTTATCGCCTTTAGTAATTGCGTCGCTGGCCGCTGCATTTTGTTTTTGAGCGTCCTTAATCGCCGTGTTAGCAGTTGATGTTGCAATGTTTGCCCGAGCTGCGTCATAAGCAGCGGTGGCCGCAACCACAGCGTTCGCAACACTATTTGCAGCAACGGTGGCTGCCGCCGCGTTATCAACTGCTTTCTTCGCTGCCGTGGCAGCATCGTTAGCCAATGCCTTAGCTTCAGGCGTATTTGCAGCAACCGCGGCCGATTGAGCTTGAGCAGCAGCTGCTGAGGCCGCGTTGGCTTCGGCTGTCGCACGCTGAGCATTTAAGGCTGCCTGTGAAGCCAACCCCTTAGCCGTCGTGTAATTGATGGCCGCATTAATTAAATCAGTGGTTCCATCAGAGCCCTGGGCTGCTAACGAGGCGGCCTTAGCAGCTGCCGATGTAGCAAGATCCGCGTTCTCCGCAGCAGCGCTAGCATTGGCTGTCGCATTTTCAGCATCAGAATTAGCAGTCGTTGCGTTTGATGTTGCCTCACCAGCTGCCGTTCCCGTCGTTTGAGAAGCACTCATAAACTGCAAACCGTTAATTGCATCAAGCAATGTATTGGTAGCGTCAGTTATTTGTGTGGCTGTTAAGGCATCAGCCGGTTTAGCATCCAACAATGTCGCTGCTGTTAATGCAGATTGCATGTTGCTCCAAGTTGTCGGCGTGTATTTCTGGGCCTCGGTGGCTGCCGGGGCAGACTTGATGGCCGCTTCCAATCCGTTCTTTGATTTTGTGATCTGCGTAATTGCCGCATCCAAGTTCTTAACAGCTTCGTTAACGGCATCCTGGGTAGCCGCTTTATCGTTATTAACGGTTGTCGCTGCTGTCATCTGTTTGGACAAGTTAGCCCAGTCATCCTTAGTTGCAGTTGCGTACGCAGGATCAGCCATGCTGCCTTGAACCGTAGTGCCATCGGAAATGGCCGCGTTTAAGACATCTTTATTAGCTAATACATAAATGGAGTCAGATACATTGGTATCCAAATCAGTCAGTTGAACCCCAGTCGGTTGAACTGCGTTTGTTCCCGAAACAATACCGTGCAAAACATGCGCAGTTGCCTGAACATACTTACCAGCTGTTAAAGGTGTGCCGACAGTACTTGTCCATGAACCGTCTTTTTCAACCTGCGTGTTGTTAGAAGCATTTACCGAACCATCTGGGTTGTAAACCGTGACGGTAACGGTGTAAACGTTCATGTCGTTCGGTGAAACTTTCTTGTTTACTGCATCGGAAGCAGTAACCGTGGATGCAACCAAGCTTGAGATGGTCCCAGTAATCTTAGAGGAACCAACTTTAACAGTGTCGGAATCAACGTAAACAAACGGTGTCTGTGCTGATGGCACACTCGCAATTGCATAACCCATTGTGCCTTGTGAAATAGCACCACTAATTGTGTTGACCCGTTGGATGTAGGCTGTCACAACATCACCCGTTTGCACAGTGACACCACTCATCGTTGTGCCATCGTGTTGACCAAAGCTAGCTGTGTAATTGCCATTGCTATCAATGTTACCGACAGCAGTTGCAACTACTTGGTAAGCCGTGGACTTAGTGCCATCAGGGTTGGTGATCGTAACTTTCTTCGTATCATTAAAGACAACTTGGTAGGTGTCGCCAGGATCATCCGTCGTGTGGTCAACGGTCACATTATCAGTAATGGTGTTGGTCCCTTGGACAATGTCTGATGACACATTGCTTGTCTTAAACTGCGGTACCGCCTGTTGAACCAAGTTTTCTGTTGGTTCATTATCCGTTGATGTAAGGCCGACCATTGCAATACCGCCGCTGTTAGTCGCCGGATCTGGAATGGCTGAATTGGAGTAGTCATAACCGGCATTGGCAGGCGTAGTGTTGTTAGCTTCTGCAATTGCATAATGGTTGGCCAGCACAAAGGATGTCCCAACTTCGGAAAGGCCAGGTAGCCCATTAATATGTGATTCAGTGTAAACGGCATTATCCGATTGCGTTCCTGTTGTACGAGCTAAGTAATGCTGATCACCGGCTTTATGCCATGCTGGAATATCAATTTGGAACCAGAACTGATCGCTATTAGATGGGCCAGTTGTTGGCAATTTTCCAGTAATAATCGTCAAAACTGGTTGACCGTCTGCATTAAACGAAAGTGACAACTTGAAGTCTGATACTAAATCAGTCGAACTAGACAATTGGTGAGTATTAGCAAGAGCCTCCACCAAAGCAATGGCATTTTTGGGTTCAACAACATCGCTATTAACCGTTCCCGTGCCAATTTTTTGTGAACTTGCGCCACCTTTAACTTCTACGACATAAGCAACTTTCGTATAATCTTTCCAATTCGAAGTCTTAAAGAATGGCGTTAAGCTAGCAGGTAACTTAATTGTCGTAATAATTGTGCCGTTGCCTTTATACGTTTTATCAAACGAACTAACCGCACCGAAACTAATACTGTGGCCCGTATCGGTGGTGCTGACAGTGTCCCACTTGTCACCAGTAATCGTGCCATGTGTCCCTGTCAATGTGGCAGAATTTTGTGTTTGTTGCGCGTCAGTCAACAACAACAAGTTGTTAAAGTAGAATGGCAAGTCACTAATAGCCTGATTCAGTTTAACTGTGTCTAGGCTGCCTGTATCCATGAGATTGGTAGCGTTATCCAGAACAGACTTGTAAATACTGTAAGTTTCATTTGTATACAGACTTGGTGATTGCGCCACTTCATTGTTGAGAATCTGGCTTAACGTTGCACGTGCCGAAGCTGCAGCACTATCATTTGCAATGGTGCCCCAAATTGCCTTTCGCAAATTGGACGCATCCGTTTTAACTGAATCCGATGATGGTTCATCATACAGATCACTAACAGCATTAGACCGTGCATTCACCAGATTGGCATACGTTTTGCTATCAAAGTTAACCGGATTGAGTTGCTTGGAGTTATTAATCATTTTGTTCAAGTCGTTCCAAGCAGAATCCGAAACCGTTGTTAACTGGTTAACAGCATTTTGAACAGCATTTGTTGCACTCACTAACTGATCCGTTGTGGTTGTTTTCAGTGGATCACCATTTGAATCCAACAATGCTTGAGCAGATTGAACCGCCATGCTTAAGTTGTACGTACTGTCTGTGCTATAAGCACCACCGTTATTCTCAGCAAGTAATTGTTTGGCCCCAGTGATTGTCGTGTTCAAATCGTCTTGAGCTACTTGCTCACTAACCAGCTGCTGAGTGGCCTGTTTTAAATTAAAAATGGCGTTACTCAACTGATCCTGCGTTGCTGCATTGTTATTCATAACAGCTCGAGCGTAAACATAGGCACTGGTAAAGGCATCCCAACTAGCCTTTGTATATGCACTATAAGCGTAATTTGTTGCCGTTGCGTCAGAGGATTGAAAGTTCATATATGTGGACTTGGCAGTGTTCAATTGATCCTGCAAATTTTTCAATGAGCCAGCTGGAATCAATGCTGATTCAGCAGCGTTTAACGCCGTTAATGCATTTTGAATATCCTGGGCTGAACTAGACGATGTTAATTTCTGAGCGGTTGCTTGAGCCGTCTTCAAATTTTGAATCGAAGCGATCGTAAACGTGCCCGCATTATCAATCGACGTTGCTGCGCTGTTGAGTAAGGTAGTTAACTTACCAAACAAAACATCTGCTTTATTCAGCTCAAGGTTAGCTGTAGCATCATTAAGTTTTTTGCTCAGTACAGATAACGTGTTAGCAGTTGTTGCATTATTTGAGGCGCCAGACTCGGCAGCTGATAATGCATCCTGATATGCCTGCCACGTGTCAGTTGTGTACTTGGCTGCATCGCTAGTAGGATACTGATTTTGATCAGTTGCAATAAGCTTGTTTGTATCACCTGCCGCGTCAGCTCCAGGATTAGTAACGAGTCCGTCAAGTGCACTTTGAACTTGTTGCTGTGCCTGCTTCAATGCGACCGGTGAAGAAGTATCAGTTAAACTAGCTGCGTTGGCGAGTGCGGCATTAAGTTCGGCGTACGACGCACCTGTGTAGCGCGACCGAACGACCGCATTGGCCTGTGTAAGTACATTGCTGTAATTCGTCCATGCACTATTAGATGTTGCGCCAGAAGTTGTATCAGTCGTGGACGTGCCCGCATTACTGGTTGCGTCCATCTGAGTAATTTCCTGTGGTGTTCCGGTTTCTGCAAATGCCTTAAGCGCCGCCGCTTTTGCATCAGTAACCTGTTGACTTGTCGCACCATTTGGTAGGGCTGTAACTGTTGGTGTTTGATTAGTGCTCGTCACAGTTGCTTGTGAGTTGCCATTAATAGTTTCGCTCTGAGGCGCGATAGACGTAGCGGTTTGACTAGCAACTGGCGCAGTGGAGGCTGCACTTGTTGCTGTCTGAGGTGCCTGACTAGACTGATCAGAAGCCACTGAAGTGTTTTGTGCACTGACGGAGCTAACTGGTGATTGGCTAGTAACCGGTGTGGTCTTGATTTGTAATGGTTGTTGCGGAGCCTTACTGTTCTGACTAGCGGTTGCCTGTGAGACTGCCTGACTTGCTGAAGCAGTTGAAGTGGCTGTCGTGGCAGCATTAGTCGCTTGACTTGTCGGCGTCGTTGACGCAGACGCCGGCTGTTGTGCTGCACTGGCAGTCGTCTGGTTTTGCGTAACTGTCGTCGTGAATTCAAGTGGCGTATTGGTTTGCTTGGTGGCATCCGATTGTGGGTCACTCGGCGTACCATCATTTGCATCCGTTGCCGCTTCAATATTCTTTTCACCGTTGACTAAAAAGCCACCAAATGTGAATACGGTAATTCCGGCAAACAGCCACTGCTTACCAGACTTGTACATCTTGTAATGCTCTTTCTCACTTGTTATCGTATCTGCGATTTCTTTATTCCTGCGAGACATAATCAATACCCCCTTGAAAGCAAATCCAAATTGTAATTGATTTAATATTCATCGCTGGCTAAATCGTCGTCTCGCTATATGTATATCGGCGATTGGTCACGAAGTTACACCAAAATAGGTTAACAGACTAACCATTTTTTTGATCTATCTTTAAAGCATATTAATGTCTAGCTGTTAAACAGTTACCACCTCTAACTTGATTCCAAAAGCAGTTTAGCACGCATAAATATTGTTTGTACATAAATAGTAAGTGCACAATTGCAAATTTGATGCGTCTAATCAGACCAGTTACGCAAATAGATTATTAAGCGCTTTCCAAATCAATTGTGTGCCATGAATTTTCAAATTTTAGTTTTTAAATGTATAACTAGCTAATACTTATAGTAGCTAACTATTTTGTTCGAAAAATAGACGCCTTTTTGCCATTAAAATTACGAATTAAGCAAAGTGATCGGTTAAATTCATTGTTAAAAAATGATTGCGTGGAAAAATTTTTCTAGCAACATGAAAATCTCTATCACATAAAAAAACCACGTCAATTTGAAAAGCAATAACGTCATCAATCAAGCCAGAACTAATCATTGATCAGTTATTACATTCCCACCCACGTGGTTTTCTATATGAATCAAACATTCTACTTAATCATCTTTAGATCATCAATAAACTGTCGCTGCATCTCATTTGGTACAAATCCTTGACGGTAAGCCAGGGAAATATTAAAGCGTTCCGTCAGCGCATCCTCAATCGTCAGCGAGGCAACCTCATCCCCAGTCTTGATAGCATCACTAACCAAGATGCTAATGCCGAGGTTCTCAGCTACTAATCCTTTGATCAAATTGATGTCGGGCGATTTATAAATGACGTTTGGCGTAAACCCGGCCGCTTTTGAGAAGGCCGTTAATGCTGCTGGATGAATAAAATTATCATTCAGCGTCACGAACCGTTCATCGGCGAGTTCACGAAAACTTACCTGTTCGCGATGAGCTAACGGATGTTCGTTGCCCACAATCACGTGAAACGGTCGTTCTGCCAATAACTGCGTGTGCAAACGGTCATTGGGTAAGGGTTGAATCGAACCCAATAGTGCAATGTCGATATCGCCATTTTGCAATTCCTTAAGTAGCTGATCAGAACCGGCTTCACGAGTACGGATACGGCTGAGAATCCCATCTGCCATTAGTTTGCCGGCTAATTTAGGAAAATAAACCGTCCCGATAATCGGCGGCAACCCAAATCGAATGGTCGTGGCTTTTGTCTGGATGATTTCCTGTTGTGACAATTTCAAATTTTGCAAAATTAAGGTGGCCCGCCGTTGTAAAATCTCTCCTGCTGGTGTCAAATGGGCCTGTGCGTGTGTCCGATCCCGCTGAATCAAGGTATCACCGAACTCTGTTTCCAAACGTTTAATTGCGAGTGTGATCGTCGGCTGACTAACGTGAAATTGCGTTGCGGCGGCCGAAAAGTTTTGCCGCTCCGCTACTGCCATAAAGTATTCCAAATCACGTGTATTCATTTTTAATAATCTCCATATTGTTATCTTTTATATCAAACGAGTTGTTTGACTATGATTATAACAGGGTTGTATCTTTAGTTTATTAAAACATTCATGGAGGCATTAATATGAAAATGACACCAGCTGAGATTTTAGAAGACCCATTTTTAAATAAGGGCACTGCGTTTACAGACGCTGAACGACGCGAATTTGGTCTGATTGGCCTATTACCGCCACGCGTCCAGACGATGGAAAATCAGCTAGCTCGTGTTTACGCACAGTATCAAGCCAAGTCCACCATGTTGGACAAGCGCCTGTACTTGATGAATCTATTCAATGAAAATCGGATTCTCTTCTACAAATTATTCAGTCAACACGTCGTTGAATTTATGCCCGTTGTCTACGATCCAACCATCGCGGACACCATTGAAAACTATAGTGAACTGTTCCTAAGCTCTCAATATGCCGCCTTCCTGTCCATTGATGATCCTGACGACATGGCAACAACTTTAAAGAATGTTGCCGGCAACCGTGATATTCAGCTGGTTGTTGTCACAGATGGTGAAGGCATCCTCGGCATTGGTGACTGGGGCGTTCAAGGCGTTGACATTTCCGTTGGTAAGTTGATGGTTTATACCGCCGCGGCCGGAATCGACCCACGCAAAGTGTTACCCGTTGTTCTTGACACTGGCACCAATAACGAATCCTTGCTGAATGACCCTCTGTATCTCGGCAATCATCATAAACGTGTCGAAGGCGATAAATATTATCAATTCGTTGATCAGTTTGTGACCACCGCTGAATCACTCTTCCCGAATATGTACCTTCATTTTGAAGACTTCGGTCGCAATAATGCCGCCAAAATTTTGCAGAAGTATCAGCGTCAGTATGTCACCTTCAACGATGATATTCAGGGGACTGGTATCATCACCCTCGCTGGCATCCTCGGCGCATTGAACATTTCAAAGCAAAAATTGACCGACCAAACATACCTGACGTTTGGTGCAGGATCCGCTGGTGCCGGCATTGCCAAACGGATTTTCGACGAAATGGTCGAACAAGGGTTAAGTGCCGATGAAGCGCGTAAACACTTCTACATGGTCGACAAACAGGGACTGCTGTTTGATGACATGACTGACCTCACCCCCGAACAACGGCCGTTTGCCCGTCAACGGAGTGAATTCACAAACGCAGATGAGCTGACCAGTTTAGCCGCTGTCGTTGACGCCATTCACCCGACAATTCTGGTGGGCACATCAACTCAGCCAGGCACCTTCACTGAAGATATCGTTCGTAACATGGCCGCTCACACGGAACGCCCCATCATTTTCCCACTGTCCAACCCAACCAAGCTGGCAGAAGCTTCCGCTGACGACCTCATCAAGTGGACTGACGGCCGCGGTTTGATTGCGACGGGGATTCCGGCTCACGATGTCGACTATAACGGTATCACGTATAAAATCGGTCAGGCCAATAACGCACTGGTTTACCCTGGCTTAGGTCTTGGCACCATTGCCGCTTCCGCCAAAGTGCTAAATGACACGATGATCAGCAAAGCCGCCCACTCACTCGGCGGGATCATTGATGTGAACGAACCCGGCGCAGCGGTATTGCCACCTGTTGAAAAGCTTAACGTCTTTTCCGAAACGGTTGCTGAAGCTGTTGCTCAAAGCGCTGTCGATCAAGGATTGAATGAGAAACCGATTGACGACGTGAAGGCTGCCGTTCTTAACACAAAGTGGACACCAGAATATACAAAATTGAATTTAGACGACTAAGTTCCAGTTTGTGGTTCTAAACTAATCAAGGTTGCCACTTTATCGAAAACAAACCGTTCACAATCACCCGACAATTAACTGACGAGTGATAATGAACGGTTTGTTATTTTTAAGGCAATTCAATGCCGATATTTCTGTGACTCACACAAATAATGGTAAGTGCCAACCGCTCATAAATAAACTATTTTCTTTGGCACGTCACCAATAATCACCTATCATAAATTTACTAATTGCACATCCAGACCGTTTCGACTAGAATTCAAGGTGAATAGAGGAGATTGCCATGGATAAAGTTAAATTGCAACGCGCCTTGTGGTATGTCGCTGGGGCCTCCTAGGATTAGGGTTGCTAACAATGCTTATCGAAGCAATTCGCATGATGTGGGTTGTCATGTTTGCAATGTGAGTTTGCAAAAAAATACGTTGACGTTTGGTTAACCATCAAAAGATGGCAATTAAACGTCAACGTATTTTTTATTTTATGCAGTAATTGGAAAAATCGATCTCGTTAACAAATTCCATTGTTAATTGGGTTTAGCTAATCGCTATTAATCATAACCGGTTAACTTTATACAGATGCTTTTAAAACAGAAATTGTGCCGTTTGCCATACGACTTCCGGATTGGACCGTAACGCTGAGTGCTGAACAGATAAGATATCCCCGTTAATAATGTGCTGCTGGTACGTTTGAACATATTGTGCTGCAAGTGGTCTTAATGCCTTTACCCCAGCAACTGACACTTCCGTATCCGTGCCTAATCCCCACACATTACCGCCAATAGCTAGGATCTTCAGGTCACGTGGCAGGTCGGCCGCTCGTTTGAGATAACGGTTATACCTGTGAGCAATGGAAGTATTGCTGTTGATCGTTGCAAATGGACTAGCGATGGCGACCCAATGATGGACTTGCGGTTGTGCGTCAGCGTGATTGGTAACCAGATAACTATATGCAACGCCACCACCCATCGAATGCGTTACAAAATTAACCTTGGTAATGTGCTGCCGAGTTCGCAATTCATGCATAATTTTAGGCAACAGTCTGATTTGAACAGCTGGATCGCGATTGTCCGCAAACGCCAGTTGAATCAGATAATTAGTTGAGGGCCGTTGATCACCAGAAAAGCTCAATTGGCCGCGATTGTTTATGCGAACCAGTTCGCGATGGCTAGCAATTCCTGCCCGTTGCCAATGCGTCGTCATCTGGTCAAAAGCCTTGGCATTTGAACCATAACCACCGATAAACACTGTCGCCGTGTGGGTCTGTCTTGCATGAAGTGTCGATAAACGGTGTTGATATAAGAGACTGTGCCCGGCATCCCACCCCACAAATCCGAGCAATAAAAGACTAACAATCAGTAAAACCTTGGTACGTCGCTTCATAATTCATTCGCCACTTTTCTAATTGGCATCATTATAAACTGTTTTCTTGTAATGAATGAAACAAAAAGAACATTTTTATTCTTTTTTGTACACTTTTTTTAGAATGGTGTTATACTCGTCCACAATTATGAATGATTTTAGCTGAGATTGGAAAGGAAGCGTATCATGACCAAAACTTCAAAGCGAACCGACATGTTACACCACCTTATAAGCTACATGAACATTAACGGATTTTCGGATCTGCGAATGGACGATATTATCCGGATTGCACATGCAAGCCGCACAACCGTTTACCGTTACTTCTCGTCAAAAGATGATGTTATGACAGCTGTGATTACAGAGTATTGCGACTTCATCGACGACTTACAACTGCCCACCGCTAATGATGATCAAACAGCCATGCTCATCGGCCTTAATGAATTGATTAAGGCTCAGTTACTGTTTGAAAGTAGCCTGTCGCGCCGCTTTCGCCGAGAGTTAACGACTGAGTATCCCCAATTATCTTCAACACTAAATGCTGCGATTGAAAAATTTGACCAACAACAGCGCCAGTTTTACACGCACGGTCAGACACTGAATTTATTTAATCAGGCCAACCCAACGCTCTGGCTGCTGGCGGATCACGAAATGATTCCCACGCTACTCGACGAACATTATCTTGTCACCCATTCATTGACCGCACGACAAGCACTAATTGACTACGTAAACTTTAAATGCCAACAAGTGGTGCGTCCTGAATACCAAGAACAACTGAGTGTGAGTGACTTAGATCCCACTATCGACAAACTTCTTCAATCGCGGCCTTAAGGGAGGCGTACTTTTTATGACTACATCTAAACAAACTAATTGTCCATTTTGCGACAAGCCAGCTAACGAAATTTTATTATCAAACGATCTGGCTGTCGCTTTTAATGACATTCATCCAATGGCTCCCGGTCATATGTTAATTGTGCCACGGCGGCATTGCCAAACCTTGTTTGACGCCACACCAGAGGAACAACATGCCATGATGGATTTGCTATCACAGGCAAAACAATCACTCGATGTGCAACTACATCCCCGTGGTTATCAAGTTTTTAGTCATGTCGGCCAAATCGCTGGTCAACGAGTTGATCACGCTCACATTCACCTTGTGCCCGTTGCGTAAACGTTACCCTCATTACATCCTTCATAATTGACCGTTTATTAATAAAAATGTTATCGAGGTCCTCAGTCATGTTTAATCCTTTAACTCACCATCAATCAGCAAACTTTGACGAACAAATTAATCAGTTGGCTCAGCTCATTTCAAAATCACATCACACCATCGCGTTAACAGGTGCCGGCATCTCCGTGGCCAGTGGCATCCCCGACTTGGAACAATTGAGTGGCGGTACGACAGGTTCACTTTCATCTGAAAGTTACCTTGAAGCACACCCCGATGATTTTTATCGTCAATTTCATCAGTTGTTTATTGATCCGATTTTTAATGTCGGCCCGACCGCTGCTCATAAAGTTTTAGCTCAGCTTGAACACCATCAACTGTTAGACGGTGTGATTACGACTAATGTCGATTATCTTCATGAGCGTGCTGGCAGTCGTAACACAGCCAATATTTGGAGTAGTTTGAACATTAACCACTGTGTGCAGTGTGGTCGCATCTATCCCCTCGAAATTTTACGTGATCCAGTACCGCATTGTCCAAACTGTGGTGGCATTATTTCACCAGATCCCATATTCCGCAACATTGCGACAGTGCCTGCAGAGCGTGAACGTGCTGATTTATGGACAAATACCGCTGACTTAGTCCTCGTCACCGGCGCTAACGGATACTACGATCATGTTGAGGATCGCTCAACCCTAGCTGACATCAACCCCGCCCAAACGGAATTCGATGATCGGGCCACTTTAGTAATTCGTGCAACAGCCGATAAAACGTTTGCTGCACTAGCGGGTAAGCTAAACCTACCTATCACAACCGTGACGAAATAATAGAAAAGAATTGAGATGACTAGTATGTCCAATGAAACAAATTATCAATTAACACTCACCTTGCCGACACCCGAAGAGTTTTGTGCATTGCGCAAAGCGGCAGGTCTAAGCCCACGTAGCCTTGCCACAGCTACTCGCGGTTTGCCAAACAGTTTAATGGGCGTTTCAATTCGAAAACAAGGCCAATTAGTGGCGATGGCACGCGTTGTTGGCGATGGCAGTATCGTCTTCGAAGTCGTCGATGTTGCCGTCACACCAAGTGAGCAAGGTCACGGCCTCGGCAAACAATTAATGCGCGCTGTAACCAACTATTTATCTGAACATGCTCCCGCGGACGCAGACGTTAGTTTGATCGCTGATGTGCCTGCTGACCACCTGTACGCATAGTTCGGTTTTCAACCAACAGCTCCCGAAAGCATTGGGATGGCGTGGCATCGTGAATAAATCCATCTAAATTTGACTTTGTTAATGAGAGGCGTATGCTGTAGTCAATTCATTAGGTGAGCAATCACTCACTCGACTGTTTTTGACTTCGATGTACTCTAATTTAACGAAAATTATAAAAGGCCTATACTGGCCCTAGCATCTAAATTTAGGAATGTAAGTAGGCGAGGACTATGGCAACGAAAACATTAACAAATGATGATTTTGCTAAGATGGATATCAAACAATTACAAGAACAACTTGGCACTTCAGCAGAAGGACTCAGTCATGATGAGGCGGCAAAACGGCTCACACAATACGGGACCAACACCATTCAGCATGGCAAACGTCAGTCGCAGTTACTGAGCTTTCTCAAGAACTTTACGTCGATGATGGCCATTTTGCTGTGGGTCAGTGGTTTCATCGCCATGTTCGCTGGGATGGTGGAACTCGGCATTGCCATCTGGGCTGTCAACTTGATCAACGGGTGTTTCTCCTTTTGGCAGGAACATGCCGCACAAAAGGCAACGGATTCCTTGCGCAAGATGTTACCAACGTTTGTCCAAGTCACACGCGATGGCAAGGACATGCAAATCAATGCGGATGATCTGGTACCTGGTGATGTCTTCGCCATTCAGGCTGGTAACGCGATTCCAGCAGATGCCCGCCTTGCTGAAGTCTCCTCGATGCAAGTTGACGAATCTGCCCTCACCGGTGAGTCCGTTCCGACTTCCAAACGTTCAACCTATAATCATGGCGACGGTCAGTTTGCCGAAAAGAACATCGTCTATGCTGGCACCGTGGTTACCAGTGGCACGGCAACCGCGATTGCACTCAGCACTGGGATGCAAACGGAATTCGGTAAGATTGCTAGTCTAACTCAGAATGAAAAGCAAACTGCGTCACCATTGCAGCAAGAGCTTAACCGCCTAACTCGGCAACTATCACTTATCGCGATTCTAATCGGAGTTGTCTTCTTTGTTCTGGCAATCTTCTTCGTCCACTATCCGGTCGCTAAATCGTTTATCTTTGCGCTCGGCATGATCGTTGCGTTCATCCCCGAAGGCTTGTTGCCAACTGTCACACTATCATTAGCTCAAGGCACGCAACGGATGGCCAAAAAACATGCCCTTTTAAAACAACTCAACAGTGTGGAAACACTAGGCGAAACGACCGTCATCTGTTCTGATAAAACCGGGACGTTGACGCAAAACCAAATGACCATCAACAATGTGTGGCTGCCGACCCGCACTTATGCTGTTACGGGCACCGGATATGTCAACAACGGCCACATTCAGTTTGGTAGCAAAGACTTCGATACTACACAGGATGCAGACCTTTCACGACTGCTACAAATTGCGCTACTTAATAACGATACTCAGGTTCAGGCGCCAGCGACCAGTCAAGATACACCGAAAATTCTGGGCACACCGACTGAGGCAGCCCTCGATATCTTAACGGCTAAGGCTGGCCTAGATAAGACAACGGTTGCTAAAAAAATGCCACGTCTGGCTGAATTGCCGTTTGACTCTGATCGCAAACGGATGACGACGATTCACCCCACTGCTGATGGTGGCCGCGTCATTTACACAAAGGGTGCTCTCGATGGCATGCTAAGCATCAGTGATCAGATTCTAGATGGCGGTAATGTGCGTGCCATGACTGATGCCGACCGCAACGAGATTAACCACGCCAATGAAACGTACGCTGCTCAAGGGTTACGCGCATTGGCGTTTGCCTATCGAGAAGTCGGCGCGGATAGTTCAACACTCCCTCAAGACAACAAAGCAATCAGTATCGACGCAGCTGAACGGAACATGATCTTCGTTGGGCTGACCATTATGGCCGACCCGCCACGTCCCGAAATTTACGATGCAGTCAAAAAGTGTCATCGTGCCAACATCCGGATCATTATGGTCACTGGCGACAGTGCGTTAACTGCCAAGAGTGTCGCCGTCAAAATTGGTCTCACTTCTGACAAAGCGCGCGTCATCACCGGTGATGAACTCAACCAAATGAGTGACGATCAGCTTCGTGAAGCGGTCAAAGGCGAAGTTATCTTCGCCCGCGTTGCGCCTGAACATAAATTCCGCATCGTCTCGATGTGCCAAGCAAACGGCGATATCGTCGCGTCCACTGGTGACGGTGTCAATGACGCACCAGCCTTAAAGAAGGCTGATATCGGGATTGCCATGGGTGTCACTGGGACCGATGTTGCTAAAGACGCAGCAGACATGATCCTGACTGACGATAACTTTGCTTCCATCGTGGCCGCTATTGAAGAAGGCCGAACCGTTTACAGTAATTTGCAAAAGTTCCTGTTGTACATCTTAAACAGTAACGTGCCAGAAGCAGCGCCATCAGTTATCTTCCTGTTCACCCGTGGGCTGGTGCCACTGCCATTAACCGTTATGCAGATTTTGACCGTTGATTTAGGAACGGATATGTTACCTGCCTTGGGCCTTGGTGCTGAACAAAGTGAACCAGGAATTATGGATCAGCCACCGCGTCCGCGGACAGCCCACTTGTTGAACAAGTCCATCATCTGGAAAGCGTTTGGCTTATATGGTCTAGTCGCCTCTGTGATTTCAACGGTCGCCTACTTCTTCGTTAACAAGATGAACGGCTGGCCTGGCATCGCACTGGCAAGCAATGGTGCTGTTTACCGCGAAGCCACCACCATGACGCTGGCCGCAATTGTCTTTTGTCAGATTGCCGCGGCCATCAACTGTCGGACACAGATATCTTCAGTCTTCAGCATCGGTATTTTCAGCAACCACCGCATCTGGTGGGGAATTGCGTTTGAAGTATTGCTCCTAGCCTGCTTGATCTATATCCCATTCTTACAGGGGTTATTCAACACGGCGCCACTGGGTGTTAGCGAATGGATTTTTCTGATTGTCATTCCAATTCCGTTGTTCCTACTGGAGGAATTACGGAAGTACTTGGTTCGACAACATCACGCCAAGCAATAAAAGTTCGTTTCAAAAGTCCGCAATGACTGATTAGAATCGGTTATTGCGGACTTTTTGTGACCAAATTAATTGACGGTCGAAGAACGATTTAAGGGCGTAAACCAGCCAAAGACACCGGCGCAAAAACGAATCATCCCCGCTATTACAATGATGACTGCTAACGGCCAATGCGCCGCCACTAGCCCTGCTCCCAGAAAACTACCAATGGGAATCGACGCGTACGAGATCATTCGCGTCACACTGACGACACGGCCAAGGATTGCTTGTGGAATAACCGTTTGCCGTAATGAAAAGAACACCACCGCATTCACATTGCCACAGAAATTAACCAGCGCATAAAAGGCTGCTACTGAAAGGAAGTGGTGGCTCAGACCAACACCAACCAAACTGACACCAGCTAATAATGTTGTGCCAACCATTAAAGTACCTGCCGAAAAATGACGACTTAACCATGGCGTCGCAAGAGAGCCGATAATTGCCCCAATGCCTGCTAATCCCATCGTGATACCAGCAATCGAAACAGATGTGTGCAGCGAATGGCGCATAAAATAAATAAAGTTAGCGGCAAACATGTTGGTACCCAAGTTTGTCCAAAAGAATAACAGAGCCCCATACCAAACAATTTTATTTTGATATGAAGCAACGAAGCCGGCCTTTATGGCGCTTACTGTCGATTCTGAAATTAATGCAGTTTGACGTTTTGCGCTGGGGTGGACAGCAAAACTCAAAATGGCCGCCAGTAAAAAGCTTGCCGCATCAATGGAAACCGCTAACTGTGGTGCAATCAGCGCAGTCAACAAACCACCGACCATCGGACCAATTAGGCTCAATGTGTTATCCACAACCTGTAAAGAAGCATTCGCCTTATACAATCTCGATGGATCAACGATCCGTGCAATGATACTTTGAAAAGCTGGATGCATTAACGGCGCGAAACTAGCCTGCACGAAAATCAATAGATAGAACCAGAATCCAGTTGTGTGACTATGCACTAAGATGGCTAGACAGCTGGTAGCCAAGGCGGCACCTAAATTACCCCAGAACAAAATCTGGCGTTCTTCAAAACGGTCAGCCATAATGCCGCTAAAGACTGAAATAAACAGCCATGGTAAAAATTGAATCCCGTAGATAAAGGCCATTTGCGCACCTGAACCTGTCAGTTGATAAATGGCAATTGGCAAAGCGATTTTTAGTAGCCAGTCGCCCAGTGTCGAAACTGTGAAAGACAGCCACAAAAATTGGAAATTAAAGCGTGATTTAATCATGACAACACCTCATATCGATTAATCACGCGTCGACGCGTTTAATAAATAGCTATTGTTCGTTGTTCACATTAGCATTAGACTCTGAATAGTGTATTGAAATTGTCATATTATACAAATAGAAAGAAGTCTTTTATGTCTTCAATGGGTGCAACATTCCGGCAATTGCGTCGTGGCAAACATTTATCGCTGACAGAAGTCAGTGATGGCATCGTTACTGCCTCATTCTTATCCAAGTACGAGCGTGGTCTAACTGATATTTCGTTTGCAACATTAACCCGCCTGCTTGAGCGGATTAATGTCGACATCGCGGAGTTCGTCTATTTTGACCAGTCCGCACAGTCAGATCACTCGACAAACGAGCAGTATTTGCATGACGTGAGCCGTTTATATCTGGCAGATAATATTGGCGCTTTACGTCAGTTAAAAAGCACATTTAGAAAAGACCACGAACAGCTGTTGCCACTCTTTCTCGATTTAAATGACGCAATGTTAGATGCCTGTATTGCATCATTAACCCAGACAACATTAGCATCATCCTCACAGGAACTCATCATTAACTACCTATCAAGCGCTGAACACTGGGGATTCTACGAGCTTTACTTATTTGGCAACTCGCTGATATGCCTGCCAGTCGATCAGGCGATCACCTTAGCCGATCTGATGTATAAACGCGGGCTGGCCTACGTGAATTTACAAACGGATAATGTGTCTGCCCAATTCCGCATCTTGAACAACTTGACTTGTGCCTGTGCTGAACACAATCGCTTAGACGCTGCTCAGCACTTTTTGGTACTCTTCAAACGCCTATTAATCCATCCTCGGCAATTCTATGAGACCGTTAAATATCAAATTCTTGTCGGCATGATTATGTACTTAACTGGTAAACAAGATGCTGGATTGAATCGTCTACAAGCGGCATTAATCATCGTTAAACAGATTGGCACACCAGAATTGCTGGCACACGAAACCAACTACCTGCAACGCTTTATGCCGTCAGACGTTTGGCAACAACTACACGAAGCTGTTGACCGCGCTCCCAGCGCATAAAATTAATTGCAAATTGTTGTCAAAATAGCGTTCAACCTGCACAATTGAGTTACGAACACGAGGGGGAATTCGATTCATGCACTTCAACTATGGGGCCGGTCCAATAATTAAATCGGTCTGGCTGATTGCTATTATTTTTGCACTAATCTTTGCTTGGTCCTGGTACCGAGATAAGCGCCGGTTGATTAACGGTATCTGGTTTAACATCGCTTTCTACTCAATGTTGCTGGCGCTGGGGTCAACGATTTTGAACATGGAAAATCATATTCTGATCGTGCTATTCGGTGTTCCGTTTGTTTTGGCCATAATTGCAATTGGGTTGGTGTTTGCTCTTCAGAGTATCCTGTTAATTTGGAACGCCGTCATCGTCTGGCGTAGGGAAAGCCACTCACTCGGCAATATGTTAACGTTGATTCTCGGTATCGGCGTGCTATTGATTCCTTGGCTTGACACCTGGGCCGGCCGTTTGTTACCACAACCGTGGTTCGTTTTCTTCAACATGGTGACCGATATCGTCGTGCTGTACCTACTCTTTTGGTTTTATAACTACCTTACCGTATTGGTGCTCTATCAATTTAACCGGCCCAAACGCAATCAACAGTATGTCATTGTGCTTGGGAGCGGACTGATCAATGGTGGTGACGTGCCACCACTGTTAGCACAACGAGTCGACCGCGGGATTGAATTCTACCAACGACAATTACGCGAGACCGGTAAGGCACCCATCCTGATTCTCTCAGGTGGGCAAGGCGGCAACGAGACCCGCGCGGAAGGTGTTGCGATGCGTGAATATGCTTTACAACACGGCATCCCCGCTGATCACGCAATTGCCGAGGACCAGTCCATCAATACGCTGCAAAACATGTTGTTCTCGAAGAAACTAATGACGTTTAATGATGGCAAGCAGCCTAACGCGATTTTTGTGACCAGTAATTACCATACGCTCCGTGCGGGGATGATTGCCCGTCGTGCTGGCCTCAAAGCTGATGGGATTGGTTCACGCACTGCTAAGTTCTTCTTACCAAACGCCATTATTCGCGAGTACATTGCGGTGTTTGCCCGTCACAAGTGGGCACATGCGCTAACCATTGCATCATTGCTGATTCTGGGCGGTTTAACTGTTCTTTTCGAATATCACGTCCTTTAGTTTTTTCCTATACCCATTACATACGCGAAACGCAGGTGATTTGTTTGTCGAGAATCAAAAAATATTTCGTTTTAGACAAAAACGACCAAGACGATATCACCTTGGCCTTCAAATATGGCCGCAGCTCTGCCTTGGCATGGGTGTTGATTTCACTGACCGCGTTTGCAGGCGTGATTACGGAAGTGGTGCCCGACCTTGAGCATTTCCACCTGCTGGTTTCACCGCCGCTTTTGAGCTTACTGACCGCGCTTGGCGGGCTGTACAGCTACTATATTGCAGGAACTGTATTCTTCTTTTTCTGGCAGCTCAGTCGCTGGATGCCGAACCGTCCGCGTGTCAAACGACGAACCGGCTGGCTTGAAAGTATTTGCGCGGTCATCATCATTACGTTTGTACAAGGGGTCGTCGCTAATATTGCTGACAGCTTGATCACCAAACTACATGTCAAAACAGTCACCGACACGGCCGAAAGTAGCGTCACCTTCCACGGCACCGCGTGGCACAAGTTCATCAGCTACGCCATCAATAATTGGTATGAGATTCCCAGTGAGGACGTGTTCCGACTGAGTCTCTTTTCACTAATTTTCGTCGCGTTGCTGTGGATCAAACGACCGACGCTACGCTACTGGCTGGCCTTTCTCATCACCGCATTGCTATTTGGCGCTTGGCATTACAGCTCCTATAGCTACCACATGACGGAAGTGCTGATTGATGTCGGGCTGCCAACGTTGCTGGACGGCTGCCTGTGGTTACGAACGCGGAACCTGTGGACGTTTACGGCAAGTCATCTGCTGTATGATTATTCGGGAAATTTATGACTTAAGTGTGCTATATTTCAAATGCAACGCATTATCTTTTCTTGAACTATATTCATACGATTTTCGTACGAAATATAGTTAAGAAGGAACATTCAATCATGTATGAATACTGCTAAATCAGCAATTCACTATGCCTTTTTTCATTCGATAATCATACGAAATAAGAAATCTTAAATTGAGGAACGCTCAATCTAAGTTAGATATTAAAGAAATTAAATAGGGCACATCACGATATTTTTTAACGTGATGTGCCCTATTTAGATCAATACAATCAATACAATCAGTACAATTAGCCACTTGCTATTCAAACGTCACAACCCGTGTTTCAAAATGATCCTCATACAGCTCAATCTCTCGAACTCCACGTTTGGTAACACCGTAAGCGTTATACCCCGTTACGTTCCCATAATCGAGTTCGATATCACCCAATCGGCTGCGAAAGTTATTATTGTGGTCGTGACCGGCGAACAGACCTTTAATATCGTGTTGCCGCATCATCTCGTAAAATAAACCGGAGTTGTAATCTGATGGACAAATTTGTTCGCCCATGCTGCCATCCAAAATAAAGTCCGCTGCATCGGCATACTCCGGTAGTGGAATGTGTAAAAAACCGAGATCCGTTCGCGCCGTCCGTTTGTCCGCCTGGCTGAGCTTTAAATACCAGTCAATCTGTTCAAATTCCAGTGGTGCATAGCCCTTACCCAACTCCCAGTTGAGGTAATCACCGCTGTCCCAAACGAACAACCGGTTTCGCATCACATCACCAGCATAAATATCCAGCGTGTAATTTTCGCGGTTAACCGTTGTGTAGACATTTTCCTTAGGCGCCGGCAACTGCAGAGCAGATTCAAAGCTGCGAATCTCCGACCGTGTCAACGAGCCTTCTGTATCGTGATTGCCGTAGGTCACCGCGACAGGCGTGCCCGTTTCAGTCAGCACTTCGTAGAACAAGTTTAGACTATCCTGCGGCGTGTCATTTTCCCAAATCAAATCACCCGTCACAATAATCAGGTCATAGGTGTGATGCATGAAAAAATGCTTCAATGCATTGATGGTTCGCTGGTCAGCTGGATTCAGCGGCACACTGCCGAAATGAAGATCCGTCAGCTGACAAATTCGAAACGCCTCGTGTGGCGCAACTGTTAGTTTCATCCTTTTACCCCACTACCGAAAGAGTTGCTTATCGACATACGTTTGGTAACCTTGCGCGACATCGGCCACGCTATGTGTATCTGACCCGTACACCATCGGGATACCGCGCTTCAAGGCTGCATCAATAATGGCAAACGTCGGTGACGGCTCTTGTTGCGTTGTTCGCGGCAAACCGGACATATTACAGTCCAACATGTCGCCGCGTTTGGTCACCAAATCTAGTAACTGGTTAACTAATTGATTAGTTGTGTCATCTGACCACACCGTGTCGGTGGGAAATTGCTGCAACCATTTGCGATACAACGTGATGTGTCCGTATCGGAGCGGCTTATTGGGCGGCTCCCAGCGAATCGCGTTGATCATTGCGCTTAGGTAGGCATTAGCGACCTCAACCGGACTGCCGTACTCCGCCAAGACCCCATCGCGAAAGTCCAGTTCACTATCATCCACCGCCCGCAAACCAGCAGCAGTTGGTAAGAAATGCACGGACAGAATGGCATCATCAATTCGTTGCCCATACTTAGCTAACATCAACGCCGTCCAGTCCCGGTAACGTTCAAAATAATCAATTTCAAAACCAACTAATACGCGAATCCGGCTAGCATAGCGAGTTTTAATCAACGTCATCTTTTCGAGATAGGCATCTAACTCCCGTTCAGCCATCGCTGCTGTGTAAATCGCGTGCCGTGAACCACGGGCTTCTTCAGCAAACTTTGGCGGCATCGGAAAATGCTCCGTAATTGAATACGTCTTAAAACCCGCCGCAATCGCCGCTTCAAGGTAATCTTCCACTCTCTCGCCAGATCCGTGCGGGCAAAACTCTGTATGCGTGTGCCCGTTCCACGTTTGCCGGTCAATGCGACCTAACTCTTCTGCACTTAACATTACGCCTCCACTAGCGGCGTTACCGCATCTCGTCGCAGCAACACGTTCACATGTGCCGCGACCTCTGGGTGTTCACGTGTATTCAACTGTTTCACCTTCAATCGCGGCCCACTCGTTGTCGCAAACGTAAATTCGAGCCGGTCACCCAGCAGTGACGCTGACTCGACCACACCTGGAATTGAGATCACCTCCGCATTCGCTGAGTGACGATTATCTTGTGCCAAGCTAACTTGTTGACTGTTATCAAACGTAAATAGCTCTGGTCGGATCACATACTGCCGTTGTTCATTAACGACACAGCCAAGGCTACGCAACGTGGTGCCATCGAGAATGTTATTATTGCCAATAAACTTCGCAATGAACAGATTCCGTGGCCGTTCATAAATATCAGTGGCACTGCCCTGTTGCTGAATCTTGCCATCGTTCATGATCAAAATGTCATCGGAAATCGCCATGGCTTCGGCCTGATCATGCGTGACAAAAATCATGGTGATGCCCAGTTCCTGTTGAAAGCGGCGAATTTGATCACGCAGTTCGACACGGATTTTGGCGTCCAACGCGCTCAATGGTTCATCCAACAATAGCAGTTGCGGTTCAAGCACCATCGACCGCGCGAGCGCCACCCGTTGCTTTTGACCACCAGACAATTCATCTGGGTAGGCGTCCTTTTTCGCCATCATGTCGGTCAATTCCAACATATGATCGACACGTTTAATGATTTCAGCTTTCGGTCGACGCTGCACACGTAATCCATATGCCACATTGTCGGCCACCGTTAAGTTTGGAAACAGCGCATAAGACTGAAAAATCATCCCAATGTTTCTTTGATTAGGAGGCAAACTGGTGATATCGTGACCGGCCAACCGAATGTGTCCCTTAATGTGTTTGTTTAAACCTGCTATGGCGCGCAACACGGTCGTTTTGCCACTGCCGCTGGGACCAAGAAACGAAGTCAATTGCCCCTTCTTGACACCAAAATTCATATCCTTGATCACCTGCGTTTGATTAAAACCGATGTTTAATTGTTCAACCGTCAGTAAATCGTCCATCTTACTTCCCTGCCTTTACGTCTTTGCCGGAGAGTTTCATCAATATGATAGCGACCAGGATCAGTAGCCCAAAGTAGCAAACTGTCAGTACACTGTTGGCGTTGCCGTTCGCCTTCATCAATCGATACATATAAATTTTGAACGTTTCGTAATCGCCGTTTAAAAAGATGTTTGTAATTACATATTCACTAAACCCTGTCGTAAATGTCAGCAACATCGCCACGAAGACGCCTGTCTTGATGTTTGGTAGAATCACGTGGACAAACGCACTCACTGGCCGTTCGCCCAGCATCCGTGCTTGCTCAAACATTCCCCGAAAGTCGCGGCTCATGAACACGTTATCCAAACTCTGGTAAAACGCCGGGAAACTGAGCGCAGTGATAATTAAAATCAGAAAGATCAACTTGGGGATCGGCAAGTTGCCGTAAATCTGCACTAATCCTGTCACAAGCACGATGCCCGGCACCGCATAAGGCATGACCATCAGGTAGCGCACTTTCGCTTTCAGACGCTCATCAAATACGTTGATGTAAAAGATAACCGGTAGAAAAATCACCATCGCCACAACCACCGCGGCCGCACCAACAATCAGTGAATTAATCGTCGCCGTCAGGAAATCGCTGTTGGTCACCAACTGGCCGTACCATTTCAACGTCCACGATGCCGGTAAAATCGTCTTTACCCAGTTTGTCGCAAACGAATAAATCAGCGTCGCCAAAATGGGGAGTAATAACAGTCCGGCAATCATGGTGAGAATGCCAACTGACCACTTTCGTTCTGTCGTCATTTGCTTTTCATCCCCCTCATTAATACTGGATAACCATCCAGCAAACGATGCCGGTTGCGAGCAGGCCTTTTTGTTGCCACTGCCACAGTCTGTAACGTTCGTTTACGTTTAGTTAACCAGTTCCCAATTGTCACTAAAACAACAATCGACAACACAAACACCGTCGATAACGCACTCGCCAACGGAATATTTGCGTTCAATGAACCGTTCATTAGCGAGCCAATAATGATCGGAATCGTCGCAATGTTGTTGCCAGTCAACGCGTACATCGTTTCATACGTCCCCATGGCGTTTGCAAACAAAATGATGAGGGTTTCAATTAAGTTTGGTAACACGATCGGCAACACAATGTGGATTAGGTAAAAGCGACGGTTAGCACCCAGCATCAGCGATGCTTCTTGCCAGTCGCGGCTGATTTCGCGAAATGGTGGATACAGGAACAGGATGCCCAGAGGGACTTCAAAGAACACGTAGGCGAGGATTAACGCACCAAGCGAGTAAATGCTAGGGCTGTGGACTGCTGAGCCAAGGCCTGCCATGACCGCGTTCAGAACGCCGTCGTTTCCAAACAAGATAATAAGTGAAAAGGCTAGCGGAATCCCAGCAAAGCTCGTTGCTATATTAAATAGTGTTAGTGCGGCTGCCTGAGCTTTCGCGGACAAACGTGTAATCGCCCAAGCTCCGAGGACAGCGATAATCAAACCAATCAAAGCTGCTACAATAGAAATTCCGAGACTATTAAAGATAGCCTGACGATAATATGCCTGCGTAAAAATGGTCGTGTAATTGGCGAACGTAAACTGACCGTCGCCATCCAAATGAAAGCTTGTCAGTAGCATCGTCACCATCGGCAACAGTATCGTGACACCCATCAGTATCAAAAATGGTGAGAAAATCTTCGTTTTTGTTTTCATGCAGCGACCTACTTCTTGCCCATGACGTCTGACTGCCACATCTGCGCAAGTTGGACCGTGGTCGTGTTCCACTTGTCGTTGTTCTTCACGTGATAAACGTTCTTGTAGTCACTATCCGGCAACAGTTGACTCTTTACGCTGTCGGGCAGTTTGACGTCTGAGCGAATTGGCCGAGCAAACCCTTTCGCCAAGTTGATTTGGCCCTGGTCAGAGAGGATGAAACTCCGCGCTAGTTTGGCCGCTGCTGGATGCGCCGCCTTCTTGTTCAGGACTTCCGCATAACCACTCGCGACCGTGCCGTCCGTTGGAATGCTGATCTTAAACCGGTCTTTGTCGCCGCCAATCAGTTTGCGATAGTTCAACGCATTGAAATCCCAAACGACAGCAACCTGTTGCTCACCTTTTTTAAAGTTATCAATTGATGTATCGACCGTTGATAGACGGTCCTTCTTATGTAAATCAGCAAAGAAGTCGATGCCGGGTTTAACGTCCGTTTCGCTACCACCTTTAGCGTGAGCGGCTGCCAATACGGCATACTGCGCCTGCGCTTCCGTAGCCACATCACCGACAGAGACCTTGTAATTACCCTTCGCTAAATCAGCCCACGACTTCGGCGCGTCTGCAGCCTTCACGTTCTTAGTATCCGTGATAAACGCGATTGTGCCAGTGTAACCAGCGGCCCAGTATCCCTTCTTGTCCTTTGCCCATGTCGGAATCTTGTCCCAGTACTGACTCTTATATGGCATCAGCAGGTTCTTCTTAGTAGCAGTTGGCCCCACATTGATCCCAATATCACCAATATCGGAAGCCTTCTTGCCTTGCACATTCTTAAAGTTCTGCAACTCCTGCGCACTCGACATGTCCGTATCCTTATGTGACACACCGTACTTCGCCTTAATGTCGTTCCATGAACCAATCCAGTTGGCCCACGTATCCGGCATCCCTACCGATTTCACGGTGCCTTCCTTCTTGGCTGTCTTCACCACCGTCGACCATTTATCAGACGTCGCGGCCCCCGCATTATTCGACGAACACCCCGCTAACGCCACTCCTAATAAACTCAGCGTCACCGCCGCTACACCCAAACGTTTACCTAGTTTCATCCAATTGCTCCTCTCTTTCTCTGCCTTACAAGGATAAGGTTAGCAAACGGATGTAACGATTCAGGATGGGGGAATGTAAAGGTTGGGTATGGATTGGGTAAAAATAAATACCTGTTACAACGTATTTAAGTGTGCACCCTTCTAAAAAAAATTCATTTCCAGTCCAAACAAAATTTTTGATTGATTAATCGAATGTGTGTTCGTATAATTTACTTGTAATGTTAAACAATATAATATTTGCATAAGGTAAAATTATGTTGATTTAACAAATTTATTCAGAGGTGATAGCAGTGAGTACTATATTTGAATCAGCCAAATTCAGTGACATCGATATTAACGATTCTTTCTTTGACTCTCTAAAAAAAGATTACCCCGGTTTTGAAAAATGGTTTGCAAGAAAGAGTGTAGCAAACACGCCTGTTAACGTACTAAAGTCTAATGGAAGAATAAATGCCTTTCTCTATTTAAAATATGATGAATCAGAAAGCATTCCTTTGACCGACAAAATTTTAGATCCACAACCACGAATTAAAATAGGCACACTTAAAATTTCTGCTCAAGGAATTCGATTGGGCGAGGGTGCAATAGGAATTGCTTTGTGGCGCTGGTTTGAATCATCTGAAAATCAGATTTATGTAACTGTCTTTCCAAAGCATAAAACCTTAATCACACTTTTTGAAAAGTTTGGTTTTTCTATAATCGGTAAAAAATCAGACACTGGGGAATACGTGATGTTACGAGACAAAAGAAATCTTGATTTTAGTGATCCGTATAAACCTTTTCCATATATAAATCCCCAATTTACTCAAGGCGGTTTGTTGGTGGTAAATGAAGATTTTCACGATAAACTATTTCCTTACTCTGAGTTAAAAAACACCAAACAATATGAAAATGAAATTCTCACAGATGTTGCTGGTAATGGCATTACAAAAATGTATATCTCAGGGGGCTACGAAGATAGCTATCAGGAAAATGAACCTGTTTTAATTTATAGAAAATCCTTAGCAGCTACAGGTAGAGGATATAAATCCGTAATCACTTCCGTCGCTACGATTGTCAAAAAAACAGTCGTCAAACAAAACAATGAAACTATTCTATCCATCGATGAAGTAAAAAAAATGCTTGGAAATAAGACGATACTGAATGACGCAGAGTTAAAACAATATTTTGCCAAATCAACTGTCACAATCTATCAGTTGGTCTATAATTACTATTTTGGAGCTGGAAATAATGTTAACTGGAGAACTCTTAAAGATTCGGGCTTTTGGAAGGACAGATATCCTTCAACCTTTGTTTACTCGAATTCAGAATTCAGTACATTTATTAAAGCATTGCATGGTAGTGTTGCAAATATACTGCCCTAAGGGAGGTTTTTAATATGCGAGTATTAATGTCAATTAAACCCAAATTTGTAAAAGAGATAATCTCTGGTAACAAAAAGTTCGAATTTAGAAAAGCAATTTTTAAAAGAGATGATGTAGAATCAATTCTTGTATATGCATCTAGTCCTATTAGTAAAGTCATTGGAGAATTCTCAGTCAAATCTATTATCAGCGATACCCCTGAACAAGTCTGGACTGTCACTAAAGAAGGATCAGGAATTTCCAAATTATTTTTTGATGACTATTTTTCTGGGAAATCTACTGCCCACGCTATACCAATAGAAAACTTTATTGAATATTCTTCTCCTGAAAATTTGGAATCTTTCAATGTAAGGTATGCACCACAATCTTTTTGTTATGTGAGGTAAGCATTTTATGACAACACATTCTTTAAAAATATTGCCGCAATATTTTTCTGCAGTTTTATCTGGAGATAAGACATTTGAAATAAGAAACAATGATAGGAATTTTCAAGTCGGAGATTTTGTATTACTAAAGGAATTTGACATAAATGAAAACCACTATACTGGTAAGAGCGTAAAGGTACAGATAAAATACCTAACAGACTATAAACAAAATTATGGGTATGTAGTTTTTTCTTTTAAGATAGTTTGAAAATATTTAAGCGATATCCTCTTGTCATTTCGTAGTACGACTCCTAAAGAAACGGCTGCTCGCGTAAGATCTCTTTCAGAGCATAGCAAATAATAGTATGGCCTATTTGACAAAGAATAATCAATGCCGAATGAACTGCGCTATTATTCTAATTTTTTGTCATCAGTCATGAAACAATATATAAATTATCAATGTCAGCGAAGAAATGTAGGAAATCTACATTTTACCGACAACCACGCGTACGCTTCATAGTCGGTCAATTATCGAATGCTTATAATATAATAACAATAAAAGCAGCTAGTATTCAGAAATGCACTCTGAATACTAGCTGCTTTTGATTCTGTTGGTTTTAGTCATTCTTTATCGCAATTCTTCACGATACGGAAGAATTATATTATCCAGCAACGCCTGCCAAGCAACTTTCATTTGTGCGCGTGCCCTGAATAAGCTCGCTCCTGGATGTTCAATCTGATACTGATTAACATCCATGCTTCGATTCAGATCTGATAAGCCGGGAACATCTTTAGCACCACCGTAATATTGAATTACTGAGCTATGCAATTCTGAGTTTGGAATACACCATTTCCTGGAAAATTTATCAATGGCAAGATCTGCCGCACCATCAAAGTAACGTCGCTTAATCACAAACACATCATCTTCCGGACTAATTTGTCCGCTATCAATATCATTCAAAATCTGTCGATAAACATTCCGCACATTCTCTGGCTTGTTCATCTTTTTAAGCGCTTCTTCAATCTGGTTACGAGTGTCCTTGTTGTTTGCTGCATAAATCCCCAGCAAACGATCAATGAACGCAGAGTCAATGTTGTAATTATTAACCGCGTTATCATCATAGAAGTTGATATCCGCAACCTCAGCTGGGACATCTGGCCCTTCATTGACGATCGATCCTTTGATAGTATTGTATACGCCAGCCTCTTCTTCTATAAGATTCGGAAGCAATGTTGACTGATCGGCTTCTTCCAATTCTTTATTGTATTCATCATAGGTAACCAATGCAGCATATGACTTCGCCATTGCCTGGTAGTCTTTCGTATATTCCAAACGCTTTTCAATATCTGAATGCTCATCGATTTCAGGGTTTGTCTGACAAAACAGTGAGAACGCGGCATACGCGCGCATATGCTTAACCTTTGCTGTTTGATAATCGTCATAAATCAATCCTGATTCTTCTTTGCTCTCCGAATACAAGCGTGTCGCTGCCTCAACATTCGCAGCCATGGTTGCCGGACGACGGAACGTCACAATCAAACCCTTAGACTTACCTGGAAAAGTTCGATTCGTACGTGAGAAAGCCTGAATCAGCTGAGCATACTCTAACATCCGATCAACAAACAAAGTCTGCACTTGTGGCGCATCAAAACCAGTTAAAAGGCGATCAACCACAATAACAAGGTCCACTTGTTTTCCTGGCTCTCTGAATATCGCTTGCTTCCGTGATAGACGATTATTAATGTCACCATTGTAGCGTTGAATCGTATCTAAGCCCCAACTAGTATGGTAATAGGCATTGTAATCATCAAGAATAGCTTTCATTTCATCTTGCTTAACTGTAGCTGAGTCGGGATTTTCGTCCATTGAATAGGTGATTGCAATTCGAGGGAAATCCGGATCTTCGATTTCACGGCCGGTATGCAACGGATGGTCAGAAAATGTCTTCGCCATCCAATCAGCATCACGCGTCATATCTTTAATTGCTTTATAATATCGCTTTGCCATGGAAATTGAGCTAGTTGTGAGAATTGCGGATTTCTGTGGGCGGCCATTTGCAAAATCAAATTTAACATAGGCATTATTTGGAGTTAGGATTTTCCGTATTACTTTCTGAATATGCTCATCACTTTCATACACCGAATTATCAATATATTTCTCACGTTCAATTTGTGAAAGTGTATCGACTTTTTTAGACAATTGCTCGTCAGAAAGTGCTAGGTACTTTGGCATACCGTGCATTTGCTGGAAAATATGATTCGTTAGTGAATCCTGATCAATGGTATCCTCATGCTCTACCTGAAAACCAAGCACCGAGGCGTCGTCCAACGCATTCTTAATCGTGTAGGTGTGTAGTCGTTCACCATATTGGTCATGTGTGGTCCGTGCCAGTGTACCCTGAGCTTCACGTTTGTTTTCTTCGAAGATTGGCGTACCTGTAAAACCAAACCACGTTGAATTCGGGAAAAATTGTTTAATATCTTCCATGTTCTCTGGGCTCAACGCACGATGACACTCATCCACAATAAATACGATGTGCGACCCTAATAACTTTTGATAGCGATGTGTTCCCTTTTCCTCATCTTGCCTCTTTGCTTTTTTTAAGGCCGCATCAAGCTTTTGACGTGTCGTAATAATAATCGCATTTGAGTTGGCATCTGAAAGTAAAGTCCTAGCAAGTTCTCTAGAACTACCAGTTCCCACAACCAAGGCATTTTTACGCGCATTTCCAGTCGAGAGACCCGTATTAAATTCCGAAGCAAATCGTGTGAATTCATCATTTGTCTGATCATCCAAGTCCTTACGATCAATCATCATAATAGTACGATCAATCCCTGGTTTACGGGCAAGTAACTTAGTTGTCACAAAGGCTGTAAGCGTCTTACCTGATCCTGTAGCATGCCAAACATAGCCAGATTTGTGATGACTTGCCGCTTCATACAAGGCACGAATTGCATGAATTTGATAAGGATGGAGCACCATCAAAGACTTTGTGGATTGATCTTCGCTCACTATGGTGTAATCAGCGATTAACCGATGCGCATCTGGGATGTTTAGAACCTGCCGCGCAAATTCATAAAGGTTATCGACCTTGATGCCATCTTTAGTACGCCAGCTAAATAAATACTTACGATCCATATTCTTCGGTTGTGCGTTGGCAAAATAGCGGGTTGTTTGCTCGTTAGAAATCACGAATAGTTGAAGTGTTGAAAAGATGTTACCGGAAAACATTCCCTCTTCGCTATACTTCACGATTTGATTGAATGCTTGATAGATACCATCTTTAGCTAGTACTTGTTTAAGCTCAATTTGTACGATTGGCAGACCGTTAATCAAAAGTGTGACATCAAAACGCCGATCATGTGCTGCTTCATCATTGCCCGCCTTGGCGATCTGATGCACGACTTCGTATGATGAACGTCCACCACCAATATCTTGGTTAGAAAATAACATCACGGATAATGAGCCCAGACTCGTGTCATCACGTTCGATGGTGATACGTGCGATTCCATTTTCCCCTTTGAGCCATTTTGCAGCAGCAAACGGTGTCGTTGTCAGGCTAAGTAATTTTTGTTGAATTCGACTAAACTCACTATTAGTCAGCTCATGATCATTTAATTCATCTTGATTGTTTTGTACGATTTTAGCTCGCAAATTTGCCCATAAATCTGTCTCAGTATGTAAATCCGAGCGAAAATTCCACTGATTCTGACCACTACCCAGAATATCTATTAGTTTTTTTTCAACATCCGCCTCTGCATTTAATGCCATGTACTTCGCTCCCTGTGTTAATCTTGTGGGTTCATTATAGCATGGGAAAGTTAGGCAAATTCCAGGCTATTGTAACTTGGGAACAGCGTAAGCTCGGAGAACTAATAACTGAACACAGTGAGCTGGTAACTGGATATCATTTTCCTATTGCTACTTCAGCCAGAACCGGTTTATTTTTTCAAGCAGAGTACTTTGACAAAGGCAGATCTGACATTAATGAAGGAGTAATATTTCATGTTGTTCCTAAAAATTTTGTAACCTACCGTCACATGTCAGATGACTCAATCTTTCATTTCAATAAGAATACATTTGATACGCCAGTTCAAGTGAGCCGAGAGTATCCTGTATTCACAAATAATGATAAAGTGAATCTCGATTTTCTTGTTCAGAATCTGAATTTTTCTGGCAGCTTTCTAAAATTTTCAAAAATGCAAAAGAGGGGTGGCACACGCACTAGACTTTATTATAAGGTTTTACAACAATATAGAATCTCGGTGCCAGAAGTTGATGAGCAAGATGAGATTTCTGGATTTATGAAAAAAATTGATAAAACTATCGCTCTTCATGAGCGTAAGCTTGAACTCATGAAAGTGCTCAAAAAGGCATATCTTCAGCAATTGTTTCCGAAAAATGGCGACAAAACACCACATCTTAGATTTGCTGGATTTAGTGATGATTGGGAGCAGCGTAAGAGTAAAATAGTTTTTAATTCAGTGACTGAAAAGGGACATCCGAATCTTCCTGTCGTTTCAGTTACTCAGGAAAAAGGTATTATCTTTCGTAAAGAAATGGATCGTGATCTTAAGTTCAATAAAAAAAACTTAGGAACGTATAAAGTAATACATCCCAATGATTTTGTTATTAGTCTTCGTTCCTTCCAAGGTGGTTTTGAAGTTTCGAAAATCTTGGGAATCACAAGCCCAGCATATACAGTATTTTCTTTTAAATATCCTAATAATCACTCAATATCTTTCTGGAAATTTTACTTTAAAAAATATAATTTTGTTCAAATGTTAAAAATTGTTACTTATGGAATTAGAGATGGTCGATCAATAAGTTACGCAGACTTTGCTAGCTTATCTCTAACATACCCTTTGAAGAACGAGCAAGAGAAGATTGGCAAAATACTAGAAAAAGTCGCAGTCCTCATCGCTGCCAATGAACACAAGTTAGACATCCTTTACGAATTAAGACGAGCATATTCACAAAAACTTTTTGTATAAAACTAGGAACCTCCTTGATAATAATATATGGCACAAATTTGCCATATATTACGAGGAGGTTCTTTTATGACAAGAACGAAATCAACACAACTGTTCTATCACTACTTCGAGGATTGGATTGAGTTATATAAAGTTAACTCGGTTCGACCCATTACACTGAACAAGTATTACGTCACACTTGCTTGGCTGATTCGCCTTGCGCCAAAATTACGGCTATGTGATCTGACTCGACAGAGTTACCAGCAACTGATAAACGAGTATGCTCAAGATCATGAGCGCCAAAATACGATGGATTTTCATCATCAGTTGAAGAGCTGTATTGTTGATGCCTTTGAAGAAGGTGAAATTAAGCAAAATCCAACAAGAAAGACTGTTATCACGGGGAAAAAGCCAGCGCCTAAAAAAGTGAAGTTTCTTAGTCAATTCGATGTTCAAAAACTGATTCACGTGATGGAACTGGGAACATCACTTAACTGGGATTGGTTTCTTTTGCTAATTTTAAAAACAGGGTTACGCTTTTCAGAGGCATTGGCAATTACACCCGAGTGTTTCGATTTTACTAATCAAACACTATCTGTGAAATATAGTTGGGATTATCGACACACGTATGGTGGTTTTCAGCCAACCAAGAATCCATCATCCGTTCGTCAGATTCAACTTGATTGGCAGATTACGATGCAATTTTCTCAGCTGCTTCACAATCTACCAAATAATCAACCAATATTCGTTCATGGCCGAGTATTCAATGCATCAATCAATCGACATCTAAAAGTGCTTTGCGAGAGTGCTGAGGTTCCCGTATTGAGTGTCCATGGATTAAGGCATACTCATGCGTCACTATTGTTGTTTGCCGGTGTATCAGTAGCAAGCGTCGCTCGACGACTCGGCCATGCGAACATGGCAACCACTCAATCAACGTATCTACACATTATTCAAGAACTAGAGTCTAAAGACGGGGAGCGAATCATGCGCGAAATGTCTCAACTCGTTTAAGTGTTAATAAAAACTGGTCGGCACGTATTTTGTGTCGACCAGTTTGATTATACAAATATTTTTTGCAGGAAAGTACGCTTTAAAAGTATGAGTTGCTCCACCTTGCATTCATTAAGGTCGATAGCCTTATCTAACATCTTAATGAAATTACCAATCTCATGCTGTTCTTTTGGCTCGGATATAGATATTTGTTGACGCATGAAGTCTTTGCTAACCAAATTCGTCATCATCGTTGATTTTTGGGTGGATTTTCGCAAAATGTTGCGCATTACCTCTTCATCATGAATGTAATATTTCCAAAAATCCAAATCAATATTATTAGTCGGTCGAAATACATCAAAAACGTGCGACACCAAACCAGTTCCAAGTGTATTTTCAACAAAACGACCAAATGCAAAGTTCTTACTGCGATTTCCTTCGAAAGCAATATCACCAATACGTATTACATTATAGCTGCGCATGTACTTATTTGTTGAATTTTGCGGTACTTTCCCCCACTTCATTTGGGCTACCGAGATTACGCGATTTTTAGAGATTGTCAAATCGTTCTTCTCAGTAACTTTGTTGTATAATGTTTTGAACTTACGCTGCTCCCAATCATCACTAAATCCAGCAAATCTAAGATGTGGTGTTTTGTCGCCATTTTTCGGAAACAATTGCTGAAGATATGCCTTTTTGAGCACTTTCATGAGTTCAAGCTTACGCTCATGAAGAGCGATAATTTTCTCGAATTGAATAAGGAGTCTTGCAATCTGACGCTGTTCAGATATTGCTGGTACGTATTCAGAAGTATTGGACAATATTTCTAAGTTCAAGTTTGCCTGAGAGCCTGTAGGTGCTGTTCGCTTTAGTCCATCGCTTAATTCATCTAGTAAAAATTTAGCAAATTCCACTGAACTTGTTTCAGAGGTGAATCCAATTACACTGTCTGGAAATGCAGCATCGATAGCCAGTATAGCTGAATCAGCAACGTTTGCGGCGATTGTTATTACTAAAGTACCCTTATTCCATAGTTTACTTTGTGCTAATCCAAAGTCATTGAGAGTTTGAGTGAAATTATGTAAATAAAGTCCACTTGAGGATACATCCCCTGTCTGAATAAATGGATAATCTCCACCAAATAGTTTTGGGTCATTTCGAGGACGATGTTTTGATTTTCCTCTACGCAAAGTACCTAATTCTCCAAGCTTACGCTGTTCCCAATCTCCATCAAAGCCTTTAAACCGCAATTCTGGTACTCTTTTTTTCGGCGTTTTCATTTTAGCGCCTCCTTGGTTGCTTCAATCAACGCACGACTAGATTCATCTTGAACATCAAGCTCATCAAGCATCGCAAGGAGCTCTGAGGCATTTTCTGCCAACTGCTTATTAATATCAATAAGCTCAGTTTGAGCTTTAGCGGCATCAACAGGTGGTTCTTCTTCAAAAGTATCAACATAGCGAGGAATGTTCATATTGAACTCATTTTCCTCAAGTTCGCTGAATGGCGCGACATGAGCAAATTTGTCAATGTCCTTGCGATCCTTATACGCCTTGAAAATCTTGTTGATGTTTTCTTCAGTTAGCCGATTCTGATTCTTGGCCTTCTCGAAGTCTTTACTGGCATCAATAAATAAAACATCGCGCCTGGCTCGATTCTTCTTTAGAATGATAACAGTTGTTGGAATTGGTGTGCCAAAAAACAAATTCGCCGGCATCCCAATCACTGCATAAATGCTACCATCACGCAATAGCTTCTCACGAATCGTACCTTCTGCCGCACCACGGAATAACACTCCATGCGGCAAGACGATTGCCATCGTACCAGAATCCTTTAAATGATAGAAGCCATGCAAAAGAAAGGCAAAATCTGCTTTACCCTTAGGAGCTAATCGACCGTAATTATTGAAACGGGGATCATCTAAAAATGTTTTGTCCGATGACCATTTGGCTGAATATGGCGGGTTCATTAAAACAGCGTCAAATGTATAAGGTTCATCGGTTGGCCAATCCTTGTTCAGAGTGTCCCCGTTACGCAGGTGCATTTCATCGAGGTCAACACCGTGCAGAATCAAATTCATCCGTGCCAAATTATACGTTGTTGTATTTAATTCCTGTCCGTGATACTGCACGTGATCGGGATCCTTCAAATTGTCGCGAACGTTCAGCATCAAACTTCCTGATCCCATCGTCGGGTCATAAACTGAAAAACTTGGTCGATCGGTCTGCCCCAAAGTAGCAATCTTCGCCATCATTCTCGAAACCATGTGTGGCGTATAATATTCACCGGCTTTTTGACCAGCTTCAGAAGCAAATTCACCAATCAGGTATTCGTAAGCATCCCCAATGACATCACCCTCGTGACCAAGAACATCAATTACATCGAGTTTCTTAATAACTTCACTAATTGAGATATTGCGTTGCTGATCATCAGCACCGAGTCGCTTAGATGTTAAGTCAATATCATCAAATAGGCCATTAAACTGATCATAATGTGTAGTCAGGTTAATAAAAGCTTTATTGAGTGTTGCCAGTTGAAAAGTATTTTGCTTAGCCGTGTCAACCATGACGTTGAAGAGATAGTCAGGTTGAATCGAGTAGCCAAGTGAATCCTCCAGTCCAGCAACCACGTACTTACCATCCGAACTAGCTAGCAACGTTCGATAATATTTGGTTTGCTTTTCCGGCGTGTTATATTTATCGAGTGACTGACCATCAAGAATAATCACGTTCTCAAGCTGCCTGTCAGAAAGGTACTTATAGAAAATCAATCCAAGCAAATAATCTTTGTATGAATTTGCAGCCATCTTGCCTCGTAAATGATCGGCTGCACTAAATAGCTGTTGATTTAAATTGTCACTCATCTTATTCTCCTTCGATTTACAAGCTTACGCTCATCCTAAGCTACAGTATATCAGTTGCGATGATGTTGTAACCAAGGTTCGCATCTGAAAATAATTAAGTATTGACCATCCTATAAAGAAATTAATGAATTTGTTTTTGAAATTCCCGAAAAAAAGACCATTCCCCTTTAAGGTAATAGTCTTACCAATTCCATATATTAATCCTTAAACTCTTTTGTAAATTCTAACTCCTTGCCTGCTTTTTTCTTTCTGATACTGAAAAACCCCAAGAAATTTAGGACCATCGATAAAATTTCCCCACACTAAGCGCATTTCTTCATCTGAAATTTTCAGTTCAGCTTTCGAATCAAGTAAAGCTTCAGTGTTTGTTTCTTGAATCTCCTCTAATTTTGGATCCCACTCGTTTAGCCATTTACCATGTTGTTGCCCATCGAGCCATGGCATCCAGAGTTTGTACTTAGAATTGGGTAAGTCGGCATAGACATCACGTGTTGGATTGGTTAAACCAGTTCCAAATATTTGAGCAACTTCTTCAAATAATCTCATTAGTGACATACTTCCTTTTTCAATGTTTAATGTGTACAGAGCAAGCCTCATATTGCATTTTGTGTAAACGGTTCAACGCTCTATCTTTAGATTGCTGTTTCTATTCAAAGTAGAAAGAACCCAATTCATACGTTTCAACTCTTTTTAAAAAGAGTTGATATCGTTCAACTAAATCGACAATATCCTCTATATCTAATAAGGTAATTGGCGTACTCTTCGACGGATCCTTGGCTTCTCTCTTAGCAGCATCTGTAAAGTAATTAGTGGCAAGTAAAATGCCGTACTCAGTTCCATTCTGAATTGCACCACGAAAGTCGCGAACAGCATTATCTCCTACCTGATGATTGTAACGTTTAGATTGAATTGCAACCCTAATAGTTCTGAAATCCTCATTCTTAAAGTATGCATATCCATCTATTCCACCATCACGGGATTTTTGAATACCGAGACTATCATCTATTTCAGCTCCCATCTCCTTAATTAAACGTCGACTAAATTTTTCAAACTGGTATGGATCCATGATACCTAACTGTGCTTTTAGCTGATCTTTCCAAGTCTCTGTTTCATCAGGCAATTCAGTGGTTGAATCATTACTTTCTTTTAACTCTTTCTTTTCAACTTTTTGGATAGATTCCTTGTTTTTCTTCTTCTCGACCTGAATTTCATCCAGTAAAGGTTGTGAAATTAGACGGACCCTTTCTCCATTCAGTTTGCTGACATCCGTTTTCAGGCCTTTGTCTGTCAATACATATGGTTTCATACGTTCATCGATCAAGTATCCAGCCAGTGCTAAATGTCGCGCGGCCCAAGAGATAGTAAACGTAAACGGAATATAAGTTCCACCCCGCTTCGGCGCAGGCCTTTCATACCATAAAACATCATCATGGATTCGTGTGTCGAACTTAGGAAGTTGGTTACGTGCTTCTTTTTTATCTAGCTTTCCACCCGCATCTTGAAGTGCTGCAATTAACGCCTTCATAACAATGTTTTCTCTGGCTATATTGTTTGTATAGCCTGGAACCTTAAAATCACTTTTCATTAAGTTTATTGCCTTCCTGTATGGAATTTAATTGCTTATATTACCTTGATTGATTATTACTTAAGGCACAGTGCAGGTGACATTTGTGCAAGTTCAATACTTTCTTTTTATGAAGTATACTATATTTGTATAATGTCTTTATCAAACTAATCTAATTAAAAGCCAACAAAAAGAAAGGAAGAATAGTATATGAGCACTCACTCACTCACTCACTCACTCACTCACTCACTCACTCACTCACTCACTCACTCACTCACTCACTCACTCACTCACTCACTCACTCACTCACTCACTCACTCACTCACTCACTCACGTTGATTATGTAAGGCAACGTCTCTTTGTCAAGAACTTTTTTAAGAACTCGCTAACTATTTTTGTTGACGGGTCCTTTTCTTTTTCCTCAAACAAATCACTGATAGAAGGTGTTTTGTTTGGCTAAGTATGAATACTCATCAATTGGAAATGTTCAGTGGAAACGCGTATCAAAAAAACGTCAAGAAACATTTTTAAGAGACATACACCACGGTGAAAATTTAAAAGGTCAAGAAGCAGTAGTAGAAGCATCTTGGTTCTCCCTATTAAACGATACTTTCTATTCAGTAAATAAAGGGTATGCAACACCTATGTCAAAGGTCTTAGGTACAGATGGTCTCTTGATTGTCCGAGATATAACAGTCGCCCTATCTTTAATTACAGAATTTAAGGACGATGTTGCGCTGGAAAAAAGAAATTATCAAGAACGTATCTTAGCTCAAGTACTCTTTTACATGAAACATATAAGTATGCACATCGAAAACGGAAACGACAAGGGACTCGAATTGCCAAATGTTGTTTTGGCGGCCGATGCGAATCAAATTTTTGTCATTAACGCACGTGTCCTTTATCCATACCTTGATATGCCAGATATTGACTGGTCGATGAATGCACGTAAGGCTTACGACGAACAGATACCACAAGTCGTTTTCGATAAATTACGTATAGATGCCAATATAAACCCGTATGTTTATGACATAAGATCTAGAGACTTTAACCTAAATGACATTATGGGCCTAGTTTCAGACTTAGCATCTACTGAAAATGCAACCCAATTAAGTAAAATACCAGTGAATCAAGCTAACATTCGCGGCGCTTATGATGAATTTCTTAGATTAGTGACTCAAAATAGAACAAAGGTTAAGACAAATCAAGAATTAGTAGGTATGTTCATTAACGCTCTAACCAATCATGAAAATGTGATTTTAAAAAACAATACTGTCACAATGCTCAACGATGATGGTACCTATATAAAATACACTGTAAATGGTAGAAATTGGTATGCATTTTTTAGTCGGTTTGATACTAATTATTCCGCTGATGAAGTAAAAGACATAACCGAAGTTGGTGATATCCTTCTTGAAGAAACCAATCGCCGTTTCAGCGGTGAGTACTGGACTCCAACTGTCTGGGTAAATGAAGCGGTAAAAGAAATATCTAGCGAACTCGGACATGATTGGCGGGAAAAATACTATGTCTGGGATGCCGCAGCGGGATCGAAAAACTTAACTCGAGACTTTAAATTCAAACATTTATTTTCATCAACGCTATTTGACAATGAACTGGCAATGGGACGTATGTACAATCGTGAAAATATTGCCTTCCAGTATGATTTTTTAAATGATGATATATCCTTAAGCAAAAAGAACATTAAGAAAGCTAAACTATTTGATCGGGCTCCAGAACTTGTCAATGCGCTACTGAGCAATAAGCCAATAGTTTTATTTATGAATCCACCATATGCCACCGCTGGTGATGCTCGCATGGACAGTGAACACAAGAAGGCCGGCGTAGCAACCAAAAGTGTGGTCCATGAATATATGAAAAATGATAAAATCGGCCACGCATCTGAAAACCTCTACTGTCAGTTTTTCTATAGGGCACTGTTGTTAAAAAAAGCCTTCAAGTTATCGAATTTAGTTATTGCATATTTTTCTAATTCACAATACATGACTGGAGGATCTTACTTTAAAGCATTCGACGAAGCATTGTTTACGCATTTCGACTTCAAAAGTGGATTTTTATTAAATGCTGGAGAATTCTCAGATACAGCGGCCAATTGGGGTATTAGTTTTACAATTTTACGCAGCATACATGAACGTTCGACGGATCGGATTCCAAATCAATATACACTTGCCATCAAGGAGGACACTACCGTACAGGGAATAACCAGATCAGGCAAACACACAATAAAAAGCTTGCCTAAATCCGATTTTCTATCCGAGTGGGTACGCGGCGTGTCATTAAAAAGTCTGAAGTATCAAGATAAAGGTACCTATCCTACATTTTCCAGTGCCTTTAAAGTAAAACCAAACAGCAGTATTACTCCTCCAAAATACCCTATTCATGCTTTGGGATACGCATGGAACAAAGCCAATAACGTTGAAAAAGCCGCAACTGAAACTGCACTTTTCAGCGATTGCTACCATGACGGTCATGGCTTCGCTATTGTTCCTGAAAATTTTGAAAGAGTTATGATTAACTTCGCCATACGGAAATCAACATCTCACAGTTGGATTAATAACAAAGATAATTACCATTCTCCATCGGAGCTATTCCTGAATAATGCCAACTACAACATGATGCTAACAGAAATGGTTATATTCGGATTATTTAATAAGTACAGTTATCAAGTATCTCTCAGTAACATTGAGTACAAAGAAAAATCTTACAATATAAATAATGAGTTCTTTTGGCTAAGTAAACATTCAATGTCTGCGTTAGCAAGCAAAAGTCATTTTTCGGACATGGGCTTTTCTATTGAAGACGATTGTGAGCGTTTTGTCTATAAATGGCTAGAAAAGCACCAAGGTGATATTTCTCCTGCGGCTAAATTGGTTCTAAGTTACGCTGAAAAAATCGTAGAGGACACCTTCAAATATCGTCAAGAATTAAACGATGATTATCCTGAATTTTGCTTCATGAACTGGGATGCTGGTTGGGAACAAATTAGACGTTTAATGACCAATGGTAAGAAGTCACAATATCTCTCTAATTTTAAAACCGCTTACGATGAATTGGCAAAAATAATTAATGGTTACATTTATCAATTTGGTTTTCTTGACGAATAACCTCAGTAAACATTTATTTACTTTGAAATATAACTATAACCTTCTTATATCACTTCTAATCTATTTGTTGCATAACTGAACCATCGTCGATAAAATTAAGTCAGGAAAACGAATGGCGGTGTGGTTTCAATGGCATATCATAGCTTCGATTTTTATGAGAAACGCAAGGACGATCCTAAGTGGCATACAGCTTATCTACAGGCTAAACAGGAACACGACTTAGAAGTTCAGCGACGTAATGCTCAAATAATCAGTGATTCTCGGCAACGTCAAGCACTCGCTGCGCAGCGTGAGGTTAATGCGGAACAACAACATATCCAGTCACAAAAGATGCAAGAGCAACAGTGTAAACTTCAAAAGCGTGCTTACCGAAGAAGTAGATATAGTCGTACCTGGGATCGACTGCTAACAGTCATTGGCTTTGTCGTAGTATTTTATATTGGTTGGAAAGCTTACTATTATTTCACAGGAATAGATTTAATTGAACAAATGAAGCTAATCATCATTCAGTTCTTTAGCAACCTATAAATATACAAATAAAACGTCACGGTACGGTAGAATCTTAAAAAATTGAGATTCTACCGTACCGTGACGTTTTTTTCTGTAACAGCTTAACTCATCAAAAGTGCTTATATTAAATGCATCCAAATAGAGAGATTTTTCAAACAAAATAGAAATTCTAGTCATCAATTCAAAACTATCAGCAGTACAATGCATACAGCTGTTAGGAGACCTCCGACCATCACAAACGCCGCCTTGCCGTATCGTTTGAAGCCAGCCTTTTTAAACAGAAAACTCAAAAAAGCAATCCAGGGGCCTGCATCAGTGCTATCTGCGACGCTAGCATAATCGGTCAAAGTATGCGAATTTATTTTAAAACCAGCAATAATAAGTAACACGCCAAAAACTAAAAAAATTGAAATAGCTAGATTTTGAAGGAACATTTGAATCAACTCCTGTCGTCCATAAAAAATTACTCAAATCTCAAGTACTCGCGTAATCACAAAGAATGGATTTATCTAACAGGAATTATATCTTATTTTCCGCTTATTTACGTGCACGCCTAATCAACCGCGCCACATTCTCCGCAGTACTAGTCAAGTTATCCTTCGCATGTGCAACCGCAGTCGGCAAATCCTCAACCCCAGGCAGAATCCCCATCACAACGTCAATCCCGAGGTCATACAGCTGATCAATGCCCTTGCCCACGTTACCAGCTAAAGCGATCACCGTCACATGGTCGCTCACGCTATGAGCGGCTTGAGCCGTTCCCATCGGTGTCTTGCCATATTGGGTCTGGAAGTCGATGCCACCTTCGCCGGTGAAGACAAAATCAGCGTCTTTGGCGCGTTCTTTCAACTTAGTCATTTGAACGACAATCTCAACGCCCTTTTCCATCTTGGCGTTTGTGAATGCCAACAATCCGGCACCCAATCCACCAGCGGCTCCGGCGCCCGGATAGTCAGCCAAGTCGACGCCAAGTGCACTCTTCAATACATCAGCGTAATGCGCCAAATTTGCATCCAACTGTTTAACCATCTCAGGTGTAGCACCCTTCTGAGGGCCAAACACAGCGGCGGAACCAGTTTCACCAACCAATGGATTCGTAACATCCGAAGCAATGCGAATGTGCGCGTTCTTAAGCAATGGATTCATGCCGCTGACATCAATAGTCGCCAAGTCAGCTAAACCACCGCCACCACGTTTAACTGGCGAGCCAGAAGCATCCAAGAACTTGGCGCCCAACGCTTCTGCCATCCCCGCACCACCATCTGTGGTCGCACTACCGCCGATACCGATGATAATTTCAGTTGCGCCACGTTGCAGCGCGTCCGCAATCAGCTGACCGGTGCCGTAAGTCGTGGTAATCAGTGGGTTCTTTGTTTCGTCGTTAACAAACTGAATACCGCTGGCGGCTGCCATTTCAATCACAGCTGTTTGGCCATCGCCCAAGATGCCATACTCAGCAGGAACGGTCTCTTGCAGTGGATTCAGAACGTCAATCGTCCTGAACGTGCCATGCGTTGCATCGACCAGCGATTGGACAGTGCCCTCGCCGCCATCGGCCATGGGCACGTTTTCGTAGTCGGCATCTGGGAAAATCCGTTTGATACCGGTCTCGATTGCATCTGCTGCTTCCTTGGCAGTGAGGCTTCCTTTAAATGAGTCTGGTGCAATCACAAATTTCATTTTGTTGTCCTCCTAGAGTAAGAACCCATACATAATCGTGCCGACAATGGTCATCGTCAGACCAACGGCTGTTTCATACGGAACGGACTTCATCCGCGCTTTCAGATCCATATTCATCGCGTTGGCGGTGACGTGGAAGTAGTTCCCCTGTGGCAGGTGGTCAATCACCGTCGCACCAGTATGAACCATCACAGCGGCTGCCAGTGGTGCGGTCCCAAAGGCTAGAATGGCTTTGCCAAACGAACCAGTCGCGAGAATGACACCGGTTGAGGTCGAAGCCGTTGCGGCAGCCATCAGAATTCCGGCGATTGGTGCCAAGAATGTGCCAGAGATACCAGAAATCTTGATCAAATGAACAATCACGGCTGGCAGAGTCGAGGCGGTAATCAAACCACCAATAGCTCCGGCACCAATCAGGATAAGCACAACATCCGTCATTCGATCCATGCCTGACTTAGTGTAGGCGAGAATCTGCCGACCTTGATGCATGGCAAACATCCCCAGCACCCCGGCCAACGGTAAAATGTACATCGCGTCAACCTGGAACTTCTGCAAGACAGCAATGTGCAAAATGCTACCGATTGGATTGATCAGTAACAAGATGACGGCCACAAGTGGCGCAACGATGGCAGACCGAAACGATGGCAAATTATCTGGATCAGGCATCGCACCTGTGTCTTGATTTGCTTCGACATCCGCCATGCTGGCAATGTCACCATGATTCTTCAAGACTGTTGCTAGTAATACAGCCATCGCAAGACCAAACAAAGCTGGCACAAAGTCTGCAACCATCACAGAACTCAGTTGCAAATGGAAGCCACGCGCGGCCGCAATCGTGTTCGGATTTGGCGAAATGATATTGCCGGCCTTCCCACCACCAGACAGAGCAACCAGCAACGCCAGTTTGGAAATCTTCATGCGGCTACCGACTTCAAGGGCGATCGGCGCCACAATCAACACAGCTACCGGGATAAAGACACCGACCGCTGTGATAATCATCGTTGATAAGGCGAGCGAGAATATCGCCAGTCCCTCACCAAGTTTGTTCACAATCGTCTTGGCAATCGTGTTAGCAGCGCCAGATTCCATCATGACACCAGCCAATACGCCAGCAGCCAACACGCGCACCACCGTCCCCATCACACTTTGGGTTCCGGCGACCACAATATTCACCGTTTGGACCAAGTTGGCACCCCCGATAATGGCACCGACAATCGTCCCCAATAATAACGAGTACACTGGGTTGAGTTTACGTAAAATCAAAATAATGGCTAAAGCTAACCCAACCAGCGCACCAATCCAACTCACCGTTACGTTTACCACAGTACATCCCTCCAAATAGATTACTAACTTTACGGTATACTTTACGTTAAAGCGGTTACATAAAATAGTATCAAACTGCCAAAAATGTTGTGTGAATTTGGTCACTTTGCATATTCATTCACAATACTTAGATGTCTTAAGATAACTATAGGGAACTAACGCTAATCAAACGCTGTTAATCGGGGTGATTTAAATGAAGCTTGAACCAACTCTTGCTCAGTCAATCGTAGATAAGATGATGAAACAGATTCCTTACAATATCAATATGATGGACGAAACCGGCACCATTATTGCCAGTGGTGATAAAAAGCGGATTGGATCACTCCATCGCGGCGCCGTCGAAGCAATTAGCTCAGGCCAATCTTTGCCAATGGCCGAATCATATGGCGAACACGGTCAACCTGGCGTCAATTCACCCGTTGTGTTTGACCACCAAATTATTGGCGTCATCGGAATTACCGGCGATCCAGAGAAAGTTACACCATTGGCATCTTTATTGAGCACTGCAACGGAACTGTTGATTTCCCAAGCGCAAACGGACGCCATTCGTCAGGAACACACCTCCCGTCTAAATCGTTTCCTACATCAGTGGATTCAAACAAAAACCATCATTTCTAAAAGTTCGTCCCTGTACTTGGAAGCTGAACAATTGGGCATCCAGGTTGAACAACCAAGAGTGGCCCTAGCCCTACACGCCACACACCTGCCGCAAATCCCCATGGATACTGCGGATTATCTGCTTCAGTTGAGTGACAACACCAGCCTCGTTTTAACTGCCTACGACACAACGATTAAACGGTTAACTAGTTTTGCCAAGGACAACCACATTGCCATTGGGATCGGCACCAAAACGAACCTTATTAAAACGACGGTCAATCAAGCGCTGCAAGTCATTGATATTCAAACAAAACTAGCCGATCCGAGCCTAATTTCGTTTGAACAGGTTCAGTTTATCAGCGCAATCGCCAACAGTAAACTGATTATCCCAGATACTCTTGAACGGTTGCGCAATGCCACCATTGATGGTGATCAGGACGAACTGTTCAAAACACTGGATGCATTTATCGATGCTAACGGCAATTTAGTACACGCCGCCACTAACCTACACATTCATCGCAACACGCTTAGCTACCAGCTGAATAAGATTCATGAAGAAACGGGATTGAATCCACGGAACTTTAAGGATCTTGTGGAACTTTATATTGGCAGTTTGCTGATTAAGCTTAATAGTTAGAAACCTTTTTAGTTAAACTTCCACAAATAGTATTTTTGTTAATTTAGATTCAATTAGAAAAACTTAAGATTCAGTCTACTTACCTCGTGACGTCTCGATAAAAATGGCTTACAATTCTAGAGTTATCATTTCTAAATAAGAAACGGAAAGGCTGAATTCAATGTCTGAATCTACTAATAAACTCTACGGTACTGTACTCATTCGTGCCAAAGAAATTCTCGATTACTTATTGAACTCTGAAACCGCTCCTACGCTTAAGGAAATAAGCGATGGGATTGGCATGACAAAACCAACAACGTTAAAGATTTTAACTACACTGGAAGCACTAAAATTTGTGACACGAGATGAAAATACTAAAGCCTACTTTTTAGATGTATCATTGCTTGCCTATGGTGAAAAGGCATCTGAAGAATTCGATATTCGATCAATTGTGACGCCAACGTTATCTCGCCTTCGCGATAGTACAGGCGAAACGATTAATTTAGGTATCGTCAATGACAATGAGATTGTGCTTCTAGACAAATTTGAAAGTCCACAAAGCATCTTTTTAAAATCTAGAATTGGTGGTCGAATGAATATGTATTCATCTTCGATGGGAAAAGCCATCTTGTCAGCCTATTCAGATACAGAAATGGCTGATTATCTTGATCACACCGATCTAAAAAAAGTCACACCGAACACTATCACAACCTCTGATGCATTAATTGCCGATTTACAGACTACTAAAGGACGTGGCTATTCTGTTGACGATGAAGAAAATGAAGTTGATATCTTCTGCGTCGGCTTTGTTATTACTAAATATCAAAAAATTTATGGTGCCTTCAGTATCACGGCTCCAAAATTTCGCATGGGCTCTGAAAAGCGAAAAAAGATAGTTCAACTCGCTAAGGCAGCTCAAAAAGAAATAATAGATAAAATATAAAATGCACCGAATATGAAAAAGACCAGACCTCCTTCTATTTTGAAGGCGATTTGGTCTTTTTTGTATAGATTCAAAAATCAATTAATTGGTTGAACTTTCCGAATTTGTAATCTTACTATCTTTTTTGCTAGAAACGCCCTGTTCATCGACAATCTTGCGACGGTTATAAATCATCAATAACACAGCACAGATAGCTAAGATACCAGCACCAATACCGGCTAGATTATTCGTGAAGAAATAAGTAATCCATGCCAAGGGACTTGCTGCAAAGTCGATACTTGCAACTGAAGTTGTCCCTACTGGAATCAAATTCTTTTGGACTAGTTTTACAGCCGCAGTAAAAATAGCTGCTAAACTCGTGGCCAAAAGAACACCTACAACTAATGAAATCAAACCGGTTAGAAAAGTTCGTAACACATTGCCATGAGTGTAAGGAAGTACAAGTGGAAATAGGTAAATCAAGCCAGACAAACTGGCCAGGGGTAGAAATTCATTTCCAGGAATAATGATCGACAAGAATAAGATCATTGGTACAAGGAGTAATGACACCACTAAAGTTGTTGGATGTCCAATCACTAACGCAGGCGTCATCCCGATGTTAAATGAACGACCCTTGAAATGTTTAGAAATAAGCTCCTGCGATCGTTTTGAAATTGGACTTAGTCCTTCAATAAACAATGAAGTGATTCGCGGAATCAATACCATAACGGCACTTAGGATAATTCCCAACTGCAAAGTTTTTGCAACTGGATATCGTGCTAGAAACCCCAATAAAATGCCAATAACTACACCCAGGAAAATAGGATCCCCCATGATACCGAACCTTTTTTTCATTTTGTCGGCATCTAAATCAACCTTATTCAATCCGGGAATATGTTCTACAATCCAATCCGTCACAATAGCAAATGGAATGAATGAAACACAAAACGCTTGTGGAATCGAGATACCCTCAAGATCTTTACCATAAAATGATTCAACAGCTTTTTGAGATCGGTCCGCCCCGACCAAGGTAACAATAAATACGAAGATAGCAGCAAAAATTCCCCACCAGAAACTCTTTGTTGCAATGGACACAATCGATCCAATAAATGCAAAGTGCCAATAGTTCCAAAGATCGATATTAAGTGTCTTGGTAGTCTTAGTCAGCAACATTAACACGTTGATGCCCAGTCCCAACGGAATGATAATGGCACCAACTTTTGTACCAAATGCTACTGCAGAAGCCGCTGGCCATCCAATATCCAACGTGTGTAAATGTAGATGATATAACTTGACCATCTGATTAACAGCGGGCCCAAGATTAGTCGCCAATAATTGCGTAATCACGTTTAAGCCAACAAACCCAACACCAACAGATAGTCCGGCCTTGAGTGACTTTCCAAGGCCCATTCCGAGTAGCAACCCAAAAATAAGAAATATGATTGGCATCATAACACTAGCCCCAAGGGACATGATGTAATTAATAACTTGCATTGTAATTAAGTCCTTTCGTTTCTTTAATAAAAGTGCGAAATTTTGGGATTTCTTATAAAGAAATGCTAGTTCTTAAAACGAAATTACAATCATAGTATAGAAGGTCACACGTTCCTTTTGCAAGCCTTTTCAAAAATTATAAGCACTATTTCGTTGATTACTTGACTTGCTGTCTAAGCAGCCAATCTACTATGCCTCGCAACAGTGTATAGTAGATTTCCCGTCTACTTTTAAAATAGAGAATTGACTAATTTGCACACCTTATATGCATCTTAAAAGCGCGAGTATACGGCGATTTACGCAATTCTATCAGTGATTTCCCACTTGGCTCGAACTATATTTGTAACATTATGCTGACTTTAAAAATGCTGTAAAACGTGAAAAAATACGGTTTGTTAAAAATAACTATTGCAATATTTTCAAAATCGCATTATTGTGATTGTGGGATTTCTAAATAGAAAACACTATTTCTTATAAGGAAATATTAAAATGGAGGATTTTAAACATGACACAATCACAAAATGAAATTGACGAGATCACGGCAGCACTCAATAAATTTAAAATGGATTGGTTTAGCTTAAGCGGAAAAGTAGCACTCATCACAGGCGGAAATACCGGCTTGGGACAGGGTTACGCAGTTGCATTGGCAGAGGCTGGAGCAGACATTTTTATTGCCACCCACGGCACAGATGGATGGGATGCAACTCGTGACCTTATTGAAAAACGCGGTCATAAGGTTGAATTTTTAGATACAGATCTTACACAGCCTGGCATTGCCGACAAAGTTGTTGAAAAAGTCATCAACACATTTGGCCATTTAGATATCTTAATCAATAACGCTGGCATGATTAAGCGAAATCCTATTTTAGAATCCAAGGACAAGGACTGGGACAAGGTCATTTCAATCAATCTTTCTGCCGTTTACCACTTATCTTTAGCCGCTTCGAAGGTTTTTGCTAAACAGAAATCAGGAAAAATTATTAACATTGGCTCCATGCTATCCTTCCAAGGAGGAAAGTTTATTCCTTCGTACACTGCAGCTAAACATGGTGTTGCCGGACTAACTAAGGCTTTTGCCAGCGAAATGGCCGCTTATAATGTTCAAGTTAATGCAATTGCCCCTGGGTATATTAAGACTGCAAATGCACCCATTCGTGCCGATGAAAAACGTAACGCAGAGATTCTTGGTCGTATTGCCGCTGGTCATTGGGGCGAACCTTTCGAATTAATGGGGATTGCCGTTTATCTTTCCAGTGACGCTGCAAATTACATCAATGGTGCAGTAATTCCAGTAGATGGTGGTTACTTAGTTCGTTAGAAATAAATATTTCAATCTTTTGCTGGAGTGATTTGATAATGAGTGAATTTCTTACAATTGGAGAGCCAATGGTCGTTTTAGCATCCCAGGATATCAATCAAGAGCTAGCGGACGTTAGTCATTTCAATCGCTTTTTGGCCGGAGCCGAATTAAATGTTGCCACCGGTGTTCGACGTTTAGGACACTCCACCAGTTTTGTTTCGGCAATTGGCAATGACCCTTTTGGTCAATACATCCTTGATGCCATTCGTTTATCAGGAATTGACACAACACACATTAAAATAAATTCTAAACTATGGACTGGATTCTACTTAAAACAGCGCGTTAGCCATGGCGACCCAGAAACATACTATTTCAGAAAAAATTCAGCCGCCGCCAACTATGACAAAGAGAACTTAGCACATGTTGATTTAACTGATACCAGAATCACACATATCAGTGGCATATTTGCAGCTCTATCACCGCAATCATTAGCCGCAACTAAGGAATTAATCGCTAAAGTCGAAAATGAGAACTGTGTCATAACGTTCGATCCCAATCTTCGCCCTTCCCTGTGGCAATCAGAGAACACTATGATAGCTACGACTAATGAATTAGCAAAACATGGAACAGTTGTTATGCCAGGCATCCATGAAGGACAAATACTAATGGGATCAGACGACCCAGTGGACATCGCTAATTTTTACCTAAATCAGAGTTCAATTACGCAAACGGTCGTTGTTAAACTTGGTCCTGATGGAGCATTCGTCAAAGAAAGAAACAGACCTGCATACACCGTTGCCGGATTTCACGTAAACAGTGTTATTGATACAGTTGGTGCAGGTGATGGCTTTGCAGTGGGCATCATTTCAGCGCTATTAGAGGGCAAAGAAATTAAAGAGGCTGTGAAACGAGCATGTGCAATAGGTGCATTAGCAGTGGAATCGCGTGGAGATAACGATGGGTATCCGACGAGAAATGAATTAAAGAGATTCTATGAAAAGAATAATAGACAAGTGGGAGAAAAAATATGAAGCGTGAAAAACTACTAAAGAAACTGACAGAGGTAGGTGTTGTTTCGGTCGTTCGCGCTGAAACCGCAGAAAAAGCAGTTAAAATTGCAGACGCAGTCATTGCCGGTGGTGTTCGAGGAATAGAACTAACTTACACTGTCCCTCATGCAGATACAGTAATCGGTAAACTAGTTGAAAAGCATGGTGTCGATGCTCTTATTGGTGCTGGAACAGTGCTTGATGCAACCTCGGCTCGGCTCGCTATTATAGCAGGCGCTCAGTTTATAGTCAGTCCAACATTTGATACTGACGTAGCAAAAATGTGCAACCTATATCAAATTCCGTACGTGCCAGGCATATTCACACCAACCGAAGCGCAAACAGCCTTGCAGTATGGATCAGAGGTTGTCAAACTATTTCCTGGTGCATTAGCCACACCAATGGCAATTTCCGAATTCAAAGGACCGTTTCCGTATCTTAATGTAATGCCTTCTGGAGGTGTTAACACTGATAATTTGAAGGATTGGATTAAAGCGGGGGCTGTTGTTGTTGGGGCGGGTGGAGGCCTTGTTGGCCCAGCAAAAAATGACGACTATGACGCTGTTACTGCAAATGCCGAAGCTTATATGCATGCTTACACTGAAGCAACAAACAACGATAAAAACGCTATAACAGTTTAATACCAGCCATACTCCGTTATGTTTTATGTGATTTATCTCTTCGCAAAGGTTCTTGGGCTTTCTGCCAAGGCCTTTTTAGTTTGTCAAATTGACACCAGATCCCACATCACCGCATCACTAGTTGCTATGAACCTAACGCAAAAAAATAGCATCGATGATTTTAAGAAACAAATCACCGATGCCGTTGAAATGAATTACATCATCTACCCCTTAATGTTATTCATCTGACTATTTATACTTAGACACATTTTCTTTCGTAACCAAGTGAATTGGTGACGTTGTGTGCTTAGGTACTGACTTGCCTTGATAGTGTGCATAGGCAGCCTTGATGGCCAACTGTCCTTCGACTTCTGGTGACTGGGCAATAATACCAGAAATCTTGCCTTGCTTAACCGCGGTTAATCCTTGAGGTTCACCGTCAATGGAAACAACGACTAAATCAGGATTGTTAATGGCTTTAACAGCCCCGAGTGCCATTTCATCATTTTGAGCAAACACACCTTGGATAGATGAGTGAGCCTGCAAAATATTTTCCATAACGGAAAGTCCTTTAGCACGGTCAAAATCTGCACTTTGCTTCGTCACAATCTTCAGATTATTCTTGGCAGCGGTATTGAATCCTTTACCACGTTGAATGGCAGCATCCGCACCAGGCGTTCCTTCAAGTTCAGCAACCTGACCGCCCTTTGGCACTTTGCTCATCATGTACTGAGCAGCCATCTTACCGGCTTTAACGTTATCAGAAGCAACCGTCGTCAGTAATTTCCCACCGTTAGACCCACGATCACAGGCGATAACCGGAATACCAGCGTTGTTTGCATCCTTAACAGCAGGAACAATGGCATCTGAGTCAACAGGGTTAATGATGATAACATCAACCTTCTTCTGAATCAGATCTTCAATGTCGCTGGATTGTTTAGAACTATCATTTTGTGCATCAAACACTTCAGTTTTAGTGCCATTTTGTTTGGCAACACCATTAATCCCGTTACGAACAGAAATGAAGAACGGGTTACTCAATGTTGAGAGTGATACCCCAACCTTCAGCTTGTCCTTTGATTTCTTGGTAGTGTGCGTGCCACCGAATGTTGGCGGTGTTAATGAGACTGCTTTACACCCTGTTAAAATAATTGAACTCAATGCAAACAATGCAACTAGAACAAGTACATATCGTTTACCCTTTTTCATGAGTACCCCTCCCTAGGCTTTGGCCTGCTTACGATCGAGCAGGACAGCGACCAGGATCACGATCCCTTTAACGATCTGTTGATAGAAACTCGAAATTCCAAGTAAATTCATACCGTTGTTTAGGACCCCGATAATTAAGGCACCAATCAACGTTCCGAACATCTTACCTTTACCACCTGCTAGACTCGTTCCACCTAACACAACGGCGGCAATGGCATCCATTTCGTAGGCCACCCCTGCATCAGGCTGAGCAGATGCCAGACGTGACGTTAAGATCATCCCAGCAACCGCAGAAAGAAAACCTGCCAGAGTGTAGATCCAAATGATCATTTTATTGTTCTTAACGCCAGCAACAAAAGCAGCACGAGGGTTACCACCCAAGGCATAAGTCTTACGCCCAAACGTTGTCCGGTGTAACAGAATAAACGCAAGGATGTAGAACAACACCATAATGTAGACAGGGAATGGAATACCGAATAAGTAACCTTGACCAAAAAATTGGAAGCCAAAGTTATTGCTCATCTTGGCACCTGTAATTGGGTTACCTTTAGTAAACACATACGTTGCACCACGGAAAATTGTTTGTGTCGCCAACGTGGCGATAAATGGTGCTGCTTTACCATAAGCAATTAAGACACCGTTCAATGCACCAAAGATACCACCGGTAACCATCCCAATCAGGAAGGCAATAAACGACGGCACGCCCATCAATACTAACTGTGCAGTAAACGCACCACTTAACGCTAGAATCGATCCAACAGATAGGTCAATTCCACCAGTCAGGATAACAAATTCCATCCCAAAGGCAATCAACGCGTTAATGGAGACTTGGCGAAGTAAATTCAATAAGTTCAGTGGATCAAGAAACGAAAAATTCAAAATTGATACAAGCACAATTAGAACAATCAGGGCGACCAGCGGACCAAGTTTCGAATAAAAGTCGCCAAAGCTAAAGTGACGCTTTGTTTCTGTTTGGTTATCCATTAGTTTTCTCCTCCCGTTGCTAATGTCATAACACTCTCTTGGGTCGCGGTAGCAGTTGGCACAACCCCCATTAGCTTTCCTTCGTACAATACGGCAATGTTATCTGAAAAACCGAGTACTTCATCAAGATCACTAGACACCATGATGATGGCAGTTCCACGATCTGTTAGTTCGTTCATCAAATCATAGATTTCACGTTTAGCACCAACATCGACCCCACGAGTTGGCTCATCCAAAATTAGCACTTGCGATCCGGAACCAACCCACTTAGCCAAAACAACTTTCTGTTGGTTACCACCAGACAAACTGCCTGCTTCATCTTCAGCACTATTTGCTTTGACGGTCAGTCGCTTCATCAGCAAGTTAACGAAATCCCTGTCAGCCTTACGATCAATCATGCCGTGTTTGACGAATCCCTCAATGCTTGGCAGATCGATGTTGTCAGCAATACTGTCGTCCAAAATAAGCCCTTCAGATTTGCGATCTTCAGTTAAAAATCCAATATTATCCTTGATGGCATCACTTGGATTTGAAATCTTGACTTGCTTTCCATTTACCGTGATTGTCCCTGAATCAAGTTTGTCAATTCCAAAAATGGCACGCATGACTTCCGTTCGACCTGCACCCATTAATCCAGAAAAGGCGAGGATTTCCCCAGAACGCACGCTGAAACTAATATCCTTAAAGACACCTTCACGGGTTAACTTGTTTGTTTCTAACATGACTTTGCCAAACTTGGGATGACGGTCAGGATAAAAGTCACCCATATCTCGACCAACCATGTCGTGAACGATTTGTTTAACGTTGGTTTCCTTTGTGTTGTACGTGTTAATCGTTAATCCATCACGCATAACAGTCACACGGTCGGAAATTTCAAAAAGCTCTTCCATTCTGTGTGAAATATAAATAATACCTACACCCTGTGCTTTAAGTGACTTAATCACGTCAAACAACTTGCCAATTTCATTTTCTGTCAGGGCAGCCGTAGGTTCGTCCATGATAATGATTTTGGCATCTGTCATTAAAGACTTCGCAATTTCAATCATTTGCTGTTGTCCAACAGATAAATTGCCAATTGGCTGATTTAAGTCTAGTTTCACGTCAAGCTTGGCCAGCGATTTCTGTGCAATCGCTTTCATTTTTGCGTTGTCGATAAAGCCAAACCGCGTCTTAATTTCCTTGTTCAAAAACATGTTGTCTAGAATCGGCATTTCACCAAAATTATTCATTTCTTGATGAATAAAGCTGATACCATGCTGTTCCGCTTCCAACGCGCTAGCAAAATGTGTTTCTTTACCGTCAACTTTGATTGAACCACCGTTAGGCTCCAATAAGCCCGTCAAGATATTCATCATTGTCGACTTGCCTGCACCGTTTTCTCCCATCAACGCATGGACCTCTCCGCCCTTAACGGAAAAGTTAACGTCTTTTAAAACGACGTTAGGCCCAAACGCTTTAGAAATATGTTGCATGTCAATTTCCATCTGTGATTTTGCCTCCCCTAAAAGGTTACGCCACTCTCAAGAATAATATTTGAATACGGCGTCATTTCCCCTGTCCGTACAAATGCATGCGCCTTGCTAAGATCTGCCTTCATCTGATTGTGCGGAATGAATTGAATCTCAACGTCTGGTAATAGTTCTTTAACCGCCGTTAGTTGTTTCGGATTTTGAGTCTTCATTTCTTCTGCCAGAAAAATCCGTTGTACTTGAAGTTCGCTTAAGATGTTTTTCAGCACATCGATAAAACTTGGCAGGTTCTTAGTAACCGCCAAATCAATCTTCTCTGTCCCAGCAGGCACTGGCATTCCTGCATCGCCAACTGCCAGCGTATCAAAATGCCCCATTTGTGCAATAACACGCGATAAGTCTGAATTGATAACTGTTGTTTTCTTCATTTGAAACGTTGAACCACCCTTCGATTAATGTTTGTGAAAAAAATCCAGTAAAACGATTTACGTGTTTCACTCGTATAGGATACCAATTTATGTAAGCGTTTACAACACTTCATACTCAAATTTAAAAATTTTGTTTATACACTAGCAATCTAGACAAAAAAATCTTCCTAAACGATAGGTCATAATCGACCTATACATTTAGAAAGAAGCATTTAATCAAACATAATATCGAACATTTACATTTTGGCAATTCACAATCTTTTAACTGAGTTACGTTCCCTTAAACTAACATCAACCATCTTAAGTTGCGGACTCAATTCTGGCGTGCTCAAGCGACTCATAATCATTTGGCCGGCCCACACGCCCATGTCGTAAATCGGTTGATGAATTGTTGTTAATCGTGGCGTTACATAATCGTCTAAGTCAATGTCATCATATCCGATTACTGAAACATCCTCGGGCACGCTCACGTTTGCTTCCTGCAATCCCCGAATCAGCCCAATGGCCATTTCATCGTTAGTACTAAAGACGGCCGTTACCTTGGATTCGATAATATCAGCAGCGATTTGTCGACCACCCATTTTCGAAAGCACCGTCGGAAAAATCAGCTGTGAGTCAAACGGAATCTTATTTTGCTCAAGTGTATGCCGATAACCTGCCAATCTTAATTTCACATTTTGTGATGGCTGCTCTGGTATCACAACAGCAATTTTTCTGTGTCCAGCATGAATCAAATGAGATGTGGCCAGTTCACCACCGTGCTCATCGTTCACAATTATTTGATCCCCGCCACTTATGGGATCAGCTTGGTCAAATAACAGATATGAAATGTGAATCGGTTGTAATAAGTCCTTAATTCCTTTATTCCCAATCGCCGATCCCGCAATGATGACACCATCAACGCCGCGCTCAATGAATGTCTTTAAATAATACCTTTCCAGGGTCTCATTGTGATCTGCCGACAAAATAATCGGCACACACTCACTCTCATACATTGCACTTTGAATACCCCTCAGAAAAGTACTGAAAAAAGGGTTAACAAGATTAGGCACGATGATACCAACAGTCTTCATTGAGTGGTTAATCATACTTCTTGCATTAAAGTTTGGAACGTAGCCGAGCCTATCTCTCACGGCCATTACACGATCTCTGGTGGCTTTGGGAAATCGTTCTCCTTTACCATTCAATATTTGAGAAACAGCCGTAATTGATAGTTCTGCCGCTTCAGCCACATCTTTGATAGTTACACGTTTACCCACAGTTATCACCAAACTTTCATCACATAGAATGCCTATTAGTAAAACTTTTACCATATCATCATAACAAAAAGTAAGAAGATAACCATGTTTTTTTATTATTTCTATTTAAGCAAACACCTTTATCTAAGCATTGGAAACGTTTACTAAAGCCCGTGAGTTTTCAAACCAAAATAAAAGAGACAACCATTTTGGTTATCTCTTCTCTAGTTCAAATTGCCTCAGCAATAAATTATCACTGTAGGATTTCTCGAAAGGATCTGGCGGCCCCCTCAGCAAACATTGCACTGCTTATTTTCCCACCAACAATAACGATCTCCGCGATACCTTGCTTCCTAAGTCTCTGGGCATTGTCTAAATCAATTCCGCCAGCTACAGCGATATGCTTCACTTTAGGATGTAGTTGATGAAAATTAGCGACCATTTCGGGTGCGTCAATTTTCGTACCAAGATCATTATTGTGATGAACCAAATAAACGGCGTTATCGAAAGTATCAATTTTTGCGACTTGATTCTCAGGAACATCAGTCAAGTCAATCATCATGTGCTGAACCGCATTAGTTTCCTTATAACATAAAGCAATTGTCGCCGGAGACGCTGACCCCATAACCGTCAGATAATCGGCGCCATAATAAAAGCCGGAATGAAATTCATAGGCGCCTTCATCAACAGTCTTAATGTCATACAATACACGACTGTGACGAGCCAACTGTGCAAGTTTGCTGACATCATTAAACCCAAAATCTTTAATCAGCGATGTGCCAAACTCAATGATGTCGGCGACACCATTCAAGCTTCGAACTAGCTGCTCAGTTTCGGTTAACGACTTACGATCAATTGCGACCTGTAATTTCATTCCGACTTCCTCAGAAAGAGATCTTTCAATATTTACTTTAGTGATTACAAGAATGACTTGTATGGTAGATTAATCGGATGCGTATAACGATCCTTAAATCCACGATCATGATAATATTCCAGTTTATCTTGGTCGTCAGGATAAACAAATCGTCCACCTGGTAACCAAGAGAATGGATGGAATTTATAATCCAACCTCTCTTTACGCATTTCCCACAATGCTTCAACTTCACTCGGGTCTCCAAGCATGTTTGACCATACATCCCAGTGTAGCGGAATGACAACTTTTGTATTTAAGTCTTCTGCAGTCCGCAAAACATCTACGGAAGTCATTTTGTCTTGGACACCGATTGGATTTTCTCCATATGCCACAATTGCAACATCGACGTCAAAGTCCTTACCATGTTTAGCAAAGTAAGATGAAAAGTGTGAATCGGCAGCATCGTATACGGTGCCTGCATCAGTTTTCAAAACATAATTAACGGCTCGAGCATCCATATCAGGCACCTGTTTATCATCAGGCAGATCTTTTTCATCAGGATCAGTAATTAACACCGAGCGGTCAAAGGAATCTGTCACATCGATTTCAATGTCCTTTACCTTCACGACATCCCCGGGTTTAACGATACGACACCGGTCAGCCGGAACCCCCCAGTCAAGCCACTGATCAACGACATCTTTAGGCCCAATAAATGGAATTGGCTCCTTTACGTTTTGCAAAATTGCCGCAGCCACATTCATGTCAATGTGGTCATGGTGAAAATGCGTTACAAGATATGCGTCAAGATGATGAATTGCAAACGGATTAATGACCATTGGCTGAGCCCGTAAGTTAGGCTGAATTTTACGGCCACCGGTCAAACGGGACCACTGATGACGTGGTGACATGTCAGCCTTGTCATGTGTTGTTTTACCAGTACCGCACCACAAATCAATGGCAACACTCGTCTGCTGATCAGACTTAAGCCAAATGCCCATATTAACTAGCCACCACATTTCAAACTTGTTTTGTGGTACCTCAGTGCGATCAATTTCTTCGTTTAACCACGTTCCCCACTCTGGGAACACTTCATCTTTCCATGTTTGTTCTGTGACATCATTTACATTATCAACTGACATTTTCCCCACGTTCCTTACTTATTCTCTAATTCTGCCATTTTTGGATCTAAGTGGGCCTTAATATCGTTTTTGTCCACAAAGTTTGTCAAAACGATTGTTTTTTCTTTGTCCTCTTCAGGGAAATCTTCAAATAATTCCCGTGTCGTTACGTAAATGTCAGCTGGAGCGCTCCGAATACTGCCTAAATCGACAGTGTCTACATCAACTTCATCCTTACCTTCTTCAGACAAAATACTTTCAATGTTCATTTTTGCAATAACACTTGATCCAACACCTAAACCACATACAGCAATAATTTTCATGATATTTCCTCCAAATTTCGTTTGCGTTTAAATTACAGAATAAAACCAACAATCGCGGTGCGAATGAACTTTAGCAGGTACATAAGTGGCATCCAAACAAGAGCATAGTCGATGTTTGACCACGTTAACCCACTGCCGTACACAGCACCAGTAAGTGGATAGAATAGAATGACAGCGGCGGATGAAATCATCCCAGTAATAAATCCGGCCATAATAGCACCACGCCAACCACCAGCTTTATTACCAAATACCCCCATAACATTCCCGTCAAAGTACATAATGATTGGACTTGGGAACACGATAACAGGAGATTTGAAAATAATTGTGGCAAACGTGATTAAAATACAGCCAACGGTCGAACCAAGGAAACCAAACATCCCACCCATTGGTGAATAAGGGAAGATGGTTGGTGCATCCAAAGCTGGAATTGCACCAGGAAGGAATTTGTCAGAAATCCCTTTAAATGCTGGCACAATTGAACCAATAAACATCCGTACACCAGAAAGTAAGATAACAATCCCAGCCGTAAACGTGAATCCTTGTAGAATTAACCACATGATCCAGTTCGTAGCATCAGGCCCCTTCCCTGCAAGTTGTTGGATGCCTGCAGGACCAACGGCTAATCCGATTCCAACAAAGATAATTGGCATTAAGAAGAACAGAACAATCGTATTGTCTCGGAACATTGAGGCCCATTTAGGCAACTTCATATTATCAGCATCCTGTTCAGGTTTGGAACTGCCAAACCATTTACCAATAAAGTGAGCAACCAACGAACCAACCTGATCCATAAACCCTAACGTGGACACATCGTGCATCCATGGTCGTGAAATGATTCTTGGAATTGCAGGTGAATACGTGTAGTAGACAGCGTTCAGAACCGTCCCAACAACAATCGTCCAAAAACCGTTGGTATGTAATACAACTGGCAACGTAACATTCATAAACGCTGCGTGGTAAAGCATTAGGTGAGCGGTTAAATAGGCGTTCTTAAAATTCTTTCCTGATGAAATTCTTACTAATACCAAATGGAGGAAGAATGCCAATAGGAAAGTGATAACCGTGTTCTTTGCAATACTGCTAAAGCGAAGTACCACACCAAAGACAGCATCATTAGTTGGTAGAACCCCTTTAACATGAAGTGTTGAGTTCAACTTTGTGACCACTGGCGATAGAGAAGTAATTAAAATTCCGGCACCAGAAGATAAAACGGTTAATCCAATAACAGTTTTAACTGTGCCATCAACAACCTGCGGAAACTTTTTGCGTTGGAGCAACAATCCAACCAATGCTACCAAGCCAAGAAAAATAGTTTCGTTACTCAAAACCTGATAAACCAAGAAATTAATCACTTGCATTACTGATCGCCCCCGTTGATCTGTTCAGCAATATGCTTTGCGTCTTCTCGTGTTTTCGCACAACGCAAAGTTTCTAAGTTTTGACTGTCATTCAAAAACATAACAATCTTTTGCAACAATGAAAGATGGGCCGTATCACTTGTAGAAGCAAGAATAACCACCAGATCAACTGGATCGTTGTCTTTATTTCCAAACTTTACGGGTTCCGCCAACGTTGCAATTGCAAACCCTGTTTGATGCACAGCTTCTGACGGTCGTGCATGACCAAGAGCCAATCCTGGTGCAATCACAATGTAAGGGCCTAATTTTTTAACGGAATCAATCATTGCTGTAACGTAATCATTAGTGATTTTTTTGCCGTCTACTAACGGCTTGGCAGCAACCTGAATTGCTTCTTCCCAGTTTGATGCATGTGCCTTTAACTGCACTTCATCAACAGAAAGTTTTGGATCGGTGTCCATAATCTTTACCTCCGTAATGTAAAATAACGTCATAAATTATTAATTAGAAATGATTGCTTTTTACATTTACTATTATAGTCGAAACCGCTTTCATTGCAAGCTAGAAAATTTTAAATTGTCATGTTATCGTTATGTCACACTACAAATCATTAGTTTTATGAATTAAGGAAGATAAAAACAAATGGAATTGAACATCTTTGACCGGATTAAAGACATCTACCCGTCCCTTGGACGCAGTAGCAAGAGCATCGCAGACTATTTTCTCGCCAACCAAACTAATGCTTCCTCCAAAACCGTTACTGAACTTGCTGGGGACTGCCACGTTTCTGTCGCCACAATTTCGCGTTTTGCAAAACAATTAGGTTACACTAATTACTCACAGCTTAAATGGGCACTTTCAAATCAAATGAGTAAAAGCGCACCCACCATTCAAGAAGTTGCTGACACTGACACGCCAAAGATGGTTGCTAAAAAAACGCTCGATGCAAACATCGAAACCCTAAATGGCACATTCGATTTAATGGATGAAAAAGACTTGGAAAAAGCCGTAAATCTCATCGTCCACGCTAAAAAATTGGAATTCTTTGGTCTCGGTGGATCAAACATTGTGGCTCTTGACGCCTATCACAAATTTCTACGAGTACCCTTAAACGTTCTGCATGATACCGAATACCATTTGGCCTTAATGCAAGCCTCTCGAATGTCTGATTCTGACTGTGCTGTTGTAATTTCGCATACTGGAAATGATACAGACACACTTGAAATCGCTGAGGCCTTAAAATCTAAACATGTGCCAATAATCGTTATCACAAGTTTTCCAAATTCACCTTTAGCTGAATACGGGAATGTAGACTTCTTCTCCATCTCTGAAGACTCTCGGTACCGTTCTGAGGCACTGCTATCACTAACCTCTCAATTGGCAATCAACGATTGCTTGTATATGCTAACGGCACAATATTTTGGCAAATCTGCAGAAACAGTTCTTGATGAAATTCGCTCGACTATTTCGAAAAAACATCCTGCGTAATTACATCAAAGTCGTTTTTTACCAAAACGACATTTAAAATACCCATATACAAGAAAGGTCAATCACAGAAATTTGTGATTGACCTTTCTTGTGCCGTCTTCATTGACGATAGTAAAGACTTTTACTATTTTGAATCCTCTTTATAAGACTTATCGTATTTAGATCTGAAATATTTTTCAATTTCTTCAAGGGGTACACCCTTTGTTTCAGGAACCCTTATATGAACAAACACTATTCCTAAAACACAGCATGCAGCGAATATATAAAAGGTATATGACATGTTCCAATCCAGTAGCACTGGTGATAATAGCCCAACAACGAAATTACCAATCCAAAGTATAAAGATAGTAATCCCAGTTCCAATACCACGGAACCTCTGTGGAAAGATTTCCGAATTAATCAACCAAGTAACAGGTCCTAAAGTACCTTGGAAGAAAATAATGTAAATATAAACAAGGATAACGATAGTGATGCCCGCCCAGCTTGCGTTTGGCACTGTCGAATGAATAACTCCAGCGATGACTAGCGTAGTTGCACAAATGATTAGTCCAGAATACTCCAATTTTTTACGACCCAGCCAGTCAATTGTGAACATTCCTAGAACCGCACCAACAACAGACAGTAGTCCATTACCGGTATTCAAAATGGCAGCAACCGTCGGATTAAATCCTGAATCTTGAATAATCTTACCACCGTAATACATTATGGAATTAATCCCTGCAAATTGCTGAATAATGCCTAACATAGCCCCAGTGATAAGGATTTGTAGCACCCAGCGTGTCTGGAATAATTCTTTAAAGCTGGCCTGTTCAGCAGCTTCTTCCTTGTCAGCCTTGTCCTTGGCTTCAATTTCAGCCATTTCAGATGGTACTGATGCAGCAGAACGAATCTTCTTCAACACTTCAAGTGCCTTTGAGTTTTTGTTTTGCGAAACCAACCATCTAGGTGATTCAGGAACCAGATACATTCCCAACCATAAGATAATTCCGGGTATAGTTCCAAGTCCGAGCATCCATCGCCAAATTGCTGCATTGCCTGCACCTAGTGGTGTTAATGCAGCGTTCACGCCAAAGGCAATAAATTGTCCTGAAACAATCATAACCTGAGCGGTCGTAACCATTTTGCCCCGAAATTCGGAAGGCGCAATTTCAGCAATGTAAACCGGTACATTCGCCGAAGCTGACCCAACTGCTAAGCCTAGTAAAAATCTGAATATAATCAGTATGGCAATGCTAGTCGAGAATGCACAGCCAAGTGCTCCGACTGCGAAAATAATTCCCAAGAGAGTTAAAATTCGCTTACGGCCAATTTTATCAGCTAACGGTCCGCCAAAGATTGCTCCAAATGCCGCACCTAAAGTTAATCCTGAAGAAACAATCCCCTGTTGAAAGGATGTTAAATCAAGTTGTTGTGCTTTGGCCATGAACTGCAGTGACCCATTAACAATCCCGGTATCATACCCAAAAAGGAGTGATCCCATCGCAGAAATGAATGTGGCGGCCCATAAAAAGCCAACATGTGATTTTTGGTCCTGACTTTGATCCATTATTGTGTCTTCTTTCTTATAAGTAGGTTATAGGTCATCCCTTTGGAATATTTACCAGTTTTCCAGTATTAGCTGATTCCTGACATGCCTTGGCAATCTTCAAAGCCCGGATACCATCCTCAACAGTTACTTCTGGCTGCTGGCCTTTTGCAATGTTACTAACAAAATCTTGAACTTCATCTAAAAAGGCTTCATCGAAACGAGCGCCAAAACTCTGCAAGGATGGTCTAGAGACACCATTTTCACTAAAGACCGTTACGCGATTAAGATCCGGATGTTCGCCCACACGAAGCCAACCATCAGAGCCCATCACTTCGAGTTCAACCTGATTGCCATGTGCGGCATGGCGACCGCCAATTAAAGTAGCAATAACGCCACCATCCATTTTCAACTGTGCAACCCCGGTTTCAAATTCTCCAATATCCGCCAAGTCAGGTGCGGCAATATTGCTAGTTAATCCATATGCCTCAACTGGTTCCTGATGCGTAAACCATCGAATTAAATCAACATCGTGAATATTCATATCCACGAAAATGCCGCCAGAATCCGCTTCAGATGCAAATTTCTTGAAGCTTTCCATTCCGGATATTGGATCAATTCCGTAACCACGCATATAAATGATTCTACCAATCTTACCTTCATCAACTATCTTCTTTGCGTACTGATAGGACTTGTCATAGCGGCGCATAAATCCACTTTGAAAAATTTGCTTAGGGTGTTGGTGAATGGTATCTGCCATTCTTTGAACTTCATCAAGGTCAAGTCCAAGCGGCTTTTCGCAAAAGACATGCAATCCCGCATTCATAGCATAAGTTGTCATTTCTGGATGGAAAGGTGTCGGTGCAACAATAACCACAGCGTCCAAATTGGACTGATCAATCATTTCCTTATAATCAAGGAATGTTTTTTCAATCCCAAGATCATCGTGTGCCCATTGCAATTGATCTTTATCAAGTGCACATGCCGCAACAACGTCAACTCCTTGAATTTTCTCAGTTAAGTGGCGTGCATGCCTCGAGCCTAAACGACCTAAACCAATAATTCCAACGCGAACCGGATTTGTCTGTTTTGTCATGGCTAATTCCTCCGAGAATCCATAACCGTTACTTTTCAGCGTATAAAGCTGGTGCTTCAGGGAAGCTCAAATCTTGGGTAGCACCTTTATCGTTCAATGAAGTGATGGCCGCGTCCGCAGTAACGGCAGCAATGTATCCGTCCCATGCAGATGGACCAACTGGTGATTCTTCTTGTGAAACATGATCGATAAAGTCACGGAATTCGATATCGTAAGCACTTTCGAAACGAGCCTTCCAGTCTGTCAAAATGGCAGTGCTGTATTCAGCATTCAAACGAGTAGCAACTTGTGGTACCGTTGGTAATTCCAGAACCCCTTCTTCACCAATGACATCACACTTAATGTCATAGCCATACTGACAACGAACAAAGACTTCGATAATGATGTTAATACCAGTCTTAGTTTCCATCATGACAATCATTGGGTCTTGAATCTTAGCATTTTGAACGTACTTAGTTTGCTTTGGACTAAAGACACGAATATTTGCATAGTCATCATTGATTAACCAGTGATCCAAATCAATTTCGTGAATTGCTGTTTCAATAATTGAACGACTTGAATCATATTCTTCAGGCTGAGTTTGGTTATAATGGCGTTCGTCAATCATTAATGGCGCACCAATCTTACCTTCATCAATCATTTGCTTCATTTGTACATATTCAGGTGCATAGTGACGCATAAAACCAACTTGCAGCATTCGCTTGCCATATTTCTTTTCCTCGGCAATGATGTCCAAACATTGTTTTGCATCCAATGCCAATGGCTTTTCACAGAATGTGAACTTACCGGCTTTTAAAGCTGCCATTACGATTTCGTAGTGGGCTTCGTTATTCGCAGTACATACAACAACGTCAACATCTGGGTCGTTAACCAAATCGTGATAATCCAAATAGTCATGAGCAGTTAGCCCCTGTCGGTCCAATTCTTTCTGTGCTTTTCCGGGTACAATATCACAAACAGCAGTGACATCCACGTTAGCAATAGTTTTCGTCAAACGGTGTAAGTGATCTGATCCAATAAAACCAATACCAACAATCCCTACCTTGGTAACATGTGTTTCAGCCATGATGTAATCTCCTTGTTTTCTTTAATTGCTTTAGTTGAATTGAGAAATTAAATTATTATCGATGTACTTACGAGCAATTTGAGCCATTTCCAGTGGATTGGCTTTATCAGGATCCTGTTCAGCTTCAACAACAATCCAACCCTTATAGTTGTTTTCAACCAATTTTTTAAATACAGGTTTGAAATCCAAATCGCCATCACCAGGCACTGTGAACATCCCGTTCAAAAAGGCCTGCTGGAAAGTGAGTCCCTTTGCACGTGAATCATCTTCCTGCTTTTTGCGAACATCCTTGAAATGAACATGAACAACTCGATCAATATGGTCGTTTAATAGGCTCATGTAGTCTCCATCAGAAACATAAATATGTCCTGTATCGAAAAGCAGACCGACCTTGTCTGGATCAGTGTTCGCCATCAAGCGATCCGTTTCTTCTTTCGTTTGAATGCCAGTTCCCATGTGGTGATGATAGGCAACCTTAATCCCATACTTGGCAGCAATTTCACCGTAATGGTTTAACCCTTGGCAAACTTCATCCCATTCTTTATCTGTAAAATGCGGCTTGTCCGTGAAAATATTGGCTGTATCAGATCTTTGGATCGTATATGTTTGTTCAGAGACAACAGCGACTGGGGCATTAACCGCTTTCAAAAATTGACAGTGTTTTTCAAAGGCTTCACTCGCCTTTTCAATACCGTCACGAATGATATAACTACTGAACCACTGACCGGCAATGTGCAGATTGCGTAATTTTAATTCATAGTTCAATTTTTCTGGTGCTGGGAAGAAACCACCCACTTCGGTGCCATCAAACCCTGCAACAACAATGTCGCTTAATAATTGCTGAAGATTATTTTCTTTACCAATTGATGGAATATCATCATTCCGCCAACCAATTGGAGCAATACCCCATTTAATGTCGTTTTTAACATCTGATGCCATAACTATTGCCTCCGTTTTATATGTCTTGAACTGAAACAACTGCGCCTGTATCTAATGACTTCTTCGCTGCTTGAGCCAAACGAATCGCACGAATACCATCTTCAAATGTGCACTGGACTTCGTGTTCTCCGCGAACTGCACCAAAGAATGATTCAAGTTCTCTTTTATATGCATCCATGTAACGCTGTAAAAAGAAGAACATTGGTTTATCTCCCGCAACGTTATCCTTTGAGGAATAGGTCGTCGTCGAATCTGTCACATTATCGGCGTGCGCCATGCCTTTCGAACCAAACAATTCAATGCGCTGATCATATCCATACACGGCCTGTCGACTATTATCAATTACACCCATCATTCCATTCTTGAACATTAATGTAATGATGGCAGTGTCAATATCTCCAGCCTTGCCAATCTCGTCATTAATCATGACGTTACCAGTTACAAATACACGATCAACTTCTTCGCCAGTAATGAACCTTGCCATGTCAAAGTCATGAATCGTCATGTCCATGAAAATACCGCCAGAATGACGAACATAATCCATCGAAGGTGGTTCTGGATCACGAGAAGTAATTTTTAATATCTGCTCATTTCCAAGACTGCCATTTTTTCTATAATCGACTATCCGATCAAAATTTTTATCAAACCGACGATTAAATCCGACTTCGAATTTAACGCCGGCTTTTTTGACAGCGTCTAATGCTTTTAAAATTTCAGCATTGTCAAACCCGACTGGCTTTTCGCAAAAAATATCTTTGCCCGCTTTAGCAGCGTCAATAGTCATTTGTGGATGTAAATCTGTAGGCGTACAGATCAAGACCGCTTGAATATCAGAATCATCTAACACTTCGTGATAATCCTTGACGATCTTTTTCACTGAATATTTTTCAACCCAATCATCCTTAGCGAGAATGTCGCAAATTGATTCAATTTTGACATTATCTATCTGCTTTAAATTTTTGAAATGAACATTTCCAATACGCCCCATACCGATAATCCCGATTGTGATTTTTTTGTCATTGCTCATGTGAATACCTCCTTTCATGTTATGATATGAAGCATTTTTCAACTGAGCAAATGCTTGTGAAAATATATATAAAAATGGCATTTTCACACCATCTGGGTATCCTCAGCTGTTCGCTTCATCTGACGTCATAATAGCATGATAAAGGCTTTTGTCAACATTACATTTTATTTTTAGACTTAAAAAGAAAGCGTTTTACTTTGATGTGTTGACAATCACAAGCACTCGTGAAATAATTCAAGCCGAAGTTAAATTATCTCCTTGTGCGCACAATCACTTTGTGAAGATGATGTCCTTGTTAAGGCCATTGCAGCGTTACGGCTTGCACAAAGATGTCGATTTCATATCATAATTTGCTCAAAAAAAATGACGATTCAATAGCTGAATCGTCTACACATTTACTTTTTTCTGGAGGTGGCTATTTTGAACGATGATTCAACTGGTCCTGAAGCTTCAGATGTGCAGTCAAAAATGTCAATTAACACAAAAGCTTCCAAAAACCTACGCCGTATCGCCATCATATCAACTCTCGGTGGACTTTTGTTTGGAGTCGATACCGGAGTCATTAATGGTGCACTTTCGTATATGTCGTCACCTAAGGAACTAAATTTAACGCCAACTGACGAAGGTTTAGTCACGAGCGGTATTACATTAGGTGCAGCTATCGGCGCTATTGCGGCAGGGCGTCTAGCAGATAAATTCGGTAGAAAGCGGGTTCTTCTTTACCTCTCATTCGTTTTCTTTGCAGCAACTGCTATCTGTTCCATCGCACCTAATGCTCTTATTCTTATCATTTTTCGCTTCTTGTTAGGATTGGCCGTCGGTGGGGCATCCGTCATCGTTCCGACATTTTTATCTGAAATGTCGACACCTGCCATTCGTGGACGATTGGTTACACAAAACGAACTAATGATAACTGGTGGTCAATTGCTTGCCTTCATCGTCAATGCAGCGTTAGGTTCTATTTTTACGAATGTTTCCAACATCTGGCGTTATATGATTGCTTTTGGCATGGTGCCGGCCGTATTACTTTTCTTTGGCATGCTAACTGTACCTGAATCGCCCCGCTGGTTAACTATGCAAGGCCGAACAAAAGAAGCATTGTACACGTTAACCGAAATTCGACCGGACAAGGCCAGCTCCGAAAGAGAAATACAACAAATCAAGGATACCTTGGCCCAGGAAAAAGAAACTGCTCAAGCTCGTTTTCGCGACTTGGGTAAACCATGGATTCGTCGTTTAGTCCTAATCGGCATCGGTCTAGGTGTTATGCAACAGATTATTGGAATCAACATCATGATGTACTATGGAACGACAATTCTCATGAAAGCCGGTTTTGGTCATAGTGCCGCACTGATCGCCAACATCTCTAATGGGTTGGTCTCAGTAGTAGCTACCTACATTGGCATGCGCATGATGAATCGAGTCAATCGACGACGAATGCTTTTAACAGGAATCACAGGAACCAGCATCTCACTGGTCTTAATCGCGATTGTATCGGCAACGCTTAGTCATTCGTCACTATTACCCTTCTTTGTAATTCTTTTGACCATGTCATTTCTTGGCTTTTTTCAGGGATGCATTTCGCCCACTACTTGGTTGTTACTTTCAGAAATTTTCCCTCAAAATTTACGGGGTCTCGGCATGGGCGTATCAACATTCTTCCTTTGGTTCTCAAACTTTTTAGTTGGGTTCTTTTTCCCAATATTAATGTCAGCCATTGGGTTATCTCTCACCTTCGTAGTCTTCGTTGGTTGCAACATTCTATCGTTCATCTTCGCTTACAAATTTGCTCCAGAAACACGGGGCAAATCTCTTGAGCAAATACAATTGGAATTTAAGTATGGTGATGATTCAGGAGTTAATCCTGAATCAAAATAATAATTTATAAAGGATGGTTTTAAATTATGAGTATGAAACGTATTAACGTCGGTATTATCGGTCTTGGTCGTGCGGGTCAAATGCACTTACACAATCTAATGACGATCTCCGAGATTCATATTGTTCAAGTTGCAGATGTTTTTATCGAAAAAATTTCAACTGAATTAAATGATCTCGGGATTACAAATCAAACTCGCGACTATCACGACATTTTGAACAACCCCGATATTGACACCGTTTTTGTCTTTACTTCTACGGATACTCACGAAGAAATTGTGACGGCTGCAGCAAACGCAGGTAAAAACATTTTCTGCGAAAAACCACTGAGCATGAACACTGTTGAAGAAGCCAGTGTTAACGTTCTTCGAGCGGTCGAAAAGAACCACGTTAAGTTACAAATGGGTTTTAACCGTCGAATGGATCCTCAATTCCGCAATATTTTTGAAAATGTTCGGCAAGGAGAAATCGGTACACCTCAAGTCGTTAAAATAACTTCACGGGACCCTGACTTATTACCTCATGATCTCATTCAGCGAATCGGCGGACTCTTATTTGATTTCACCATGCATGATTTTGACATGGCTCGCTACATGATGAACAGCAACATTGCCGAAGTTTACGCAAAGGGCGGCACCTTAATCGATCCCACACTCAAAGAAATCAACGATATTGACACATTAGCGCTCATTTTGCAGTTTGAAAACGGTGCCTACGGCGTTATTGATAATAGTCGTCGTGCCGTTTACGGTTATGATCAACGTGTTGAAGTATTCGGATCTGAAGGAATGTTGAAGGCAGAAAACGTTAGTGAAAGCACTGTCGAACTGTACACTGATAAAAACAAGATTATGAAAAAGCCCCTACCGATGTTCGTCCAACGCTACCGCAATGCTTACATTAACGAAATGAAGGCATTCGTTAATTCAATTTTAAATGATGAACCAGTCGTTGCCTCCGGACAAGATGTCATCATGGCACAACGAGCGGCCATTGCAGCTCAGAAGTCCTTAGAAACGGGTCTTCCACAAAAGGTGGACACGAACTTTTCGTTAGATTAGGAGGTCAGTATGTTATCAATCGATGAGATTCTTAAACAGGAAGAAGCCGCAACATTAGATCACTTCGGTTTAAAAGATGTTGATCGACTAGTTGAAAAGTTAAAGACTATTGGTGGAGATGAGTTTCAACGCGTGTGCATTCTAATTACAAAGAATGACCGTGAAGTCTATTTCCATGCTGGCACGAGCACAACCAACGAAAACAATATTTGGATTGAGAAAAAAGCTAATGTTGTGAATGCTTACGAGCATAGTTCGCTACTAGAAAAAGCAATCTATGCTGATAATCCAGATAATTACTACCAATCAAACGGACTTAGCCCAAAGGATTACGCAATTGTTGGTGGTGGTTTTCCAATCTGCGTTCAAGGTACTGGTATTGTCGGCACATTAATCGTGTCTGGATTAACAGATGAGGGTGATCACGATTTGGCATATAAGTCATTGTCTGCCTTAAAACAGTCACAAAAATAGTAGATTCCTTTGCCAAGGAGGTTATCAAAGATGAAAGCTTTCGGCTTCAATCAATACGGCGACGCCAACGTCATGGAAGAATTGGAAATGCCAATGCCCACGATTTCGGCAAATGAAGTATTAGTAAAAAACGAAGCTTTTGCAATCAATGCATTTGACGTAGCCGTGCGAAGCGGACGATTCAAAAATTCAGTTACTCTTCTATTCCCAACAATTTTAGGGACAGACGCAGTCGGCCGCATTACTGCTGTTGGTAATAATGTTTCTGATTATCACATCGGCGATGAAATCATCGCACATGCCGGCACAGGCACCTATGCTGAATATTTCAAAGTTTCAAGTGCTAACATCGGTCTGCGACCCGCCGAGTATGATCGAAACGAAGCAGCAGGACTCCCTCTTTCAGGAGTCACTGCATACAACGTTCTCGTTCATATCGCTCAGGTTCGCCCAAGTCAAACAATCGTAGTTCTAGGTGCAGCAGGTGGTGTTGGATCGATGATCGTTCAAATGGCCAAAGCGCTGGGACTATATGTCATCGGTACAGATGTCAATACAGCAAAAGAAACAGTGCTAAAACTCGGAGCAAATGAATTTGGTGCCTACGATACTGAGCATGTCGGACAAAAGTTTAACTCCGTAGCAGACATTGTTGTTGATGCTACAAATGGTGGCACTGGTGCCAAAGCTGGTGTCCCTATCGTTAAACCAAGGGGGATCTACGTATCCTTAACAACACTTCCTAACGATACAACGCAAAAACCAGATGCTTCATACCGTCAAATGATTCCCAAAAAGGATTATTTAGACAGTGACGCATTTGCCGCCATATCGCTAATGATTAGAAATAATCAGCTTCACGTCAGCATCGGTAAGATGGAGTCTTTCACCCTTTCAGGTATTCGAAACGGACAAAACCTCGTTTCAAACGGGAATCCTGAAGGAAAGGTTATCGTGACGTTATAAAAACAACCGTTCAAGAACCTATTTTTAGGCATTTGAACGGTTATTCTTTAATTATTAAATGACTCCAAGCTAGAAATAACTAAATGAGCAAATCTCTCTCTATTTATATGAAAAAGCACATTAGCGTTCTTTTTACGGTGCGTCATATTGTAATAATCAATGATTGTCTCACCAGAGGTTAACTCCCCTTTAGTTTCAATTTCAACATTGCAGACACGACCTTCAAACATATCTGGATCAATCAGCCACGCAATTGTACAAGGATCGTAGAGTGGCAACCCCTTAAATCCCCAACGATCCTGACCAAAGGCAATGCCGTAGTAAGCAACTAATCCAGAAACTGCCTCACCAACTGGGTTTGTAATCTTGTTAATTTTTTTGACGTCTTCATCGAGTAGTTGGGCTTCAAAAGCAACATTCAAGGGTGCTAACACAATCGGTATACCCGAATCAAAAACGATTTTAGCAGCTTCAGGATCAACAAGGATATTGAATTCAGTGGTTGGTTCCCAGTTTCCAAGTCCCATACCGCCACCCATGATGACAATCTGTTTAATTGAATTGACCAACTCAGGATGGACAGATAAAAACAACGCTATGTTGGTACATGGCCCAGTAACCACAATTGTTACTGGATCATCCTGCTCTTGTAAAACCCTCGCGATTAGTTCCGTTGCCGGTACATTTTGGGCAAAAAAATCTGGATGCGGTAAATCTGCGCCATCCAAACCAGTGACACCATGCATGCTAACACCAGTAATCAAGTCACGCATCAAAGGCTTTTTATCACCCGATGCTACTGGAATATCTTGACGTTTCATCAAGGTCAACAACGACATAGCGTTGGTCAATGTTCGCCCAGGCGTTTGGTTCCCCGCAGAGGTCGTAACAGCCAACAACTCAATATTTGGGTTTGCTACTGCAATCATCATTGCGATTGCATCATCATGACCAGGGTCACAATCCAGAATAATTTTTTCCAAAACAAGGCCTCCAACTTTTCCACTAACAATATCACTTTTCAATTGTGGAAAATGTACTTTAATCCACATTTACATTACATGTTTTATTCAAGAAAGGACACCATTATGCAAATCATTAACTGCGAATTTCATATCAAACATGATCAAGAATTGTTAACACAGTTTAAAAAGGCTGCCTTAGTTGAAATTGACCACGCTAGAAAAGACAGAGGTAATATATCATTTGGTTTATTCGAAGATATCGAAAACCAATATGAGCTCCAAATGATTGAAGCCTGGGATAGCGAATCTTCTATTGAACTACATGCTAACTCTAGGCACAATCAACAATTTAATCGTGAACTATCAAATCTTGTTACACGCTTGCCTGCTGTTCATCAGTATGTTCCCGATGAGGACTAAATTTTACATTTGGCGCCATCGATGTTCGTAAAATCACTGAATGAATACTGTTTGTATAGTCATGACGCAATCCCCATTTTCAAATACTGAATTGCTCGTTTGTATTTATTTCATGCTAGATTTATCACAAAACGCGTGGAGGAAGTGCGGACATGGCAACTTCAAACGTACAATTAGTGATTTTTGGCGGGACGGGTGACCTGACAACACGGATGTTAATGCCGTCGTTGCTGGGGCTATTTGATACTGGGAAGCTCGCGAACTTTGCGGTACTGATTCTGTCGAATCGGAAGTTTACAGACGACGATTATCGGGAGTTCATTCGGCCCTTTTTACGACGGTCAACGAAACCGGACATCCCCGGATTTTTACAACATATCTTCTATCAAACGATGGATGTGACTAAAGCTGCGGACTATACGGCAGCGGCTGCCAAGTCACACGATATCGACAAGCAGTTCAATCTCGGCGGCAACCGTGTCTTTTACTTTGCCGTTGCGCCGCGCTTGTTTAGCCCAATTATTGCCAGCCTGCCAGATAGTGGTTTTCTGGCCCGTCCTGGATATAAACGCGTTGTTATCGAAAAACCGTTTGGTCAGGACTATCCCAGTGCCAAGGCGTTAAATGAACAATTGAATCATCTCTTCCACGAGGACCAGATTTTCCGGATTGACCATTACCTCGAGAAACGAATGGTGCAGAACATCATGTTGACGCGGTTTGGTAACGGTCTAACAGAAGGCATCTGGAACAGCCACTTCATCGACAACGTTCAGGTAACGCTGAGTGAAACGGTCGGACTTGAAAACCGCGCGGGTTACTATGATCAAATGGGGGCAACCCGCGATATGGTGCAGAATCATATTTTCCAACTGATTAGCTTGTTAGCGATGGATCAACCCATCTCGCTTCGACAAGAGGACGTGACGGAGGCCAAAGTAGCCGCGTTACGCATGTTGAAGACGCCGGACCTGCAGCTTGTTAATCAACAATTCGTGCTGGGTCAGTATCTTGGCAACCAGCAAGAGCCCGCCTATCTCGACGAGGAGCGCATCCCGAAGACCTCGCGAACGGAAACGTTTGTCGCCGGTGAACTGAATTTCAACAGTTACCGTTGGGATGGCGTGCCATTCTACTTTCGGACAGGCAAACGTTTAGCAACGAAAACGACACGAATTGACGTGATGTTCAAAGCTCCACAGCTCAAACTGTTTGAAGAACATCATCAGATGATTGACCACTTGGCGCCAAACATCCTGACGATTCTCATTGATCCCGATGAAGGATTGTCCATGCAACTCAACACGCGGGACAGCGATGAAGAGACGTTTGGCTCGACCAACGCAATTCTTGCTAACACGCAACCAGCAACCGGATTCGAGACTCCGGAAGCGTACGAATCGCTGCTGAGCGACATTATCGATGGCAATACGGAAAACTTCCCGCAGTGGCGTGAAATCGCCGTTGCCTGGCAGTTTATCGATGCACTCCGAGCAGGTTGGCAAAAGACCTCACCGATTATTCACCAGTACCCGTTAGGTAGCATGGGACCGGAACAAGCCGACGAATTGTTAACACGGACTGGGCGCTACTGGGCGTTTGACCCGACTAAATAGAGACAAATAAAACCTTCGCAGAATTTGATCTGCGAAGGCTTTTTACGTTCACTCAAGCTTTAGATTGTTCGACTTTCAGGTAAATCCGTTCGGCACCCGCTTTAATCCACGTTTCCAGCCGGTGACCTTCAATCGCGAAGCCAAACGCAATCGCCCATCCGAGCACATACGTCACGGCAACACGAACACCCAGTGCACTGTTGCTCTGCCAACCGAATAGTCGTTCACCTTGCCACAACAAGTTCATCCAGAACACGTTGCCCAGAAAGGCGCGGTACGCATAGATGGCGAGAAAGTGAACCGTGGGCAATAACTGAGATTGCCGTTTGATCAGCCACAACGCCAACGCAACAATGAGGGCAATCGCACTCAGCGCGTAAACGACTCCGGTCGGTTTTAAATAAGGCGCATTAGCAAACGTCAGGCTGCCATTGAAACTTTTCAACTCAACATTATTGCGCCACCAGGACCAAATCAGGGTAATGGCGGCGACCCACCACCAACGAGTCAGCAGCGGTATCAGCTGGTCGCGGAACACCCAGAGCAGAATCCCGGCAATGGCGTACAGAATAAAACTAATAAACACACGATCCAGCAGGTACCAGTCGTTTGCACGCGGGCCGTTGAAGACTTCCACATCGTAAATGGCGACCCACCAAACGTAACCAACTAGGGTGATCAAACTAACCGCTACGCCTCTTCCAGAATGACCGGTCAGCCATCGAGTTAAGCCGACGAACAGTGGCATTAAGATAATGAATTGCAACATCATCGTGTTGTACCACAGGTGTAGCGCCGCGTTGCCGTTCACAAACTGCCAATTGAAACTCACTAGACCGTCGAAGTGTTCCCGTTGTTGCAGACTCGGCATTAAGACGAGATAAGCCAACGTCCACCAAATGGTTGGCGTAAACAAGGCTGTCCACTGCTTCTGCAGATAGGGCAGATAATCGCCATGCAAGGTTCGCAGTGAGGTCGTTCGGACCGTTGTGTAGAGGATTCCAAAAATGAAGGCTGGCGCGGTGAACTTAACGGCATTGTACCAGCCGATAATCCAAGATTGCTGAGCGGTGTTCGGACCAACGTCGAGGGCGAATCCGAGGACCGTTTGCAACATCACTGCGGTGCAGGCAAACACTTTCAGAAAATCGCCAATATCTGTGCGATTCGGGTCATTTTGTTCATTAACTTGTGCCACGATTCGTCCCTCCTCTCAGTAAATTCATTACTAACTAGTTTACACGTCTGCCGATTCGATAGCATCCCATCGCGTAGACTTCGCCGTGTAAGTGCAACTTTTTAACGTTAACTTAATCCACGGACCAATATGGTCGCAAACGGCTGTGAGACCAGTCGTTCATCACTTTCCATCTTAGCCTTCTAATAGACCAACGAAGCACTAACCCCTGAAATCAACGATAATTTTTTGTATGTTAGACGATAATTTAAGTAGTTAACGTCCTAGGAGGTCTCTATGACAAACATCGAATCAACCAAGGATCAACCTCAACCCAACAAGGTCATCAGTGTGACCTTAAAAACACTGATGTCGTTCTTCGGCATTGCCATCTTATCACTCGGGACTACCTTCTTACGCGAAGGCCAAGTCGGTTTGGATCCCTTCACCGCATTAAACACCGGCATGGCGAATAAGTTTGGCCTCAGTTTAGGTACATATCAATTGGCCGCCAACGTGGTCATTTTCGTTTTCATCGTTTTACTTGACCGCAAGAAAATCGGGATTGGGACCGTGCTGAACATGGTGCTGGTCGGTTACGAAATTCAGTGGTTCTCCGCCATTTATAAATCGATTTTACCGTCGACTGTTAACCTGTTTACGATTTTGGCGGATGCCATTATTGGTCTGTTGCTATTTACGTTAGGTGCTTCTCTATACATGACCGCCGACCTTGGGGTTGCCCCTTATGATGCGATTGCACCAATTGCGTCGGACCGTTTGCACATTCAATACCGCATCGTCCGGATTGTTCAAGATGTCCTCTTCATGCTCGCTGCGCTTTTAGCTGGCGGCCCAGTCGGCATCGCAACAATTATCGTCGCCTTCTTTACTGGCCCACTGATCACTTATTGGAACACTCATGTCAGCCAACACGCCGTTACCAGCATTGACCGGTTTAGCACGCAGCCAAGTTTCAAGGGTGTCGGCACTGAAATCGTTGAGTTAGGCCGTGTCAGTTACGGTGCTGTCTCTCACGCCTACAAAATGACTGTACACACCCAACAACGATTATCCGGTTACTCGAACGCAGAGTTGGCTGGTCGTTTGAATGTCACCAAGAAGAATTTGGATAACGCCAAACAAATTTACGACAATATGTCAGCACAGTATGAAATGCTGAAAAATGAAGCTAAACGCCGGCATGATAACAATGACGAAACTAAATAAGCTATAAAAGAAGGCAATCGTAGAATTAATCCGCGATTGCCTTTCGTTTACCTATTCTTTTGGTGCCAACCATGCCGCTTCCAGAATATCTAAAATTGTCTCCAATGGTACTTGAATCGGATCGACAATCTTGTCACGAACCGACTTGGCGTAACGAACCAGCGTATCAAACGCAATGGCCATCAGCACATATGGATCAGTGTCACGAATAATGCCATCTTTCATTCCCTGTTTGACCAACACTGTCACACGATCAAAATCCATTTCGGCTTCTTCTGCTGAAATGTCAATTTGTGTGAAAATTGGTGAGTTCTCATACTGGGTGATAACATCCATCGCGACAGGGTATTCCATCGCAAACTGATAAACGATACGCGCGTAGAGCTTCATATCATCAATCACGTTAGGTTGCTCATTAAAGTGGTCATACATATAGTTGTTAATTTTGGTTTTTTGCGCCAAGAATACCTGTTTGAGTAAATCATCCTTGTTCTTAAAGTACAAATAAATATTCGATTGTGAGATGCCGGTGCGCTTGGCCACCTTCCCCATGGCGATGCTGGAAATGCCTTCCTCAATCACCATGTGCGCCACGACATCAATAATTTCCTGTGGCCGTTGTTCATTCTTTGTTCGCATGCATTACATTATAAAAGAATGGTTGTTCCTCGTCAATTTATTATTTATTTTTGAATTTATAGTTGACAAAGAACGTTCATTCTTTTATATTAGTCACATGCTCATCGCGAATGAGTTTTTATTTTAAATCTAAAAAGAACAATCATTCTTCAAACGAGATTAACGCTGACAACATCACTACTGTTCGTTTGAACATCAAAAAGGAGAACTTCATTATGACTAAATCTGTTGCTTTAATTACTGGTGCTTCATCAGGCATGGGCAAGGCCGCTGCCATTCAATTCAATAACGCTGGCTACACGGTTTACGCTGGCGCCCGTCACACGGAACCGATGGCTGAGCTAGAACAACAAGGCATCCATACGATGAAATTGGATGTCACAGACCACGATTCCAACAAGGCGTTTGTCGATGCCGCATTGGAAAACGAAGGCCGCATTGACGTGCTGATCAACAACGCCGGTTATGGTTCCATGGGGGCCGTTGAAGACGTCGACCAGGCTGAGGCCAAACGTCAATTCGACGTAAATGTCTTCGGGGCAGCGGATTTGATTCAACTCGTCTTACCAACAATGCGTGCCCAACATGCTGGTAAAATCCTGAACAATTCTTCTATCGGTGGCCAAATGTACTCACCACTTGGTGGCTGGTACTACGCTTCCAAACACGCTTTGGAGGCCTTGAGCGACTCCCTTCGTTTGGAAGTTAAGGACTTCGGCATTGACGTCATCATCATCGAACCAGGTGGCACGAAAACGAACTGGCAACAGGTTGCTGCAGATCATATGTTGGAAGCAACGCCAAAGGATTCCCCTTACCGTCAAATGGTTGAAATTTACGCTCACGCCAGCATGAACTTCAGCGCCACAGCGGATGATATCGCCCACCTGATGTTCAAAGCGGCTACGACCGTTAATCCAAAAACACGCTACCAGTTATCTTGGGGCGACCGAGCCGTCGTTATCGCCGTTCGCAAGTTTTCGTACAAGACTATCGACCGCGGCATCCGGTTTGCAATGCGGATTGCTGAACGAAACTTGATGAAAAACCGTTCTCTAGAAGGTGCGGACGAAGACCAATCCACACATAACTCTCAAATGATTTAAAATAAAAAATGTGATTTTAAGAGAGACTGAATGTGCGACCTACTTTAAAACCTGCATCTAACTTCTATTTGACCACCTAAGAAGACTTCATTGTACGTAATTCTGAAAACGGCCTGTATAACTCTTCAAAAACGTTTAAAGATAAAGAATTCAATAAAGCACGAACCAGGCCAGCCTAAAAATAAGGCTGGCCTGTTGTTGTATTTAAGATATTTTTTTATGTTGTTACTGACGGTAAAAATACATATCCGATGAGTAATTGGTTGCTTGCTGAGTAATTATTAACCTTGGCTTCGTCGAATCTGATTGATCTCCTTTTGGATTTTTGTAACCTATTTTAAACAGGGCTAATACCGCTCCAGTATGACCATCTGTTAATCCGACATATGGTCCGCCGCTTACATCACTTGGCATTCCATTCGTCTTAATTGATTCTGCGTTGTTTGTTGTGCCGTCCGCATTAATAACAAGCGTGGCACCTTGACCATTTTTCCAAGTACCAACTAACGAAGATAAGTCACCATTTACGATAGCGTTAACATCTAAGTCCCTCTGTTTAGGATTACTAATAGCCTCAGTGCTCGATTCATCGATGCTGGACGAGCTAGAATCGGCGTCATTAGTTAAACTCTCACTATTTTCTTGCTGCTGGTTATTATCTACTGATGTTCTAGCTTGCTTTGCACCGCCAGTATTTGTCTGTGGTATTGCGCTTTCCTTAAATACACGCGTATATACTGTGTATCCACCCATTACTGCAACGAAAAGCACAAGAACCACAGTCAATCGTAATACCATTGAGCGTCGACGAGCTGAGCGAATTTGTAGAAACTCTTGCCGCCATTTTGGATTGTCTCTACGATTCTTAAAAAATTTCTATGTATGTGGCGTTCTGGAATGACGACTAAAATATTTTTTGGCCATGAACTTTCACTACCCAACGTAATAGTATTGTATGACCTTATTTTATCAGCTACTGTTCAAATAATCTTTGAAATAAATTTACACATGGGTATAACGAAAAAGCAGACATTAAATGTCCGCCTTAATCATTTTTTTCAAATTCAGTTAAAAGCAATAGTTAATACAAAGTTTATATTATCCGTGACAGCTCCCACGCTTAATTACAAATAGACGTTTACTTTAGGCGGGCAAAATAATATCCGAAGCCTAAATCAGAAATTAAATACTAATTTCTTTGCCCAATCATACCCGTCTCTTTCATCAATCAATACCTTTAGTTCATTTGAATACATATAGATTGTTTCGAGCATTTGATTAGTGTTGTCGATTATCTCTAATTCATCAAACAAATCACTTAGTTGCACAAGATGCTTTAAAGATCTTTCGTAACGCGTTCTTACTACCGAATCTTCAACTCCGTGTCCACCCAGCCTAACTCTTTTGTGAACTCGCCGAATGGCTATATCTGGAGAAGACAACCCCACGTATCGAACTTCAATCTTAAATCCGTTCGCCTTAGCAAACTCTATTTCTTGACGCGGATGTCCTGCCAACGTTGTCTCCCATATAAAAGACTGTTTTTGACTGACGTATTGCCGAAAAAGAACTGCGGCAGTTCTAAATGCAGCTAAATAAGCCTTTAATTCACGCCAGTCACTATGTTGTTGACGCACAATATCGTCAACATTAATTCTTTTAAAATTACTGAAGACATGACCACTTTTCTCAAGGGTCAAATCCAATGTGCTTTTGCCGGCACCGTTAACACCAGCGATAATCAAAAGGACTGGTGAAGTCATCGGATAAATTTCTTTTCTTCAATTATTTTTCTGCTATCCTCAGCAAGAAATGTCCGGTAAGCAGTAAACGCTACCTCCTGAGTAACACGATCTGGTGCCTTTGCAATTAACTTTACTAAAGTACCTTGATTGTAGGCTTTTCGTAATTCGCTCACGTCGTCACTCAACTGTTTCATCTGCTTTTTTTCGGTTAATTCAGACATAAAATCGCCTCCTCGTATGTGTCATTATACGACGTTTTTTGATTTGAGACGTATCTTTTAACTTTATAATGGATAAACTCAGTTTTGTATTAATTCTTAGAAGGCGTGGAGAAAACAGTTGAGCTTTCACCTTTAAGATGCTTCCATCTAGCGATAATCGTGCCACTACCTCCCAGCAACCCGTGCACAACTCAAAACAACCACTATAAAGGCAAAATTCACCTTCACAGTGGTTGTTTGATGTTGTTGCTCAAGCTTTTTATTACAACACAAACGCGTTCACAGACTCGGGTCTGTTCACGCTCTAACCTTTTACCACAAATACTCAACTGGATTCTTAATGTACTTGTTGTAAACATCGTTGACGATGAGCATTTGGTCGTGTGTCAATGCTGGAGCATCAGCGGCGCTTACGTTGCGGTCAATTTGCTGTGGATTAGATGCACCAGGGATAACCGTGGAAACAGCATCGAACATCAAAATCCACCGCAAAGCCGTTTGGGCCAAGTTGTCTGAACCCAACCGTTCTTTCAATTCATCGGCAGCCTTTACACCAGTCATGTAATCCACGCCGGAGAATGTTTCACCCTTATCAAAGGCGGATCCGTCACGGTTGTATGAACGGTGGTCGTTCTTACCAAACTTAGTGTCGGCCGTGTACTTGCCGGATAACAAGCCGGAAGCCAGTGGTACCCGCGCCAAGATACCGACGTTTTGTTCCTTAGCCAGTTTGAAGAATAAATCAGCTGGGCGCAAACGGAACATGTTGAAGATGATTTCAACAGTTGAAATGTTGTAGCTCAATGCCTTAATGGCTTCTTCAACCTTTTCAACACTCACGCCGTAGTTTTGGATCTTGCCGGCCTTTTTCAGGTTATCCAGTTCGAACCAGACTTCTGGATTGTAGTAAACGGCAGTTGGTGGGCAATGTAACAGAACGTTGTCCAAGCTGTCGACACCCATGTTGGTCAAACATTCGTCCACGAACTTGTCGATGTTTTCTTTGGTGTAACCTTCAGCAACATGCGGATCAAGTTTGCGACCAATTTTAGTCGACACGTGGACCTTGTCTTCTTTGCCCTTCAAAAACTTACCGATGGCTTTTTCACTGGCACCATCTTGATAAATATCAGCGGTATCAAAGAAATTGACCCCCGCATCATAAGCGGCTTCCAACGTGTCCAAAGCATCTTTTTCGCTAAACGGATCGCCCCATTTACCACCAAGTTGCCAGGTGCCTAACGAAACTTCGCTGACTTTAAAGCCAGTTTTACCTAACGTACGATATTGCATAGTTTATGTCTCCCCCTAAGCTATTTTTCACATCAACTTTATCATAATTCTCTGGCATCGAATGTCAGATTTCTTATAGTCACTGACGATTACGTGCTCAAACACTGACCACATTAATCGCCCACAGATTCTAGTGTAGCAGTCTGTCGCTGGATGAAAAGTACGCACCTGAATGTAACTACGATTACGCTCAGGGCAGAAATAAATACGGTAACGATCTAAACATTTGGCCATTTTGGAGCCACACTAACGAAGGCTGTATAAATTTCCTCGGCCATAGAATTATAATCAATACTATCTTGACATTCAGCGCTCAAATCTATTAGTGCGTAATCCTTACTTCCGTCTTTTTTTGGAGCACGTCTGTCTTCAAAATCTCTAATAGTGATTAACTTTGTAACCTGCCCATCGTTTAGTTTAAACATTTTTAAATATATCTTGGATGAATCAAGTTCAAACATATGCCCGAAACTGTAAAACAGATAATATCCCCAGTCCTTGCCTAAACTGGAAAAAAAAGAACTATATTTTGATTTTTTTAACGAATCATCATTCATTATTGCGTTTCGAGTAACCCCTTCAAACAATGCAAATTGAGTTGAAGGATAATTAGATCCAAAATCTGGTTTAAAATCAGTTATTTCATCCGAATTAACAGACTGATAAATCAGTTCAAGCACACTCTGGTTAATTTCATCAAGAACCTGCTTCATCGTTCTAGCTACGCTCTTAACATATATGTTAAAGTTCTCAACATCCTTATCAAATTCTCTTTGGCTCTCAACATTTACTATTCGACTCATGTTTGCCTTTAATTCATCGTCTCTTTCTGTCATACTAACCGCACTTTCAAAGTTCTCCCAAATTCTCTTTGCTTCACTATTTTTATACATCTCAGCAAACGCAAGGTTTTGGCTTCGCTCAATAATTTTTTCTCTAACTTTTCTAAAAAGATCATTATATGTAATATAAAAATCACCAAGGGATTTTAAGTCTCCTTTATCCACTTTTGCGTTCGATAATCTTTTTCTACTCAAATATCCACCATAGTTCTTCGCGTTAGTTTGCGGAGTATCTGCAATCTTTTCATAATTCAGGTGAGCCGTTTTCCTATACCCGTCAAGGTCATTGTACCCCGTTTCAGCGCTGAGTTTATTTTCAATAACTAGTGATCCTGTATCAAATATGACTTCAATATCACTTCTCTTGTTTAAATCTGTCACATTTTCAGTTGTCACACTCCAAACCTCTGAAAAAAGAAAATTGCTGTGTTGTTGCTCATTAATACAGTCTACCAACGCACAAACTACTATATCACCTAATCCATGGTTTTCACGTGGATCTAAAAAGAAACGCAATATTGCCGTGGCCGATGTTTCCCAATTAGCTAGGTTTGCGACCTTGTAAGGATTTAAAAATTTTCTCTCAATATTTGAGTCACTAACTTTACCTAGCCAACTAAACTGTTTTTCATCAAATTTTTCTGTATTTTCCATTTTCAACACCTTATCTTGATCAATTTCTGAGGTTACCTCAACGTCCATAATGCCACATATTTAAGATATTAGCAGTTCACATTATATTTAATAATATTAACAACTGTGCACACAATTCAACCTATCAGGATGCCTAAAAATCACATTTCGAATATCTTGCAAACGCTTTCCACCGCACCTATACTAAAGCCAAGATTACTTAGAACTTGGAGGCTTTAGTATGACAATTGCAGTTCGCTATCAAACTCGTAATGGCAACACAGAGGCATTCGCCAATCAAATTGCAGCGGTAGCTGGTGTTCAGGCTGAAAATATCGACACACCGCTACCTGCTGATCCAGTTGATGTCCTTTTTGTCGGCGGCGGTACTTACATGTTGCGTCCAGATAAAACACTAAGTGCCTATGTGGGATCTTTAGATGCTACCAAGGTTAAGCACATTGCCATCTTCACCACTTCTGGTGGCCCGGAAACGCCGGCTGATAAGTCCTTAACCAAATTGGCTGACAAACAAGGTATTCCAGTAATCGGTCATTTCCATCAAATGATGGGCGGTAAAGGCATGATCGGTGCCAAGAAAAACGTCACCTTGAAACCTGATCAAATCCAGGCTGTTAAAACGTTTGCTGAAAGCATGCTGGCGCATAACTAAATAATCAACTAGTCTAACGAAAAATGATCTATAAATTTAGAAAAGCGTTACTTGAATGGTGCGATAAAATGCACTCAAGTAACGCTTTTAAACTAGCTAAGCCTTCTTATAATCATCTTTTATCGTTCTGAATAATTCCAACCGGATATTCCCCTCATCATCTGGTTCTGTTCGGCCACCTTTATAGTCAAAACCAAACTGTTGGTAAAATGGCACGGCACTGATGGCAGCCGGAATTTCGATTCGTTTGGATCGCAAAAATACAGGATCATTCATCAGCTGGTGCATCATTTTATGACCGATCCCCGCACGCTGCTGATGGCGCTCGACAAACACCGTTAAAATGATCGCCTCTTGTGGCACATCCCAATAATTGCTAATGCCGCCGCAACCGACGATTTCGTTTACATCGTTCACAGCAACATAGAAGTTAGCATAATGCGCCATCGCGCGAAGATGGGCTGCATCATGTTCAGCAGCCGTTTTTAACATCAGCGTCTCGCCGTAATCTTTGACGTTAACTGTCAGTAACACATCTTTCACCATGGCGGCCGTTTCCTCGGCATCTGTATCCACAAAGGGACGGATCGTAATCTCATTTGCCATCTGTATCGCCTCCTGTTGGTTACGATCATCAGTGTTTCCATGGGCAAAGTCAATTGCGAATGCGCACTAAGAGACGAATTTCCGACAATCAAATAGCTTTGTTTGCCGAATTCAAGACAGTCACCGTACAATAGCGATACTAAAAATCATTCAAGTGGAGGATTTACACTATGTTCAAACGAGCTTTCGCACTACTTGGTACGTTTGTCATTGCACTGACGCTTATTCTTACCGCTCAAACGCAAGCAGCTACCAAACAAAATCATAGCAAATACAACTATTCTCAAACACCGACCATTTTCCTGCACGGTTACGGCGGTGGCCCTTCGTCTGCTAACAATATTATCGCAGCGGCTCAAAAGGTTGGGGTCGCGCAAAAAGTGTTAACCGCTCACGTCAGCCGTTCTGGTCACGTGACGCTCAGTGGTAAGTGGCAAACGGGCAGGGTCAATCCACTGGTCCAAGTGCTGTTTACCAACAACCGTGAATCAAATTACAACAACGATGCACGATGGGTTAAAAACGTACTGACCACTCTGCAGAAAAGATATCACATCACCAAATTCAACGTTGTCGCTCACTCAATGGGCAATCTGGCCCTCATGTACTACGAAGTCAACTACGGCAAGCAACGTTCACTCCCTCAACTGCAAAAGCAGGCCGATCTGGCCGGTCATTTCGACGGTATCCTTGGCATGGACGACAAAGCTAACCGCAATCATTTGTTAGCAAACGGCAAGCCACAGCATCTTAACAGTTCATACAGGTACATGCTGAAACACCGTAATAATTATCCAACAAAGCAAGTCGACGTTATGAACATCTACGGCAACCTCGGTGACGGCTCTAATTCTGATGGCAGTGTCAGCAACGTTTCGGCGCAATCACTGAAATATTTATTAGGCAACAAACCAAAAAGCTATGTTGAGCACATGATCAAAGGATCGAATGCCCAACATAGCAAGTTGCATGATAACGATGAAGTTAACCGGTATATTATTCAGTTCTTGTGGGGAAAATAACCTCATCCATAAACTTAGATCAGCTCATATTGATAATCTATGCCGCCTAACGACTTAAATTAATCAATTTCCAGATTAATGTTAATACCATAGCTATGATAATCGTCAAAGCGACAGTCATACCAATTAACACCCCTGAAATCTGAGTGATGCCCCATCCCAAGGCCGCTAACAGCAACGTCAACAAACAGTTTAACGTAATCGCAATGATCACAGATAAACTAGGCTTGCTTAGCCAAAACGCTCTTGTTGTGCGAGTCATCAGAATCGTTAACATCGCACTGAAGATTAAATAGACATACAACCCTGTGCTAACCTGACCTACCGAATAACCCATTTTAACTAATGTCGTCACAAACACAGCCCCGACGATAGTCCAGCCTGATGCAAACACGCCTGCTACCTTGCTTAAGTTACTCAGGTTCCATTTTTCTGGTTGTAACGTAATATGCGTGTTATCCGTGCCAAGAACCAGCGTTACCAAATCATTTAGAATCGCCACCAATATCATGGCATTTAACGTGAGGGGCATGAAACGAAAGACCAGATAGCCAAATGTGAGTAGCATTGTTAGTGCAGCCGTTCGCGAAAGTTTGGTAATCGTCCAGGTCATCATTCGCTGATAAACACGGTGTCCACTATCGAGGATTTTAACGATTGAGCTTAAGCCATCTGTCATGAGCACTAGCTTGGCTGATCGTTTGGCTAAATCCACCGCATTTGCCACAGCAATCCCCACTTCGGCCTGTTTGAGTGCCGGCGCGTCATTAACACCATCGCCAGTCATGCCAACGATATAGCCACGACGTTGAAATTGCTTGACCATCGCTAACTTATTTTCGGGGACAACTTCTGCGATTCCAGCTAACTTGTCAATCGCTGTGTCATTGTTTAAATCGGCGAAGGGTAAAACGGTTCCGTTTAAACCAACTTGATTGGCAATAATTTGGGCCGTTTTCCGGTTATCACCAGTCAGCATTACTACCTTCACGCCGCGCTCCTGCAATGCCTGAATCGATGCCGTACTGTCAGCACGTGGTTGATCCTGCAAGACAAAGATGCCTAATAATCGATTGCTCCGCATTACCGCTACCGTTCGGCCAGCATTGTAATCAACCGTTGCGGGAATGGGAGTTTGACCATCGTCAATCGTCATCAACCGTTTGAGCGCCCCAAGGTAAATGGATTGTCTATCAGGCCCAACGATTGCGACCGAATAACCAATAGTCGCATCAAACGGTTGAAATTGTTTGACGGTTAATGAGCGGTCGTTCTTGTCTGCCGCGTAATTGATGATGGCTTGATCAATGACACTTGGGTTAACAATGTCCGCCGCGCTAACAGCGTTACGGATCACCTCATCGTCCGTCAATTCAGATAGATTATAAAACGCCGTTACCTGTGGTCGATTGACAGTAATTGTCCCCGTCTTATCAACCAGTAAGACATCCATGTTAGCTGCTTCCTGAATTCCGCTTAAATCACTAACTAGTACGTCTTCTTTACTCAATATATTTGCTTCTACTGAGTTGGCAACTGCAAAACTTGAAGGCATCGCAATCGGAATTGTCGCAATAAAGAGCATTGCCAAAAAAGGTAACATTTCAATCAAGTTTTCGTGCCGGACGACGGCAACAATAATCATGATAACGGCTAAGATAGCATCCAAAATGGCAAGATAACCAATGATTTTTCCTAACAGTTGCTGCAAGTGACCAGGGGCAGAATTTTGATTAACTAAACTGATTGTTTTACCAGAACGACTATTAATCCCCGTTGCCGTCACAATTGCTAAAGCATCACCACTCACAACCTCCGTTCCAGCAAATGCCTGCTCGCCTTTCTGCCGCTTGACCGAATTCGATTCGCCAGTAATGCTGCTTTCATCCAGCTCAAGATCTGCCGACACGAGTTTCACATCTGCAGGCACAATTTCACTACTTCGTAAATTGATTAGATCACCAACCACTAGTTTCTTAGCATCCATTTTTTGCCATTGCTTTGATCGGCAAACGGAAACCTGAGGGGTTAGTTCGTGCGCAAGTTGATGCAACACCTTGTTGGATCGCCCAGATTGAATTGCACCGTTCACCGCAGCGAATAGTAACATCAAAACAATAAAACCAGCCTGAATCTCTTTGCCAAGAATAATTTCAATCACTAATGCCGTTTCGAGAATCCATGCGGACGGTTCCCAAAGGCGGATAAGTATGGCCTTCCAAAAATTGAATTTTGTTTCCGAAACTTCGTTCAGTCCATTTTGTTGAAGACGTATTTCGGCCTCTTGGCGACTTAACCCGCCTAGCGTCAACTGTTTATCCATAGCTAATTGACCTTTCCAATTTTCCAATATAAATAAAAAAAACGCCTACTGCACGAAAAATACACATGCAGTAGACGTCATCAAATTATCAACAATTATTTGCGGCGAACGTCATCGCCTATTAAGTTTTACACGGGTATTGTATCGCTTAACTTTGATGAATTCAATCTTTTGCGATTATGATGTTTGAGAGGATTAATCCTTTGACAAAGTTTAAACATGTGTTTATACTTTGCTAAAAAGGTGGTGAGCGTGATGACTAATCAAAGTTCTATCGTTAAACTACGACCTTGGGGTAATAGTAATGGAATAATTATAAGCAAAAGTATTCTAAAGGCAGCCAATCTGGAAGTCGGTGACAATTTAAAAATTAAGACCAAAAAATCAAATGGTAAAACAATTGTTGAACTTGAACCAGTTACCCAGACACTGTCAGAAAAATACGCTGAATATAAGGGAACTCCTGAAAGTTATCAACAGCCTAAGGATCTCAAGGACTGGGACACACCCTCAACTGGACAGGAGATTTGGTGATGACAGAGTCACGATATTTGCCGAAACAAGGTGACATCATAAAGCTTAGTTTTGACCCTTCAAAAGGCCATGAGCAACGAGGCTGGCGACCCGCAGTGGTAGTTAGCAAACAAATTCTATCTCACACATCACCTTTTATGTGGTTGGTGCCAATCTCACATGGAAATTACTATCATCCGTTGCACGTTAAACTCGATAAACGCACAAATACTGATGGCACTATTTTCACAGAACAACTGAAATCTTTCAATTATTTAGAGAGACAACCAGTATTTGTGGAATCATTACCCCAAGATCTTTTATCACAAGTCCTTACTAATATCACGCAAACAATTTAATATTGCTTCAAGAAAAAATGCCCTTAATTATTAGACTTCAAAATAGCCAATAATTAGGGGTATCTTTTATTGCATCCAGTGGATATTGTATACAGTATTCTAAAATTTAGTTATCTTGTTCCTGCGCCCGTTGAATCTGCGTCATGGTTTCCAACCAATCATTGGTCAACGCCTGTTTGGCCGCCTCAGCATTATGATGATCAATTGCGCTTAATAACGCTTCGTGCTGTCGACCATTGATATCAATACTGACATCATGGTGACTGAAGAAGTATGTTTCAAACCGTAAAATGTGACTGTATAGGAAATCACTAAACTGCGTTAAATAGGGATTGTCAGTAACCGCTAAAACCTGCTCGTGAAAAGCTCGGTCAACGCTCAGTTCTGTTTCAACATCTTGTTTATGCAAAGCCGTCGTTAGCCGCGAATCGATTTTTTGCAGTTCATCACGCTCGGCAGGACTGATCTTGCTGACCATTAGCTGAGCAGCTAGTCCTTCAATGGCGGCCATTGGCTGGTATAACGTTGCTACGTCATCATGATACAGTGGCGCCACCCGCGTGACTTGCCCTGTATTCATAATAACGAAACCATCCGTTGCCAAACGTTGTAAAGCCTCGCGTACTGGTGTCCGACTGATCGAAATCGCGTTTGCCAACGCAGTTTCTGCTAGTTTTTCGCCTGGTTCTAGCGTGCCATCAATCAGTCAGCTGCGAATTTGCTGATAGGCATGGTCAGTCGCTGTCTCACGTTTAATTGGTTGGCTCTTTGGAATGGGCATATTATCCACCTCATTTGAAATATTACATACACTATACACTAATTGTTAACTTGGCACGCTAAATTGACATCTGGTCTAGAATACAGATGTCGCATCATTTACGTGAACAAAGCTCAAGATTTTACTAATGCTAACTAATTTGAATCAGTAAAGGAACTCATATGACAAACACCATCACGCAAACGGAGATTCGGCACCTGCGTCTCCAAAATAGTTTACTGGTTAACCCTGCCAATAGAACGCTGGCACAAACGGTTGATCACTTGCTGGGTATCCAAGCCCAATACGGCAATGCTGCATTACTAAATTTATATAATCGAATCGACAACATCGCCCCGCAAGACTTTCAAACAGCCGTGCAGGCGTCACCAATTGTTAAAGCTTGGGGCAATCGGCAAACCTTGCATCTATTCACACAACGCTCGTGGCAAGAATTCGTCACCATTTTCGGCGACCGTGCCACATGGGTCACTAAACACCTGCGCGAAAACAACATTGATCCGCAAGAAGCCTTCGACCACTTTCACACGTTTGGTCAAGCGCATCCCCACTTTACCCGTGACGAACTGTTCGCTGAGTTTGGTGAGCAAGCCCCCATCCTCTTCACTTGGAGTGCTCTTTTGTTAGACGAATCAATGCACGGCCGGTTGTACCTGCCTGCCATTGCTGCCACCAACACCAGTTTCACCGCCTGTCCGCCAGTGCCCCAGCAATCGCTATTACCGACACTTCAGCGTTATGCAATTGCTTACTTTACCGCCTACGGTCCAGCCACGTTTCAAGACTACGCCCACTTTGCCGGCCTTTCCCAAACGACGCTCCACCTTACGGAAATGGACCTGAGCAGTTTAGCAACGTTTGAATATGACGGTAAAACGTACTACGGATCCACAGATAATGTGCCCGCCAAAATGCCTGCGCTAATCATGCTATGCAAGTTTGATCCCTTACTGATTGGCTATGCGGACAAAACGTGGCTCACCACGAAACATCAAAAGAAGATCTGGCATACCGGTGGCCAGATTGAGCCGGTCATCCTAATTGATGGCGATTTGTATGGCACTTGGCGATATCAACTCACAACGAAGAAGCTCAATGCCACCGTGGACGCATACAAGATTATTAATAAACAGCGCAAACGACTGATTGAACGGCGACTAGCCGAATACGCAACTATTTTTGGACGAGAGCCTGGTAAAATCACGTACGCTGGGAAAGCCTATGGTGTGAAAAGTTAACGCGTTGCATTACAAGCTTATCAAAAACAGCCCCCAAATGAGTTGGTTAAAAAACCATTTCATTTGGAGGCTGCTTTTATTTCAGATAACCAAATTTACTTTTTATCACGCTTGGGACGGTACAAACCAAATCCCAATAGACCCAAAATCAACCCTAGCAGAGACAGGCTTTGTTCAGCATGTTGTCCTGTTTTCGGTAGTGCCGTGGTTTTGGCTTTCGTAGCTTGAGAGCCTTGAGAATCAGACGTAGATGAAATCTTTGGCAGGCCGTCCTTTGCTACCCCGACAGACACGTTTTCTTGATTTTGCGTTGAAGATTCAGCCGCAGAAGTCATACCAGGTTTGGCTATGGTAGATGATTCTTGGCTTGAATCACCTGCGGATTTCTGATCGTTTGTTGTTTCATCCTTAATAGTCGTGACATGAACATTTACTGTCTTACTGATGCTGTTGCCTTGACTGTCCACATAACTGTACGTTACCGAATAATCGCCCGCAACGTGGGGATTTACACTTCCAGTCACTTTTACGTCGCTTAACTGTAGTGGCTTACCGTTAACGTCAGTCGCGCCATCAAAGTTATCACTGGCAGTCCATGTGGTATTGGGACCTGCAACTAGATTACTGTCATGGCCGTCTACACTGGCTTGGCTGGCGGCGACGTGAACGGCAACAGTCTTGCTGACGTTGTTGCCTTGGCTATCTACATAACTGTAACTGACCGAATAATCGCCCGCAACGTGGGGATTTACACTTCCAGTCACGTTTACGTCACTTAACTGCAGTGGCTTACCGTTGGCATCAGTCGCACCGTCAAAGTTATCAGCGGCCGTCCACGAAGTATTTGGACCAGCTACTAGGTTACTGTCATGACCTGATACGCTGGCTTGGCTAGCCGTGACATGAACGACTACTATCTTATTTACATTGTTACCTTGACTGTCCACATAACTGTACGTTACCGAATAATCGCCGGGCATTTGAGGATTTACGCTTCCAGTCACGTTTACGTCACTTAACTGCAATGGCTTACCAGTAAGGTCGGTCGCACCGTCAAAGTTGTCAGCGGCCGTCCATGTCGTATTTGGACCAGCTACTAGGTTACTGTCATGGCCGGTTACGCTGGCTTGGCTGTTCAGCACATGAACTGCAACGGTTTTGCTGACCTTGTTACCTTGGCTATCTACATAACTGTAAATGACCGAATAATCGCCAGCAACTTGGGGATTTACACTTCCAGTTACCTTCACATCATTTAGTTGCAGTGGCTTGCCACTTATATCAGTTGCACCGTCAAAGTTATCAGCGGCTGTCCACTTTGTATTCGGACCCGCAATTAAGGAACTGTCATGACCTGATACACTAATTTTGCTAGCTGCAACATGGACAATCACCAACTTGGTGACATTGTTGCCCTGGCTATCTATATAACTGTAGGCTACCGAATAGTCACCAGGCACCTGTGAATTTACAGTGCCCGTTACTTTTACGTCACTGAGCTGTAGGGCCTTTCCATTGGCATCAGTCGCGCCGTCGAAATTATCATTAGCGGTCCACGTGGTATTGGGACCAGCAACCAAATTACTATCATGGCCGATTACGCTTGCTTGGCTTGCTGTGACGTGAACAACCACCGTCTTGTTAACATTGTTGCCTTGGCTATCTACATAACTGTAAGTTACAGAATAATCACCAGGCATCTGTGGATTTACGCTGCCAGTTGCTTTAACGTCACTTAACTGCAGCGGTTTGCCATTGGCATCAGTCGCGCCATCGAAATTATCACTGGCAGTCCACACTGTATTGGAACCTGCGATCAAGTTACTGTCGTGGCCCTTCACGTTTGCCTGACTAGCTGTGACACGAACAACCACCGTCTTATCAAAATTGTTTCCTTGACTATCTGTATAACTGTAAGTTACAGAATAATCGCCTGGGACCTGTGGATTTACGCTGCCGGTTACCTTGACGTCACTTAACTGCAACGGTTTACCTTTAGCATCAGTCGCGCCATCGAAATTATCGCTAGCAGTCCACGTCGTATTCGGGCCGGCAATTAGGTTACTGTCGTGGCCCTTTACGCTCGCCTTGCTGGCTGTGACGTATACGCCCGCCGTCCAACTAACGTGATTCCCTTGGCTATCCACATAACTATACGTGATCGAATACCCACCAGTAACCTGTGGATTTACGGTTCCTGTGACTGTCATATCACTTAACTGTAGCGGCTTGCCATTAGCATCAGTTGCGCTATTGAAATTATCGCTAGGCGTCCACGTAGTATTCGGACCTGCAACTAAATAACTGTCATGTGCTGATACCCACGCTTGAGTGGCTGTAACGTGCACAACTACCTTCTTGCTGACATTATTGCCTTGACTATCCACGTAACCATACGTTATCGAATAATCGCCGGGCACTTGCGTATTTACACTACCGGTGACTTTTACATCACTTAACTGTAATGCTTTACCATTGATATCAGTCGCACCGTCAAAGTTATCACTAGCCGTCCATGTAGTCTTTGGGCCAGCAATCAAGTTGCTATCATGACCGGCAATACTAGTTTTAACGCGGCCAACAGTTACTGTATAGGTGTGTCCTGCAACAAACGTTTGCCCTGAACTCCATTGTGCTGGTGTGAGGGTTATATCATCCGTTAACGTGCCATCGTTGACGTTTATATCAGTGTTAACGTACATCGCCGGATCAAGCCCTAAAGCGACTAACGAATCAATAAAACCTTTTCGGGAATACTGAGTTCCGTCCTGCCCAACTTTGGTCAACACCTTGATGACTTTATTCGTTTCGGCATCCACTATGTTGTAGGTATCTGTCACCGTCGCATGTGTATAGGTCAGCACCTTAGTAATGCCAGGATAGACAATTCCCTTTAAGTTTGCATCCGGGGCGTTTATCCCTAATGAACTCGCTGGCAATGTGGGATAAAATCCGCCGCCCTCTGTGTAATTACCGGAACCGGCAAACAGCACGCCCTTCGATGCTAATTCATTCATCGTATTAGCATTCATGCTTATTGTCTTAGGGGTTGTGCTAACATCCGCACCCGTGTGAACAGGCAGATGAAGAACTGGCCAACTAGACGATATGTTTGCATTGGTGTCATTGGCACCATCATTAGGTCTGAAATAATAAACCTGCCGGCCGTCTGTCGTATCATTCAATTGGTAAGCGGCCATAGAATCAATTGAAAAGCCCTTTGCCTTCATTTGGGCCACTAGATCATCCGCCGCCGCTTGCATAACGGTCAAACCTTGTCCCGTAATCGATGTCGGCAACACAACATAAAATCCATACAGTTGCTTATTTAAATTGGTAACACTGTACGGAAAAAAATCAAAAACACCAGATGCGTTAAATAAAATATAGTCGCCCTGACCAGTCACAAAGAAATTGGACAACGCCGGTGCCTGATTTAATGGTGGCGCAGTGACTTGAGATGCACTTGATAATGTGAAACTCGTTTGAACGGGTGTCACTTGGGCTTGGGGTGTAGGATTCTGTTGAACAGGCTGTGCTGTAGCCTCCGTGTCACTCTCAGCCTGACTATTTACACTCTCTGCCAATTGATTATTCCCAACCGAAGCCTGGCTCTTTGCACTAGATGCAATCGATTCTTCAGTTGCTGCTTGCATATTGGGCGCAATGCTATTTGCTGAATTAGTGCTAACATCCGATAAACCATTTGATTGCGTGTTCGCAGATTTAGCGCTAGACGAAGCTACGACACCGCTACTCAGAACGTCTGAGCTTTGCGTAAATTGACTCGATGCTTCTGCACTTTTCGATGCGCTTACTTCGTTGCTCGATGCTGAAGAGTCCACGTTGCTGTTCGATGCCACGCTCAGGGCTGATGCAAAAGATTCTTTAGAAACATCACTAATGGATGTGCCTTCCGAACCGGTGCTACTCGAAACATTACTCGAAGAACCTAATGCACGTACCGTTTCAGTCGTCAAATTCGACGTGGTCGTTTTAGTCGCCACTGCATTCATTGACCCTGCATCTGCATGAGCTATTTCAGAAATCCCGGAATAGGTAAAAATCCCAAACATTCAAATCGTCAAAAAGGCTCCCGGAACCCATGCTCGCTTCTTTTTGGCTGCGTCATCATACGATAAATTGTTATAGGCACTAAATTTCATATCTAGTTTCCTTCTTCACTGATTGTTGCCACGTGTAACATCCACATGACTCACGCTTGATTTATTCTGTCGTTCACGGAAAATTCAGCCAACATTTGTGTGACTGATTTTTCATTTCTGCATCTTGATCTAAACGTGTCGATAACACGCTGACATCTAATGATGAAAACCACTTATTAGAGAATCCCAAAATTCAAATATTTTACATTAGTAGCTACAAGTGTTACCCCCTTGATTTTTTAGCGACTACAATATATCATTGTGCTTGTAAATCGTCCACAAGATGTACTCGCAAAAAAAGTCAACATGTTGTGAGTTAATCAAAAAAAGAATATATGTATACCAATTCATGTATATGTGCTATTCATGCGTGAACCTTTTATCAAGCAAGGCTTTTAAAATTTGAGGAAAAGGTTGGTATATTAACTATGGTAATCATTTATACCACGCCATCTAATCGGCCATCTCGAGAAGCTGTTCAATGGTTTAAAAGACATAACGTACCCTTCACTGAAATAAGAATCACTCAACATGATCGATTGTCAGTTAAGACCTTAAAAAGGCTCATCGCGGCCTCGGAAGATGGTGTAGATTCCATCTTGGCCCGCCGCTCAGCATCTTTGAAATCAATATCTGGTTTAGATGCGATGAGCCTGAATGACCTGTTAAAAAGGATGAGTCTCGATAGTCACTTGATTCATTTTCCACTCATCTTTGATGAAGAGAGAAATTTGCTGATGACTCATGGTCATGAGGAACTTGGCGTGTTCATCTCCCACAAAGAACGTATTGCCGAAATGAGAGCGCTTTTGGAAAACCATGGCTAATCCACTCTTTAAAAATCACACAAAAATGAGTTCTTTTTGTGACGGTTCAGTTAATTCCCCAGTAAATAGGTTTTTATTTGTATTTAGTCAATCTTCGTTTCAAATAAATTGTGTACAACTTAGTGGCGCTACAAAGCACAAAAAGCCATCATATGCACGTCGTCAAGCATGGTTTGACGATTTCACTCTGTAAAGAAGGGCCTATCACGATGGAATACTCCAAGATGAAGCAACACTACAAAATGTACAAATCTGGCAAGCATTGGGTGTACACAGGGATGGCCATAGTCACGACTTTCTCCTTTGGCTTAACTGTCGTTAATGTAAAAGTCAGCGCGTCCACACTAAATTCGACTTCTCAAACGATTAATACAGATGCCTCTAACTCGTTGGCATTCAAGAGTCAATCGACAAGCAATAATGCCTACACGTCAACCGTGTCACCCCATACAAATGATTTGAAAAGCTCACCCACAAATACTGCTGATTCATCGCTATCTGACAACCAATCTCCATCATTTGCTTTACATTCATTAGAATCCGACAGCGGTTCCTCAGCCTTGCCAATCAATTCAGCATCGCAAACGCCTACTGTCACAAGCAATTCATCTATAACCTCAAGCAGTTCAGAATCGTTGATATCGCAGCATACGAACAAAACCGCACAATCATCTGAAACTAGTCAACCCGTTGCTGAATCTGGCTCATCCAAGTTACGATCGAGCAATGCTGCATCAGTAGGCACAACATTTGGTTCGTCCCTGTTAACTTCGCAGGCCATCGATACTGACCAATTGAATCAAGCTGCCGATGGCTTAACGGCAGCAATAAACAGTGCAGTTAAATCACAGATTCTGACTGATGACCAAGGATTGACCACCCAAAAAGGCTTGAAAAAAATGATTAGCAGCGCGAACAATAACGGAGTTTCAATCACGCTTAATTCTGATGATTTCTATAATGCCTTGTCAGATGTTATCTCAGCTTATCGCGTTCAGACATCACTGCAGGGCCTGCCAGCTTCATTTAGTGATCCCATCTTCGAGGCTGGAGATGCAATTCATGTGTTTCGCAACGAACAAAGCGGCCTCGTCCAAACTGCCACTAGTATTGCCCGCCTCAGTGATCTACTAAACAAACTGACTTTTTCTATAAATCGTTTTGAATCATCAACAGGCTCTTTACCAGACGATGTCGTGGGTCAATACGTTCAGAGAATTCAAGACATTAGTCAATCCGCCAGTGCGTCTCAAGTCACTGATTTTATTGATGCCACTTTAAAGACGGGAAAAATCCTTAATAACTATGTGCAAACACCGGCTTCAATAGCGGTCAATAAAGGAATTCAACAAATAATTGATACGGGTTCAATGGGAGACATATCTCAAATGTTGTCCATTCTCAATACTGCGTTTGCCGCACAATACCCGGATTTATCTGTAGCCCAAGTAGCAAATATTGTCCAGGACTTTTGGAATCGCTTTATACAGTGGGGGACAAGTGGTGACATAAATCAATCTCCGGAAATGCCTGTACAAGAAGATGGCTTCAGTATCGTTCCAGTCGCTATACCAGGGCGCATCATGGAGCAGATATCTTCAGACTGGCCATATGCAAACGTAAACAGACTATGGAATGCAGCCGCGACAAAAATATTCAGTACCAATCCCGATTCACAAGAGTCAATCCAAACTATCTTAGGCGAGACAGAGTATCCAATTATTCAAGACCTATTGCCTTTAATCATATGGGTTAAGGTGCCCGTTACACCGACACCGCCGACGCCACCGACACCGCCGACGCCACCGACGCCGCCTACTCCACCGACGCCACCTACTCCACCTACTCCGCCTACTCCACCGACACCGCCTACTCCACCGACACCGCCTACTCCACCGACACTGCCTACTTCACCGACGCCACCTACTCCACCACTGCCAACGCAGAAGCTAAAACCGATCATAAACACGAGACAATTACGTCATGAAAAATCTCAGTCTTCAAATAATGTATTGCCACAGACCAATCAACGTGTTTCGCTTACGGCTGAAATTCTAGGTGTTGTTTCAATGGGTTTAGGATTGCTCGGGTTCAACTATAAAAAGCGTCACTAAAAAGTCGTTAGTATTTGCAAGAAATCAAATTAAGATTGTCTCTGTCTCAACAGCGCTTGAGAATATATTGTCTTCAATCAAAAAGAACAGAATAGGAGGTAGGGCTTGAAACTTTCATCGTTTATTTACCAAAAACGGTACTATGCTCCCCAGCTATCCCTACCCCCTTCCATAAGCTACAATCGGCAATCTTTAGCATGTCACTCAGCTAGCAAGAGTCACAGCGGGCTGTCACCGCCTAGCACTTAATATCATGCATGCCGAGTGCGCTTACAAAAATAGCGTCACTTCCATCGCGGAAGTGGCGTTATTTTTTTGCGTTAACTTCATTTTTAGTGTGTCTCCAGGCTAGCTAGTCTGGAGATTAGCTGGGGCAGTTGGTTTGAAAATGAAAGTTTGCATCAAACTCAACTTAGCTTAGTTTAATTCGCGCTCGCTAACTTTGCGGCCTTAACCGCTTGGCTAGCATAGGTGCCAGCCAAATATCCTGAGGAAATCCCCCATGTATTCATCATGCTTGGCATGGAATCATGACCGTTAGCACCGCCCACAATTTCACCGGCAGCATAATAACCTGTCATATCTTGGTCATCTGTATTTCTAAGTTGCATGGTCGAAGGATCAATACTATAACCACCCAATGTCGTGGCAAATCGATCACGCTGTTCAACAACATAGAATGTTTCACCGTCAAACTGATGTAAGTACTGCGCATCGCGCCCAAAGTCTGGATCTTCTCCTATTTCGGCTTGTTCCTGATAACGTTGGACCGTTTTAACCAATTGATCAGAATTGATTCCAGCTGCCTGAGCAACCTCGCGTAGACCACCTTTAACAAACACTGGCTTCTTGTCCGGATTATCAAAGTAACCCTTAATCTCAGCCGCAGTGAAGTCATGTAGCACCAGCAAGGCATATACTTCTTTCCAAGTGCGTTCGTCCATCACCATAAACGCAACTTTGCCCGGCTGATCAAGAATAGCATCTCGGAACTTAGCGTAAACATCTGATTCGTTAACAATCCGTTGACCGCGATTATTAACATAGATGGCACCCATGTCAGTGGCCTTTTTTGAAGCATACGTTGTCAGTTTAGCAATCCCTGGCTCCACTTCAACACCGTGTGGATAAACTTTGTACCAACCGAGATCGTGCGATTTCAAATTCAGTTTGTCATTAAAACTGTACGCATCCCCTGTAGATGTCATTGGACCATAATAGTCGATACCTTCACTTTCAGTGCCACGCATCTTCTGATTGGCGCCATACCCACCCGCGGCCAAAACAACAGCCTGTGCGTGAATAATAATCGTTTTGTTCTTAGCTTCTGCTACAAGACCAGTTACACGATCATTATCGGTCAAAATGTTTTCAACACGAGTATCTAATAGAATCTGACCACCATTTTGTTTAAATGCGGCTGAAACCTTTTTAATGAATTCAAAACTAGAAGCACTCGGCAACTCAATCTGTCGCTCAACAGAATGCTCGGGCGTTTGTGTTTGGGATTTTTGGTACGCGAGATCCGCATAGTCACTGACAAAATCGATTGCTGAACCGATATTATTTACCATTAACTCGGTTAACTCAGGCAAGTTCGTGTTACGACTTTCTTTTGTCACATCATTGAACAATTGTTCCGGTGAATCTTGCTGTTCTGGGAAAATGCGCGCCGCAACCTTTGAACCAGTGGCCGTTACGTTAGAACCGTTAAGAATAGTTGCGCCACCAAGATAACCGTTTTTTTCGACTAAAATCACCTTGTGTCCCAAACTGAGTGCCCGACTAGCGGCAACCAAGCCGGCTTCACCACCACCAATGACGACAACATCTGCGGTTAGTTCGACATCTTGATGCTCTGAGTTTGTTGGAACCGAATGTAACTTAACATCAGCTGCATTAACCGCAGACTTGGCGGAATTTAATAACGCCTGTGTCATCACGGTTGCGCCACTAATTGTATCAACATCAAATGACTGATTAGCAATAATATTTTGTTTGAGTGTATCCACTACCTGATTAAAAATACCGGGCGTTTCAGAATGCTTCAACACTTTAAAATCATCAATGTGATTATTTGAAACGTCCACTTCATAATTAATAATGCTATTGTGGCCATTAGCCTGACCGGTAATCTGTTGTTCATTATTCATAATGAATTCTTCCTTTACTTATCTTTTCAAACCATGAGACATTAAGATTTCATTCTGGCGGGTAACAAAAACGGCTTCGACATCTATCATATGATCAACCAATTCGAGTCCACGTCGACTACCAGCAAAGAAACAGACCGTCGTCAAGATTTCAGCCAATGTCGATTCCGGCGTCACGATAGTAACAGAAGCAAGATCGTTATCAATTGGATAACCAGTTAACGGACTGAGAATATGATGATACCGGTGATCGTCAACAATGAAGTATCGTTCATCAATACCAGAAGTCACAACACTTTTCGCCACCGTGCTTATTGTCGTCGACGGTTGCCCAGTTGGCTGTTGCGGATTGCGAATAACCACATGCCACCGTCCATCCGATATTAACGGATTGCGGCCAAACAATTGAACGTTACCACCAAGGTTCACAATGCCAGCTTTCAGCCCATTCGATTGCAACAAATCAATAACTTGATCGGCAAAATATCCTTTGGCAATCGCCCCCAGATCCAATTCCATTCTGCACTTAGTCAGATAAACCGTTTGCTGTTCATCATTCAACAGAACATCATCAGGTTCGATAAGTTGCAGCCGTGCTTTGATATCTGCTACATCTGGCAAACGCTGTCCCTCGAAACCAATTTGCCATAGTTTCACAAGCGGACCGATCAAGACATTAAAACTGTCACGGTATTTGCGACTCGCCACTACACCCCGTTTGATCAAATCGTACAATTGCCGTGGCACTTGCACAGGTTGAATGCCAGCTTGATGATTGATCTTCATCAGCATGGAATCCTCCCGATTGGCTGAAAATATTCGATCCGCATCCTGTAAGTAATCATAAGCGGCCTCGACAGCAACCGGACTGCGTTTGAATAAGGTCAGTGAAATCACCGTGCCAAACATTTCAAACTGAGAAATGTACTTTTTTGTAGTCACTTCGTTCGACACCGCAATACCTCCCGACTCACACTGACTGATCGATGATAAAGTACGGACCGACCAACAATCAGTCATTTGGTCGGCCCATCTGTCACGCTATTCGTGTTTCTAGTTCAACTTCAAATCTTCTAGTTCTTGACGTAAATTCTGTAGCGGAATCTGTCCCGGTGCTGAAGCGGCACCAACTGTTGCAAACGTTAATGCAGAACCAAAAGTTTCACCCGCAATCCGAGAAACTTTGCCCAAATCACCCATCGACATTGTAATCAGTGGCTGATTCACAGACGCTGCGGTTTTAGCAGTGGCCGTTAATAAGGTCAGAACATCGTTAGCGTTATGAGGCATTACTGCCATCTTGGCAACATCAGCCCCGAGCTCAATCATTCCTGTTAAACGTGACTGAATTTCATCAGTAGCTGGCGTTTTGTCAAAGTCATGATTGCTCATAATGACGACTACATTTTCCCCATGAGCCGCGCCAACTAATCCTTTCACGGCCGTTTCATCATGAAAACGTTCAACATCTAGTGCATCGGTAAAGCGCCCCTGAAGAACAGCCTCGCAAACCTTGAAATAACCATCATCGGGCAATTCCAGTTCACCGCCTTCACCTTTAGTTCTAAAGGTCGTTAACAACGCAATGTCACCGAGAATTTGACGCAGTTGCTGACCTGTTTGAGTTAACTGGCCCGCATCCAATACACCCTCAAAATAATCAATTCGCCATTCCACAACGTCTGGTTTAACCGTGACAATCTTTTGGGCCTGTTCACCGATTTCATCCGCGGTTTTGCCGGTAATCGGCACCGCAATTTTCGGTCGACCAACACCAAGAGTGATGTTTCTGAGTTTAACTGTTGCTTGATTGATCAAGATGTTTCACCTCTCTAAATTGCTTCGATTAAAAGTCATATCTAGATAAACTTGTACTTAAAATTACGGACCATCACTAAGGCGATTAACAACACACCAATCAAAGTCACGACAATATCAAGTTTGAATACCCACAACACACTAGCAGCCGTATTGTTGATCACAAAACTTGAAACAAACGGACCAACGAAATAAGTCAACGCCGCCATGAAACTGTAGTAACCCGTAACTTTTCCTTTTTCTCTTGGGAAATACTGTGACAGGATGGTCAAACCCAGTTGCCAAATGCCGCCGGCCGCAAAGAATCCAATAACAATGCTCGTTATCTGTGCTAGCCACAAACTTGGCATCAGCGTCATCCACCCCAAGAAAATCAACGAAATGCCTGAGTAAGTCAGGACTAGATACATTGGTTTAATTTTTGTCACAATAACGGAGGTCACAAACACTGAAATCAAGGAGGCAATCGCATACCAAGAAACCAATCCTTTTGCAGTTGCCGCGCTGACCTTCAAAACGGAGATACCGAAGTTTGGCACATACTGCGTAAACACATAAAACGTAAAGGAAATCGTAAAACCGAGAACAACCAATGCAGTCCCATCAATGAGAACGCTAGGCTTTGATTTCGCAACATTTTGACTGTCCAATGTCATGTCAACCGATGTCTGTTTCGTTTCTGGTTTGCTCTCATTTTGTGGACCGAACTGACTGCGCATGATAATGATGCCATCGACGACCATGATAACGGTCATGCCAATCAAGGCTACCTTCGAATCGGGGATAGCAGCCACAATAAACGGTAAAGCAAACTGGGCAAGTGACATTGCGGCCTTTACAAGCGAATTCATACTAGCTGCACGATTTGTAAAAGCATCCGACAATGCCGGATAACTCGAAGCATCACTGAAGGAATCGGTGGCACCCATAAATAGCGCAAAGATTGAGGCCCATACAACATCTCGACTCAATACCAATCCCAAAAAGAAAATAATCGTCGTAGCAATACCGACAAGCATCGTCAGCTTTCGACCAAAACGATCTGATACATACCCTGCAAAAAGAATCGTTAACAACCGGCCAATCCCAATCATCGAAATAACGGTTGAGATTCCCTTTAAGTTGGTATTCCAAAGTTGCTGAAAGCTATTACTGTACTGAGAAATAATAATCGTTGCCATTCCAATGATGGCGTAGTTGAGGTATATTCCCGTTGCCAACGGAACGTATTTCTTTGTCATTTTTTCACAGCCATTTCTTTATTTTGCTCGAACTTTAAAAAGACTATTTGCTAGTAACGCCGTCATCGTTGAACAAAAGGTCACGAATATAGTCAACTGGCATATCTTCACCCGTCCACAATTTAAAGGCTTCGGCACCTTGTTCAAGCATCATGCCTAAGCCGTTAAAGACATGCTTGACGCCAGCTTGTTCGGCCACTTTCATCAGTTTTGTTGTTCGTGGCGCATAAACGGTATCAAACACAATCATGTCCTGTCGGAACCAGCTAGGATCGCTCACTAAGGTTTCATCTTCTAAAGGTTTCATGCCAACACCCGTGGAATCACAATAGATTGCTGATTCAGAAATTTGCTGTTTAAAGTCATCCTGGTCAGCTAACGTGTGTAACGTCGCATGACAATTTGTCTTCTCATTAATAATGTCAACATTATGCTTAGCATTCTTTTGGTAAACACTATCCAAATCAAAAATAGCAATTTCTTTTACGCCATCTAAAGCTGCTTGAATGGCAATCGCAGTGCCGGCACCACCAGCACCAGCCAATGTCATCTTTTTACCGCGAATATCCAAGCCTTCATCAGCTAATGATTTCATGAATCCTGTACCATCAGTTGTGTAACCGGTTAAAGTCCCATGATCATTTACAATCGTGTTAACGGCGCCAACCATTTCGGCAGCCGGATCCAATTTATCAAGTAATGGAATGACCTTTTGCTTATTTGGCATTGAGATATTTGATCCACGCATATCCAATGTTCGAATAGACTCGATTGCACTTGGTAAAGTATCATTGCCAACTTCAAAGGCCAGGTATGCATAGTTCAATCCTAATTTTGCGAATGCATTATTGTGCATCGTTGGTGACATTGAGTGTCGGATCGGATAAGCCATCAAACCAATTAAAATTGTGTGTCCATCAATACGTTCAGTCATTTTAAGTCACTCCTATTTTCTTATTCCCAATTTTGTTAATTAATTCACTTGCTATGTTAGCGGTTACAAAGATACAAATAAATAACGCTTACTTGTTCAATCAATAGAATTCTTCTATCATTCAATCAGAGGTGATTTCATGAATTTACGCCACTTAGTTTTCTTTCAAGAATTAGCCAAAACACAGCATATGGCACTTGCAGCCGAACATCTCGGTATTTCACAACCGTCTCTAAGCTACGCCATCAACGGTTTAGAAAGTGAGCTTGGAGTCCCACTGTTCGAGCATGAAGGTCGCAACATTAAACTCACTCGATTTGGCAAATCATACTTAACGTACGTTAATGCTGGTCTTGCCAAACTAACCCAGGGAGAGGAACTCGTTCAGCAATTGATGGACGCCAACACAGGACATATTGAACTTGGCTTCACATATACACTCGGACAAGGTCTTGTGCCATCAGTCATGAGTGCCTTTCAGCAAACTTCTAACAATACCAAGATTTCTTTTGCACTCACACAAGGCAACTCATTTCAATTACTACAGGCACTCCGCCATGATTCACTGGATCTTGTGCTGGCCTCTCGTGTCCAAAAACTGGGTGACGTTGATACCAGTAAAGAATTTCTTTTCACACCACTTGTGAAACAGGAGATTGTCTTAGCGGTCCCTGCAAATCATCCACTAGCACATAAGAAAAACGTTTTCGTTAGTGATATTGCCAAATATCCCCTCATTTGCTATTCAAAAACCAGTGGATTAAGACCACTGATTGACAGAATTCTTGAACGTTCTGGTATCACTCCACAAATTCGATACGAAGTTGAAGAAGACTACACGGTGGTCTCATTCGTAGAACATAATTTTGGGATTGCTTTAGTGCCAAATTTGCCACAGCTTAAACAAGAGCACGTTAAGTTGCTACATCTTACTGATAATTATGTCGCTCACCAATTGTATTTAGTTACTAAAATTAATCAATTTATGGCACCGTCAGTCACGCGATTCCGAGATTTTTTGATACAATACTGCGCCTCCGATATTAATGGTTACGAATAGCCAGTTAGTAAATAATCAGTCTCGCTAATAGCTAGCATGTCCAAGTATGATTCTCCCCCTTTTCCTTTGTTTCCTCGTATCATCAAACCAAGTGAATATTTCCTTGAGGGAGGTTAAATTATGAGCGAACAAAAACAACCAGCCATTACTGCTGTTGTGACTGTTTATAATCTTGGTAATTATCTGGATCCCTGTTTGGTCAGTTTAGCACGCCAAACATTAAGCAATTTCGAAGTCATTATGGTCGATGACCATTCAACAGATGGTTCAAATAGTGTGATCGAAAAATGGGCGCAAAAGGATTCTCGCTTCATTGCCGCACATTTACCAGAGCACAGCGGTGTGTCGGCTGCCCGCAACTACGGTATTGACCATGCAAGCGCACCAGTGATTTGCTTTGTGGATGGTGATGACCTATGTGAACCAAACTATCTGCAAACTTTCGTTGATGGTATGAGCCAACCCGGTGTCGATCTTGTAACTGTCGGCTATCGTTGGGGCGGCTATGCTCGCGGCGCCGTTTCCGGTATCACTGGATGGCACAAAATTAGTCAAGACGACATGTTATCCGAGGCTACAGAACACGGTACCCAAATTGGTGGCTACACTTGGAATAAAGCATTCCGAGTTAGTGTTATCAATCGTTTGATGCTGCGTTTTGATACCCATTTAAAACTGGCCGAGGATTTGCTGTTTACCGCGGATTACGAAGCTGGTGCACAGCGTTTTCTATTTAATCCGACACTCGTCTATAACAAAGTAAGTCGGCCTGGTAGCACCATCCACACTGCGTCAATGGCTATGCGTCGCGGCGAGATGGAAGTCGACGCGCACATTGATCAGTTGCGAGAAAACCTGAATGCAGGATGACGATGATTGCCCACTGTCTTATAATTGTGGGGAATAATCACACCCAAAGGAAGTTTGTCGCATGCAGTTAACCGCAAATTCAATGACGCCAACTGGCTATCACCAAATCGAACAGGAAATCACCCGTTTAGAGTTGGACCGTCCCAACCGCATCAAACAGTTGCAGGAAGCCCGTGCATTAGGCGACCTATCGGAGAACGCTGAGTACAGCGCCGCCAAACGTGATTTGCGTCACCTGGAAAGCCGTTTGCGTTATCTTAACAAGTTGCTACAATACGCGGAGGTCGTCACACCAGAAACGCCAGATCAGGTCGAAGTTGGCAAACATGTCGATGTGCAATTCGATGACGAAAACGATACTAACGCCTACCAAATTGTTGGTAAGTTCGAAGCTGATTTGGATGCTAACAAAATTTCGTTCGACTCGCCGTTAGGACACGCCATGATCGATCATAAGGTTGGCGACACCGTCACAGTTAAGGCACCAAACGGGGATTATCAGGTTACGATCAGAAAAATTAAAAGTTAAAGCCCGTTTAGGTTGTAAAAAGCCAACGCAATTTCTCGCGTTGGCTTTTTCATTATTTAAAATAACGTTTCAGCTATTAGAATCGTGCCCGACCCAATGCATGTTGAGCAGCCAAGTTCAACAAACTCCATTGACGGTCAAAACCAGGCTGGAAGAAGAAGTCAGCGGTAGCTAAATCTTCCAAAGTCAGTTTGTGCGCAACAGCTAAAGCAATCACGTTGCCTTGAGCAGTGATGTCGTACTTGGAGAGAACAGCGCCACCAAGAATTTGGTGCGTCAGTGGATCAAACGTCAAACTGGTGTAAACGTCTGTGTTGCCAGCACTTTCTGGGACATATGCTGGTCGCAGCGTGTCCTTGTAAGCACTGGTTGCAACTGGCACATCAACTTTAGCAGCCGTGGTGGTGTTCAAACCAGCAGTGGCAAAGTGATAATCAAACACACTTAATGCAGAAGCGCCAACAACTCCCTTGAATGGGAAAGCGGGTGTATCTTCAAAGATGTGATCAACTACGTACTGGGCTTCTCGACGAGCGGTGGTTGCTAATGCGATTGGCATTGGCTTGCCAGCTGGAATAGATAATGGCAGGATGGCATCCCCAATGGCATAGACATCAGGTAAGTTCGTTTGTAAGTATGGGTTAACGTCGATAAAGCCACGGTCCGTTAAGTTAACTGTGCCTGACAGCCAAGCCGTATTTGGTTTAACGCCAGCTGCACAAATAACGAGATCAGCTGGATAAGTCTTGTCAGCTGTCTTTACACCAGTAACAGACTTGTCCCCTTCAAACGACTTAATCGACTGAGACAAGGCTAATTCAACACCCTTACTAGTCAACTCTTTAGTAACAACGTCAGTCAAATTTTCGTTGAGATAGTTGCCTAACAGGCGGTCAATCATGTCCATTAAGGTGACGTGCTTACCAGCCTTAGTAAAGACTTCGGCAGCTTCAATCCCGATGTATCCAGCACCGATGACGGCAACGTTCTTAATGCTATCATCCGTAGTGGCCGCCTTGATCTTGCTGGCCCAATCGTAACCACGCATTGCGTAGATGCCATCTAAATCGTGACCTGGAACTGGCAAGACCGTTGGCGTTACACCGGAGCTCAAAACCAGTTTGTCATAAGCGACTTGCTCAGTCTGACCAGATTTAACATCCTTCACGCTGACTTCTTTCTTGTCAGCATTGATGGCCGTAACTTCGTGGTTGTTGAAGACGTGACCACCCTTGCTGGTAATGTCTTCTGGTTTAAAGTTACGGACATCTTCTTGAGCAGTTACCTTGTCCTCCAAGAATAATTCCATCCCACATGACATGAATGAGACAAAATCACCTGCTTCATAAATCGTGACATCCACGTCCCGATACTTATCCAACAGTTCAATTGCTGATTCGTGACCACCGTGTGATGCACCGACAATAACGATTTTTGTTTTACTCATAAATAGTTAACCTCCATCGTATGTTTTAGAATCATTCTAATTCCTCTAACACACATACTGTAAAACTTACACGTTTTCGATGCAAGACCCGCTCACAAATTCAAACACGCAAAAAGCCGATAACATCAACGATATCGGCCAATTTAAATTTTTTACAACTTATTTTTTCTTGCAGTTTTGGCAAACGGATTAAAAAAACATCCTCAAGCCCATGACAACTAACAATAAACCCATCATTGGCTGTAAAAGCAGGTTTAACACCCGTTTGTTCAACCGGTTAATAATCATTGGCGCTAAGGCTGCACCAATGATTGCACCAATCATAAGACCGAAACCAATGGACCAATCCACGTGACCACTGGACATGTGAAAGAGCAGTCCAATCAGCGTCGTACCGACTAATACGTATGAGGAGGTCGCAGCGGCGTGCACGGTATCCAAGCCCATTAATAATAAGCCAGCCAAGATTGGACCGCCACCACTTAACCCGGCAACACCTACCATCAGTCCACTTAAGATACCAAACGCGATCGCTTGAATTCGTTTGGTACCACCGTTGGCTGTTTTATTCCGGTGCGGCAAGTACTGACGCGCAATAATCTGGACACCGAGTAACACTAAGATAATCGCGATAACCCAAGTATAGATTTTGGTCGGTATGAACGGTGATAACAAAGAACCAACAATGGTCGCAGGCAAGGCCGCCAGTAACATTCGATTACCGACTTTAGCTTCTACATTACCCGTGCGATAATGGCTGTATGCGCCGACACACAGCGATGGAAATGCCGTAAATAGTGATGTTGCGGCCGCTACAGCAGCCGGCAAGTGAAAGACGCCCGTTAATACGCCTAAATAGATGGCCGCACCACCGCCACCCATCGAAATCACCAGCGTACCAATAATAAAACCAGTAATAATTAACTCAATCCACAGCATGGTTTATCCTTCTCTCTAAACAACATTAATCAGTCTCACTCTGTTTGTCGGTCGAAGCCTTGGTGTACAGCAAATTTTGAAATGCCATTTCGGTAATGTCCTCGTCGTTCACACGCGCCATCAGATCAGCTAAGGAAAAACCTTGTTGCAATCCTAAAGGTTGCGCGAACCCATAAACAGTCAATTGATAGTGATGTGTCCCTGATTTTGGTCGCGGACCTGCGTAGTGTTGTTCTAACCATGTATGTTGAGCACGCAACTTCCACCACGGTGCCCGTAAATCCTGAATGACAGAGTGCAAACTGTTTTCACCCTGAGGCACGTTCGTGTGGCGACTAAAATCTGCTGACACAATTATGGACTGACCTTCGACAGGTGCATCAGCGACCACCCAGTGTGTCCACGGAAGCCCAAACATAGGCACCGTATCGTAGTCAATCAGCTTCCAGGCCACCACCTTGGTGGCCCTACTTAGGTCAAGAATCTCAAACGGAAATGATTGCGGAGTCACCCCTTCGATTTTTTCCGAAGCAATCGCATTACCACCGTACTGATCAGGAATTGTCTTATCTGAAAATGGAAACCGTAATTTCATTATTCAAAACTCACATCTCTTTTTTATTTTACACTTTGTAAGTATAATTTACATGTTGTAAAATGTAAATATAAACAAACCACTTTCTGTGAAGGAGTCATTAATTCATGGTTCAAAAACGCGATTTATCTGCTGAAAAAATCATTCAAACGGCCACAGACCTAATTAAAGCTGACGGCGCTGATGCTGCTACGTTTGGTAACATCGCCAAGGCGCTTAACTGTCGAACGCAGGCCCTTTACTTCTATTTCAAGAACCATAACGACTTGTTGCTCGGTGTCGCAACGAACTTTTTCGCAACCCTTAATCAAGAAGTCCAAACGGCCTGCTTCGATTTAAATGGTCGGGAAGCACTGATCAAAATGGCCACCACCATCCGTAACTACGGCCGCCAAAACTTGGATCTATCACTAGCGGTGATGAGAACGTCTGGACTGCCCGACCACCTGTCGGCTTTCAACGAAACACGTCTTTTATCCGAAATGATGCAGCAGTACATTGGCGATTTTGTCAGCGATCCTGTACAACAGCTATCCATCTCACGTGGTGTCCGGTCCATGATCATCGGTGAAATCGTCAGCGAAAGTGTCGGTTGGTTTAGAAATCCTGCCATCGATCGCGATGACAGTTTCGTCGACAATCTGATGCGGCTGTTTGATGAATCACAAAAGTAGATTACATTTAGATGGCGTTGCGCCGAGAAGTACCACATCGTACCCGTTACGCTGACTTGAAACGCCGTTCCGTGGGACCGGTCTCAGCCCCAAGCCCAGGGTCTTCAACCTCGACTTTGAACCCATAAACCAGGTTTCAAAGCTCGTCCTACAACACTAAATGGCTAAAACCACGCCATTAAGTGTTGTTTTCACGAAACTCTGTTTCAAGTCAGCTCCACTCCTGTCAGAAATATCCTTTCGTCCACTAAACTCTTGGGCTGAAAGGATATTTTTGTAAACTTTACTGCTAGATTAGCTGGAGGGCGTCAACAGTGATACCGAGCCGTGAAGGTAACCTAAATTCGGTGGTTTTGCCGAATTTAGGTTACGGACGGTCGTGAAGACTCAGGTTTGGAGGCTTCACGGCGAGGTGAAAGACTCTGGTCCTCAAGAGGCTTGAACCGGTCCCGCGGCGAGCGTGTCACTGTTGACAACCGCAAGCGACAAGTCACCACGAACAGAACCTTAAATCACCAATACGGTTTTACTCTTTAGCCATTATATTTCGAAACGATATTGCTTTAATGATAGTAAGCTGACATGATATACTTTTCTCACTAAAACTAACTTAATTCAGAAGGAGTCTTCATTTAATGTCACAGAACCCAAATACCGCACCTGATGCACCTGACCCCAAACCTAGTCCTGTCTATGTACAAACGGAAACCGAGGTTTTGGATCACTATCGCAGTGATCTCGAAACAGGGCTAACGGCCGAAACCGCAGCCGACCGACTGGCCAAAAACGGGCCAAATGAACTAACAGCTCATGTCACGCCAAAATGGTTGATATTCTTGCGTCAGTTTAACAACGTAATCATCTACATTCTGCTATTTGCAGCTGCTTTTACCCTTTTCATTAGGCACTATTCCGACGCCGTCGTTATCGGTTTGGTAGTCATCATTAATGCCTTGATTGGCTACTTTCAGGAAGTCAACGCCAGCAACGCACTTGATAAAATCAAGTCGATGTTGTCAACCGAAGCCACGGTTATTCGGGACAGTGCACGGACAGACGTGCCGGCCACCGAGCTAGTAACCGGGGATATTGTCTATCTGGAAGCAGGTGACAATGTGCCTGCCGACATGCGGATCCTCGATTCTGATAACCTGCGGATTCAAGAATCTGCTTTGACTGGTGAACCAGATTCTGTCCTCAAGAACTCTGACCCACTGAAAGACAGTAAAACACCGCTAGCTGAGCGTGAAAACATGGCCTACGCCAGCACTGCCGTAACCAACGGAAGTGCTACTGGTATCGTCACGGCAACCGGTCACGATACTGAACTTGGTCAAATTGCGGATGATGTAACGGATGTCAAACAAACCAAAACGCCGTTGATGAAGGAACTCGACCGGTTGGGAACCTGGATTTCCTACTTCATCATCGCCGTTGCCATTGCACTGTTTATCTTTGGTTGGGTGCGTCATTTATATGCGTTGCCAACCCTCGCACTAGCAATCATCACCATGATTGTGGGTTCCCTGCCTGAAGGTTTGCCGGCTTCAACTTCCGTCATTCTCGCAATGGGTGTGAATACGATGGCGCGCAATAAGGCAATCGTTAAAACCTTGCCATCCGTCGAAACGCTAGGCGCTGTCGACATTATCGCCACGGATAAAACCGGAACGTTAACGAAGAACGAAATGACGGCTCAGGATATCATTACTAAGGATCATCAGTATCAAGTTACGGGAACTGGCTATCAACCTAAAGGTCAGATTACGGCAAATGGTCAACCAGTTAACGTTCAGGATGACCCAATCTTGAAAGAACTCTTAATTAGTGGTTTCGAGGCCAACGACACCATGTTACAAGAAGAAGATGGCCAGTGGATCCTGAATGGTGAACCGACAGACGGTGCCTTCCTCACGCTGTACCACAAGGGCTGTGGGATGGACGAGCCTGCGTTTGAGGAGTTGGACCGCATTCCGTTTGACTCCGACTATCGTTACATCGCCCGCCTCAGTGTCCGTGAAGATGGTCAACATGAAGTGTTCGTAAAGGGTGCGCCTGACAAATTGTATGAAATGGCGCAGGCAGCTGACCCGACGTTTAATGTCGATCACTGGAACGACGTCATTCACGACTTAACTACTCAAGGCAAACGGGTTGTGGCAGTGGGCCGTAAACTCGTGGGCAAAGACATTAGAGAAGTCACACACGAAACATTGCGCGATGGTGTCGACTTTCTCGGAATTGTCGGGATTATTGACCCGCCACGTGAAGAAGTTATTGATGCGTTAAAAGAAATGCGAACCGCCGGGGTCAAAGTTAAAATGATCACTGGTGACCATCCTGACACGGCAACTGCCATTGGCCGTCAACTTGGTTTGGCTGATAACATTCAAACCATCACGGGCGCAGAATTAGACGACATGTCACCTGACGAACTACGTGCCAACATCAATCGATATGATGTGTTTGCACGGACGACGCCAAGTAACAAACTGGCCATCATCAAAGCCTATCAGGAAAACGGGAAGATTACGGCGATGACCGGTGACGGTGTCAACGACGCACCTGCTTTGAAACGCGCTGATATTGGTGTCGCGATGGGTATCAAGGGAACCGACGTAGCCAAGGACGCGGCCGACATGATTTTAGTCGACGATAACTTTACGACGATGACAAAAGCCATTCGTGAAGGCCGGCGACTGTACGACAACATCAAGAAGACCATCGCCTTCCTGTTACCAACGAGTTTTGCCGAAGGTTTAATTGTCGCATTCAGTATTTTGATGCAACAAAAACTACCATTGGTTCCAACGCAATTGCTCTGGATCAACATGGTCTCGGCCGTCACGATTCAGTTTGCGTTCATTTTCGAACCGGCTGAACAAGGCATTATGCAGCGGCGACCACGGAAAACTGGTTCAACCCTGATGAACAAACATGACGTGTTCCAAATGGCCTATGTGTCCGTCTTAATAGCGGCGATGGGACTGTGGGCGTTTGATTGGCTGGCCAACAACGGTGTCAGCCAAGTCATTGCCAGCACGATTACCGTTAACGTCATTGTGTTAGGTAAGGTGTTCTACCTGTTTAACATTCGCAGTCCGCATCTGGCCTTCTCAAAGAACTTCTGGACGAACAAAATGGCGTTTGTCGTCATTGCCGCGCTAATGTTGCTGCAACTTGCGCAAGCGTACATTCCGTTTATGCAGGACATCTTCAAGACTGGTCCAATGAGTTGGAGTCAATGGGGATTGGCGATTATCGCAGGGTTTGTCACGTTAGTCGTTACTGAAGCCGACAAGATTATTCGGATGCAGTGGCACAAACGTAAACAACCGCGCATGAACTAATGCACTTAATTTACAAAAGAAGCAGTACCGTCAATTTTGTTGACAGTACTGCTTTTCGTTTGCCATGCGAGTAAACTATTAGGTGGCAGACAAGTACAAAGAAAATAAGGATTGGATCATGAAAAAGAAACGTTTCAAACTAAAACAACGTAAGCTCGTTACCGCCTTGGCAACCATTGCAGTGTTAGTGTTCGGTTACTTCTTTTCGACTAATAGTACCGACGTCAAGGCTTTTACCCATGGCCCTCGCCAAGTCACCACAATGCGCCGTCATTACCGTCACTGGACCAAACAAGCTGAAAACTGGTTCAGTAGTAGCAGTAATTCGGGCAGCACGCAAACGACGCCGACTACCGCCGATGTACCCCGTGACGCGACTGACAGTCAATTGTTGGCGCTACAATTCGACGCGAACAAGTATCCAGAAAACTACGTCAGTTTGGGCAAATCAACCTTAACCAGTTTACAAATTCATGATGCCTTAGAGCACAACCATGAACAAGCCTGGTACACGATTGACTCGCCGGATACGCTGGGCCGCAGTCAAGCTGGCCAAGCGTTAGTCACTTACAACAGTGTCAGCGCCACAGCCGCCATGAAGCGACCTTCGTTTGCTGAAAGCGCTGATCCAACAGGTTACGAAGGCAATAATCGCATTGCTCAGTTAAGCGGTTATCGCGGTTATTTCTACAACCGTTCCCACACGTTGGCTTGGTCGTTAGTTGGTAATCTGGGCGGCCCTGACACCAGTAGCAATGCCATCATGCAGCGCAACAACTTAACGACTGGCACTCGTGCTCAAAACGTTGGTACAAACGGACGTAGCCAAAGCACTGCCGGTGGGATGGCCTACGCTGAAACCGCAATTCGTGAATTTGTCAGAGAACGGCCAAACATCCCCGTCTACTACGTTGTCACCCCGCTATACCAAGGCAATGAACTCGTTCCACGCGGCACTCATGTTCAGGCTGTCAGCACGACGGATGACGGACAAGCCCTCAATATTAACGTCTATGTATTCAACGCTCAGAGCGGCGCCACCATCAACTATTCCGATGGCAGTTGGACACAGAATTAATCTTCTACTATGTATGCTTCATACCGCTCCACTGACCTGAAACGCCGTTCCCTGGGACCGGTCTCAACCCGCACAAACCGCGGTTCTCCACCTCGATTCTGAGCCACAGCCCGTCTCAGAAGTCGTCCCGTAACACTACGCGGCAAAATTCCCGCCGCCAAGTGTTACCGACACGGAACTCTGTTTTATGTCAGTTCCGCTCACATTGCACATGATAAAACATCCATTTTATTCCACCCAAATAATTGAAAAACTTAGTTCAATACAAACTGAGACGGTACAGTAGACTTGCAGCTATTCTAGCTGAAGGGCGTCAACAGTGATACCGAGCCGTGAAGGTAACGTTAATTCGGTGGTTTTCCGAATTTAGGTTACGGACGGTCGTGAAGACTCGGTTTTAGAGGCTTCACGGCGAGGTGAAAGACTCTGGTTCTCAAGAGGCTTGAACCGGTCCCACGGCAAGCGTGTCACTGTTGACAACCGCAGGCGACATCAAAATCAAAAAACGACCTGCACGAGGTTTGGAACATTACCTGTGTAGGTCGTTTTCTATAGTTGCATCAAAGGTGTAACAATTGTGCGCTTAATTGATTTTCCGTTTCGGATTCAGAATCCCCATCGGATCAAGCAACGACTTGATTTGGTGCTGAACCATGTCAACATCATCGCCAAGTTCTTCGTTGACCCACTGGTTCTTCAACATACCAACCGCGTGCTCACCAGAAATCGTCCCACCGAGTGCCAAGGCTTTGCGAAACATCAATTGCAGTGCCTTGATAACATTATCAGGCACCTCCGTTTGTTCCTTAGGCCAAACGATACTTGGGTGAACGTTACCGTCACCAGCATGACCGGCGGTAAAGATTTGCACGTGAAGTTGATCGGCCACTTCACTGACGTAATCCATCATTGGCGCCAATTTAGACATTGGCACGGCCATATCTTCCATAACGTGATTGTGTCCGGCAAAGACCGCTGGTAACATGTCTTGCCGCAACTTTTCGATGGCCTTCATCTCGGCATCATCGGAAGTCACATGAATATGTTGTGCGCCATGATCGTTCAACACTTTTTCAGTAACCTTTAACGCTTCATCACCACCGACGTCCAAACGAAGAATCAGCATCGCGCCACTATTGTCAGCGTAATGCGTACCCTCATACTTATCCAAAGCCGCAACAGTATTAGCATCCAAAGCTTCCAACATTGCCGGATAGACACCGGATGCCCGCACTTCCGTCACTGCCTCTGACAGTTTGGTCATGTTATCAAAGAAAGCCAACCCCATCACCGCATGGCCAAGCGGAATTGGGAATAACTTCACCGTGATTTCAGTGATGATGCCCAGCGTACCTTCCGAGCCAACGAATAGGTGCGTCAGATCATAGCCAAACGCCTGTTTAAACGTCCGCCCACCTAACTTGAGTTCACGACCATCTGCTAAGACAACCTTCAAGCCCAAAACAGAATCACGGGTGGCACCATATTTAACGGTGCTCATCCCACCAGCGTTAGTTGACGCATTGCCACCAATTGCAGAAATCGGCCGTGAACCTGGATCAGGTGCATAAAACATGCCGACCTTATTAGCTTCATCGTTCAACGTTTGATTGATTACACCTGGTTGAACAACCGCCACTGAATCCTCACGGCTGATGTCCAAAATCTTATTCATACGAATCGTTGACAACATGATGGCACCAGCTTCTGCATCAGAACCAGAAACTGTGCTCGTCGCCGTCGTTTGTGGAATGACCGGAATATGAAACCGGCGGGCGACGCTCAAAACGCCCTTCACGTCATCCGTATCGCCCACTTCAACGTAGGCTAATAAGTCGCCATCCGCATCACCGATACCGTTAGGGTCATTCTTGTGTTTGGCCAAACTATCTGCGTCCGTGTACACGTCAGCGTGTGGCGTTGCTTGCTTTAAAGCATCTAAGATTTCATCTTGTGAATATGCACTGAATACTGCCATCTAAGTCGCTTCCTTACAATTTGTTAGTTATTTACACTGATTACCATAAATTTCTTCAACTCAAATGGCAAACATTTGTATTTGTGGATTTAGTCCCCTTATAAACGTGTACAATCAAGCTAAAACTATTCTTACCGAGGAATATTCATGGATAAGCTCAAAACACGGCTTGATGCATTCAGTGATGCCATCATCGCCATTATTATCACCATCATGGTACTTGATTTGCACGGCGTCGTAACAGATTCGCCATCGGCCTACTTATCATTAGCAAAGGAAATTGGCATCTACTTTATCAGCTTCTTCTACGTCGCTAATATGTGGTACTCGCACGCAACGGCGTTTGACGAAATTGGTTCGATGACCTATCGCATTCTGATTATGGACTTCGTGTTTCTTGCGGTGTTGTCACTGATGCCGCTATTCACCGGAATGATGGCAACAAATACGACTAGAGTGACGGTGATGGCTTACGGCGTCCTTTCTGCAGTCGTTAACGTGCTCTTCCGTGTTCTCGCCCAGTCAATCATCCATTTTAAGTACACCAACAAATCGGACATGGCGCAGGTCTACATAAAGATATACGGTTTTAATAACCGGATTCAAATGGCAATCAGCATTGCAGCTATCATCTTTGCTTACTTCAAACCGACGTGGGCCATCATTTTCTTTTTGGCTTACCCAATTTGGAACTTTCTGAGCAGCAGCAGTGATCGTCAGGAAATGTACGATGTTGAACAATTAACGCCGGATCAGCGCAAAGACTTCCTTGATTTTTCAACGGCTGACCGTAAAGCCTTTCGCGAGCAACAAGAAAAAATTACGGCTATGCTAAAGGCAAACGCAGAGGGACCGGTGCTCGAAGAAGACCCTCAAAGGGCAAACTCGCAAGCATTGCCAGCTGATGTGACTACAGATAGTTTGACCAGTCAGTCCGTTTCAGCCCAGACTTCACAGGCATCGACACTGGCGGCATCGCAGGCTAAGGCAGCTGGTGTCAAGTACACACCCCGGGCACCGAGAACCCCACGTCCCAATCCTCATCGCCGCAACTATTGGCAACAATGGCTCGATCAAAGCGATGACCCCCAATTACAGGACCAACTTCGACAAGGCGGTCGGTTAACCCAAATTCAAAAGCAGCAATGGGAATCTTGGTTTAAAGAACAGCGTGAAAAGGATCCACGTTTGCAGCGTCAAACGCAGCAAGCGCGAAAACAGGCTCAAAAGCAAGCTCAACGGCAGGCTCGTAAACAGAAATAGAAGTATTCTCGGCAAACGCGTTACTATCCAGCTATAAAATCATAGACGCTTTCAAACAAAACAAACAGCCTTTATGAGGACCGACATTCCCCCATAAAGGCTGTTTCGTTATCTACATACTATCTAGTTTCTAACAATTAGTCTTGATTCAGGCCTCAATTGGTTACTTCAACCCAGCTAGTGTTCGTTGTAGCCAATCGACATTGTTTTCTTCTCGTTCAATGGCGCGGGTCAAAATCAAAAAGTGACCATATTGTTGATCAATCTGAGCATCCTTGGAAAAAAGTTGTTGCTGTCGTTGTCGCAAATGGCTCAACTTTTTAGTGTGCAATTCTACCTGCGTCTGCAATATTTTCGCCAATGTTGGACTGTGGCGATCATGAATAAAGTAGAGTTTCAATGAACTCAGCGCATCATTTTCGGCTGTAATTGGTTCGTGCAACCAAGCCAGCAGGTGGTCGTGTCCATCTGCTGTGATCTCGTAGCGAATAACCTTAGCATCCTCATCTACGCGCTCAGTGGCGATTTTGATCCAGCCGTCAGTCAACATCCGTTTTAATTCTGGGTAAATTTGACTATGCGAGGCCTGCCAAAATTCGCCAATTTCTGTTTGGAATTCATTTTCGATGTCACGGCCAGACATATTGGGATGATTATCTAATAAACCCAAAATAACGTTTGGCAAAATTCTTGGTTTCGGCATAACGCACACTCACAATCTATCGTTTGTTTGAAGCCATTATAAACTACTTGCGAATGCGCTGGTAGCTGTCATCAAAGTAACGGCCTGCACGGATATCGTCAGTCATCCCATCGTACGGCGCTTCATCGATGACAGATTCGTTGTTTTGACCTGCTTCACCGACGTATGTGATGGACGCAAATTCGGGCACCACCAACTTAGGATACGTTTCGTACTTTTCACGTGATTCTTCCATCAAATCAATGTGCTCATTTTGAAAGGTCACCGTGATTTCTGGATGTTCCTCCACCCACTTAGGGAAGAAAATCGTCCCGTGCATTTTATTATCGTTTGGCATAAAGTCTAACGCCACATCAGTCCCAGTTGGTTCCGTCCAAGTAACCTTGTAAACACCTGGCACTAACATCACGATGTCAGCTTGCTGATCCTTTACCCAACGGCCTGCAACCATCCCGCCATGAATTCGATAATCAACGGTGTGATCATTTTTAGCGTACCATTCGTACTCCCAACCATTATCGTACGTGTAAATAAAGTGGGTGCCCAAGAAATCATCTAGTGTTACAAACTTTTTTGTCATAATTATTTGCCTCTTTTTTGTTATTGTCGATAACGACACATATCACTTTATGTCGTTATCGACATAAAGTCAACAAAAAAACTCACTAATCATAAAACTAGTGAGTTTCTATACCTATTCTGTTACCACTGCTTCTGAATGTTTACGCCAATCCAATCGCTTCAACCCTTCTAGAATAGCGGTTGGGATAAGCGCAGCGACAAGACTAATCAGCCATTGCATGGGCGTTAAACTGGTTAGTCCAAAGGCACCTTGCAAAGCAGGTACGAGCGCAATCAAAACGATGATGGCTGCGGCTGTCCCTAATGCGAGGTTAAGTGACCGGTTCGCCTTGATTGATGCCCATGTCATCGGTTCACGCCGTTTGATTGGGTAAATATCAATCATTGAACCCAGTGCCAAGACAAGGAACAACATTGTGGAACCAACGACGGCCTTGTTATCTGTTAAGCCAAAGCGACCCAATGCGTAAATACCTAGCGTAAGCACAGTGTAGATGCCGGCTCGCCACGCCATCCGTTTGCCAAGTCCGTTTGCAAAAATACTTTGCTCATTTGGAATTGGTGGTCGCTTCATTGCTGACCTTTCACCTGGTTCACGGGCCAGGTAGAAACCAGGAATCCCGTCGGCCAGCACGTTAATTAGCAGCAATTGTTCTGCAATCAGCGGCGCACCCCAACCCATTAACACGCTACCGATCATTAAGAAAATTTGGGCGAAGTTAACGCCGACTAAAAATTCGACAGCCTTAAGGATGTTTTGGTAAATCGTCCGCCCAGAATCAACGGCATCAATAATCGTAGCGAAGTTATCATCAGTCAGGATGACATCAGCCGCACCCTTCGCTACTTCGGTTCCTGTGATGCCCATTGCCACACCAACATCGGCGGCTTTTAATGCGGGCGCATCATTGACACCATCACCGGTCATTGCCACAATTTTGCCATGACTCTGCCAAGCATTCACAATCCGAATTTTGTCCTCAGGTGACACTCGGGCAAACACGCTGACATGTTCAACCTTGTCGGCCAGTTCTTCATCACTCCAAGCGTTCAACTCGCGGCCAGAAACGGCTAGGTCACCGTCGCGATAAATCCCAATTTGCTCAGCAATCGCCCTAGCAGTCTCCTTGTGATCACCCGTGATCATCACTGGTTTGATGCCTGCCTCACGTGCTTGCTGAACGGCCGGTGCAGCTTCAGGCCGTGGTGGGTCAATCAGACCGATAATGCCCGCAAAGGTTAGGTCTCTTTCTAACTTCGTCCAGTCTCGCCCTGGATCGCTATCAAAGACACGGTACCCAACGGCCAACACCCGCAGTGCGTCATGTGCAAACGCGTCATGTACGTTGTCCAAACGTTGCCGTTCTGTCTGGGAAAGTTTAACCGGTAAACGATCTACAGCCCCTTTGACAATCAGCAGAAACTTACCTTCCGCCAGTTCATGGAGCGTTGCCATGGACTTCACATCCGATGAAAACGGCCGTTCTGCCACACGTGGCGCTTCTTGTTCAAATTTATTTCTCGACAAACTGTGCTGCTGCATTAATCGAACGATGGCCAGTTCGGTCGCGTCACCAGTGGTCTGTTCACCCTCATCCGTGGCGACAATGGTGGCATTCGTAGCCAGACCAAAATAGCGTAATAGTCGCGTTGCGGATGCATCGAGTTCACCATTGCGACTAATGTCAGCCGGCTGCTCACCAGGCACCCACAGCCGCGTAATCGTCATCTGGTTCTGCGTTAAGGTCCCCGTCTTATCTGAAGCAATCACATCAATACTACCGATTGTTTCAACGGCACTGATTTGACGAATAATCGCATGCCGTTTGGCCATTTTTTGAACACCGACAGCCAAACTGATGGTTACAATCACTGGCAACGTTTCAGGAACTGCCGCTACAGCTAACGAGACACCCATCATCAAATTGTCAGCAACGCTACCCAACTGCTGTGTCATGCTGAGCATAAAGATCAGCACCCCACCGGCGATGGCAACACCGGTTAGGGTTAAAGCTAACCGTGACAACCGTTTTTGTAACAACGTCTGCTTTGGTTTGGTCTTATTCAACAAACCAGCAATTTCACCGAGTTCCGTTGCCATCCCAATGGCAGTGACAATCATCGTCCCTGATCCGCGGGTAACCGACGTCCCGGCAAATACCCGGTTGACTTGATCGCCGATTGATTCGACATCCTTACCGTTGCCGGTCAGTGACTTTTCAACCGCTTCGCTTTCACCCGTTAAAATAGCTTCATCCACAGCTAGTGCTGTCACGCTTTCTAGCAGTCCATCAGCTGGCACCCGGTCACCGGCGTTAAGAAGCACAACATCGCCGACAACAATGTCAGCCGCCGCAATCTCCTGAACGATGCCATCGCGACGCACCTTAGCTGTTGGCACACTCATCTGTTTCAGCGCTGCCAACGCCTTTTCTGCGCTTTGCTCTTGATATAGCCCGATCGCAACGTTTAAGATGACGATCGCTCCGATAACAATCGGCTTAGTCCAACCGCCATCTAGGGCAATTGCCATATAGGTGGAGATCCCAACGGCAACCAGCAAAATAATGGCCGTAATTTCCGTTAACTGTTGAAGTAGCTTCCGCCAAATACTCGGTGGCTTTTGTTCCTGCAATTCATTCTTACCGTCTAGTGCTTGACGGTCCTTAACTTCTTTGGCGCTTAATCCCTGATGGATAAAGTCACGCCGTTCTTCTTTAGTGTGTGCAATCTGGTTCATCGCCTCAGTCCTTTCTCAGTCTAACTTCGGTGGAATCGATCGCTACATAACCGCTGTCATGCATGACTCGTTGCAATAATTTTAACAAACGCAAATGAAGTCGCGCAAAGTTAACGCCTATGAAAGCCATAAAAAAATGCGACTCGTTGATTGCCGTTTGGCGGTTTCCACCACTACAACGGTATCAAACTGAGTCACAATCATATCTCACATTAATTTATAAACTAAAACTCAATGATAATCAGGATTCTTTCACGACAACCCGGCTGATTAGCGTCAACACCAGTATGATAGCGCCGGCACCGAACACCATCCACCAACGCTGAGGATCGAAAAACAGTCCAACGATGACGAGACCAAAAAAGACCAACGTTATCCAATCACTGATAGGAAACAACGGCATCGCAAATAGTTGACTTGGCTGCTTCGTTTGTCGGCGATAACGTAAGTGACACACGATCAGTGCCATCCATACAACGATAAAGTTAATCGTCGACATACTGGCCACTAACGTAAAGACGGTTCCTGGTAGTAAGTAATTTAACAGTACGGTCAGCAACAAGATAAAAGCTGAAACAAGCATCGCTGGTCTAGGTACGTTAAAACGGTTAACCTTTTTGAGTCGTTTCGGCGCACCACCCATGTTAGCTAGGACAAATAACGTCCGACTCGTACTAAATAAGGCGCTGTTGGCCGCTGACAAAGCCGCAGTCAATACCACAAAGTTGATTACACCAGCTGCCGCTTTAATTCCTAGGCCATTAAACACTTGTACAAACGGACTACTGTGAACTGGCAACTGTTGCCATGGATAGATGATCATCATCGCAAACAACGCACCAACGTAAAACAGAATCATCCGAATCGGCAGACTGTTGATGGCCCGTGGCAATTCTGTCTGTGGGTTGGCGGTTTCACCTGCAGTCAGCCCCAGCATTTCAATCCCAGTAAAGGCAAAAATGACCAGCGTAAACGAGGTCAAGAAGCCCGACCAGCCAGTGGCGAAGAAACCACCATGCTGCCACAATCGTGCTAAATTAGCCGTATGCCCATTAACGTTTACTTGCGTTGCCAGCAAAATAACCCCAACGGCAATTAACGCCACAATGGTGACCACTTTGATCATCGCAAACCAGTATTCCAATTCACCAAACGCGCCAACAGACATCAGGTTGACTAAAACGAGAAGGCCAATAATGATCAGTGGTGGTAGCCACTGGGGCAAGCCCGGCCACCAGTACTTTAAGTAAATACCAGTTGCCGTCAAGTCAGCCATTGCGAGGCTCAGCCAACACAACCAGTAAATCCAGCCAATGACAAAACCTGCGCGTTTGCCAAGATACGTTTGAATAAAGTCTAAAAAAGACGTTTTCTTCAAATCAGACAACAATAACTCACCCAAGGCACGCATCATTAAATAACAAAAGAAGCCACCTATGGCATAGGCTAAAATGATGGCCGGTCCAGCTTGGTGAATCGCGCTACCAGAACCTAAGAATAAGCCAGTACCAATCGTGCCGCCCAGCGCAATCATTTGAATGTGACGGTGTGTTAGCTTACGAGCAAGTTGTTTGGGCGGTGTCTGTGCCATGATGTTTCCTTTCTTATCCGGTCATTTTTGTAAAAAGAGATGCAATTTACTCTACGCTAACTCGTTTTCGGACGCAACCCATCAAAAAAGCACCGACCGTAATTGCCAATTGGTACACCAATTACAGTCAGTACTTTCAGTTAAGATAGGAAATTACTTTTTAGACCGTTTTTTAAACATATAGAATCCTGTAAACGTTACTAACAAGGCGAGGACGCCAATAGTAACCAGTGCTTCTGTACGTTGACCCACGAACGGTAAACCACCTGAATCCTTTTTTGCCGATGATTTAGTTGCTGGTTCGCCGGGATCAATCTGTTCCATTGCCGGTTGATTACCTGCCAGTGCTTGACCGGAATCATGTGCGGCAGTCGCTTCTTCAACAGAAGACATTGACTGTCCAGTACTTGATTCATCACTCACCATCCCCGATTGTTGAACTTCTCCAAGCACGTCGGTTACTGGATAGTTTTGTGATTGACCATTAGTTAACTGGTTATCAGTGTTTGTATTACCGGTCGTTGTTTGCTGCTGATTATTCGTGTTTTCTTTTCCAGCGTCAATATTCTGATTACCTGTTGTCCCCGATCCATCGCTGTCGACGCTTGAGCTGTCGGAGTTACTCGTGTTGCCGTTGCCACCGCCAGTGTTGGAACCGCTATTGACGTCATTACCATTTGATTCAGTATCAGAACTATCCGTGTTAGAACTACTATTGCCTGATTCTGAACTACCAGAACTGGATTCATCTCCTGGATTGGATGGTTCTGTCGGATCTGATGGTTCCGGTGTCGGTTCCGGATCTGGCTTAGGATCAGGTACGGGTGATGGCTCTGGATCTGTTGGATCTGGATCAGGATCCGGTTCACCTGGTGTTGGATCTGTTGGATTAGCCCGATAAAGATAAGTTACCGTACCACCGCCTTCTGGAATGTCACCATTAGCGGCTAGACCAGCGGCATCTACCCTAACAAAGCTATATCCGTCAAAGTCACGTTGGTTTGTTTGATACGGTTTACCCACTTCTTGACCTTCTGGATATGTTGCAACTGCATTGCCAAGCAAGTCGCCATCTTCCGTTTTATATTCAACCTTCACATTTGGCAAGTTGTCATCAGCGTCACCATAAACGAACGTCACCTGCTTGTCGGTTTCTTCCAACGTACCAGTTGCGGGCGCACTGTCCTCCGTCGTAAACAGGTAGGTCAGTGGCCGAAAATCACATGGACTGGCTTCATACCGTTCACCAACCGCCTGACCATTTGGATAATCCGCTTCGTGACTATCCAGTTTCTCGCCGTCAACCGTCTGATGAGTCACGTGAACACGCCCACATTTTGCTGGGTCATCTTCTTTCGAATAAACATACGTCACTGTACCACCCTCAGCGGTCAGATAACCACTCGCTGGCAAACCGTCGCTGGATACCTCTTTAAAACTGTATCCCTCAAACGTATATTTAGTCGTTTGGTAACGCCCACCAACAACCTGTTCGTCTAAATACTTGGCCTCTTCGGAATCCTTTAACTCCTTAGGCTCAGCATCATCGGTGACATAACGAACCATCACTTTACCAGCAGGTTCGGGGTCGGGCGTTTCGGTGGCTTTATAAATGTAGTACACATCACCGTCTTCGGCCGTCAATGTACCAGTAGCCGCTAAGCCTTTTTCTTCATCCACTTTCACGAATTCGTACCCATCAAAATCACGTTTCTCGGTCGTGTACTGTTTACCGACATGTTGACCATCCGGGTAACCGGCCATTGCACTACCTAATGACTGACCATCTTCCGTTTGATAATGAACGGTAACTTTGCCGGCAGGTTCTGGCTCAGGATCCACTGCCTTGTAGATGTAGTAAACGTCACCACCGTCAGCGGTCAATGTACCAGTTGCGGCTAGGCCCTTTTCTTCATCCACTTTCACGAATTCGTACCCATCAAACGCTTTTTGCTTCGTCGTGTATTGTTTGCCGACATGTTGACCGTCTGGATAATCGGCATCCGCACTACCTAATGTCTTGCCATCTTCCGTTTGGTAGTGAACCTTCACTTCCCCAGCAGGTTCGGGGTCTGGTTCGACTGCCTTGTAGATGTAGTAAACGTCACCATCGTCGGCTGTTAATGTACCAGTGGCCGCCAAGCCTTTTTCCTCATCGACCTTCACGAATTCGTACCCATCAAACGCTTTTTGCTTCGTCGTGTACTGCTTGCCGACATGTTGACCGTCTGGATAATCGGCATCCGCATTGCCTAACAATTTACCATCTTCCGTTTGGTAGTGAACCTTCACTTCCCCAGCAGACTCTGGTTCTGGCTCATAGTAATAGGTCACAGCGCCACCTTTATTGTCCAGAATTCCTGTAGGCTTCAATCCATTTTCGTCGATGCCAACATACTTGAAACCAGGAAACTCACCAATTTCCGATGTATATCGTTGACCGACAAACAAGCCATCTGGAAATGTCGCCAATCCTTCTTGCAATAAATTGCCTGTGCTCTTATCAACGTGGTTAACCGTTACTGGCATCGCGGGTTCTGGCGCATTCTTATCGCGATAAATATAAGTCACGATACCCTCGTCTTTCTCCAAGAAACCTGTTGGCGCCCAGCCACTTTCATCTACTTTAACGAAGACATACCCGTCAAATGTGCCCTGCTGCGTAAAATATTGATTACCAACAATTGGCGGCAAAGGATTGCCACTTGAATCTTTTCCGTAAGTGGCATTTTCAGTTTTCAGAATTTTGCCATCTTCCGTTTTGTGAATCACTTTAACACCAGCCGAGTCCGACTGAGTCGATTCATAAACGTAAATTACGGTGCCACCAGTTCCGCTGTATGTTCCGGCAGCGGGCAAACTGTCTTTACCCATTTCTTTAAATCTGTAACCAGCAATGTCTTTTTGTTCTGTTTGGTACTCTTGTCCATCTGGTCCTGACATGCTTTCAGGATCGGCGATGTCATGATAATCATCCTTATCTTCACGAACATATCGTACGTTAATACCAGACCAAGACTCATACTTAAAATTATCAAATTTATACTGATGTTTGTTTTTCGAACCCCCAGTGGAAGCGCTGACGGCCATCGCCATCTGTTGATACTGCTCGCCCTTAGGAATCGTGTATGTCCAATACTTTGCGCCTTCAGCCGCATCATACTGAACCGTTAACAAACGCGTTTTTCCGTCATAAGAAATCTTGAAGGGCCTAAAATTACCATCGATATTCTTTGGGCCATCAAACTTCTGCACCGTATCCGTGTCAATCGTGGCCCAGCCCTTTTCACCATCCGTTGTAACAAACGCCCCATATGGATTGACGTTTGGATCGGCTTCCCACCCTAACTGATAATTGGGGTATTTTCCATTGGGATCTGGGGCTGAATAGCTATTATGGAAAGTATCTAGCTGAAAACCAATGGCATTTTGCAATCCACCGATTCCCATGTTGGCGCCACGATATCCCACCGCATTCGTATCGCCAGGGTGGAAGGCAAACCCAATACCGTCAGCTCCTGTAGTCTTTGGATCACTACCGAGGTTAACCGAACCAGTCAGTTCAAAGCTCTTATCAAGATCGATCCGATCTTTTAACGTAAAATTACCAGCCTGTTCAAGTTCGTTTTCAGTAAGGGTTACAATTCCCGTATCACTTGCCTCATCATACTTATATTTCGCTGACCCATTCAGATTAAATCGCTCCAAGAAGTCCTTTGCAGAAACATTGATTGTCCCTTCGTTACGCTCAGTTTGTTGCTTTGTCTTCGTTTCCGCCTTTGCGGACGCTGGTGGGCTCCATGCTAGTCCACCAAGTGTTCCAAACATAATCAGTGTGGCAGAAAAACCATGAGCCATCTTGGCCACCCATTTTGAATGCGTACCAATTTCCATCATCATTTCGTCGCCTCCATCTATTGCTTTTGCTACAGTTCTTATCGTAATCATAAGAATAATTAGTTTTGCCAACAATTGATGTGACTCGTGAAAGATGCTGATATTGCAACATTTTGAAATACTCCCACAATTAAGTTTTGAACAATACACCCCGTCAATCATTACTCACATATGGATTAAGTACCTCAAGCTGTTCAAATAATTAACAATTAATTTTTTTGCATTTTAGTTCACGTTTTATCATTGAATTTTAATCTTCTGCGGTTGTGCTAAACTATTCCTTATACGAAATCGGAAAGAAGTTTATTATGCCCCTAGATAAAGACGGTGTTCCCCAGATTTACCAGCTTCGCCGGCTCGCCGTAGCTCTCACAATGGTCGGTGGTTTTATCGATGCTTATACATTTGAACAGCGCGGTGGCTCATTGGCAGCCATGCAGACTGGTAACATCATTTTTCTGAGTGTCGATGTTGCCAAACGCAATCTGCCTAGCCTCATGACCAAGGTGGCAGCCATCCTCTTTTTCTCGCTGGGCGTGCTGGCCGTCAGTTTATTTAAACATCGTCACAACACATACTATTGGCGGATTCCCACCCTCTTACTGGAAATGGTGGTTTGTATCATCGTTGGGTTCGAACCACGGAGCGTGTCTGACATTTTTGCGGTACCACCGTTAGCAATGGTCATGGCCATGCAAACAACGGCTTTTAATGCCATTGAAGGTCACGGATACAACAGCGTTTATTCCACCGGTAACCTTAAAATGGCAATGATTGCGATTGGTGAGTTTCATTTCCATCACAACCGCAGTCAACTAATTAGCGCAATGCTGTACCTAGAGTTGGTTTTTGCGTTTGCGGCGGGCGCCATCATCTCGGCACTCTTGCAACTTTCCTTCAATGTTCACGCGATTTGGTTTGCTGCAGTTGGCATCCTATTGATCATCATCGGCTACTCCATTGCGATCCATCAAAAGAACATTCAATTCAGTGATTAATTGCTCTTCATAAAAAGTTTTATAAATTCGTTCTAGCGAGACCTTCCGAGACTGTGATATAAACGAAGTAACGTTTAATTGCACTTTAAGGAGGTCTTTTTTTGCAACAACGAACGCTCAATAGTCGCTTGATCCTTGCCATTTTTGCCACTGGTCTAATGTCATTTGCCGGTGTGGTGGTCGAGACGGCCATGAATATTACTTTTCCCGTATTGATGCGGCAATTTCACATCAGTACGGGAACCGTTCAGTGGTTAACCACTGGCTACCTGCTCATTGTTGCGACGTTTGTCCCGATTTCGTCCTTCCTCAAACGACGATTCAAAACGCGGACACTCTTTTTAACGGCCAACTTGCTGTTTATTGCTGGCCTGCTCGTTGATACGCTTGCCCCGACATTTGGCGTGCTTCTTCTAGGACGCCTCATTCAGGGTGTTGCAACTGGGATTGCACTGCCGTTGATGTTTAACATCATTTTGGAACAGGCACCAATGGACAAAATTGGTCTGCTTATGGACATTGGCACGCTAGTCACCGCGGTTGCACCTGCATTAGGACCAACATATGGCGGCCTGATTGTCAGCAACCTCAACTGGCGGGACATCTTTATGTTCCTCATCCCACTGTTGCTACTCTCGCTGATTACCGGTCTACTGACCATTCGGCAAGTCAATAAAACAGAAAAGGTCCATTTTGACGTTCTCAGTTGGGGGCTAGTCGCGCTGACCTTCATCAGCTTTATCCTTGGTCTCAGCAATATGGCCCACGTGACGACCCAACCGTGGCCTGTTATTTTAGGCATCGTCATTGGTTGTTTGGCCCTCGCAGCGTTCGTTTGGCGTTCCAAACGTATTGACCAGCCACTGATTAAGTTGACAGTTTTTAGTCAACCCGTTTTCAGTTGGCACCTTTTAGCATTCTTTCTCGTTCAAATCAGTGCGCTGGGATTATCCTTTCTCCTGCCAAACTTCCTGCAACTCGTAAACGGTAAAAGTGCCTTGATTGCCGGGTTGGTTGTCCTGCCTGGAGCTGCGCTAGGAGCGTTATTTGCGCCCCTAGGTGGCACGATTCTCGACCATTTCGGTCCAACACGGCCAATTTTGACCGGTGCTTTCTGTCAGTTAGTCGCGTTGGGCGGCATGATGTTTGGCACAAGCTCTCTGACTCCTGGCATCATTTTAAGTTGGTATCTGCTCTATATGTTTGGTACCGGCCTAGCATTCGGCAACATCATGACAACCGGCCTAAAATCTCTGTCAGACCAACAACAAAGTGATGGTAACGCTATTTACAACACCGTTCAGCAATTCGCCGGCGCTGTCGGAACGGCGATTGTGTCTGCGGTAGTCGCGCTGACACAGGCCGGTAGCACTCACTCCTTTACATTCCGCACTCAGTTAGGCACGCATCGTGGTTTTATTGTGCTGGCGGTACTCTTGCTGATTAACTTCTTTGTATTGGTTCACGGTCTGCGGTTAAATCACAAAAAACTTTAGAAATTCGTTTGCATTACAGTTACTCGAAGGCTCTATACTGACGTCACTTAGTCGAAATAGCTGAGTTTGGGAGGTATTAACGATGCAAAATGTTTTAATTTTAGGGGCTAATGGCACGATTGGCCGTCAAGTCACTGAACGTTTATTAAACGAGACGGATGCCCACTTAACCTTGTTCTTGAGGAATGCATCACGCCTGACAATTACTGATCCTGCCCGTGAAACGGTTATCGAGGGCGATGCAATTGACGCCGTGACGGTAAATCGAGCCATGGTTAATCAAGACATTGTCTTTGAAACCCTTGGTGGTGACACGGAACATGAGCAGCAGGCGCAAGTCATTACTGCCGCTATGGAAAAAGCGCACGTCTCGAGAGTACTATGGATTACTGGCATCGGTATCGAGAACGAACTAACCGGTGCTTTTAAAGAATGGGAAAATCAGGCCGTTGGTGACTTAATGTCCGTATCCGTTCGTGCGGCAGACGTGATCAAAAATTCAGCTTTGAATTATACGCTGATTCGTTGTGCCTGGATGACCAATGACGCAACCATTGACTATGACACCTCAGCCAGTGGCACTACAGTTACAAACACCATTGTTTCGCGCGCCAGCGTCAGCGATTATGTCATTAAGCTAATCACTGATTCCACCCGTGATAACCGTGCCAGCATCGCTGTCTTCCAGCCAAGCACTGAAGCAGATTCACCAGCTGGTTACTGATATTTAGACTTTTTTGAAGATGCTTGAATAAAGATCATCGCAATAACAGCGTGAACCCAAACATGGAACGGTCCGTCTCAATTTGACGGACCGGGTAGGATGCCCAAACACAAACACTTAAAAGAGCCGCTGCACAAACATAAATTGTTTGCGCAACGGCTCTTTTATTTAACTAGTTAACAAGATTTCAAACTAGCCTTGTGTTGCATTGTGAAAATGTGATGGTGCAGTATCAGGCATGTTGTTCAACTTGTCCATGTCCTCACCTTGAATCGTAAAGTCGAGTTCTTTATTTGCCTCAATGTGCGCGGCACTCGTAGCTTTAGGCAGTGGCAGCAAGCCATTTTGGATGCAGAACCGTAAAGCTAGTTGGGCGACACTAACGCCGTACTTTTTAGCCATCGCGGCAACATCCTCATTGTTCAACAAACCACCAGTTGCTAATGGTGAATAGGCTTCAACCAAAATATTATTTTGCTTGGCAAAGTCGACAATCTTTGGCTCTGTAAAGCCAACGTAGTACTGAATTTGGTCGACCATCGGCGCAATTTCAGCATCCTCCATCACGTTTTGCAAGTCGTGTACATTGAAGTTTGAAACACCAATGGCCTTTACTCGGCCGCTCTTGTAGATTTCCTGCATGGCGCGCCAAACATCAACGTTTTCCTTATCATGGTTGGTACCAATTTGTGACCATGGCCACGGTGCATGAACCAAGTACAAATCTAAATAATCGATATCTAAAGCTTTAAATGTTGCGTCAAAATCCGCCAATGTACCGTCATATGTCTTCGTCTCGCCGGGCAATTTTGATGTAACAAAAATATCCTTGCGATCGATGCCTGAATCGCGAATGGCTTGGCCAACACTCGCTTCGTTTGCGTATGCCTTCGCTGTATCAATGTGCCGATAGCCAACCTTAAGGGCGTTTGCGACAGAATTGTAGGCAACGTCACCAGCAGGAATCTGCCATGTGCCAAAGCCGACTTTAGGAATCTCAATGCCGTTACTTAACTTATAAGTATCTGTAACTGTTGCCATTTTCATACCTCCATTTAATAAAAGGCAGTTAACAACCACCGTGACTATATACTAGCGCTTTCCACCCACTCGAATGCAAGCCATAACCCATCTAAACAAACAAATTTTCTGTTCATTCGTTGCATTTTTTCATATACTGACAGTGTTAATGTTCACGGTAATGACGCACTCCAAACGAGGTAATCGCATGCTAACTGTAACAAACTTAACAAAACGATTCGGCCCTAAACAAGGTGTTGAGGATGAATCGTTTACCATTCAAGAAGGCGAAATCATGGGCCTGATCGGTCAAAACGGTGCTGGCAAAACCACCACGTTTCGGATGATTTTAAACCTCCTACAACCTGATAGTGGCACCGTTTTATGGCAGGGTCATCCCCTGACTAAAGCCGACTACAACACGGTCGGCTTCTTGCCCGAGGAACGTGGCCTTTACACCCGTATGTCCATCCAGGACCAAGTAGTCTACTTTGCCGCCCTTCGTGGGCAAAAACCCGCTGTTACACGAAAAGCTCTCCCACAGTGGATGGCACGCTTTAATGTTAAGGGCAAACTGACAGATAAGATCAAGGACCTATCCAAGGGGAATCAACAAAAGGTTCAGTTAATTGCCACATTAATTCATCAACCGAAACTCATTATCCTTGATGAACCATTTAGCGGTCTCGATCCTGTTAATGCCCAACTACTCGAAGACAGTATCATCGAAATGAAGCAACATGGCGCCAGCATCATCTTCTCCTCTCATGACATGGCAAACGTGGAACGCATCAGTGATCATCTACTGATGCTAAGAAACGGTGAAACCGTACTTAGTGGCACACCAGACGAAATTCGGTCACAGTTCGGCAACACCCGTGTCCGTTTGCGCTCACCGTTGGATCATGCAACATTAGCCGCCTTTCCTGGCGTTAATGATGTTCAGCAACGTGGCAATGCCTACGAACTAACGCTAGACAATGAAAACGTAGGTCATGACCTATTCAAGGCTGCCACCAGCCAGGGTTACATTCCGGAATTTTCGCAAGAGCCACCGTCGTTAGATGAAATCTTCAGAATCGAGGTGGCCAATCATGAATAAGTTTATGGTCGTTACCCGCCAAGTTATTCGCAAGGACATCAAGTCGCCTGCCTATCTGTTTTCACTATTCTTTCCAGTATTAATTATTGCGGCCATCGCGTTGTTTGCATTTATCACTAATAAGACCAATCAGACGCCGACCATTGCTATCACCAGCAATAACGTGGCTTTGCGTAACGCAATGGTAGAATCACCCACACATGGCGATTACCGTGTCAACAAGGCCATTTCCACTGAACGAGTTGCTGAGAAACGGTTGAGTCACGAAAAGATCGACGGCTACCTCAATGTCACCACGGCCGGTCAAACGGTTAGCGCCGTTTACCGACAACGGACCAATGGCAATTCACTAGACAGTGACACGCTTAAAAATAACCTGAATACATTAAAACTGCGGCAGGCCGCCCAGCAACTGGGGCTGACTGCCAAACAATTACAACAACTGTTTGTCCCCGCTTCGTATAAAACCCAAAACGTCGCCTATCAAAATGGGGTCGTTCGCCGTCAAAAGTCCAACCAACAAGGGGCTAACCTGGTCGTCGCGTTTGTCGTTACCTTTTTGATCTACATGTTTATCGCAATGTACACCAGTATGATTGCCCAGGAAACTGCTACCGAAAAAGGCTCTCACATTATGGAGATCTTGGTCAGCAGTGTCAGTCCTGTGACGCAATTCTTCGGTAAGGTGACTGGTATGCTGGCGCTGATCGTCCTGCAAGTCATCATTACCGGAGTTGCCGGTTTGATTGGGATGCAATACTTCAACCACAACATCAGCTTCTTAGGTAACTTTTCCTTTAGCCAAATTCAACCGGGGATGGTGAGTGTGCTAGTGGCCTACTTTGTTCTCGGTGTCATGTTGTACACCGTCATTGCCGCAATGTTAGGTTCCATGGTCACGCGTCAAGAAGAAGTCAGTCAAGCGCTGTCCCCGTTAACGACGGTGGGGATGCTGGCTTACGTTGCCTCCTTCATCGCAGTGAATAGTAATAGCCTACTCATTCGAATCGGTTCTTATGTCCCATTTCTCTCTCAAAGTCTGATGCCCGTTCGTTACGCAGTCGGTAACGCCGCACTTTCAGAAGTTTGGGTGAGTGTGGCGATCGCCGCCATTGCGCTGGTTCTCATGACTTGGATCGCCTGCCGCGTATATCAGCAGCACGTGCTAGATTACAGCAATCGCAAGCACTGGTACCAGTTTGGTCGCAAACGTCGTTCATAGTTATGCTACTAAAAACAGGATTTGATTGTCGTGATATACGGCAGTCAAATCCTGTTTTTTAATGTTAACTTCCGCTTTCGGTTGTCAGTTTATGAAACTCTCTGCGTGGACCGACCCAAGCCATAAACCGTCTTGCGTCTCGACTTGAAGCCGCAAAACCACCGTCTTCAAGCTCGTCCGTGCTGTAAATTCGGCACGAGCCACCGAATTAACACCACTTTCGCAGTTAGTTTCAACACTGACGCCCTCCAGCTCACATTTGCGCACTGATTTTACTCCAACAATACATTCCCGCAAAGATCTGTGCACAAATCGCAAACGCAATATTAGAGCTCGTATCCTTGTTCCATCAATACATCGTCCTTCTCAACGCACGTTTGAATCAAGAATTTTAACGGTTCTGACGGTACTAATGCTTTTCGATAGGCGACGCTACAATCCAAATTCATCATTTCTGGCGAAAACTCAAACACGTTAATGGGTAAATTCGCTGATAATTTCTTTGCGCTATTCACATTGACAATAACGCACCCCAACTGCTTCAATGCCAAACTGACAGCGATCCTAGAGTCACTGACTTCCATTCGGTCATTAACATGAATACCATTGTCGCGAAAAGCATGATCTACCAGTTCCTGAAACCGTGATTCACCGCCGATGCGAATAAAATATTCACCGTTTAACTGACTAATTGTGTCCGCGGTGGCCTGCCGCCAAAATGTGTCCTTGCGATAAAGCCGAGACGTGGCCGGCACCAATAACGCCAATTTCATAGTGCCTAATGGCTTCGTTACCACCCGTGGCTGATAAAATGTTTTGCCAATAAACATGTCCAACTGCCCATCTGGCAACATATTTTCTGCACGCGAAGTGGTAACTTCCTGAATAGATAAGTGCATCTGTGGAAACCGTTTGTAAAACTCGGGAAGTAGTTCGGCAAACCAACTGGCCGCCAAGGGTTGATTAATACCCAGTGAGAGTGAACCATACTCAAACTTTCCTAGGCTTTCCATTTCAGTATCCATCGCTCGATGTAACTGTTGTTCCTGCTGCAAATAAGACAGCAATCGTTCACCAGCATACGTTAAATGAATCGGCAATGTTCGATCAACTAACTGAACGCCATACTCTTTTTCAGCCTCACCAATCTGTCGGCTGACGTACGGCTGGCTCATGTATAGTCCTTGAGCAATCGCCGTCATTGTGTCATACCGGTTAACTGCCGCTAAAAAATCAACCAATCGTTTCTTCATCGTTGCTCACTTTCATGACTGTGTTTCGTTTATTTTATCATGATAAGTGTTAAATCATTACTGTTTTGTAATAGCCCACGTTTGATTTTGGCATTTCACTTTCAATGTTATCGGTTACATAATGTGGTTATTGTTAATAACTGCACAAGGATTCGAAAGGATGACATTGATGACTAACGCAACTTCTTGGGATGCCACATATGACACGATTGTTCTCGGATTTGGCGGTGCAGGCGCCACTGCCGCACGTTTTGCAGCCGATGCCGGTGCCAGAGTTTTGCTAACCGACGCCGCTCCAAACGGACATGAAGGTGGTAACACCCGTTATTCTGCCCAACTTCTTGGTACTGGCGATGATTTTGACGGAGCTAAAAAATACTACAAAGCATTAACAGCACCGATGAAACTTGACGAAGATATGATTGATACTTATGTCGACGGTATGGTCCACATGCGCGACTATGTCCGCAAATACCTAGGCGTTGAACCAATCAGTGCTAAGAAAGATTTGGCAAAGATTGCACCATTGCCCTTGGATAAAGCAGTGTTTGAATACCCGGAATATGAAGGTGTCCATTCATACGATTTCACAACAGTTCATAAAGGCATGTTTGACGCCGCACTTTGGCAAATTTTACGCCAAAAAGTTATGGACCGCGCTGATAAAATCGACGTTTGGCTTGAGTCACCAGCATTGCATTTGTTGCAAGATCCAGAAACAAAAATCATCACAGGGGCACAAATCAAACGCCAAGGGCACACATACAATATTCAAGCCAAAAATGGTGTCGTGCTAGCTGTTGGCGGTTTTGAAAACAGTCAAAAAGATGTTCAAGACTACTTAGGTGCCAGTCATCTTGGCGTACTAGGTACTTTGTACAACCGTGGTGACGGCTTACGTATGGCTGAGGAAGTCGGTGCCGATATGTGGCATATGAATAATTACGAAGCACTTGGTTTTCTCAGTGGTATGGCATTCAAACCTAAACAAGGCGAACGGGCTCGATTGTTGCTTACACCCGGTGACAGCATGTTTTCCGGTAGTATTATTACTGTTGCAGATGATGGTAGCCGTTACTTTAAAGAAGACGAACCGAACCGTCACGGCCACATTTACGATCACGGCACATGGCGAATTCCACGGACCAACGTCCACCCGCACCTGGTCTTTGACCAAGCTCAGTATGATCAATTTAAAGATGCAGAGAAACTGCCATACCCTGAATTTTTAGACGACCTCGTAAGCGCAGATTCCCTAGCGGACTTAGCAGATAAGATCAATGCTGATCCTGAAATTTTATCCGCGACCATCAATGACTTTAATACGTTTGCCAAACAGGGCAGAGATTATGCATTCAACCGTGATCCTAAAACCATGCGAACATTTGATGACGGTCCCTACTACGCCATTGAACTAACTCATGACGTGTTAAATACACAAGGCGGTCCACGTCGTAATGTCAATGCAGAGATTTTGGACGCCAATCAGCAACCAATTCCTCATTTGTACGGTGCTGGTGAACTGGGTGGCATTTCAGCTAACCAGTATCAAGGCGGCGGAAACCTTGCTGAATGTTTGATTTTCGGTAAAATTGCCGGTGAAAATGCGGCTAAACCTAAATCTGATAGCAGCGATACAACAACTGCATACGCAACTGATGCTTCTACTAGTGCTAGCCAAACCGAACGTAAACCCACATTAACTGGTAGTAACGACCTAGTCGCTGACGAAACGCCACAAGATATCAAAGTTGGTGCCAACCAATATCTTGGTAGCAGTTCAACCGGTATCGGTGGCAAGGTCGTCGTTCGCATCACTTACAATAGTGATCGCTTGCAGAATGTTGAAGTCGTTCAACAAAGTGAAACCGGTGAAGTTGGCGGCGAGGCTGTGAAGGTTTTGCCTCAACGCATGGTCGCTAACAACACTTACGATGTTGACGCTGTTTCGGGTGCATCAGTATCTAGCCGCGCTATTAAAGACGCCGTAAAAGATGCACTCTCAAAAGTAACTCATTAATTTTTCGATTTTTAGTCTAAAAGGCCGCCGCAATACTCGGATAAGAAGAGTGTTGCGACGGTTTCGGTTTATTACTGATTTAGTATTACCAATATATAATGCCGTTGCGCAGACCAGAGACGCCATTCCATGGGGACCAGTCTCAACCCGAAAAAACGCGGTTTTCAACCTCGATTCTGAGCCCCAAACCAGGCCATAAGTGTTGTCGACACGGAACTCTGTCTCTAGTCCGCTTCACTCGTATAACAGGTAAATTATAAAAAATTGGCTACTGAACATGCATAAATGTTCAGTAGCCAATTAAGTTCTTTATAACCGGAAAACATCAACATTTAAGCGGACTCTCAGGCCACCGTTTGTTTGAGCGCAAACAGTGTGCTGATAAACTCTTGTTGAATCTTGTTCGGCAAAAATGCCTTCCGCACGACTAGTGACATGTTAAACCGCTCAGGTAATGGATCGTCCAACGTCAACGCAACCACATCGTCGCTAGGTTGAACCGCATCGTCAACCAGTAAACTAACACCTAAATTAGCTCTAACCAACCCTTTAATTAACGACAATGTTGGCGTGCTATAAATGACATTCGGTTTGAAACCAGCATATTCACTGTAGGCCTTCAACGCTTGTGGGTGAACAAACTTCCCGGTCATCGTAATAAAATTATCCCGTGCCAATTGTTCAAACGAAATATGTCCAGCGTCTGCCAACGGATGTTCCTTGCTGACAACTGCTTTAAATGGGTGCGATGCCAACAATGTAATATCGAGATTTTCCTCGTGAAGTGGGCGAACCGATCCAAGCAATGCAACGTCAATGTTGCCGGACTCTAACTCCTTCAACAGCTGATCAGAGCCAACTTCCAACGTTTGGGTGTAATTTAGCAACCCCTTTGAAAACAGCTGGCCTGCAATTAATGGGAACCACATCGTGCCGATAATTGGTGGCATACCAAACTGAATGGTCGATTGATTGGCGCGAGAAACCTCGCTGTGTGCTAGGTCTAAGTCCTTTAAGATGCGTTGAGCACGCTGATACAGTAAAATCCCTGCGCGCGTAATAGTCAGTTTATTATGGGCACGATCACGTTGAACCAACGGCGCGCCAAACTCATTTTCCAGTCGCTGAATCGCCACCGTAATGGTCGGCTGACTCACATTAAAACGGCTAGCAACCACCGTAAAGTTTCTCAATTCTACTAATGATGAAAAATAGGCCAAGTCGCGCGTGTTCACGTCGTTTGCGCCCCTTCCGTTGAATGTTAATCACAATATCTAAAGACTACCATACTTCTCAAATGTCGGTTAGCCATTTCGTATAGCGGGTGGGAAAATGCGATTTTGTACACAGTTTCGTGGAAAATTTAGGTATCAACTCGGCAAAACTGTCCGCAAATGGAGTGCAGTCAGCTAAGGACAGAGTTCCGTGAAAGCAATTCTTGGCGGCGGGTTCAGCCGCTTAGAATTGCTGGACGACTTCAAAGACGTGCATTTCGGCTTTGAAGCGAGGGCGAAAACTGCGCTAGCAGGTTGACCCCGGTCACATGGAACGGCGTCCTTGGCTGACGGAACGGTGCGAAGCTGATCTAAAATAGTAGTTTGCATTGTTACATAGCCAAAACGCGTTCACACCCCACGAGCCTGTGCATAACTCAAAACAAGCGCTGCAAAGGAAAGTTCACCTTTACAACGCTTGTTTTATGTTATTGCTCGGCTCTAAACCGGGGGTGTTCACGCTCTAATCTTTTACCTCATGAATCGCGTCAATCACACTACCGTCGCGATATTCCACGAGGGCAACTGTGCGGTCGGTAAATTCAAGTGGTTTTGGCGTGCCGACTTTGGCAGCGGCCATCTTCTGTAATTCATCGATTGTGTACACAGGCACACCAGCTAAATGACCTAATGATTCTTGTAGGTCCTTGCGCTTAGGGTTGATGGCGATACCGTATTCGGTAACCAGAACATCAATGGAGTCACCAGGCGTAACAACTGTCGTAACATCTGGCACAACTGTTGCAATTCGGCCACGAACTAACGGTGCAGAAATAATCGTCAGTTTGGCAGTAGCAGCATCCTGGTGTCCACCAACGGCACCACGGATGACACCATCTGAACCGGTCATAACGTTAACGTTAAACTTCGTGTCAATTTCCAAAGCACTCAGGATAACAACATCCAGTTGATCAACCATTGCACCCTTGTTATCAGGATCGGCATACCATGAAGCGTCGATTTCCTGTTGTTTAGGGTTGGTGTGCATGGAATCAGCAGCACCCTTATCAAAGTCCTGCACATCCATCACGCGGTCAATCAAACCTTCGTTTAACAGATCTGTCGTTGGCTTGGTGATGCCACCTAAAGCAAACGATGCCTTGATCTTGTTGTCAATCATAGCCTGACGCAGGTAACGGGTAACAGCTAAAGCAGCACCACCTGAACCAGTCTGGAATGAGAAACCATCTTTAAAGTATGGGGAGTTAACAATCACATCATTAACTGTTGACGCAATCTTCAATTCCTTAGGATCCTTTGTGAAACGAGTTGCTCCAGAACCAATTTTGTCTGGGTCACCTACTTGGTCCACTTGAACCACATAGTCAACTTGCGTCTGTTTGATTGAAGCCGGCGTGTTCGGGTATGGCATCAAGTTATCCGTTAACAGCACCACTTTGTTAGCATATTGCGCGTCCATTAAGGCATAACCCAATGAACCAAAAACAGCTTTACCGTCCATCCCGTTGGCATTACCTAGCTTGTCGGCGTTTGGCACACCAAGGAAAGCAACGTCAATTTTAATGTCACCATGTTCAATGGCACGGGCACGATCACCGTGTGAACGGAAGATAACTGGGTTCTTCAAGTTACCGTGTGACACGAAGTCACCTAATGAACCACGCATCCCTGAACTCGTAATGTTGGTTACCGTACCAGCCTTGATGGCTTCAATAACCATGTCGTTCATAACACCAGTCAGTGAAGATGGTGCCAATGTTAGATTCTTAATGCCAGCATCAATGATAACCCGCATCACCTTGTTAAATACAAAATCACCGTTACGGAAGTGGTGATGGAATGAAATGGTCATGCCATCTTTAACCGTTGCTTTAACAACGTCTTCGATGGAGTCGACTAACTTGTCGTCACCCGTTTGAACGTGAACACTTGGCGCAACCCGTTGGATATCTGGGTTACCAATGTTTGTCGTTTGGTAGGGTTGGTAGTCTAAGGCGTTCATCACATCATCTGGTAATTCGCGATTTACATTATTTTTCAATGGTATTGCCCTCCTCATCCACTAAGTGTGAAGCTTTTGCCAAACGCATAACCCGTTGTGCCCGAAGAACAACAGGACGGTCAACCATCTGACCATTCATTGAGATAACGCCGGAGCCCTTGATCCGAGCTTCTTCAATGGCGTTAATAACATTTTTGGCGTTCGCAATTTCCTTGGCTGTTGGTTGGTAGACCTCGTTAACCATGGCAATTTGCCGTGGGTTAACCAGTGACTTACCGTCGAAACCAAGTTGGTGAATGTACCGCGTTTCACGGTAGAAGCCTTCAGTATCATCCATGTTGGTGAAGACAGTATCGAACGCAGCGATGCCAGCCGCACGAGCAGCATGCAGAACCATGTTGCGGGCGAACTCTAATTCGGCACCATCTGGGTAACGGTGTGTCTTCATGTCGGTTGTGTAGTCTTCAGCAGACAATGCAATCCCGATCATGCGGTCAGAAGCGGCTGCAATCGCTGGGGCATTTAAGACACCCTTGGCGCTTTCGATAGCAGCCATCAAGTGGGTTGAGCCTTCTTCACGACCGAATTCCTTTTCAGCAGCTAAAACATCTGCTTCCAACGTTTTGATCATTTCAGCAGTTTCAGTCTTTGGCAAACGGATAACGTCGATGCCGGCCTTAACCATTGCCTTAATATCGTTGTGGTAGTAAGGTGTGTCGTCACCGTTGATGCGGACAACCAGTTCAGCATTGCCGTAGTCTTGTGATTTCAAGGCTTCATAAACTAATGCGCGGGCTGTATCCTTTTCAGCCATCGAAACGGCATCTTCAAGGTCAAACATAATGGAATCAGCACCGTAAATACCGGCATCCTTAACCATTGCGGGATTATTACCGGGAACAAACATCATTGTCCGGCGTAAGCGTTCTTCAGTTTCAGCCATATTAGAATGCCTCCCATGCTGGTTGATTTTGAGTTTGTAATGCGCGTTGGGCAACGGCGATCGTCCGCGCCTTGATAACACAATCCAAAGCACCTTTGTCGACAGCCTTGACCTTGACGTTATCAATATCGAATTCAGCTAATGTATCCGTAATCACCTTACGAATTTGATCGCCAAACTGTTTTTCAACGTCCGATTCCAAATCAATGGTGATACCGTCTGTGCCCTTCGACAACATAATTTGAATGTCGGAAGATTCCAGCGTGCCCGCAAGTGCGGTCTGCTTAATTTCCATTAATGTTCATTCCTTTCTTAATGCGAAACTGTAGTGACTCTAAATGTTGGTTAATAAAGTTAATCGTGCTAGGTGGTAACAACGCAGCTAATGAATCAAGTTGATCATCTGCAATCGCCTTACGAACAGCAGTTGCAGTGACGATTGTCCCATCCGTCGTCGTTTTTCGATCGACGATTTTAACAGCTACCTGCGGCGGAAGTTCACGTTGCAAAACTTGGTTATAGATTCCAGTCGTTCGCGACAGCGGTTCCGTTCCTAAATAACGGGTCTTAATGTTCAACGCTGGCGCTATTCGATCACGGAAAATGCGCGCATCAAGGGTCGTTTGGTAGTCCACTTGTTGGTCAGGCGTCGGTAAAAAGTAAGCCGGGAACGTGGCGTAACTAACCATATAGTCGCCACCGTTCACGACAATGACGTTCTTTAAATCGGCTGTTCCCTGTTTGACCAGTTCAAACCGTTCGGCCGTGTTAAATAGCGAAGCATCCGTGTTAACGACAAAGACATAAACGACGTCATTTTCACTGGCTGCCCGCTCGACCAAGTAACGATGCCCCTGAGTAAACGGATTGGCATTCATTACGATACCAGCCACCCGCTTGTTCGTTTGATCAGCTACTCGCGGAATCGCATCGAGATAATCATCAATGCTACTGTCCCCAGTTTCCAGCAACGCGGCAACATCTGAATGTGCTAACTCATGAAACCCAACATGTTGAAAACTATCGGAGTACTTGAGTTTAGTGAAAACAAACAGATGGAAGATCTGCTGTTGAAACAAGCGGCTGATGAGCGCAGAGACAATTGTGTTAAACCGCGACCCTTGATCGACGCCTTTGTTGCAAACACCGATGTATTTCAAAATATTCCCGGCAGCAGACCCAGTTGCTACTAACCTGTCGCCTTCGTAAATACCAAGGGTGAAGTCAATTGCAGCCGTTTCTTGCGACTGAAAATCCGTGATGCCTAACGAGGTCAGAAAATCTTCCCACGTTTTGCGAACCTGTGGGTCATTCAAGTGCAAATCAACAATTTCATTATTCATTCGCCATGTACCACCCTTTTCGTGCAGTTCGTCACATGCCATGAAAAGTAACGAACCAGATATCGTGTTCTACAGGTGCTATTTTACTCGGCTCGTGTTAATATTGCAAATTGAAAGCCGATTTTTTAAATACTTAAAAACGCCAATTTAATCTTTTGCACATTTTAAAGTGCACTTGCATTTTTTAAAATTCTGTGATGAGATAGACAATAGAAGTCTAAAGAACGGAGTAACCGCACATGGATGATGTCAAACACCGTGAACAATTGGCCGGGATCGCACAGGATTATTACCTATCCAAACTGCCTATTACAGATATCTCGGAAAAATACCACCTCAGTCGTTACCTCATTAGTAAATCGCTGGATGAGGCGCTGGCCTCAGGGTTGGTTAAAATCAGTATCGATACACCCGTTTCCCGCAATGTCGAAATGGAGCTTGCCTTCAAGCAAAAATTCAATATCCGCAACATGATGATTCTAAAAGATAGTGACTCACCGGACAAAGATTCGGCGAACGTCATTGACTTTGCTGCGGCCGAAATTCAGGAACTGATCCGCCACTGTCACGTTGTCGGGATGACGTGGGGTGACACCGTGTGGAACATCATTGACCGGTTTCAAACGGAAGTTCGCGAAAACCTTATCTTCACGCAGTTTGTTGGTGAAAACTTAAAGCTAAACACGGCTGCCAGCACGGTGCCACTTGTCCAGAAAGCGGCTGCCAAGTTTGACGCCCAGTACGTCACCCTGCCAGCGCCGCTTTATGTCAACAACGATGAGATTCGTGAAACTTTACGCAGTGAACCTGCCTTCGTGCCAGCGTTATCGTCCGCTGCCCGGATGGACATGGTGTTTGCCGGCATTGGCACACTTGCCTCAATCAACACCATCCCCGTTTGGAAGCAGCATTTCAGCGACCTATTTCAAAATGTTGATGATCAACAGATTGCCGGTGTGCTGTTTGGGCGGCCCTATGACGTGGACGGTAATTTACTGAATAATCATGATAAAACCATGGGCGTGTCAATGGACGAATTACTCACAGTTCCCCGTCGTGTCGGCATTGTGAAGAGCAAATTCAAGAGTCGTGCGTTGCTGGGTGCTCTACGTGGTGGTTTTTTGACGGATGTCATCACTAACGAAGCCGTGGCTAATCGTGTCCTGTTGGAAATGGATTAACGGTAAAATTTGCTGTTTCATTTGAAAAATTATTAAAACACAAAAAGAGTGAACGACTATCGTTTTAGAAACGATGTTCGTTCACTCTTTTGTCTGTATAAATAAGCCTAAAATGCTTATTGTCATTGAGCTCCATCAGTCAGTAAAACCCAGCTCTTTTTCCACTTCTTCTTGAGTGTAAACGACTGAATCCTTTTTAAATTCTTTTTCAGCTTCAATAAACGCTTCGCAATCATGCTCATCTTCTACTTTTTCTAAAGCTAAGTCGCGCATAAATTTACCGACGCCAATTCCTTTTGAGTTAGCATACGCTTCTAAAAAGGCCTTATCATTTTTTGCAATCCTAATCGTTATTGTCGTGTCATTGCGCTTCACGTTTTTCATATAAACGGCCCCTCGCTTTTGCACAACATGGTCCAAAAATAGTAAGAGAAAAAGTCTTATTCGAAAGACTTTTTCACTATGCTCTATTTAAACGCACTAAATGCGTCATCAATTGCTTTATATTCTTCATCAGACAAGACAACGGTCAACGCCTTCGCATTACTGTCGACTTGTTCAGGTTTGCGAGCACCCGGAATCACAACACCAACAGCCGGATTGGCGATGTACCATGCCAAAATCGTTTGAGCGACAGTCGCGTCATGTTTGTTAGCAATCCCGCGGACAACATCCAACCCTTTCATAATCAGTTGATATTGTTCAGCTGAGAATTGTTTGAACTTATCCGCATCGTCGAGACCGTACTTGCCAGTCAGCAAACCAGATGCCAGTGGGAAGTATGGGACGAACGAAATCTTGTTATCCTCCAGATATGGGAACAATTCCTTTTCTGCTTCACGGTGAACCAGACTGTAATTGTCCTCTACAATGTCGACTAACCCATCTTTTTTGGCCTCTTTGATCTGGTCCAAACTGAAGTTGGAAACACCGATTGCCTTGATCTTGCCAGCTTGTTTGACCTCGTTTAACGCCGCCACTGCCTCGTTCTTTGGTGTCGTTTCATCTGGAAAATGAATATAGAAGATATCAATATAGTCAGTCTTCAAACGTTTCAGCGCAATATCAACGGACTTCTTCAGGAATGCTGGGGTATTGTTATTCTTTAAATTATTGTCGCTGTCTTGAGCAGCCTTCGTTGCCAGGACAACTTTACTGCGATCGTAGTTCTGTAAAACGTCGCCAATAATTTCTTCTGACCGGCCAAGACCATACATAAACGCTGTGTCTAGTAATGTAATACCACTGTCTAAAGCGGCCTTAACGACAGCCGCGCCATCCTCATCCTTTAAACCAGGAAACAGGTTATGACCCCCGACTTTGTTTGTACCTAAACCTAACTTAGTTGTCGAAACGTTACTTTTGCCGATTGTGACTGTTTTTGCCATTTGTGAACGTCCTCCCTAAATTGAAATGCTGTGATGTGTACGTGATTATCATAGGGAAAATTGGGAGGAAGGTAAAACATTTGGTTTGGGACAAAGAGAATCCGCTTAATCACGCGCAAGTATCTGATCAGCTGACCAAGAAATTAACTGATTAACTTTGTTAATGGCTACTTCCTGCTGGCCCGTTTGAATACTGCTAAAAAGCTCCTGCAATTGGTGATCGATTGTTTCTGAATTGCCAATTTCAAATAGCCATCTGCCTAGAGTCAGATAAATGGATTGAAAATTAGCAATTAACAATGGATAAACTGCATTGTCTGAGGCAATCGCTAGCGTATGAAAAAATTGGTACAAAAGCTGTGCAGATTCCGCTGGCGAACAGTTATTTTTCATCTGAGCAATCGTCTGTTGAGCCTCTAATAATGCGGTTTTATTTTGTTGACGGGTTGCCAACCGCACAATGTCGCTTTCCAACTGATGACGAACTTCAAAAATCGAATTTAATAATGATGGTCGATAGTTGCCACCACGAAAATTAATAATTTCATTGAGCGTTTCCAAACTGCCGTTGCGGCGATAATCTGCAACAAAGTTACCGGTTCGTGGCCTCATTTCGACAAAGTGAAGGGCTTGAAGTCGACGTAATCCGGTATTAATTACACCCCGACTAACATTCATTTGCGTACATAATTCCCGTTCGGTTGGTAGTTGGTCGCCAATATGCAATTGACCCGATAAAATCGCCGTTTTGATTTGCTCAATAAATAAATCAACAGAAGTTGGTGCTTCAATAGCATTAAATTCCGTAATCATTACCCTCTTTATAGATATCCAATGGTCGTGGTCATACCAGTGATCACTGGTAATAAAATGCGCATTAATAGCCGTTTAGTTCTTGTAATCGTTTACATTATACGCCTGGACAACCAATAATGAACATGTGTTAGTTAATAAGTTCACTAATTGGAGGCGTCTTATTGATGAAAAAATATGATGTGATTGTGATCGGAGCCGGAAACGGTGGCCTAGTGGCCGCAGCAACGGCTGCAAAACGAGGATTGTCAACGCTCTTACTTGAACGCCATAACTTGCCTGGCGGAGCAGCAACAAGTTTTACTCGAGGACGTTTTGAGTTTGAGCCCTCGCTTCATGAGCTGGCCAACTATGGCACGCCAGAAATGCCAGGTAGTGTTCGCCAACTGTTTGACTGGCTGGGGTTACACGTTAAGTTCCATGAGGCTCCTGGCGCATATCGCGTTATCAAATCAGGACCAGATGGTTTTGATGCTGTGATGCCCACTGGTCAAGAAGCTTTCATTAACAAACTAGAAGAACTCGTCCCTGGCAGCCGAGAAAGTGTCACGAAATTCTTTGATTTAGGCATGGAGTCTTTAATGGCCTTCGCTGAATTTCAGGCAAAGCCCAATAACATTGATTGGCATGCGATTGGAGAAAAGTATCCTCACTTCATTCACTATGCTAAACGACCTTACAAGGAAGTCTTAGACGAGCTTAATGTCCCTCAAAAGGCCCAGGACATTATGATGGCCTATTGGTGCTACATTGGCGTGCCAGGTGACGACTTCGAATTTGCCTATATGGGCATGATGTTGGTTGCCTACGTTGTCATGGGCGCCTACGTGCCAACAACCAGATCTCATGAAATTTCGACGGCAATTCTGCAAACATTGCTTGATAATCACGGTGACGCTTGGTTTAACACCGAAGTAAATCGAATTGTTGTTGAAAACGGCAAAGCCGTTGGTGTGCAAATTGGCAACGAAACCATTTACGGCCGCGAAATTATTGCAGACGTCATTCCCACTACAGTTTATGGAAAAATGATGCGTGCCAGCGACGTACCCGAACGCGGTTTGAAGTTAGCAAACGCACGTACCTTAGGGACAAGCGGTTTTTTGGTCTACTTAGGATTAAACAAATCACCTGAAGAATTAGGCATCAAAGACTACAGTGTTTTCATTTCTAAAACAGCAGATTCAAGTGAACAATTTTCTGCGACTAAAGAACGAAACAAACAAAATGATTTCACGATTATGAATTGTCTCAATCTAGCTGATCCTGGATGCTCGCCAGCAGGCACTTCGGTTCTATACGCAACAAAGTTGTATTTCGGTTCAAGCTGGGACGATGTACAACCCGAGAATTATGCGAAAGTCAAAGACGAAATTGCGCAACAGGTTATTGACCAATATGAATCAGCAACTGGAGTAAAAATTCGCGATGCTGTAGAAGAAATTGAAATTGCAACGCCAGAAACGTTTGCCCGTTATCTTAGAAGTCCCGAAGGCGAAATCTATGGCTATTACGGTCATCCGTGGGATCAAATGTTAGCTCGTACAATGGCGATCAACGAAGACGATCAGCAAATGCCACATTTACACTTCTGTGGTGGTAGTGGCTTTTTGATGGATGGCTATAGTTCCGCCTATCAATCTGGTTTTGTTACAGCGAATATGGTCGCTGAACAGTTAGCAAAACAGGAGGTAACAAAATGAGTGACTTAACTTTGCAACAGGATTTACAAGGATTGAAATCATTGAAGAACGAACGTAATGCTGCCATTGATGCAGCATCCACACGTCCGTTACCCAAAACCTTTCCTGTGAACGAGCTTGCCAGCAAATTGCATCCTGAAAGTCAGTTTTTGAAAATTAAACAAGTGATTAAACATAGTGCTGATGAACGCAGCTTTGTGCTGGAACCTGATACGGAAAAGGGCACGCAACACCTAGCCTATTTCAGAGCCGGCCAATACATTAGCTTTAGACTAAAAATCGGCAATAGTTACGTTACTAGACCTTACGCCATTCGTTCCGCACCAGCAGATGCATTGAAGGATCAGTATATCATCACCATCAAACGGGTCAAAAATGGGTTTGTGACGTCATTTATTTTCGATAACTGGGCTGTTGGCACTCCCGTTGAAGCATCTGCACCAGCAGGTAATTTATACTTTGAGCCATTGCGTGACCAAAAGAATATTGTTGGCTTAGCCGGTGGTAGCGGGATCACACCATTCTATTCGCTCGCTTCCGCAATTGCGGATGGTACAGAGCACGTTAAACTGACAATCCTGTATGGAAGTCGGCAACACGACCATATTCTTCTGGCACCAGAGTTTAGCAAGATTCTGTCAAAAACTAACGACGTAAAATTGATTAATGTCCTGAGTGATGACGATATCGATGGATTTGAACATGGCTTCATCACAGCTGAATTAATTCAGAAGTATGCTCCGAAAACGCCATATTCAATTTTCATTTGCGGACCCGAAGCAATGTATGAATTTATGGATAAAGAAGTTAAAAAACTCAATTTGCCAGCGGGACGCATTCGTCATGAATTAAGTGGTAACTATGGCAGTCCATATCATGAAACAGACTATCCAGCTGATTCACGTGATAAGGTCTATCAATTGACGGTCAAGACACGTGACCATGAACAAATCATTTCCGCTCAAAGCAATGAATCGATACTAGTGGCAATGGAGCGCGCAGGTATTACTGCTCCTTCACTATGTCGGAGCGGTGAATGTGGTGTTTGTCGATCCAGATTAATTTCAGGAAAAGTTTTCAGCCCCGAAATTATTGATGGTCGCCGCGTGGCCGATAGTGAGTATGGTTACATTCATACTTGTGCTTCATTCCCAATCAGTGATGTTTCGATTGAAGTTCCGGTCCACGATCTTGCTGACCAATTTGGTTAATCCGTGAGAAAAGAGGAATTGATATGGACGAGCTCGATCAAGTTAGCATTTACAACTCGACGATTACAAGGGTAATGGAATGCCTGAGCCATGTTGTAGATCCAGAATTAGGCGTCGATGTCATTAATTTAGGATTGATTTATGACGTCCAAATAAATGACCGCAATTGCGATATAGAAATGACACTAACCAACATGGGATGTCCTTGTGCCAATGAACTGGTGGCAAACGTAAAACGAGTTGTCGGTACACTTTATGAGCTCGACAATGTCACGGTCAACCTTGTGTCAACGCCCGTTTGGACAAGAGAAAGAATGACCCGAATAGCAAGAATATCTTTAGGTGTTTAATGCGCAACAATAGGTAACGTTGAACATTGGGTTTGGAGAAAATGAAAAGAACCGAAATCACGAAGTTCGTGATTTCGGTTCTTTTTCTATTGTTGTTAGGCTCAAGAGCACGTTTGATTATTACATAGACGTAAGACAATGTAGAAGACACCGAGGATGGCATTTTTTCCTAAACCGCCTTATATTCTTCGACAAATACCTTCGCGCTGACAATAGTGCGTCTTCTGGGGACATTTTACCCGAATTAATTTAAGCCCAGTGTTGCTAAGTAATCAGTATGTACATTCAAGAGACGATAAACACGAATTGTTTTAGTCTCTGGAAATACTTGATAAAACTGTAAATAGTCCCCGCTCACTAGGTATCTGTAATTATTTGGTATCGTTGTGTTTTTATCTAATCTAGGACCTAAAAATGGATTGCTTTGCAGAAGATCGATAGTATGATCGATCTTATTTAAAATCGTATTAATCGACGCGCGCTGATAACCAAACATCGCCAACCCCGACTCAATTTGTTGATAATCATCGTCATAATACTGCGAAAAAAAGAGCGCATAGGCATTATTCATGTCGATGCTCCTGACGGAACTTATCACGAGAAATTCCCGTGCCAAAATTACGATCCGCTCTATTTAATTCTGTTAAAAGTCTTATTTCAGCTTGTACATGTTCCCACTCTTGCGTATTGACTAAGACGCCGCCCGCGTCTTTACCATTTTTCGTAAACCGAATTGTTGTGCCATCGCGTACTTCGTCAAACACGTTGTTATAGTTTCGCAATGCCGACATTGGGAGTGATTTTGTCATCGCTGTTGCCTCCTTGCTTATTCATAATAGCATTGTAGCATCGTTATGCTGCAAATTTCCAGCAGATTGAGTTGAGGTTCATTGGACGAAAAGAACCGAAATCGTCAAAAGCACGATTTCGGTTCTTCTTGATTGGTATTAAGTTCAAAAGATTTTGGATAACTTCTTTACTATTACATAGCCATAACGCGCTCGCAGACCTGACCCCTGTGCATAACCCGAAGCTGAATTATTCGGAAAACCGCCGAATTCTTCACCTCCATGTTATTGCTCGGGGTCAAACCCGGCCTGCTCACGCTCACTTTTCTATTACCACATACCCAATACTTTGGTCCAAAGCAGACCACCGCCTAGCCATACGACGATGTAAAAGACACCTAGGATGGCGTTTAGACGCCACCAGTCGGACTGCTTCACGAAGCCAGAACCAAACAGCACTGTGGCCGGGCCACTTGCATAGTGCGTAGTCGAACTAAACAGTGGACCTGCAAAGGCCAACATAATTGCGGCTAACATATGTGGCACCCCAGCAGCTAATGCAACAGCTAGAAGTGCAGCGTACATTGCCGTAACGTGGGCAGTACCAGAAGCAAACAAGTAATGTGTGTAGAAATAGAAGATAAACAGAATGACTAGCACCATCATCCAGCTAACACCATGCAGTGCCGTGCCGATTGATGAAGATAACCATTTGATCAAGCCTAATTGAGTCAGTTCGTTTGCCATAAAGATCAGGATTGAGAACCAAATCAATGTATTCCAAGCACCAGTTTCCTTCAAGATATCTTGAACAGAAAGAACACCTGTTAACAACAATAGTGAAACTGCGATAAAGGCAACCAAGGTTGCATCCAAACCGATGAAACTTGAAGCGATCCAAAGTAGCAAGGCAATCAAGAAGACGCTCATCATGATCTTTTCAGGCGTGCTCATTGGTCCCATGTCAGCTAATTCTTTGTCAGCCCAGTCCTTGGCGTTTGGTGTTTCCTTAACCTCTGGTGGATATAACTTGTAAATAATGTATGGCACACAAATCAAACTAATAATCCCAGGCACCAGAGCGGCGATGAACCAGCTGATCCACGTAATGTGAACGCCAGCTTTACCGGCCATTGCAACGGCAACCAAGTTTGGTGCCATCGCAGTCAGGAACATTGCTGAAGTAATGATGTCCCCTTGGAATTCGGTATAAACAAGGAACGAACCAATCTTACGTTCAGTCCCGTCTTTAGGGTGTGAACCAAACGTTGTTGCTAGTGATTCGATAATTGGAAAGATAATCCCACCGGCACGGGCCGTGTTACTTGGTGTGGCAGGGGCAGTAACCAAGTCAACACCGACTAGTGAGTAGGCCAAGCCTAACGTCCGTTTACCAAACAAACGCACGAAGATCAGCGCTACCCGCCGACCAAAACCAGTCTTGATGAACCCACGTGACAAGAAGTAAGCCATCGCGATCAACCAAACCGTGTTGTTACCAAATGCAGTTGTGGCATCTTTCATTGGTACGATGCCAAGCAGGACTGTCAGTGTGACCCCGATTAAAGCAACCCCACCAATTGCGATTGGTTGAGTGATACAGGCAATGATCGTCCCAACGAAGATGGCAAGCATATGCCAAGCTGCTAAACTAACAGCGTCTGGGCGAATTGGTGCAAGGAACCAAATGATCAGTCCAACTAACACTGGCCACAGAAAATTTTTGTACTTAACGTTTTCAAGCTTCATGTTTTATCCCTCTCGTGCCCTCACCGACGCTTAATCGACGAAGGCCGTTTCTTCACATTCTAAGGTGCGTGCATCTTGCGATGTCAGCGCCAACCTAACCAACATGGATATTTACGGTATATCCCTAAACGCGCAGACAACCCCTGACATCTTGTCCTCAGGAGTTGTACAACACATTGTTAATCAAGAAATGTTTTTTAATACTGATAGTACTTTGTTCAAACGAATAACCCGACTGTCGTTTACTTGCGGTCGATGTTCGTCATCTTCAATGGATCAACCCATTCGTCGAACTGTTCAGCAGTAACTTTGCCAGACTTCAAGGCAGCAACACGTAATGTGGTTCCGTCTTGGTCAGCTTGCTGAGCAATTTTGGCACTGTCGTGGTACCCAATGTGTGGTGACAAAGCCGTAACCGTCATCAATGAATTGTCGACCAATTCTTCCATGCGTTCTTCGTTAACTGTCAAACCATGGATCATCTTGTCAGCAAAGCCGGTCATCGTACCACGTAACAATTCGGCTGATTCAAGGAAAGCGTCGATCAGTACTGGTTTGTACACGTTCATTTCGAAGTTACCCTGTGAAGAAGCCATGGTCACAACCACATCGTTACCCATTACCCGAACGGCGGCCATCGTAATCGCTTCAGCCTGCGTTGGGTTAACCTTACCAGGCATGATTGATGATCCAGGTTCGTTAGCAGGAATGTTCAATTCAGCGTAGGCAGCACGCGGGCCACTAGCTAAGAAACGCACATCGTTGGCAATCTTCATCAGATCAGCAGCCAAGGTCTTCATCGCACCGTGAACAACGTCAAGGTTGGAGTGTGCGGCCAAACCATAGAACTTGTTCGTTTTAGCTGTGAAAGCAGGCCCGTAAACTTTGCTCATCCGGGCAGCAATGTCATCAGCGAAACCAGGCGCAGCGTTTAAACCAGTACCAACTGCAGTACCACCCATCGCTAATTCAAGCAATGTGCCATCTAAACTCTTCAAGTAGCCCAGGTCATGTTCTAACATGCTGACCCAACCACTGATTTCTTGCCCAAACGTCAATGGCGTTGCGTCTTGCAAGTGAGTCCGGCCAATCTTAACTGTCCGCCAGTACTTGTCCTGCTTAACCTTCAGCTCATCAATCAAGTGTTGTGCCGAATCTTCCAATTCTTTAACGGCAACACTAGCGGTGATGTTCATCGCCGTTGGGAAAATGTCGTTTGAACTCTGACCATGGTTCACGTCATCGTTAGGAAGGATTTCAATTGAGTCATCCAACTTAGCAGCTTCGTGGGCTACGACTTCGTTTGTGTTCATGTTCGTTTGCGTACCAGAACCAGTCTGGTAAACACGAAGTGGGAAGTCCTTACGTAAGTCTTCGTCGCTCAAGCTCAGTAACTCATCGATGGCGCGAATGATGAGTTGACCCTTTTCTGCACTAATTTGATCCAATTCCTGATTGGCTTCGGCAGCAGCTTTTTTGATCTGTAACAGGGCGCGAATAATTGCAATTGGCATGAATTGCCCTGTTGGGAAGTTGTTGCGACTCCGTTCGGTTTGTGGTCCCCATAGTGCTTCGCTAGGAATCTTAACTGGCCCAATGGTATCTTCTTCAACACGATAATCTGACATCAAAATGTGCCTCCAGTTCTTTGTGTATTTAGTAACAAACATAAACAAATAAAAAGCGAGGTCGGTGGAACGTTTAATCCAGTTTGTGACCTCATTCACTTAACACTTCTAAGTTTACTAGGTGCAAATAATTATAGTCAAACGAAGCGGTTACCATTAAAAACATTAATAGCTTGCTATTGAGTGCTTTACAATTGCCGTAAGGACTTGTTTTCGCCCATTTACATTAGCTAGCAATCATTGTGAAAATCGAAACGAAAATGGTGTTTACAAATTTTTTTGACAAACTTCATCGTGCAAACTAAAAAACGTCACCATATACGGCAACGTTTCATTGAAATCATTTTTAGTTCATTGCGTCATCAAGCACTTGCTTAAGTTGCTTAGCTGAAGCAACCATCTTGGCTTGTTCTGCATCAGTTAACGGAACTTCAAGAACTTTGGCAATCCCATTTTCGTTGATCAGTGCTGGTGTGCCAATGTACATATCGGACAGGCCATATTGACCATCAACTGGTGCACCAACGGGTAACACAATATTTTCATTGTGTAATACCGCACGGCTCAATGTCATCAAACTGGTAGCGACACCATAGAATGTGGCCCCCTTCAGTTTGATAATGCTACCACCCTTGGTACGTGTTTCTTGTTCCAACTGTTCAAGTTCAGCCTGTGAAACGCCTGCCTTCTTGGCAACATCCAACAGTGGTTGGCCGTCAACCGTCGCAGCGGAATAGGCAGCAAATTCGCTATCCCCATGTTCGCCGAGAATGTCCGCGTTAACACTGCGCAAATCGACATTCAGTTTGTGGGCTAAAGCAACTTGCCAACGACTACTATCCAAGGACGTACCAGTCCCGATAACTCGGTTCTTCGGGAATCCTGACAAACGCTGTGTAGCGGTTGTCAACACATCAACAGGGTTAGCAGAAACAATGAAGGTGCCTTTGAAACCACTGTCAACAACCGGTGTCACAATGGATTCCAAAATTTTCATGTTCTTATTAACAAGGTCCAAACGCGTTTCACCCGGTTTACGCGGAACACCGGCAGTAATGACAACTAAGTCTGCATCACCAGCATCGGCATAACTGCCTGCATGGACATCCAATGGCGACGTAAAAGGTTGAACGTCTTCTAAGTCAAGGGCATCCCCTTTGATGTGATCTTGTTGAATATCAACAATTACTAATTCATCGGCAACTTGCTGTTGCATCATTGCAAACGCATATGAGGAGCCAACAGCCCCGTCACCAACAAGAACAACTTTTGTATGTTTAATTTGATTAGCCAAAATTTTGCTTCCTTTCTTTATCAAGGGCAATTCGTTTTTATCGTCATTGTGTTGTAGAACACGAATTCAACCGGCCATTCTCGCTGCAATTCATGGCGGTAAAGCGCAGCGGGCGGCCATTTCAAACGGCGGTTAATCATCGATCACATCACTATCATCTGCAAATCGATCAGGAGTAGCGTAACCTGCCGACCAGATTATAGTCAAGTGTAAAGATGGTGATTATGTTTGATAATGTGAGGTGATGCACTTTTTGAAGTGTGCTTTAGTTTCCGTTACCTTAGGCGGTGGCTATGTTTCATGGTCACCGGTTCCAGCCCGAAGTACACGGTTCTTAACTTCAACTTGAGACCATTAAAAACGATGTTGTCAAACTCGTTTCGCAATACTCGGCGGTCAAAAATACATCACATAAGTATCGCTTTCACGAAACTACGGCTCTGCCTGCCTCCACTAACATGTAAATTACTAATCATTGCAATAAAACAATTATTATTTTGATATTAGTTGATTTATTTAACAATCATACATTTACGCCATTTCTTATTAAAAAGAATGACTGTCCTTAACCTTTTTCTTGGTGCTAATTATTTAAAATCAGTCCCACAAATCTTCCTCAAATTGACCTAAATTCTGGATAAAAATCACCTGGTATAGAAAGTTAATCAAATAAGTTCTAAAAAGCCTGTCATGACGGCGATAACCTGATATAATAAAGTTATTAAAATTTTAAGCGAGTTACTGATTCCGGCAATGGGCGGAAACATATCATGAGTGAACTAGACAACAACGACACTTTCTTTCAATTTGAAACTGTTGTCATTCGTGATTTTCGTATTTTGTATCAACGTTTCAGTGCATACGCAGCTAAATATGATTTAAACAACAGTGAATTAGGTGTTCTAGTGGCGATTGTAACTGATATTAAAACAAACCTGACTGATTTGTCAGACCGTGTTAACGTCTCTGAATCGGCCGTTTCTCAAGCAATCACTGGATTGATGAAGAAAAAATACATTCGTTCAGAGACCGATGCTAAGGATCGTCGGCGTCATTTTCTGGCGCCAACCTCAAAGGGAGAAAAACTAGTTGTTGATTTCCGTGAGCACGAAAAGGAAATCCTCGACTCCCTCGAAAACGAACTGGGTGACGGCTTCATGCCAACACTGGTTAAAACAATCGAAACAGCCAAAGATAGCGGTTTTACAGAATTTAATCGCAAAAAATAATTAACTGATATTTTTAACTAAATAGACGCCTGAAACTGAGTATTAGTTTATGACTATTACCCAATTTCAAGCGTTATTTTTTATTCTTGCGTTAACGGTTCGATAATCTGTTGAACTAACCTGATTCGGTCAGCATAGCGTTGCCAGAGAGGCTTTTGCGTCACCTCGCGATTCAATTGGGTAAATGGCAAGCCTGCAGTTTCTACGCTGCCTATCTGCCCATTATGCTGCTTAACAATAAGTGGCCACTCAGCATCAATCATCTTGGCGTTTGATGCTTCACTTATAAATGATAAAAATTTCTGCCTGATAATTGCAGCACCGGATGTAAAATCGGTGAAATTTGATAACCCAAAGAATGCCTGAGCACACTTATTCGTACACGTTTCTGTGTCTGTCCATGCCTTCGGATACGTTTGCATATTTTCTGACGAACGATTAACACAGGCATAATCAAATGAAATCCCAAGTCGCATCTTCGTAATAAGTTGGTGAAAAGCATCAGGTTTTCGAATAATCATTGTGGCGAGCTTATCGAAATCAATATGTAGAATCAATGAGCTATCAGATAGCCTACTAACTTCGACAAACTTTGAAACCGCTAAACGACGACCATTGGCTGCACCGTTACGAGGAACCGAAAATGAGTTCACGGTAGTTTCTTGAATGAGCGTCAACACACTCGGATTCGTGGTGTCTGTAACCGTGATAACGGCACTGTCAAATTCTCGTTCAATTATCGTTAAGACCTGACTAAGCTGTTTAGCAGGAAGTTTAAGCCGATCAATCGTGCTCAGTAAACCAATCTGTGTTTTGACCATAAAAGAACTCCACTCCTAGAAATGATAGTTCTCATTAAACAGCTGTCTGTTGTGGTTGTAAACAAGTCGGCAACCAATAAATCATCTGACCACATCTTTATAGCAAGGAAAAACTGCCTTGGACCATCCCTAACATCACAATAATGGTTGCATTGCCTACACACTTACTGATAAATGATACTTTCTCAAAAACTATTACTACATCAGCCGGAGGACGGCAACATTGACACCACGCTGTGAAGGTGTTGTTAATCCGAATGGTTCTCCCGAATTTACAACACGGACGGGCGCCAAGACTCACGGTCTTCACGAGGCTTGGCGGCGAGGTGATAGACGGCGCTCTTCCGGCTTGAACCGGTCCCACGGCGAGTGTGTCAATGTTGCCAACCGCAAGCGGCATCCACCGCACTGAATCGACAATACCGTTTCTTTTGACCTGCAACCAAAAACGCGCCACACGCTTAACGAATGTGGCACGTAATGTCTACAAACTATTTTTCATCACCGAAGTACCAATCGAAACTGGTTAGCCAGTAGCTAGTCCGTTTGTTCTGCTCCATAGCAGCCAATTGTTTCATATCATCATCGTCCAAACTGAAATCATACACATCGGCGTTTTGCTTAATGTATTCTGGATGAACAGATTTCGGAATCGTCACCAATCCATTCTGTAAATCCCAGCGAATTAACACTTGAGCAGCTGATTTGCCGTGCTTCTTAGCAATCGCCTGAATTACAGGTTCTTTCATTAAGGAACCACCAGTCCCACCAAGTGGTGACCACGCTTCTTGTTGAATACCGGTGTCGGCTAAGTACTTCTTCAGAGACGGCTGTTGCAACCATGGATGAAATTCGACCTGGTCAACCATTGGCGTGATATCACTTAACGCGATCAATGACTTCATCGTCTGTTCAGAGAAATTGCAGACCCCAATGGCACGTGCCTTACCATCTTGATAAATCTTTTCAAACGCACGCCAAGTTTCGGCCCACTTGCCGGCAACTGGCCAGTGAATGAGATATAAATCTACATAATCCAAGCCTAAACGTTTCAAACTGGCATCGAAATTAGTCAACGTGGATTCGTACCCTTGATCAGAATTGGCAAGTTTGGTCGTCACAAATAAGTCTTCGCGCTTTTTACCAGCGGCTGCCAATCCCTGTTTGATACCCTCACCAACTTGTTGTTCATTGCCATAGGCCTTAGCAGTATCAATCATTGGATAGCCCATCTGAATTGCCGAACTCACAGCATTCACAGCATCCTTCGGCTCAGCTTGCCAGACACCCAATCCCAAACGTGGCATCTCAACGCCGTTTGACAATGTCTTCGTATCATTAATTCCTGAAATTTCGTTACTCATCATTATTCGCCCCTTTGTTCTCTCAATATTCATCATAGTTAACTCACTACAGAAATGCAAAAGGTAAGGGCGACAAGCCTTTTCAAGCGAGACGCTACTCTTTTTATCCTAAAATGGTTATACTAAATAAGTATAGTTATCAAAGACAAAAGGAAGAGAAAATAGTCATGATTACATTGAAATCACCTCGTGAAATCGAGGGTATGCGTAAAGCTGGTGCTGTGTTGGCCGGTATGCACATCGGTTTACGTGACATCATCAAGCCCGGCATTTCGAGCTGGGACATCGAAAAGTTTGCCGTACGTTACTTTGAAGAACACAACGCCAAGCCTGAAGAAAAAGGCTTCGAAGGGTACGACTTTGCTACTTGTGTCAGCGTTAACGACGAAGTTTGTCACGCTTTCCCACGTAAGGACCTGTTATTAAAAAACGGTGATCTGGTCAAAGTCGACACAGTTATTAGTGTAGATGGTTACATGTCAGATTCTTGCTGGGCTTTCGCGGTTGGCGATGTCAGCGATGAAGTTAAAAAGTTGATGGAAGTTACTAAGAAGGCTTTGTATCTTGGTATCGACCAAGCAGTTGTCGGTAACCGGATCGGTGACATCGGTTATGCTATTCAACACTACGTTGAAGACGAAATGGGCTACGGTGACGTTCGCGAATACGTCGGCCATGGCATTCAGCCTACGATGCATGAAGATCCAATGGTTCCTGCATACGGTGAAGCTGGTAAAGGATTACGTTTGCGTGATGGCATGACCATTACCATCGAACCCATGGTTAATGTCGGTGATTGGCGCTGTGCACCCGTCGCCGACGATGGCTGGACTGTTCGTACAGCTGATGGCAGCCTGAGTTGCCAGTATGAACACACTTTAGCTATTACCAAAGATGGTCCAAAGATCTTGTCGAGTCAGGATCATGAAGCGGACGCCAAGTATCTGTAAAGAAGTATTTATAATTTTGTATCGAGGGCTATCCAACTAGTGGCGGTTGGATAGCCTTTTTTTGGTGTCAAAATTTGGCAATGTTTGTTTCTATACCGAACCACGGAGTATAATCAAACCAATATTTACTCAGGAGGCATCCTTAACTTTCATGGCAAATCGCGGTCTAGACATCAATAACATCATCGTCAATAGCAGCCAAACGGACTTAGAGCACATGGGCGACAAATTACGTGAAAAGGTCCCCTTTGATGCACTCGGCACATTCAAACAAACGCAACGGGATCCAACGCTCTTAATGCAACGTATTTCAGATATGCTAGTTCCTGAATTACTGCCTGAGCGGTATCGGCGAATGGGCGTATCAGCTTTCACGTTCTTTCGTGGCACTGCCGAGCTAATGGCGTTTGACCTCAACCACCAAGCAAGTACCCACATTCCCGTCATCATTTCAGGCGATGCACACTTGGGAAATTTCGGTTTCTTCGCCTCTCCCGAACGAAGATTGGTCTTTGACTTAAATGATTTTGATGAAGCTGGCGTGAACTCCTGGGAGCGCGATGTCAAACGCCTGCTAGTGAGCGTTATTTTAGCTGGCCGCGAGAATGGTTACACAGATAAAAAGATTCATAAAATCACACGGAACGTGGCCAAAAGTTATCGGGCGGGCATTGAGGCCAGTATCAAACGGTCGACAATTGACCGTTTCTATCCAGCAAACGACGTGGCCAGCATTCTTGGCGCTGTTCCGGAAGGTGATCCAACAGCTGAGATGATTCAGTATTTCTTGGATAAAGCTGGCAAACGGAACTCAGAACAAGTCGTTAAAAAGTTCACACAAACGACCGACGCTGGTTTGCGTTTTGTAGATAACGCAAAAATTACGCGTCACACCAATGATGATGTCACGCGTAATATTATCGATTACCTTGCCGATTATCGTTCCACCGTGCGGACCGACATTGCATTGTTATTATCGCAATATCATGTCACTGATATCGCCCGTCATTGTGTGGGTGTCGGCAGCTTTGGCTCACGCTGTTATTTGGTTCTGCTCACTAGTATTGATGGCAGTCACCTTGTATTACAGATCAAGGAAGCTTTGCCGACTAGAAAAACTGGTGCCGAGCGTCAACTGGCTTTGACCTCAACATTTGAAGAAAATGAAGGCCGCCGCATTATTGACAGTCAGAAAATTCTACAATCCGCATCTGATCCCTTTTTAGGTTATTTCCAAAGTAAAAAGCACAGTTTTTATGTTCGCCAATTTAGGGACATGAAAACCTCCGTCGATCTTGCCAGCCTCAGTGAAGATCAATTTCATGTGTATGCTGAATCATGTGGTCGTTTGTTGGCAGTGGACCACTGTCAGACACCGACCGGACCAATGATCGCCGGTTATATCGATGACTCTAAGAAATTTGACCGAGCAATGACAGACTGGGCTGAAGCTTATATTCCTCAAGTAGAAAAGGATTATGCGATTTTTCTTAAGAACCACCCTAAAGAGCAAGCACTGAACGATAGTGCAAAATAATAATGTTAATGATATTTGTGTTTGCGCGTAAATGTCATTTTTTTGTCGACTTAAACGAGTTCACTCACTCTGCAGAATAATTTCGCTACACTGACAGTATGAGACTATGTAAGGAAGGTGAGCTTATGCTGGAACCAAGACAAACCGTATTTGATCGACAAATCGAACAACTGGCAAAACAACTGACTGCGGCTCACCGACCAACATTTCTCACGGGCGCTGGCATCTCTGTGCCAAGCCATATTCCCGATATGGAATCCGCCGTCAATCAGTTTGGGTTATTCTCTCAAACTTGGCTAGAAGATGACCCTGCCGCCTTTTATCAGCGTTTTCATCGGGAAATGCTGGATCCGATTCACAAATATGGTCCCACTAAAGCTCACCAAATTATTGCGCAGTTAGAAGAACAGCACCTCATTGATGGCATTGTCACCACCAATGTTGATCACCTGCACCAGCTCGCTGGTAACCATCATGTAATTGAAGTCTGGGGCAGCATTAACGTTAACTTTTGTCTTCAATGTGGCCGTATCTTTAATCTTCAGGCACTGCATTCAGACATCCCACGTTGCCCCGTTTGCCACGGCCTTTTGTCCCCAGAACCAGCATTTCGTCATCTTGGCGGTACTTTGCCACCCAACCTCAAACAAGCCAATGCTTATGTGCGCCAACGTTTGACCGATGGCGCATGGCGCGTCCCCTTAAACGATCAGTTAGCCGATGAATTGCTGTCTCAAAGTGACCTCACAATTGTGACTGGGTCAAACGGGTATTATCGCCATTGCTCGCCGCAACATGTTATTGAAATCAATCCGCATGCAACTTGGTTCACGCAGTTTGCAGACTTCAGAATATCATCCACAGCTGATGCAGCATTTGCCGCTTTAGCAATGAAATTGCAGCTCAATTTAAATTAACATCTGACATTTTCGCTATTGCCAACACTGACCGAACAGCTATTTGACGCTTAGAGTTCACGTTCATAAATGAGCGAATCGCGATCCGGAAATTCATAATCAACCGTCAACTTTTCCCGGGAAATACGTTTGAAACCCTGCTTCTCATAAAAGAAGTGCGAACGATGCTCACCCATTGGTGTGTCAAGAACCAGCTTATCAATATCTGGTTGTGCCTGTGCGTACGTCAGCAATGTTTGGAAAAGCTTGCGACCAAGCCGATGCGGTTCACCACGATATTCTGGATAGGTGAACAGTTTCTTCAAAACGGCCGTTTGTTGCCCAACTTTTAGTAAACCGATTGACCCGACCACTTTATCGTCATCTAGGGCAATCCAAAAGTTACCGCCATTTTCCTGATAGTGATGTTCAATTTCAAAAACATCGGACTGTTCAATCATCTTAATTCCTAAATGAGCCTCATCGTTTTGACAAAATTCAATGAGATCCACCAGACCAGCCGTTAATCGTGCATCCGTGTGATATGGTTCAATATTCATGCTTGTTGCTCCCTTCAAGATGGTTTAAGCTTACACGTGAACCATTCATTCGTAAAATTGATATTTTTAATATTGTCAATCGATTATATCGATGGAGGACAATCACACGTGGAAATTCGCCAACTGACGACTTTTAAAACCATTCTTGATACAGGCAGTTTTACCAAGGCTGCCAAAACACTCGGCTACACCCAATCAACGGTGTCAGCTCAAGTGAAAGCATTGGAGCAAGAGCTAAGTGGCAGTCTTTTTAAATATGAACGACGCCAACTTTTCTTAACAGACACTGGCAAACGTTTGCGACCGCTGGCTGACCAATTGTTAGCAGACTTCCAACAAGTGAAACACTTGACCGACCAGTCGTCGGTTGCAGGCACACTGCGCATCGCTGCTCCAGAATCTCTCACTGTCACTCATCTACCTACCATTATCCAAAACTTCCGCCAACAATATCCTGATGTTGACCTGCAAATCGCCAATGCCACCTGTTCCTATAATCAACAGCAGTTACAAGATGGCGAGGCCGATATCGCCTTCATGATGTGGCCGTCTTTAACCACTACGACACTGGTGGAGCATGATTTGGGCGAACAATCCCTCACGTTAGTAACGGCCGCCAGCAAGCAAAAGACGTTTGTGGAATTAATCAGTGATCGTCATGAACCATTTATTATCAATGAGCCCGACTGCAGCTATCGTAATCAATTTGAACGATCACTATGGGGTGACTTTCACCGCCGCCCACAAATCATGGAACTGTGGAGCATCGCCGCCATTAAAGAAATGGTCGAAAGCGGCATTGGCTATTCATATCTGCCAACCGCAACCATTACAAAGGAACTTCAAAATGGGGAGTTAGTCGCCATCGACAGTCCGATTCACAACGAAATTCATGCCCACATGCTGACCCATAAGCAAGCACGCCAGCAGACGCTGATTGATGCGTTTGTAAACGTCACATTAAGCAATTGGCGTAATTAAAAAGTTGGGTAACAGCGCCGCCACATTCCGTGGTGATACTGTTACCCAACTTTTTTGAATTTTATTCTGTTATATTAACGCTCAGCGGGTGCTTCATGACCTGCCGATTGCGTAGCGGAAGTTTCCTCAACATCTGCTGGCACTTGTTGCTGCCGAACAAATACCGTTGCGACAATAACCCCAATAATAGCCAATGCCAACGTTAGCATAAAGCCCATCCGTGTTCCGGATGAAACGGCATCACGTGTTCGTTGACCTGCTTCGCCAGTGCTCATCAAACTCGTTGAAAGTGCTGTAGCAATCGCGCCACACACTTGTTGAAGCGTGTTCATGATGCTACTGCCATCAGCAGCCATCTGTGGTGGCAGTGCGCCCAGACCGAATGCTTGAGATGGTGACATGGCAAGCGGTGCACCAATCATCAGAATCATATGGGCAACGACAACGTACCAATATGCTGATGAACTGTTTGTGAATACCAATAAAATTGCACCAATCGCCGCTAAGCAGAATCCGGCAATCACTGGACGACGACCACCCATGCGATCAAACAAACGTCCAGCCACAGTTGATACTAAGGCATTAATAATGCCGCCTGGCAACATTAGCACACCCGTTAATGCGACGGGAACCATCAGCCCGTCTTGCCAATACGTTGGAAGTAGATACATTGAACTCATGATAACCATAAAATCGACCATCACCAATCCTGTACCAACAGAAAAGTTGCGAATACCAAACGCACGAACATTTAGGATTGGTTCATCAATGTTTAATTGGCGTTGGCAGAATAGTGCTAAACTGACGACCCCTACCATCAGAGATAAGATAACCTGCCATGAGCCCCAGCCCGTTTCACTGGCCAAGCTGACGCCGATAACAATGCCGCCAAAGCCCAATGTTGATTCCACGATTGATAATATATCAACATGTGGTCGGGTTATTTCACCCACATTTTTTGTGTAGGTAACCGTTAGAAAAAGTGCAATCGCCAAAAGCGGTACCATTACCCAAAAAATGTACTGCCATGATAGTGCACCCAAAATCAATCCTGATAAAGTTGGTCCAATCGCTGGTGCAAACATGATTACCAGCCCAATGATTCCCATTGCCGAACCACGTTTATCCATTGGATAAATCGAAAGCGCGACCAGATAAATTAGAGGCAAAATAAGCCCTGTTGCGATCCCCTGAATCATTCGCCCAACTAACAGCATCCCAAATGACGGTGCCAGTGCGGCAATTACCGCGCCGACGATAAAGTCACTTAAGGCAAATACTAATAGTTGCCGCGTTGTGAACCACCGTGTTAATAAACCGGAAAGTGGTAGTAGAATCCCTACGACCAATAAATACCCAATAACCAGCCATTGAATGGTCCCCATTTGGACATCCATTTGCTTGGCCAAACTTGATAACGCAATGTTTAATGCCGTTTCACTAAACATTGCAATAAATCCACCAAGTAGTAGACCAATCATAATTGGAAATCGTTTAATGTCTTCTGTTTCGTTCAAAAAAGTCCTCCTAATCTATACGTGCCTAGCAACTGCCGTGAAGAATCACCGTCTGCTGGCACAATAGGTTACACTAGCAGAATTTTCTGTGCTTCGTAAGTAAAACTTTCAAAATTCGTTAGTTAACCGCTTACATCATCAAAATCGCGCCATCGCAACCGAATCGTTACCAACTTTGCAGTTCCTTAGACAGGATTTAAGCTGACTTTATGATGTCGTCCTTAAACTCATTATTAATCCAAACGGAAATGTTCTTATCACTTCAGCGAGAGTGATAACCCATTTTCAATTCACTTACATGAGGAGGAAATTCATCATGACAACTTTAGAAAGTAAATTTATGACCCGCATTGTTAACGTCGCTGGGACACCCTTCACCATTAAAATGGGCGTTGTCACACCGGACGATCAGGCCCACACTTTGTTCGATCAAACGCTGAGTAATATCCGGCATTTTCTTCGTCACGTCAATAAAATCACCACGCCTGCCCTCAATGCGGGCAATCCAATCGAGACACGTCAGGCACTTACCAAACAAGAACTTGTTCCCCTTCAACACCAGTTTATGTTTGTCGACAATGCAACACCAGCCACGCTAATGACAGATGGCATCACTTACACAATGATTCAACAGTGGGCAATGCAACAAGCCTATCGGAAATATTTGGCACCACTACTGAGTCATAAACATGTTTTCGCCGTCGCCATTGAGTCCAGTGGTAACGTCCAAGTCGGTACAGCCGCCGATACGGCCTTTACGTGGACGCTTGGTGTAACTTCACGTCGTCACCAGCAAACGATGTTGGCCGTTTACAGTTTACGAAATGGTGCTCTAGCAACTCAACGTTTTGATCGTGCTAACCAAAAAATTACACAGGCAACCATTGTGTCCCGTGACCTCGCCGAGGCTGGCGCCTGGGCAGCAATTGCGGCGGCCACTTCCGAATCTGAATTTCTGCGGATCGCGGTTATCCAACGTTTGTCAGGCCTACTCATCAGTTCGGAGCAAGAGAGCCAGTCACTGGAGCGCGGTATTGTACTGCAGCACCAATTGGTAGCAGTATGAATTGAACCAAATAGCGAAAAATCGTAGTCCAGACTCAATAGCCGGACTACGATTTTTCTGTGTAACATTGCCATTTGTTAACCGCGTCGTTGATAAACAAGCACAGTTAACGACATAAAAATCAAAATAATGAGACCGCCACTGACTAACACCATCGTCGCACCGGTACCCCAAGCGCCCGTTCTTAAGATGGTTCTGATTGCAGTAATCGTCAAGCTTACAGGATTAATCCGAACCAAAGTTTGAAGGAAAATAGGGAGCGTTCCCGTCAAAAAAGCTGATAAAACTGACCGAAAAAATTTCCGTGCTGGTTTTTCCTGCCAGTGGAAGATATGGAATAAATGAAAACCCTGGGAATAACAGCGCATACACTGACATTTTTCAGCGTCTTTTTTACACTATTTATATATTCCTTTATTACATTTAATGCTTGTTCAGTTTACTTTTGACAAAATCATCTTGATTTTTGTCGTAAATCAATGCCCACTTTTCAAGTTCCTCAAGAACAGGCAAAAAATCGAGTCCAAGATTAGTTAGTGAATACTCCACTTTTGGTGGGACTTCCCTATAAACTTCACGATGTATTAACCCGTACTTTTCTAGCATACGAAGTTCTTTAGTAAGATTTGCTTGTGTAACTTTTGGCATTTTACGACTTAATTCACCAAAACGAAGTGTTCCACGACTTAAAAAATAGATAATAACCATTGTCCATTTTCCATGTACTATTTTCTGAACGCTCGCAACAGGGCAGTTTTCAATACGAATATCCTCATAATTCTTCATAGCATTATCTCCATTACTACTTTTTTAAATAGTATCTATTAAATAATAACGTACTTAAACAAATATGCTGCATCTTTTAGTATAGGGATATGTAAAGGAGGTTGTTCAGATGAAAGTAATTATATTTGGTGCAACTGGAGGAATCGGCAAATACGCCTTAAAGCATTCGCTTCAAAAAGGGTATACGGTAACGGCGTATGTGCGAAATCCAGACAAAGTTCAAATAAAAGATAGCAATCTAACTATTGTACAAGGAGAAATAACTGATAATAAATCTATGAAAACTGCCATGCAAGGGCAAGACGCTGTCATTTGGTGTATCGGCATTCCACTTAAACGCAAATATGAAACAATGGCATCCCTTGAGAGTCATAAAATTCTTTTGACTGCAATGAGGGAATATGGAGTAAAAAGACTTATTGATTGGGGAACTCCAAGTGTGCCTTTTAAAAAAGATAAAAAATCATTCATTACGGTTGTTCCCGGAATTCTTGCAGGAATTGGACTTACAACAGCAAAAAAAGAAATGATAGAAATCGGAAAGTTAGTACAAGAGTCAAATCTCAACTGGACAATTGTACGTTTTATGGCGCCCAAAAATGCTTCCTATACAAACAATGTTAAGGTTGGGTTCGGTGATACGAAAATGAATTTTGCAATCTCCCGTGAAGATATAGGTGCTTTCATGGTAGAACAGCTTGAAAGCAAAAAATATATCAACTCTATGCCAATTATTGGGAGTTGAGGCCAGTTATATAGGACAATTTTAGAAGCAGTACAAAAAGGACAAGGTGTTTGATAATATTTAATCTAAATAAAGAGCTTTTTGTAACGTAAAAAACTATTTCGCTCTGAATTGGAAAAAGAATTCTGTTTTAAAGGAACGAATTTGGTTATTATGTCGAAAATTTGTTCTTTCTACACAGACTCAGAGAATAAATGTCTGTCGGGTGAGAAATCCTTCATTTAGATAGCAGAATTGCGGGCAAATCACCAAGAATGAAAATCATTTGTATTATTTCGCTTAAGTATGGAAACACACAGGAAATCACAAAAATAAAAATCAATAAATAAAGTGAGAAAGTATGGCGGTGACACACCTGTTTGCTTTCAAAATGGCGTTAAAAACTCATCGGTCTCCCCCACAGCAATTGATAAACAAAATTTTCCGATTACTAGAAGTGAGAAATCGCTAACAATCAAGAATTTTGGCATAAGTAATAACAGAAATCTTGGAATTATAAAGTATCACAAATCATTTACTGTGAGCAATTGTCAGTATGAGAAAAGCACTGTCTGATGTTTCAATTTTCGAAGTATAAAGACGGGAATCTTTTTATCAAAAAATTACTTTTACTGACTCTTGATAAACGAAAACAAAAAAAGATTGACGAAGTCATAGCTGCACTATTCTTTCTGGGAATGAAAATAACGTTGAGCCAACGCCAGGTACTGCAAAATGATTAAAAATAAACCTTACCCGCTTTGAATACACCTCCTTGGTATTCTTTGCTTCCAATACGAGCGTTGCATTCACGCAGACACAGATTTTTGAAGCCATCTGAAACTTGGAAAGCGACAGTTGCTATTCAAGCATTGTCAAAATAATATGCTTTCTGCGGAAGCAAGTGAATCGGACAAGCAAAAACCACCCTGTATAAAACCATGTTAGGTGTCGACTATAAATTCAGCGATTGAACGCCGGAGAATGATGCTTGATGCATCTTTTCATTTCCCGTCACATGCCCGTAATCCTCCGTTATGATTCCCCCCTTCACAGGAAGTCCATCCTTTTGTAAAAGCACTATCCGATACCGAGCTGGATCAGTTATCTTCATTGATGACTAAAATCACAACGGCTATGTATGAGGATATTGATGAGGCTAATCCTACCCTGGGCGTTATGTTTCATAAGCTTTTTGCAAGTCGTTACCTGAAACAATTTAGGAAATAAACTACCTTGAAAAAACGGCACTATCTGAATAAAAAAGATCACGGTTTATGAAATCCGTGATCTTCTAAAATAATTATTTAATTATGGCAAGGTATTTCGTGGTCGGCTAGTGTTCCTGGCCTACCCAAACGTTGAAGCTGTGTGGGCTGTTCGCGTCCGTTTCCTCTGGTTTCGTGAATAATTGATCCACGACCCAGTCCATTTTCGGACTATCAATATCAATAACACAATTCTTACTCAAATGTGCCACACTCCTTTTCAAACGCAGCCTTGATAAAACCCATCAATACTAACGCTTTGATGCTTAGGTTCCTAACAACAGTATTAAGTATAACAGGTTCGAGTAACTATAAGGCAAGTATTAACCTGTTAATTTTATTCTGGCGTCCAAACGTTCTCTACAAACAGCGCCCTAGCAGACGCAATGGGACATATTAACATTTTCATTAGTTTTTAAGCTATGTAACAAAACCAGGAACAGATTAATTGCAGAAATCCGTCTTTCACGTTATCGTACTGCTATAAAAATATTTATTGTGGAAGGGGATCACTGTCATGACTAATAGCACATTTTCCATTGATTCCGTAAACTTTGATGGTCTGTCAAAGAATGAACTCAGTTTGTTCTTTGCGGTATTAACCCGTATGCACCATCTGCGAACCACCAGCGTCGTGTTTAACTTCGACGAATTAACTTGGTTAACAAATGACATGGATGATGACGTCACTATCGATGACATTATTCCAGAAGTACTGACAGACTTAAGTCGCACCAATATCACTTATGACTTGGGTGATGGTAAAGCACGTCACGATTTCTTCACCCGTGCAACCACTGTTGACGATCAACGTATTGTTTCGATCCAGCTCAATCCCGACTTTGAATTCTTGGTTCAAGTAGACGCCAGCAAATGGAAACAACAATCCTAATGAAAAATTGAAATAACCTTCAAAGACACGTCTGTTGACGTGTTTTTTGTTTGTCATACTACCCATATGTCCCATTAACAGACACCTTGTCGTGTTTTAGCTTACACTGAAAACATAATTGATTACTTTCGGAGGCTTTTCACATGAGTAAAGAACGTTTAACCGCATTCACTGACGCGGTCTTGGCAATTGCTATGACCATTCTCGTTTTAGAACTTAAACAACCGGCTCGCGCTACGTGGTCAGCCATTTGGGACTTAAAGCAAAGCTACCTAGCCTACTTTATTTCTTTCGTCGGCTTAATGATTATGTGGAATAACCAGCACCACATCTTTCAACTAGTCCATAAAATTGACGGTAGGGTTCTGTGGGCAAACGGACTCATGTTGTTCAGCGCATCTTTCTTCCCGTACGCGACCAAATTTGTTGACGAACATTTCTTTTCTTCAACAGCGGAACTATTCTATGGATTCGTCTTCCTATTATTATCAATTGGTTATTTTTCAGTCGATTTGGCATTGATTAAAGCCGATCCGGAAAACAAAAAATTACGTTATGCCATCAACCGGCCCATTAAGATAGTGGCTGATTTTGGCACCAAACTTGTCGGCTTGTTTATTGGCATCTGGTTTCCACCAGCCGTCATTCTCAGCACCTTTATTGCCATGATGATTTGGTTCGTACCAGAGCGTCGTGTTGAAGAAGAATTTGATCAATTTAATCAACAACATCATGAGTCATGATTGATGCCGATTGAAATGTGCGAGTTGACCCGCAAATTCTTTGTGGTGCTGACCAATTTCCGTACTGTACTCATCAGTGTTTTCCGCATGCTCGCCATGTTCACTTTCGTCCAGGCCAACTCGCTCATCTGTAGCTGAGACCCTCATGGCGACGAACCGCCGCAACACTAAAACAATCGCAGCGCTCGCAATGGCCACTAAAATAATCGTGATGCCGGTGGCCAATGTTTGAATACCTAACAAGTGCCATCCGCCGCCATAAAGTAGGCCATTTTCGGCAATTGTGCGATTAACGGTGCAGGTGGCAAACACGCCGGTCAGAATCGAACCGGTAATCCCAGCAACACCATGACAACCAAACGCATCTAGAGCGTCGTCGATACCAATTCTGGCCTTCAGCACATGAACGAAGCCATAGCTGGCCAACGTTGCCAATAAACCAATCCAAAACGCCCCACCGACAGTGACATAACCGGCTGCGGGCGTGATGCCAACTAGCCCGCACAGTGTGCCCGTACAAATACCTGCCAGAGAAACCTGTTTTCGAATCGTCATTTCTAGTATTAGCCATACCACCATTGAAGTTGCCGTTGCGACTGTTGTGGTCAGCATTGCCGTCACTGCCAGTTGGTTAATTGCTAGTGCACTACCCGCATTAAAGCCGTACCAGCCAATCCACAAAATGGCCGTACCACACAAAACCCACGGTAAATTATAAGGTTGATCCTGATGTGGATGTAGCCGCCGACCAAGAAACGCAGATAAAACGTATGCAGTGACACCAGCATTAATATGAACCACTGTTCCACCAGCAAAGTCCAGCACGCCCATCCGGGCTAACCATCCGTTTGCGCTCCACACCATGTGAACCATCGGATAGTAAATAAGCAAGCTCCAAAACACAATGAACACGAGTAAGAAGTTAAAACGAATTCGGCCAACAACGGCGCCCACGAATAATGCAGGTGTAATAATGGCGAACATCATTTCAAACAAAAAATATAAGGATTCAGGAATTTTCGTCGCGGTTAGCTTCGTTAATGACACACCGCCAAGAAAGAAATGATCGACTTTACCAATCACGCCACCGATATCACCATTAAAGGCGAGTTCGTATCCTACAGCGATGAACAGTAAAATGGCGATTCCACAAATAACAAATACGGACAGCATCGTGCTGACTACATTCCGTTTGGACACTAACCCACCATAAAAAAACGCTAACCCTGGCGTCATGAACAATACTAGAATCGTCGACAGCACCATAAAAGCAGAATTTGCAGCATTCATTCACATCACATCTTTCTCTCTTATTACGAAGCAGTATAGGTGTGGAATGACTGTCTGTAAAGCCAATTGTATTCATTGGTATAGGTGTATGTTAGTTTTTATAACATGTATATAATGCTCGAATTGAAACATTGGGCTATTTCACTGACTGACGACTAAAATGCCTTTAGAAAAACTTATCTTTTAACAACCACGTCCGTTGCGCTGACAGGAGACGCCGTTCTCTGGGACCGGGTTCAACCTGCAAAGGTCGCAGTTTTCACCCTTGCATATGAGCCGAAAGCCCACGTCTCATATGTCATCCCACAACACTAAGCGGCCAAATCCCCGCCGCCAAGTGTTGTCGACACGGAACTCTGTCTCCAATTAGCTCCACTCCTTTAGTCAAAGATTAAATTTTACATACCTGTTGCTGCTATTTAGCGATAGCTGTCTGCATAACGTTTAATGCTCACTGTTGCCAACCGTAGGTGATATCTAACGCACATTTCGAAAAAGTTCGGTTGAAAATAACAATCGGTCCATCCTCCGTTTTAGGGAATGGACCGATTGTTTTGTTAACTATGCCTGCTCGCTAGTTGTGGTTGAACCGTGATCCGTGCGATAAGCCCACATGACAACAACCAAATTAATGATAACTAACAGTGTCGTCATCAGGAAAACGTACCGGTAATCAAGCACCCCAGCCACCCCTGAGGCCAACATTGGACCAACAACGGAGCCGATTGCCTGCGACGACTGATTGTAACTGAAAATACGACTCACTGCGTCATCAGGTGTGTTCAATGTCATCACTGTTTGGGTCACCGGCAATAGCGCCGCATCCGAAATGCCGACCAAGAATCGTAAAATACCCAGCATGACAACGGTGGTGACAAAAAACATCGGGAAGAAAACGAGACCACAGAAAACCAGTCCGGCAATCAGGACACGTTGCGGTCCAATATGATCGCCCAGCGCGCCTAATCGTGGCGCCGCAATCAACGTTGCAATTCCTGGCAGAGCGGCGATCACTCCACTGGTTAAGGCAACATTCCCACGACCATGCATCAACTCTTTAACAAACAGACTAATGATTGGGTTGATCGATGTCGTCGCCGCCTGAATCAACATGGATGAAATAATCATTGCCCACACAATGCGCACATGTTTGATACCCGCAAACGCACTCTTGTGCTCTTTAGCGGCTGCTCCGGTAGCGGGTTTAAAGTCTTCCTTAACAAAGAAGTAAGTGACTAGCGATGCAATCAACATCAGCCCACCAAACATATAAAACGGAATTCTGTAACCAAAGATTCCAGCAATGTAACCACCGATAACAGGACCAACTAACTGACCGCCGACCGCGCCAGTCGTTAACGTGCCCATCGTTTGGCCACTTTTTTCCATCGGCACCTCACTGGCAATTATAGTGCATAAGCATTGTTGATGTAACCAGAAAATGCACCTTGAATCAAACGAAGGCTGATTAAGACCCAGACATTTGGTGAGAATCCTGTCAACGTGGCCGTAATGGTCATCCCAATCGCTGCCCGCAATAGCATCGGTTTACGCCCTGTTCTATCAGCCAACCGCCCCCACAAGGGTGAAACAATCGCTTGGCTCAAGAACGTGACTGAAAAGGCAAGGCCTGCGTATAACGTTAATTCCCATTTAGGATAATGACCCATTTCACTGATAAATAACGGTAAAAATGGCAGACTCATGCTGGCACCAGCACCAGTAACAAAATTACCGATCCACAGTGCGTACATGTTTTTCTGCCATTGCTTAAGTGGCTGACGCTTCATTTCGTGACTCCCTTAAAATTCTAATAGAATCACTATACCACTTTAATTTTTTAGATATTAAGCGCTGAGGTCTGATTATTTGGTCGGACCCGTCGTCAAATTGAGATTCAGTGTGCCTTGATAACTTTCCGCGAACACAGCATCGCTTTTGACGCTCAGACCCATCCCACGATTAACCGTTTGTTGGGTTGCCGTATCCGTCATCCCCGTTCGTTTGAACTGACTAGTAGGGTATACCGTCGCATTAGCCGAATTATTGGTGAAGATTGGTAACGAGCTAGTCGACAACGGTGTTTTGACTCCGTTTGCATCGGTAAAAATTAGTGGTTGAGCCAACTTATGAGTAGGGTTGGTCGTGCTCACCAACTCGTTATTGGCGAGTGTCGCAGACAGCGTCCAATTAGCTCCTGCACCGCCATTCAGCGAGTTCACAATACTGACAGCAAAGTCATGTGCCCGCGGCGGCGTCAATGTTGTTCCTGTTTTGATTGTTGCAGGAGAAAAGTTTAAAGGTGACACCGATTGAATACTGAGTTGTTCCATCTGCGGCACCTTAAGTGTTTCTGGTACGCTGGCACCACCAGATCCGTTTGTTGCACTGATTGTTAACGTTTCACCGCCAACGGCAGCCCGATTCAACGTTACTTGATACGTACCGCCGTTTGTCACAGTGCCAGTTCCCAAGGTGGTCCCGCTATTATCTTTCACTGTTACATGACTGCCTGGCTGGGCTAACTTACCGGTCAGCGTTGTAGCGCCATCGCCTGCAATAACAGAATGGGGCGTTGGCACAGCAATCACGATTGACACAGTGTCCGTTACTGCATCATTCATTCCTGGAATCGCCAGCATCATTTTGTGCGTTTGCTTAGGATCAAGACCGTTAAGCGTCGTCACCTTCGTAGCAGGATTCACACCCGTTGTTGAACCCGCACTTGCTGTAGCACCCCGTGTGATTGGATTATCTGCGCCTAAGTTGTTGCCATCAATCACGAGTTCTGTGGCATTGCTAGCACTTGGGAAACCCGCTCCTGAAGCTGTTAATTGCCAGCCATCATTTGTATCGGATGACGACGCCTGTTGATTCCAAACAAACTTTGGTGCATTGGTCACCTGAACCGTCTGATTTTGTTTGACAACCGTTGTCGCCGTCTCATTCATCCCTTGACTAGTCACAGTTACAGTAAGCGTTTCGCCAACGGAAACGGCCCGATTAAGACCGACCGTATACGTGCCGCCATCAGCAACAGCGCCCGTTCCCAACACATTATTGTTGGTGTCCGTGACCTTAACCGTCGACCCAGCCGGTAAAGCCGTCCCAGATAAACGCCGCTGACCCGACCAAACGTCGTTAATTCCAGGCTTGTCCGGATTAACGTACAGATTAATCGTATTGGTGCTTGTCCATGGATTCACAGGCCGACCATTATGATAAGCAACAACCTGTAGTGTATGCGTGCTTCCACCTGAAAGACCATTAAGGGCGGTTTTAATCGCCGTCCAGTTACGGGCGGCTATTTTAGCAGTGTTCACAATCAGCGTCTTTCCTGAAATCACCGTATCAGCAGTGGTAAACGCATCCCCGGCGACTTGCTGACCATCGATCATAAATGACACGGTATTGACTTGATCAGACGTTGTGTAATTAAACGCAGTGTTAGCACTTAACTGTAGTGACTGCCCAAAAACAGCTGGCATTGTGCCCGTTCGTTTGTCATAGGTCACACTGCCTGGCAAACCACCTGCATTAACTTGAGTAATTGACATGCCCGGATCAACCACCGTTTGATTTTCCGTGTAGAGTGGAATCAAACCAAGCGCTCGGTTGATAACAGTTATTTTGTCACCGGTTTTCATTGGCGTTCCAATATCAGTCGTCCAATCACCCGTTAAAATGGATACCGTGGCTTTGACAACATCGTTTAAACTAACCGTTAAGCCACCAAGCGCACCGAGCAAATCATTGTTTCCCCGAACCGTCTGACCGTTTTGAACCAATGTTGCCGTGTCCAAACGTGTAACTAACTGTGTGCTAATGCCGTCATCCTTTAAACGCACCTCAGCTTCGGCCTGTTGATTTTCAGTGGTATCCTGATCCGCTGCTGTTTCCTGTTCAGATGCATCTACTATCTTTGATTGTGCGTCATCACTATCAACTATTTCGCTAGTGTCCATTGGCAGTGAATGGTCAGCAGGTTTCGATTCACCTGAATCATTCGAGCTTGATTGTGTTTGGCTTGACGATTCTGTGTTTGCCAAACTAATAGTGGGTTGATTTAACTCCTCAGCATGCACAACTACGCCACTGCCAATCGCCATCACCGGTCCCAACGTTAGCACGCCGATCATTAAAATTCGGTTCAGTGTTCGCTGCCAGTTACGCATCTTGCACCTCCTCGGTTGTTCAAAGGGCTAACGCCGACGTCTGAACCACCATGTCGCGCCACCAATAACAGCACCTAAAACAATTACTACGCCGGCGCCTTCTAGCATATACAAGCCAGGATGGCGCGTTTTGGCCTTATCAAGAGACTTATCGTTAATTTTGTTTGCATCGCTGGCACGAATCGTAAAGTTACGTTTGAAATGCCATGTGTCATTAGCATTCTTGGCCGTTATTTTTAACGTGTATTTACCCGGCTTCAATTCTTCGCCACCAAACAAAATTGGAAAATCAAAATTAGAGTTTGGTGCCATGATCATCTGTTGGATTTTTGCCTGTTTTACGACCTTGTTTGAACCCTGCTGATAAACCTTCCCTTGAACGGTCAGGTCAGGAATAATGACTGCAGCTGTGTTTTGCAGATTCGCAAAAATGCCTTTTTTGTAGTTACGCAGGCCAGGTTTCACATCATTTAGTTTCATTGCTGCAGAAACTTCATGATTCACCGTTAATTTCATTGCAACCGCGTATGAGTATTTGTTATTAACAGTCACACCAGTTTTTTTATCTTTTTTCTCTGCATCAACACGTTCAAAGTACCAAGCCCCAAGGATGACCCCTGTTTTTGCGTTGTCAGGCACGCGAATCGTCGCTGACACCTTCTTGGTGCTGTTTGCCGGAACAGTAATTACCTTTGCCTCATGGAGTTGAGTAATCTTTTTCAGTGGCACTTTCAACGTGGAATCCTGCTTCTTCGCCTCAGTTACATACTCAATCTGCCCATTTTCGTTAGTGTGTGCAGTATGAATTTCATTCTTGATTTTCATCGCCTTGTCAGACGTGTTTTGCACGATTGTCGAAACAGTTTGCGTTTGGCCTAGATCCATCTTCAAATCAAAATAACTTTGTTTTTTATCAATCTGATTTTCCGGAATTTGTGCTTGAACATTAAAATTAACGGTCGAATCATCCTTGGCGGCCTTCACTAAACCCGTTGTAATAAACATTGCGGCTAGGCCGGAAAGGATAATCAGTAATCCTCGTAGTCGTTTCATTGCGGTTCCTCCGTCGTCGTTTTTAGTTATCTATTGAAATTTGGCCTTTCCGAGCTTCGGCATTACTCTTAAAAAAATCGTCGCTCAACTTCGCAGCTGACCGGCGACTTCAATTATGAGGTCAGAAATGCTTGTTAACTTGCTGGTGAATCTTGTAGCGTCCACGTTAAGTTTGTGGTGTAGTCCTTAGCCTCGGCTGTTCCGCCGATAATGGTTAGCTCCGTTTGTGCTGGTGTCCAGCGGTCAACAGTCAATCCACCACCCTTTGTCGCTGGAGCGGATAAGAGTGTTCCACCAGCCCCTAACGCATTGCTAACCTCGCTCGCAACTGCGCCATTGTCGATACCTGACTCAGTTACAACATCACCGGCTGGTAATTTCAAAGTTGCACCTTCCAGTGTGTCAGTGCCAGACATCAGTGGTGTACCAGAAACCTTTAATGCCCAACCAGCGTTAGTCCCACGCTCATCAGAAACTTGTGCCGACTGGTATGTGCCAATCACATCAGAACCAGTGGTACCCACACGTTTCGTCGTTGCCGACTGAATTGGCTGGGTACCAAACGAAATTAGCTTTGATACATAGTTCAGTCGCAGTGGACCCGTGGCACCAGTCCCTGGGTTAGATGGGTTTTCAATCGGGCCACCACCTGGGTTGCCAGGATCAACTGGCTTAGTTGGCCTTCACCGGCGATAAAACCTGCCGTCACTTGTGTTGTTGCAGAACCAACATCACCGGCTGCCCTGACACTCATCGCAGGCCCAATCAGTAGTCCAAATGCTGCAATGACACCGAAAAGTTGTGTTTTTTTAAACATGTTTGGTCCTCCTTTATAGACTTCGGTCAATATATATCAACCTGAAGTTTGACTTTGCATGCTTGTAAATTGACCACCATAATTGTTAGTTCCAGAATAGCAACTCGCTGGTCATTAAGACAAATTTTCTGATTGTAATTAGAAAATTCTAAACTTAAAAATGTTCCACGTGAAAACAAAAAAGTGCGCGCCATCTGGCAACGCACTTTCAACTGATCTAATTATTTTTCGTCAAACTCATAAACCTTACTCTCATATGGGCGCAACGTGACACCCTGATCATCGGCGTAGTTACCAATAAGTTCTTCGGTCGCCTCGCCCTGATGATAATCGCGTGTAACGGTGTCGTTAGTGAAGTTACACATAACTAGCAAAGTATGCCCATTGTAATGACGTTTGTAAGCATAAACCTGATCGTCATCGGCGTCTAACGCCTCAAAATCACCAAACTTAATCAGGTCACTACCATGACGAAGGTCGATTAGCTTCTGATAGTACTTAAGGACTGAATCTTGGTCATTTTCTTCAACCGCTACATTGATTTCAGGATAATTGGTATTCATCTCAGACCACGGCGTGTGTTCAGAAAAGCCAGCGTTTGCCGCAGTACTCCACTGCATTGGTGTCCGCGCATTATCACGGGAAATGTTAGCTAAGTCCTTCATCATTTGACTCGAGGACACGAGGTGCTTTTCTTCAACCATTTCCTTGTAACCGTTCAATGATTCCAGATCTCGATACTGTGATAATGACGTAAAGTGAGCGTTGGTCATCCCCAGCTCTTCACCCTCATAAACGTATGGGGTTCCCTGCAGCATGTGTAATGCCGTGCCCAGCATCTTAGCAGCCCGTACACGAACAGCCGGATCGTCATTAGCAAACCGGGAAACGGCGCGCGGCTGATCATGGTTGTTCCAGTACAAACTGTTCCAACCTTTGCCATCTAGCTCCTGTTCCCAACGGTTGAGGGAATCTTTCAACTCTGTCAGTTTGACCGGCTGATCATTCCATTTACCCAACCGAACATCAGGGTTAGCACTCAAACCAACGTGTTCAAACTGAAAGACCATGTTCAGTTCTTCGCTCTTCAAACCTGTATATTTGATTGCATCCTCTGGTGTTGAACCAGGCATTTCGCCCACTGTCATCACATCATAATGCGACAACACTTCTTCATTCATCTGGTGCAAAAATTCATTTAATCGTGGTCCATCAGCGACAAAGTCCATCGTTGTGCCAGCGGTCGCTTCACCAGGTACATCCGGCAAACCAGGTTGTTTGGAAATCAAGTTGATGACATCCATTCGGAAACCATCGACGCCTTTATCCAACCAGAACCGTTCGATATCAAAGACGGCTTGACGAACATCGGGATTTTCCCAATTCAAATCAGGCTGTGCTGGCGCAAACAAATGTAAGTAGTATTGGCCGCGTTCTGGCACGTAAGTCCAAGCTGGACCACCAAATGCCGCCTGCCAGTTATTCGGTTCATGACCGTCAACTGGATCGCGCCAAATATAGTAATCGGCATATGGATTGTCTTTAGACTGACGACTCTGCTTGAACCAAGCGTGCTGATCAGATGTGTGATTAACAACCAGGTCCATCATCAATTTCATCCCGTGCTCATGAACCTGTTTAAGCAGCGTATTGAAGTCGTTCATATCGCCATATAAGGGATTAATAGCTTTGTAATCTGCGATATCATAACCATTATCCTTGTTAGGTGATTTATAAATTGGGTTCAACCAGATCACATCGACGCCAAGCTGTTTAATGTAATCGAGCCGTGACGTAATCCCGGGTAAATCGCCGACACCGTCGTTATTGCTGTCCTGAAAACTCATTGGGTATATTTGATATACAACTGAACCTTGCCACCATTGATGTTGCATGATGAACCTCCTCATCTTTCTCTTAGCTAATTTAATTCATTTTTCCAAACTGTCTATTTTGTTTCTGAAAGTGCTGGGTGAATTGCACTGACCGCAAACGCACCAAGAATCAAGGAAATACCACCGACGACGATCATGCCAGGCATTGACTGACCGATGAGTGGGAAGATTACGAAGCTGGCTACTGATGCAATGATCTGTGGCAGACAGATCCCACAGTTGAATAACCCTAAGTAAGCGCCTTCATTTGTGCCGTCCAAAGATTCTGTAAACAGTGAGAACGCCTGTGTTTGCATGGTTAAGTAACTAATCCCAATCAAACAGAACGGGAAGATCAAGCCCATTTGTGAGTGCGTGAAGAATACCATGATGAAGCCAACACCACCCATAACTAAACCAATTCTGTACCATAACTTACGTTGTGTGGCCTTAGTGCGTGACAGCAACAACATGCCCCACAGCACAGCGGCAACAGACTGGATACATGTTAAAATCCCGTACCAGTTACCAGCTGCTTGATAACCTGCGGATGCTGGGTTGGTTGTGTGCCAAACATTATCGGCAATTGCGCCAGTACTGTATGTCCACAAATACTGGAAAGCAAACCAGGCAAAAAGTTGAACAAATGAAACTTCCCAGAAAGCCTTTGGGGCAACTTTAACCAAGTGCCACAGGCTAACATCGGGCTTCTTTTCGTTTGGATCAATATCGTGGTATAAGTCATATTCTGTTGGATTATATTCTTTAACTGACAAAATTGTGTAAAGCGAAGTTAGCAACAGAATTCCGGCACCAATGTAGAAAGCCAACTTAACTGAATTTGGCACCTGTCCCTTTGGCGCAATGTTAGTGACACCAAATAGTGTCAATACATACGGTGCAATCGTGGCAAACACACCACCGAGGTTTGAAAATGATTGCTGCCAAGACCATGCCATGTCCTTTTGGTCTTCGTTAACCATATCACCGATAATCATCTTGAATGGTTGCATGCATACGTTTGAAGATAGGTCCATGAATAAAATGGTAAAGGCACCGAATAATAGCGCTAATAGTGAACCATATCCGAAACCGAATGAACCAGCGTTTGGCAACAGAATCATAACCAAAGCGGCAATCGGGGCACCAATCATTAAGTAAGGCATCCGCCGACCAAACCGATTCCATGTTTTGTCTGAATATTTCCCGATTAACGGCTGAACAACCATCCCTGCCAATGGTGGCAAAATGAAGAAGAAGCCAAGTTTAGTTGGATCTGCTCCAATGGTCTGGAAAATCCGGCCCATTTGTGATGATTGAAGTGAAAAGGCCATGTTGATACCAAAGAATCCAAAGGTCATCGCAAAGATTGCCGATAACTTTAATTTTGGTAGCCCCTTATTAACATCAACTTCCGTCGACGCTTTTACTTTAGTGTCTGAATCCGTTGCTTGCATAATCAAGCCTCCTATAAATATGTACCTGGGTCTTGTTGACTTCGCGTTACGTATTGCCGTAAGCGCTTTCAAAAAGTACATTATCACATTACACAAACGTTTGCAACATTGTTAAAACAATAACACAAACGTTTGCGTATACTTGTATAATTACGAATGGTAAACTTGAGACAGTAAATTTTTATTGGAGTGCTTATGCGAGTAACCATTAAGGATGTCGCGCAGGCGGCGAACGTTTCTGTCTCGACCGTTTCGCGTGTGCTATCAAACAAAGAAAATTTTTTTGCTTCAAAAACGGCTGATCACGTTCGCAAAGTTGCTGCCGACTTAGGTTACCAGCGAAATGCCTACGCCGCTGACTTAGCGAGCCATCAAAGTGACGTACTGGCAGTTGTGATTTCCGCCACTAAATCAAATTTTGCCGATGAGATCATCGCCGGTATTCACGATGTGGCAACTAAACATGGCAATAGTGTCATGATCTTGTATGCTGGTGAAAATAACCCCACATTACAGGACAAAGCCATTAAGACAGTCATTGAACGAGACGTCATGGGCGTTTTAATTGTCGCCTTGGAACTTGGCGATGAATCGCTCAATAGCCTGAAAACGAGTGGTATTCCACACATTTTTCTCTCAACCGCGGCCAAAGAAAACCTCGGTCCGTTTATTGCCTCTGACGATCATGCTATCGGGTATGAAGCAACCAAATACCTCATCGAGCATGGTCACCGCAAAATTGGTTTGGTTGGTATGGACGAGCAATCATTTGTTGGTGCACAGCGCATGAACGGATATCGTGAAGCAATGGCGAAGCATAGTCTATCGATCGACGAAGACTGGTTAGTCCCTGGTTACTTTACATTTGAAGATGGTGAAGCGGCCATGCAGCATTTTGGCAAACAACCAGCAGTCACCGCAATTATCGCTAACAGTGACCTCACCGCAATCGGTGTCATCGACCAGGCCCGCGATTACGGCTTAGAAGTCCCTGCGCAACTCTCTGTCATGAGTATTGATGGAACCAAACTGACCCGTATTTTCAGACCGACTATCACTAGCGTCACGCAGGACTTTTTCCAAATCGGCCGCGCTGGTTGTGCGGCACTGTTGACTGGCGACAATGAGCCAATCCAGTCCAAGTTTTTGCCAATTAAAGTCGTTGAACGCAATAGTACTAGGCAGTTGTGAGCCTGTTTTCGATATATAGACTAAGCGTTACCAATTTCAGTCGAGCGCGAAGTCGCCTAATCAACTGACTACGAAAAACGGACTGTAAATCCAGGAAATTCCTGAGATTTACAGTCCGTTTTAATTTGCGTCTAAATGCATTTAGTTCATCGACAACGATTTCTTCAACCATTCCTCGTCGTTAGGATCTTCCGACCCACGACGATTCTTGTCGATACCAGCAATGGCATTCATTTCGTCATCGCTGAGTTTGAAATCAAACACATCAATGTTTTGAGCAATCCGTTCAGCATGAATGGATTTTGGAATGACGATGATGTTGCGTTGCAAGTGCCAACGTAAGATAACTTGCGCCACACTCTTCTTGTGTGCATCAGCAATCTGCTTCAATGTTGCATCTTCCATTACGCCACTCTTTCCCTGACCCAATGGTCCCCAAGCTTCGTGGGCAATGTTCAAACTTGTTAAGTAATCGTGCAACTCTTTTTGTTGGAAGTATGGGTGCGTTTCAATCTGATCAACAGCAGGCTTAACCTTTGCGGAAGCCAATAACTTATCAAGATGTGGCTTTTCAAAGTTCGATACACCAATTGACTTGATTTGACCGTCATTGTACAAGTCTTCCATGGCACGCCACTTTTCCGTATACCCTTCACTTGGCCAGTGAATGAGGTACAAGTCCAGGTAATCCGTTTGCAACTTCTTCAATGACTCCTTAAAGGCAGCCATTGTTTCATCATAAGTCGTGTTGCTGTCCCAAACTTTTGAAGTAATGAACAGGTCTTCACGCTTAACATCGCTTTCAGCTAAGGCTTCACCAACCCAAGCTTCATTATGATAAATAGCCGCCGTATCAAAATGACGGTAGCCATCCTTTAAAGCATCAGCAACAGAGCGCTTTAAGTCATTTGCGTCCTGCACAAGGAAAACACCCAACCCTAACTGGGGAATCTTTTGTCCATTGTTTAATGTTAATTCATCCATATTGAAATTCCTCCTCAAATTGCTTTCACAATCAATACTAGCGCGTTCGTTTAGTAAAACAAGACGGTACTTACAGGTGCCTAGGTTACCAATAAGTACCTTGCAAACGAAAATTAACCAAGCAGTTCATCTCGGCTCGGCGCAGTCTCACCGAGATGACGAATGACCACACTTTCACCATTGGCTGCCCGACGGCGAACGTCTTCTTCGCCCCACTGACAGATCTGTTCCAGTAGGCCACTTAAATTCTGACCATGTTCAGTTAACCCATAGACTACTCGTGGCGGTACTTCATTAAACACTTTTCGTGTCACGATGCCGTCATGTTCCAAATCACGTAACTGTTCCGTTAAAACCTTCTGAGTCACGTTTGGAATAGCCCGACGCAGTTCACTAGTCCGCATTGGTCCTTCATGCAAATCGCAGAGAATAACCGGTTTCCATTTACCACCGATTACATCCAATGTTGCTTCGACGCCAACGTTATAAACTTTCGTCACGACTCAATCCTCCTGTGAATACCTTTAAAACATAGCTGTATTGCTATTTGCCTAGTTTAAACTATAGCATATTAGCGATAGTAGCCCCTAACTTGAGCCTTCGCTTGAATAGTTTGTGAAATTTATATTCATGTTTTCAAAAATATCGCCGCATAACAACGATATTTTATTCAATGATTGCGTTTACATTTTTCACATAAACATTTATGCTTAAGATAATCTAATTAAAGGGGCGATTGTTGTGTTTCATTCCAAGAAATCGATTCGTTTAACGGCTTTGGCATCAGCCATGGCACTGATTTTAGTCTTCACGCTAGCTGGTTGTGGGAAGACGGCCAAGTCAACTAACCAAAAGGTTGCTGATCAAAAAACTTTGGTCGTCGCAACATCTGGTACGTTGTATCCGACTTCGTTTCACGCTAATAAAAAGAGTGCTCTAACTGGCTACGACATCGCAGTCGTTAAGGCCGTTGCTAAGGGGCTCCATAAGAAAGTCACCTTCAAAGAAATGGACGTCGATGGGATGCTGACAGCTGTTAACAACGGGACTGCTCAAATGGCCGCCAACGACTTCAGTATCAGCAAACAGTGTGAAAAGCAATTTGCCCTTTCCACTCCTTACAAATTCAGTTTCGACAGCATGGTCGTTCGCAAATCAGATCAATCTGGGATTCACAGTTTTGCAGACTTAAAGGGTAAAAAGGCGGCCGGTGAGGCTGGTACCGGCTATCAACGTTTGGCCAGTCAGCTCGGTGCTAAGCAAGTTAACTACGACAACGTGTCAAACGATGTTTACCTTCGCGATGTTGTTAACGGTCGAACTGATGTCATCCTGAACGATTACTACCTGCAATCCATGGCGCTCAAGGCATTGCCTAACTTACCTCTAACCATTCCAAAGAACCTCTACTTCACCACTCAAAATGATAAAAACGGTACAGGTATCATCATGAAGAAGAGCAACACGAAGTTGACTGCGGAAGTCGATAAAGAAATCAAGAAGCTAAAAGCAGACGGTACCATCACCAAACTATCGAAGGAATTTTATGGCGGTCAGGACGTCTCCAAAAAGCCTAACGTTAAGACAACTTACTTCAAAATCAAATAAAGGACGCTCATGAATTCATTACTAAATTGGCTGACTATTCCTAACTTTTTCAATGCCCACTTTGCGTGGCATGCGCTGCCTTACATTCTTGGCGGCTTACCGCTCACTGTGGAGCTAACCATCGTCAGCTTTGTCGGCGCATTGATGCTTGGTTTTTTCCTCACCCTTGGTCAAATGAGCAAACGTCATTGGCTTCATTGGCTGACGCGGACGTACATTTCGTTTATGCGTGGTGTACCCTCGTTGGTTCTGCTGTTCATTCTCTATTTTGGGCTACCGTACACAGGTATTCAGCTGGACGCCTTTGTGGCTGCGGACATCGCGTTCATTTTGAATGCAGCTGCGTTTGTTTCTGAAGTCTTCCGTTCTGCCTTTATGGGTGCCGAAGATGGGCAATGGGCTGCTAGTTATTCGCTTGGCATGTCGTATGGTAAAGCCGTCCATTACGTCATCTTGCCGCAAGCGTTCCGGATTGCCATCCCCGCACTGGGCAATATCTTGCTAGATATGTTCAAGGGAACATCGCTGGCCGCGATGGTCACCGTTTCCGAAATGTTCATGCGCGCTAAAATCCAGGGTGGTAAGCAGTTTGACTACATGACCGTCTATCTATTGGTCGCACTCATTTATTGGGCATGTTGCTCATTCCTGACTGTCGGTCAAAACTGGTTGGAAAAGCGGTTAACGTTGCCGACTACAGATTGATTTAACTAAATTGTGTGTAAAAATAGGTGACTTCACTGCTCCATTGCGTAAATGTGCAGTAGCGAAGACACCTATTTTCTTGTATTACAGTTTCTGGTAATTAATTTAGCTCCAAATAATTCATGTCAAGACAGGGCCGTTACGCTAGCCCGAAACGCCGTTCCATGAGGACCGGGTTCAACCCGCCCAAAACGCGGTTTTCACCCTCGATTATGGGCCGAAAATCACGTCCCATAAGTCGTCCCGCACCACTAAGCGGCCAGATTCATACCGCCAAGTGGTGCCGACACGGAACTATGTTTCAGGCCAGCTCCACTCATGTAGCAGGAAATAAACTATTATCAATTTTCTATTCTATGGACAAATAATAAAAATACTTACAGACCACTTTTAGATCAAATGAAGTTGGTGTTAGCGGATGGTTTCATCACTGTGTAGCTGAAGGGCGTCAACATTGATACCGAGCCGTGAAAGTAACGTTAATTCGGCGGTTTTCCGAATTTAGGTTACGGACGGTCGCAAAGACTCGAGGTTCTCACGAGGCTTGGCGACGAGGTGAAAGACGGTGTACTTCCGGCTTGAACCGGTCCCACGGCGAGCGTATCAATGTTGACAACCGAAGGTGAAAGCGGCCTCCACCACTAGCCCACAAAACCGATTATCAGTTTCGTTGAACCAAAATAGCTGAATACAGAACATACATTGAGTTAGCTGGATTGTTATACCCTTTGGCTGCCATCTTCTTTAGCAACTCGTCCAACGCTTGTTTACGATCATTTTCGCCCAAATCTTGTGCGTCGATCGCTTGAAACTGATTAGCGAAATCAACGCCGTCCGACAGATGATACTTTTCCCAGTATGCAGGAGTTAAAAGTGTTGCGTTCAATTTGCCATGATTTTTCATGTTTGTTCCTCCATTGGTTGCAGGTTAACAATCTACTTAGACTTATCTTGTCTAATTTTACCGCCGTTTGTAATCGTTTTCAAAATTGACACCACATCACCCACTTTTTGCGGTAAAATGTAACAGTTCTCACAAGACATATGAGCGTGCCATCAAAGTTTAGCTTTAACTATAAATTGTGGCATTTAAGGAGAGTTTGGCAATTATGAAAAAAGCGCTGATTTGGGGTAGCATGACCATTGCCTTATTGGCAGTATTGAGTGGCTGTGCAAAGAAACCTCAAAAGCACACAATGGTAAAAAATCCTTATGAGAAAACTGAAATGGTGATGGGCACCGTCTGCACCCTGTCAATTTACGACAAAGGTAAGAAGTCAGTCATTGATAAGGGCTTTAAGGAAATTCATCACATGGACGATGAATCAACGTTGACACGCGGTGGATCGCAACTTGATAAAATCAACGCCAATGCCGGCATCAAACCCGTTAAAGTGCCTGCTGACTTTTACCCAATGGTTCAAAAGGCCCTGGACGTTTCAGAAAATTCTGAGGGTAGTTTTGACATGGCAATTGGTGCTGTTACCAATTTATGGAAAATCGGTTTGCCTGGTGCACGGGTGCCAGAACAGTCAGAAATTGATGCGGCGCTGCCGCTTGTTGATTACCACGACGTTCAACTGAATGATAAGAACCGTACTGTTTATCTCACCAAAAAAGGCATGCGCCTCGACTTTGGTGGAATTGCAAAAGGTTATATTGCGGACCAAGTCAAAAAGGTCTTCAAGAAAAACGGCGTTACCTCTGGTATTATCAACTTAGGCGGGAATATCATTGTGATGGGTAATTCGCCGGAGGGGCATAACAAGCCTTGGCAAGTCGGCATTCAGAATCCGGTCAAGCCTCGGGGCGACGCTGTTGGAACCATTAAAGAATCTGACATGTCAATTGTGACTGCTGGTACCTATGAGCAGTACCTCATGTCCCACGGTCATAAATACATTTACCTATTCGATGCCAAAACCGGCTACCCATATGAAAACAATCTCGCCAGTGTCACGATTGTCTCTAAAAAGTCGATTGACGGCGACGCCTTATCCAACGCTGCGTTTGATAAGGGACTAAAAGATGGGTTAGCCTACATGAATAAGAAACCCAAAATCCAAGCTATCTTCATTACCAACGATAAAAAAATCTACGTTACAGACGGCCTAAAGACCAAGTTCAAATTAGATAAACACACTAACTACAAGATGGGCAATTAGCTTACATTAATTAGATGATTTCTCGAAGCTTATTCACTCGACGACAACAAAAATAATATTGTATAATCCCTCCAAAACATGATGCGTCAATTCGTTCATCCGGATTTGGGGGGATTTTTTTGAAACAGATTATTCGGGGTTATTTAATTGGCCTACCGCCAATGTTGTTTTTGTTATTAATGTTTTCATTGCAGCCCGGAATTGGCGCACGTTTGTCTTTCACCCCACTTGATGGCTATCTCGTCCTCGCCTACCTGAGTTTTCCGTTTGCTCACCAATTCTTCCCAAATTTATTTCACGTTCTTCACATTTCACGACAGTCTCACTCACGTGACGTTAATATGCCTTCGCATCAGATCATAACGCCTGCTGTGCCGTTTAGTTTCATGTTTACAGACTACTTCAGCAATTTGGGGGTAGACTTTGTGGTTGACACGTTAATCATGCTGATTTCACCTTTTTTGGCATTAGCTGACATACTGTTGCTTTCGTTTCACCAGCATCAACGTTCAGTAGTTCAAACAAGCAAATTTTATACCAGACCAAAAAGTGGTTCGAGAAAATAACTCTCGAACCACTTTTTTCAGTATTATTAACACACTATTTAGCCTTTGATGTAATCGTAAACTTGTTCTCCAGCCTGACGACCAAAGATTACCGTTTCAGCGATTGAGTTTCCACCGATCCGGTTGTTACCGTGCAGTCCGCCGACAACCTCACCGCCAGCAAATAAACCTAGGATGATCTGACCGCTTTCATCCAATACTTGCGTCTTATGGTTAGCCTTGATGCCACCCATTGTGTAGTGGATTGCGGGTGCAATATGAATAGCGAAGAATGGTCCGGCGGAGATATCACGATCCATCCCAGTTGAGCGACCGAATTCTTTATCATCGTGATCAGCCACAGCAGTGTTCCACGTGGAAACAGTTGATGACAACGCATCAACATCCATATTCAGTTTGCCAGCTAATTCTGACAGACTTGAACCTGTTACAACCAAACCAATACTGTCGTAGAACTCAATGGCCTTAACACGTGAACGAATACCTTGATCCAGAATCAGATAAGCGCTGTGCTCTGGTAGGGCTGTAATAGCGTTTGAAACCACCTTACGCGTCGTTAATTCATTAACGAACCGTTTGCCTTGCGCGTTAACCAAAATGGCACCTTCGCCACGTACGGCTTCACCAATCAAGAATGCATGTGGGTTATCTTGCTGGACAGTTGGGTGTACTTGAATTTGATCCATCTGAACTAAAGCAGCACCGACGTCTGTTGCCAACTTCAAACCATCACCAGTTGCCCCAGGTTGGTTCGTCGTCTTGTAGCCCTTTAAGTCAGGACGGTACTTTTCAATCATGTCGTTGTTGGCGCCGAAACCACCGGTTGCCAAGACAACGGCTTTACCGCCAACCATCTTTTGGCTGCCATCAGGCAACGTTGCATTAACGCCCGTAACTTTACCGTCTGCATCTTTCACCAAACTGTTAACCGTTACACCGGTGAACAGTGGCAATTCGTCCTTTTGAACGACTTTAGATAGCTCAGTAACCAAGAACGCACCAATTGGCGCCATGCTGGCTGGACGGTGAGTCCGCATTTTGCTCATCCCACCAGTGATGGTGATATCATCCAAACGAATGCCATGATCAGCTAACCAATCAATTGATAAAGCAGCATGTGAACTGAAATAGCCGAGCAATTCTTTATCGTTTAAATCACCGCCACCCTTAAGGGTTTCAGCGTAAAAGTCCTCGTAACTATCGACAACACCATGGTGTAACTGAACGTTGGTTTCAGCGGCGTTCATCCCAGATGAAGCTCGCATCGTGTTACCACCAATTTTTGGCATCTTTTCAAAGATAACCGGCTTCAAGCCAAGTTCATGTGCCTGAATGGCAGCTACCATCCCAGTACTACCTGAACCGATAATGACAACATCATAGCTGTCTTGCAGTGCGTTGATATCACTTGGTTGAAAACGAAATTTTTCGGCCATTTTAATTGACGCTCCTTATTTGTTTGCTAAATGAGTGACTAAAATTGATTCTATTTAGGAATTGGATGTGCCGTCGATCAAACTTTGCTCTGTAATTCACTAATGCAAATAAAAGAAACGGCACATCACTTACGTCGTAAGCATAAACGATGTTCCTAATCATAGTCAAACGTTTGTGAATTAATTAATTTTGTTAATATGGTAAGCTGAACTTAATATCAACACCCCAAAACAGGAGGTCCGTTTACAATGAAATTCTTACCTTATCTCACTTTTCACGGTCAGGCAAATGATGCCCTAAAATTCTATCAATCAGTTTTTGGCGGTCACTTAGACATTCACTGCGCAGGCGAACTGTTTGCAACTACAGACGACAAAATAGCAAACCTTGTGGTGCATGGCGTATTAGCCATCGATGAAGATTTTCACATCACCGCACTCGATGTCATCCCCGGCGCACCTGACATCCAGCCAGGAGCAACGGTATCAATGGGCCTCCATTTCGACGACGCAAAACAAGCAGCCGACATCTACAGCCGACTATCCGAAAATGGTCAGCGTGTTATTGACTTCACTCCAAAAGATTGGGGCGGCCTCTTCGGCATTGTCACAGATCAATTTGGTGTCCGTTGGAATGTCGACGCCACCGCCTAATTGCCGAAATCAGGTTAAAAATAAACAAGGTTGATCCAAATAAAAAGCGTCTATTTTATCCATACCTCAATAAATGAGGTGCGATAAAAATAGACGTTTTTCGATTACTAAGTTTACATGGCACGCAAATATCAGCCGAAGGTCGTCAACAGTGATACCGAACCGTGCAGGTAACGTTAATTCGGTGGTTTCCCGAATTTAGGTTACGGACGGTCGCAAAGACTCGCGGTCTTCACGAGGCTTTACGACGAGGTAAAAGAGCGTGAATTTCGGGCTTGAACCGGTCCCACGGTGAACGTGTCAATGTTGATAACCATAGGTGGCATAATAACCCCAGTAGATGAAATATAGTTAGTCGTACAAATCATGAACCTGCTTTTGAACAACTTCATGTTCCAAGAAGTCATCATACTTCGTGTCGAATCGTTCAACTAAACCTTTGCTGGTCACTTCAATAATGTGATCAGCAATCGTTTGAATGAACTCATAGTCATGTGACGTAAACACAATAGAGCCCTTAAAATCAATCAGACTGTTGTTCAAGGCTGTGATTGATTCCAAGTCCAAGTGGTTAGTTGGGTCATCCATTAATAAGACGTTTGCCTTACTCAGCATCATCTTGGACAACATTGAGCGAACCTTTTCACCACCGGACATGACGCTCACCTGACGCATAACATCCTCGCCGGAGAATAACATCTTACCAAGGAACCCACGTAAGAACGTGTTGTCATCCTCACCCTTCGGCGCATACTGCCGAAGCCAGTCAATGACTGTCAAATCAGAATCCGTGAACTCGCTGTTGATATCACGTGGCAAGTACGTTTTCTTAACCGTTTGTCCCCAAGTGACCGTTCCCGTATCAGGTTTCATTTCCCCGGAAATAATTTGCATCAAGGTTGTGGTAGCCAGTTCATTGCGACTAATCAACACCGTTTTATCGCCAGGACGCAGCGTGAACGTAATGTTATCGAGAATCTTTACGCCTTCAATGGTTTTCGAAACATCCTCAACACGTAGTAAATCGTTCCCGAGTTCACGTTCTGGTGTGAACTGAATAAATGGGTATTTCCGTGTAGACGGTTTAATATCATCAAGCGTAATCTTATCCAACTGTTTCTTGCGCGAAGTCGCTTGTTTAGACTTCGACGCGTTGGCACTAAACCGGGCAATGAAATCTTGCAGTTCCTTAATCTGTTCCTCTTTTTTCTGGTTGGCACTAGACTTCAGCTTAGCAGCCAATTCGCTACTTTCCATCCAGAAATCATAGTTCCCCACAAAGAGCGTGATCTTACCAAAATCGACATCACAGATATGGGTACAAACTTGGTTCAAGAAATGCCGGTCATGTGAAACCACAATCACGGTGTTATCGTAGTCAGCCAAGAAATTTTCCAACCAAGCGATGGATTGAACATCCAGTCCGTTTGTCGGTTCATCCAACAGCAAAATATCAGGGTTACCGAACAAGGCCTGACCAAGTAACACCTTCACCTTTTGAGGTTCGGTCAATTCGCTCATTTTCATGTGATGCATGGACTCATCGATGCCAAGTGCTTGCAACATTTGACTAGCTTCCGCTTCGGCATTCCAGCCGTCCATTTCAGCAAAGTCACCTTCTAATTCAGCGGCGCGCATGCCATCCTCATCACTGAAGTCTGGCTTAGCATATAGGGCATCTTTTTCCTGCATAATTGCATATAACTTAGCATGCCCCTGAATGACCGTGTTCATGACTTCTTCATCTTCGAAGGCAAAATGGTTCTGGTTCAAACTGGACATTCGTTCGTTTGGTCCGAGCGAAACAGTCCCTGTCGTTGGCTTTAATTTACCTTCAATAATCTTTAAGAAGGTTGATTTCCCAGCACCGTTTGCCCCAATCACACCATAACAATTGCCCGCGGTGAACTTAAGGTTGATATCCTCATACAGCTTTCGGGTGCCGAACTGCATGCTGACGTTATTTACTGTTAACATTAATATCCTCTCGTCTTTAAGAAAAAGCCGTGTCATAAAAATATTCATGCCACAGCTTTATATAGTGTTGTTTAAGTTGTTCTAGATTATCACATTTTTGTCTCCGCGTCTAAATTGCTTAGATACAAAAAAGCTTCCGTTCTGTGCAAACGGAAGCTTTCATCTGATTCAATTATTATTGATTTGAAGTTGCAGTGGTAGCAATTGACTTCAAGTAGTTGTTGGAGTCAACTAACGTAGCACCTGAAACAAGGTTACTCTTCTTGCTTACAGTCTTGTTAGCTTGAGTCGTGATTTGAGCAGCAGTCTTACCAGCAACCCACTTGTTGATAGCATTGATTGATTGCATCCGGCCTTGCTTGGACTTAGCAAGTTTCTTCATCAAAGCAGAGTACTTCTTGTCGTTAGCTTGCTTGGAAATCAAGATTTCGTTACTCTTGTAACCTTCTTTACCAAACTTGGCGTAACTGTTTGGAACACCCTTGTAGCCCTTGTTTTGCTTTGTGTTAATGAACTGGAATTCGTCAATGCTTGAAGCAGCAACTTTGTCACCGCTCATGGCAACTGTCGTAACAGCAAATGATTCATTACCATGTGGAGCACCATTAGTTTGCTTCAGCACAACATTGTCACCAGAAACTTTGGATCCCTTAGTGGTATAACCTTTGGTAGCTGCATCAGCGATAGCCTTAACGTAACCGTTCGTGCTGGTTAAAGTAGCACCAGAGATAACCTTCTTCTGCATTGCCTTGTTCTTCTTAGCAGCAGCGTAAAGTTGACTAGCGGTCTTGCCCTTGACGTAGTTCTCAATGGCAGTCAAAGATTCTTCACGGCCCTTAGTTGAGTGCGCGATATTCTTCATCAATGCGGAGTATGCTTTGTCGTTATTAGCTTTGGAAATTAAAGTTTCGCCCTTCTTGTAACCTTCTTGGCCAAACTTTTTGTCGCTGTTTGGAACACTAGTGAAGCCCTTTGACTGTGAAGTCTTGATGAATTGGAATTCATCAACCTTAGCAGCCAAGATCTTCTTACCCTTCATAGCAACGGTCGTAACACCAAATGATTCATTGTTGTGAGGACTGCCATCCAATTGTTTGATGACAACTTGGTTATTATTTGAACTAGCCTTAGCAGTTCCTGATGGTAATACTACTAATGAACTGCCCATGGTTAATGCTGCAGCAACAGTGGCTGCTTTCATACCTAATTTGTTCATTATGTAATGCACCCCTTGTGATTTAATTTTCATACTCTTTACAGTAATAAATTTTAGCACTGCAACGCGGGTTTGTATAGGGATTTTTGTAAGCGATTACCAAACCATTAGTATCATCTTTTGTCATCTTTTCAGGCCACTCAAGCAATTTTTAATAGATTGCTCAATTAGTGCTTATCTAAGCTAGACTTTTGAATATTTAAATACTTAAAGATAGTTTTCCCAATGGTTAGGCAAAATTGACAAAATAAAACGACGATCCTTAATTTTTTAAGAATCGTCGTTCTTGTTTAAATCTAGTTCGCTAAAAGCCATTCCACAAGCTTTAGCTACGCTCACGTCTAAGTTTGCGAACAGCCGCAAATATTAAACAATTAGTGAAGAGAGTAATGCCAATAATCAACGCTACATTCGAATTCTGCTCACCAGTATTTGGCAAAGCATTCTCTTTTGAAGGTGCTCTTCGTGTCGTTTTTTGAGTTGCGACAATTGGTGCAGCTAACTCTCTTACTGTTCGAGTAATAAATGGCATAGCGATAGGTCGTGCATTGATTGTCATTGTTACACGTGGAACAATCGAAGTAGCCGCTGGTACGGGTGTGACTTTAGTCAAAGCACTTGTTTGTACAGGTGTCACTTCAGCTGGAACACTAGGCGTTGCCGTTTGTGAATGTGGGTCAGTTTTAGCTGGAATCGTCGGGACAGCCGTTTGTGCAGGTGTTTGTCCCGAATGATTTGGCGTTACCGAAGTGTGCTGCTGTACATTAGGCGTCTCAGGTTGATTGCCACTGGGTTTATTAGGATTTCCCGGATTTGTCGGTGTACTTGGCGGTGTCGTTGTCGAAGTCCGCGGGTCGATCTTCAACGAACCAGCCGTAACCGTGATTGTGTAATCAGGGTTGTCACTCCCAGTCGCCATAATAGTTATCGTGTAAGTGCCGACATCTTTGTCATTACTGATGTCAGTCATTGAGTACTTCAATGCTGTACCGTTAGCCGGTTGACCAGTAATTTTCGCAACATTGTCGGTTCCGGTATAAGCATTCCCGTCATACGTCTTTTCCAACGTAGGAGCACCGATAATAATTGCAACCGGCGTAATCGTGCAACTTCCAGTTAATTGACTGTCATCGATAGAGAAATTGGCTTGCTGGGTTACCTTACCATTCGCATCCTTAACTTCACCGAAGTGAGCTGCAATGGCCGCCTTGCCTGCATCATTTACTGTCCAAGTATATGTGCCGGCATCCTTGACTGAGCTGTAAGGAATTATTTCTCCCTTCGCATTTTTGTAAGTGAAATCAGTCTTAGGATCCAATGAGATTGAGTCAGGAATCTGGGTCGAATCACCCTTCTTGTTCTTAAACGTGATCTTGGTAAAGTCTTTCTTGTCGGTGCTCGACGCATCTGTACCAATATCATTACCGTTGTAAACACGAGAACCATCATTAACGGAAACGTCTAATGGATCAGCGGTAATCGTATATTCACCGCTATCTAACGAATCATCAGACAACAAGAAGTCTAAATCTAGATTCTCACCATCTGCATTGCCCAGTCGTTGATAAAGTGCTTTTTTACCAGCAGCGCTCAGCTTCCAAACATACGTCCCAACTTTCTTAGCATCACTAGCCACAATTGGCGTTGTGCCGTCAGCTAAGAAGTAGCTATAGTCTTGCGGATCAGTCAATTTCAAATCTGCTGGTACCGCTGTTGATTTAGTCGAATCTGCTGGCTTAAAGAAGAAGGTTGGTACATAAGCTGAGCCGTCTGAATTAGTGTTGTCATCAGCAATTGATTTACCGTTATAAACTCGTGTTGCATTCTTAGTCGTTGACTTTATTGGCGCTGGCTTAATTGTTAACTTACCAGCTACAATCTTATTAACAGTCGACTTGCCAGCAGCATCAGTAATCGTGTAGTCCGGGTTAGCAGCCTGCAAATCTTTAATTCCTTGGTCACTAAGGGTAACAGCATAGTCGCCCACAGGATCTTTGCGCGGATCCTTCGCGGTATTCGTTTTAGCATAAGTTCTTGTAAAGTCATCAGCTTGCCACCCTGCTTTGGGGGCTTTCAGCCATGATGACAAACCTGTCACAGCATACGGTGTTGTTGGATCCGCCATTCCATAAAACTTGGATTGCGCCCCAATCGTAGCAGCCACTTTGGCTGGTCCATAAGTCCACACTAGCTTATCCGCCTTCGTTGAACCGCTGTTGCTACCCCAACCATGGGTAACGGTATAAGTCGTCGTGCCATCAGCGTTGTTCGTTAACTCAGAGGCTGGAACAGGCGCGCCATTAAAGGTTGCACCTGTAATAGCGTATCCAGCAACTGCCTTTGAAGTGACACTATCAGTGCTCTTCAATGTTTGCCATCAATATCGGCATAAGTTGGCTTTGTTACATTTGCTGGCAGGCCAGTACTGTCTTGCGTCAAGTCGTTGGTCAATGTCAAAGCTAAGTGAATCCCAGAATCAGCCGGTGAATCACTGCTGGCACCTGCTAGCAAAATAGCACCATTTTGTAAACTGTTTTCCGGCGTCGAGCTCGTATCTAACGTCGCAACGATATGCGCTGTACCATCAGCATTCATGGAAATTGCCATAGACTTAACGCTGCCCCAATTGTCAGAGCTGTACGAAGAATAGCCCTTTTCGACATCAGTTGCTGAAGAAGCATTCGTCAGTACTAGATTTTGCCCTTGAGCTAATAACGTTAATTCTTGCGTGCTCAAAGCACTCGCTGGCACATCAAATGTGTAAGTGTGCGCAGTCGCATCATAGCCAGAACCACTCTTCGCCACATCAATTGTGGCAGTTTTAGTGTAATTGTCTAAAGTAGGTTCCGCTTTTGTTTCAACATATAAGGCATTGTTCAAAACTGGTGTCGTGCTTCCAGTTACTGTCTTTTGATCCGTTAACCAACCGTTTAGTGGCAATCCATCTTCGTAAGCATCAGCCATGAAGTCCAGATCGTCAGCGCGTGTTTTTGGCGTAAAAGTGACGGTTACAGATTTGGCAGTTTTGTTCACAACAACATTCTTAACATCATACTTATCCGAAGTATTGGCGTCAGGCGTAAAAGTAACCGTATTCCAGTCATAATCTGAAGCTTCTTTGCTTAGGTCAATAGTTTCCGTCACACCATCAGCAATCGTGGCTGTCTTGTTGACAGTAACCGTTGGCTTGTTTGGCGTCACGCCTTGAATAACCCCGACCGTTTTGGCGTACAGATATGTCTTGTCATTTGTCCCAAACTCAACGGTGGCGTTATCGATATTGACACCAGTTGGGTCGTTAGTTGCTGTTCCGTTAATTAATTTGTAAGTTGCCCCATCGAAGTTGGCTGTCTTATCAGCCGCAATGGTGGCGGGAACTGTTGCGGAATACTCACTACCCAAAGCCACTCCTGTCTGGGTATTTGGTGTTTGAAGATCGGCAGTAGTAGCCGCATAGTCGACATTAGTGGACTGACCATTTTGGGTGACGGTTGTATTAGCACCACCAGCAGCCGGTTTATAGGATACTTTAACGTCAGCTTCCATTGTCATGTCAAGCGTTAAACCCGACATCGGATCGGCAGTATCAGCGCTGGCTGGCACATATTTACCAGTTGAATCAACCGTAAATGGTAGCACTAATTTAATGTCATTTTTCTTAGTTTGAGCACTGTAGTTACTGGTGGCAGCCTTCGGGTCAAAAGTAACGACAACATCCCCGTTGGCCTTCAACGTAACAGCACTGACACCTTTGGGTAGAGGCATTCCATTAATCGCACCGGTGTACGTCTTTGAATCGGTACCGTCAGACTTAGCCCACTTTTCAATGTAGTCAGTAACCAAGCCGTTAGGATCACCCGCCTTGGTTGCGCCAACAATAGCCGCATTTGTGAAAGTATACTGGTGATCAGTATTAACTTGTTTTGAATCTGAGGTATCAATCGTTTGTGACATCGTGGCTTGACCCTGGAGAGTCGCATCAACCTGAATGTTCATGACGTCATTGTACTGATCAATTAACGCCGGACCCGTGTGATTACTTGAATTAGACCAATTAATTGAGTACTTACCGTCTTTAGTATCCGTGATTGCCTTTATCAACGCAGCCTTATCGGCGGCAGTAGTTGGCGCGTAAGTCAAAGTCTTAGTAGCGTCATCATATACCCAATTAGTTGGTAAATTAGTAACACCCAACGTTCCGTCTTTCTTTAACCAATCGAAGACTGATGTGCCACTGTTACTATCAGTCGTCTTAGTCGGGTCAAATTCTGACGAAGATTTTACAACTGTTGTGCCAGAAACTGGATCAGTCATCGTTCCAAGTTTAATGACTACTTTAGGCGTTGGCCCACTGATATCAATTGAAGCAGTAGTGCCCGTCTTTGAATTTGAAGCGTTAGTGGCAATGTACTGAATCGTGGTTGTCGTGTTTTCTGGTTCACCGTAATAAGCCGGCGTATTTGGCGTAGTCGTTGAATCAACACTCGCCCCATTAACAGTACCTTGGTAGGTTAATCCCTTTGTGTTGGGTAAGGGGTTGCCTTGAGTATCTTTCTTATTATCGTAGACACTGTTAATACCAATGCCACCAAACTTCGGATCAATCGTATCTTTGGTAAAGAGAACCCCTTGGTGCAGAGCACTTACCGGTGTCACAATGGTAGTCGATGTCATCGACGGTTCAACGTTTGCACCCATTGAAACAGTGGCTGTGGCGGTCGTCCCATTATTGACAACATCCAAATTATTGATCATCTTTGCTTGTACACCAATTTCGTGGACAGTAATGGCATCATTCAAGCTTCTTGTAATCGTGACATAGGATGAATTGAGGTCGTTAGGACCGGCATCTTGATTATCAATTTCAATTTTTGACGCATTAGCAGCAAGCGTGCCCTCAGCGTTCTTTGCTGATTCCTTACCCTTAGTATCGTAAACCTGGTAATTGACACTGCCATCGGTATTTAAGGTCACGTTGACATATGAACCATCAAGATTGGTGATTTTTTCTTGCTTAAATTGCCCGTAAGCCGTCTTCACGTTAGTCGTTTTGTCGACAATACCATCAGCATCTGTAACTGGATCGATTTCCAATGAACTAGTGGCATTATCGTTAGGAATTGGCTTACCATTTTGATCATTATTCTCAAAGAAACCAGCATAAATCTGTTGATTCGTCAGTGCATTATCAGTGCTTCCCTTTGTGTTGCGATACTCAGTGTCAGCTGTTTGCTGTTTCAGAGTAATTTCGCTTATAAAGGACTTCCGATAATTCCAACCGGCTTGATAAACATTCCCAGTTTGGGTTCCATCTTTAGTTACTTGACTGCCAGTACTCTCCGTTGTAATTTCACTTTGGGCGTCTCGCACAAACGTATAACTAAATGTTCCATCACCGTTGTCAGCAAGTGTCACATCTGTATATTTTGGATTAGTTTTATCGGCAGCGACGTTGCTGTTTAACTGCAAACTAGGATATTTAACTTGTACACCAGTTACCGAAGCACCGGAGTCCAGCTTGACTGCTGCGGGCGCAACGACACCACTGTCTGGTGTGGTCGTACTGCCAGTCCCGTCAACAACTACCTGCATCGTGATGATGGCACCTGCTTTAGGATCAGCTGGATTGGCTGCTCGGTTAACTGTCACGACTGTCGTGGTACCGTCAGCATTACTATAATGTGCATTCCAAACGGTTGATCCATCAGGATTAGTCGTTGCTAGAACGGGAGTAATGGTATCCGTAACACTACTCTTGTTTTCAAATTGATAAGTACTATTTTGCGTATCAACAACCGCTTGATCAGCAGTAGCGGGGGTCACATTTAAATTCTTTTGAACAGCAGCATAGCCAGCTTCATAAGCCGGAATTGCGACAGATTCCTCATGGACATAGGCATAATTAATCGCATTTTGAATGACTTGCTGCGCGTTCGCCGTATTTGCGGCACTTAAATCAGTGCTCTTAATCGTTGTCTCAGCAGCAGGTGTAATAGTAGTGATACCAGTCACCGGAGCCGATTTACCAGTTGAGTTAATTGTCTCTGAGTATGGCGCCGTGTAAGTAACATCCCCATTTAAAGTGATGTTGTTGTCATTAACTTTGGCTACCAATGTAGGCGTCGCTTTCTCGGCATCAGCTAAACTTTGTGCAACTGGATGACCATTATTGGAGTCCCCACTTTTTATCACGTACGCGTCGGCATCTTTAATTGCATTCTGAATAATGTTATTTGAAGTACCGTCCGTATTTGTGAAATAGCTATTGTAGAGCGCACTAAAGACCTTGTAGTAAACATACGAATTATTCTTGTAATACTCGTATTGAGCGTTTGAAAGCGCACCAGGGCCCGCAGCAGTCGGCAGAAAATCAGCCGCATTTTCCAATTTTGAAAGATCTTTGTTATTAATTGCTAGCTGGATATCAGACAAAAAATCCGTCTTGGCCTGATCGGCAACATTAAGTGCAAGCTGGTACATATCGTTTTGAGCCGCAGTCGCAATCCAGTCAGCATTACCAGTGCTTGGATCAGTACTATTATTATAGCCAGCCGACTGAAAATTTGAACCAACAATCGCCGCAACTTTATTATCATTATTACTATTATCGATTCCATTTGAAGCGGTACTATAGGTGTAATTTTGCCCAGTGAGAACCGATTTAATTGCTAAATCTAACGGCGACGGAACGGTATTTTCACTAGTACTGTTCGCATCCAATGATGTATTCCCAGCACCGAAATACATCGTTGATTTAGGCAAGTCCAATCCATTTTTTGTCTCATAACCGGATAAATAAGCCTTAGCAGTTTGATAGGCAAATAGATAAATATCAGCTTGGTCCGTATTTGAAGCATAAAGTGGTGGCACCACAAGGTTGTCTTTTGTTCGTGTTGAAAGATAATCTAAGGCTAAAGCATTACCAGATAATGCATCTTGCGTGGCTTGTTTGAACGCAGCATTAACTACATCTTCCCATTCATCGTAATACGCATGTAGGGCCGTTGTGGCTAACGTTTGCTCTAAACCAGTTAAGTTATCAAAACTGGCCGTCCCTCCTGCTATTGACTTAGGAAAGTTTGCCGATCCTTCAAACGCATGCAAAACTGCAGGATATCCAATGAATGTCGCATCAGGTATTGGTCCTCCAGTAATATTATATTGGATTGACTGCAAGTTTTGACTATTAGCACTGGTCTCACCATTGCCTGCGGCGCCAATTTCACTCAGCAACACGTTTTTATGAAAACCTGGCGTGGCAGCACTGCTACCCAAGGCTTGTTGAAGTTTGCCGTCCTCTGTACCATCACCCGTAAACCATGACAGGGATGTCGCGTGACCGGCATTATATGCATTGATTAAATTAGTATCAGATGCAGTATCAGTTGAAAATTTATTTAATTCATTCAGTAAAGTTGCAAAGTGTGGTAACGCTTTTCCGTTTCCATCTGTTCCCGCATCATTATATCCTTGAGTACCATAATAAAGGCTGTTATCTGTATCAGCCGTAATTTTGACTAGCCACAGGTAGTAGGCCTCTGCAGTGAGTTCACCTTTAACAAAGTTTTTAATCACATCGGTGTACCCTTGCTTTGCATCGGCCGAGGCAGTCGAATCCAAACTCCCGATCGATGTAAACGCGGGGCTATTCGAGATTGTTGATGGGTCAATCTTGGCCAGTATGCCGCTTACCCATTCATTGATTGACGCTTCAACGTTTGTAGTGATTGCATTTTTCTCAGCATCCGTTGTTGCTTTCTGGAAAGACGAATACTGTGCGCTATAATCGGGGGCATCAATTTTAGTCCCAATCCAATCGGAAAGAGGGGCGCCAGACCTCGATCCTGAGCCACTCCAAAATTGATCTGGTAAATCCCCTAGGGCTGCTTTTTCACCAGCCTGATAATCCGAACTTACAGCAGTAGCAGCTTTGACCTCAATCATAGACTGGTTAACATGCATTTCTGACAGTATCGTTTTAGTCCGTTCAATCGTGTTGATATCAGAATCATCGGGTAGCTCAACGATTAGGCCACCTTCATTACTAAAAGTTACTTTTGTGCCCTTAACAAACTGGCTAGAATCAATTGTAGCAGCTGGTAAATAAGCTACAGCTCGATTGTTTGCAGTGGATGTTAATGCAGAACTAACTGCTTCAGCAGGTGCTGTTACAGTTTGTGCAACCTGAGAAGTCGCACTTTTACTGTCACCATTAATAACTGCGCTTGTCTGCGTCGAATTTGTAGCGGCAATTTTAGTTGCTGAAATAGAGCTGGCCGGTTTACCAGCCTGTAATGATGACACAATCGCCATTGCGCCTTGACTATTATTGTTTGAGGAAGCCACGCTTGTTGTATCATTTGCGTTCGCTTGTTCTTGATTAGCTGATTCAATCGATCCAGTAGAGGCTGTTTGAGAGGATTCAGTCGTGCCACTCTCAGCAGCATTGTTTGATGTCAAAGAGGCCGCCGAAAATTTGTTGGCGACCGAGGTGTTTACAGTATTGGTCTGGCTAGCTTGAGAAGGCCTCTGGCTAGTTGAACTATTGTTATTTGATTGATTAGACTCTGATTTTGACACACTGGTAGCATGTTCATTAGTCGTTGTTACAGTGCTTGACTCAGAATTACTGGCGGCTACTGATTTTGTGTCAGTTGTTTTTATTGAATCTGTTGATGAGCTTGTACTGCTGGCCTTCGTTGATGGCTGAACCACGGCGCTATTCTGCTGAGCATTCGAACTACCACTCGGCATTTCAATATCCGTGTTACTGCCTGTATCAGCCTTCACAGGCTTAGTCGTTGACGTAGCTACGGCTGCGCCAAGACTCAAGGCAATAATGTTGGCAAATACCCATGCCTTGCCTGCCTTGTACATTTTATAATGGTTTTTTTCGGCTACATGCCTAAATTTGCTTTTTAACATGACTTACCTCTCCTAATGAAACTTTCAGTTCTCTTTAACTCTTTTTTACAAGACGTTGTTTTGAACAGAAGTTAAAAAAGCTTTGCTAAGTCTGCTGTTGGTAAAGTCAATTTCTGCTGTTAGCGTGCTAACTTATATCTACATTGAAGATAAATAGCTTTTAGTCATCTAATCTAAGCGAGTATCTGTCCGGTTCGTTTAATACATCACTGCTGGACATGCTCCATCATTCACAATGAAGCCGGATGACAATTCATTAAAATGGTTTAAAACAATACCCTTTCGCGTATCAAAGTTACCGAGACAATAAAAAACGGATGTATTAGCCAAATAATCCGTAAGCTGGTCGATAAATCGTTTATTGGTTGTTCTAAGAATAAAAATTTATAATATAAAAAAATTAAAGTATCATTAAACTCAGAATAGTTCAAGCAATCAATAAATTCAAGCATATGTACGCAACTTTGCAACCAATTTGAGCCATCCCATTTTCGGAAATACTTTTGATATGTCAGCGTTTTAATCGATTCATTTTATTGAGAACATTTTATTTTCACATGAAAAGTGTTTCTGTAAGAAAGAATTTGAAATTTGTAAATCATCGGTGTGCTTTTTGTCTTTTAAAAATATTTCATTACATTTATCGGTTCATTTCTTTCCCTTCATCCCTGCGCCCATCTGTACCACATTGAAATAAACTATTTTGCCATATATGCAATCTATGTGAATAAAAAAATGTGAGGTTGTGACATAAGTTTATTGGGGACGAATAATATGAGCAATATCGCGCTCCAAAATCCTGAGAATTCCGCTTAACCCAAAACTGACCCATTCCCCAAATTCGGGAATAGGTCAGTTTTACGTTAATGCTCGTTCTCAAACCGGACTTGTGTCACATCTCCGCACTTTTCCCATTGATTCGATGGTGGCTACTGCACATCTGTATAGATAATATCAATGTCACCCATTTTAAACGCACCCGTAATCAAGACGTCCGGACCCGTTTTAGTCGGCTTCACACCTTTTTCGTTAATGTCGATCATTGTGGCGTCCATTTCAATATCCACATTCCAGTCCCGCGGCACGTAAAGATCTACTTCACCCATATTACCGTTTAAAAAAATTGTCGCTTGGTCACCATTGATCTGAGCCTTATCGAAGTAAACCTTCGCTTCACCCATCGTCACATTGATATTAGCCTGCTTAAAATCCTCAGACTGCACGTAACGAACAGCATTGCCCAAGCGTACGTTTACATTGACAGATGATTCATGATCCGTTTCCGTTGATGTTGTGCCCTGAAACGTCCGGCCATGATGACTGGCCCAACGGTTTGCCATAAAGTAAGCGTGATGCCGATAGAAACGGTGACGCAACGGTTGTAGCACAAGTGATAAGCCAATGCTGAGTAACAATGCGACGCCAAGAATGGTCCACGGCACTAATCCAGTAATACCCAGCGGTTTTGCGTACAGCATACTCATAAACGCTAAACTGAAAATGACACCGCTAACGCTGAAATAAGCGATACTTTTAATTGCCAGCACCGCCAATACCAACGTGCCGACGATTGTCCATGCCCCGAACTGGTAGGTTAACCAGCCCATCTTAACTGCCAATAATAAACCTGCACTGATTAAAAAGAATAATCCCCAGAACCAGCGACCCCACTTCACTCTCGTACTCATCATGACAAAGACCTCATTTCATTTAATCGTTCCTGTAGTTGTTTTGTGTAACGACGTGACGCATAAACTTTTTTGTGGCTCCCGGCAAACGAAACCAGACAACTAGATAGTGATTTGTTTAGCGCGCTGACATAGTGCAAATTGATGATGGTTGATTTAGAAACCTGTAGGAAAAATCCAGGTAATTCATCGACTAGTTCATACAGCCGTTTCAATAAACAAAATGTCATCCAGCGAAACGAAGTATTGCGTGTTCCCTTGAAAACAAGCAAGGGTGTTTTCACTCGTGTGGATGCCCACTAAACGTTGTTCAAGTTGTTTAACTTCATCATTTACGTTTGCCGCGCGAATAACGACTTCCGGTTCTTGACAGCCCGGATCAATTTCAACGTGAACTTTCAATGGACATCCCTCCCTTATGAACAAGACTAATTAAACGTCGAAACGATCATAAATGAAATAGTATTTGAATGAGCGGTCAATTTTACTGCGTGAGTGGTCATTTTTGGGCAAACGTGCCTAGAGAATCGCGTTCATGAAGTGCACTTTCGACCATTGTGAGTGGTTCAACGGACTGACCGGCTAGTTGACGGAGGACGTTTGTCGCAACCTGCTGGCCCATGGCTCGTGGCTGTTGCTGAATCGTGGTAATGCCAGGTTGCATCAATTGTGATAATGACCAGTCATCATAAGCCACCAATCCAATTTGCTCTGGAATTTTGATCTGGTTCTCGGCCAACACCGTCATCACTTGGAGTAGCAAGTGACCCTGAAGTACATAAAGCGCCGTGTGACCAAGACGTTTTTTCAGTATCGCATTAAGTTGCTGATACAGCTTCGCATTTGAGGCATCCGGCTGAACAGTTAATGTCTGCAGCGGTTGACTAAACTTCTTTTCCTCACAAAGGTCAGTAACTGCCCGATAGCGGTCATCACGCGCGGTGTTATCGCCCAACGGCGGCGTCACAACAACCAGTTGATTGTAGCCGCGTCTGGCAACTGTCTTCGTCAACTGAGCTGAGTAACGATAATTATCCGTTGTGACTTGAGGCCAGTTTGTACCTCTTAACTGGCGATCAACAATATCAACCACCGGCTGCGTTTGTTTTAAGAATGCATAGTTGGCCGCTGTCGCGCTAACGGGCTGCAAAATAATGCCATCAACTTGCAGTTCTAGCAAACGTTGTAACTGTTGACGTTCAACTTTAAGGTCATTATCGGCATTCATCAAAACGATTTGATAACCTGCCGCCGCTAAAATTTGATCCACACCCTTAAATAAGAGTGACGAAAATAGATTTTCAACATCGGCGACGACCATCCCAATCAGACGACTGGAGCGACGTTTGAGCGACTGAGCTTGCCGATTCAAATGAAAGCCGGTTGTGTCGATGACCTGCTGAATGCGTGTCCGTGTGACCGCCGACATTTTTTCGTAATGACCGTTCAGATAGCGTGATACTGTGGCATTTGAAACGCTGGCTTGCGCAGCAATGTCATTGATTGTAAGTGGTTTTTTGGTCATTTGAATACTCCTTACTGTACCTTATTGACCGCCCATTGTGGCTGTTCACCGCTCAATACACGGACCACTTCACTTGCAGCACCAATCGCCATTCGATTCATCGACTCCGTTGTGTTTGAAGCGATGTGTGGCGTCAGAAGGATATTATCAAATTGGTACAGTGGGCTATCTAACGGCAATGGTTCCTCGTCAAAAACGTCGAGAGCAGCCGCACGTAACCGTTTGGAATTTAAGGCATCGATTAACGCTGATTCATCAACCAGCGCACCTCGGCCTAAATTGATTAAGGACGCGCCAGGTTTCATCTTTGCAAATGCTTGCTGATTCATAATTTTTCGCGTATCCGGTGTCACCGCTGCATGTAAAGTCACAATATCGGATTGTTGCAATAGTTCATCAAAGGTCACTTGCTTAGCAAACGTTGTTTCACGTGGATGCGGATTCGTGTATAAAATCGTCATTCCTAAGGCGCTGGCCTTCTGTGCCACGAGCTGACCGATTCTGCCAAAGCCGAAAATACCAAGTGTTTTGCCTTCTAGGTCAAAGCCACGGTGCGTTTGCGGATAATTAGAATCACCCTGACGCATGTGTTGAGAATCCTGAAACAGATTCTTCGATAGGGCCAAAATATCTGCCAAGGTTGTTTCAGCCACCGTCGATGCATTCGCCTGTGGCGTAATGGTGACATATACGCCCTGTTTTGCGGCTACCTGCGGATCAATGTTATCGTAACCAACGCCATGTCTAGCGATCACCTTGAGGTTCGGTAATGCCTGATATAAGTCCTCTGTAAATGGGTCAAGCATATAAACGATACCATCAACCTGATCACCCAGTTGACGCAACGTGTCCGCATGTTCGTTTGGTACCTCAATGAGGGTCATGCCATGTTCAGTTAAATAATCCTTGCCGGACTGCTGCCAATTTTCCGGTACAACAACTCGTTTTGCCATAAAGTCTTCCTTTCTATCGTAAGAGATACCCACCATCGACTGGAATCGTCGCACCAGTAATGTAGTTAGACGCTTCACTGGCGAGAAATACGATGGCGCCCATCAGCTCCCGCGGATCCGCCCAGTGACCTGCCGGAATGTGCGCTAAGATTTCTGCATTCCGTTCTGAATCATTCTGCAACGCCTTCGTCATGGGTGTATCGATATAGCCAGGCGCGATGGCATTAACTTGGATGTTGTCGGGCGCGAGAGCATCGGCATATGCCTTGGTCAAACCAACAACACCGTGCTTGCTAGCGGTATATGGAAAAATAAACTTACCTGCCCTGAATGATTGCATAGACGCGACGTTAATAATCTTGCCATGATGTTGCGGTGCCATCTGTTTAGCTGCCGCGTGTGACAAGTAATAGAGCGCGTTTAAATTCACATCAATCACGGCACGCCAGTCTTCGTCCGTAAATTTGTCCCAGGTAGCACGTCGCTGTAGACCAGCATTATTAATCAAAATATCGAGTTGTCCAAACGTTGATTGAACAGCGGCCATGATTCGTTGCGGCGCATCAGTCGCCGTAATATCGCACTGAATAAACGCAACATCCGCCTGATTGTCGGTAGCAAATGTTTTAAGTTCTGACCAACCCTTCTGTGAACGGCTGACAACCAGTACTTTGGCACCAGACTTGAGTAACGCCTGTGTGTAAAACGCACCAAGTCCAGAAGCGCCGCCAGTTACGATTGCCACCTTATCATCGAGTCGAAACCAGCTACTATCAAAAGTTTTCATGAGGAAATCTCCTTTTTGGGTAAACGTTTAACCTGGCTTTACAAAGGTCAATATAGCTTTTTACCTTCAGTGTGTCAATTAAGTGGTGATACCAACTTTGTGCGATAAAAAAAAGCCACACCAACGTTGATGTGACATTCTCTTCGTCTATTCTTCAGATAAGTGTTTTGCAAACGAATTAAACTGTCGTTTCGTCAGGCTGAAACGCCGTTCCGTGGGACCGGTCTCAGCCCGAAGTACACGGTCTTCGCCCTCGACTTGAAGCCGCAAAACCACCGTCTTCAAGCTCGTCCTGTAATACTAAATGGTCAAGACCATACCATATAAGTATTACCTTCACGAAACTCTGTTTCTGCCTGACTACACTACATTCGCTGGATACCGATTTTACCCGTCGACTTCTTTACCCTTGTCCACAAAAACCTCGACTAATACAACAAGCTTGCTGAATGAAGTGAATATCAAAAAAAGTGCGGTCCTGTATTCATTCAAATAACTAATCCATCGTATAAACAACACGTTTTGTGGCATCATTCCAATTGGTTTCATTTAACTCTGTTAATGGCATCGTTGTCGAGGCAATCTTGAATTGACCAGCGCTGATTAACCGCGCCAATTCGGGTAGTTCGGCTAAATATTGTCTAGCATTAATACTGCCCTGACCACTACCAACTAAATTTAAGTTTACAGATCTCAAGGCTGCGCTTGGGAGCACCATATCGGCGCCACTCATACTGCCAATTTCAATCCATAGCAATTGCTGACTGTGGTTATGGCGTGCAGGCAACATCACCTTCATCGCCGTGGACGCGACGGTGCCCCATAAGTAATCCAACACAACATCTATATCGGCAGCTGCTGTAAACGCCGCTCTTAATGATTCCTGATCATCTCGAAGTGAAATCGTCTGTGTTGCGCCTAGTTCAGATAATGCTGCAAGTTTTTTTTGATTACGACCCACACCAATAACTTCGCTTGCGCCGAGATAACGACTAATTTGAACGGCCATCTGCCCAGCTGCTCCGGTTGCGCCTAAAATCATGACTTTTTTGCCCGTCAAATCCCCCACGCGAACCTTAATTGACATCCAAGCTGACATTGCTGGATTCATCCCCGCTGCAACTCTTGCTGCATCAATATCATTACCTAAGGGAATAAAACGGTGGTGATTAATCACTGTTTGCTCGGCCAGTGCGCCATATTTGGCGTTTGACGCGATAAAGTATCCCGTCTGACCTGTCTCCGTTTGCCCAACACCATCTAGTCCTGGTACAAACGGTAATTCGCCGGTGCTTGTGTAATGCGTGCCATTTGCTTGTGAACGTACACGGGGATACACCGCGGCGGCGAGAACATGGACCGTCTGTTCGTTTGCGGCCGGCTTCGGCGTTTCGATTACGCTAACTTTTGGTGCCTCTTTAAAATCATTTACAACTGCTGCTTTCATATTATTGCCAACTTTCTTTTTGATTATTGATTACCAGTAATTTATAATTGAGTATAACCATTTGATATTAAAATACAATAGATTACCGGTAATTTATTTTAGGAGACATCGCATGACTAACTCGCAAATGCAGCAAATATACCAATCTATCCACGATTTAAATGATGTTCATGAAGACTTTAAAAAAGCCTTCTGGCAAACATCCATTGATCATTTTCAAGATCAACTGACTGATCAAGTTGCCACTAAACTTCGTAAAATGCAGATGACACACTCGGAAATGCAAATTCTCAGTTTTGTGACAGAAGCACCTGAACGAACACTGGCTTATCAAGATTTGGTCGGCAAAGTTCCCTTCTCACAAGGAATGCTTTCACGCTACGTTAAAAAGCTGGCGTCAGCAGAACTATTGACGCGTTTTCACCAAGCGGATAATAAAAAGGCCGTTTACGTTTACGTAACCGACCTTGGTCAACTGATTGCTAAACTACACGCCGACATGCACCAAACGGAGCGTGACCTTTACGCTAACGCGCTGGCACCCTTCGATGACACGCAAATGCAAAATGCCGTGGACGTCATGCACGCACTAGCAACAATCAAACTTTAATTCTCATACAGTCGTGACATTTTCTGCATCAACTCATCCGGAACATAGTTCACCACATGATCAAACTTCAGCGACGGCACACTTTCATCAATACAGTCCTCCCAGTATGCGACGTGCCGTTTGTCCAGCTCACTCTCAGAATCCTCAACCGGCCTTGGATTATCGCCCTGAATAGAATACCAGCACAAATACAGATCATTGCCAATCATTGTCGAAAAGACTGATTCGACTAACATCTTTTCTGCGGGTAACGTTGCCAAGAACGCTTGCCGATTATCTGCTAGAAACTTCAACCATTCCTGAGCTTCTACGTGTTTGTCTGACTTGACCCTGAAACCTTCCAGTTCTGTCTTCATTGTTATTTCTCCCTTAATTTTCGATATCTAAATATAAAATCCTTTTATTGTAATCAGGTAAAAACCCCATTTTCTGAATAACATACCAGACATACTCTTCTTCCACTAAGCCATTGTCCTTCACATATATTGCTTCTGGTTCATAACGCGCGTTTTGACAGAGAAAATGGAACTCCATTCGTTTAAAACCTATTTCCATACAGTATTCTTTGAGTGTTTTTACTACACGGCTTATATTATCTTTAACTTGGAATTGCTTCACTTTCGATGAATTAACCATAAAATCAAAATTTATAGCATTAAATTGTAGTCCTTGAACTCCACATTCAACCATGAAGTTTCCATCAAAAGCTATGTTCCTGTTGTTATTGTTTCTATATTCTAAGCTAACTTTTCTGTTTGAACTATAGATTTGATAGAAGACGAACCGACTTCCTCCGTTCATTTGCAATAAATTATTCAGTCTCTCCCGTCTACTACGTGAAAAAGCATATATTTTTTCACATACTGATGTTTTTTGATACTCATTTAGCCCGTTTGTCCACATATCAAACATCTGTTTTCCAGGCACGTGCAAAATGCTCAAACCCTTCATGATTGCTACACTCGTAGATAACCTTGGAGCGACTTTACTATATTGAAAATTTGCGATTGTTCTTCTAGTGAGACCGGATACTTTTGCCAGTCTACTGATACTAATGCCATTGCTACTCATAATCGAAACTAATGTACTTTCCATTTTTTCATCACTCCATATGCAATCCAACTAATTTACTTTGTTTCCATAGGTTTCATTTTATAGTGCAACGCTGGCAAAGGTCAGATGGTAATTTACATTATTTCACTTCATAAAAAAATTAACATAACGCCTTTGATGGCACGTTTCCGGTAAAAAAGCTTTTTGGCAAAGATGAAATATTCTTATTGTTAACATAATTAATTCCATAAAAAGAACCCTAAAATATCCAACTTTACTTTTATCAAGTACAAAATATGTACAACAAAGGACCAGCATCTTAATAAGATACTGGCCTTTGTTATGCGGTCAAACACTATTCGGTAACGCTGTCTTTGTCCAAATCCTTGATCTTGATTTCCCCATCAACCAAATCTGCTTCCAGATGTTTGGCATCCAAGTGATCCAAATAGAAGTCAGTGACGCGGTCACGAATTTGTTGTTCGATAACTCGACGCAATGGACGTGCGCCCATTGCTTCATCGTAACCTTGGTCGATTAACCAAGCTTTGGCGTCATCCGTTACCTTCAAGGTAATTTGCTTCTTAGCCAATGTCGCGTTAACGTCATCGATCATCAAGTCTACAATTTGACCTAAGTCATCTTTAGTTAAATGACTGAATTCAACGATTCCGTTGAACCGGTTCAAAAATTCTGGACGGAAGTACGGCGCCAACTTGTCCATCAAGCTCTTGTTCTGATTCTCATCGGTACTCAAGCTTTCGTTACCAAAGCCGGCGTTAGACGTCGCAATGATAATGGTGTTCTTGAAGTCAACCACATTCCCTTGACCATCCGTCAAACGCCCATCATCCATAACTTGAAGTAACAGGGTCAACACTTGTGGGTTGGCCTTTTCAATTTCATCAAGTAACACGATGGAGTACGGGTTACGACGAACTTTTTCCGTCAACGTGTTGGCGTTGTCTTCATAGCCAACATAGCCGGCAGTCGTCCCAATTAGTTTGGAAACGGCGGTGGTATCCGTGTATTCACTCATATCCAAACGGATAATCGCATTCTTGTTGCCAAACATGTCGAGAGCGAGTTGTTTAGCTAATTCCGTCTTCCCGACACCGGTTGGACCAACAAATAAGAAGCTACCAATTGGACGGTTGCCTTCATCAAAACCGGCACGGTTACGACGGATTGCCCGAGCAACCATATCAACCGCTTCATCCTGACCAATAACCTTACCCTTAAGGCGTTTGTTAATGGTCTTCAACCGTTCAATATCGCTGGCGCCCATTTGTGAAACCGGAATCCCAGTCAATCGCTCAACAGCAGCGGCGACATCATTAACAGTTGCGACTGGGCGTTCTTCGTGGCCACCATCTTTCAACTGTTTGGTTAACGCATCAACTTTGGCTTTTGCCTTACCAGCGGCTTCGAAGTCTTCCTTATCAGCGGCAATCTGTTTGTCTTGTTCAGCCTGCTTCAATTGTGCTTCCAAACTAACTTTGTCAGTAACTGGATGTTGTGCAGCCAAGTGTGCAGCTGTCATGTCCAGTAAGTCAATCGCCTTGTCAGGCAATGAGCGTTGCGGAATGTACTGAACCGCGTAATCAACAGCGGCTTTCAGAACATCGTCAGGCAAGTCAACGTTGTGGTGATCCTGATACAACTTGCGAATTCCCTTCAGAATCGCCACGGTATCTTCAGCACTAGGTGCATTAACCGTAACATCGTTGAATCGACGAGCAAGTGCTGCGTTCTTCATGATGGTATTTCTGTATTCGTCCTGCGTTGTTGCACCAATAACTGTCAATTCGCCACGGCTCAATGCTGGCTTGATGATGTCGGCCATACCTTTGCCGCCATCTTCGCCACCAGTTGAGCCAGTGCCTAAAATCTGGTGAATTTCGTCGAAGAATAAGATTACATTGCCAGCTTTTTTAACTTCTTTGATCAGATTTTGAATATTTTCTTCGAAGCTACCACGATATTGTGTACCCGCCTCTAATGAAGATAAATCAATTGACCAAATCTGCTTATCCTTGATGGCCGCTGGCACATCGCCATTCACAATGGCTTGTGCCAATCCTTCAACGACGGCCGTTTTACCAACCCCAGCATCTCCGACAAGAATTGGATTGTTCTTAGTCCGACGGCTTAAAATTTCGGCCGTTTCCTGAATTTCCTTATTCCGGCCAATAACCGGATCCAGCTTGCCATCACGAGCTTCCTGAGTTAAGTTACGACCCAGTTTTTCCAGAATACCTTGCTTCTTTCCGTTTTGAGCCGCCTGTTTGCCACGCCCTTGTTCAGACGCTGTCAAACGACCATTCTTTCGGTATTCCGCAAATTCTTCTGGTGTCATCTCGCGACCATTGACTAGATAACGTGATTCTGAGTTAATGCCGTTCATGTTCCCCATTAATTGATTAAAAATATCGTCCATGTTGTTGCCAAATGGATCGTTAGAAAAGTTTTGTTGTGCCATATTTAATTTCCTCCTCTGTACTAATGCTTCAGTTCAAAGTTCTTTAAAGGCTAGTTCATATAATGTGACTCCAGATCCCTTAGGATTTCCCACATTTGCACGTGCTGTGCACGCGCTAATGCATCAAGATCCCTTATGTTCAGCGGGGTCGCATCAGTTTGTCGTTTATTAAACGACTTGTGTAAGGTGGTATACCCATAGCCACTGCGCTTAGCCACCTCATAGATGGTCAAGTCATGCTCGACCAAATACGTCTTCACATCAATTTTCATGACATTCTCGGTAACCTCCCTTCGATAATCACTATATCACATCTGTGAATGTAGCACAAGTGTAAACGTACCACAAATGTGAATTATTTTAAGCATAAAAATTGAGCTATTCATCATTTCTTGATACCTTTAAACCAACGCAAAACCTTATTGCTTTCATAAGAAAGGAGCATGCTTATGTTTGGATGGTTATGGTCACTTATTGTTGGTGGATTAATCGGTGTTGTGGCTGGGATGATCACAAATCGTGACTTGCCAGCAGGCATTATCGGTAACATTATCGCCGGTCTGGTCGGTGCGTGGCTCGGTCAAATGATTTTCGGTCACTGGGGACCAATGCTTGCCGGCATGGCAGTCTTCCCATCCATTATTGGAGCGGTAATTCTGGTATTGATTGTTTCAGCAATTTTCGGCATGCGCAAACGTAAAGAATGATGTTTCATAGAAAAAGCCATCCTCTTTTGGGATGGCTTTTTCTATGATTTACCTTTCGACAAATGGAAGCATATTGCCATATTTGTCCAATTCTTGATTTTGTAAGGGTACTTCCATTTTCTCTGTTTCACGTGAAACGTCCAGTACCATCCTCGAAACTGTAAAATCCCGATTCTCGCATTATTTATGAAATTGACGCACAATAACCACAAGTAATGATGTAACACTATCAAGCGATTAGAAAGGAGCGCATTTAATGACATCAATCTATGATTTTTCGGAAACTGAAATGAGCGGACAAGCCATCCCATTAGACAACTATCGCGGTCAAGTTCTCTTGATTGTAAACACCGCTAGCAAATGCGGTTTTGCGCCACAGCTAGAAGGATTGGAAAGCCTATATAAACAGTATCATGATCAGGGCTTCAATGTCCTTGGCCTGCCGTCAAATCAATTTCACCAAGAGCTTGAGACGGATGAAGAAACGGATGACTTCTGCCAAGTTCACTATGGTGTAACCTTTCCGATGACAAAGCGTGTAGCTGTGAATGGTGACGATGAAGATCCGTTATTCACCTATTTAAAGGATGCTGCTGGTCATGGTCGAATAAAATGGAACTTTACCAAGTTCTTAGTAGGTCGTGACGGCCAGGTCATCAAACGCTATGCACCACAGACAAAACCTGAGAAGTTTGAAACGGACATTGTGGCCGCATTAAACCAAACCGAATAGTTATCTATGTAAATCACGAGGCCTGTTGGCTCGTGATTTTTTGTATTCACATGTGAACAACAGATTACCTACACATTAGCTAATTGTTGGTGCAGATCGATCAGTTCAAGAATATCCGCTGCCACGTCACTCCCTTTGTTACCAGCCTTGCCACCAGCACGCTGTTGCGCCTGTTCTAGAGTATCCGTTGTTAATACACCAAATACGACTGGCACATCACTGTTCAAAGCCAATTGACCAACGCCCTTGGCCACTTCATTACAAACATAATCATAGTGGCTAGTTTCGCCACGAATCACCGCACCAAGTGTAATTACCCCTGCGTAGCGATTTGTTGCTAGTAATTGCCTGACCATCCCTGAAATTTCAAACGCACCTGGTACCCAGACAACGTCAATATCATCGTCGTTTACCTTGTGTCGATGTAGCATATCTTGTGCACCGCCCAGCAGCTTTCCTGTCACTGCCTCGTTAAAACGGCTTACGACGATAGCAACTTTACCTGGATGTGCTAAGTACTCCCCTGCAAAAACTGTCATTTTCTTGCCCTCCACTATTAATCGTTTTTTGAATTTACATATCGTTTAATCAACGTGTAAAGCATGATGAAATTTAAACTGCTTTGTTCTTAAATAATCATGATCTTCGGCGTACACAGACACCTCGAGTGGCACACGTTCAACTACTTCGATGCCATATTTTTGTAAACCAGCAATTTTATCTGGATTATTGGTCATCAAACGAATTCTGTCGACACCCTGATCATGTAACATTGCTGCGGCAATCCCATAGTCGCGCTCATCAGGTTCAAAGCCGAGATGTTCGTTTGCCTCCACGGTATCAAGCCCCTGTTCTTGTAACTGATAGGCACGCAGTTTGTTTTTCAGTCCAATTCCGCGACCCTCTTGACGTAAGTACAACAAGTAACCACCTTCAGCACCGATTTTAGTCATCGCCGTAGTAAGTTGTTGGCCGCAGTCACAACGTTTGGACCCCAACACATCCCCTGTAAAACACTCCGAGTGCAAACGCACTAACGGAATATCAGTCGCATTTGCCTTCGTTGAATGAAGGAGCAATTGCAAACGTTTATCCGTCGCACTTTCATAATCGGTTAACGTAAACTCGCCATACTGTGTGGGTAGCTTAACTCGTACGTCACCCGTTACTGCGCTGTCGTTAATTAAGTAACGATATCGTGCCAAGTCATCGATCGTGATCAACGGAATTCCTAACTCCTTCGCTAACTGTTTTAGTTCTGGCAAACGTCGCATGTGACCATCAGAGGTTAATGTTTCACAAATATACGCAGTCGCTGGCTCCTCGCCTACTAGACGGGCTAAGTCAACTGCTGCCTCTGTGTGTCCACGCCGGACAAGCACACCGCCTTCACGGGCAATCAACGGGAAAATGTGTCCTGGTCGTTCAAAGTCAGCTTCAGTCGCGTCAACCTGACCCAAACGGCGGATTGTCGTTGCGCGTTCATATGCTGAAATACCCGTGCTCGTGTGACGCTCATCCACGCTAACTGTGAACGCAGTGTGAAAATGTTCGGTGTTTTCCATTGTCATCAAAGACAGGTTTAACTGTGCTGCTTTTGCGACTGTCATGGGCACGCAAATCAAGCCGCGACCATATTTCGTCATTGTGTTAACTGAATCTGGCGTTGCTAATGAGGCCAGTCCAATCAAGTCTCCTTCGGCTTCTCGGTTGGTATCATCGGCCACTAGAATCAGTTTGCCATGCTTCAAAGCCGTTAAAGCTGTTGTTATTTTTTCAGTAAGCGTTGCCATGTGGTTGGTCTCCCTTCATGTTCTGTAAGTAGCGATAAATGACGTCGATTTCTATATTCACCTCAGCACCCGCTCTTTTAGTCGCAAGGGTAGTAACGGACTGTGTTTGTGGGATAAGACTGACAGTGAACCAGTTAGTCATCGCCTGAACGACCGTCAGACTGGTGCCATCAACGGCAATTGCCCCTTTGGTCACCACTTGATTGGTTAACGCTTGTGGCAATCGAATCTGAACAAACCGTGCGTTTTCATCCTGCCATTCTCGAATAATGCGGCCGACGCCGTCCACGTGTCCCTGCACGATATGACCGTCAAACCGACCATCTGCAGGAATCGCTCGCTCAAGATTGGCAGTCTGACCAATATTCATCGAGGACAGCGTCGTTCGTTTGAATGTTTCTGGCATTACATCAAGGATTACCTTTGAGTCACTCACCGATGTCGCCGTCAGACAAACGCCATTTACTGACAAACTGTCGCCCAGCTGTAAACCCGTTCTAATATTCGACGGTATCGTGATTTCTAACATTAAGGTATGACTCTGGCGATGAATTCGTGTGACCTCGCCAAGACCACCAATGATTCCAGTAAACATCAGTCCAGCCCCCAATCCGATGCCAGCGATGATCGGATGAATGTCATTTTAGTGGCATTCCCACAGTTTTCCATCGTCACTGGGGTAAATCTCATTCGCATTGAATTTGCACTACTGGTGAAGGATGCCAGTGATTGGCCACCGAAAAGCTCCGGAACCTGATAAATAATAAGCTGATCGACCAATCCAGCGCGAAGAAGGGCATCTTGGATATGAGCGCCACCTTCAACTAATACGGATTGAATTCCTTGATCCGATAACGTTTGAATAACCTTGTCAATCGACCACTCTGGCGCTATAAAAGTTCGCCGTGTATCTTTGCCTTCAATGTCGTCTTCAACACCCGTTGTCGACTCTTTCCCTGTCACAAAGTGCCATAGGGGCGCCTTATTCGTTTGCCATAAACGTGATGTATGAGATACCCGATTTCTGCGATCCAAGAGGACGCGAACAGGTGGGTAGGTTACTCTTTCTTTGATCAGCAAACGTGGATCATCATCGATTGCTGTTTGACTGCCAATCAAAATTGTCTGCTGTGTCGCGCGTAAGTGATCAACGCCAGCATTGGCTACCGTATCGGTCAAATATGTCCGTTTACCATCGTTCAATGACAATTTGCCATCCAAACTTTGCGCAACTTTGACGGTCACCAGTGGTCGCTGGTGCTCATAGTAAAAGTTATAGGCACGATTCAATTGCCGAGCTGCCACTTCCAGCAAGCCAATGTGAACTTGCACACCGTGATCACGCAAATAAGCAATGCCCTTGCCGCCAACTACGGGATTCGGATCCTGCTGCGCAACAAAGACTTCTTTAACGCCCCACTTCACCAATTGGTGTGCACATGGCGGCGTTTTACCATAATGACTGCACGGTTCCAAAGTGACATACATCGTTGAACCAATCACATCTTCGGGGTGTGTTACATGTTGATACGCGTCAACTTCGGCATGGGCATGACCAAAGCCAACGTGATGTCCCACGGCCAGTACCCGATCGTTTTTCACAATCACGGCACCCACCAGTGGGTTACGATACGTTAAACCAGTGCCCAAACGTGCTGCAGCAATCGCTTGAGCCATATAGTCCGACTGTATCATCCAACCACCCCGTTTCTAAATGTGTTGAAAATTGCTCGGTTCTTCCCGAGCTTTGGCATCACTCTACCTAAACGTGCACCTGTCGCCCAGAAGGCTGCGGCATCACTCTACAAAAAAACGCCCCGCGAATATAAAAATTCACGGGGCGGTAAATTTGCCTAGGTAAACAAACCCTGATGAAAGTAATTTCATCAACGTTTGTAACGATGATCTTTTTGAGACTGCGCCAATTAAAAAAGCGGACTGCCTACTTAACTGGTCGGCCACAAATGATCATCGCCAATTTCTTCTCCCATCCAGACTGTACTGTCGGTTGCAGATTCACACTGCATCAACCGCTTGCGCGGGTCACGGACTTCAACAAGCTGTCAAGCAACATCTTGTTGTCACCGTCGGTCGGGAATTTCACCCTGCCCCGAAGAAATGATTTATTCAACTGGCATAAAGATATTAGTTTTCAAATTGTTTGTCAATGTGAAAATTATCCCAAGTCAATTTGTGATGATCGGGAAATTGCGCGCCGCTACTGGATCAGCAACGCTAATTTGTTGGCGCAAAATAATTTGCCATTGAGATTGTGGCAACGTCGACACATCGTTCAAATACAGCTCTCGGTGCCAATCATCGCCATGTTCAATCACAAACGGGCTATTGCCGATAAACATTTGTAATTTTTCAATCAATTCCGGTGTAGCTAGACCAGTTTGGCTCACCTGCGCTTCCAGGCCTTCTTTAAATCGCTCATAGGTTACATCACCAACGACGGGAACTTTGCCACGTAGTTGATCAATTGCCGCTGTAACAGCTTCATTTGGCATAAAGTTAGGTTGTTTCATTCTCATCTGAAAACGTTCGTGAGGCGCGTGCAAATCACCATACCAGTTAACCATCAGTGGATAATGAACGAAATTGCGAAATGATGCAATCGTGATATCATGTTTCGGCGCCTCGGACAAGAACTCGCCTAGTGCTATCATGCTGGCCGCATCACGACGAAATTCGACGCTATCTTCATCCCCATTGCCATCGATACGCAGATAATTTCGTTCACCTAAATCAACAATACTGCCATCAGTCGTTGTCATTGCGTATTCGTCCGGCTCTACTTCTGCCCAATTAAACAAAAATGCCATGTCTATCATCCCCACTTTTTGTGGCGACTTTAGCACATGGCATTTTGTATTCGCTGAAATTCAATCTCATATTTATCGGTTAGCGAACAAACTCCCTTATGGTTCATTTCCAACGGCACCTGCAACCTGATTCAGAGAATCTGTATTTCATTAATTTTGTTACACGTGAAACGTGGTTACTGCCTTATTGAAGTCACTCAATCTGCTCAGATTATCGCCCAGCCAATCCGCTTTTTACCACTCAAACGTCATCTTAAGATAAAATAAGATAAAAATTATGTTTGAGGAGGCGTTTAACATGACAGATATTTTATCGTTGAGCCACGTGGCCAAACACTTTGAAAATCATCAGGTGCTAAAAGACGTGACATTCGCAATTCCAGCGGGTCAAATCGTCGGCTATATCGGTCAAAATGGTGCTGGTAAGAGTACCACTTTAAAAATCATTCTTGGCCTAGAGGAACCTAGCGACGGTGAGATAACTATTTTAGGCCAGTCGCTGTACGATCAACGTGATGCACTTATGCAGCGAATCGGTTATGTACCCGAAAATGCTGATATTTTCGAAGCGCTCACCGCCAACGAATACCTTAGTTTTATTGGACAACTCTATGGATTAACGGAGGCGGATGCGCGCTACAAAGCGCAACAGTTGCTCACCATTTTGGGCAATGGTGATAGTTTCAATAAACCCATCAGCAGTTTTTCGAAAGGCATGCGGCAGAGTGTATTGATTATCGCGAGTCTGCTACACAATCCCGACTTACTGTTTTGGGATGAACCACTAAATGGGCTCGACGCCAATACTGTCCTAATTATTGAAGAAATCTTGGGTAAACTTCGGGATCAAGGCAAAACCATCTTTTACTCGTCTCATATTTTAGATGTCGTCCAGGCTGTTAGTGACCAAATCTTATTACTTCATGATGGCCGGGTAGCAGCCCATGGAACGTTTGCCGACCTATCTAATAGCGCTGACACTACCCTCCAGCAGTTGTTCAACGATATGACCGGTTTCAAAGAACATGGTGAAAAGGCCCAAGCGTTCATTGACGTATTGGGGGTGTCCTAAATGCTCTATAAAAAAAGCAAAGCCAACAAAGAAAGTGGGCTACTTGTTTTTTTGGATCGCTTTCAATCACTATTTGCCAAACACAATGTCAATTACAGGCAACTACGACTCATTTTGAAATATAAGCTATTACTCGATACTCGTGACACGTCATTTTTCACTGTCTTTATGCAGATGAAAACAAACAACACTAAGCAAGATGACGAGATTCCCACTGCGCGTGGGCTTTTACGGTCACTGTGGTATTACGGTATCTATGGCGTAATTTTTGGACTATTGCTATTATTCGGAACTTCATTTTCGGCCATGTGCTACTTTTTTCTCGCCTATTTCATGATATTATTCACCACTATTTTATCGAGTTTTTCGTCCATATTACTTGATCCGCGAGATCGACAGATTATTGGCGTTCGTGGCGTTAACAATCAAACGTTGAATGCAGCGCGTTTGATTCACATCAGCTACTATGTTGGCATTATCGCTTTTCTGCTTGTTGGCCCGGCGTTTCTAATATTGATTTGGCGAGCATCCCCAGTATTTGCCATCTTGTTTTTAATCGATGTCGCTTTGTTCACAATCTTCACATCATTTGTTGCCTTATTGCTATACTTTGTCATTCTTCATACGTTTAATGGTGACAAGCTACGCAATATGATTAACGTCTTTCAAGTTGCTTTTATGATTTTAATCTATGCGGCCACCCAGTTGCCAAACTTGCTGGACAATCTCAATGTCAGTTTTACGATTTCACCAATATGGCACTGGTGGAGCGTCATCGCTTTTCCGTTTTGGTTTGCCGCCCCATTAGCTGCGTGGCAAAGCGCATGGACGCCAAGTCTAATCATCTTCACCAGCTTTGCTATCCTGGGGTTAATCTTAAGTGTCGCCTACTACCTTCACATCAGTAGTCAATTTGAAGTTATGTTAGAAAAATTGGCCGTTCATTCGGATAAAACGCCACGTATTGGCGTTTGGCAACGATTAATGGCCTTGCCGTACCGTCATAACCTTCGCAAACGCGAGTATTTCAACCTGGCCTGGCGGCTCAACCAAACAGAACGAGACTACCATCTGCGGGTATACCCTGTTTTAGGGCTCACCGTGGTCATCGTATTCGTTTTTCTTGTCGAATTCGGTATCGACGGCGGTCATTGGGAAGCACTTTTGCAGAATCGTTGGCTAACGCTGACTGTTTACGCAATGTCTTTTAGTATTCCACAACTGATCATTAACCTCAGATACAGTAGTACCCCCGAAGCTATGAATGTTTTTAAAGTTATTCCTGAGTTTCATGCACAGGTCTTTCGTCAAGCAACTATTTGGATGGTTGTTGCTAGATTATTAATCCCACAAGCGCTGTTACTTGCGGTGTTATTAACCCCATTACTTGGTTGGCAGGCCATAATCACGGATATTAATGCGACGCTTTATTCGCTATTAATTTCTCAAATTATCGCTAGACAAAGCATGAAATTGCCGTTTGCTGCTGTATATACAGCCAGTCAATCCAGTAGTCTTGGCCTAGCCAACTCGTTTATAACTGTGTTAGTCCTCATCCCCGGTGTTGGTCTTAATGCAGTCGCTTTAATTCCAAAATTCGGCTGGGGCAACTTCTTAATTACTGTGGCGTGGCTAATTATTTTGGGGATCACATTACACCGATCAAATAAGGCCGTTACCATCAGTCCTCAAGGGTAGTCACAAAAAGTTGAAAAGTAGCAGTCTGAAACAACTTCGCCCACCACTCGATTCCACATAAAAAACGCTGCGCAAGCCAATGAGTCATTAGTGACCCATTTTCTTACACAGCGTTTTTGTATAACTTATTTCTGACTGTCGACAACAACTACTTAGCGGACAAATCTTCGCCTTCGACAGCTTTTAACCGATCTGACAAATCAAACATTGCTGAACGTGAGTTTACGTAAGTATCGTCATCGTAATTCAGCAAATCCTGACAGTCAGTGACATGTTGGTAAATTTCATCGCGTTTGGACTTCGCCTTAGCCGTCAGTTTAACGACAACCTGGCGTTCGTCAACCTTTGACCGTGTCCGTTTGACCCAACCATTGGCTTCCAAACGACGTAACAGCGGCGTTAAAGTACCGCTGTCCAAGCTGACACGTTCACCAATTTCATTGACCGTTAACTTGTCCTGTTCCCATAACACGCATAGGGCAATGTATTGTGGGAATGTTAGTCCGTAAGGCTTCAGTGTTTCAATATAAAAATGATTAAATAATTTATTCGCGTTATAAACGGCGACACAAAGCTGGTCGTCGATCAAACGTGGTTTAACGTCTGCTGCCATGGTGATTCCTCCATTTACAATGCCACTTAAAGATCCTTTTTAATATCAACAAGACTATCACACAGGACCCTTAAAAATCCAGTTACATAATTGAGAATCATTCACGACATTTGCCAGACTTTTATTACTTGATACTAGTGTACTTGTAGTTCCACTGAGTACCAGCTGTGTTATGAATGATTCCCTGAACGTTGTTTTGTTGCAAATAAGCATAGTTTGCCTGATACAGTGGTGTGAAACTTTGTACCTGATTTAAATATTGACTGGCTTGAATCAGATCTTGCCACCGCTTTTCAGAATCGTTAGCGTCTGTATTTTGGGCGCGATCAATCAAATCATCGTACTTTGTATCTGACCACTTACCGTAATTATACGCCGTATTTGTCTGAGGGATTTGTAAAAAGGTAATTGGATCATTAAAATCACCGCCCCAACCCGAAAGCATGATATCGAAATCACCCTTTTGGCCTTGCTGATTAGCAGCCTTAGAAGGAATTGAGCGAATATTCAACGTCAGTCCGGGCAAGTTTTTCTCAAGCTGGCTCTTAAGGAATTGTGCCACCATCGGGCTCGTCCCATCGTCGTCTGTTGACAGCAGGGTAAGTGTGATTTTTTTCTGATCAATTTCTTTCAAGCCTGTGGCAAACTTCTGCTTGGCTAATGCCGGTTCATAAGCGACTGTGTGGGCAACTTTCTGCTCACTAGCAAAGTCCTTTTTGTTCTTGGCATCAGTGGCTAATCCACCTGGAACAAACCCAGTTGGCACGCGGGAACCATCACCCAAAACCTTTTCAGTCAACTGAGCCCGGTTAACAGACAGCGCGACCGCCTGGCGAATGTTTAAATTATTTGTTGCCTTGTTATTTGTGGCATCAGAATCATGAAAATTCCATTTCAAATACGTCATGTAAGAATATGGATACTGACGGAATCGCGGGTCATCTTTGTAGTTTTTAACCTGCTGGTTAGACAATAACGTCAAACTTAATTTCTTTTGATCAAAAATTTCTACACCAGTCGTGTTGTTACCAATAACTTGGTACGTAATTTTGTGCAACTTAACGACTTTTTTATCCCAGTACTGATTGTTCTTGACGAACTGCCAACGGTTGCCGGTGCCGTTCCAACCCGTCATCTTAAACGGACCACTGTACACCATATACTTTGAAGAGGTGGCATACTTCTTACCATATTTATCAACGATTCGTTGGTTCTGCGGTGCAAATAGCGGATACGCCATCAATAGTTTAAAATACGCAATTGGCCGCTCTAATTGCACAACAACCGTGTTTTTATCCGGTGCACTGATCCCCAACGATTTAACAGATGCTTGACCAGCATTTACACGATTAGCATTCTTGATACCGTCAAACAAATAAGCGTATTGTGACTTAGTCGATGGTGTTAACGTACGGCGCCATGAATAAACAAAGTCCTTTGCAGTCAGCGTGTCGCCGTTACTCCATTTTAAGTTTGGTCTCAAATGAAAAGTGTAAGTTTTCTCATCCTGACTAACCTCTGCGGATTTTGCCAAACCGGGCGTAAGACTGCCCTTCTTGCCTAACCGATAAAAGCTCTCGAATACGTTACCGGTTTGACCATAACCAGTAGCTTTAGACAAATCAATTGTATCTAGTGGTGCTTGGGCCGACAGTTTAAGGGTCTGCCGATCACTGCTAGTGTTTTTCTTGCCACATGCCGTTAGTACCAATGCCATAAGTGCCAGCAATACCGTCATTAACGTGAGAACTCGTCCACGTCGCTCTAAAAGTAATTTCATGCTTGTCATACCCCTCAAATTTATTAATTGATGTGGATAAGATTTGCATCAGTGAAACATGAACGACAATATTTTTAAATCCGTCCAGTATACACAAAAAACGCATCTTATCCACGAATGGACAAAATGCGTTGTCACATGATTCTTTTTTTACGTTGACCGCCAAACTCCAAACTAGCGTGCCATCGTCATTAAAGAAATCCCGCTGTGTCAACAGACATTGTTCACCATGGTCATCGACTTGGTTGATAAACAGTTTTGACAACAACAGAATTGTTTTAATGACATGTTTGGCACTCCTTTTGCTTAAAATTTATTAGCCCATGACTAACTGAAAGTAAGCATAACCATTTCAGTTCAGCGCGTCAACGATTTTTTTGAGATTTCGAAAATTGAAAAGTTCGACAATCAATAATCAACCTAACTGAACTATAAAACGATAAATAAAATATGGAACCATAGCAACAAACGCTAAGATTACACAACCCAGCGTGAAGGCCAGGGCAATTTTTGTTTTGTCCCATCCATCACGCCACCGATTACGTTGCTGGCGTAACTGATCAACATTTTCGCCATTCATATAAGCGATAATTTCTTTATATGTGTGCACATCAGCTTTGTGATTTAGATAATCTATATGGCAACTGACCAGGAAAGCCGCAATGAAGAAAAATCCGGGAGCTAGAAGCACCCATCCTCCTCTTGGTAAGAACATCGATGGCACTATCGCAATAAACCCAGCAGCCGTCAATCCAAACATCCATTTCACATCACGATCTGTTTTGTCGGTATACACTTTATGTTGCATCACCGCCACATCTCCTTTCACTAATTCATCTAGAGAGGTGTCAAATAGATTGCTAAGCAATAGCAGATTTTCAATATCTGGATAATGTCGCCCATTTTCCCAGTTGGAAATCGTTTGTCGCGACACATATAGTCTCTCGGCAAGCTCATCTTGGGTTAATTTTAGTTGCTGACGATGAGACTGAATCTGCTTACCAATATGCATGTTGGCACCTCTCATTTTGAATTGTCTCAGGATACGCAAATTTTACCATCTAAGACGTTTATCAGTCACCCTAAATCGTTTTTACATTGCCATTTGTCAGTGGTTATTGCTCACTTTCTCGTACTTTTTGGGCATTCTATTGCGGCGCTGCAAACATGAAAAAAGCGCCAGCATTCAACTGGCACTTTTAATTATTTCCCAGGAAATATACCAACCCAACACAGAACATTTCGCGCTATTGCCTATTTGTTAACGCCTAGTTCCGTCTCATCGAAGCCAAAGATTACCGTCAATAAGGTGCTGACAATAAAAGCCACTGAAATGCCAACGATGTACCAAATGAAGGTTGGTGTAGCAAAACCGGGGAGCGTAGTCAAAGCACCGAAAACTGCAGCGACGCCATCAACGTGGAAAAATCCGATAACAGCGCCGCCAGTCGCACCACCTAAACAGGCTGCGATAAATGGACGACGCATTGGAATGGCAAATCCCCAAATAGTTGGCTCACCAATTCCGGCTACTAGCAGTGAGATCAAACCTGAACTAGCCAGAGAGCGTGTTTTAGCCATCCGTGCTCGAATCAGTACACCCATTGCGGCACCGGCAATACCAAAGTTAGAGGTGGCTGCCATCGGAATGATGAAATCGTGGCCAGCACTGGCCAAGTTTTGCCAGATAATCGGAAGAATTGACCAATGCAGGCCAAAGATAACAAAGACCGGCCACAATCCACCGATCACTGCTCCAGTAATCGTGGAGTTTGCCTTTACCAGCCAAGCCATAACTGCGGCTAATCCTTGCCCCAGGTAAATGCCGATTGGACCTACAACAATCAGAACCAAAGGCACAACGACGACTAACGCTAGTAACGGAACAAAAATGACTTGCAAGTTAGGCGTGATAATACGTTTGAGACCCTTCTCAACATAGCTATATAACCAAATTGCTAAGAATGCAGGAATCACGGTTGAAGAATATTGCTGCAGAACCACCGGAATGGTAAAGAAGTGTGCTATCCCGGTGGTCGCACCGTGGTGAAGGAGATTGACAATATTTGGCTCCATCAATGCCGCTACGATCACAGCACTACTAATCTGGTCAACCTTGAAAGCTCGTCCTGCTGAAAATGCCAGCAGGATTGGCAGAAAGTAGAATACTGCATTAGAAGCCGCATACAGAATGTGGTAAGTACTACTATTCGCGCTTAGCCAATGGAGTTCAGTTGAGAGAACCAGTAAACCACGCAGAATACCGGAACCAGCAAACATCGGAATAATTGGAATGAATATTTGAGAAACAAAGTCGAGCACTCGGCCAACCACATTTTTCGTTTTAATATTAGCGTTATTTCCCGTTAACGTTTGTGTCAGCTGGCTGCCATAATCGTCAAATTCAATGTCGTCATTCGGTACCAACTTTAGGTCCGGGCCCTTAAGGCTAACATCGTCCCAGACGGGGATTGCTCTTAACGCTGCAACTTGCTCATCCGTCAGTTTGATCTTCGTGGTGATTTTCATTAAATCTGTCGTCGCTGAGACCGACATCACGTTATCCCGCCCGCCAAGTGCAGAAATGACGGGATCAAAATCAAATTTCGTTTTCTTTTTTGCCATCAGAATCACTCCCTTTTACTGTGGGTTGAACGATTAGCAAGCTTCAAAAATTGCGATAATTGATCATCTGTAGCGCCGAGTGTCAGTACCTGCCGTATTGGCATATTCATCAGAAATGCTGCTCCTGGACCAGCAGCCCGCAACTTTTCAAACACGGCATCTAATCCTGACTTAGCAGCAGCTGGGGCCAGTGACGAATCATCCATCACGTCATTGATGTAACTATCTAATGTTACCCGGTCCTGTGCGGCAGCCCAGTTCAACCAAATCGTCTTTTGTAGGCGGATGTCATCTGAGGCAGAGCCGACCAGAATGTCGTAACTGCCATTGTCGACCCGCCACCCTGGCTTACTTTCGTCATACCAACTGAACGCACGACGTGGCAACGTTATGCTGACTAACTGACTTTCACCAGCGGCCAGCGTTGTTTTTTCAAACCCTGCCAGCGTTTTAATAGGCATTTCAACGGTGCTGGCATGATTGGCAACATAAACTTGAACAGCTTCGCGACCACTTCGTTTGCCAGTGTTCGTGAGCTTAAATGTCACGGCAACTGAATCGCCTTGGTCTACGACCTTCAATCCAGAGTACTTAAAAGTCGTGTAGCTAAGACCGTGCCCAAACGCAAATCTGACTGGCTGTTGTTTTACGTCATAATAGCGATAACCGACAAATAGCCCTTCATGATAGTTTTCCTCACTGTAGCTCCGCGCAAACGTGCCATAGGTTGGATTGTCCGCTAGCTTTAACGGAAAGGTTTCCGCTAATTTACCAGATGGGTTCACTGCTCCGGATAAAATATCCCAAGTTGCCTCGCCAACCGCTTCACCAGCTAAATAAGTTTCCAAAATAGCGGGTACCTGATCGGCCCACGGCATTTCAACAACAGACCCGTTTTGAAGTACAACAACGACATGTGGGTTGACGCTCAAAATCTGGTTAAGTAACTTTACTTGTGCTTCCGGCAAGGACATCGTCGTTTTATCGAATCCCTCAGATTCCATGGATTCTGGAAAACCGGCAAAGAACACGACTTTATCTGCACTTTGCGCATTGGCCACCGCTTCATCGATCATGGATTGGTCTGCGTCATCGCCGTCAATTGCGTACCCGGGCGCATAAGAGATGTCGTTTGGCAATGCACGGGCGGCATCCAATGGTGTGACGACCTGATAAGCATTCACGTGGGAACTACCACTGCCTTGATAACGCGGTTGGTTAGCAAACGCACCGACGATGGCTAGCCGATCTTGCGGTTTGATCGGCAGCATGGCCGACTCGTTCTTTAACAAAATGAGCCCATCGTCAGCTGCTTCACGGGCCTTAGTATGTTGTTCATCCATCGGATACGGCGAGACTTCTTGAGTACTGCCCCATTTCTCAACGGTTTTTAAGACGTACAGCACTGCCCGATTCAACGTTGCCATGCTTAGCTCACCACTTTTGACACCATTAATTACAGCATCTTCTGATTCTGGTGAGTGCCCTGGCATCTCTAGATTCAAGCCAGCTCTCAATGCCGCCACTTGGTCAACCACAGCACCCCAATCTGACAGAATTAGGCCATCGAATCCCCACTCGTGCCGCAAAACGTCTGTTAACAACCACTGATTTTGGGAGTTTAATGTCCCATTAATGGCGTTATACGACACCATTACACTAGCTGGATGCACATCGACCACGACTTTTTCAAACGCCGCGAGGTAAATTTCTCGCAGTACCCGTTCGCTCATGTTGGAGGAGTTGGTAAAACGTTGGCTTTCACGATTATTGGCCGCAAAGTGTTTGATGCTGACACCCACGCCCATCTCTTGAACACCCCGCACATACGCAGCCGCTATTTCTCCCGTCAAATATGGATCTTCAGAGAAGTATTCAAAGTTGCGGCCAGCCAACGGACTTCGTTTGATATTCATCCCTGGCCCTAGCAATAGGCTAATCTGCTCGTGACTGGCGGCAGTGCCGAGCGCTTTACCGGTGTCATGCATCATCTCGCGGTCAAACGTACTAGCGGCCAACGCCGACCCAGGAAAATTAACGGCCGTTACACTCTTATTGACGCCCGTCGCATCAGTTCCTTCTTCCTGTTTGCGCAATCCAGAAGGCCCGTCAGTCATCATCATCCGCCCAACATTGAGCCGCTGAACGCCAGCGGTGTACCAAAAATCTTTACCAGAAACTAGGGCGGCCTTTTCAGCCAGTGTTAACTGATCGACAAAAGCCTCATCAACTTTAAATTGTTTCATTTTTCGCACCCCATTTGTCAGATATGTTTAACAATCGTCTTTTCAGACACATGCTAAACCGCAGCAAACAGCGCTCGCATTAAAAACGTTTTCATTTCAATAAATAACAGTATTAATATTTCCGGGGCATAGTTAGGTCACCATCTTTTAAAACTACTGATAACTTTCTTAAAAAAATTTCCTGTTACCGTTTTAATAATCAACTTTAAGGCCATTTAAAGGTCGAACCCCGATAGTGAATCTAATCTTGATTTGATGGAGGTTTGCCTATGTTAACTGTAAAAGAAATCGATCCTACCGAATTTATGTCGTTTGAACAACATTGTCCCACCGGGAATTTTTATCAAACCATCTGGCAACAACGACTCTTATTACGGGCACATAACCTCACCACGTTTCGTGGCCTATATGAAGACAATGAATTAGTTATGGCCGCACTATTGGTTGGTCGAAAAATTCATTTCGGTTATCGGTTCGAAGTATACGGTGGACCAGTGATTGCACCAAATAAAGTCAGTGTCGCCCGACTACGCGTCTTTCTTGCCGACTTGGAGCAATATGCCTTTCAGCATCAAGGACTCGAATTGAAACTCGTGCCGAATCTAGACTGTCACGTTCTGGATAACGACGGCACAATCATTGATTCGCAAAATGAAGCACTAACGCAAGCACTCTCCGAAATCGGCTACCGTTACGCTGACTTCAAGTCAGTTGGGTATAAGACCGCTGCACATGCTAATCACTACGTTTATAAAAAGGATCTAAGTCACTTGAACGCTGATACCTTGACCAAAAGTTACAGTTCTAAAGCACGCTATAACCTTAATAAGGCCAAAGAGTTTGGCGTCACCCTCCGACAAATTCCGTTTGATGAACTCAGTGAATTTAAATACAACACCAATAAAACGGCTGATCGACTGCACTTTAAAGACAAGTCACTCGCTTATTACCAAGATGCTTTTGAAACGTATGGCAACCGCGTCCAGTTTGTCGTAGCTGAACTGAATTTGGACAATTATATTGCCATTTATCAGAAAAAAATCACGCACAACGATGCACAAATAAGAGAACTGACCGCCAAGCGTAAAGGCTACAATGAAGCCAAGATTGCTGAACTCAAACGGCAATCAAACAATCACACCCGAAAAATCGCCCAGGCTAAAATGTTTGCTGACGAATATGGCACGACGTTAAATATCGCCGGCGCAATGTTTATCAGCCAACCACAAGAAATGGACTATGTTTTCAGTTACACAAACGAAGAATTCAAGATGTTTCGTGGCCCATTTCTCATTCAAGATGCCATGATGCACAAAGCAATCAACCAACACATCCAAACCTACAATTTTCTCGGTATTGCCGGTGAGTTCGATGGCTCTGATGGCGTGTTTGAGTTCAAAAAAGGATTTAATGGTTATCCAGCGGAAGAAATTGGTGAATTTACCAAGATTTTACGACCAGCAAAATACCAAATCATTTCAACATTAAGAGGTCTCAAACAGCTCGTTTCTTAAAAATAGCGCCACTATTTCAAATGTGTATTGTTTGTTAACAGTTAAATTACGCAACAAATAAATAGTCACGCTTGTGAATTTTGTTTATTATCTATGAAAGCGATTCCGTGAAAACAGCAAGGCAATAACTAGCATATAACCCTTGAAATAATCGAGTTTGTGAATCGTTAAAAATGGTCTTGATAATTGTAATTTTTATAGTTATAGTTTATTTGTGAATGAGTTGTTAAATGTTTTCACAAATAATGAAAGAAGGTTTTTCAGTTATGGCTGAACGTAGTTACGATTTCTTAATGCCAAGTGTTAATTTCTTTGGCCCTGGTGTCATTGAAAAGATTGGTGACCGTGCCAAGATGTTAGGCATGAAGAAACCTGTTATCGTCACTGACAAGTTTTTGGAAGGTTTGAAAGATGGTGCCGTTCAACAAACTTTGGCTTCATTGGACAAAGCTGGCGTTGATTACGTTGTTTACAACAATGTTGAACCAAACCCGAAGATCCGTAATATTAAAGAAGTTAAGAAGTTATATGAAGAATCTGGTGCCGACTCAATCATCACTGTCGGTGGTGGTTCTGCTCATGATACTGGTAAAGGTGCCGGTATCATCCTGACAAACGGTGACGACATTACTAAGTTGGCCGGTATTGAAACCTTGGACAAGGCTTTACCACCATTGATTGCCGTTAACACGACTGCCGGAACTGGTTCAGAATTGACCCGTCACGCCGTTATCACGAACGAAGAAACACACTTGAAGTTCGTTGTTGTTTCATGGCGTAACATTCCGTTGGTTTCCTTCAACGACCCAACTCTGATGTTGGACGTACCAGCCGGTTTAACTGCCGCAACTGGGATGGATGCCTTCGTTCAATCCATCGAACCTTACGTTTCCGTTGACCACAACCCAATCACAGAATCACAATGTATCGAAGCGATCAAATTGATCGAAACTTCCTTACGTGAAGCCGTTGCAAATGGTCACAACCTGGAAGCTCGTACTAAGATGGTTGAAGCTGAAATGTTAGCCGGAATGGCCTTCAACAATGCTAACTTAGGTTACGTTCACGCCATGGCTCACCAACTTGGTGGTCAATATGACGCCCCACATGGTGTCTGCTGTGCATTGCTATTGCCTTACGTTGAAGAATACAATATCGTTGCTGACCCAGAACGCTTTGCTGAATTAGCTAAGATCATGGGCGAAAACACTGATGGTTTGTCAACTCGTGACGCCGCTGAATTGTCCATCAAGGCCATGAAGCAAATGTCACAAGATGTTGGTATTCCAAAGTCCATCAAGGAAATTGGTGCAAAACCTGAAGACTTTGAATTGATGGCCGAAAACGCCTTGAAGGATGGGAACGCTTTCTCCAACCCTCGTAAGGGTACTAAAGAAGATATCATCAAGATCTTCCAAGCAGCTTACGACGCTAAATAAGTTTTAACAAGATACATTAAATTTGAGTAGTAACTGAAAATAGTGATCATCCAAAATGTTGGATGACCACTATTTTTATGTCTCAAAATTACTTTTTACCGCTTAGGAATCTTTTCTAACAGGCTGTAGAATTGTGATTTGTCAGAGTAATCTGCCATGTAGACGCCATTTAGCCCTGCCTTTTGACCAATCGTCTCCAGTTCAATAACCAGATTTTCTTGGTCGGATGGGAAATGAATCTTAGCCTTCAGCGCCTGACTTCTAATATAGTTGACGAGTCTGTTAACCAGTGCTTCGGGATTTTTGACATCATCCATTTTCTTGTATGACTGTAATAACACATCTGTGATGTCCCGTAATTCCGACGACTGATCTTTACGAACAATCAACTGGTTGTATAAATCATCTATGTATTGCTTTGCGTTTGCTCTAACTGTTAAATCCTTGTCTGAACTCATATAATGACTGCTCCTTTTAAGTATTAATAAAAGCGTATTGTTGCATAACGCTATATTTCTTATTGTAAACGTTTTCTAGTGAGAGAGAAAGACGCAATGTTCCCAAACGGTGTTTACAATTGTAGCAACAGCATGATAGCGTTGAATAATATCAGTGTAAAAGGCGGGCATCATGAAAAAGACATCATCATTAAGTGGCCATATTGGGGCACTCATTACCATTTTTCTGTGGGGTACAACGTTTATTTCAACAAAAGTACTGTTACGCAGTTTTCAGCCGGTAGAAATTTTACTCATTCGTTTTATCATTGGCGCAATCGCATTATTCCTCATTTATCCGAAAATTTTTAAGTTTACGTCGTGGAAACGTGAAGGCACGTTTGCACTTGCCGGTTTGCTAGGAATTTCACTTTATTACTTGTGCGAAAATCTAGCACTAACATACACGCTGGCTGCCAACATTGGGGTCATCGTCTCCATTTCTCCGCTCTTCATCGCCATTTTGTCCGCTGTGCTTGATCACAAACGATTATCAGGTAGTTTCATGGCCGGTTTCGTGTTGGCAATCGCCGGCATCGCACTCATTTCATTTAATGGAACCGGTGGCAGCGGTCATGGCGGCATCATTGGTGATATATTGGCATTATTAGCGGCCGTCGTTTGGGCATTGTATTCATATATTGTGACACGCATGAACACTTTTCACTACAATTCGTTTCAAATGACGCGACGCACATTTATGTACGGTATCATTTTCATTCTGCCGATTTTCTGGCTGACCCACGGCAGCATTAATCTTTCCACCCTAGCAGAACCACTAAACCTGGCCAACATTGTGTTCTTAGGGTTGGGCGCCTCCGCGCTATGTTTTCTGCTATGGACCTTTGTCGTGCAAAAACTCGGTCCTGTACAGGCCAGCATCTACCTGTACCTCGTCCCCGTCGTCACGGTAATCGCCGCGTGGCTCATACTGAAGGAACCAATTACACCGGCGATGATTGTCGGAATCGTGCTGACTATTGGCGGGTTGGTGTTATCGGCGAGATAAAACAGTACTAGTAACAACTGAGACATACAATACATTGAAACCCTTTATGAAGGCCATAAAGTTCACTTTTCTATTCTCAAGAATTCAAATTATTTTCTTTAACGATTCTCCTCATAATTTTTAATAAATCACGTTTGTCTTTATATTCAAAATTTAAATCTAGGTCTCCCAGATCTAAAATTCCCGAATTCAGACCAAAACGATTTAACAAGATTGTACTTTTATACAACCCTTTTGCCAGCTCGTGTAGGCCAGCAATATTTGCGTCTATATATGAATCTTCTAAAATAACCAAATCTGCACGCGATAGAAGGTTAGTATTATAATTGTCTTTTTTCCCTTCAGTACTCAAATAATGCGCGTCATCGAATGCCGAAAAACCAATCACCAAATTGATGACGTTTGCGTGATTAATAAAAAACTTCAGGATGAATTCATTAATTTCTAAAGAAGTAGAACTACCATCAGTCGACAAATAAATGAAAGCCTTTCTCATAATATCGCCCCTGTAACAATGATATGTTATTGATCTATCTCTGATTGTAACTTTATTTATTGGAGAGTGCCACAATTGTGAATTATTGGGCAAAGATGATTGCCAGGTTTTAAGCACGCTAACTCAACAATCCGCTAGCAGAATTTATCTCACATCACAAATCGATATCGAATATTTCAAAAAAACGAAGTAAAAAAACATTTTCGCATACCCTTTTAATACTAGCTATCTAAAAAAGCAAAAAAATCACCAGACAATTTAACTAATGAACTTTACTTAAATCAAAATTCATTTCAAATAAAAAAGCGTTCGAAATTTCTTTTTTCGAACGCCTCTTAACCTAGCAAAACTTTAACCCTATTGATCTGACATACATCTAAAACCTGTAACACGATATATCATCTATCGTCCAAATTGCTAGATTTAATGTAAGGGCATCATAAACATGAAGCCTCTATATTCATTTTATACCTTTATCTAACCAAAAATTTGATCAAACATAGTAATTAAACTAATGATTTTGTTTCATTACTCCATTAGATTTTCCATAAGCGTAAAAATTTGTAGTCATTTGATAGCTTGATTTTTTCACCTGCGAACCTAATATACATCTAAAACAACCTCGTATTACCCCCCTTTTCTTAACCCTCTTGATGATCTGATATACATCTAAAACCATGAAGCGAGCAAATAACTTCTCGTCCAAGTTCTTAACCCTATTGATCTGACATACATCTAAAACTTCGGAGTGCTATCGGTAACGGAAGTTTTTGTTCTTAACCCTATTGATCTGACATACATCTAAAACATGATTGCGGATATGTTTATTGATTCTCACGTTCTTAACCCTATTGATCTGACATACATCTAAAACGCCTAGCGATGACAAACGTTGCTAGGCGGGGTTCTTAACCCTATTGATCTGACATACATCTAAAACTCGTGTGTGATGATATAGTGACTACCATCAGTTCTTAACCCTATTGATCTGACATACATCTAAAACGCCCTCTCGTGCTAACTTGCAACAATTCGCGTTCTTAACCCTATTGATCTGACATACATCTAAAACCGGCTCAACGTTGGTTAACAGGACGTGGGAGTTCTTAACCCTATTGATCTGACATACATCTAAAACCTCTTTCACGAAATCCGTTTCTAATTTGTAGTTCTTAACCCTATTGATCTGACATACATCTAAAACTGACTGGTGTACTTAAATGGTGGTTCGAATGTTCTTAACCCTATTGATCTGATATACATCTAAAACACTGCCGTCAAGATTAATCCAACCAGCTTGGTTCTTAACCCTATTGATCTGACATACATCTAAAACTCCCTGGCTACTATTAACCCACATGCCGGAGTTCTTAACCCTATTGATCTGACATACATCTAAAACAGGCTGAACAGATGGCCGCACAGGCCGCAAGTTCTTAACCCTATTGATCTGACATACATCTAAAACTATATGGATGGCACGAGATAGCATCACCGGGTTCTTAACCCTATTGATCTGACATACATCTAAAACGCGACATTACTAGCAAAGTTGAAATTATAAGTTCTTAACCCTATTGATCTGACATACATCTAAAACAGCTGTTATAGCAAGTGACTTGTTACCGTCGTTCTTAACCCTATTGATCTGACATACATCTAAAACTCCCCGTTGCTTTACCTCATTATCAATTCGGTTCTTAACCCTATTGATCTGACATACATCTAAAACATAGCACTTAATGGATCGGCACCTGATAGTGTTCTTAACCCTATTGATCTGACATACATCTAAAACTGCTGATATGGCTTGAATCCCGACCGCATCGTTCTTAACCCTATTGATCTGACATACATCTAAAACCTAGTCTTAGTTGGTCAAAGTTCAACGCCAGTTCTTAACCCTATTGATCTGACATACATCTAAAACGTATGCCCTGATCAGCCCACTGTTTGGCAGGTTCTTAACCCTATTGATCTGACATACATCTAAAACAAAGCTGTTAACAGCGAAATGACGGCTGTAGTTCTTAACCCTATTGATCTGACATACATCTAAAACAGAACGGGAGGGCATTTACGCAAAATATTCGTTCTTAACCCTATTGATCTGACATACATCTAAAACAAGCCAATCATTAGAAACGACGTATTTTACGTTCTTAACCCTATTGATCTGACATACATCTAAAACTTGGTATTCGGCCAAACTGTTTTATAAAAAGTTCTTAACCCTATTGATCTGACATACATCTAAAACTGTTTCGGCTGTCTCAAAAGAAATGAAATCGTTCTTAACCCTATTGATCTGACATACATCTAAAACCGTTTTTCTATCACACCTTTTTAACCTTGTTAACTACGCCAATCAACAAAATCGGCATCAATGAAGGTATAATCGCATTTCTTAAACAACTCGTGACGGTCGCGGTCTGAGAATTCTATTAGAAGCAATTGGGTCCCCATCGTTTCCACTAACTCCTCCAGCTGACAAAACTGGGTGACATTGAGATAATGGCTCAGATTAGTTTGAACAATAATTCGATGCTCATTAATTTCAGAAAAACTTTTAATTAACGCTTCTATTTTAGCATATGGATCCTTAGACACGTCATCGGAAAACGATAATCCTGTATTCTTCAACACTGTTTCGACATCGAGTATCGGTTTAACTTCCAAAGGCAAATCCATTAAATAACTGGCTTCAAGCACATGCGTATTCAGTTGCCTAGCTTCATCGGCCATGATTGACCACTCATCCCCAATAACTGTTCCAAAATGCAGTAGTACCTTTCGTAATAATAGTTTATCGAGATCCACATCTAGCATTAAATCGCCTGTCCACTCACAAAGCTTTGTCACTGGTAGCAATTTCCATTCCTTATCGCTAACATGGACAAAATCGATTTCATCCCTAAAACTTTGAATCAGTTTTAAATATAAGTTTGGACTGGCAACATCAATTACTGAAATAGTACTGTCCTTCAAAGTAAAGGGTTTAAAAGATGCAAAAGCCAAGTTCATATAATTAACGTCCTTTCAGCTGAATTTCGCAAATCTTCTTTTGGAGAACCAACGAGAAAATTCATCGCTTGATATTGTTTTTCGGTGACCATTAAAGTCTGAACGATACCTTGTACTGGTGTCACCATTGCAATCCTTTTTTCCATCAATTCGGCCGACTGCCGTGTAACACAAACACGCACATATATTGAATATTGAATCATCAAAAATCCTTCGTTAATCAGCGCCTTCCGAAAGTGCCGATAATTTCGGCGATCTTCAGTTGTATCCATTGGTAAATCAAACATGACCATTAATCGCATGACTCGATACCTCATTTGGAACCTCCACATCGATTTCAACTTTTTCTACATCGCCAGTTAGGTAATTCACACAGTTGCGAACGTGCTCGCTTAAAGCATTTCGTACCAGCATCGTTTTCCCATTAAAATGAATTTCTAAATCCAGAAGCTGTACCAAGCCGAACTTCACATCTGGTGTTAACTCATTAAATTTCTGCTGACTCAACCAGTAATCAACGATCGGACGAAAAGGTTCCATCAAGTCTGATCCCAGGTTATACGGATTCTCATCACTTCGATGATGCATACCAATACAAGTTAAGTAACCGTTGCTAACAATTTCACGGTCTACTAATGACAATAAAATTGCATAGCCATAGTTTAGTGCCGCATTTGTAGAATCCAACTGCCGACGAGAAAATTTGTTGCCAAATAGCAGTGGAAAATACTTATGCGCCGCCACTGCTTCACGATTAGTGATGTCTCCTACTTCCAGCTGATCTAGTTCGTCTACCAAGGGCGTTGTATCTATTCCCGTATTATCTAACGCCTGCATTTGACTTGTTATCTTGGCCTGTACGACATTTGTCCAAAGTCGCTGACACCTATCAGTCCCCCAGTTCACTTGATTTGTAATTGAGTCAGCTGTTCGTTTACGTGCTTGAGTTCCCCAAAATTCGCCAACCGGTTGGCCGTCTTTTCCAGAAAAAATTATTTTAGCGTGTGTACTTGCCAGTGCAGCAATCACTGCAGTTGTAATGACCGCTTGAGTAGTGCTAATTAGTAACACGTCAATGTCATCAATTGGTATTCGATAAACATTCTGATTCGTCTGCACAACAAGATTGTTAGCTGATAAAGATAACTTTGAATGTTGTGTGATAACCACGTTACGCCACCCCATATATGTTCCTCCTTGTAGTTCGAAAAATTATGTGCTATATTTTTGTTGTTGAGACCGACATACCTCAACTTTTGACCCTATTGATCTGACATACAGCGTTAAAATCAAGCAAGGCTTTCGAGCCAAGTTTAAATCTTTGGGTCCGCTATTCGGACCGTACATAGTAAAAGGGCGTCATCGAGTTCAAATTCGATGGCGCCCTTTAGTTTTACAAAGAACTGAGTGGAACAGTGCGAGTAAAAAGACCTGTTGGTGAGGTGTAAATAAGCTTCGCATCTTTCGATAAGTAGATTTTCTTTGTTCCCAATCTCCCAAAATCACCTTTACTACCAATGATTTTAAGATCTTTACGATTTGCATTAGCATGTAATCCATCTAAAATTCTTCGAATAACCTCTTGTTTCGTGATCAAATCCTCACTCTTTTTAAAAGGTAATTTCAAAAATTTATCACGAGATTGGGTCAATGAACTTCGATAGCCTCCGCGATCAAAAATGGGAAAATGCGCATTCATTTGACCAACTATTTCGTCAAAAAGGTGGACTAAATCTTGGTCGTGTATTTGGTCAGTCATCATATTAGCCAATAGCAACTGATTTTTTCGGGATAAAAACAACTGTTGAACATTTCTATAGTCACTAGCACTACCCAACCCAAACTTCATGTTATCGTCCTCAACCACTTGTTCAAACAAAACTTTAGGAGCAACTATCTTAAAATCGTTTCTGTCCGCATTATCTAGTGTATTAGAGACAATTTCTTGTAGTTTCTTTTTCGCTTCAAACCGGCCGTATTTTTTTTCGAAATTGTTCAATATGCCTGCATGGGCGGTACTAATTCCCAAAACGCGATATTTTTTCTTTTTTCCAACCCAAACGATACATAAGTAAGAAATCGCCTGTTGTGAATGACCACCATAAATGTCAGTAGATAATCCATTTTTGACAGGAATTAGCGTTTTATTTTGATTGTCACGAGCCTTAAAAACTGTTTGTTTGAACATTTGAGCATTATTTTCAGTCTGAGCACGTTTCACCAACATAGTTTTGTAGTTATACGTCTTGTCCAGTTCAGCAAGTTCAATATCCTTATCCCAAATAATTTCCCCTGTTTCTTCATTAACAACTGGAACTTGTTTTAAACTGCGTTGATCTATATGACTAGTATCATCAGTTTTAGCAGCTAACTGAGCAATGAAATCAAAACTACTTAATCGCTTCATTGCTTTAGGATTCTTAACGAAGTTTCCATAAACAAAAAAGGGTTCTAATTTTGGATATCTCGCTAATAAGTAACGTCCAATTTTGGCCGTTAAAAATGCATCAAAGGCATGGTGGTAATCATTTGCACTACGATTCTTTGGAAAATCAAATGTACGCCTAAACTCCGAGTTTAATCCCGCCTTAATCATAACGATTTTAGTGTCATTTTCTTGATATAAATTTGAAAGTACATTCGCCGTTAAATGAATTATTTGCCTCGTTTCAGTGAGTTGACGTGCAATAAAGCCAGGTGCAAATTTTTCTACTGAATTGGGCTGCATAGTTAAATGTTTTAATTTACGTGACGAAATCAATCCTAATCGATGCCATTTTTCCCATTTTTTCCTTTGATCGGCAAACAGCTCTGTAGCAAACCGATTAGATTTTTTAAGATTTCTTTCATGAGTCGTGAGAACCCGATTATCTAGGCTATCATCTTTTATCAAACTTTGCGGCAAAACATGATCGATATCATATGCATTAAGGTTATCAATGTTGATACTGTCATTCGAATAAATATCATGTCCATTTTGCAAGAAATACAAAACTAATTTATCCGTAAAGTTTTCTTTGGATTTAATCTTGTCTTTTAGTTCATTTAAAACGGCATCATCAACGATTTCCTTGGCTGCACCCTCATACAAATCTGTTAACTGTTGCTCTCGACTAACTGTCCGCTGGCCGGGTCTTGGCGCCTCTCGGGGACTTTCAATATAGACCCAAGCAGGTGCCTGGCCATGATGCGCACGTTGAATATCCTTCACAACTTTCATTACTTCACGCAGGGCCTTCTTGTTTTCAGGCGAAGTGTAGAAGCCATCAATAATTTCGTCTGTTCCCTCAGCGGTTGCCATCTTGCTTGAGTTTGCTTCGGTAATTTGACGCGCTATTTCACTATCGTTTTGAATCTGCATGAAGTTGTCATTTGTGTTCCATAGCCGTTCGATGATAGTCTGGCCTTCTCCGTCATGAAGACCAGCTAACAATTTGCGAGAATGACGACCCCAACCGCGATAACGTTTATGACTGAGCTTATTGCGTTGATCGTCATTAAGCCAACTAATATCATTTAACTTCTCTCGGAAAATGGATGCATCTTCAAAAATTGTGGACCATGCAATTATCTGCTCAATATCGCTTTGCTTTGCGTTATCGTTAACAGCATCTGTACCCAAAATATCTTTGTAATCGATATAAGTGCTGAATGAACTATTAAACCGTAAAGAATCTGACAAGCCAGTAATTGGCACATTTTCAGATTCTTCACCATTCGCAATTAAATTTTGTTGAACTTTCTTCACTGTCACAGTCTTATATTGCATAAACAGTTGTTTGAAAAGACGCTGTTTCTGTTCTCTGCAAATTGGCTTGCCGTTTATCATAATTTTGTTTAATTCATTTAGTACTTCAAATTTTTGATACAACAGACTTTTTTGTGGCAATACATCTTCGCCAATTAAAAATGTATCAGTCGTTTTCATTCGTTGAATAAACGCTTCACCAGACGCGGATCGATCTACTTTTTGATCAAAATTCCATGGTGTGATGGTACCCGGTTCTTTTCGAACCATCCAAGCAAATTTACTTTTTTCTGGATCTCCCTTTGTTGGCGTAACCATTGGTCCAACATAATACGGAATCCTAAAACTGACTAATTCATCCAATTTGTATGGCAATGCGCGACGATGACTCTCAACGGGATTTACTTCACCAAGCCATGGGTAATACTTTTTTTGATTTTCAATAATTGCATCCAGTTCTTTTTGGTGCAATTGATGTGGGATGGTTCCATTAGCCTTTGTTCGCAGCTTAGGCATGAAAGTTCCAACTGCAATTTCCTGAGCAATTAATTTGGCATTTTCACTAGTCGCTTCATCCTTCGCAGTGAACTTGCCTAATGCCTTATAAAAGTCTTCCTGCGTAAACTGTTTGCTATCTACCCCATCAATATATTTATCATAAGTCTGACGAATCTGTCGTCCCCGTTTACCATCTGATTGTTCCGCACAATAAGCTTTTAACAGTTCTAGATTTTTACGATGATGTTCATACTTGCGAACCATTCCGTCAGAAAATGACTCAGCTTCTTTGGGAATAATGCCAGCCAACGTAATAACCCCATATAGATCATTGATCTCGTTAAAAAAACTTTGAATGGTGTCACTTTCACCGGAACCGATTGTTTCCGCAAAGTCAGCGTAGTTTTCATACTTAATTTCCCAATCACCATTCTGCGAAACATCTGCAAGAACCCAAAGTTTTGTTTTAAGACCAACCATAGCCTTACTCAATTCGCCAACAAACCGTTTACGTGCAGCGTTAATGTCTTTGTCACTCGTCTTAATAAGTGTTGCCAGAATTACTTTCGTCACTGCTTTTTGACGATCATTTTGGCTCTGAGTATTGTCCAGTAAAGTAGCGGTTATCGACTCAATAGAGGTGTCATCAGTTGGTAATTTCAACTGCCACAAAGGATTAATTTCTTCAATTTGCTCGTTCATCATTTTGAAATTATCCAGCAGTCTTAAATCTCCAACCTTAAAGTCTTTGGCACGTCCTTCTTTCAAAAAATGACCACGATATTTAACAATGTGATGCATTGCGATGTATATTTCCCGAATATCAAATTGACGATCTTCAGTCATCAAAGCACGTCGCAAATGATAAATAGTCGGATACTGATCATAAAATTCCTTATCCGTTCGATCATTAAACAAACCTTTAGCCGTCGAAAATTGTGGGTCTTTAGGTGAAATATTCGAGTATTTGAAACGTAAAAAGAAATCATTATCCTCATTTTCTCCCATACTTTCCTGAAAATGAGTCTCAAATATTTCTCGAAGAAGTCCTAGGCGCCATTTAACTCTCGACAGTCGACGTCTTGTCGTCCGAAACCCCCGTCTTTCCGCTGCCGATATTCCAGCATTAAACAGGTACGCTCCAATAACTGTCTTTCCTTTCAATCGGATAAGGTGTCCCTCAGCATCAGTCGCCACGAACCCGACAGAATTTGTACCAATATCTAGGCCAATTCCATATGGTTTTGATTTATCCATCACGTATCCCTCCGCAAACGTTTTCATTGCTGTACAGTTACATTTTATTACATTCACTAAACCTTACAATAAGAACTTTTTGCTCAGAACCAATACATTTTCGATCTATTAATATTTTTATTTGCGTATAACTGAATAAAAAAACATCATTGATTGTAAAACGCAAATCAATGATGAGAAATTTTGTTATTTTTACATCGCCGCTACGCCCAAACTCCGCGACTCCAACACCGTCAGCAATGCTGCCACCGTATCCAGCACCGTAAATAACGGCACATCGTTAGCGATTGCGGCTTCACGAATCTGGAGGCTATCGCTTTGAGCAGACTCATCTAATCTCGAAGTATTGATCACCATCTGCAGTTTTCCGGCGTGGATGGCGGTTACAGCGTTGTTGTCAGACTCGGATACCTTACCGAGTACATCAGCTTTGATACCTGCTTGTTCAAGCATTGCGCCGGTTCCGCTTGTAGCAACCAGATCATAGCCGAGGTCTGTCAAACGACGGGCAAGTGCCAATGCTTCCTGTTTATCACGATCGGCAACGGTAATCAGCACCCGGCCGAACGTTGGCACCTGAATTCCTGCTGCCACAAAAGCCTTGTATAGCGCTTTTTCAAACGTTGGTGCCATTCCCATAACTTCACCCGTTGACTTCATTTCAGGTCCCAGCAATGCGTCAACATCTGGCAGTTTGGTAAAGGAAAAGATTGGTGCTTTTACCGCAACCTGACTACTGTTAGGCAACAATCCCGTTTCGAAACCGAGGTCAGCCAACTTATCGCCAAGCATTACGCGTGCCGCCAACTGCGCAATTGGTGTATGCGTCACTTTGGCAATGAACGGAACCGTCCGTGAGGCACGTGGATTGACCTCAATCACATAGGCTTTATTGTCGTGAATCACAAACTGCACGTTCATCATGCCGCACACATTTAAGGACTTGGTCAGATCGATGGCGGCTTTCACCATCGACTGTTTCACGTGCTCACTCAAATGTTGTGGCGGATAAACGGCCATCGAATCGCCGGAGTGCACGCCAGCCCGCTCAATGTGTTCCATCAGTCCGGGAATAACAACAGTGTCCCCATCTGAAATGACATCCAATTCTGCCTCAGTGCCCTCTAAGTACGAATCAATCAGTACCGGGTGGTCGTTTGAAACCTGCACCGCTCGAACCATGTAGTCGCGCAGTTCCGATTCATCGGCAACAATTTCCATCGCTCGGCCACCTAAAACATACGACGGCCGAATCAGCACGGGGTAGCCAATCTCACTGGCTGCACTGACCGCACCATTTACCGTTGTCGCTGTCATTCCCACCGGTTGCGGCAACTGCAGCTTTTTAATCACGTCGTCAAACGCCTGTCTGTCCTCCGCCCGGTTCATGTCAGACACGCTGGTGCCCAAAACTTTGATGCCATGGTCAGCCAATCCTTGAGCTAAATTGATTGCCGTTTGCCCGCCAAACTGAACCATGACGCCCAGCGGTTGTTCTTGTGCCACCACGTTCAAGACGTCTTCCAGCGTTAAGGGTTCAAAGTACAGTTTGTCCGAAATTGAGAAGTCTGTCGAAACTGTTTCTGGATTAGAGTTCATGATAATCGCCTCGTAGCTGGCACGCTGAATTGCCTTAACCGCGTGGACAGTGGCGTAATCAAATTCCACTCCTTGCCCAATTCGAATGGGACCGGAACCTAGCACCAGAACGGACGTCCGGCCACTCTTCACGGCTTCATTGGCACCATCATACGTTGCGTAATAATAAGGTGTTTGCGAATCAAACTCTGCTGCGACAGTATCAACCATGTTGTAGCTGACGGTAACTTGATGTTCTTCTCGCCAACTGCGAACTTGGTCAAACGACCAGTCCCATAGTGATGCAATTAGTGCATCGCTAATCCCGTTTTGTTTGGCGAGACGTAGCGTGGTTTCATCGCCAATGTGATCAACCAACAACTGTTCAAGGTCTACAACATGCTGAATTTTACTCAAGAAAAACATGTCAATTTTCGTTTTGCCATGAATTGTTTCACGTGACACATTTCGTCGCAGTAATTCCGCTACTCTGAATAGTCGATCGTCCCGCGCAGGCATTAAACTCGCTAACAAGAGTGGTGTGGTAACCTGCTCAAAGCGCAACTCTCTTAGGTCTGTAACACCGATCTCTAATGATCGTACTGCTTTATTAAGTGCTTCTTCGAAGTTCCTACCAATTGCCATCACTTCACCGGTGGCCTTCATTTGAGTCCCTAATTGACGGTCAGCTAATGGGAATTTATCAAACGGCCAGCGGGGAATTTTAACCACTACATAGTCCATTGCAGGTTCGAACGCGGCCACAGTTTTGTTCGTCACCGGATTTTTAATTTCATCTAGATTCAACCCGACCGCGATTTTAGCGGCCATTTTTGCAATGGGATAACCCGTGGCCTTGGAAGCCAGCGCTGATGAGCGGGACACCCGTGGATTCACTTCAATAATGTCGTAATGATCACTGTTTGGATCAAGTGCCATCTGAATATTGACGCCACCCTCGATATTAAGGGCCCGAATAATCTTTAGCGCTGAGTCACGCATCATTTGATAATCACGATCAGACAATGTTTGCACCGGCGAGACAACAATCGAATCACCGGTGTGAACACCCACGGGATCAACGTTTTCCATAGATGCCACAATGAGTGCAGTGTCCGCATGGTCACGCATTACTTCAAACTCGATCTCCTTGTAACCGGCAATTGACCGTTCAATGAGCACCTGTGTTACCGGGGATAATTCCAGTCCATTTGCAGCGATTGTCCGCAACTCATCCTCATCATTGGCGATCCCGCCACCGGTGCCACCAAGTGTGTACGCTGGCCGCACGATGACGGGATAACCAATTTGTTTTGCAAACGCCAATGCCGGCGCTAATTCCGTGACCGTTTTCGAAGCAGGTACCGGCTCATTCAATTTGGCCATGAGTTCTTTAAACTGCTCACGATCCTCGGCTTGCTCGATAGCCGTGAGCTTAGTGCCCAGCAATTCGATGTTTAATGCAGCCAGAATGCCGTCTTCATCCAACGCTTTGGCCATGTTCAGACCCGTTTGTCCACCAAGTGTTGGCAGAATTGCTTGCGGCCGTTCCTGACGAATGATCTGTTTTAAAAACGGTAACGTCAGTGGTTCCAAATAGACTTTATCGGCAATCTCCGGATCGGTCATAATCGTCGCTGGATTTGAATTTACCAGTACGACCTCATACCCCTCTTCGCGTAATGCCATCGTCGCCTGCGTGCCGGAATAATCAAACTCGGCTGCTTGCCCAATCACAATCGGGCCCGAGCCAATAACCATAATTTTATGAATATCTGTCCGTTTAGGCATGTTGAGGAGCTCCTTTCTGCGTCATTAAATCAACAAAATGGCCAAACAGGTCTTCAGCATCGTGTGGACCAGGCGCTGCATCTGGATGAAATTGAACGGAAAACGCGGACCGGCCCGTTAACCGCAATCCTTCAACGGTATGATCGTTGACTTCCTCATGCGTAACTACCAGTGAAGTACCAGTCACTGATGCAGCATCTACCGCGTAGCCGTGATTCTGCGAGGTAAAAGCAAGGTGTCCCGTCTTTAGATTTTTCACTGCATGATTGAAGCCACGATGACCTTCATGCATTTTGAATGTTTCGGCACCATTGGCTAACGCGAATAATTGATGGCCTAGGCAAATCCCCATCAACGGCACGCGCGTTTCGAGTATTCTAATTTGCGTCAAGCAAGACGTCATTGTCCGTGGATCGCCAGGCCCGTTTGAGAGCAAAACGCCATCAGGATGCGTGTTCAAAATCGTTTCAGCCTCTGTATCTGCCGGGAACACAGTGACATTTATTTGCCGTTTGGCTAATGCACGAAGGATTGAATTTTTCATACCAAAGTCAATTAAGGCAACGTTCAAGCCTGTATTCGGCGCGACGTAAACTGATTTTGTGGTGGCCTCTTCAACTAAGTCAGGTTGTTCAAACAACTTCAATTTTTCAAAAATGTCATCTGATGGCGCATCAACCAGCGCCGCCCTCACTGTGCCAAGTGAGCGAATTTCTTTCGTCAGCGTCCGTGTATCGACACCGGTTAGCCCCGGTAACTCCATCGTTTGTGCCCATTCTGGTAATGATTGCGTGGCTCGCCAATTAGATGGCTGGGTGGCGACCTCGTGAACGATTACCGCACTGGCAGCCGGTTTTAGCGATTCGAAATCGACCGCGTTAATACCATAATTGCCAATTAGTGGATACGTGAACGTCAGTAATTGCCCGCGGTAGGACAAATCTGTTAGAGATTCCTGATAACCGGTCATGCCCGTATTGAACACCAGCTCGCCAATCGCATCACGGTCTGCACCAAAGCCTTCTCCCCAATAAACTGATCCATTTTCTAACACCAGTGCCCGTTTATTCGTTGTCATCATGACCTCCTGTGTTATCAGTCGTCGCGTCATACACAATTTCACCATCGACCATCGTTAATAGCGTCATCCCTGTCACTGTCTGGCCGACAAACGGACTGTTAACCGCTTTAGACGCAAACTCATTGGCTTCGATAGTGTGCTGATGTGTAATATCAAACATCGCTAAATCAGCTTTCATCCCAACTTTCAGGACCGTTGGTGCATCTAAATCAAATGCTGATGCAGGTGCCTTCACTAGCCACTGTTGTAACTGCGCCATGGTAGCCAAGCCGCTCTCAATGAAGTGGGTGTAAATCAGTGGGAAACACGTTTCCAATCCTGTTATACCAAACGCTGCGGTGCGAAAATCACCACGTTTGTCCGCCACACTATGTGGCGCATGATCAGTCGCCACCATATCAATCGTGCCATCCAACAAGCCAGCGATAACCGCCTCACGGTCAGCCGGTGTACGTAATGGCGGATTCATCTTTAAGTTCGTTTGCGTAGCAGATTGAATGTCCGTCTCATCCAGCAATAGGTGATGAGGTGAAACTTCAGCAGTCACATGCACTCCCATCGCCTTGGCAACCCGGACGAGTTCCACACCAACCTTCGTTGAAAGGTGGGCAACGTGGTAATGAACGCCAGTCGCCTGTGCTAACACCAGGTCACGCGCCAGTTGAGACGTTTCTGCTAGTGGATCTGCGCCGGGCAATCCCAATTGGTCTGCCCGTCCGCCCTTATTCATCACGCCACCATTCATCAACGATTGATCTTCAAGGTGGGCAACGAGTGGCCGGTTAGCAGCCTTAGCAGCTTTCATCGCAGCCAACATTGTGGCGGCACTTTGAACCCCCTTGCCATCATTCGTAAAACCAATGGCCCCAGCCGCTGCCAGTTCTTTGATAGGACTCACCGTCTCGTCCGTCAGATTAGCGGAAATGGCGCCGTATTGTTTCACGTGAATCAATCCTGATTCTTCGTTACGACGCAATTGTTGTTGTAATAATGCAGCTGTTACTGGCACTGGATTTAAGTTCGGCATCGCCAACACAGTCGTGAAACCACCTCGTGCAGCAGCTCGACTCCCCGTGGCAATCGTTTCTTTGTCCTCGAATCCTGGTTCACGAAAATGAACATGAACGTCAATTAAACCGGGCATCAGTAGCGCTCCCTGTGCGTCAATAACGTGCTCCTCATCGTTTGCATCAAGATCATGGTCCGTAATTGCCACTACTTTGCCACCTTGAACTAGGACATTTCGGCGATCCTCTGCTCCCGTTTCATCAATGATTGTGGCGTTCTTAATTAGTAACCGCATGTTTGGCCTCCGTGACACTTGTCAAGATGGCCATCCGTGCAAAGACACCGTTTGCCATTTGCTTAAAGATCCGTGATTTCGGTGATTCAACCAAACTATCCGCAATTTCCACACCACGGTTCACAGGCGCCGGATGCATAATAATCGCTTGCGGTGCCAAACGTTCATATCGAGCTACCGTAAGGCCGTAAGCTTCATGATAAGATGCCGAGTCAAACTGCTCATCGGCAGCTTCCGACAACCGTTCGTGTTGAACTCTGAGCATCATCATCACATCGATTGTTGATAGATCATCATCAAGCTCTACACGCTGGCCAAACTGATTGAAATCGGCCGGATACCAACTAGCCGGGCCGGCGAAGCTAACGGTTACGCCCAACCGTTGCAAGATTTCTGCATTTGAACGCGCTACCCGCGAGTGGCTCAAATCGCCGACAATGCGAATATGTAATCCTTTGAAATGCCCAAATTCTTCGTAGATCGTCATGAGGTCAAGCAAACTTTGTGAAGGATGTTGTCCAGAACCATCCCCGGCGTTAATCAAAATCGGCATTAGTCCAGATTCATCGTGTAGCAAGGATTCATACCAGTCCGTCTGTCGATGGCGAACAACGACAGCATCAACGCCAATCGCGCCTAAAGTTTTGAGTGTATCCGACAAACTTTCACCTTTTGCTGTTGAGCTGCTACTTGGATCAACAAGAATTTGAGACCAACCCAGTTTAAGTTCCGCCATCTGAAAACTACTTTTAGTCCGCGTCGAGTTTTCGAAAAACAAATTAGCAACGGTTCGTTTTTGTTCAGGAATCTCTGCGCTACCTTGTTTAAAGGCAATCGCCTGCTCGATTAACTGCATAACCTCTTCGTTCGTCAACGTATTCAAATTCGTAAATTGATTCATATTGCAGCTCCTTTATTTGTTTTTTGGCAAATAAATAGCCCCTGAAAAATTCCGAGAATCTTCCAGGGGCTTCGCTGTTTTGCTTATCATGGTCTGCGGGCACTGTCATGCAGTACTGCAGCCAAACCGAATTCCTTTTAAGCCTCTCGGACTTAATTAAAGGTTATTTAATTTGGTTTAGTGTAGCACTGTCATTTTCATTTGCAAAGAGGCAAATTCAATTTTCACGAATGAATTTGCTGATTATTTAAAACAACATACGGAATTATAAAAAAGATGATGGGTCAACTTGGCCACATCATCGTGAATTTGAAGTGCTTAATTTGAAACTGTCAATCACTACTTAGTGTCGTCTTCGTCCAAAAATGCGTTCACAAAACCTGGAATCTGTTTGAGATAATCCGTTAATGCTGGACGCTTGGCAACAATAATATCACCCATGTTATGCCACGTCACTTGTTTTGCACCAATCGACTCCAACGGGAAGTTCACAATTTTTTCAACAGAACCATCATAACCCTTGAAGAGTTCATCGTTGGTTAGTTCCGAAGTGGATAATACCATGGCACTGTTCACTGCCGTGTGTGGAACTGCCTTTTTATCAACAAAATTGATAATCCGGTTGGCTAAAAAGACCTTATCGAAGAAACCTTTTAACATTGCCGGTGTGCTCAGCCACCAGATTGGGAACATCACGATGACCTTATTGGTTTTCTGAATGATGTCGATATATTTAGCCACCATCGGGTCCTTAAAGTCACCTTTGCCATAAACGGAAAGGTCGGTGGCGCGCATAACAGGATCAAATCCATCCGCATACAAATCAATAAGCTTGTAATCCTGTTGACGTGCAGCCAGCGTTTGCGTCACTTGCTCTAGTTCAGCATGCGAAAAGCTACCGTCCCACGGGTGCACATAAATAATCGTCACTTGTTCCTTATCACTCATAATTGAATTCCTCCTCTAACTGATGTAACCTACACTAAACTGTCACGCTACGTTACAGTCAATTCGAAAGTGCAAATTATTTGGAGAAATTTTATGTTGAAGATTAGTGCGTTTGCTAAACTGGCCCAAACGACGCGGCGAACGTTGATTTTATACGATGAGCAAAACGTCTTTAAACCAGCTGAGGTTAGCGATGAAGGTTACCGATTCTACATTTATGATCAACTGTACGAGTTATCCTTCATTCTGACGCTACGCAAACTCGGCCTCTCGCTCGATGAGATCAAGCAAATTAGTTCGACCGACAGCAAGAAATCGCCAAACGCTTTACTGACAAACTTGCAGTCCCGCGTTGATGAGCAAATTCATGACCTACTAACAGTCAAACAGTCGTTAGGCAGCAGAATGACTGCTATTAATTCAGAGACGCCGATTCACTGCGACGCGCCGTATATTCACAAGCACAAGGCGCAATCTTTTTGGCAATCGACGACGTTACATGACTGTTCTCGCCAACAAATTGCCGAGGCCTTTGCCGAATTTTACAAACGGCTGGATCCACTCGTTAGTATTAATGGTAAATGTTCGGGTTTTGTCCTCGATCTGCCAAATGCCAATGCAACTCAATTCATCAATGCCCCCTTCCGTTTGATTAAAGAAGCGACTAAGGATATTAATAACGCGTTCATTACTACGGTCAATCGACCAGCTGGCGATTATCTTGCCATCGATATCAATAATGATGATGCCGCTATTTGTAACGGGATCGATTTGATTCATCAATACGCTATCGCACACGAACTCACACTCCGTGGCCCACTGTGGCAAATCAACATGGATGAAGATATCCGTTTACCAGAAGCCACCACTGCGGTGCTACGACTGGAATATTTAATTGCTAATTAAAAATATAAATCAGACCTGTCAACCCCGACCTTTTCCACTCCTGTCGGGGTTATGTTTTTATATAAATATATAAACTAAACCTCATGTTAGACTTAGGCCATCTTGAAAGGTGGTCAGATATATGAAGTATCGACGAGTATCCACATTCGCGTTCAGCATCCTGTTGGCAAGTCTATTATTGTTCCTGCCAATGTCCGCAAGAGGAGATTCAACCATGATTTACACAGCCCTGCCCAAACAATCGGATCACTATTACCACCGTATTTATCCAGATTTAATTCAATACAATCAAACATTTTCTGGACGATTGGCTAGCGACGATCAACTTACCAGCCTTACCGAATCTAATCAGGGTGGCAAGTTTGCAACCACTCCTTACACGTATGACGATATTTGGGTCCGTGATGTGGCACCAATTATCACGACAACAATGGCGAAATTCCGATACTCACCTGCCTATTTGCCCAAAGCCGACAGTAGTTACTTGAATACGAGCTTCACCAATTGGCTGAATCAATCACATTTCGACTATCACTCATCTAAGTTGGTCTTAGACGGCGGCAACGTTCAGTGGAACAAAGATAACGCAGTAGTAATTACCAATCGGGTGTTTAAAGATAACCCACACTGGTCACATCATGACATCATCAACGAGCTTAAACACCAGCTTAACGTCAGCAAAGTTGTCATTGTGCCTGCAGAGCCGGGTGATACGCTTGCCCACACCGATGGCATGATCAAGTTCCTGACACCAAATACCGCGTTTATAAGTGATTTTGAAGGTAATCGAGCTTTCCAAAACAAATTCAAACAGATTGTTAAAAAGTCACTCCCCCACGTCCGTTTGATTACGCTCAAATCGGCCTATACTGATGCCGGACAGTATGACAAAAAAATCGCGTCTGCCCGCGGTTTGTATATCAACATGCTGGAAACAGCACACACGATTTATGTGCCACAGTTCAATTTGGCCAGCGATAAAGAAGCACTTCATGCCATTCAAGCACACACGTCTAAACGCGTCGTCGGCATCCCCATCACCAAGGTTTCTACGCTTGGTGGCGCGATTCATTGCACTACCTGGGATGTACCAGCGAAGTTTGTGCCAAAACGATAGCCGCGTTTCACGTGTAACAATTTTAAAACCAAGTTAGGAGATTAGTATGGACTATACATTCATAGGCGACATTCATTCTGCGGCCGACGATTTGCAAATTCTGTTGGATGACTCAGTGATAAAGAAGACACGTTTAGTTTTTATGGGAGATTACATTGATGGTGTCACGACACGCCATTTTTCGAACCACACAGAAATAATGAAAAATGATCCCTTGGCAGTGCTGGATATTCTCATGGAACGCGTCAATCATCATGGCGACATTGCCTTGATCGGTAATCACGATGATTTTTGGGTACAAACTGTTAGGGGTGATGATTACCAATTTCAACTCTGGCGTGCTAATGGTGGTGCACACACATGGCGTAAACTGGGAATTCATTCAAGTATGGAAATGGTCGTTCGTACGTCACTCACACAAGGGGCATTAAAACCTTACACACAGTTTTTAGAACAATTACCGCTTTACTGGTCAAATGACTATATGCTAGCTGTTCACGCCGGCCTATACTGGCATCAACACGACTTTTCGCAACAAACACGCGATGATTTATTATGGATCCGAGAACCTTATTACTACGAAAATGAACTGCATCCTGACCAATGGCACAAAAATTTATTGAATAAAGTTATTATCACCGGACACACGCCAGTCCAATCACTTCAACAGCCAAATGCTGGTTACATTAAAATGCAAGCAAACGTGCATGATACACCACGCTATCTAATTGATTCAGGCAGTAGATCCGGCGCTTTTGATGGCGGTATCTCCGCCCTCACCTTCGACGCCAAGGGCAATTTGTTGCAAAGCAAACGCGTCGTTAAACAACAACTTTATGATGGCGACAAAATTTTAAACGAAAATGAACTTGCTGATTAAAACAACCAAAAAAGCACGAGCCAACCGGCTCGTGCTTTTTTGATGGAATTATGCAAAATCGACTAGTTTAAATACATCTCGTCGCAAGTCAGATCGGTACTTCATAATAATCAACCCATTAAAGACGATCATCATTACACCTAAAACAAGTATATCCATTACAATACTGCCATTGAGTGAAATTGACTGTCGCAGCCCGTCAATGAGGTAAGTCATCGGAAGATACGGATTGATAATTCGGGCATAACCACTTGTCAGTTCGACCGGATACACGCCGGCCGAGGCAGATAGCTGAAGCACCAAGATAATTGTAATCAACCAGGTCCCGAAACCGCCAAGCACGATTCGCAAACAGAATATCAAGGACAAAAAGGTCAGCGAACCTAATAACAGCATGCTTGCCAATTTAATCTGAGAAGTCGGCATTAAGTGATTACCCCAAGTCAACGCCAATAAGAGTAAACCACTTTGTACAACACCAAGTGCTCCGATAACTGAAAATTTTGACAGCCACCAAGCAACAGCAGACTTAGGCCGTGACTTTGGTAAATAGGCATCAAACATAGTTCCTAAACCAATGCCGCCGACAAACAGTCCGATGGCAATAAAGAATGGTGCCATGCCTGTTCCATTGTTGGGCACTTTCGCCACGTCTGTTGTGTCAGCAATGACTGGCGAAGCGATGTCGTCAGCTGTCTGACGTTGCTCATGTAGTTGTTGCAGTTGGTGAGCACTACCTGCAAGACTAGTGGTGAGCCGCGTACTTCCTAGAGTGAGCGTCGAACTACCATCATGCAGTTTTGCTAGGGCCGCATTCAGTTTACCCACACCACCAACGAGCTCTGGTGATGCTACGTTAGCGGTTTGCAATCCCTGCTGCAAACTAGTTGTTCCCGCACCAACTTGCTGAATGCCGTTAGTTAGACTGGTCAATCCAGTTGTTACCTGACTACTGCCCTTCGCTGCGTTCGCCATCCCTGTTTGCACATGACCAATTGTCGTTAGCAAGGCACCGACGTACATCGTACTGACCTGGTTTGAAACCTTCGATTGAATCGCTTTTGCCGCACCGGAGGTCATTTTGGAAACAACAAAGTTACGGCCAGAATTGACTGTGTATCGGATATGCAAACGTTGTGGTGAACTTGTTAATAATGTTGTCGCGTCACTAGAAAACCGTTTAGGAATCGTGACGACCATGTAGTATTTACCGTTCCGAATCCCCGCGGCGGCTGTCTTAGCCGTTGTCACATGATAATCAAGCGAATTCGAACGACGTAGTTTAGTTGTTAATTGTTTGCCAATCGCAATCCGTTTGCCACGATAGCTCTGCGGCTGATCCTGATTCACAATTGCAACTGGAATACGATCCATTTTCCCGTAGGCATCCCACATTGACGATAGGTATAAAAGGCAATAAATTACCGGAATCAGTGCAATTAATATCAATCCAATGAGCATCCTGCGACTGTGCCATAATTGCTGCCATTCTTTTTTAACCATCTCTCTCAAACTCTCCTTCAGCTGAAATTCGTAACTCATTTCGGTTGTCGATATTAAGTGAGAAAAGCAGGCCAATCAATGTGCAAGATAGCCGAAAGTGTCTATTTAGCACGCGTTTGATTAATGACTCAAAATGGCATAAATACTTGATATGCCGGCGTTATGAACCGTTCCATATCGTCAAGTTACAACGTCAAATGAACACTTTTTACCCAAATGCTCATTGTTTGTGCTCGCTGCGCGTCCCTATACTAAAAATAAGTTGCAACCAAGACTAAATGGCAGCAACTTATTGATTGTTATCCTGAACAAGTAACGTTAAATCGACCGGCGATAACGTTCGACTATTCATGAAAATGGCAAAAATCTCACGGGGCGATTCCGGCTGTGCCTTTTGAAACCACTGTGTAATGATGCCGGAAACATTCTGTACAAGAATGGCTTGCGCGTAATCTAGTGGGATATCTTTACCATTCGGACCCGAAACAGATGCGACTGTCTCACGGGCAACCTCGGCAGTGATAAAACCCGTCATTTTCCGCATTACGTCAGATTCCGGAATTCGGTACAGCGTTTGCACCATCTGTTTGTGCCGATTGAGGTAAACAAACATGTGATAAAAGACATTATCCTCAACCCGACTGCCAGCTTTCCAAGAAGTCTTTACATAGGTATCAAATATTTGTGAGATTCCCGTTACCAATTGATCTTCATAGGCATCCAGCATGGCATATTTGTCCACATAGTGCAGATAAAAAGTCCCTCGACTAATGTGTGCCGTTGTGGCAATGTCACGGACGGTCATTTTGCGAAAACTCTTAGCGGCCACTAGCTTAATAAAGGCCTTTCTAAGTGCCGATTCTGTATTAGTTTCCTTAGTGCTCTCCGTCATGCCAACGCCCTCTTTCTGATGCATCCTAATATGTTTATTTTACTCACTTTTGCGAATAAAGCCCAGAGGAGCCCTATGTCAAAAAAAGTCGCGGTCTCACAACAGCGGATAGTTACCGCCTTTGCAAAGCAATTGAAGGGGAAATTCAAACGCACTTGCCAGTTTTATATTTTTGTATTCAAGTTCGCGCCAACGCTCTTGAATCAAAAAAAACGCGTAATCCAACAGTTTAAATGGATTACACGTTATTTTTTTGACCTAAATAGCATCATTCCGTAGTGACAATCACTTGTCCGGGTTGAGGATTGGCCATGACGTAATCTTGCGCGGCAGCAATTTCCGACAGTTTAAACGTTTTGGAAATAGGAATACTGAGGTGATTACGTTTGATTAAATCGAAAATTTCATCAAACAATGCCTGACTCGGTTCGCCACCGTCGAACACAGACAAATATGCACCACCTAATGTGAAGGGGTCAAACTCTTTAAAGACCCATTCACCAGCTAACAAACCAATCATACAGCAGACACCACCACGTTTGATGTGTTCAATTGAGTTTTGGCAACTCACCGTGCCGACCATATCGACAATGCCATCATACTTTTCGCTTGTTTGCAGTTGATTATCCTTATCAAGGACCACATGGTCAGCTCCTTGATCCAGCAGCAATTGCTGTCGTTCTGGCTTCCTTGTGGTTGCTGAAACCTCAATTCCAAGTGACTTTGCCAATCCAATCATTGCCATGCCGACAGCCGTAGTCCCGCCCCGAACGAGCAATGATTGACCCTTTTTCACACGCGTCATTTTCATAGCACCAAATGCTGTGTAAAAGTTTTCCGGGTACTGTGCCAGTGTTTGCCAGTCAACATTGTAATCAACAGCAAACAATAAATCATCTGGAACCAATGCGTATTCTTGATAACTGCCATCAAATTCACGACCAAAACCACCATTGATAACAAGAACACGTTGTCCCTTCGTGAATTTTGAGTTTGTCGCTGGCTCAGACACTTCCCCAACAGCCTCGACGCCAATAACCCGTGGAAACTTTACCGACGGAGAACCACCATCCCGCGTCAATACTTCGTAGCGATGAATCCCAAAAGCCTTGATGTGAATTACAGTGTGCGTAGCATCCGCATTAGGAATTGGCCGTTCCTCAATTTTTAAGACACTTGAATCCCCTGGTTCATTAATAACAACTGAACGCATCTTAACTCCCCCATTCGATTTGTTTAATGTTCACTTCTACTGTAAGCCTTTTCTTGATTTAAGGAAAATAAGTTTATATTGACAATGTTACTATTAACAATTATAGTATCAAATGTTCGAACAATACTATAATTGTTAATATGAAAGTGACATTGAATATGAAAAATAAAAATATGCTACTAATCCTAACCATGTGTATCGGAACATTCTTATGCATGTTGGATACAACGGTAATGAACATTGCGCTCCCAGCAATTCAGACTAGCATGAACGTGCCTTTAGACCGCTTATCTTGGGCGCTTAACATTTACACAATTACGTTTGCCGTGCTCACAATTCCATTAGCACGGATTGCCGACATTTTCGGTCGCAACAAAGTTTATCTGATTGGGTTGTTGACGTTTGCGATTGGTTCATTTGTTTCCGGAGACGCCAACGTTCCGGCAACATTGATCATTGGCCGTGGTATCCAAAGTATTGGAGCTGCCATCATTTTCCCAACTAGCATGACCATCGCCATTGCGTCAACTTCTCAGTCCAAACGTAAAACGGCACTGCTTACCATTGGACTAACGCAAGGGCTGGCATCAACTTTAGGACCAACCATTGGCGGTATTGTAACAGAGTTTCTTGGCTGGCGTTGGGTCTTCTACATTAACCTGCCATTATTACTCATTGCCTTTATCGGCGTGACATTGCAGTTACCACTGCGACATGAGCCACGAACCAACGCTAAAATCGACTTTGGTGGCATGTTTCTCTTAATGATCACGTTATTCTCTTTGACACTATCACTCACGCAAGGCACTGACTGGGGGTGGACAAGCGCTCGTATTTTATCTCTTGCCGGGCTAACCATAATTGCTTTTGTCGCATTCATTTTCCTAGAATCGCGTGTCAAATCACCTATGGTGCGGCTAGATCTCTTCGCAGATCGGCAGTTTTCCGGCGCATCCCTGACCGTTATCTTGGCCGGTCTACTGTTAGTGTCAGTCATGGTAATCATGCCGACATTTTTCACGCAGGTTCAGGGGAAAACAGAGCTAGTAGCCGCATTACTCATCACGCCGGCTTCATTTATGATCTTTGTGATGTCACCCATCGCCGGTACTCTAATTGAACGCTTTGGGCCCCGCTTGATCATTGGACTCGGCTTTCTTTCTATGGCAATCGGTTACGGCATCCTTGGTTTTATGAACCCTGACCACTACTGGCAAACATTGATCGGGCTCATGTTGCTCGGCGCTGGTTATGGTGTGATTATCGGCCCAATCACCGTCTTAGCCGCGTCCGACTTTGAAGGTGAAAAGCTAACTGCGTCTCAATCTGTGATGGGCGTTCTACGTCAAATCGGCAATGTTCTCGCTGTCGCCATCTTTGTCTCACTACTCACTAGTAACATCAACACGGCCAAAACAACCGCCTGGCACGACGCGCAAACCCGAATTGAGCAGACCTCCCTCTCTCAAACGACCAAACAAAAAATGCTAAAAGCCACTCAACAACGTTTCACAGGCACTGGCGCTAAGACCCCAACTCATCAAAGTAATGGTATCAACAAGCGCCAACAGGCACAGATTATTTCCCGGGAAACAAAACTTGCGACCCAAAAAGCGCACATTAATCAGCTTCCTACTCAACAGCAAATTATTGTACGCAAACAAATTCAAGAACGGGTAACACAGAAGGTTGTCGCGATTGTGAAAAAAGATAACCACGAAATCAAACGTACTAGTGACAGTATTGCTAAGCACACTAAATCGCTGATATCGAAGGCCTTTCTAGTCTTATATCAGCACGCCTTTCCGTTTGCAATTAGCTTCATCTTCGTGGCACTCTTGTTTTACCGGCGCAAAGATTACTTGGCGATTATCAAACACGATGTTAAAATTGCGCGATAAAAAAGCGGTTCTTGAAGATTCTATGATAACCTGTACTTAATCACTAAAGGAGTTAATAGACCATGAAAAGTCGGCAAATCGTCCTCGGTATTTTAAAAAGCGGTCCTCAAACAGGTTATGACATCACCCAACTGTTTCAAACAAGTTTTGCATTCTTCTTTGATAGCTCGGCTGGCATGGTCTATCCTGCGCTACGAAAACTCGAAAAAGACGGCATGGTCACTAAGGAAATTGTCCCCCAGCAAGGTAAACCTGATAAAAACGTCTTCTCAATTACGCCAGCAGGTGAAGCGGAATTTGACGAGTACCTTCATTCCCCAGTAGAGGCAGAAAGCGTCAAATCAGATTTTTTGGCACGGTTAATGTTTGGTGAGTTTGTCGACCCGCAGCGAATCGTACAAATCGTTAAGGATGAAATCCAGCAGGAAACAGAAGCAATTGAGCAACTTCAACAACGACTTAGCGACTATCTGCCATCACATAATCGCTGCATGTCGACTGGGCAAAAATTAGCCTTTGCATACGGTATTAATTCAAGCAAAACAGAAATCGCTTTTTTGAAACAATGGTTGCAGGAACATCCAGATGGTAAGTAAAATTTCTCGTTTTTATGCACAAGACTGACTAAGCAAATAGGCTGGCGAAGATTAATTTCCTCGTCAGCCTATTTGTTTAGCCAAGCATTGTTAAGCCTAGTTTATTTTTCAGCAATTAATAACCCGACTTGCTTGGGAATATCAATTACACCATTGCGCTGTCTTAACGTTTCAAAATAAACGGTCAGCTCCTGCAGTAACTTATCATCAATCCCATCATCTGTCATGTTCGTCGACTGGATCCACGCGATTAAATCCTGCGTCTCGGTAATATGCAGACTATCAGGATAGTCCCGCCGTTGAACTCGACTAAAAGCCCTGTCTAACTGTGACACGCCATTTTGCAAATTAAAACTCAACTGCTCGGCAAATGCCATATTCGCCGGTTGGATTGATTGAATCGCTTCGTGCAGATAATGTTCCATCCCCTGATTGCCATTAACCGCGGTATAGAAGGTGCCGTGTGGTTTCAATACCCTAGCAATCTCACGAATAGCCAGTGCAATATCAGGCACAGTGTGCAGCGTATGATTCGCAATAACAATATCAAATGATTCATCAGAAAAAGGAATTGATTGTGCGTCAATTTTCATACAGCTGACTCGTTGGTCGTTTCCAAACTGGTTTGTCACTAAATCAACCATCCCCTGCGAATAGTCAGACAACGTTAACGCAATCGTTGAAGGCAGTTGATCCAAGTATCCTTGCCACAAGCTACCATTGCCACAACCTAATTCTAAGATGCGATCACCTGCATGAATGGTCATTTGTTGGCGCAACCATGGCATTAATCCTTGCTTATTTGTGCTGTATTGCTGATGCAGACGCTGTCGAATTGATAAGTTAGCATCCGTTTGATACTGTGCATTGTCTTCTGGCTGCTGGATTGTCATGTAGGCACTCTCCTAAATTGACGAATAATAGCATACTCGTATTCTTATATTCGCTTTTAATAGTCTAACTATCACCTTTTGGTAAGCTACCTGCAAGACAATAATTCCTTTTACTTCAGAACAAAGTTAACAATTATTTCTTATCTTCCGGCGTGTTGCTGAGCATGACGGCCATCGTGTCCATGTAATCGTACCAGTGGACAATTTTACGATTCTTCAAAATTGCGATGGAACAAAAATTGTTGTCATATTTTTTGCCTGTACTGGGTACCACACCGTGCACAGCATATTCTAAAATCACCGCGTGTTTGTCAGCATCCTTGTAAACTCGCAAACCATCCGCACTATCCAACACCGCTGAATAACCGGCAAACCAATCCATATAGGCCTGACGCCCCTCAATTTTGTTGGTGAATCCAGGAATATTGTACATGAATTCAAAAACAGCATTTTCATCAACGGCTTCCCAGTAATTATCTGTGTCTACCTCACCTTTTAGACCTTCCATGACGATATTGAAAAATGCCTCGGTACCTGGTTTATATGCAAATTGTTCACTACTCATAACTAATTCCTCCTAAATTTTCGTGTGTCATACATAATCAATTGGCTTAGCGTCAAACGCACGCTACCTTACTGATTGAATTCAGCTTATCAACATAAACCTGACAATAGACTGTCATGTTTTATAAAAAAAGCGCAAAATTAATTGAGCAAGTTTACTTTTATCGCAGTCGAGTTAACGCAGACTAGTAATGCCCATCCTCTATAGAAAGGCCCAATCCCATGAAGTCCAATCGGTTATTCCAAATGATTTATCTACTAATGAACCATAATAAAGTCGCTGCACCAGCTCTAGCTGAGCAACTGGATGTTTCGGTCAGAACCGTATACCGATATGTCGACGACTTGTCGGCCGCCGGTGTCCCGATCTATGTCCTACAAGGCCGTAATGGTGGCATTGCTCTCCTGCCGGAATATAAAATCGACAATACGATTGTTAATAAGCAGGAACAAACGACCATTTTAGCTGCCTTGAATGGCTTAAAAAACCTCGGCGTCGATAATAATGAAACGGTCGAAAAGTTATCGGCTCTGTTTCATCAACAGCCCGTGGCCTGGATCACGATCGACCCATCAACATGGTCTGACTCACGAAACCAAAAAAGTACACTAGCTAAGCTTCGCGATGCAATTATTCATTCTCGGCTAGTTGCATTTAACTATTTAAGTGCTAAAAATGAATATTTGCCCCGTGAAGTATTTCCCTACCAAGTCATTTTTAAAGATAAGGCATGGTATTTACGGGGATACTCAGTAGAGCGTCGGGCGGATCGATTATTTAAGCTGTCACGAATTGATCATCTACGCGTGACGAACAAACAATCGTTGGCCGAGGGCAAACAACCGTGGTTAACAGACCATTCTGCTCAGCGGTCTAGCGCGACCAACCAAATTGACATTCAATTGCACGCAGATGCAGTCTTGAAATACCGCTTGTTTGAAGCCTTTCCGACAAATCAAATAGTTCAACAATCACACGGTGATTATCTGATTAACACAAAGATGAATGACGATGACTGGTTAATTACTTACTTGTTGTCTTTTGGATCACACTTAACAGTGGTACAACCAAGTTCACTACGGCAGCGAATGAAAGATGAAATTCAGAAATGTTTGGATCATTATTAAAGCCTGACAAAGGATGTCATGTTTTGTACTGTATGATAATCAGGATATATAATCGACATTTTATGGAGGATAAACCATGGCAGATGCTCTAAAGGATGTATATTCAACATCTTTCTTAACTCAGCTAGGAACAGCAATCACACAACATTATTCAATGTTTGATGTTCCAACTTTTATCAGAGATACCGTTGATGAGCAATGGTCAGCACTCAAGTTGATGGAACGTCGCGACCAAATAACACGGGCGCTGCACAATCAGTTGCCAAGCGACTTTACAGAGGCTGCCGGTATTCTGTGTGATATTAGTACAACTATTACCGGTTTTGCCGCGCTATGTCTGCCAAACTACGTGGCGCTTTATGGACGCAACGATTGGCAAACCTCCATGAGTACGCTGGGCGTTCTGACCAAAACATCCTCGGCAGAATTTGCCATCCGTCCCTTTCTAGTCGACTCACCAAAACAAACAATTCAGCAAATGGTCACTTGGTCTCAGAGTCAAAATGAAGATCAGCGTCGCCTTGCTAGTGAAGGCATTCGGCCCCGTCTGCCCTGGGGGATTCGTCTCAAACGGTTTGTGGAAGATCCAACACCAATTTTCCCGATTCTGGAAAATTTAGTTCACGATCAAAGCACGTACGTTCAAAAAAGCGTCGCTAATAACCTAAATGACATTAGCAAAGATCATCCCCAGTTGGTCATCGATTTCTGTAAGACACACTGGCATGACTCCCAAACGACAGACTGGATTATTAACCGAGCCCTGCGAACGCTGTTTAAGGCGGGAAATCCGGATGTATTAGCACTACTAGGCTACAGCCAACGTGATGCATCATTACTGACAGACATCTCGTTAACAACATCCTCACCGACCGTTTCCTTAAATCAAAATTCTGACTTTAGCTATCAGCTCACGAATTCAACAAAGAGCGATTTACCACTTTATCTCGGTTACCGCGTACACTATGTTAAGAAGAACCAGCAAACATCTGCCAAGGATTTCTTTATCAAACGTGTCAACTTAAAGCCACAACAAGCGATAAACGGGCATTTTTCGATGAAGTGGAAGCAGCTTACCACCCGCACGTTATACGCTGGGGTGCATCACATTGAGCTATTGGTCAATACAATGCCGGTTGCTGACACAAATGTTGATTTAACAATTTCCTAGTTAACTACTTTTTTATATCAATAACAGCTTGATGTAACTATAAAGTCCTACCTCTTCTGCGAAATACTCTTTACACTTGGATCATAGGAGAAATTGAGGGGGCGAAGAGTATGAAAATCAGTCAACAAATCAAGCAACAACGTGAACAACGACATTGGTCACAAGCTGATCTGGCTAAGCGTTTGAATATTTCACGCGAATCTATTTCGAAATGGGAGAGTGGCACTGCATTACCAAGTTTCACCAACGTCATTAAATTAGGCGAACTTTTTGATTTATCATTAGATGATTTGATTAAGGGCGATGATAAGTTGATTCACAACTTTGAGTCACATGAGCCAGAACCGTTATCTAGACTAAGCAAATTCGTTCTTAGCGTGGCAGGTCTATCTATTGTCGGGTATTTGATTGGACTAGCGCTTCACATGTCTGCTAGTAGCCTTCGTGATTGGTTAGAATTGCCTTTCATCATTACATTGATTTGGCTTCTTTGTACAATCAACTGGACACAAATGAACCGAATCTTGTCAAAGAAAACGTTAATAATCGGCGGACTCTGTTTAACATTCCTGCTTATTCCGAGCATAACGCAGTCTATTCATGATATGATTTCAGGAATGTGGGCTGGTATCATGCAAAGTGAAAAAGATGGTTATCTAGGCGTAATCCTTCTTTTTAAGTCAATTTTATTCAAATAGAAGTCATAAAAAAATCGACCAATTTTCTCAAATTGGTCGATTTTTTATTTCCCAGGAAATATCTTTAACTAAAGCTCATGCTGATACTTAATCGTGCTCTGCCCATTCGCTAAAGAAACAACCTGCAGTTGATCCGGAATTTGTTCCTGCATTTCTGTCACGTGGCTGATAATACCAATCATCCGATTATTGCCTTCAATGGTCTGTAAAGCTTCCATCGCCATCTGCAAAGCTTCACCATCCAGTGAGCCAAAACCTTCATCCACAAAGAGTGCTTCAATTGTGATTCCGCCCGCTTCGCTCTGAATAACTTCGCCTAGTGCTAAGGCCAGTGACAACGCAGCGATAAAACTTTCGCCGCCCGACAGGGTATGCACGCTACGGACTTTGCCAGCCTGATCATCAAACACATCGATCTCTAACCCAGTATCCGTAGCCCGCGAACCAGCTGATGTGTCCAAACGGAACTGATAGCGTTTATTCGTCAGCATAGCTAATCGAACATTAGCCACTGTCAGCACTTTCTGAAGATAGGTTTGTAAAATATACCGCTCCAAGCTCAGGTGCATATCACTTCTACCAGTGGCGGTGTCAGCTAACTCGGCCATTTCGGCCAATTGCTGTTGCGCTTCACGACTTTCAGCCATCAGCGTCTTCATCTTGGTGGCCACATCTTCATTGCTTTGAACCACCTGTTGAAAATCATAGAATAATTGCTGTGCAGTGCGTTGCTTTTCAGTCTGCATGTCACGGGCTTTGACGGTTTCTTCCACATTTGGCTTGGTCTGATCACCAATCTGTTTCGTCAACGTTTCAACTTGTGCACTAGCACGACTCTTGTCGGTTAGGAAACGTTGATGAATTTTTCGTTGCTCATCAAGTTCAGTAACTTCATTTGCCAATTGATTGAATGCTGCCAGTTCCACAACGGGACGACGTTTATTTAAGGCCTCATCAAACGTTTCCTGTGCAGCCGTGGCAGTTTTGTGCTGTTCAACTTGAGTCTGAGTCAGACTCGTTACCTGAGTTTGTAATTGTGTAACGTTCTGTTGTGCCTTATTTTGGGCAGTCTGTTGCTTTGTCGTCTGTTCAATATAAGCCTGACTCGCCTGTTCAACTTGCTTAATATGCGCATCCAAGGAAGTTAAATCGTTGAATTGGTCTGGAAGATCATGACGGCGATCTTCAAGCTGTGCCGTCACGGTAGTTAACTCCGTTTGCACACGTTGTACCTTTTTATTGGCCTCATCGCGCTGAGCGATCAACGTTTCTAACTGCGGTTTGACGACGGCTAATTGCTGTTGGAGTTGCGTACGGTGCTCCAAAGCATCGTTCAGTTGCTGAACTGCATTGGCTAGTTGTTGCTTAAATTGTGACAATACATCACGGGCATTATCAGTAGCCACTGACTGGTCCGTTAACTGAGCAATACGTTTTGCCCAACTTGAGTCGTTTTCCTCATAAGCAGATTGATCCTTTTCTTGCGCTGCCTTTAATTCATTGAGCTGTCCTGTAACATTAGCAACACGCTGATTTATGTCTTGTCGCTGTTTATCTGCTTCCTTCAGTTCATCTTCGGTTACGTCTGTTACTGTCGCTACCGCAACCTTAGGATGCTCTGTAGAACCACATACAGGACAGGGTTCGCCATCTTCTAATTTCGCACTCAAACGCTGAATTTGCCCGACAGTCCAATCGTGATCTAACTGTTGATAACGGTCCGCCGCATCTTTTTGCTTGGCGGTCAGTTCAGCCAATTGTTGCGCTGTTTTATCTATTCGTTGATGTCGCATTTGCAACGCGTGCTGTTGTTGATCGAGGTCTGCTTGTTGATCAGTTAATGTTTTTAACATATGCTGTTGATCTCTAACCGTTAATTGCTTAGCATCTAATGATTGCAATGTCGTGAGTTGCTGATCCAGTTGATCACGTAACTGCTGTTGCTCGCTTAGTTGCTTAGTCGCTAGCTCGACGTTTGTTTGAGCTGACTTTAACTGTTGCTGTTGTGCCACTTGCTGTTTACTCAACGTCGCCACGGTTTCAAACAATGGTCGCACCTGTTTGAGGCGTGTCAGTTCAGATTGCCGTTTAGCCTCTTCCGGTTTCTGCGCATTTAACTGTTCAACAACCGCTACCGCGTCAGTCAATGTCTGTTGAGCAGTGGTCAAACTAGCTTTAGTCGATGCCAGCCGTTCCGTGGTCCGCGTTTCCTGTTGTTTCGTTTCTACTGTCTTTTCTTGCAGTGGCAAAGTTTGTTGAACCCACTCCAACTGTTTGATGTGAGCTGCCAGTTTGTCCATATCAGCCGTCTGCTGATTGAGTTTGGACAGCGCCAATTGTGCTTGCTCACGTTGACTAAAGACAGCTATCAAACTTTCTTCTGTTTTAACCTGGGTAGTCAATTGGCTCAACTGGGCTGATTCCTTGTCGTTTATTTGCCGTCTGTGTGCTAACTCCGGCTTCATCGCTTCATTTTGCTGAATCAGAGCGGCCAAAATGTCTGTTGCCGGCGCATCGGCGACTGGGACTTCTGTGTCATCTTGCCATTTAATCATTTTTGCATACGTCGCCAATTGCGTACTCTGATCTTTTGAGGACTGACGCATCGCTTTTAACTGGTCATTTAAATTATTGGCCCAGCGTTTGTATAAATCGGTCCCAAACAAATCGGCCAACAAAGCTTCCTTATCATTACTATTTGCCTCAAGAAAATGCCTAAACTGGCCTTGAGGCAACAGGACAATCTGAGTAAACTGTGCCGGCGTCAGATGGAGTAAATCAAATAGTTTCTGATCCACTGTTCCTCGTTTCGTCCAGCTTTGTTCCTTACCATCCCGATCGGTAACGGTCAAATCTACGCTGGCAACTTGTTCAGTCGTCCCCGTACCACGCTTTTTAGCAAGGATCTGCTTCGGTTTGCGATTGATCACATATTGTTGACCATGATGCTCGAAAATGAATGTAACAAACGTCTCTTCCGTTTGGTCAGCAAAGTCCGACCGCATTTCATCGGGATTGCGATCACCGCCAGAGGAACGACCAAACAGTGCAAAACACATTGCATCAAAAATGGTTGTTTTACCGCTCCCCGTCTTACCGCTAATCAGAAACAATGGGGCATCATTAAAATCTTCAAAATCAATCGTTTGGTCCTTATAGGGACCGAAATTCACTAAACGAATTCGTAATGGTCGCATTTTAATCCTCGTGTTCAGCTTCCTGCAGGCCTTGTTCTGCCCACTTCTGTTGTTGCTTGCTCATTTCGTCATCATTCACATGCTCAAAGAACTTTCCAAACAACGCCATTGGTGCCAAGGTTGGGTCCACTGTTTGGACGGTAGGTAGCTCATCACGGCCATTCTGTCGATCTAAACTAACAATTCGTGGATAAATCTGACGCAAGCGATTCATGACATCTGGAATAATGGCTTTGTCTGTCAGCGTCACACCATAATAGGCATCCCGGTCTAACTTGTCATACGTTTCCGGATCGGTTAATTCTTCAAAAGAACCCGTTAAATTAACGACATCTCGCAACGGTTTAATTGGCACATACGTTGTTGTATTCGCATCTGTATCGACAATCCAAACGCCTTTTTGCTCGTCAGCCTCTGACAATGAAAACTTGACGGGTGAGCCGCTGTATTTAATCTTGTCATCGGTAAGCGCTCGATGATTGTGTAAATGCCCAAGTGCAACATAATCAAATGCACCCAACAAATCGAGTGGCACGGCGTTAAGCCCACCAACAACGACTTTCGTTTCAGAGTCCGTTTGACTACTTCCCGCGGCAAAGAAATGTGCGATTAGGACATGTTTCATCCCCGCTTTAAACGCTTTTTGTTGACGATTTACGACCAATGTCATCGCTTGTTCAACCGTCTTAATGCTATCGTCTTCAAACACATTTCGAGCTTGCCAGAGCTCAAAATATGGCAACAAGAAAAACTGCGTATTGCCCAGTTCAACTGGTTCGAATGCGTCCGCCAACTCGGTATTTAAGAAATAATTGGTTTGGGCATACCACTCACTGCCGACATGCAAACGTGTGGCACTATCATGATTACCACTAATTGCCAAAACCGGAAAATGGTTAGTCAAATTTAAATCAATCAACATATGATTCAGTTGTTTGACACTATCTTCGCTGGGCAAGGATCGGTCATATAAATCGCCTGCAACAACGACCGCATCAACTTTATTTGCTAACGCAATTTGTAAAATTTGTTGATACGCATCGTCCTGTTCTTCATGTAAATCAAAACTATGCAACTTTTTACCAATATGCCAGTCAGCCGTGTGCAAAAATTTCATAATGGTCTCCTATTTTCCGAGTTAATCGTGTGCTACAAGTTTACACCCAAGCTCAAATATCGTGGAACAGTCTTTTTACGTCGAGTAATTTAGGTTCTTACACATTTACATACGCATTTTGATAGCGCAATGTTTGCCAAACTAAAAAAGACAAAATCTTTTTTCAGATTTTGCCTGCCTTGCTGTTTAAATTAAACCTTCACAATTCCTAAATCAATCATTGACTGCGCGGTGGCAATAATTGCTTCACGCGCTGACCGTGGATGCCAGCCAAGCAATGTCACTGCTTTTTCATTGCTCGTACCCGCATATTGTCCAACTAGCAAAGCAATCATCTTCAACATCGGATTAGTCAGTGCAGCAGCTTTCACCAAAGCGTTTGGCATTGTCTTCGTTGGTAGCTTTGATGCAAATTGTGGAAAGGATTCACGAAGAATGTTTGCCACGTCCAACATCGACAATGTTTCACCCGTCGTTGCTAAGAAACGTTCACCCGCGGCTTTAGGTGATGTCATCGCCAAAATATGCAGACTAGCGACATCACGAACATCAACATAACCAGAATCAACCTTTGGTACAGCTTTGATTTTACCTTCTAATAAATCTTGAATTTGAATGTTTGAATGTGAGTAATCTGAGGACAACACGGGACCCATAACACCAACTGGGTTAACCGTGGCCAGTTCCATCCCATTACCTTCACTGTTAATAAAATCCCACGCCGCGTGTTCAGACATTGTCTTAGACTTTTGGTAAGGATGAATATTCTTGGCCGACAGATCTGTCCAATCCTTTTCGGTGTATGGTGTGGTCCGGTTCTTGTGACCGGCAAAAATCGCACCATAAGCAGAGGTCAATACAAAACGTTTGACCCCAGCATCACGTGAGGCACGCATAACGCGAAGCACGCCATCCACGGCTGGACGAATCATTTCGTCTTCATTTTTAAAGTTTAATGTTGGCGTTGGTGATGCGGGATGGATCACATAGGTTGCACCCTTTACAGCCTCGGCCCAACCATCATCACTCGTGAGATCCGCCTCAACAATCGACAAGTCGCTGAAATCAGTCACACCGCCGTTTGTTAACATTTCATGAATCAACGCTGTTTTCTTCATTGATCGAACAGTTGTCCGAACCGCATAACCCTGCTGCAATAATTGCAAAATAATATGAACAGCGATAAATCCGCTACCACCTGTGACAACAACTAATTTCTTATCCATTTTTGAATTCCTCCGCTTACGTTATACTTGTAACATATGTAGAAGAATTGTAGAGTGTTTCTTATAGCTAAACAAGCCAAAAACAGGCATCTGTGACAGAATAGGAGAATTGTAATGGCAGCCACTAAACATGCGCAACAAATCAAACAGGACTCGCAAGAATATCTCACCACAGCTTTACTGCAACTATTGGAAACCAAAGACCTAGCTGAGATTACTATCGCTCAGGTCGTCCGCCGAGCCGGCGTCAGTCGCATGGCATTCTACCGAAACTTTGAAACACTAGCGGATGTTCTGACTGCATATTTTAAACCGCAGATTGACGCACGTTTTAATGACATTATGACCAACACGCCACAGGATCAGAAAATTGCAGCATTAGGTCAATTTTTTACGGACATGACTGATACTTTTAATCTGGCTGCCAAACGTGGATTTGAACCCATTATTCAAACTGTGTTCAACGAAAACATGGCCACTTTCTATAAGGAGACCATCAATTGGAAGGATATCAGCGTTGCCCAACAAACCTACTGGGTTAAGTTCATGAGCGCTGGTGTCTACGCAATTTGGCGTGAATGGCTGAGTAACGGACAAAGAGAGTCTATAGAAACAATTCATGAAATCCTAGCAAAATTTCAACAATCAACGTTGGCGGCCCTTAAAGAGTAAAAGCCTTTCTATGTCGTCCAAGGATGTCAATCAATGATCAGCCTACTGATTGCTTTTCCATAACGCTGGTATTATTACATTGAAATTGAAATGCGTCGTCAACCCCCCATCATTATTGGCAAATGATGGGGGGTATTTTGCGCTTATTTACATAACACTATCCTGTCCCTGAATGTTGTGTGACGCACCCATTTCTATGTATCTGAAACGCGCTCACTCCCCTTAGAGTCTAGTCCGTGCATAACACAAAATGAGCATCGCAAAGGCAAAACACCTTTGCAATGCTCATTTTACGTTATCGTTCAACTCTAAAGCGGGGAAGTTCACGCTATCCTATGGCAAATCATTTCCTGCCGCAAAGTACACGTCATACCATTCCTGTTTAGTGAGGTCGACGTCGGCACCTTTTGCACTATCAACAATGTGCGCTGGTGTCATTGTACCTAACAACACTTGCATGTTAGCTGGGTGACGTAAAATCCAGGCTGTGGCAATAGCATTCTTAGAAACATCGTACTTTTCAGCCAGTTCTTGTAGTTTGTCATTTAACTCTTTGAACTTATCGTTATTAATGAATGTTCCGTCGAAGAAACCGTACTGGAATGGTGACCATGTCTGGACAGTCATATGCTTACGACGTGAATATTCCAACAGGCCACCATCATGCATCACACTACGATCATCCGTCATGTTGACGTGCAATCCTTCATCGATCATGCCAGAATGCATAATGCTGAACTGTAATTGGTTAATGAGCAAACGTTGACTCGTTGCTGCTTGCAACATTTCAATTTGTTCAGGATTGAAGTTTGATACACCAAAGTGACGCACCTTACCAGAAGCCTGCAGTTCATCGAAGGCAGCTGCCACTTCGTCAGGTTCCATCAGTGGATCTGGCCGGTGCAACAGAAAGGCATCTAAATAATCAATGCCCATTCGTTCCAAGATGCCATCAACTGATTCAATCAAGTGCTGCTTGGAAAAATCATAACGTTGGCCAAACACAAAACTGCCATGACTGCGAGCAGGATCAAAAATAATCCCACCCTTCGATTGAATATAGAGCTGATCACGTTTGACAGATGACTTTGCCAAGGCCTGTTTAAAGACCTTTTCGGAATTGCCCATCCCGTAAATATCAGCTGAGTCAATGTAATTGATGCCAGCGTCAAACGCACTGTCTAGCGTTTTTGCAGCATCGTCAGCGGATAATGCTTCCATTCGCATAATTCCCAATGCGACAGCGGATGCCTTAAAATCGGTACCGCCAATGTTGCGTTGTTTCATAGTTTTTCCTCCAAATCAAAAGTTGTTGTGTATTCGCTTTAACTATAAAACTACCACTGGGGGTGCGGTCAAGTGGTTACCCCTGCTATGAAACTTTTAAATCAACAAACCGATTTCAACGCCGTAACCAACCTCGTTAAAAACAGCACCGGCTAGCTATGCAAATAGAAAACCGTCAAAAAGCCGTCCCATCAGGGCGTGATGAATCATTAACTGACTTAATAAGTAAACTGAACATCGCCAAATACAAAAAGATTTGTATTGCGAAGTTTTTAATAATTACTTGCTTGCGCAAATAAATCTTTGGTTTTATAATTCTAGACACTAAAAAGGTAAGGAAGGTGAAACCAATGCTGGCAACAGATGACGGGATTTTAGCACAACTCAATATCGTTTCTCGTAAGTTGCAAATGCAGTTAAATAATGAACTCATGCCACTTCAACTAACCGCCAGTAACTACTATTTCCTCTTAAAACTGAACCTGGTAGGACAAATGACACAGGATCAGTTATTTCACCAGATTTATCTCAGTCCTAGCAACGTGACACGTCGTTTGGATGAACTGATCCGACTGGGGCTAGTCAAAAAGACACGGGCTACAGATGATAAGCGATCCTGGAATATCAGTTTGACCAACAAGGGCACTCGTTTGATTCCAGCTCTTAAACATGTGTTAGCCCACATTAATCAGGAGAGTTTAGGCGCCCTGTCTTCAGCGCAGGTGGACGCGTTTACAGAGTCTTTAGTCCAAATTGCCGTTAGTTTAACGTAATTAAGGAGGCATACCTGATGACAAAGTTTGTTGATATTCACCATGAACCAAACAAGATGTTGACGTTACCAGATGATTTCGTGGAAGTCGCCCGTGATCTACGCCCACGAAATCACAAAACAGTGACAGTAATTCGTTATCAACGCGCTGGCAAAGTCGTTCCCAACAATGCCCATGTCACAGTTATCTTCGGCAACGACGGTCGGCTACTAAGCTACAACAACTTCAGTATCGATAGTGACGCACCGTTGCCACGTGGCGAAGAAGCATTGCAGATTGCACAACAAACGTTTGAATCGATTGATCCGAACTTTGCTCGCCATTTGCGCTTCATGCGCATTGATAAGCAAACACGAACTTTCACAGACGGTGGCCGAACCGTTCAAACACCAATCCTCTGGGTCAAATTCTCACACCGCAATGGCTCATATAACTGGGTTTCTGTAGGGCCCGGCGGACAAATCGTTGAAGTTGAGCGTGACTCCCGCTGGAACTACCTACTCTCCCGCCGTTCAACCGAAGAGTGGAACTTTGACGACTGGGTTCTGGTGCGTGAAGGCAAACGCCGGCAACTACCGGCACCACAGCCATTGGGCTAGCACCATCGGCCCTGCTCCGCTCACTATTTTCCGTTTGAAACCACACAATTCCAAGGAGGCTTCATCATGTTAAACGAAGATAAGTACGATTACGACGTTGAACGCTTAGGACAATTGCGCGATGAACTGCAACGTCTCGAAGACAACGATTACGTCACCGCTTATTACAAGGGCTACAGTTCAGAAGGCCTAACGCTGGATGAAGTTCGGGACACCATCAAGGATCTCGAGCAGCAGATTCGCCAATTGGAACGTGAACTCGATGAAGACGGCGAATAACCGCCTGTCCCCGTCCACTTTACACAATCCTGTTTAAAAAATAGGTAAAAGAAAGGAAGTGGGACCGTTGCTTAAAAGATGGCTTATTTTAAGTATTCTCGGCTCATTCTTCTTCATGGTCATCATTGACGGTAGCATCGTCAGTATCGCCATTCCGACCATCGCAAGAGATTTGAGCGTCTCAACAAACGCAACAACGACCATTATCGGCATTTACCTCATCACGATCAGTGCGTTGCTACTATTTTTTGGGCAACTCGGCGATCAGCTCGGTCGGCCATTTATCTTTGAAATTGGGACTGCGTTGTTCCTGATTGGTTCGGGCCTTGCTGGTTTTGGCATCAACTTACCGTTTGTCCTCTTCGGTCGGTTTGTTCAGGCCGTGGGAGCCAGCATGACGATGGCCAACAGCTATGCCATCGTAACGGATACTTTTCCACCTCAGTATCTGGGACGTGCGCTTGGCATTGAAGCCTTGTTCATCTCATTAGGGTCACTTGCAGGACCAGGGTTAGGCGGACTGATTTTAGCCTTCCTCCCCTGGGGGTACATTTTCTGGATCAACGTTCCACTAGGCATCATCTGCCTCATTGCCGAATGTTTTATCTTTCCTCGACCTGGCAAGCTGTCTCGACCAAACGTAGATTGGTTGGGCGTCGGTGACTTAATCGTCCTAGCCGTTTCCTTCTTCGTTGCCTCCAGTGTCATCATGACCCATCCTCTGTGGGCCACTATTGGCCTCATCATCTTCTTCGCGATGATTGCTGTGTTCGTCTATCACGAACGTCGGGCAACGCGTCCATTATTAAATCTCAACCTGCTTAAAAACAGTGCGTTTACACAAAACGTCGTTGCCGCATTGATCAGTTTTGTTGTTGGTTACTTCTTCACATTGCTGGCACCAATCTATTTGCAAATCGTGTTGAAGTATTCCAGTCAAGTCAGTGGTTTGCTGCTAATGGCCTCACCGATTGTCGCTTTAGTAGCAAACCCCATTGCCGGCACACTAACGGATAAATTCAACAAACAGCGTGTTATGGCTGCTGGCTTAATCATCCTTCTGCTGGCTCAGATTGGCCTAGTGCTCAGCAATGGTCATGTTGAACCAATCGTCTTCATCGGTGTTTCAGCACTGATCGCTATCGGCACGGCTGTCTTTGGCACACCAAACAACACGCTGATCATGCAAAGCGTCTCAACCGCCGACCGTGGGATGGCAGGATCGATTAACTCATTAATGCGTGAATTCGGACTCGTGTTGGGAACCACGCTATCAACACTGACCTTCTATGTTCACCTTTCGTTTGATGCAGGTCGTCGAACAACCACAGCTATCGGTCAGTCCGCAGCTAATATTATTGCTGCACAACGAACCGCCTATCTGTTTGGCTTATTGCTCTTGGCAGGCGCGGGGATCATTGTTTTCAACCGTGCACGCAAACGGACGATTGCTAAAAACGCCAATCTCGCTCATCAACACTAACATCTCTTTAAAATTGGAGGATTTTCTTATGACAAAGTATTTGAACGTTAACGGCAAAGAAAACCGTAACCTTGTTATTCCAGATGATTTCGTTGCAGTTAGCCGTGAACAACACCCTCGTAATGGCGAACAGGTAACCGTCGTTCGCTACCAAAAGGAAGGTCCAGTAGTTCTCAATAACGCTCACGTAACGGTTATTTACGGTAGCGACAACCGCCTCATCAGCTACAACAACTTCAGTTTCGAAGAACTAGGCAGCTTGCCAAGGAGTCAACAAGCAATCAACCTTGCGACTCAGGTCTTTCAATCCATTGATTCAGCTTACGCTCATCAACTGAGCTTCATGCGCATTGACCAAGAAACGCGCACCTTCACCAATGATGCTGGTCAACTCGTAACCACGCCGATTCTGTGGGTCAAGTTCGCTCATCACAACGGTTCCTATAATTGGGTCTCAATTGGACCAAACAACGAAATTGTTGAAATCGAGCGCGAATCACGCTGGGACTTCGGTCAATGGCGTCGTGGAACAGAAGAGTGGAATCTTGATGACTGGGTCTTAGCTCGTGAAGGCAAAGGACCACAACTTAAGGCGCCTTCTGCACTCGCCTAAAAGATCTGTCTGTTTCACGTGTAACAAAGAAAGTTTCTCAAGAACTTTCAGTTCCAAAAGACAAAAATCGTAGTGAATTTTAACCGCATAAAACGACATGTACTTAGCCACATTGAGTACATGTCGTTTTTGTTTATACATATCCAAACATCTGTATAGCAAATTAAGAAAGCGCTATCAAAAATAATAAAGTTATCTTGACACACAAATTTTTAGGGTTTATCTTGTATATGAAATCGATTTCATAAAGGCGGCAAAAAATTGTCAAAGCAAGTTACTATTAAACAAATAGCACAATATGCGGGAGTATCAGAAGCAACCGTTTCTCGTGTTCTTAACCAACCTGAATTGGTCAGCAAACAAACAATCCAGAAGGTTAAAGATGGGATGGACGAATTGCAGTATCGGCCGAGTGCCCTCGCACAAAGCATGCGAAATCACACTACCAAAACTATTGGTGTGGTTATTTCAAATGTATTGAATCCGTTTTTCACTACCCTCGTCCGTGGTATCGAAGATGCGGCTACTAAGCGTGGCTACTCTGTGATTGTTTGCAACACTGACGAAAATCCAGATAAAGAACAACGTTATATCAATATGCTAGTTGATCATCAGGCGGATGGCATCATTCTGGCTAGCACCGGTAATCATGCCAATTATCATTCAATGGTCAATGACATGCCTCTCGTCTTCATCGATCGTATGCCACAAGGTAAAGATGCCAATTTATACGACACAGTTTTAGTTGATAACGAAAAGGGCAGTTTTAACGCTGTTGACGCTTTAATTAAACAAGGCGCAACCCGCGTTAATGCCATTGTTAGCCCCGTCGCCACAACCGGTACAGAGCGTTTAAATGGCTTCCGAAAAGCACTAACAGCTCATGATTTTCCGATTCGTGAGCAAGATATTGCACTTGATGATTACCTTGGTAAACACACAGCTGAATTGGCACTTAATCTCATTCAAACTAATCAGTGCGATGCTCTCTTCTGTGGTAACAATGTGATTCTAATGAATGTGCTGAAGGTCCTTAAAGAATGGCAAATTGAGGATATGAAACTAGCCGTTTTTGATGATCAGCCTTGGTTTGATTTTGTTCAATATCCTATTATTTCAGTAGATCAGCCAGCATATCTTATTGGTACCAAAGCGTTTATTACACTCATGGATCGCCTCGCTAATCCTGATCGCCCCGTGACGCATGACATCGTCCGGACTAAATTAGTAATTCGGTAATAAATTACTTTTTTTATCAGAGCTTTTGTAAGCGCTTCCTTAAGTGCATTACATAAAAATCCATTAATGATTTTTATGGTCTTTTATGAAATCGATTTCATTTCGTTAAATCAGCTAACAAATACCTAGTCTTATACCTAAGGAGATTTATATATCATGAAACGTTCACAAATTAACACCATTTTGGATAACTTAATTGCTTTTGCCTCAGAACACAAAGTTTATTTCCCAGAGTTTGCTAACTGGACAACCGAAGACGTGAAGAATGCCGGCCCAGAATATCAGGAAATCTTTGACAACATGTTGGGATGGGATGTCACAGACTTTGGCAGTGATGACTTTGCTAAACGTGGCTTGGCTACGTTCACTTTCCGTAATGGTAATTTCAACGACAAAAAAACTTATCCAAAACCTTACTGTGAAAAAATTTTGATCCTTGAAGACGGTCAAGAATTACCAATGCACTTCCACAAGATTAAGGAAGAAGACACTATCAACCGTGGCGGCGGTATTCTCGACATTACCGTTTACAACGCAACAGCCGATGAACAACTCGATAAAGAATCAGGTGTGCATTTAGTTAAGGATGGCAAGAAAATCACGGTTCCTGCCGGTGGCGTCGTTTCATTGGAACCCGGAGAAAGTGTCACAATGACACAACGCATCTATCACCGTTGGATGGGTCGCAAAGGCACAGGCAAGATCATGGTTTGGGAAGTTTCTTCATCAAATGATGACAACGTCGACAATCGCTTCTTTGAACCAGTACCACGTTTTTCGAACGTGGACGAAGATGAACCTATTCGTCATGTTCTATTCGCTGATTATCCTACACTGCGTGGTAACAAATAATCATCTTTTAATAGCTGGTATTCATGTTCTAACTAATGTTTGAACATGCCGTGTCCTCGTTCCCGAGTTAGGAATAAGGACACTTTTCTTGAAAGGAGAAGCATCATGACAAACAAAACGGCAAAAAGCCGCAGCAGTTGGTATATTTACTTTTTTGGTGCGCTAGGCGGATTATTATTTGGTTACGATACAGGTGTTATCTCTGGTGCATTGCTTTACATTCGAGCAGAAATGAAACTTACCTCCCTGGAGCAGGGCCTAGTCGTTAGTGCTGTTCTTTTAGGTGCCATTATTGGGGCTGCTATCATCAGTCCAATGTCCGATCGGTTCGGGCGCAAGAAAATGGTGATGCTCTCAGCATTAATTTTCTTAATTGGTGCCCTACTGTCAGGTTTTTCACCTGATGTGATAGTCTTGGTCATTGCCCGGGTCATCTTAGGTGTCGCCGTCGGTGGTGCGTCGGCACTAGTACCAATGTACCTAGCTGAAATCTCGCCTGCTCGTATCCGGGGCACGCTTTCCAGTCTTAACCAATTAATGATTATGACTGGTATCTTACTGGCCTACATCATTGACTATAGTTTTGCTAACGTCACAAACGGCTGGCGTTATATGCTAGCATTTGCTGCACTACCAGCAATCATCCTATTGATTGGTGGTGTATTGCTACCTGAAAGTCCACGATTCTTATACAAAGTTGGGCGAACTGAGGATGCCAAAAATGTATTAATGCGTCTTCGGGGAGACAATGAAGAAGAAGTTAACGATGAACTCTCAGTTATTGAAAAAGCTAACAAACAAGAATCTGGTACTCTAAAAGACTTATTCTCAAAACTTGTCCACCCTGCATTGGTAATTGCTGTTGGACTATGTATCTTCCAACAGATTACTGGATGTAACACCGTTTTATATTACGCTCCAACCATCTTTTCACAGGTGGGACTCGGAAATTCGGCTGCCATTTTAGGGACTGTTGGGATAGGTGTCGTCTCCGTTATTACTACCGGTATTGCTGTCATTATCATGGATAAGTTTAACCGTCGCACGCTGCTTAACTTTGGTTCCGTTGGCATGGCGGTCTCACTATTTACACTGGCAATCGTAACTAATTTTGCTGAAAAAGGGTCTGGACTCTCTGCCTGGATCGTTATGATTGCCCTTGCCGTGTACATTGTTTTCTTCTCTGCAACTTGGGGACCAATTGCCTGGGTCGTAATGGCAGAAGTCTTCCCGTTAAACGTGCGTGGGTTAGGAACTGGTTTTGCGAGTGTTATCGACTGGTTTGCTGACTTAATCGTCTCATTAACTTTCCCAATTTTATTAACTTGGTTAGGAACATCAATCTTCGCTATTTACGGGATTATTTGTATTTTAGCAATTGTATTCGTTTCAAAATTCGTATTCGAAACCCGCGGCCGTAGCCTTGAAGATATTGAGCAAGAGCTGCACAACCGCGCTAAATAATGGTAGGAGGACATTATGATTACTAACAAAATCGAAGAATTTGATCATCATAACGGTCGTCTTATTAAGAAGTTTACATTAATCAACAAACGTGGTTCGAGTATTAGTGTATTGGATTTTGGGGCAACCTGGTACGAATACCGTTTAGCACGTCAGGATCAAACGACACAAAATGTGTTATTAAATGAACCTGATATTGCGCATTATTTAAACAATCCATTCTATTTAGGCGCCACAATTGGCCGTGTAACTGGTCGAATTAAAAATGGTCGTTTTACGCTTGGCGGAAAGCAGTTTCAGTTACAGCAAAATGAAGGCGCTACCACTCTTCATGGCGGCCCCCACGGATTTGCTTATTTGCAGTGGGAAGGAACTATTTTGTCCACGGACGATGGTGATAACTACCTTCAATTCAGTCGACAAGTAGACCAGTCTTTGGACGGTTTTCCTGGCGCCATGACAGTAACAGTCACTTATTCGCTTTCAGAAGACGACGCTGTTGACATCACTTACCAAGCCATCTGTGATACTGACACCTTGTTCAGTCCCACTTGTCATGCCTACTTCAACTTAAATAAGGATAATCAAGACATCAGAAACCATGACATAAAGAGCAATGCTCAATTTGTTGAAGCATTGGATGAGGAACATGTGCCAAACGGCATTCTGGCTTCTATTGACAACGAAATGTATGATTATAGAAATTTTAAAAATGTTGGTCAAGCAATTAAAAGCATTATTGACAGTAATCACGGCGCTGGGATTGACGATACTTTTCTCACGCCTGCAGGTGCCGACGTTACCATTCGTAATCAAGAAAGCAACTTAACCTTGCAAACGACTGCGGATCGTAACGGGGTTACTATTTTTACAGCCAATGGGTTTACACCAACCATGCAAACTAATAAGGGTGTAGGAAAACCATTCCTTGGTATTGCAGTGGAACCACATATTCTTTCCAATGCGATTAACCTCGAAGGTTTTGGTAACATGATTTTAAAAGCAGGCGTTAATCAAACGTATCACGCACGGTACCATGTTTCTGAGGGGGTCTAAGCATGAGTTATGTATTGGGCATCGATCTTGGCACGAGCGCTGTCAAGGTTTCAGCCGTTAACCAGGAAGGTGTGATTGTTGCTCAGCAATCGTTTGATTATCCACTCAACCAACCACATCCTGGGTACAGTGAACAAAATCCTGAAGACTGGGTATCTGGGACCACTGTTGCCATTGTAAATTTAATCCTGAAAGATCATCTCAAACCAGAAGACATTGAAGGCATCAGTTATTCTGGTCAAATGCATGGCCTCGTTCTGCTTGACGAAAATCATCAAATACTGCGGCCTGCAATCTTGTGGAATGACACCCGCGCAGCAAAACAGCGTCATGAAATTACAGACGTTTTGGGTGATCGTTTTGAAACAATCACTAAGAATCAACCTTTAGAGGGGTTCACGCTGCCCAAGTTACTGTGGGTCAAAGAAAATGAGCCAGAAATTTATAAACAGATTGCTACGGTTTTGCTTCCCAAAGATTATGTTCGTTTTAGAATGACTGGCAAATTAGCTATTGACTACTCTGATGCCACTGGAACGGTCATGCTTGACGTTAACGAAGGTACTTGGAGCAAAGAAATCCTGGATGCATTAAACATCGACATCGATTTATGCCCGCCGTTAATTAATTCCACGGATTTCGTCGGCAATATTACGAGCAGTTACGCATCCTTCTCTGGTCTATCTACTAGCACTAAAGTCTTCGGAGGTGCAGCAGATAACGCTGCAGGCGCGATTGGCGCCGGTATTGTTGATGACAAACAAGTTATGGTAAGCATTGGGACCTCTGGCGTTGTTCTGAAGACGGAACCTAAAACAAGCAATTACCGTGGTGTGCTTCAATTTGAAGATCATGGGATCACTGACCAATACTATTCCATGGGCGTTACCCTAGCCGCGGGTTACAGTCTTGGCTGGTTCAAACGGACTTTTCTTCCAGAACATTCTTTTGATGAACTCACTAGTCTAGCCGCCGAGCGGCCAATCGGCGCAAACGGGCTTATCTTTACACCATACATTGTAGGAGAGCGAGCACCCTACGCAGATGCCGATATTCGCGGCAGTTTTATTGGCGTAGATGGTGTTCAGACTCAAGGCGACTTTATTCGATCAGTGCTGGAAGGAATCACTTATTCTTTTAAAGATGTTTTGCAAATTTATCAGAACAACCATCGTACATTTTCACAGGTTGTCTCTATTGGTGGTGGCGCCAAAAGTTCGTTTTGGCTGCAACTACAGGCAGATATTTTTAATGCACCAGTCACCAGCCTTGTTAATGAACAGGGTCCTGGATTAGGAGCTGCCATGATTGCCGCCATGGGATTGGGTTGGTATCCTGACTGGAAAACTTGTGTCGCAAAGTTTGTTCAGTACGGTAAAATATATCAGCCGCAACCGGAGCATGTCGCACAATATGAGCAATTTTACGCTGTGTACCATCAAGTTTACGAGGCAACGGCATCTCTAAGCCATCAACTGTTGCAATTGCGTCGTCAAAACAGTTAGTCGGTGTGTGACTAACCTTATAAATTTATTGACACTCGTGCACGCATGACTATTGATTCATGTTACACGTGGAACATTTATTAACTGCTTAGACAGTAAATACCCCTGAATGAATCTTCAGTCGGATTCATCCAAGGGTATTTTTGTGTCTGATGAAATTCTCAGATGCTCGCTAATTTAACATTAATTCTACCAAGCCGGTAACGTATTTCCTTTGTAGTACTTCTTCAAATTCTGCTTGGTTGCCTCCGTCTGATAGGCCTTCACGATCTTTTTGTACGTTGCGTTGTTCTTATCCTTCTTCAAGGTTGAAACAACATTGATGTACTGACCACCTGTCTTTAAGTGTTCAGCATACAGAGCATCCTTAAGTGATAGCTTAGCAGCCGAAGCGTAGTTACCATTGACGACTGCAGCATCCGCACTGGATAGAGAACGCGCTGTTTGTGCCGCATCGACAGTTGTAAACTTTAAGCCCAATCGATTCTCAGTGACGTCCTTAGTAGTTGGCAAGCTAGCCTTTTTCAGTTTGATAAATCCAGCCCGTTTCAAAAGCACTAATGCCCGTGTTTCGTTAGCCGCGTCATTCGGAATCGCAATCTGCGCACCGCGTTTGATTTCTGACAATTTCTTAAACTTATTAGAATACAGTGCTAATGGTTGAAAATAAGTATTCCCAATAGCAACGATGTTAGTGTGATGTGCTTTGTTCCACGCATCTTGGAAGTTTAAACTTTGAAACGCATTAATTTCTACGCTGTGGTCTGACAGCGCCGCATTCGGCTGAGTATAGTCGGTAAAGTTCACAATCTTTAAGGTAATGTGGTCCTTCTTTTCAGTCTCCTTGCCGACGGCCTTCCAAATGGCCGCATCCTGGTCGCCCACAACACCGACTTTTACGGTTTTATTGCTACTCTTTCCACAACCTGCTAATGTCAACGCCAATCCAAGCGTAATGCCTAACGCTGCTAATAAACGTCCCGTTTTTTTCATATTAAACCTCTCCCTATCAAATCAAATTCACGACGGTTAACTAAACAGATAATCGACAGCTTTAAAATTGAACACAAAAATAAGCGCTCCCTAAGTCCATCACTTAAGAAGCGCTCACGCACGATACCATTCTTGTTTCACCAAGACTTACATCTTGATGCTTACTAGCCACTTTCATGGCGTGCACAATAATGAGTGCCGGTCATTGCCACCTGTCCTTGCGGTTCAGTGACACCAATCACAGGCCATTTTCATGTTGTGCCCTGCGACCTCGTTTCAGCTAAAGAGGCTCTCTAAGCGCTGACAATCAACATTACTTTCCTGATCAATTCGTTTTGCTGTTTGATTGACAAAAATATACGCCCGTTACTATTAAAAGTCAATGAGAAAAATTGTTCTACCTAAAGTAAGTCGTTTGAAACTAAATCGTACTTTCACCGATATTTCGACTGACCGTCGTTAACTCAAACATTGGCCACAACATGAGCAATCCTAAGAAAACAAAACCAAACTGATAAGCGTGTCCCAACGTCATTGTTTGACTGAGAACGGAGACGATCACTGTAATCAAGGACACCCCTAAGCCTTGCGCTAAGGTCATAATCACAGCCGTTAGCGTGTTCGCACTATTACGTTCAGCTAAAGGTACATCGGCAAACGTCAGGCCATTGTAGGCAGTTAACGCCAAGGAACGTCCAACACCGGAAATAAATGCCAGCAACGCGATAACCCATGGCCATGTTGACGTCGTAATCAATGCCAAACAGAACGAACTGACCATCACCATCAAGAAGGCGCTAAAGAGTGCGCCACGATATTTTAGCGTTTTGATAATCACCGTCGTGAAGGGTTTTATGCCAATATTTCCCAGAAAAATAAAAATCACAAAGCCTGATGCTTTAACCGGTGACCACTGAAAAATCGTTTGCAAATAAACCGTCATTAAGTATGGCATGGCCCCGACTGATAACCACAAAACGCTATCGCCCGTTTGTGTGAACCGAAATGATTCAATTCGTAGTGATGAAACGGAAAACAAAGGATTTTCAACTTTGCGTAAGTGAAAGTAGGAAAAGACTAACATCCCTGCACCAATGACGACCATCAGTGCTGCTAATAGCCATTCCGAATGACCATGAGTCGCTAATTCTGCCCCAGCCAAAATCAATCCTGATGCAATCGCGATCTCAACAAAACCGATAACGTCAAACTGGCGATGTTCTGCTATTTGAGCATCTTGATCAATCAGAAAAAGCCCAATCAAGATAATAATGATTCCCATCGGTAAATTAATCAGAAAAATCCAGCGCCAGTTCCACCATGTCACAATCAGGCCGCCGATTAACGGAGCAATTGCTGGCGCAATCAAGGCCGGCCATACTAAGTAACTCGTCATTCGCAATAATTGTGACGGGATCGTCTTTTCCAACACAATCAGTCGAGCCGTTGGTGTCATCATTGCGCCTGACATTCCCTGAATCACCCGCATCCCCAGCAGAATCGCAAACGTAGGTGCCAGCGCACTGCCCAGCGAACTCAACGTAAATAAGCCAACGGCCAATAGCCACATGCGTTTCTTACCAAATCGATCAGCGAGCCAGCCACTTAACGGAATAAAAATCGCAACGGTAATTAGGTAAATACTCACTAGCAGTGCAACGGTGGCTGATCCAGTCCGAAAATATTTCGCCATACTCGGCAACGCCGTGGTGACAATCGTCCCATCCATGATTTCCATGAAGAGGCTCGCCGCCATTAATAACGCAATTTTGATTTCTTTAGTCATTCGACTGAAGGCCCCCGTTCTTCTCCAGTGCTTTTTTAAAGTCTTGAATCCACTGCTCCGTTACCTGCGCTTGACGAAGACGTAACTGCATCTTCTGTGCCGCATACCAGTGATCTTTGTGCTCGTGCTTCTTTAAGTGTTCCAACTCCGTTTGACAGTCATTCACAATGGCGATTTGCTCGTTCATATACTGATCCAGCAATCCCTGTTGATCAGTTAATGGCAGATGCTGCATTGAATCCAGCTTGATTTGAAAAATATCATCCGTGTGAGCACCCTCAGGAACTGGCGCATACATTAATTCCAAGAATCGCGCCTCACCTTTTTTTGTAATGGCTGCCAGTTTTGTCGACCGTTTGTCGTCGCCTTGGACCGTTAGCGTGATGTAACCTTCTTTTGCCAAACGTTCGAACAGCGGATAAATAACACCAAAGCTAATTTTTCGGTGACGACCAAGTGACACCTGCATTGATTGACGCAAACGATATGCCGTCTTTGAATTCTCCATCAACTCTCCTAAAATATATAACTCATTCATCATCTTAGTGTTTACCGTCCCTTTATATCTTTTAGATGTAAATAATATATATCTAAAAGATATAAAAAGCAAATAAAAAACGGCCACATTTTGATGTGTCCGCACAGTTCAACATCCTTATTGATAAGGGTTGCCATACTTTGTTGTATAAGCATAAAAACCAAGTTTATGTAACTCGACGCCCATCGCAATCTCCTTTGCTGAGGAACCAATCATTTTAAGAACCTGTTCCGTAAAGTCTAATGCGGCAGTCCCGTTGGCAGTAACGAGGTTTCGATCGCTGACAACTTGAACGTTTTGAAAATCAGTCGGGTTTTTATAGTCTACATAATCTTTCCACAAATATTGGGCATTCCCAGTGTGCTTAAATCCTGTTAACAAACCAGTTCTCGCTAGAAAATCAACGGCTCCACAGATGGCTCCAACTGGAATCTCGTTGGCTAAACTGTGAGAAACAAGCTGATAAAGTGACTCATCGTTAATACTCCAAGAATTGCCACCTATTAAAACCAACAAATCAATGTGCTTAGGGACGTCAGAAATCAGATCATCGATTTGGGTTGTAAATCCACCGATAGATTTAACTACGGGCTTGACCGATGCCGTTCTAATCTGCCAATCTTTCTTTTGATTCAATTGACTGGATAGATACGCTCCCTCCCAGTCAGCAAATTGATCCAAAACGACAAATTCTGCTATTTTCATAAATAATCTCCCTTTTACGAATGTATGTTCGCATTTATAGTGTACACCTTTTGGGAAATTATTAGAGTCACTCTAGATTGTCCTTGCTAATAACTGATCATAAGCTTCCTTCAATTCAGACTTATCTGTTTTACCAACAGCCGTCTTGTTGGCAGTCACTAAAAACAGTTCGCTGGCCTCCAAGAGTTCACTGACTTGCTGATTGCCAATCAGTGTTAGCACAAAGACATAGATCCTCATCGTATGAACAGCGCTCAATGAATCACCATCGCTAACGCTGTCAGTCAATCCGTTAACTTGACGAATCACATCCAGGCTTAACCGTGCCATGGCTGTCTTAGCCCTATAAATGCTCTGTTTGGCCGCCCGTCGTCGTTCAAAAAAGTTAAAAAGTAATGTCGTGAGCACCGCCGCAAATGTCGCTGCACCCGTAAACCAATCCGCTAAAGATCCAATTTGCATTAAGATCACCCTCAAATTTGATTCACAATTTGTTTTAAAAACGCCTGTCGTTGACTAAAATGGCTGTTCGTAATGCCACCACAATTGGTCCAATGCCGCTGCTTGATTCCCAGCTGTTTAAGCGTTGCCCCCATAAAAACACGCTTAATTGCATTCCCGGAAAACAACTTCAAATACCAGGTTGGTGACGTAGACGTCGTTAAAACATCGGCCCGTTTGATATTCGTCATCCGACCCTTAACACCTCGAGGAGTGTTGACGTAAGCAAACTGGGGCTTCATAACTTTATCAAAGAACCCCTTCAACATACCCGGTAGATCGTTCCACCAAATCGGCGTAATGATAATAAGATTCGTACTACTCCGCAACACCTTTTGATATTTAATGACTAGCGGATCCGTGGTGTCACCATCTTTAAACTTGGCCAGTTCAGCTACAGAATAACGTGGATCAAATTGATCTTTATACAGGTCAATAACGTTATATGCCTCACCTAACTGATCTAACTTTTCTTGAACCGTCATCAACACCTGATGATTAAAACTTTTATCATACGGATGGCAATAAACAATTGTTGTTTTACTTTGCATCGTTAACGCCCCCGTTTTTCACAATGTCATCAATCATACTGTCCACAACAGCCTCATCATAAGTTAGCGCACCGTTAACAATGAGTTGCGCGTAGCCAAAGATGAAAGACCACAGCTTGGTAAACAGCAAGTCACTCTCTTCGGTCAGATGATAGTCATGCTTTAACCCTGCGACTTCCTGACTCATATAACGTAAAAAGGGTTCCTCGGTATTAGCGAAAAAATTCTGCTGCCGATACTCTGCTAGTGCCCTAGGACTGAAGAAAAGAAACGCCACTGCATGCGGTCTTGTACCTGCCCAAGACACAATCATTTTCCCTAGTTTTGCAATAATCTCCCTGTGTTCCTTGGGACTAAGTTGCCCCACACTTTGAATAGCATCGGTTTCAAACTGACGTGAGACCTCTTGCAAGGCTGCATCCAACAAATCATCTTTTGATTTGAAATGCTTATACACTGCCGATGGCGCAATACCAACGGTCTTAGCCGCCGTCCGTAAAGATAGCAGGTGAAAGTCGTTCTCACCGACAAACTTAACAGCATACTCAACAATTCGCTGACGCGTATCCGTTGTCCTCAAATCTGCCACATCTATCATTTCCTTTGGATTTTGATTTTAGGATAACACCGTTCACCTAAATTGACAATAAAAAGCGAACTTCAGCCTAATTCTCATTAGACAATAAAGTTCGCTTCGTTAATTCACTTTAAGTGCAACACTATTCAACCGAATTTTGCTTTGGATCTCGTTGCAAGGCGACTAATCCCAGACCGACAATTAAACCGATAAGCATAAACGGTAAGAAATCCAGTCCATCTTTGAACAAGGGAAAGAACTGTTGGGCAAAATGATTGCAGGCTTTAACCACTGTCAATTTGGCAAACACTGGTGGCAAAGCGTGAATGAAATCAAAGATTGCCGGAATTAGTACTAGATAAATCGTCGTCCGATAAATTGTGGCATTCTGATGAATCAAAGGCTGCAAGATCCCCAGCACAATCAGACTGATAGCCAATGGATATAACAACATTAATAATGGCGTTGAGAAGGCAATAATCTGAGTTAAGCCGATATTAGCAATCAGAAAAGCTCCCACCGTCGTTCCCAGTAAAAACGTCCGGTACTGAACACGTGGAAAACGACGACTGAGGTCTTGTGCCAGTGATGTGATAAGCCCGATGGCGGTGGTCAAACAGGCTAGCAACGTCAGTGCGGCTAATAAGGCCGTCCCAATCAGCCCGGTATAATGTTCCATAATCTGACCAAAGGCTAGCCCACCGTTAGCACTCATTGATGTGTACCGTAAACTAACGGCACCAAGCATGATCAAAAACGTGTAAATAATTGTTTCTAGTGACATTGAGAAAAGACCAATCTTAGCGATGGCCCGTGACTGAGCGCCCTCATTGTGCACTCCCATATACTTGAGCGCATTGACAATCGTTACCCCAAATCCAAGACCGGCCAGAGCATCCATCGTGTTATACCCTTGTAGGAACCCGTTTGTCAGCCCACCAATTGAATTAGCCGCGCTCACAAAAGGCACATGGGTTAAATCACCCTTGATTACCAAGGCCCAGAAGAAAATAAACGTTAATAACAGGAGAAACATTGGATTGAGGAGTTTGCCAACATACAGCGTAATTTTTTGTTGATTACTGGCCAGCAGGAATGTCGCCAAGAAGAATAAAAATGAAAAAATGGCTAAACTGATTGTTTCAGTCCCTTTTGGAATAAAAGGAACGACGCCGATTTCAAACGTAACCGTCGCCGTCCGGGGCGAGGCAATCAACAGTCCCAGACTGGCGTGGGTCGTTAGCAGAAAGAATGATGCAAATCGTCTACTCACTGGCCTAGCCAGATCATACATGCTATCGCTACGTGTCACACTGATAGCAATAATCGCCAGCAACGGCAATAAAATTGCAGAGAGTAAGAAACCAATCGTAGCGGTGATCCACCCCTTGCCGGCTAGTTGACCCAAGTGAATCGGGAAAATTAGGTTGCCGGCACCAAAGAACAAACCGAATAATAATGATCCTAAGACGTAGTAATCGCGTCTTGTTAAGTGTTTTTCTCGTTGATCCATATGGTCAACCTCGCTTTCTGTGATTGGGAGTTATGGGAACTTGCGCTTTTGGAGTTGGTACTTGTACATAGCTATAACGTGCTTCAAACCGGAGTTGGTCACACTCACATACAAAAAAGCGCCCCCGCAACATCTCTGTTGCGAAGGGCGCGAACGCGGTACCACCTTGCATCGTTACACTGTCACCAGCATAATCTCATAAACTGCAGCCATCAACCGGCTAGAGTTTGGTGACGATAATGGGCACCACCCCACTGAATTTCAATTTGAAATTCAAAAGCTCACAGGTTACTTTCACAAACATTGTGCCACCCATTCTCATCACCTAGGGCTCGCTTCAAGCACATCTTGCCTGTTACTCCTCTGCTTCATAACTTGTTTAATCTATTGTTAGCTATTTTAAATAATTGATGAGAAATGTCAATAGATTTTAATCTGAAGCCATCCAAAAAGTATTTTCTGGAAACAAGGACACAAATCGCGTTACTTATTGGTTAAACTCCATCAATTCTTCAGTCATATGATAATCGGCCCATGTGTCGTTAGGCTTCGTATCTGTCAATTTAAAGCCAAACTTTTTGTACAGATGCACTGCAGCTTCACAGATGTCAATCGTCCATAAATAAACGTGACGGTACTCATGTTGCTTACAAAAAGCCATCGCAGTAGACATGAGCTTGCTACCGACACCTTTCCCCTGAACAGATGGATCGGTACCAAACAATCGTATTTGACCAGTACCATCTTTTTTACCAATAACACAGATTGAGCCAACAATATTGCCATCCTCCTCGGCAATCCAAAGTTCGTTACCTTTGGGCTGATCGTATAACTCTGTCATAGCATGTAAAAAATAGTGTTCAGTGTTCGGTAGAAAATGAAATTGGTTTGAAAATAATCTGTAATAGAAATTGACCACTAAGCTAGGTTCACCTGGCCGATATGTTCTGACTGTGACTCCTGTTGTCATTCGCTTAATCCTCCTGTTAATGCTGATTTATATCCAGTTTTTCCCTGATTACATCCATGGCACTCACAACTTTCGCTTTATCTTCGTCAGATAACGGCGCCACTAAAGTGCTAATTTGCTCATTCGTGCTTTGAATCAATGTTTGAACACTCGCATGTCCATGTTCAGTGAGCGCGATGAGACTCACCCGTTTATCTTCTAGAGAAGGTCGACGAGTGATGAGCCCTTTCTTTTCGAACGATCGCACGATTCGGCTCATGTAACTCCTGTCGATGCCTAACAGGTTAACTAAGTAATTGGCAGGACAAGCCTGCTGTGAACTGATTTCAAAGAGAATTCTGGTTTCGGTCAATGTAAAGTCACTATCCAAGAAATGTTGATTAAGCGTTCCAATTAGAGTGGTATAAAAACGGTTAAACTCCCTAATCTGATCGACAGTTTGCTGATCTTTATTCAAACGATGGCCTCCCTTTTGTTGACTGTGTCCACAACAATAAACCAGTTAGTGGACATAGTCAACATATTATCTATAAATAAAAGCCAATCCACACGCGGGATTGGCTTTTAAAACATGCTTAATAGGCAGCTACGAAGCGAAAAATAATTGTCTCGCTTCGAAGAAATATTGTTAATATTTACTCGGTCAAAAAAGATAAAAACATCATGGGGAGATTCTTTCCACGCATGTTTTCAATACTATTATTCCCCGGGAAATGTTATGCCATTATTTTTTCTCATGCTGTGGTTCCTTAATCATAAAGCCCGCGGCAACTGCACCCACAACAACTAGGGTAATAGCTGTCACAAGAACGCCTTTATAGCCTTGATTAAATGCGCTGAACACTGCTTTATTCATTTGTCGTAAAACTTCTGGTCCATTCGCATAATGTTCAGTAAATTTCTTTGCGCCTTCGACAACACTATGGCCGGCCATTGGTCCTGCCTGGTGAAGGCCTTTCGTTATCCCTGCCACTGCTTGTTGTGGTAACTGGCTAATTGCCTTTATGTTTGTCGTAACTGCCGGGTCATAAATATGGCTCAAACGTAAACCGTAAATAACCACTCCAAAACTGATCCCTAATTGCCGAAAGACATTCATTACGCCACTTGCCATACCAACCTGACTCATTTTCACGCTATCCATCGCTGCCGAGGACAAAGGCGGATTCACAATTGCATTACCGATGCCTAAAAGTGCAAAGCCAGCCACAAAGTCAATATACATAACGTTGAGGCTAACGGCGTGGTAAATAATCAAAAAGCCGCAGCCAATTAATAACAGCCCACCACTGATCATCCAACGTTTTTGCCAACGACCGGACAGCATGCCAGCAATAGGACCCAAAATCATACTGAAAATACTGATTGCTAACTGTCTAACCCCCGTTTGCATAGCAGAATACCCAAGGTAATCCTGCATCCAAATCGTCAAATACGTGAAGAAGGCATATAACCCGGCACCCAAACAGAAGGCAGCAATAATGGTGCCATCGAAGGAAATTGATTTAAAAATGGCTAGGTCAATCATCGGACTCTTAAGCCGATGTTCCAGCAAAATGAAGCCAATCAATAGCACAATGCCCGCAATCAAATAACCAGCAACATGCAAGTTTGACCAATGCCATGCAGAATGGGTCTCCTTTTGAACCAGACCAAATACGAGACTAAACACCATTGCAATACTTATCAACATGCCAATCCAGTCAATTGAGCCCTGCCGATTACCGTAGCTTTCATCAACAAAGTAGATGGCACCTAGCAATGCGATAATACCAATTGGCACATTGATCATAAAAATAGCACGCCAGTTGAATAGCTGAATCAAGTACCCGCCAAGTAGCGGCCCCATAGCGGTGGCAACCCCAATAACAGAACTCCAAATACCAAACGCCAATCCACGGTCACGCCCGACAAAGGTTGATGCCACAATCGTCATCGACAGGCCCATAATGCCCGCACCACCGATTCCTTGAATCGTTCTGAATAGATTCAGCTGTAGTCCTGTTGTAGATAGCGCAGAAGCTAATGACCCCAAAGTGAAAATTGTTAATTCAATAAAGAAAATTCGCTTGCGTCCAAAAATATCGCCGAGTTTAGAAGCAACCAATAAGACGACAGCGTAAGCCAACGTATACGCATTGATAATCCATTGAACGTCGCTAAATGATTCGTTAAAACTTTTTTGGATAGTTGGCAACGCCACGTTAACGATCGTCACATCCAGCAGTGACATAAACACCGCCACACACAGCGTTGCCAAGCTCAGCCAGCGGCGAGTACCACCGGCATTAGTTCTTGTTTCCATTCTGTACCTCCTCGATTGTCGCCCTAGTCCATTCCAGTGCCGCCGTTGCTTGAACCTTAGTTAGTGTCATCAACCGAACAGCATCTTTAAAGTCATCTGGTGTAATCTTCGTCTTCTGTAAATAAGCTTCGGCATCTGCAACATCTTCAATTTTATTTTCCAAATAATGTTCAAATTCGCCTAAAATACTGAGTTGCAGACTCAGTTCAATCTGATGGAAGTTACGAAACTTAACTTCATACGTAAAGTCAGTGTTTTGATTCAATGGAACTGGACCTTTCATGAGTTCTTCAAATCGTTTTCTACCCAGCTCAGTCAGTGTTGCATCCTTTTTGCCACGATTAGCGTCATCCTGACTGTCCGTTAATGTAATAAATCCCTTAGCTTCCAATCGATCCAATAACGGGTAAATCATGCCAAAACTAATTTTTCGCCGGTTACCGACGATTCGTTGTAGAACAGTACGTAACAGGTAGCCAGTCATCGGTTTATCTGTCAGTTGTCCCAAAACAAATAATTCGTACATTACGATGCCTCCATATATCAGTTCGATATGTCATTCGTGAAATTATCATATATCAGACTGATACATCCGTCAATAATTAACTTAAAACGATTTTTTTGAATTAATTACTTTCATCCTTAGCGGCACACTTGTACGATAGGTTTAAAATAGCGCAATATGAAAGATGACGGTCTGATGCTTTTAAAAGATTACGCAAATATAGCTGATCCACCACAATATCCGGATGACCTATTTTCCAGTGCATTTGTCATCTGTCAATTTCAAGCACGTTACCTCATTGGCTTCAACAACTGGCGTTTGCAATGGGAAATTCCCGCTGGAAAACGTGAACCTAAAGACGCGCCCACTGAACCGGTTTTACAAACGGCAATCCGTGAATTACACGAAGAAACACATCAAACCGCACAAGATCTAATATTATGTGGCGTTGCCAGTATCTTCGATGAAACAAAAATGGAAACTCGAAACCGGGCCGTTTTTACCGGCAAAATTTTGCGGCCAACGCCCTTTATTTTTCACAAAGGTGACGAAATGGATAAAATTCAGTTTGTGCCCAGCCAAGACCTGAATACAATCAATATTGATCCAGTCGACTTGGCAATTGTGCGACAGTTTGAAAAACACGTTAACTTCTAATGAAGGGACCAATTGCAACATGGTTAAACAAGGTAAATACGCCGGTAGCAGTCGGCAAAAACAACTTCGTAATTTACGACAGCGAATTAGCAATAAAGGCCAACACACGATTGCCGAGACTGATTTAGTCGACTTTTTGCTCGTCCGCTGGCACCTAACTCAACATAATCAGACGCAGTTGGTTGAACAAACCACGCAGCACTTCTTACGCACTTGGCTCGAACAGGCTCAACAAACTAACACGTCTGTTTGGAACATTGCGACAATTACAACCAATACTTTGAAAGCTTTCGCCATTCAGGTGCCATGGCAATTCTACGCAATCATTAATCACGAATGGTCACATCTGCAGCACTTTTTAACCAAAGAAGTGCCTGCAGTGCCGCTTGCAGATCAACATCTTACAGACAATCAACTAACTCCAAATGATTGGCATACATCGCTTAGCACACAACTGACAGTCAACAGTTTCTTGTTGATGTTTAAGGGGAATCAACAGCTGTTAAGCAACGTATCCAATCAACAAATTGATCAATTGCGTCACAGTTTCCAGACTGAGCAGGGTCTGGATTGGCAAGCCATCGCCACTGTTTTTCAGCCGCTCACGTACACTATTCCAGCTGATGCAGACGAAGACAGTGTTCAATGGCTGACGGAGCTAGACTCGCTTACTCCTGATGCTTTACAAAAGTGAAGTGAAGTGAACTCAAAAAAGCTCTGCTAGACGACCAGTGTTTGGTCGCCTATGCAGGGCTTTTCGCGGTTTCTAAATTTATTTCATTATGTGAAAATTACTTACTGGTTTTTGCGCCTTTATCAACGTAGCTTAATGTTCCAATTGGACCAGATACTTGGAGCTTCCCATTCTTGTAAACAAGCTTAGTAACTGCGGCATTCTTTAACGGCTTACCCTCGTACTTCTTGCTCATTGTGGACAAGTATTCGTTGATGGACATTCCTGAACTAACGACCAGAACATTACCGCCACCGTCTTTTGAAGTCGTCTTCGCAATGTGATTAAGTTCCGTCGTCATCCGTTGCTGAACTTCTTTAGCACTTTCGGCACGGTCGGCTTTGACTAATTTAGTATCCTGACTGTTTTGAGTGTCGAGCTTGTGGTAGGCGTCCTGCAGTTGATTCCAGTAGTCCTTACCCGTTTTCTGCATGAACTCATCGCCAGTCTTGTAGCCATATACACCGGCAATCTTGTTATTATCGGCAGCGATACTGTCACCTTCAAAACTACCGTAGCCACCTTCGCGCAAATCTTTATTCTGGCTAACAGAGACATGCTTATTGCCCGAGTACTTCAATACTTCCTGCGCCGTCACTGTTTGACGGGTTAAGTCCCCAGTGTAGGCTGCCTTGAACTTAGTATTTTTCAAACCACGACCTAAATCATCGGCTACTTTAACCCCGTTCTTAGTCAGTGGAAAGTTGCTCCAGCCCTGGACGCGCATCATAACGTTGGCAGTCGTTTCACCGTGACGAGTTAAGTAAATGGTCACTGGTTTTGTGCTAGCAGCTGTAGCCGGTTCACTAGTGACGTTGGCAATTCCAAACGTCCCTAAAGCAGTAATCGTACCTAGAATAAGTGCAAATTTCTTCTTAAATGACATGTAAAAATCTCCTCAATTAAGTATTATAGAAACCGCTTACATAAGCATATCAAATAAAATTGGCGAGTTCTTCGTTTATTAGAGAACCCGCCGATTTTATTAGGAAATGTTCATAAAGTAAATTATTGACTCACTATGAGTAATGACTTGATAGCTTCACGCTTGTCCATTGCAGCGTATGCATCCGCAATGTGGTCCAAGTCGAACCGCTTAGTAAACACCTTGCCTGGATGAATTTCACCCTTTAACACTGCGTCCAATAGAATGTTCCGGTCATCAGTCGTCACTGAAGCAATCCCACCACGGAGACCAATGTTTTTCCAGAATAGGTTATTGGTGTTCATATCCGCTTTTTGAGGCACACCAACACGACCAACAACGGCTCCTGGACGGGCGACTTTAACTGCTGTGTCAACTGATTGTTCAGTACCCACACATTCCAAAACGGCATCTGCTCCAGCACCATCTGTCAGGGACATCACGGCCTTCACTGCGTCATCCCCACGCTCTGCAACGATATCTGTTGCACCAAACGCCTTGGCTAATTTTTGACGATCTTCATGACGACTCATCGCAATTATCCGTTTGGCACCGCGCAGCTTAGCAGCAATGACACCACACAGACCAACCGCACCGTCACCCATGACAACGACAGTATCATCCTTCTTAACCTCGGCAGAGGCTGCAGCGTGATAGCCTGTTGCCATAACGTCGGCCAATGTTAACAGATCGTTCAATTGGTCATCTGTATAATCTGATGGCTGTCCAGGCACCTTAACTAATGCCCAATTGGCATTCTTAAATCGTAAATATTCACCCTGATAGCCGACTACTTCGTCATCACTTGGATTCAAGCAATCACCATCAAAGCCAGCTAAACAAGCCGCACAATGACCACAACCATGTGTGAACGGTGCGATGACAAAGTCACCAGGTTTGACGTCGGTTACCTCTGAGCCGACCTCCTCGACAATGCCGATGGCCTCATGCCCGACTGGCGTATTCTTTGGTCGGTCAGAAATGCCACGATACCACCACAAATCCGATCCGCAAACACAGGCACGAACGATCTTCAAAATAGCGTCAGTTGGCTGTTTAATTTCTGGCTTAGGTAAATCCTGCGCTTCAACTTTTCCTGGTTCTGCAAAAACTGCTGTTTTCATTGTTAAGGTCCTCCAATTATTTTCTGTTAATACCGAGGCTATCATGTGAACCAAGCGCAGAATCATGCGCGAGATGCATCACTAAGTCAGCAATGCTTTCACGTGAAACATCATGACCGCCAAACGGTTTGCCTTTCTTCGTCACTTGATAGTCTGTATCGTCCCCATTATCAAACCATCCCGGACGAATAATCGTATAGTTCAGATCAGATGCCTCAATAATATCGGCAGCATCCCGATACGTTTGCAACATTGGGTTATGTTCAAGATTACCGTCTGTGCCGACGCTAGCTGGAATTTCATTATAGATTCCCATCGACGTAATGAATAATAAGCGGTCAACATTGGCGCGATCCATCGCTGACACAATTTCGGTTGCCATTTCTGGCAGATTGCCACTTAAAGCAGCGAATACAACATCCTGATTTTGAAGTGCATCGTTCAAGCTTTGAGTGTCAGTGACATTTCCTTGAATTGCTCGCTCCCGTTGGTCATTCAGTTTACCTAATCGGGTTGTGTTTCGCGCCATTAATGTTAATTGATCGTCTGTGTGTTCTAAAAAATATTGACGGGTCACCTGACCAATTGATCCAGTGGAACCGATGACAAGTACGTTTGCCATTTAATTTACCTCCTGTTTCACGTGTAACAACATTTACTTTACAACCTTACAGTAACTTGAAAGCAACACTTATTTTTGTTTTTCTGGCAAAATCAAGAAAATGGCTGCCAACAATGAAATCAGCAATAAACCTGCACCGATTAAAATAGCATAGTGAAAGCCTATTACCTGATTTTTAAACAGACCTTGAACGCTAACCAAAATTGACAATCCGACAGACCCACCAATTTGATGCATCACGTTGACAACACCGGACGCCGCACCAGCGTCCCTTACATCAGTGTGCGCCACACCCGCAGCAGTAAACGGACTGAGCGAAAGCCCTTGTCCAATACCAATTACCAGCATTGGTAAGGCGATGCCAAGCCAGTAGCCAGTGCTAACCGTAAAGAAGCTCATCCATGTCATCCCAATAAACGTTAAAAATATGCCGATCGTTAGTAAACGCCCATTACCAAACTTCGCCGTCAAACGTGCCACTTGTAACGCCACAATAAAGTTAACAATCGTCAATGGAAAGAAAGCGACACCGGCCATTAACGCACTAAAACCTAATTGTCTTTGCATCAGTTGCGGTGTAAGAAGCTGTCTAAAATCTCTTAAGTAATAGTGCTAAAAACGCTAAAACGACCATTTGCAGACTGGTGGTTAATTGACGCTCACAATTTTTCCAAAGTCGCCGACAATTCTCTAGCCAACTAAAAGATCGTTCGACTACCCAACGTTGGGGCATGACTTCGAATCGATGCAACTCATTGCGCTTCGCAACCTGCACGGTTGCGTTTAAATTACTGGCTACATCGAGCTGAAAATTAACGCCTGAATAACCACCATCAACTAAGACATTTTGAACCTGGCGTAAATGCATGGCATGTAAAGCGATCATTGCACTGGCCCCGTCTCGATCAGAGACGTTCGCTCGCGTCATGTGAATGGCCTGCGGAAAGCCATTGATATCAACTGCCAGATGGCGCTTAATCCCCGAGATTTTCTTACCAGCGTCGTAACCTTTGTTTTCAGCAGTAGCGGTGTTTTTGACGCTCTGAGCGTCAACGATAATAAAGGAAGTTAAAGCTGAACGTCCTTGGTAAGTTCGCCGAGCAATGACAATTTTTTTAAAACTTGTTCCAATAAAGAATCAGCCGTAGGCTCAGCTTTAGTTGACCAAATTTTGTAATAGTTGTAAACTGACCGCCATTCTGGGAAATCACCGGGGACTTGACGCCATTGGCAACCGGTTTTCAAGACATATAGGACCGCACAGAAGACCTCGTAGAGGTCATATTTTCGAGGCTTAGTTCGCTTACGAAAATTTTCTAAAGCTGGTCGAATTAATTCAAATTGTTGCCGAGTAATATTGCTGGGATAATTTTTCATAGCTTAAACTCGCTTTTTACATAGAAGTATATCAAAAATCATAGATCTTGGACAGCTTCTAATAAACCAAAATCCAAGCATTGAGCCCAAATATAAGAAACGTCCTAAGTACGCACCAATACGTTCACGATTTTTAAACAACCGTAACGGCATAATCGGCTGGCTTGTTCGATATTCTTGGTAAACGAAAATTGCCAGCAGCACAATTGCCAGTATGAGCGCAGATAACTTTCCCCAAGTACCAACAATGCTGTACACCAATGCGCTCATTCCAAATAAAGAACTTAATGTGCCAAGCCAATCTAGCTTTCCAGATTGGCCACCGGCCTTTTGCAAATGACGCACAGATAAGTAGTACATCCACATACTGATAGGCACGTTGATGAAAAATCCAACACGCCATGTCAGCAAGCTTGCAAACACACCGCCAATAACTAAGCTCACACTCGCACCAATTCCGGCCATAGCACCATAATACGCAATGGCACGTACACGTGCAGGTCCTTCATAAGTATCCATCAAAATAGCCAAGGTCGTCGGTGCAAGAATGGCCGAGCCAATTCCTTGAAAGGCTCTGGAAGCGATAATCATAGGTGCATTAACTGATAATCCAACAAGTAGTGAACCTATTCCAAAGATAACCAGACCAATTTGAAATACACGGCGCCGGCCAAACAGATCCCCTGCCCGACCGCCAAGTAGCAGGAATCCACCAAACGTTAACGAATAGGCGCTACTGACCCAGGATAAAGTTTGCTGATTTAACTGTAAATCTTGAGCAATTTTAACAGTTCCCGTAAAAATAATTGAATTATCGAGCAAGATCATAAAATAACTCATCAAAATAACTAATAGTATCCAATCGAATCTTTTCTTCGTTGCCATGTTGTCCTCCTGTTGTTATGCAATGTTTGAAAGCTTAGACCTTCAACTGCACTTCAATGCAACAAGAAAAGTTTCTTTTTTCGGCGAATCGCCATTCATATGGATAAAAAAACTACTAATCGCTACCCTCACTAGGTAATCAATTAGCAGTTCTATTTTTAATCTTTCACAATCCTGTATTCTTAAAATCACTCAATAGACTAGGGGATGTTTAAAAATCAGCTATTTATCGTTCGCCTTCCATAATCGTTCAAAGGTCTTAATAATCGTGTCAGTCGTAAAACCATACTTAGCAACAACTTCTGGCCCTTTACCACTTGCCCCAAAGCGATCAACACTCACGTTGGCGCCGCGAGTACCCGTGAAGGCACCCCATCCAAACGAAGACGCCATTTCGATGGAGATACGTAACTGAACATCTCTAGGTAAGACGGATTCTTGATACTCGGCCGATTGTTGTTTAAAAATATCCATACTTGGCATCGAAACAACGGACACATCATACGAGCGATCACGTAATGTTTGCTGTGCTTCTATCGCTAGGGCCACTTCTGAACCAGTAGCAATTAAAATGCCATCGGGTGTTTGACTCTTAGCGGGTGAAATCACGTACGCACCCTTTGACACTTTGTCAGCGTCTGCCCCTTCAAGCAGTGGTGTGGCCTGTCGCGTCAAGACAAGTACGCTGGGCCGATCAGTCGTCTGGGCAATAGTCTGCCAAGCGCCCAATGTTTCGTTTGCATCTGCTGGGCGAAGCACATTAACGTTTGGAATACTTCGCAAAGCGGCTAACTGTTCAATCGGTTCATGGGTTGGCCCATCTTCACCTACGGCCAGTGAATCATGTGTGAAGATAAAGGTTGATGGTATTTGCTGTATAGCAGCCAAACGAACGGCCGCCTTTAGATAGTCACTAAAGACGAAGAATGTACTACCAAACACACGCGTGCCGCCATGTAACGTAATACCATTAACTGCTGCTGCCATGCCAAACTCACGCACACCAAAGTAAATATTGCGCCCTTGTGGCGTTAATGGTGTAAAGGCTTCGTCAGCTTTCAAACTTGTCTTATTGGACGAGGACAAATCAGCGGCACCGCCCCAGAAATTGTCATTCTCTGCGGCAATCTGTTGCATCAAATCAGCATTAACCACCCGAGTTGCTGTTGGCGTCTTATACGTGTCATAGTCCAGCGAAACATTCGCTAAATCTAGCTTATTATCCAAATATTTCTTAGCAACATCTGGAAATTTCGTTTGGTAGTCAGCAAACATGCTTTGCCAATTCTTGTAACCGCGTTGCTTTTCATCCACGGCTGCACTGTAAGTATCATAAATCTCATCACTAATCTCAAACGGAGCAGCAGACCAGTTATAAAATTCACGCATTTTGGCAACATTTTCTTCACCCAGTGCAGAGCCGTGAACCTTATTCGTCCCCGCTTCAGGCGTACCGTAACCAATAATTGTTTTGACTTCGATTAAGGTTGGCCGATCGTTTTGCTGAGCCTGTTTAATTGCGGCATAGATGTCATCCAAATTATTACCATCCAAAACACGTTCATAGTCCCACTTAGCTGCTTTAAAACGCGCGCTGACCTCATCATTAGCACTTAAAGAAAGTGGACCATCTAATGACACATCGTTTGAATCATAAAGCACAATCAACTTATTTAGGCGCTTATCACCAGCAATGTTAATCGCTTCATGACTGATGCCTTCCATCAAGTCACCATCACCAACAAGCGCATACGTGTAATGGTCAAACACATTGTATCCTGGTCGGTTCACCATAGTTGCTAAATGTTTTTCCGCCATGGCCATTCCAACGGCCATTCCCAATCCCTGTCCAAGAGGACCGGTTGTCGCATCGATACCTGCCGTTTCAGTTACCTCTGGATGTCCAGGTGTTAGCGACCCTAACTGACGAAATTGTTTTAAATCGTCAGTTGTTAAGCCAAAGTGATTAAGATGCAACAAACTGTAAAGCAATGCGGAGCCATGACCGGCACTCAATACAAAGCGGTCACGATTAAGCCACTTAGGATCTTCGGGATTGAAATTCATCAATCTTTCCCATAAAACATAGGCCATCGGTGCAGCATCGATTGGCAACCCTGGGTGTCCACTGTTAGCCTTTTGAATCATGTCAACACTCAGAAAGCGGATTGCATTAACGGCGGCGGTATCTTTTTCAGTAAATGTCATTTCTCTTTTATCTTCCTTTCAAAAATGACCCGGTAGAATAACTTGACCGGGTCAAAAACACTATTTTGTTGCTTCTGCCTTCGAGTTTGCTTTATCGCGTCCATTTAAAATCAAACTAATCAAAACAACAATTACTAAGAAGCCTAGTATTCCAGCCACAACGGCGACCGTGCCCAAGTTACCAAGGTTTCCAAGTAAGATACCAGGAACTAGGTAGTCAGTGTCAGCAAACGTTGAAGCCGCCAGTTTTAACGTACCTAAGACAGGCAAGATGAGAAGCGGTAACCAACTAATCAATAAACTGTTGACCGCCGAACCGATAATCGCACCACGACGGCCACCCGTCGCGTTCCCGTAAATTGCTGCCGCAGCGCCACAGAAGAAGTGACCGACAACCCCGGGAATAATAACCGTTGTTTTCAAAGCAATCATGATAAACATGCTAATTGTGCCGACGATAAAACTAGTGAAAAAGCCAATTAGCACAGCGTTAGGCGCATATGGAAAGATGATTGGAACATCCAAAGCAGGTTTAGAATTAGGCACAAGTTTTGTCGCGATCCCTTGAAAGGCTGGGACAATTTCGGCCAAAATCATGCGAACACCTTGAAGAACAACGACGAAACCGGCGGCAAATGTACCTGCTTGAACCAGTGCATAAACCAAGTAATTAGTACCAGCGCTGAGTTTTGTTTCAACAAAATGCGGTCCCGCTACAATTGCTAAAATAATATAAACAATTCCCATTAATAATGTGATTGATACCGTTGAATCACGTAAGAAACTCAATCCTTTAGGCATTTCGATGTCTTCAGTACTGTTTTTCTTATTACCAAACCATTTACCCATCAAACCAGCAGTTGCGTAACCAATGTTACCCGTATGACCCATGGCAACCTCGTCGCCACCAGTGATTTGACGCATAAATGGTTGACACAAAGCCGGTGTCACAGTAAGCAATGTTCCCTCGAAAATTCCACCAAGAATAATGGTCTGCCAACCAGTACCAAGTTTGGCACTAATTAAAATAACTGCCGTCAAACACGAAACGTATAACATTGCTTGACCAGTTAAGAAAATATACTTAAACCGAGTGAAACGGGCTAGTAGGATATTGACAATCATCCCCACCAACATAATTAATGCTGTCGTCGTACCATACTTAACCAATGCAATGGCGACAACCGCTTCATTACTTGGCACGACGCCTTGAACATGTAAGGCAAACTGGAACATTTTGGCAAACGGCGTTAATGAGTTACTTAAAATCCCAGCACCACCGATTAAGACAAGGAAACCGGCAAACGTTTTAATCGTTCCTTGAACAACCTCAGTCGCCTTTTTCTTTTGTAGGAGCAGTCCCAACATAGCGATCAAGGCAACTAAAATAGCTGGTTGAGTCGCAATGGAGACAAATAAGTTCAATACACTTTTCATCTTTTTTGTCCTTTACGAATTAATCGTGAGCAATGTTTTCGTTATCTAAAACATAATTGACATGTTCTGCAGTTTCCTTTTTGTCGATCAGACTCTTTAGCAAAACGATCCGATCTTTAGGAATGCTACCTAGCGCGTCAGCCAACGTTGATTCAACGAAAAAGTAGTCTGCTGAATCGGCCGTGGCACTGCCAACGTCTGAGTGATCGACTGTAATATCGTTTGCATCAACATCCACGTTTTCGTCCTTTAGAATTTGTTGGACGTTCATTTGCACCATAAAGCTACTGCCTAAACCACTTTGACATACTGCTAAAATTTTCATGTTATTTCCTCCGTTATTCGTTGCGACTATGAATTATTGTGAGCAAATCTTCAGCCGACGAAGCAGCCATTAACTGTTTAACTGTTGCTTCGTTGGTTAACAGTGTCATTAATTGCTTAATGACTTCTAAATGACTATCACTATCAACCGCTGATAAAACGAACCATAAAGTAATGGGATGATCCTGGTTAACAAGTGCAATGTCATGATTCGTTTTGAGCAGTGCAAGCGAGATTCGATTTGATCCATTCTCAGGTCGCGTGTGTGCCAGTGCAATATGGTCACCAATGTTAATATACGGGCCTTGATTATTGACCACATCAATCATTGAATTAACGTATTGCTCTGTCACACTACCGTTGGCAACTAAAGGTTGTGCCGCAAGTCGGATTGCTGCCTCCCAACTCAAATCAGTTGCATCCGTTAACTGGACTGTTTCCTGGTTCAAAAGGTCATTCAGCATTCCATCACCTCCGCTATTAATTTATGGTTTAATCCTAGCATTGATGAAAACGCTAACAAGTGCAATACTTACACTACCAATAGTGCAAAATATTCACCCCGTCAAAAAAGGTGCTTAATTTGGAGGCTCATCATTCATGATTAACTTTACTAACATCAAGCATGGCAATGATCTTCTTAATTACTTGCTAACACGTCAGGATTACACCACTCTTGAAGAATTGAAAACACAGATCGGATTATCTCGTCGCGGCACTTTCTATGTTCTAAAACGCGTGAATGAAGAGTTAAACGACTCTAAGCTTGATATCATCATGAATCTTGCTGTAGTCGGCTATTTCATTCCTGAAGAAACAAAAAAAGAGCTTCTGAATCGATATTCAGAAACTCAACCTGTGACGGAACAATTTACAAAACATCAGCGTTGTCAGCTTATCGCTTGGGATCTCATCAATCACAAGTCACTATCCCTGTCAGACTTAACCAACAGATTTCAAATCTCCAAACATACGGCAATATCCGACCTCAAATCCGTTCGTGAACGTTTAGAATCCCATGGACTAGATATTATTCAACAGCCTAAAGGAAAACATATTTCTGGATCTGAAATATCGCAACGAAACTGGGTATTAGAGGCACTTAATGATCGTGACTCAATTCTGTACAGTCAAATCGACATTAATCCTTCACGCTTGATTGCGATTAACACTGAGATTCATAAGCTGGAAAAAATTACGGGCAATTACTTTAGTGACGATGCCTTATCAACACTTGATGACTTTATTTTATGGTTTTTGGAGCGAATCAAACAGCCAGAGAATCAATTGCCGGATTCTCCCTTAAGAACAACCAATGTAGATTCAATGTCGATTAATTGGTCAATCAAGTTCTTAAGCGATAACAACATTCATAATTTTAGTGAATCATATTTTTTGGGTCGTATCATCAACACAAGCCAGTTTTATCGTGTCAATCGTGCTGACGGATTAATCCAAACTATCTTTCCGATTTCCCGGGAAATTATCGATCGCTTTAACACCGTGTCTGGGGCCAACGTATCCCCTGAAAAGCTTGAATTAACACTATCTACACACTTATTGTCTACCTTTTATCGTTCAAAATTTATGATTCCCTATCACCATCCCAACCTTGAACAAATCACCGAAGGCTTTCGCGAACTATTTTCGTTCACTAAGTATGCCATTCGTCCGTTTGAAAAATTCATCAATGGCCACCTTAGTGATGATGAAATCGCACTGATTGCACTATATTTCGGCGGTGAATTGCGAGCCATTGAAAGCCGCCGTGGCAAACATGTGGATGTTTTAGTTGTCTGCTCTAGTGGTATTGGTACCTCGTACATTCTTCAGCAGCAACTCATTCAACATTATCCCAACATTGATTTTTCTCAGCCTCTTAGTGTTTTCCAGTATAAAAATCAAGATTTATCCAACATCAAGCTTATCATCAGTACCATCGAACTCAATGTCCCCGTTCATATCCCCATTGTTCGCGTATCACCGCTACCAAATAAAAAAGATTGGGAAACAATCGAAAAAGCATTCATCAATGCCCACTTAACTGATAACCATTTTAACGAAGCCAGTGTAAATTCTCTGCTCGATATTATCAGTAATTACGCTCGTATCGAGAACTTCGATGGTCTGACGGATGCTCTACGTGGTTACCTCAATCAAAGAGCAAAACTGCCGTTAAAAAAGGTTCCTGTCACAGGACCAACAAGCCTACAGAAACTTTTACCCAACAGCCATATTACCTATGCTGATGATGAGATGGGTAATTGGAAAAACGTTGTTCAACAAGCTTTGAAACCACTGTTGACTGAACACCTCATCGAGCAACGTTACATTGATCGAATCATTCGGTTAACAGTCGTCAACGGCCCTTACATGGTTCTAGGCAATGGCATCATGCTGGCTCATGGCACACCAAACGACGGCGTCAACGATCTTGGCATGAGCTTACTGTTACTTCAACACCCAGTCACCATTGAAAATAAGAATCACGCAGACAAACGGACAATTCAAATTGTCATTGGTCTAGCACCTTTGGATCAAACCAGTCATCTATCTGCGCTATCGCAGCTTATGCAAAAAATCCAAGATGATCACTGGGTTCAACAAATAAAAGCTGCTAGCTCAGTCGCCGAAATTACCAATCTGCTCTCATAGACAAAAAAGCTGCTGGTCACAATGTCTTCATCAGACATTGTGACCAGTAGCTTTCATTTCTACTGATTTGCTTTTTTCTCCGCGTGCTGTCGTTCTAGCTCACGAAGTTCTTCTTCGGTCGTTTCCATGTGATCATAGAAATGGTTGAGTTTGTAATTAAGGTGATCGATGGCAGACTGCAAGTCATCGCGCTTTTCTTCCATCACGGCGAGCTGTTCCTGCAGAATGGCCTTCTGCTCTTTCGTATTATCTTCTTGTGCATCGAATAACTGGATGTAACGTCGCAAATTTTCAATACTCATGCCGGCAGCTCGCATTTGCGTCACAAACGTGATCCGACGAATGATTCGATCATCGATATCACGATTACCAACCTCTGTTCGGTCAATTTCTGGAATCAGCGATTCTTTTTCATAATACCGAATGGCTGCCGATGATACGCCTGTTTTTTCACTAGCTTCTTTAATATTCATTGCGTTTTCTCCTTGTGGATCATAGTAGCACAATGGCCTAAATAACCGGCCAGTCTCGTTGATGCATTTACAATAGACCTTAATGTGCACTTGAAGGCAAGGGAAACATTAGAAATGAAGTTCGGTATTGAAAAATCGTGTATGAAATATCTCTGCAATGTCTGCACCAACACTCTGTAAAGATCTCTTTGAAAATCCAATCTCTGACAAAAGAAAGTATCGAACACTTAATTGTAAAATTCTTGTTGCAATTATTAGCTTCTCATCTTTATAAATACCTGGTCTAACATTTCCATGTGTCAAATACACTCTTGTGTTGACTAAACTTTTAATAAAATCATCTTCACTGTCAATACTCTTTTGTAAAACATCTCTATTTAAAATTTCATTTGGCACTCTCTTAAAAAGAAATGTTAGCTTGTCTCGTAAACAAGCATCACGATTACGGAAAAATGACTCAATACCTTCCGTTAAATTGATTAAAGTGTTTTCAATAATACTTTCCTGCGTAACTGTCAATATATAATCATCGGCCAGTAACTTTAATTCGCTAGACATATCAAACCAGTTAGTCAAACTATTAGGTAATTCATCTTCAACATCATTATATCTGGGCGTGATTCTAAGGTCACTTTCTCTCTCTACACTTCTTATGGGATAAGTTTGATTGAACAACACATTTGCTTTCAAACCGTTTGACAAATTGCCCTGTAAATATTTAGCACTAATAGTCTCACCAAGTAAAACAGTAAAAAATTTCGCAGTTTCATTAACTATTTTGGTCGATTGCAACATCGATACCGCATTAGAATTAGGTTCAATTATTAATCCTGTTTCATTTTTTATATTAACTTTTAGAAGTTCACGGGGGTAATTAATTGTGCCAGATTCGTCCAAACTAACACTGAAATTGCCTCCATCAAACGCGAAACTAGTTAAAAGTTTTCGCTCAGGTTTCTTGACTTCAAAAATTTGTTTACCGCTCTTTGGTTCTTTTTTGATGGTCAACATGTTGTTTGGCAGCCACACATTTAAATCGGTTAAAGAAAATCTAAAAAAAGATAAATACTGGCGCTGAGTAACCTTGTTGAAATTTCCATTTGTAATAAGCATATCTGATACTTGGTATCTCTCTGAGATTAATCCAGGTATAGAATTTGTATTGCCAATCATGCTCACCGTGGATAAAACAATATTTTCGCCGGTTTGGGCAAAGCCAAATACTGATTCATAATCCTCAAAGTTGAGTACATCTATCGCCGATGTCTCACTAACATTTAGCGTTCCAAAAACTTCGAGAAGTATATTTCCAGAGTCATAATGAAGTTTTCCCGGAATCCAATTTTCTGGATTAATTTCCTTTTTAACAGACCAAATTCCTTGGAATTCAAAGCGATCAAACATATTTTCATTAATTAATTTAGTCATTTTCCTTCAACCACTTATCCAGCACACTGATAAACTCATCATGCTGATCCAACAAAGCCAAGTGACGGCTGTTGGCGAACAAGTGCCACTTAGCACCTGGAATGTGGTCGTAAACGGACTTGGCAATCAGTGGTGTACATAGATCATCCGTCCCATTAGTAACCAATACAGGCACATGAATGTTTTTCAAATCATCGGTTACATCGTAGTCACTGATGGTTCCGTTCTCGGTAAATTCGTTTGGTCCCTCAGCAATTAAGCTGGCACGTTTACCATTCGTTTCACGACGCAGTGGTTCTGGTGAATTTTCATCCGGATCATCCCAGCAATAACGCTCCATGTAACGGTCGTTAGCAGCCAAGTACTTAGGACCGGAGAAGTCACCTGTCCGCTCAGCCTCGGCAATTGCCTCGCGATCCTCATAACTCAAATAGGAAATCAACCGATGTTGCTCTTGCGTCCACAACTTGATAGAAGCAGGCGAACCATCGATCATGACACTCTTAACCCCCGTTTGGTCATAATGCGTGAGGTACAACATTTCGAGCATGCCGCCCCAAGATTGACCCAACATGTGAATTTCATCTAGGTGTAAGTATTTACGGAGCGCGATTAATTCCTCAGCCCACGTTTCCTTGACATAAACGGATTCGTCCTCAGGCAATGATGACTTCCCACAACCAACTTGGTCATACATAATCAACTGACGACCAGTTTCTGCGTAGTCATCCAGCAATTCAAAGTAGTTATGTGATGAGCCAGGACCGCCGTGAATCAGCAATAACGGTGCCTTGCCCGGCGTCTTCTCACCGACAATTCGATAATATGTTTTATACCCACGAAATGGCATGTAGCCTTCTTCAATCTTCATGAATCGCAACTTCCTTTATGTGTGAAATATGGTGCTTATGTTGATTGTACGCCTTGCAACAGACATCGAAGCATCCTGAAATAATTATTTTTCAATCATCTTAGACAAATTAAAAACATGTTAGGCGAAATTATCATAACCCGCCTAACACGTTTTGAAATTCTAGATTATTTTCTTTTTTCTGTTAATTTTAACGTCCATTTCTAACTGTCAAGATATCTAGCAGCGTAAACGTTGGACCTAATAACCTAAACTCGCCACCATAAGAAGGATACGCATACCTATTTTAAACATTTTTCTAGCCGTTACGATCGTTGCCTCAAGAATTGTAGATGGGAAAAAGTATTAATTGTGTTCACATCCGTCTCAAATTAGCCTAGCGTTTACGTTTCATTTTGATAACCACCCAGCTCAGCACACCGATGATGATAATCAGCACGCTACCGACAGCCCAGTAAATCATCGTATGATCTGGCTTCAGCGTCACATCTTGGTTATTGTATTTTTCGGCCTGTTCCTTAGTAATCGTGAATTCACGAACAAAGTGCCACTTCTTCTTAGCGGCAGTGACTGTTAAATCAAGCCGGTAGCGCCCTGGTTTAAATCGTTCCCCGTTCAAACGGATTGGGTAATCCATGATCGAATTTGGTGCAAACTGAACGTGATCCTTTGTCGACTTATACAACGTCCGTTTGCGCGTTGTTTGAACCTTTGCCACGATTTTTGCCTGGCTTAAGTAACGTTTTTTTACATTGCGCAATTGAGCTGTGACCAGATTACGACCCGCTTCAGATTTAGCTTTTACATCCCCAAGTTTTAACATTGGTGTTAATTTTTGCCGACCTTGATGAAGGACCATTCCCACCACGTATTGATAATTATTCGTGACGGAAATTCCTTTCGAGGTCTTTTTCTTGTCGGGTGCTACTTTTTTAAACGAAATTCCGCCGGCAATCACACCGTTAAACTTTTGTTTAGGCGCATCGATTTCAAAAATCGCCATTTTCGAACTTTTGGGCGCTAAACTGAGTTGCTTTAGTGCTGTCGTCACAACATCTGTTATGGGTGTGGTCAACGTTTTGTCAGACTTAAACCGTGACTTACCGTACTCAACCACTCCGTTTGGATTCGTCTTCGCCACGTTCACACTTGTATTGATCTTAATGCGTTTGTCGGACGTATTGGTAACCTTCACCATGACACTTTCTTTTTGACCCGGCATCACGTTTAAATCAAAATACGTTTTCGATTGATCCCGTTGCAGTGACGATTTTTGTGGCTCCACGCTGAAATCCATGCTTTGTGCGTGAGCCACTTGACTATGTAGCAGGAGGCCAACCACCCCACAAAGCATCACTATAATTGTCGTTAATGTTTTCTTGGTCATGTTGAACCCTCCTGTGTTTCGCATATTTGAAACCTTTAAAACTAAATGGTTTCATCTGGTGTATCTTCTAGTGTCCAAGTCAATGTTCCATTGTAGGTCCCCGCACGAGCGGCACCAGCTGGAACTACTAGCTGAACACCAGTTGTTTCTTCTTGTTCAGTACCAGTCACCTCACCACCAAAACGATGGATGGTCGTTCCTGTTCCCTTACCCGTTGGCGCGTTTAATAATTTCACATTCGCGTCATCAGCAAGAACCGTCACATTGCCGCCAACCATAGTTGGTTCCTGGCCAGATTCAGTGCCTAATACAGCACGATCGTTGAATAGAATCTTGCTACCAGTCATTCGGTGACCCCCATTTCCCTCAAAGGGCAGGCTCTGCTTGACTGCTAATTGCCATCCAAGTCCACCACCCCGTTTGTCAGTAACCTGAACGAAGTTGGAACGTTTGACTGAACCTTCAATACCGTCGATTTGAACTATATCTGTTTTGGCATTGAATGTCTGTTCCTGCGTGTTGGATGTCGTCCGTTGACCGAAATCTAGTTTGGACGCGTAATCAATGGTCAATGACCCACTCTGATTAGTCGTCCCGGATCCTGTCAGTTCAGTTGCTGCGTCGTTAGGATCCAATGGTGTCGTAACACTACTTGGATCAGTAAATGAAACTGTCGCTGTAGAATCCCATGACGCCGCCATGACTGGTGTCGCCAATCCCAGCGTCAGTAATGACGTCGCAATAATGGTCGTTAGTTTGCTTAATTTCATGATTTTTACCTCACTTTTTTATCTGCAAAGGGACGGCCATCGTTCATTGTTGTCAGCCCGAATTGGTGGCAAACGGACGTGATGCAAACACTTCATTTTATTCATGTGCCATCACCCCTCCGTTTCGTTCGGTACATCGCTAAGGTTCCAAGTGATTTCGCCATTGTAAGTGCCTGCCTTGGCCTCTGAGGGTGACACTTGGAGCATAAGCCCCTCTTCACTATTCCATTGATTAGAAACGACATACGGATCATTGTCAGGATTACGTGCTGTTTCAATCTCAATGGCTGCATTACTTACTGGCAGTAGTTCGCCATTCTTTTTATACTTAATTGCGTCCGGCAACACATCGCCAGTCGTATTTGTTAACGCCTGCGTCAGTGTCAACGTTAACGACCACTGTTTGGTTACATAACGTTGATCGGTCACACTCAACGGCTGATCCCAGCTTACTAACGGAAACAGTTGATCAGCTTGCCGCACAATCAGATCACGACCAAAATTCAAATTTTTAGGGACACTGGATAATTGCAGCGTACCGGGCGGATTGTAAGCCGCCATTCGGTGCAATGTTTTGCCCCTGACGGCAGTTGCCATCGCTTCCGGATCACTGGTGACCGTGCTACCAGCAAATCTCCCCCACTCAATTTTTTCAAACGACTGTGTTGGATCACCGCTAACTGCAGTGGTATCCCAATATGCAAACGGCGAATTCGATAAGGTTAAGCTGGAATTAGTATTCAGATTTAATGCCCGAGAATTTGTACCAGTCCCAGTGTTTTGCAAATCAAATGCAGCCGGATCCTCAACGACAACTGTTGTCGTACCTGTGCCTAAATCTACTGTTGCTGCTGTTGTACTATTGTTTCGCGCAGTCAATGATCCCCGGCAACCGCAATATTATTGTTTCCCCCTGAGGAACGAATAGCCGCAATTGAACGATTATCGGTATCTAGGTTCATCTGAGCATTCTGGCTAATTGTTAAAGAGGCATTATCATTGGCAGCTTGAAAATAAACGTTGTTTCCAGGCCACTCCGCATTAAACTTTGTCCCATCCCCTAACGTAATGCTCTTGTAGTACAGATAAACAATTGGATAGCCTTGCGTGCCATTAGTGCCAGTCAAGTTCAGTGTACAGTTTTGACCCGTTGTAAATTTCCGAGTTCCACCTGTCTGGTCCTCAGAAGGCCGCAAATCATAATAAAACATCGAATAGTTCGTATTGTTGACGTTCCCGGTGTAGACCGTATTGTCGGCCATTTTCACGCTCCCGGTATAAACGTTTTCTGCCCGCGTATCTATGTTGCAGGTTCCTGAAAACGTGATGTCTGAATACGTTGCAATGGCCAGTCGATTAACCGTTGTAGCCGTGCTAATATTGCCAAATTCAAAGTGCCATTGACCTCGAGCAGCGCCACTATATGTGACGAAAGCTCCGGCCGTGTTTGCCACCTGAATATCATGCACGTTCAGTGTCGGATTGCCTGAAACCGGCACACCATAACGTAAAGCGCCACTACCTATATTTAGAGTGTGTTGCTGCCCATCGATTTCCAAACTCCGGGTGATGGGATTGGCAGATATTGAAGTGGCAGAAATGTTATTTTTCAAAAAAATCTTGGTTACGGATTGTTCGTTAATCGCAGTCTGTAACTCAGAAATATTGCTAACCTCACGTTCTGTCTCGCCAAGTTTTGTGTCTTCCTCTACCCGGGAAGTTTGTGTGCTTTCTGGTCGTGAACTAGTTTCTACATCGGTTCTACTAGACTGATTAGCTGACTGTGAATCAATTGAATTGGTTTCACGTGAAACGGTTACCTCACTTTCCAAATGTTTTGAACTGGCCTTGTTGCCTTCACTAACATCCGGATCATTTGATTCACGACTGCTTTCACTGGATTGACTACTCTCACTCATTGAAGACACCGAACTACTACTTGAGGATTCACTTTCACTGGCTGATTCTTCAGCAGCAGGATCAATCGTTTCAATCAGTGACACTTGTTCAGTGGGAATGTCACTGAGTTTGGTCACGTTTTTCGTATCCACATGGTCAAACGTCAATAACCAGCCACGGCCGCCAGCCTGAGCAGTTATAAACGAACCACTTCGTTCGTTGTTAATGCTCAAATTTCGTAAAGTTAATCGCGTATTATCACCCGATTTACCCAATGGCAGTGCACCCTCAGTTAAAGTTAACTGGTGTTGCTTCCCAGTAATCACGAGCGAAGTTGTCCGTGCAGCTAACTGACGGCCATCACCACTAATATCTGCGGCTAATGTAATCTCGTGAACATCGCTATTTTCGTAAGCATCTTTGAATTCAGCAAACGTATGAACAGTCGGCTTAACCTCAATAGCATCAGTTTTGTCGGCGGATGAGCTATTTGCAACCGCCGCTATCTTGTTTGTCGTAGAATCACTGGCCACTGAAGCATCAATTGAATTAGCCGTCTGCGAGTCATCCCGCGAAGACTGTTGTGCATTCTCTACTGATTCATTAGCCTGTGCCATCATCTGCGGACCAACTTGATTAGCGCCAATAATCCAAAACGCAATCATAAACAAAGTAAACAATCGTTTCATCGGCAAATCTCCGTTAATGCTGATTTTTTCACAATATATCAATTAGTATTTTTGAATTCAAATCATAACTCTGTGATTATTGATAAAAGATACGAAATTTGTCATCAATAAAGGCTTTTCACAGCAAAAAACGGATCAAATATGAATTAACATATTTGATCCGTTTTTGTGATTTAAGTTTTGTGTTTTACTACTCAGTTCATCAAAACTGACAACATTAAATTATCTAGTGATCTCAGATGAATCTTGCCGCTTATATCAGCTGAAGGGCGGCAACATTGATACCGAGCCGTGAAGGTAACGTTAATTCGAGTGATTTACTCGAATTTAGGTTACGGACGGGCGTAAAGACTCGGCACCTCACGAGGCCTTGCGGCGAGGTGAAAGACTCCGAACTTAGGAGGCTTGAACCGGTCCCACGGCGAGCGTGTCAATGTTGCCAACCGCAGGCGACATCCAGCGCATCACTAACTGTTAGTGTTTAATGTGCAATGCCCGCTTCCATTTGGCAAACACGATCGATTCCGTGCGCGGTGTGATGCTGTCGTACGCGTTACGGCTCATTGCTTCCCAAACTTGGTCATCTTTCATGACCCGTTGAATAGCGTTTGCTAAACCAACGACATCGTTATCCGCTACAAGGTAACCGTTCTTACCCTCGTCAATCATGTCTGACGGACCGTAATGCACGTTATAAACGACAGATGGAACCCCATGTGCCAACGCTTCTGCCAGTGCCAATGGTTCGTTGTCACTTTCTGTGGCGTTAACGTAAACCTGTGCACCATCGTAAGCCTTGTCCAAATCTGGATGATAGCCCTTCAGCGTGACACTATCCGTTAACTCAGCCTTCTTGATTTGTTCGGTCAGTGGCTTCTCTTGGTCACCATAACCGTAAATATCCAAGGTTGCGTCAGTGATGTGCTTCTTCACCGTTACAAACGCTTTGACGACGTCTTCCGTATGACGTTCCTTAGTTAACCGCCCAACGACGATCACCTTGTGAGCCGTCCGCTGAGGCAAACGAACACGTTTGGCATGTGCCTGTTCATCATTGACCACACTGAATGGCACAACGCTGATAGGTGCCTTAACTTGCGCCTCACCGCCCATCCACCGCGTCAAATCAGCCTTTTGCTCATCAGTTGCGACAATAATACCGGAGAGCTTATCAATTTGGTTAACGATCGGATTGGCGTAAATACCAGACAGGTTAGCGTAGACCTGATCTTTAGGATCAATAGTATGTGTCGTCGGCAGTGTAATAAACCGACTGACCTTGGTTGTCATGCTTAACATTGCATCGTAAGCCGCACCCGGACGGTCAGCAACGAACGTCGAACCTTCACCATCACGACGGTTTAATTCGTCGAGGAAGAAAGTAAACAGTTCATCATAGCTATCAAAGAACAGGTCCTGTCCTTTGTAATCCAATAATTGGAGTAACGACAGGAAGTTGTGCCCTTCTTTGTCGTGACTGAAGTATTCCTCAATCACCCGTTTTCCATCTGGTGCGTAAGTAACCTGACTGATAAGTTCACCAGCATCACTAAAGAATTGATCACGTGTTTTAAAACCACGGAAGTCCCACAATTCTGTTTGAACTTTTTTGCCAGTACGGTCAAACGCATCAACGCTGTATGACTGACCAATGGTGCCGGGCGCGAAATGAACATTCATCACTAGCTTATCGCCATCATAAACATGACTGACATCAGCCCCGGGATCCACATTATAATCAGCTGCTAAGTTCAACGATTCAATCTTTGGTTCGTTCTTGCCAACTGGCTTTAGATCTTCAATGCCCTGGAAATAGTCATACATATTAACGATCTGATCATCTTCGATGCCAAACCGTTGCTTGTTGGCATACAACATTTGATCAAAGTTCCGCGTCACCAACTTGGCAGGGGTGCCTTGATGTTTAAACAATTGTAGCCGCTTAATTTCGGCATGTTCAATCCCAGAATTCAAGGCCATCAGATATTCATTTACGAAATAAATCATTTGCTGGCCTCCTGTTGTTTGTCCGCCTGTGTTCTTGAGTCAGCTGCAGCAAACGCCCTAACATCGTCTAAAACTGGCCGCCATTTGTCCCACACAGCATCTTCTGAGAAACGTTTGGCATCCTCGTAGGCATTTTCACTGAACTTTTGCATTAGCCGGTCGTCTTTAAGTAACTTCGTGATGGCATCCGCCAAAGCATCGACGTTATCCAATTCAACCAAGTAACCATCGCGATCATTTTCAATGATTCCCTGAGGACCATACTTTGCGTCATACGACACTGTTGGCACCCCATGAGACTGTGCTTCCAATAAAGCCAATGAAAATCCTTCAGCTCGTGACGCCAGCACGTTAATTTGTGCACCATCGTAAACCTTACCAACATCCAAGGTGTAATCGTGGAAAGTAACTAAATCACCAAGCTTTTTATCAGCAACGATCTTATTCAATCGTTCGCCTTCCTTACCGTTTGCGTATCCCCAAAAATCTAGGCGCGCTGCCGGCACTTTAGCATGAACCTTTTCATAGGCTTCGATTACTTTATCTTGCTGCTTTTCGGGAGAAAGACGGGCCACCATGATGATTTGTCCTGGCGTCCTGTCTGACCATTTAACGTGAGGCGCATTTAGAACATCGTTGTCCACAATCCCAACTGGCAACTCGAAGACCGGTGTTTGATCGCCCCAACGATTAATAAAGTCCGTCCGTTGTTGTGGCGTTGGTGCCGCCACACCTTGCCACTGGTCCAAATTCTTAATTGCATACTCGTAGTTATAGTTCAGAGTCGCCGTCATGATCTTTTCAGGATCATTCAAGTGATTTGAGTGAAGGTGCATCATCTTAAATGCCCGTGTCCGCATGTTAAGCACAGACCAAGCCAATTCAAACGTTCGGTCAACGACAAATACGTTATTTTCACCGTTACGTTTGTTTAATTCATCAAGGAAGAAGCGCATCATCGCCTGCTCACCGTTAAATGAGTAGTTCGTCCCGTGCCAATTCATGATCCGATACAGCGAGTTATCGTACTTACCTTCCTGATTTTTCATATGGAATGTTTGGTAAACCACTTTACCATCAGGATTAAAGACTTGCTCAGCATTAACCACGCCGTCTGCGTCATGCCACTGCTCCAGCGCCTTGAAACCACGAGAATCCCAGTATTCACTCTTTACCAGTTTGCCATAACGATCAAACGTCCAAACCGTTTCAACTTCCTTATACTCAGGAGCGCGCATTTTAATTCGCTGAATAATGCGTTCAGAATTGCGCACCATAAACCCGTGCTCATCTTGATCATTAACCAGCACTTGTAAATTTGGTTTCACGTGTAAATCGGCCAGTGTAAAAGGCGTCTTTTTAAGGTCTTCTGTACCCTCGAAGAAGTCAAACAGATTGACCATGTCGCTATCCGCCAAGCCAGCATGAGCCAACGTATCGTGTAGCGTCAGTGAAAAGAAGCGCGTGACGATCTTTGCTGGTTCGCCGTGATCTTTAAACATCCCCAGCCGTTTCATTTCCGCGTGTTCAATTCCTGATTTCTTTTCGTTAAAACTTGCGTTGATAAAGTAATACATCCCATTACCTCACTTATCTGCACACCTATTTTTTAATCATACCAGAAGCTCACAAAAATAGGGCTCAGCATAATTGCTAAGTCCTATTTTAACGTACCTTGAGCCTGATGAACGACCTTTTCACGAGCTTAATACCTTTTTTTAATGCCGTTTTCGCTCGCCAAGTCCCAATAGTGTGACTAAACCGAGTAAAGCAAGGCTAGTCACGCCTGTTAAACGGAGGTTAGCGTCACCCTGTTCACCCGTTTTAGGTAGTTTTTTGTTGTTAGTCGTTGAATTCACCCCGTCATGTTTGAACCGCATTGGTTTAATCACGGCAGATGGAATCAGTCGATGTTGTTGAACAGCCTGCTTGGCAAACGCACCAGGACGCGTTGAAACCATCGTCAGACCGCCGTTTTCTCCAGTCTGTGAAGCCGATGCTGCCTGTTGGTCAATGGTTGGGGTCGAAGCACCGTTCACGTTGGGGTCTTTGTTCGCTTGTAACAATAAATCCGCGTGAGTCTGTAACTGTTGAGCTTGTTCTAATGCAGCTTGGGCTAGTTGTGCATAATGTTGGGCTAATGCGACATCATTATGCGCGGCTGCCTCAGCAGCTAACCGGGCATCGCGTTGGGCTTCATCCCTAGCTAATTGAGCAGCATTGGCCAGATTTTGACCATCTGGTGTCAAGACGCCCGCGTGAGCCGTTTGGCTTGCTGCAGTGGCTGCTTCGCTAGCCGCAACGCTGGCATTTTGCGCGTCTGTATTAACTGCCTGCTGAATCGCTGTCGCCATCTGTTGGACGGCTGCCTCAGCTGACTGAACCACTTGTGCAGCAGATGTTGCTACCTGTTCGGCACTAGCAGCTGCACTCGCAAATTGGCTGGCAGCACTAGCATCATTCAACAACGCAGCACTAGCCGCCTCGCTGGCTAACACACTCGCCAAGTTGGCAGCACTACTGGCAACTTTACCGGCTGCTTGAGCCGCAGAGACTTGCTGTTGTAAAAGTTTGTCCAAACTTTGAACAGTTGCATTCGCCGGGTCACTTACAGCTTGTTGACCGGTCTGAGCTGCAGTTGCACTTGCTGAGTTAACGTGACTGGTCGTATTGTTGGCAGTACTTTGAGTGGCCTCGTTAGCTGCTGAGGCTGCACTTGCCTCACTCGTAGCGTTACTTGAATCGGCTTTGACTGCCGTTTGCAAACTAGCTAATGCCTGGCTAGCAGCAACCTCATCAGAAGTCGCCAACTGTTGCGCTTTAGTAGCGGCTTCTTGAGCGCTTTGTGCCTTCTTGGCCCATTCACTAGCTGCTGATGCGTCATTAGTGTAAGCCGCACTGGCAGCAGATTTGGCAAAGTCGTTGGCTAAAGCGGCAGCCTCACTTGCGGCCGCTTCAGCGCTAGTCGCCTCATTAACTTTCTGCGCCACTTCACTAGAAAGTTGCTGGACACTGGCATTTTGTTTATCTGTTCCGGCCGCGCTGGTCGCAACCGTTGATGTTGAAGCAACCACTGATGCTAGCGAAGCAGTGGACTGGTTGGCGGAAGCAGCGCTGGATGCCTGCTTCGTTGCCTCACTGGCGTAACTAGCAGCCGTTGATGTGTCTGTCGTAACCGTATTATTGACCAATAATTGTAAATCAGTAGCATGACTGGTCAAACCTTGCACTTGATCTGTGAGTGTCTGCGTGTTGGCATTAGCTGATGCCGCCGCACTGGCATAGTGACTGGCGGCAGAAACATCGTTGTCAGCTGCTGCAGATGCTACTTGACTGGCTAATGATGCAGCGGTACTTGCGGTTGCGCTAAGAATCTTTTCAATTGACTGAGCGGCGCTCGCAGCAGAAGTTGCTTGGCTAGCCCAACTCTTGACGGCTTTGTTGGCCGTATCTTTATCGGCATCTTGATTAGCCGTCGATGCAGCGAGACTGGTCCCATTTACAACATGTTGAGCGGCTGCTGTGGCCGACCCAGCGACACTCGCAGCATTACTTGCACCAGATGCTTGCAAACTAGCGGCATGACTATCGGCACTTAATGCCTGCGCAATCAGTTGATTATTGGCAGTAGCCTGATTGCCTAACGAGTTAGCAACACTCTGTTCAGAATTTAGCAAACTTTGGACATTTGCGGCACTCACTGCAAAGTTACTTGCGGCACTAACATCGTTTAGGGCCGCAGCGGAAGCCGTTTGACTAGCTAACTGTTGTGCGACATCGTTCAAACTGGCGGCTAGGCTGTCTGCCGAGTTTAACTCCGACTGTGTTGCTACTTGTTGACTGATCAAACTTTGGTAACTGCTGTTTGCCTTATCTGCTCCCGACTGAACAGCCGTTGTCAATGTTGCGGCACTGCCAGCCAATGAGGCTGCCTGCTTGCTGACATCACTGGACTGTTTAGTTGCCGCACTCGCCTTATCGTTAACCCCATCGGCAATTTGGCTTACCGCATTCGCATCTGCCTTGACGTCATCTGAAAGAGCCGTCATTAATGACTGAGCCGATGTGTTATCCGCGTCGGCAGTACTTTCCAAACTGGCCACAGTGGATGCTGCAGCACTGGCCGACTGGGTCAGTTTAGTGGCTAATGCTGGATCATTAGAGGCAGCCGCGGCACTAGCTAATGATTGTAGCGAACGCGCTACACTGGCAGCTGAATTGGCCGCAGATAATGTCGCACTGGCAGCAGAATCTAACGATGCCAAACTTTGGTTTAGACTCTGTACTGTCTTATTAGCTGAATCTGTGGCAGCCAACTTTTTACCAGCTGATGTATAACCTGCAACACTCGCAACTTGACTGCTCGTCGATGCCGCCTCACTTGTCGCAATGTTGGCATGGATGGTCGCCGAGGTTACCTGCTCAGAGGCAGCTGTGTGATCGGCAGTCACTTTGTCGTTCGCATCGTCAGCCAAACTATGAACTAGCGACTCTAATGAGTTAATCGCAGATTGATCGCTCGTCATATCATCATTTAAAGACGTAGCGGCCGACTGTGCACTCGTAGCGCCACTGACATCGTTTAACGAAGCCGCGGAATTGGCCGCACTGGTCACGGATGCCAATTTGCTGATCGTTGACGTAGCCGAAGCAACCTGACTGTCAGCTGACTTGGCCGCAACTACTGCCTGACTGACGGCAGTTGAAACTGCCTGGTTCTTTGTATCCGCACCAGCCAGTGATTTCAGCTCGTTCACTAAGCTGCTGATAACAGCACGCTGATCTGAAATTGTCTTGTTGGCGCCACTAGCAGTTGTGCTCGTTGTCGTTACCTTTTCGGCAGCCTGGCTTGCAACTTTGTGATCATCTGTGACCAACTTTTGCACCTGAGCATAAATTGACGTGGCCGAATCGTTCAATTGATTGATCTTTGCCACATCAGCGGAGGCCACTGCTCCCGCTGACGTGGCCACTTTTTCAGCAGACTGAGCCGTTGATTGATCGTTTGTTAAAGCTGCCAAGGAAGCAACACTCGCAGCACTCGCAGCAATCGACGCCTGTTGTGACACGACGGTGTTCAAACTCATCGTTTCACTGTCGATACTTGTAGCACTACTATCCAGACTTTGAACTTCTGAATTCATTAAATCCGTCTTAGCCAGTGAGCTGGTGCTCGAAACGGTACTGGTTATTTGACTATCCACATTTTTACTGGTCATTACACCAGTTGCCGCACTACTGGCTGTGTTGCCAGCAGACATAGTAGCATCTTTTGCTGCGGTACTATCGCCAGCCAATGCTGATGTGGCCGAGTTCATAATACTCGTCACTTCAGACTGTGCACTTGCCGCTGTCGAGGCCAAATCATTGGCAACCTTGGCAGCACTTAGAGCTAATGACTGATCCTGACTCGCTAAAATTGGTTTATTAAAGCTGGCAACACTGGTTGCACTCTTTGCATAATCCGTTGCTGATGCTGCAGCAGCGCTGGCTTCACTAGCAGTTGTCGCAAACTTATTGACCAAACTCGTTGCTGTTGAAACGGCCATTTGAATACTTGCGTTATGAGGATCTTGATTAGCAACAACGGCCAATGAACTCAAATTAGTCGCTATTGTTGCGGAGGCCGCTTTAATAATTGGTGCGGCACTATCGGCTGACAACGCCGCACTGGCCGCCTGACTAGCTAAATCACTGGCAACCGTGTGATCGACAGTCGTTGCAACTGAATTAAAATCACTAGTTAATGACTCAGCCTTAGTTTCCAAACTATTAGCGACATCTTGATCTGAATCTGCCTCGCTAGCGAGTTGACTGGCAGTCGCAAAGTCATTGTCATTAGCAGCACTAGTGGCTTTATCCACTAATGTGGCAGCACTTGCTGCGGCTTGTTTGGCCTGATCAATCAGTCCATTAATCGAGTTAGCTAGATCGGCAGCGCTCTTGGAAAGCGTCGTCAATTGCGTATTGCTGGCATCACTAGTCGTCGTTTTAGCAACTGATGCGGCATTAGCACTCGCTGCACTGGCCAAACTATCAACCAGTGAGCTGGCAATACTAGCCACGTTAGCAGCACTACTGGTCGTATCCGCTGCCTGACTGGCACCAATGCTATCGTGAATCAACGTATTTTGCGTATCATTTGTTAAGGACTTAGCCTGTGCGGCAAGCCCATTGGCGACCGTATCGTCAGAATCCGCTGACGATTCAGCAGAAGCAGCCTGGCTGGCAAACGCACTAGCTGCACTGGCATCATTCAAAGCCGCAGCCGACGCAGCTTGGCTAGCAAACACACTAGCATTACTGGCAGCAACACTTCCAGCAGATGCAGCGGTTGAAGCTTCACTTGTTAATGAGTTGACCGCACTGGCCTCGCTTTGAACCGTTTTATTTTTCGGATCACGGGCAGCAATTGATGCTGCCTTACTTGCCAACGAGTTGACCGTTGACGCCGTTTGCGTTGTTTGGTCGGCAACACTGGTCGTCGTTGAAGCCGCGACACTAGCTGCACTAGCCGCTGTTGACGCATTATTACTATCTAAGGCAACTGTGCTGGCAATTTGACTATGAACACTGTTAACACCTGATTGAAGGCTGGCAACCGTCGAAGCGATACTGTTCGCTGTGCTGGCCTGTGTGGATGCCACGGACGCCAACGACTTTGCAGCTGACTGATCATTCAGCAAGGCCGCGTTTGACGCCGCACTAGCTGCACTTTCAGCGATACTAGTTGCCGTTGATAGACTGACTTTCTGGTCACTGACTTGATTATTAAGCTGATTGGCAGACGTCAAAATGGCGCCTAAATCAGTATTCGCGCTATCCGTGTTCACTAATCGACCCGCGTCACTAACAGCACTGGTCATTTGAGAAGCGGCACTGTTGGTTTGTTCAACATCACGCGTTGCCTGACTAGCTAAACTGTTTGCGACGCTAACCGCTGAATTAGCAACACTACCATCACCAGCAATATCAGTCGTTATCTGACTGTAAATATTGTTTGCCTGAGAAGCCAAACTATCAACTTGATACTCTAAAGAGCTAACAGTCGAAGCGGCAGCAGAACCCTTGGCCGCATACTGGCTAGCTAATGACGCATCATTGTTGGCCGCGGCAGAAGCTGCTAACGCTGCGTAAGAATTAGCTTCACTAGTAGCAGATGACGCTTGTTGGTTATCGCTCACAATCGCGCTTGCCAGAGAGTTAGCACCCTTAATTAGATTGGTAACTTCTGCGTTTTTAGGATCCGTAGCTGCCACAGAATTAGCAGCGCTCAGAATACTATTAACATTTGTTCCCTCACTAGCGGCAGCAATCGTTGCCTTATTCGCAATGCTGGCAGCCGTTGAAGCAGCTGAGTTTTGAATGGCAGCAGCCGTGCTGTCGGCGATGGCCGTTTGGTTAGCCGCAACGGCCAGTGAATTTGCTTGGCTCATTAATCCTTGAAGTGAATCTTGTAAGCTAGGAATTTGATGCTCAGCACTGGCTGCTAATGAGGCATCTTTGGTAGCCTCATTAACATCGTTCAACGCTGCAGCTGATGCGGCCATCGAACTATACGTGCTGGCCTGCTTAGCCAAGCCGTTTACCGTCGTTTCAATACTATTCGCGGTACTAGCAACCTGCTGCCCTTGTTTGGCCAAACTTTGTAGCGCGCTATCAGCGGTCGTCGCTGACGCAGCACTGGCAACCTCAGAAATTGCTTTATTAACGTTGCTGTTTTGCTGACTGACTGTTACTGCCTCACCAGAAGCAGTGGAGGCTGCTGCTGCCGCATCGGAACCTTGTTCACTAGCAGTAACACTATCAACATGGACTGCGTTGGCAATAATCGGCGCTGTCTGGCTGACAATAGTATTTAATGACGTTAACGATGTCGTTAATTGTGCATCCTGGCTCGCAATTGATGCCGCCGTTGAGGCAGCTTGAGAAGCACCTGTCGCGTCATTGTTTAACGCAGCCGTAGATGCCGTACTCGTCAGTTGGTCAACTGTTGCCCGATCACTAGATAACTGAGTTGCAAACGAGGCCGCAGAATCCGCTGCCTGACTGATAGCAACAGCCGATTTTTGAACTTCGGTATTTGTACTATCAGTTGCTGCATTACTGGCGGCTTTTTGCGCAATGCTATCAGCTTGGGAAGCAACATCAGAGCGGTTAGTCATCATCGATACCATATCGGTATCTGTTGACTTCGTTGTGGAAGCGGCCTGTGAAGCGGCAGTGCTATCTGCACTGACCTCGTCATCAATATCATCATCTTCAGCTAAGAAGTCCATGTAGAAAGCCCGCGCCGCTTTTGCCGCGGAGTCGGCTTTACTTTGCGCAGCTGACGCCGATGCATATAATGTCTTAGCATTGTCTGCCTGGTTTAGATCAGCGGCTGACTGAGCGGATTTGTACAGATTATTAGCAATTGCCGTTTGATCAGCTGCAACGGTCTGCAAAGACTGTGTGGAGGCAGCGGCTGATGCGGCCGCTGATGCTTGTGATTGAACACGTGCATTTTGTTTGTCCAATACGGCCTTATTAGCGGCCCTGACACTCAACGAGTTGTTGCTCGTCACAAAGTCTTGAATCGTACCAATATCCGCACTAGCCTGTACCGCGGCCGCACTGGTGGCCTTTGCCGCAGAACTCGCCGCAATACTATCGGAACTAACAGCACTCTGAACGAAATCATTGGCGCTTTGAGCAACCGTGAATAGACTGGTAGCCACCATAGCGGCCGATAAAGCTGCCGTTTGGGCACTCGTCGCCGAAGCAGCATATTCACTGGCTAAACTCGCATCATTCGAAGCCGCGGCCAGGGATGCCCGCGAAGCAAAGTCACTGGCAGCAGAAGCATAGTTACTCGATTGACTGGCAAATGACGTCGCTTGTTTGGCCTCGTAACTGGCCACGGAAGCAGCAGATGCCGCACCACTAGCAGCTGACTGAGCTAAACTGGCTGCACTGACAACCTTGTTATTCGCAAGGTCAGTTTTCCCCGTTGCTGAGGCCGCATTGGCATTTGTCACGGCCTGAACAGCCGCACCACTGGCGGTTACGGCATTATTAACGGCATTCGACGCAATGCTTTGGGCCTGGCTAGCCAGTTGTGAAGACACTTGACTATCAACGGTAACCTGACTGGCCACAGTCTTTGTCGAACTAGTGACGACCGCAGCCGCGCTGTGCGTTACCTGTGCTTCCGAGTTCGCCTGAGCCGCCAAACTAGACGCACTCATGGCATAATCGTACGCAGCGCTGACGTCATTATCATCAGCGGCACTAGCAGCTAATGATGCAAATTGTAATGCCTTATTAGCATCATTATTCGCAGAGTGAGCCGCTTTATTCCCAGCATCCGCATTTTGCGAAGTCGTGCCGGCGCCAGTTTGAACATTCCCGTTAGCCTGGTCCGCAGCTGCTAATGACATTGCCTGGCTAGCGGTCATGTTAGCCTGAATCGCAGTCATTGCAGCGGATAATGCGGCCGACTGAACGGAGTGCACGACACTCTGCGCTGTAGAGGCAACGTTGGAGGCGGCAATTGATGTCGCAGTAGCCGCCGTGCTTTTAGCTTGAGAAGCAGTGGATGTCGTTTGGGCCGCTGTGATACTGGTTGCATTCGTCAACGTTTGCGCCGCTGCTGCAGCACTATTAGCTACTGAAGAAGCGTTGGCAATTGCCGTAGATGCTACTGCTAATGCTGAATTGTATTGTTGCGTAGCCGAGCTGGCAGCTGTGTTAGCAGAAGCCGCTTTATTCTGATCAGATTGTGCCATATTGGAATAGTAAACAAGGTTTGAATCGTTTTTAAAGTTATTCTTTTCCCACTGGTACAACGAGTTTGCCGATTGAGCAGCTACATTTGCAGCTGATGCATCAGCCAGTTCCTTCAGATACGTTTGTTCAAGATTGGTGGCCAAACTGTTAGCAGAATTAGCCGTTGTAATAACCTCAGCGACCTTGCCGTTAACTGAGTCTAAAACGCTCTGCGCACTAATTGCTGCGCTTCCTTGACCCAAAATGGCCGTGTAATACGATTGAGTTGCTGAATATTGATTAATAACATTTTTATCATTCGGTGAGACAGACGCAGCGTAACTGGCGGCAACCAACGCTGATTTAGCACTAGAAAGCGCGCCACTGGTCATTGCCTGATATGAATTAACCTGTGACTCATCTGCTGTCACAGTCGGCGTTGGATCGGCCGTAAACGTGTATGTCAGTGACGTATTGGTACCAAATGTTTCCTTCAAATTTGGTGATTTGGTAAGTAAATAATTGAGTCCATCTGTCCCCTTAACTTCGGATGCCGGCTCAACAGCAGACAAATCAATAGCAGTCCCATCGACTCCAGAAATAGTGCGATCATCTTTAATCTGTTTGCCAGTAGCGTCAATGTAGTGAATGGTTGTTGTAACCACATTACCGGTATCAATTTCTGGCGTCGTTTGTGTGGCATCATTTTTAACTGTATAGGCCACAGCAGACTTAATTCCATAGCCAAGACTGTTATCCCAAACCACAACCGTGGACGGATCCATCCCTGTGTCAATTGCTGCCTGGGCCGACTTTTTATCTGGATAGATGTGAATCGTATCCCCGATATTCGCGGTCACCGTAATTGGCGCAGATTGACCAGATGGTGTTTTCACGTTCAGCGTCACTTTGGAAACACCTTTAGTGTATGTCAGGCTGCTAATACCAGCTCCCTGAGCGTTTTTTGAGCCACCAGTTGATGCAGCAAAGGATAACGTATAGTTAGTTTGATTGGCCTTAGGGATGACCTTGGTAAAAGTTGTCCCATTGCCACCATTGTCAGGAACCGTCATTGTTAGCAAACCGTCCCCGTTAGACTGAATCGTATACGTCATCGTAAAGTTGTGGTAATTACCATCAATCAACGCCTTATTCATTGGCCGCCAAGTCGTATTAGACTGCCCGGTATACGAATAACTATTTAACTGTCCTGACTGATCTGTTGTCCGCCAGCCAATATAAACCTGACTCGGATCGCCACCGTTCCAATAATACGTATCGAAAACAAATGCCATGGCATCTTTCAAACCTGGCACACCAAGACCACCACCAGGTTGACCATTATAAGTTTGTGTCGGATTCTCCGGCGACGGAACAAATACCAATGAAACTCCATCTGCACCACCCTGCGGTCCAGTTTTATTCCCAATTTGAACTGATCCCTTAAGCGTAAATGATTTGGTGAAATCCACTGTGTTGTTAAGGTTGGCATGACCCACTTCATCATTTTTATCTTCCGTTAGGCCAACTGTCCCATTATTGTTAAACTGCACACTGGTCCCGTTACCAGTGAATTGTGTCGACGCATTGGCTTGGGTGACGTTCCCGTTAGCTGTTCCAATTTCCATGTTGTTGCTTAAAGTAGGCAGGCTAACACTGGCGTCCTTTTGCGTAATCATCACAGGTTGATTAACAAGCGCCAACGATTTCTTCAGTTCTATCAGCTGAGCCGTTGTCGTGGCATCTGGGACATTAATCACTGTCATGCCATTAATCATTGTTAACGTGCTGCCTGTCGGTAATACAGCTTGTTGAACAATTGACGCGGGCACATTGGTATTAGTGTCTAATGGCAAAGGTGTTTCACGTGTAACAGTCGTTTTTGCTCTGGACTGAACTGTTACGATGCCAGCTTCAGAGGCCGTAGTCACGGCAGATTGCGACGGCGATACTAATGACGTCGTACTTTGTTGAAGACTACCTACTACGCTTTGGCTAGTAGCAACCGATAAAACAGCATCTGCCTGTGGCGCACGTGAAACTAGCGTGGCCGGATTAATAACATTGCCAGTCACAGCCGCTTGTTTTTCAGCCGGAGCACTTGTCGGCACCTGATTAATATCTTGCTGAGCCAAATACGCACGTGAAGTTAATGCGCTACTGTCAGGATTTTTTTCTGAACTACTGTTAACGCTGCTTTGACTACTAGCACTAGTTAAATCTGGATTTTTAGCATCAATCGGCTGACTAACTGTCAGTTGCGCTGAATTGGCTACTTGAGCCGCATTGGATTCAGAAGCAGCACTAGTCATTGAGCTACTGCTAATAACACTGCTGACTGCACTGTTATTAGTCGTATTTTGGGCAGCTCCGTCATTGCCAAGACTTGAAGAAGCAGTGATTGAAGTCTCAGTTGTCTGTGATTGAGCACCAGTTTGATTCGCCAAGACCATCTGATCCGTACCAATCATTCCCGTGCCAAAAAAAAGTAGCGCTATGCCTGCAAACAGCCAGCGCTTCCCTGCCTTATACATCTTGTAGTGTTCTTTACGTGCCGTTGCGAACCGACCCAACTCACTATCTTTCATAAATCCCCTCAGAAACTCTGTTTCGGAAAAATTAGCATCGTTAAATATCACATTTTGTTAATTATATATCGCACAATTTATTTGTAAACATAGTAAATTAATGCGTTATAAGAACATTTAGTTGCATTTTTAAATAGTATTAGTTTTATTTAAATTGGTACGGTTCAAAAGCCCTTATCACAGACTAATCGGCCACTATTGGAACATTAAAATAAAAAACGAAAGATGCTTTTCTGACAAAATTTTTGTTTTCTAAGAATTTAACGATTTTTATATTACTTAACTTTCTGGATTCGTGATGTTTATTGCCAGTACAAGCATTGAATGAAAAACAGCGTTCGACATCAAAAAACACCCTGGTTGCCTGACCAAACGGTCAAGTTTCCAGGGTGTTCGTATATAAAGTTTTAAAAATCAGTCTAGTCTTCGCTACCCATCCAACGACCAACAAAGGCCGCGATAGCAGCACCCAATACTGGGGCAATCAAGTAAACCCAGTAGTGAGACAACGCAGTACCACCAGCAAAGATGGCAGGTCCGAAACTACGAGCAGGGTTCAAAGAACCACCGGTCAAGTTCAAGGCAACAATGATCAAAAAGGCTAAGGTTAAACCAATTGCTACTGGTGCCATTGTGGCGTTACCAAACTTGTCGCTAGTGACCATCAAGATCACAAATACGAATAAGAAGGTAATAATTGTTTCGAAGCAGAACGCTGCGCCAGCAGAGATCTTAGGAAAATCCGTTTGACCAAAACCAACACTCTTTGGCAAGTTTAATGCGTGTTCAAAGAAGTCCAACACGGCTGAAGCAACTGTGGCACCTAAAAATTGCGAAATAATGTAAAAAATGGTGTCACTAGCTGACAAACGACCGTTGATCAACATCGCAATAGATACTGCGGGGTTGAAGTTACCGCCTGACACGCCACCAACGGCGTAAGCCATCATCGTAATGGCCAATCCGAATGCTAAACCAATGGCTAAAGTGCCGCCTTTAGCAACCGTAACTGTACCAGTACCGATGAAAACAAGCATGAAAGTTCCGATAAACTCGGCAAAATACTTTCTCATTTTCATTCCCTCCAGGAATATGTAAATTTAGAAAACTTTTGTTCGAACTAAATGATACCCTATTTAGCCTAAAAATACAGACTAAACACCTGTGATTAACCATTTCGCTACAAAATAATTACGTTTCATGTGTATTTTCAAAATTACATAGAAAAAGAGTTGAACCATGAGCTTATTTCAAACAATCACAAACTTGATTGTTCAAGATAAAAACTGATGATTCAACTCTATTTTAGTTTCGATGATTAGCTGCAATAACCTGCAAACGATGACCAGCAATCCACAATAGGATAGCCGCTACCCAAGAAGCAAAGATCACACTAATAATTCCTTGCTGATAAAACGCGCTACCATTGGCCAGCCATCGATCCGTGAGCTGATTCAATTTGGACAACTCCCACACACCTACAATGGCTGGGATCAAGGTCACCGTGTAAACGAAGAATGATGCCCCACCCGTTAACATTGTCAAACTAATAACAACACCAGAAAAGATGTTGATAATGGCTGCCCATAGTAATAACCCGTGAACGGCGGCATTTGCCTGTTCACGCCATTCCTGATTCATTTTAAATCCGTCCTTTTATCCTTAGTTAGTTGATTCATTATGACACACTTTACTAATCTAAGGGACAAAATGGCAGACGTTATTACTTTGTCTTACGATCTGCTAATGCCTGCTTGCCTTGATCAGTTAATCCTTCGACGGTATTGCCACTCGCTTCGATGTAACCAGCGTCGATCAAAGGCCGAGGATCCCCACCGATTGCATTATCACAGTAGTCTACAAAATGAGTCACTGGCGTCCCGGATTCAACACGGCCTGAGGCAATCGCATCTAAGATATCATAATCTGTATTTGTTAGTTCCATATCAATTCCTCCTTCTTAAACTGAGGAAATTATACCCTGTTCAGTCCTATTTTGTCCTAAATTTGTCCTACATGTCTGTGACAAACCGCAGTCGTATACACATGACCACATCACTAGTGGAAGGACCGTCTAATCCTTAAGCACACCGAGCTAATTGATGAAGAAGATGCATTTCAATTAACTGTGTTTACGACGCAATAGTAATAGACCGGCAACTAATAACACCGCCACACCGATGACAGCGAAAAGACCACTGCTCTTTTCGTTTGTAAATGGTAAACGGCCTTCCTTATTTGTCTTGGCCGTCTTAACTTCACCGTTTTGGGGCTCAGAATTTGTTGGTGTCGGCAAAGCAGCTTTAGGCAAAGCTGCCTGACTTTCGGATGAAGTGCTTGGTTTGTTTGGTACAACAGATGTATTTGGAGTTTCTGTTTTATTTGGTGTACTTGGTAATTCTGGGGTACTTGGCACGCTTGGGGTTTCAGGAATTCCTGGTGTGCTTGGTACTTCCGGAGTCCCTGGGGTTTCCGGATTTGACGGTTCGCCAGGTTTATCGGGTTCGCTAGGCACATATGTGTTGGTAAATCCTTCGCTTGTTTGAGTACTCTTATAATTTGCGACAGGTTCTTCTTTGACGGTGTAATTAATGACCTTTCCTTGATTGTCATACTTTTGCAGGTTGTCAAAGGCGTATTGCCATTTTGATTTATTAGAAACCGTCTGACTGTCCTTCTTGCTGCCGTTTGCATAAAGATCAATAACGACACTCTGAGGTCGTTTGCCAGCAGCGTCATTATCATCGACCCATGTTTTGGTACCAGTAACAGAAACAACCGCCGTGTTGTACGCCGACACATCGGCATGTTGATGATCTTTACTAATCGTAAACGGAATAGAAGTCTTACTCAATCGGTAGCCTGCTGCGGATTGATGTTCCACAAAAGAATAATCTCCAGCTGCTAAGTTTGCGACTGATATTTTTCCGTTAGCATCCGTTGTTAGGCCTGACTTAATCAATACGTTGTCCTTGTAAAGATCAAATGTTGTATTTGCCAGCGTAGCATGCGTTTGTTCATCATATTTTACTAAGTCAACGGAACCACTTGATCCATTTCCGGTGCCACCGCCGCCCCAAACAACATTGCTATTCACAGTGGTGCCATGGTCTGGACTATCTGATGTATTGGCAGAAATCGTGTTACTCCAAGTATTACCGCCATTTGAATTTAAATTTGTGACTTTGACCTTGTAAACAACATCAATATTAGTGGATATATCTCCAAGGTTAATCGTCAAATGTTTACCATTTACAGTCACATTCGGTGTTATTGTGCCATCATCGACCCACTGACCGTTTTCTTCATGACGCTTAGTCAAAGTCATTGAGTTAGAAATGTACTCTTGTCCTTCACCGAGGGTATCAGTTAACACCACATTTTTAAGATTTGCTGCTCCAGGATTAACTGATGCTTCCCAAATAACCTCAGTAGGATAGCCTTGTTTGTCATAGGTACTGCCATCTACCCAACCAATTTTGTTGATAAAATAACTTGCTGGCCCACCACCAGAGTGTGTCCCAATAACATTTAAAAATAAATGGCCTTCGCGATTAAAATTAGTATCTTCTAAGGCATTAGAAAAAGTAATCGTCCCTTGTGACTGTCCTTTTAAAATAGTCCCAGTACCGACGACCTTACCATCATTATTGGTGATATTAAATGTGACATCACTATTCATAACGACATTATCTGGCAGTGAGAACGACGTCGTGTCTCCGGCAGAGATCATTACCCCATCGTCAATCTTCCATTGATATTTTGCCGTATAGTTACTGTACCGATCGAGATCCTTTTGACCGGTAACATTGTTTCCAGCATCGTCCCAAATAGTCGCATCGTTGGCATTCAGGCCAGATACTGAAACGTTAGCCGCCTTTACAGTGTTAACGGACATCAACGGTCCCATTAAACTAACCACTAACGCCATAAACTGGATTAAAAACAATAGCTTATGCTTTTTCATTTGAGAATTATCTCCTTACTCAACATATAAATTATATTAGTCACTACATACTTTAGTGACTAATGTTTTACCAAATTAAATTATACAATGAATAATTAGCCGATGTTAAATGATCGTTATTATTTTTAAATCAAAGGCCAATGGCTAGCAGTTAACCTGCATTTCCTGTGTTAATTGACGCTTTCTCAATTTATTTGCTAATAGGAATAATGTTGCGAAAGCACACCCTTATCATTTTCAAATGTCCTCTCATCAAATAGTGTTAATAGACGTTCACAGTTTCTTTTTAAGCAAGATCCTCCTACCACATAACGCCAGTTTGCCTATAATATCAGCTTAAAATAGCTACTTTTCATTTCGGCTGCACAAATCGAATCAGTGAGAATTACATTCAATAATTAACTAATTTACAGCTTGCTTGGCATTGTATGCGGATTCATCCCCATAGGCACATAATTCGCGTCCAACCGTAGTGCTTGCTACGCTATCAAGTAGAAAGTTCCGTCCAACGGGTGTTTGAAGCCTTAAAGGACGCATGCCTAAACAACTAAGACGTGTTTAAATTAGGAGGATAACGCATATGCCAAACTCACTGTTAAATACAGCTACATTAACAACTTTATTAACACAACATCCCGATGCACCAGTTGTATCAATTTACGCAAACATTGATCCTGCTGATCGGCCACACACACGGTTACGTGTTCAGGATCTTATTCGTCAGGCAAAGCAACACGTCACCCGTCAGTTTGGCACCGACTGGTGGACCAGCATTGAGCCGCGAGTATCAGCGGCACTCAGCGACGACGCACTATTTGCACAAAATATTAAAGAAAGCATCGCCGTTCTAACCACAGCAGATCAAGTAATCATCGATCATTTGTCCACCAACGTAACTGACCAAGTGTCTGTAAGCACCGTGCCCGAGTTACGACCACTGCTGCGTGAACAACAGCGCGCATTCGATTTCGATTTACTTGCTCTAAATGGTGACTCGTTTAAGCTTTACCAAATTCGTAATCATCGCGTGATTTTAACTCCTCTGCCAGAGGATGCGCCAACCACCTTGACACAAGCACTCGGCACAGAAATCCGTGGCGGAGACGTTAACGGTGTCAGTCGCGGCGAACACGCCGGCTATCATGGGCACCACACAAAGGATGTCGGCAAAGATATTGACCTGACAAATTACTTCCAAGCCGTTGATAACTTCATGCAAGCTTGGCAAAAAGATACACAACGCCCGCTAATTCTGTTTGCCTTACCAGAAAATCAAGCTTTATTCCGCAAACTCAGCCGATTAACACATGTTTCCACCGATTATGTACTGAATGAATCTCCTGCCAACTTAAGTACTGCCCAGATTCAGCAACGGGTTGAACCCTTATTTGAACAGCATGCCGATCAAATTATTCAAACAGGACTCAAGGCTTACCATGATGCTGCTAATGCCAATCATCAGGTCAAATTACCAACCGACATCGCCACGGCTGTTTCTCATGGTCAGCTAGGGACTTTAATCGTCGCCGACACATCCGAGTGGCACGGTCACTTAGACCGTGATCAATTCATTACCGACCCAACCGCCGCTAATGCTATTCCTTCACTGTGTGTCACTATGCTTCAACGTGGCGGTGATGTGATTGTCGTTAATGAAGATCAGCTACCAGATGGCCAACCAGTTGGGATCAGTCGCTATTGATTTACACTAAGATGAAGTAAATATAAGGGGTTAAATGCGTCTTAAGCGGCGTACTTAACCCCTTTTTCTTGCGCACTATGCTATGCTGTCGATGACAATTAACGCTCAGATTAATGCATATATGAAAGGTGATACTTATGCCTAAAACGTTTGCCGACAAAATCAAACTCCCAACGTACAAACATGTTTCAATCCGTCATCAACCTGATACAATTGATACACTATCTCTTAAACAAGTCAGCGACTCAACAAAAACAAACGATCTCATTCTGAGTTTTTGTTTATCAACAGACATGATGGCCGCGGAAATTAAAACGATTGCGAACGAAAAATTGCTTTCATCTAGGGGCTATCTTTACCTAATTTATCCAAAATTGAAAAACAAACTTGGTCTGTCTGGGATTCATCGCGATGTTCTTTTCCCCGCTCTCAATGTTGATGAGGACAGCGGTGCAGTAGCTGATACCGGCCTTAAGTTTTCGCGGATGGTGAGTTTTGATGGTAACTATACAGCCGTGGGATTAACTTGGCTGGCAAGCAATCCTCGTCGTGCTAACAATCCATCTGGTCGCGTGGCAACTTATGAAGATCGGTTGAGCGAACTCAAACAACTAATCGGTACAGATACTGATGCCCGTCAAGCCTTCGATACGTTGACGCCTGGCTATCAGCGTTCTTGGGCACGTTATGTATTTAGTCCCAAAACATCTGGTACGCAGCAGGCTCACCTTCAACAAATGATTAGCTTGTTGAAGGAAGATTACGCATCAGTTGAATTATGGCACCAGGGAAAAAAGCGTCACTAAAAATTTTTCAAAAAATATACGCCACGTTTCAAACTCGTAAACGTTGTCACATCAATCGTTTACAAACGTTAACACCGAAATTTCCGCGTTTCGCAACTATTTCATTAAGTCTTTTTAAGCTTACTTTTAGGTAACGTCGGTATATTATAAGCATCGAAGGAGTTCATACCCCTCACTCCTCCGACGTAATGTATCTCCCCCCAGATATGTTAAGACTCTCTCTAGAATGATGGCTGACCTAGGATTCCCCGATCCTAGGTCAGTTTCTTTTTGTCTATTTTTATTGGGACGCCTTAAATTGAAAAGACTGGCAGAGACCCCAGAAAAGTAATATCATCCCTCGTTGCTGCTGTTCCCTCGGCCAAAATCGCACATTTACAAACAACATTGGCATCAACTTTAGCCATTAAATTTTCTGCTGCAGTCAATGAACCTCCAGTCGAAACCACATCGTCCACTAAGAGTATTCGTTTGTCAGTAAGTCGAAGAACATCATTACCATCTAGCACTAACGTTTGTGACTCATCTGTCGTAATTGACCTTACAGGAACACTTATTGGATGAGCCATGTACCCCTTTACACTCTTGCGAAGGACGACATAGTTTTTACGATGCGTTATTTTACTTATTTCTTCAGCTAACGGAATACCTTTGCTTTCCATTGTGACGATTTCATCAAATGGTTCAGTTATTCGTTTGACAAGTTCAGCGGCTGCATAACTAGCCATTTCTGTATCCCCGAGCAGAACAAACGATGCGATTGCAACAGTCGAACTAATCGGAATAATCGGCAACTTTCTTTTCAAAACTCCTATCGTAACTTCATAACTTTTTTCCATCCTCATAACCCCAATCCGATTATTGGCAAAATAAATTTGAAAATGGCCCCTGTCAATAAGCCTGACATTGGATCAACTAATGCTGTGACAATCAATGTCAACGCGGAAATCGATGCACCAGATCCTTTCAACGCTAACGCAGCGTTCTCTGGAAAAATAATCACAGCTCCCAAAATTAGCAAAAATCCTGCAATTGAAGCAGCTGGTACATATTTACCCAATCGTGGTAACCAACCGGAAAATAATAAAAGTGCCATTAGCAACATCATCAATATTCCAGAAACAACTGGTTCTGGTGCACTTGCGGTCGCCGAAATAATACTTTCTACTGGCGCCCCACCAAGTAAACTCGTTCCCATATCCGCAAAGGCCTGCGTCCCCGTCAGAATATTCAGGTTCACCGGATTTGGCTTAATGCCTGTTAACTGACCAGTTACCAGCCCGTATGAAATGTTCGCGCCAATATTCAAACAGGCTAAGCTTAGTGCTCCCCGAATCACTCGCAGATTAACCATTGGTTTCAAGAAGTGAAAGCGCCGCTCTACAACGTATTGTGGCAGTTCCACCCGATAGTGAATGCCATAAACGGCCACTATGCTTGATGCAATGACGGATAAAACAATTGTCCAAACCAAGTCCTTCGTTAATAAATATGTCAGCACAGCAACGCCGACAGAAGTGCCGCCAGCAATTCGTTCGTTTTTAACCATTGTCAAGCTGATCTTACTAAGCATTAAACCGACGCCTGCCATCATACCCGCGATGATACCATTTCCTAAAACATGTACGATACTCGTTAAAGTACCTGTCAAACCAATAACTAACATAAAGATGGAACCGCCAAAAATGATCGACGACCGTTCTCGGTGTGTTTGACCTAAACGACTCAATAAGCCTAATGACTCGGCCTGAAATGAAATAGGCGCAACTGATCCGACTGCGCCATTCACTAATGCGCCAAAAGCGAAGGAAAAGGATGTCGGAAAAATGGCGAATCCCAGAGTCATGGCCATAATACCTTGAGGAATCCCATTCAGAACAACGCCTATTGCTGCCATTAAATCAGCCAACCAATGCATGTAAATACCCCCGGATTATCATTCTGTATGTTTGGCGTAATAACATCAGGTCATAAACTAGTGTCGAAAATGTCGAACACCTGTCGTCACCATTACAATGCCAAGTTCGTTGGCCTTATCAATAGAATCTTGATCACGGATGCTACCACCTGGTTGAATGATTGCATGAATACCATGCTTAGCCGCATATTCAACACAGTCGTCCATCGGGAAAAAGGCATCACTAGCTAACACGGCCTCGTTAAATCGAGGCTGTTTTTTTGCGGCGCTAATAGCTAGTTCCACTGAACCAATACGATTCATTTGGCCGCAACCAATGCCCAATGTCTGATCAGCAGTAGCTACAACAATGGCATTACTCTTAACATGTTTCACAACAGTTTGTGCAAACTGAAGAGCTTTTAGTTCTGCCTCAGTTGGCTGAATTTCTGTTACAACGGTCATATCAGTAATTGCTTCAGTCTGACGATCTTTATTTTGTAAAAGCAACCCACCTGTTACAGAAATCGCCTCAAGTTCACCTGGTTGCGCTTTTCCTAATCCGATAGTGAGCAATCTGACGTTCTTTTTCTTAGCCAAAATTGCATAAGCATCGTCATCAAACGCAGGCGCCATGATAATTTCTAGAAACAAGGCGTGCATCTTTGTCGCTGTGGTAAGGTCGACCGATCTATTCAGCGCAACAATGCCACCAAAAATCGACATTTTATCTGCACTGTATGCTTTGTCCCATGCCTGCTCGATATCATCTCCAAGACCAATGCCAAACGGATTCATATGTTTGACCGCCACCACTGCTGGTCGATCAAATTCACTAAGTGCGGATAAAGCTGCATCAGCGTCTTTAATATTGTTGTAGGAGAGTTCTTTACCGTGAAGCTGGTTAGCAGATGCAAGACTTATTTTCGAAGGATATTCCTTTGTATAAAAAGCAGCTTGTTGATGTGCATTTTCACCATAACGAAGAGCTTGGCGCTTCTGATAAGTCATCGTTAATTTTTCTGGGAAGGGTTCAGGATTTAGATAATGTGCAATAGCTGCATCGTAGGCGGCAGTAATGGAAAAAACTTTTGCCGCCAGCTGACTGCGTAACGTCGCATCTTCAGACTTAATGCCGCTCAGTACAGCTGAATATTCGCTCGGATCTGCAACAGCCCAAACATCTTTAGCATTCTTCGCGGCCGCCCTCAGTGCAGTCGGACCACCAATATCAATTTGCTCAATTGCTTCGGTACGTGAAACACCCGGTCGATTTATCGTTTCAGAGAATGGATATAGATTGACGCACACAACGTCAATCGGTTCAATATTGTTTTCAGACAACGTTTGCATGTGTTCAGTTTTATCGCGCTGCGCAAGAATTCCTGCATGAATGCGGGGATGGAGCGTTTTAACTCTTCCATCAAGCATTTCAGGAAACTGTGTCACTGACTCTACGCTAATAACTGGCACCCCAGCGGAGCTTAGATGACGTGCAGTCCCGCCTGTTGAAATGATTTCAAAACCCAAGTCAACCAAACCACTGGCAAAATCCACAACTCCTGTTTTATTGAATACGCTAATCAATGCACGTTTCACCTTAACGTCTCCTTATCATCAAATGAGTGACTGACTTTTCTAATTAATTTCGAACATTTAAATAAAGTTCGTGTTTATAAAAGCATTCGTTAACTCGTTTTCAAGTTAATAAAGGAATTCTATCATTGCACTTTTCTTAAATCAACGATAAACATTAACTATTATGTTCAATATAAATTATATAGTTCGTGTTTTACAAATATATTAATTGTTATGATTCTCTTTTTCAGCGGTTACCAAAAAGTGCCTACTTGTTCTTTAACTGATAACCAACTAACCTGATGATTGCAAAAAGACAGGAGATTATGCCATATGGATTTACAATTAACGCACAAAATTGCCCTTGTAACAGGTTCAACCAAAGGAATTGGAAAAGCTATTGCTACTGAACTAGCTCGGGAGGGGGCCACGGTTATTATCAATGGCCGCAGTCAGAAGAGTGTTTCAATGGCCATCAGCGACATTACCGAAGCTGTCCCAGATGCATCTTTGCAACCAGCACCGTTTGATCTAACAACATCTGACGGTCGCACAACACTGGAAGAAAAGTTTCCAACACTGGACATCCTTATCAACAACCTAGGTATTTTTGGTGCCATGGATTATTTCGACATCGATGATGAAACTTGGAATAGCTACTTTAACACCAACGTTTTAAGTGCTAATGACCTCGTGAAATTTTATTTACCAGGGCTGATGAAAGCTGATTTCGGTCGGGTTATCTTTATCGCTAGTGAGGCCGCCATCATGCCATCCCCAGAAATGCCGCAATATAGCATGACTAAGGCCATGCAACTGAATCTATCCAAGAGCCTAGCCAACGTCACTCGTGGTACTAACGTTACGGTAAACACCGTTATGCCAGGGTCCACACTGACTGAAGGCGTGGTCGATTTCATTAACGATCTGTACCCTGACCCGAAACAAACGTTTGAAGAAAAAGAACGTGAATACATGGCCAAGAATCGACCAACGTCAACGCTCGGTCGACTCATTCGCCCGGAAGAAATTGGCAAGCTTGTTACCCTTGTCGCTAGTCCTGCCGTTGGTGGTTTTAGTGGTAACGCTATTCGTATGGACGGCGGGATTGTGCCAACGATGTTCTAATCACAGTGGGCGAGGTGCACGTTTTGCGGTACAATTAACCGAACGTTTTAATGAAACCGTGAAGAAAGTGAGTGCTGCTCGTGTATTATTTTCTTGCCCAGTTACTGGCCGTTGGCTATGTCGCAGCTTGTCTGGTAACCACTGTCAAATCATATTCTGACCCCAAGGTGTCTACTCACATTGCGATGTGGTGGTCCGCCGTAACTATCGTAATGGCACTCACACTTGCCAGTTGGGTCTTTCTTGTCGTCGGCAGTCTCGCCTCACTTGAATTGGCTTATCAAACGGACCGGTCCAAGGGTCTCATTCGTTGGTGGCCATTGATTGGTCGAACAGCCTACGTTGTGGTAACCATCGCGCTTTACCTCCGTTTTGGTGTACCAAATTTTAAATAGTCTAAAAAAGCCTGATTTCTCGCTGTATTGCTGAGAAATCGGGCTTTTGAATTTAAACCATATTGAACACTATTTAAAACACACATTTTTTGGCAACGTTGGTAGACCAACTTTATCAACACTTTTCCCGCCCATTTTTATGAAAAGGATGTTAAACTGCACTCATTAATTATTTGTATTGCTGAGACAGATACGTTTTAAGAGGAAAATATCATGTCTGAATATGAAACATCGTTTGCTGCCATGGCACAAACATTGGGCAAAAATTTAGCCATGCAACGCCGTCGTTTAGGCTTAACGCAAAAACAATTAGCGCGTGATATTTGTTCGCAGGGGCTCATCAGCAACATTGAACGTGGTAATTACGTACCCAATGCGATTCTGCTTGGTCAAATTTGTAACCGATTAAACATGTCCATCGACCACGCTTTATTGAACCATTACTACAAAATTGGTCACCACGAGAACTTTAACGAAACTGTTGAACAACTATGTAATCAGCATTTATATCAACAAATGCGGGACTATTTAGAAAAATCCGAACTTGCGGATCACTTGCGACGAGATGACGATTTGCAGATTTATTATTACTACCATGCCTGCAGCGTTTACCAATTAACAAAAGATGCGCAAGTAGCACTGAGAGAATTGAACCTAGCCTTATCCTTCACCTACTCTCCACATCAGACACACCTCACCAGCTTAGAAATGATCATCATTTCCTGCATTGATTTTGTCGAAAGTGAATCCAATATCAATCACGAATTTAATCGATTCAAACGGCTCGAAAACATTATCTTGAACGATGATAATCTAACTATTGATCCAAACTTTAGTTTAATATTCTATCAATACGCGCTAACTCTGTTTCACCACGGCAAAAAACCAGAATCCATCGCTATTCTACAGACCGGGATCAAATGGGCTACCGACCATAACGTAACGTTTATGTTAGCCGACTTCTTCTTTCTGTTATCGAAAGAATATATCACAATCAAAGACGATGACAACGCACAAACAGCAACGCAAAAGTATCAAGTTCTTGAATCGTTATTTCATCAGCCAATCAATCAAACAATCGACTAAAAGCAGTTAAGAGTTTGGTGACGAAACTTTTTTACCAAAATAACGCAGAATGCCCCGTTCCTATCATTTGGAGCGGGGCATTCTGCGTTCAAGCGAATATTTCTGCTTTTTTTAAACATTGAGCTTGCCTTACTCAAGCTAAGTGCGGTCGGTCATCACCCTTTTTCTAATACAACCTTCGCTTAAAGAATAAAACCGCACAAATTCTCACCGCCAAGAAGATTGCCAAGGCAACGCTAGCCCAGCCTAAAACAAACACAAAACTAACCGAGAAAATTTTCGCCAAACCTAGCAAAACTAATAACCATAAAACGACTGGCATGTAACCACCTCCATGAGAAAAGGATGCTCGCAAGTGAGAAATCAACAAAATCAGAATACTGATTTTTATCAAAACGAAATGCGTTTTATACTGCGTGCATCAAAACAAATGGAGGTCCATATCATGAAAGCAGTCATGCAAACCAGTTACGACGGCATTGATGCATTACGGATTATTGAGACACCATCCCTGCATGGTCAATTAATGGGCACACTGGTAAATGTCCATTTTGTCCCAGTATTACCCTGGGATGTAAAAAGTGAAATGGGGTTACTACCTGATGTTCACGCAGACCATTTGCCCAAAATACCGGGCTATGGCTTTTCAGGAATTGTTAACGCGAGTCATCTACTTGGACCGGCTGTCGGAACACGTGTCGTTGGGGCAACACCAACGGGTAGTTACGCAGAAATCATCAACGCACCAATTCCAATTTATTTATTCACCCTACCAGACGAGGTTTCTCTCGCTGATGCCGCAACCATTTTTGGCGGCGCTGATACCGCAATGATGATTTTAAACAGTGTCCGTTTGAAAGCAGCAGACCACGTTTTACTCATTGGGGCCTCTGGTGGCGTTGGCGATTATCTCGCCCAGCTTTTAACTTCGCGTGGAATAGCCTTCACAATCCTTTCTTCTCAAAGAAGCTTAGCGTACACACGGCAAACTTTTGTAGATGCCGACAGTCGCTCAACAATTGAAGAACTCGCTAATGAAACATTCGATTATGTCCTCGACACAGCCGGTGATGTCACAACACTAGGCAAGATTGAGCGCACGTTAAAAACGAATGGTGTTCTATTTACCTCAGCATTGCCAAATTATCAGCCGCATAGACAAGATATCCGTAGTCACTTCAACAACAACCCGATTCCACCAAAACAATATCAAACAATCATTCATATGCTCGCTACTGGTCAGCTCGTCGCACACATCGACCGCATTTTTCCAATGCAAGATGTTAAAATCGCGCAACAACGACTATTACAGTCGCCATCACGCGGTCGCGTACTATTAAGTGTTCATGAATCAACCCCTTGATTAGAAGAAATGGAAAACCATATTGTTACACGTGAAACTAAAATTGTTTCTGCCTAGCCATTGTCTGGAATTCCCTTCGCATTTTGTAAACGAAAGGCCTGCGTCACTGCAACCAGTAATAGACACAAACAAATGCCGAAACCAACTTGAATCCCGACTCGCGAGTTTGGCACATGTAAATGGGCATCAGTAATCGTAATAGCAGCCACAATTAATGCCGTCCCCATCGTTGCGGCTACCTGACGTAATGTATTAAAAATTGCGACACCATCGGGAAGTTGCGCCCGTTTAAGATAAACTAACGAATGCGTTTGTAACGGAATCAGCATCAGTACCAAACCTGATTGACGAACCGCCTGGCCTAACGTCACCATCCAAATCGATGACCGTGCACCAATCAACATTTGTAACAGCGTTCCACAAAGGTCAATTGTAAGTCCGATGAGCACTAAATGTTTGATTTTGAAACGATCATAAAATTTGCCACTGGTAGACGACATAAAGCCAGTAATTAGTGCCCCAGGTAAAATAACCAGTCCGGACACAAGTGGGCTCTTATGCATGCTATTTTGAACAAGCAGCGGTAATAAGATCGTATTGCCATACATTGTTGCGATTGTCAGCGAATTAATCACCAGTGCAAACGTAAATTGGCGCGTTTTAAAAACATTGAGGTTCACCAAAGGTTGTCTTGTTCGCAATTGTAGCCAAACGAATAATAGCCAGAAAACTATCGCTGCTACTAAGGATAAGCTAATCAGTAACCCTTCTCCCGACAGCAACTGGCTGACGTTTGATAATGCCCACAATAAAAACCACAGACCTAAACTAATCAGCACTAACCCTTGGTAGTCAAAGGACAACGCCAAGCTGTGCGACTCTGCTGGTAACACCTTAAAAGCCACAACCAACACGCCTGCCAAAAATGGAATTAGTAAGATAAATAAATACCGCCAAGAGAAGTAGGTCAAAATGACGCCTGACAGTGTCGGACCAATAATGGGCGAAAAATTGAATGCCAATCCGATAAAGCCCATCACTGACCCCTGCTTACCTTTGGGCGCATAACGGATCGCCATGACATTTACCAGCGGCACCATGACACCTGCTCCAACGGCCTGAATCATGCGTGCAAACACGACCAGCCAAAAAGATGGTGCCATCGAGCCCAGAATCGTCCCCACCAAAAAAACACTGGCAAAACCAAGAAATAGCCGTCTAAATGAAAACCGTTTAATTAAATAGGCACTAACTGGAATCATCAGTGCATTAATTAGCATATAACCATTGCTAACCCATTGGACTTGTTCGGCTGTAACGTGAAACGTCCGCATTAAAATTGGTAATGCAATGTTCATCAGTGTGGAGCATAGTAAGCTCCAAAAAGCGCCAAAGGTTAAAATCGTCAGTGAAATTTTTTCTTGTCGTCGCAACTACACAATCTCCTCGAATATAATCATAATTATATTTATTGTACGTGGTTCTGACCTCAAATTCACTGACAATTCTGAAAATAACACTATAAACAAAATCGGCAGCGACCCTAATCAGAGTTGCTGCCGATCTTATTAGTATTTATTTTTTACGCGAACACATTAATACTGTGTCGTTTTATGATACATCAATCGGCGAATGACAATCACCATGATCCATGTTAACGCAATGGCAACCGCCGCAAAACCAAACAAAAATTTGTATGAGGTCGCATCAATCAGGACACCACCTAGAAGTGGACCAATCGCGCGTCCAGCAGCAGCGGAAGCATTAACAGCACCTTGATATTTTCCCTTCACGTCTAATGGCGTCAACTGATTGACAATCGCCGGGATCGCTGGAAAGGCCGTCGCTTCGCCCAGCGTTAATACAGCAATGGCAAGGACAAACCCGATGTACTGTTTAACAAAGAGCAAAATAACAAATGATATTGCTACTGCGGCAATTCCCGGGATGATTTGATAGTACGGATTGCGAATACGGTCACCAAGAAAATTGACACCCATTTGAAAGACAAGAATAAGTCCGGCATTGATCGTCCATAACAAACTATATTTTGTCAGTGGAATCCCTTGATCGGTCATGTAAACTGCCATGTTTGATGTCCATTGTTCATACATGATCCAAATAACAATCAGTGTAGCGAAGAACGTCCAGATGATAATCAAATTAGGCTTAGGCAACTTGATTTTGCTCTTAGTCTGCTTGGCATGGGCTGCATGGGCCCGTACACTATCTACATTAAATTGCGTCATCGCGATGAAGAAGTAGGCCACATACATTGCGGCTGTGATAATGAATAGATACTGAACGCCGTGTTCATAAACAAAACCAACCATCATGGTTCCAAAGACAACCCCAAGGTTTTGCATAAAGTAGATCATGTTGAACACATATCGACCGTCACGACTTTTAATGGTCGTTCCTAAAGAATTAATCAGCGTGATCAAAAGTCCACTACCAAAGCCCATAAATACAAGACCTATTGGAAAGGCCGGCCACCCATGCCAAAAAATCAAGAAGGCCGTGGCAATAAACTCATAAACTGTCGCAATCAACGTCAGCTTATAAGCATCAACACGATCAAACAGCCAGCCACCTAAATAAGCACCAATGATATTTGCAGTTGAGTTAAACAACAATACAAGTCCAACGACCGTTAATGATTCATGAAGTGCATCATGAATATAGATGGTTGTTAATGGCCAAATAAAACTTTGTCCCATATTGTTGAGCAGCCCGGCAACTAATAACCATGGCAGCTTAATTTCTTTCCCAGTAACTTGTTGTTGCATCGGTCTTCCCTCCAATTTATTTCCCCGGAAATAATGATTGATTAGTAATGATAAACGGGTGCACATCATATCGATGCACGCCCGTTTTATTGGTTGTCACTTTAGTTTTGCGCGTTATACGCAATGTTTGAGAACTTGTTATACGACTTAACAAATAGCAATTTGACAGTTCCCCGGGCACCAGAACGGTTCTTTTCAATAATGACTTCAACTTCCCCAACGTTTTGATCCTCATCATCACGCGGATCATTGTCATTATCCTCATCATCGTTGTCACGTTCATAGTAGTCATCACGGTACAAGAAGGCAACAATATCGGCATCTTGTTCGATTGAACCAGATTCACGAATATCAGATAACACTGGTCGTTTATCCTGTCGTTGTTCCAAACCACGAGATAGTTGTGACAAAGCAATAACTGGTACACGTAATTCCTTAGCCAATTTCTTTAACTGACGGGAAATATCAGAAACTTCTTGCTGTCGGTTTTCTTTGTTCCCACCTTCGATCAACTGAAGGTAATCGACAATAACAATCCCTAGGTCATGTTCTTTGGCCAAACGACGACACTTTGCACTAATTTCAGCCATCCGGTTACCAGGTGTGTCATCAATGTAAACACTGGTCTTAGATAGTGCGCCCATGGCAACAACGAGGTTCTGCCATTCTTCATCAGTCAGCTGTCCTGTTCTCAAATGGTTTGCATCGATACTACCCTCAGCACAAAGCATCCGGTTGACTAACGATTCAGCTCCCATTTCAAGACTAAACAAAGCTACCGTTTTATTCGTCTTTGTCGCCACGTTTTCGGCGATATTCAGAACAAACGCTGTTTTACCAACACCAGGACGAGCAGCAAGGATAATCAATTCGTCGTCATGGAATCCAGTCGTCATCTTGTCCAGTTCATGAAAGCCGGTAGCTAAACCGGTAATTTCGTCGCCATTCTTCGACAACTCGTTAACGGTATTCATGGCCTGATTTAACACGTCCGCAATCGGTTTAAAACCACCACTATTGCGATCGTCGGCCACCTTCATGATTTCTGTCTCGGCATTCTCAAGCAGTGTCGAAACATCATCCTCTTCATTATACGAACGGGTAACGATGTCTGTCGCTGTCTTTATCAAACGACGTAGCAAAGCCTTTTCTTGAACAATCTTGGCATAGTAAACGACGTTCGCTGCAGTTGGCACTGCCTGCGCCAGCTCAGCAATGTAAGTCACACCACCAACGTCATCAATTTGTGCGTTAGCAGTAAGGGCATCGTTAACTGTCACAGCATCAACAACACTGCCGTTATTGTTCAAATCAATCATCGTTTGAAAAATAATCTGATGTGCTCGACGGTAAAAGTCCTCAGCTTGGAGATATTCCATCGCTTCAGGCATGGCGTCATTACTTAAGAAAATGGCCCCCAAAACGGCCTGCTCTGCTTCAATGTTTTGTGGCGGGGTTTGTTCCCGCAAATCTACATTATCCATGCTATCTCCACTTGATTCTGAACCAAAATAACAAAACGCACCATTTCCCGGGAAATAGTGCGGTCAAAATACCTTAATAACTATTGTTCAACCACGTGCACACGAATCTTCGCAGTCACTTGGCTGTGTAGTTTAACTGGCACATTCGTATAACCGAGCACACGAATTGGATCCGGCAATTCGATCTTGTGCTTATCTAACTTAATATTGAATTGTTGATTTAATGCCTGAGCAATCTGTTTTGAGGGAATTGAACCAAATAGACGACTATCTGAACCAGCTTTGGCCTTAATTTCAACAACTGTTTCATCAGCCTCTAATTTCTGTTTCAATTCCTGAGCCGTTGCTAATTCGGCTGCTTCTTCGCGAGCTTCAGCACGTTGCTGGCCTTTAAGTTGGCTCATGGCAGTTGCGGTTGCCGCTTTTGCCTTACCTGTCTTAATCAAAAAGTTTTGAGCAAACCCATCTGGTACTTCTTTGACTTCACCGCGCTTGCCACGGCCACGAACATCCTCCGTAAAAATAACTTTCATCGTTGTTACTCCTTTGCATCCTGTGTCGCTTCTGCCGCCTGATTATTGAGAATGTTCAATAATTCTTGACGAACTTCGGTAACACTTTGATTTTCAATCTGTGTGGCTGCGTTTTGTAAATGACCGCCACCGCCCATTTGTTCCATAATGACCTGCACGTTAACCTCACCAGTAGAACGAGCAGAAATACCAACCCGGTTGTCAGCACGTTTAGTGATAACAAACGAGGCTTCGACGCCTGCCATATTTAGCAACGAATCAGCAGCTTGGGCCGCCGTTACTGAATCATATGTGGTGCCGTCCTCTCCAGCAATCAATGCCGCGCTCTCATTAATCAGTTCAACTCGGCTAATGAGGTGATTACGTTGCATGTAACTGTCTGGATTTTCCTTATTAAATTGAACAATCAGTTCTGCATCGGCACCAGCTGATCGCAAATAGCTGGCTGCGTCGAACGTTCGCGTACCGGTATGATTCGTGAAATTTTTAGTATCAATTTCAATCCCGGATAGCATTGCTGTCGCTTCAATTTTGTTCATTGCATTTGCTTCCTGTGGTTGATACTCTAACATCTCTGTAATCAACTCACAAGTTGAACTTGCATAAGGTTCAATGTAAACCAAAATTGGGTTTTCGGGGAATTCTTCACCTCGACGATGATGATCAATAATCACAGTTCGATTCTGAAGCTTGTCATACACGCTCTCAGCCATCGACATAGATGGTTTAGAATGATCCACCATAATCAATAAACTTTGATCAGTGGCCCGATTAGCAGCATCTGCGGGCGTGATGATCGCATCTTTTACTTCCGAATAATTATCAATGGACTGTAGCAAACGTTGAATATCAGAATGGGACTGTTGTGCCTCATCCAGAATAATCCAACATTTCTTACCGTTCATCTGTGCAATCCGTCTAATCCCCAGGCATGCCCCTAATGAGTCCATATCAGGCGTTCGGTGACCAGCAACAAATATCTGGTCTGATTGACTAAATAATTCCTGTAATGCCTGAGAAATCATTCTGGCACGCACACGCGTCCGTTTTTCCATTGGGTTCGTCTTACCGCCGTAAAAACGAGCTTCCTCATTTTCAGCTTTAACGACAACCTGGTCACCACCACGACCAAGGGCTAAATCCAAATTACTCTGAGCTAAGCTAGCCAGACGATTGATATCTTTCTGTCCATAAGCTAATCCCATAGACAAAGTGAGCGGATAGTTCTGTTTAGAAGTGGTTTCACGAATCGTGTCGAGAATCTTAAACTTATCAGCTTCCAAATTTTCCAAGTCACTCAAATGGCCAACTAATAAATAATGATCTGAATTCAAACGGCGCAGGTACGTATTGAAATCTTTAGTCCAGTCTGTCAGTGTGCTCGTCACATAATTACGAAGTGTTGAAATATCTGAATCACTCATGCTTTGAGTCACTTCATCGTAGTTATCCAATGAAATAATTCCAAGAACAAGTTGTTCATTATGGTAGTCACGTTCAATCTGCGCGTAATGACTGACATCCATCAGGTACACAACGTTTAATTCTGGTTGAACGAGCAAGTAAAATTGCTTATCAGCCCACGTAATTGTAGTGTATGTTTCATCTTTTGCGTGTGCTTCAATCGCATCAGCCAACGTTTGATCCACGCTAGCAATGCTCTTCCCTAACACTTCTGTATCGCCAAAATAGGCCTGTAAATATGGATTAATCCAAGCGACGCGTTGATGATCATTGAAAATCAGCACGCCCATTGGCATTTCAATCAGTGCTTCCTGTTCACCACGTTTAATGCGATAGGATAAATCGGCGATGAACTCTTGCGTATCGATGCTGATCTCCTGCAGAGTATTGAAAATGACGATCAACACGACAACGGCTGCGATCAACACAATGAGCCCGAATATCCAATTCAACATAAATGCCGTAATAACACCTAACAGGCCGAGCGCCAACCCATAAAATGCAATCCACCGCAATCGCGTGTTTTGCATGAATACAGGCAAACGAAACCGTGCAAGTAATTGCCTCATGTTGTTCGTTCCTTTCCATAAAGTCCTGTTACCAGTTTATCACATCTAACGCAACCAATACACGGCGTGTGTCACTCCGTGGTCACCTTGACAAACATAAAAAATGAAAACAAAAAAACAGCCCCATAAGGACTGTTTGTTAGAACATTGATTAGTCTTCGGCTACGAATGGAAGCAAGCCCATGATCCGTGAACGCTTGATTGCCACCGTCAAACGACGTTGGTTCTTAGCGGACGTACCAGTCACCCGACGAGGTAAAATCTTGCCTCGTTCTGAGATGAACCGTTGCAACAATTCAGTGTCTTTGTAATCGATGTATTCGATGTGGTTTGCGGCGATGAAGTCTACCTTACGGCGACGACGGTTACCACCACGACGACGTTGATCTGCCATGATATGATCCTCCTATCTTCTGAGACTAGAATGGAAGGTCGTCATCCGAGATGTCAATGCTTTCACCGTTACCAGCGAAAGGATCAGCAGGGGCCTGGCTTGTTTGACTGGAAGGTGCAGCATTACCCGCATTGTTCCCGCCATTATTACCAGTGCCGCCAAACGGATTGGCGCTTCCTGATTGAGGAGCATTATTGTTGTAGCCGCCGTTGTCGTTTGTGTTACCAGAAGTCCGTTGATCAGATTGAGAACGGGATTCTAGTAAGGCAAAGTTTTCGACGACCACTTCAGTGACGTAAACGCGCTGGCCCTGTTGGTTCTCGTAGTTCCGGGTTTGAATCCGGCCCTCGATACCAACTAGTGAACCCTTATGCGTGAAGTTAGCGAAATTTTCCGCTGACTTACGCCAGATTACACAGTTGATGAAATCAGCCTCTCGTTGGCCCTGTTGGTTAGTGAACTGACGGTCCACTGCCAACGTAAATGAACCAACAGCTGCTCCTGATTGTGTGTAACGAACTTCAGGGTCACGGGTTAAGCGTCCGGTAAGAACTGCGCGATTAATCATAGTTGTAGTGCTCCTCTCTTAAAATTTTTGTTTTGTTTACTTGTCGTCACGTTTAACGATCATGTGACGCAAGATGCCATCGCTGATTTTAGCCAAACGATCAAATTCGTTTAAAGCTTCAGCCTGGTCAGTGGTTAGGTTTACAACGTGGTAAGTACCTTCGTTGAAGCCTCCAATTTCGTACGCAAAGCGACGAGTTGACCAGTCTTTTGAATCAGCAATTTGTGCACCATTGTCTGTCAAAATCTTGTCGAAACGTTCAACTAAGGCTTGCTTAGCTTCACTATCAAGATCTGGGCGAACAATATAAGTAATTTCATACTTAGTTGCTAACATTGACTGTCTACCTCCTTATGGACTTTTGACCCGCTGTTTTTCAAACGAGTAAGGAGTCATTCACCAGAATGGCGAACGCTCACGAACTAAAAGTATAGCATGGCAAAGCTTAAATAACAAGGTGTAGCTTATTGCGTTTGACGTAGCTGATCGACATTGCGGCCACATTACAAACACGAAACGGTTATTTGTCTTACCACAGAGCTTCTAATCCGCAACGCCTGTTGTTCGTTCACACACCTATAACATACGCAAAACGACAACAAATGTTTGTTGTCGTCGAAATTTTTTAAAATTATGGCTCACTATTTAAATTTGACTGCAGTTCCGTACGCAGCAACGGTCTCCATGTCTTGGCTAATTGAATCCGAGTCATAACGCATCATGACTACAGCATCAGCACCCATCGCCGCAGCATTTTCTCTCAATCGATCCACTGCGATATCCCGTGCCTCACTGAGCAACTCAGTATAGGCTTTAATTTCACCACCAACGATGTTTTTCAAACCAGCACCAATATTACGCACAACATTTTTAGATTGCGTTGTTAACCCAAAGACTTCACCAATAACTTCATACTCTTGACCGGGGATTCGTTCGGTCGTCACAACGAGAATCTTTTTTGAATCACTCATGCAGTATCACGCCCTTAGCTAGAATTTATAACTCGAGTTTATTGTCCAGGATTAGCATCGCAAAAGCAATCGACAGGCCCTGAGTCATAAAAAAAGCACCGCGTCGATTTTGCTCGTCGCGATGCTTTAATTAAATCTAATTATATTTTTTAGTCATTGTCGTCATCAGCATCATTAGATGTATCATCCTGATCAGCTTCAGCACGTTTCAACAATTCGTTGACCTGTGCATCAGCGTCACCGGCTGGTTCATCGCCTGCTACTGGTGTCGTCGAATCAACATCCTCGCTTGAAGATGATGCCACTGTGCTATCGCCATCGGTTGGTGTGGCACTGGCTGAATCATCTTCGTCTTCGATTTCCGGTTCTACTTTGGCCATCGTTGCGACTGAGGCATCTTCATCGATCCGAATCAAATGAACCCCAAGCGCTGCACGACCTGTTTCAGAAACAGAATCGATGCTAAAACGAATCATGACACCCTTATTGGTTACTAGCATGATGTCTTCCGTGCCGCTAACCGTTGTTAATCCAGTCAGTGGCCCGTTCTTAGCTGTCACGTTAACGGTCTTAATCCCTTTACCACCGCGACCCTTAATTGGGTACTCACTGGCTTTGGTTTGCTTACCGTAACCCTTCTCGCTAATAACAAGCACATGACTGTCCGGTTTCAACACGTCGGCACCAACGACAAAGTCATCGTCACGCAAACGAATTCCGCGAACCCCGGCCGCAGAACGACCCATGTCACGAACAGCATCTTCAGCAAATGATACCGCATAACCAAGGTGAGTTCCGATAATCATGTTTTGATGACCATCCGTGATGGAAACATTCATCAACTCATCACCATCGTGCAAATTGATGGCCTTCAGTCCATTGCTCCGAATATTACTGAACTCATTAACAGCCGTGCGTTTAACCACACCGTGAACCGTTGTGAAGAACAGATAATTATTGCTCTCATCCGGACCACCCTTGACGTTGATCACCGCTTGAATACGTTCACCAGCATCCACGCCAAGTAAGTTGATCACCGGAATTCCCTTAGCTGTTCGGCCGTATTCAGGAATTTCGTAGCCCTTCATGGCATAAACTTTCCCAGTGTTGGTAAACATCATCAACCGGTCATGAGTCGACGTAGAAATCAGGTGTTCGATGAAGTCGTCATCATGAACGTTCATCCCCTGAACCCCACGGCCACCACGATGTTGCGCTTTGAACTCGGTTGTTGGTAGACGTTTGATATAACCATTGTGGGTCAACGTCACAATGACGTCTTCTTCTTCGATTAAATCTTCGTCTTCAATATTCGAAATGTCACCGACCTGTAACTCAGTCCGTCGTTTGTCACCAAACTTAGTCTGAATTTCAAGTAGTTCTTGGTAGATGATTTCGTTGATCCGTGAATCATGAGCCAAGATATCCTTGTAATCAGCGATATCTTTCATCAACCCAGTGTATTCATCTTCAATTTTGCCACGTTCCAAACCAGTTAACCGAACCAGCCGCATGTCCAAAATGGCTTGCGCCTGTTTATCGGACAATGAGTAGTTGTTCATTAACTGGGCCTTGGCAACATCAGCTGTTTGTGAATTACGAATAATCGAAATAATGGCGTCAATGTGGTCTAAGGCGATCCGCAAACCTTCAAGAATGTGCGCCCGTGCCTGAGCACGCTTTAAATCAAATTCGGTCCGACGACGGATAACACTTTCTTGATGCCGCAAGTAGTCAATCAAAATTTGCTTAAGACTAAGAACTTTCGGCGTGCCATCTTCAATAGCCAACATGTTGAAGCTGAATGAGGTTTGCAACATCGTCATCTTGTACAAGTTATTCAAAATAACGGACGCAGAAAAGTCTCGACGCGCGTCAATCACAATCCGCATACCTTCACGATCAGATTCATCGTTGATATCCGTGATACCTTCGATGCGTTTGTCACGTGCTAATTCAGCGATATGCTCAATCAATCGGGCCTTGTTAACCATGTATGGCAATTCGGTCACGATGATGCGTTCCTTGCCGTTCTTTTGCGTTTCGATGTCAACTTTTGAACGCACGGTAATGGATCCCTTACCCGTTTCGTAAGCCTTCCGAATACCGGCCTTACCCATGACGATCGCACCAGTTGGGAAGTCTGGTCCCGGAATAGCCTCCATCAGATCAGCCGTTGTGGCATCTGGGTTGTCCATCAAAATGTGGATACCCTTGATAACTTCAGCCAAGTTATGCGGTGGAATACTTGTCGCCATCCCCACGGCAATCCCTGAAGCACCATTGACTAACAGGTTAGGGAACCGCGCTGGCAATACCGTTGGTTCACGTTCTGTACCGTCATAGTTGTCTTGGAAATCAATCGTGTTTTTATTGATGTCACGTAACATTTCCAGTGCAATCTTGCTCATCCGCACTTCCGTGTAACGCATAGCAGCCGCACCGTCACCATCGACAGAACCGAAGTTTCCGTGACCGTCAACTAACATATACCGGTAACTAAAGTCTTGTGCCATCCGCACCATGGATTCGTAAACGGCACTGTCACCATGTGGGTGATACTTACCTAAAACGTCCCCAACGATTCTGGCGGACTTTTTGTAGGGTTTGTCCGGTGTATTGCCAAGTTCATGCATATCGTACAAAATCCGGCGGTGAACCGGCTTCATTCCGTCACGAACATCTGGCAGCGCCCGGGCGACAATAACGGACATCGCATAATCCAAAAATGATGTCCGCATCGTTTGCGACAAATTGACGTCGGTGATGCGACTCGGTAAATCTTCGCTCATTTCGCTACTCCTTTGTCTTCGTTCTTACGTCGGCGCTCTAGTGCTTTAATTCGTACAAACAAATTAAGCATCGAGGTTTTCAACGAACTTAGCGTTATCCTCGATAAACTTCCGACGTGGCTCAACTTTATCACCCATCAACATGGTGAAAATCTGATCTGCTTCAATGGCATCTTGTGGATCAACTCTTAATAAACGGCGCTTTTCAGGATCCATTGTTGTTTCCCAAAGTTGTTCAGCATCCATTTCACCAAGCCCTTTGTACCGTTGGATCATTGGCTTAGGAGACGGCGGCAACTGACCTAAAATCGTGTTTAGTTCATCATCTGAGTCGATATAGCGCATCATCTTACCTTGAGCAACTCGGTACAACGGTGGCTGCGCAATGTAAACATAACCAGCGTCGATCATTGGCCGCATAAACCGGTAGAACAATGTCAGCAACAGTGTCCGAATGTGGGCACCATCGACATCGGCATCGGTCATGATGATTAACTTATGGTAATTAGCCTTTGAAATATCGAAATCTTCACCAAAACCAGTTCCTAATGCGGTAAACAATGACCGAATTTCTTCATTGGCTAAGACACGATCCAAACTAGCCTTTTCAACGTTCAAAATCTTCCCACGGATTGGCAGAATTGCCTGCGTTAACCGTGACCGACCTTGCTTAGCTGAACCACCGGCCGAATCACCTTCGACGATGAATAATTCTGAAATTGCTGGATCCTTAGAGGTGTTATCCGCTAACTTACCAGGTAGGTTTGAAATTTCCAGACCTGACTTTTTCCGTGTAACTTCACGTGCCCGTTTGGCAGCAACCCGCGCTTTCGAGGCCAAAATACCCTTGTCCACGATTTTACGAGCCGTGTCCGGATTTTCCATCATGAACCGACTGAATGTGTCACTAAACAAGTGATCCGTGGCGGTCCGGGCATCTGAATTACCCAACTTAGTCTTCGTTTGACCTTCAAACTGTGGATCTGGGTGTTTGATTGAAACAACGGCCGTCAGACCTTCACGAACATCATCCCCAGACAACGGATCGTCGTTATCCTTCAACTGACCACTCTTGTGCGCGTAGTCATTGATTACTCGTGTCAGCGCTGATTTAAACCCAGTTTCATGAGTCCCACCTTCATAGGTGTGAATGTTGTTGGTGAACGTTAGTAAATTGCTGTGGAAATCGTCAGTGTATTGCAAGCTGACTTCGACCACGATGTTGTTTTGAGTTCCTTCAACGTAAACAGGATCCTCGAACAAAACATCTTTGCCATCATCCAAGAACTTAACGTATTCCTTAATTCCACCTTCGTAGTGGAAATCTTGTTTGGTCGGCGTTTCTGGGCGATTATCGGCAATCGTAATCCGTAAGCCCTTGTTCAAAAAGGCCAGTTCACGAATCCGAGTCGTCAAGACTTTAATGTCATAAACCGTTGTTTCACGGAAAATATCCGGATCCGGCTTAAAGTGGACAATAGTTCCATGAGCATGCGGTTCTGAATCGCCGATGATCTTCATTGGTGTCTTAACGTGGCCAGTATCAAAATCCATGTAATAGATTTTGCCATTTCGCATAACCTTAACGTCCAATTCAGTGGACAAGGCGTTAACAACGGACGCACCAACCCCGTGCAGACCACCAGAAACCTTATAACCGCCACCGCCAAACTTACCGCCGGCGTGCAAAATTGTATAAACGGTTTCCAGCGCTGGTTTACCCGTTTTCTTTTGGATATCGACTGGAATCCCACGACCGTTATCCGTCACAGTAATGGAATTGTCCTTTTCAACAACCACATTAATTTCATTAGCGAAACCGGCTAACGCTTCATCAATCCCGTTATCGACAATTTCCCACACAAGATGGTGCAGTCCTTGAGAACTGGTCGTCCCAATGTACATTCCGGGACGTTTACGAACGGCTTCGAGGCCTTCCAAAACCTGAATTTGATCAGCATTATACTGACCAGCTTCAGCTTCACGTTGGTTGGCATCGCCAGAAGCAACCTTTGATGCTTGGTCAGCCTCTGCCTGTTCCACACGTTCGCGTTCCGCTTGCGTTAACTTTTGCTCGTCGTCTTGTTCAGCCAAAGTAATTCCTCCTCAAACGTGGTCCAGCATCTAAAAACGGACCGTTAACCACGTTGCTCAAAAACTGCTGCTTACTAACTTGTTACTTACTCCTGTTTTGGTTCCTGTCCATCGTTACCGTTCTGACTATCACTACCATCGCTTGATGATACTGATTCATCCTGACTTAAATGACCGCTAGCAATATTGAATATCGTTGGATCATTAATCAGTTTGCGGGCAATACCGCTTAACGATGTGGTGGTTAGAAAGGTTTGCACCTTGTCTTGAATAGACCGCAACAGGTGTGTCTGTCTTGCATCATCCAGCTCGCTCAGCACGTCATCTAGTAACAACACTGGATATTCACCTGTGATTGCCTTCATCAAATCAATTTCAGCTAGTTTCACAGATAATGCTGTCGTCCGTTGCTGACCTTGTGAGCCAAACGTCTGGACATTTTTGCCGTTAACCATGAAGTGAAGGTCATCGCGGTGAGGGCCAATTAATGTCGTCCCTTGCTCGATTTCCTTCGCTTGTTGTCGCTCAAACTGTTCCTGATACGCCTTGTACAACGTATCAACACTTTGTTCGCGCGTTGCTTTAATCTGGTTAACGTATTCAAACGCGAGTTCTTCGCGCTCTTGCGAAATCACTTTATGCACTTGTTGCGCCCAAACGGCCAATTGATCAAGAAAATTCAACCGTGCTGCAACAATTTCAGCGCCAAACGCAGCTAGTTGGTCACTCAACACACCGAGATAAACCAAATCCTTAGCCTGCTTACGTTGCAATTGCCGCAAGTAATTATTCCGCTGTCGCAAAATTGACCGATACTGGCCAGCGTTATACAGATACTTAGGACTCATTTGCCCAAATTCTTGGTCAATGAAATGTCTTCGCACTGATGGCGATCCTTTAACCAGCTCTAAATCCTCCGGAGCAAACAAAATCACATTAAGATTGCCCACATAAGCCGATAAACGAGCCTGCTCAAGGTGGTTCACCTTGGCTTTTTTGCCCTTCTTGCTAAATGTCAGCTCCAATGGCGTAACCGTATTCGTTTTATGAACACGACCAGCAACTAAGGCCTCATTAGCCTGCCAGCCAATTAAGTCACGATCATTTGCCGTTCTGTGCGAACGCGTCAAGGCTAAAACATAAATTGCTTCCAGCAGGTTTGTCTTCCCCTGCGCATTTTCGCCCAGTAACACATTCACACCTTGATTAAACTTGACGTCAAGGTCAGCGTAATTACGGAAATTCTTGAGGTGTAAACCTTCCAGGTACATTTACGCATCCTTTTCCGTCGTGTCTGCTGACTGATTTTGCCGTATAAAAAATAGCCCTACATCTGGGACATCTACTGAATCACCAGGATAAAGTTTACGACCACGACGATCATCCGGTTCGTTATTAACGGACACTGAATGCTCGCGTAAGTACCACTTAGCCTGGCCGCCTGAATCAACGACTGATTCCTCTTTCAATAGTTGGCCCAAAGTAATGAAGGCTGTCTTGATTAAAACTTCTTTTTTCACAATCAACACCATCCCTTACTTACAGTAACTATTATACCGTTTTCAGAACCGAAAAACAATTAATTAACCGGTTTTTACGCCCTATAATCGATTTTATATCTTTTTAAATACCTGATACTAACGAGCCCCCAAAATGGCTAAGAGACGCTTTAAACGCAAAATACGACAAAATCGCCTTAAAAAACGACTTTTATTTCGAATCTTAGCGTTGTTTTTCTAATACCCACGTTCTGTCGTTTGAAATTAGCGCAAACACCCCAACCACGGAATGTGACTTTCACAAGATTGGCGCAAAAAAGAAGCACCCTGAGACCAAAATGCTAGTGGTCCCGGAGTGCTCCTTTTGGGGGTTACTTATGCATTCAACTAAAACGTCCGCACAGGTGTAATTAGTTGAATAAAGTTTTGTTCATCCTCACTTGGTACCAAGGTGAATGGCCGTAGTGCCGAAGTGAAGCTTAATTTAATCTGTGATTGACCAAAAGAACGCAACGCATCCTTCAGATAATCTGGGTTAAACGAAATCTCTAAGTCTGACCCTTCTAGGCTGATGGCCGATAGATTTTCTTCAACAGCACCAACATCTGGTGAGTTGCCGAAAATTGTGGCCGATTTTTCTTCGCCCTTCAACGTGATTTTAACCACGTTGTTACGACTTTCATGTGATAACAGCGAAGCACGTTCAATAGCAGATAGTAACGTTGGGGCTGAAATTTCCATGGTCGTGTCAGATTCACTAGGAATTAGGCGTGACGTATCTGGATAATTTCCTTCTAACAAACGTGAATAGAAAGACGTGTCACCAAGTAAGAAGAGCACCTGGTTTTCAGCGAGGCGCATTTTAACATCAGTGCTGTCTTCACCAATCATCCGTGATAGTTCAACTAAGGACTTCCCGGGGATGATTACGTCATGAGTTTCCGTGGCTGGTGTCGGTAGCGTGATCTTGCGCTGACTTAAACGATGTGAATCAGTCGCAACAGCTGTAAATTGATCACCGGCCAAAGTAAAGTGAACCCCAGTCAAAATTGGGCGACTTTCTTGGTTTGAAACAGCAATAACTGTGGTATTGATGATGTCACGGAAGACATCCCCAGCCAGCGTTACTTCATCATCGCTTTCAATTTCAGGTAAGTGCGGGTAGCTATTGGCATCCAACCCGTTGATCGTAAAGGCAGCTGCTCCAGATGTAATGTTTGCCTGAAAACCTTCTTTAACTGCAATGGTCATCGTAGCTTCTGGTAACCGTTTGACGATCTCACCAAAGAAACGTGCTGGCAAAACAATGTTACCTGCTTCTTCAACATTCAGTTCTGCGTTTTCATCATCAGCACGGAGTGTGGTTTCAATCGAAATGTCGGTATCGGATCCAGTAAAGGTAATTTCATTATTGGTAACTTCTAGCTTTAATCCGGTTAATATCGGAATTGTTGTTTTTGTAGAAATGGCACGTGAAACATCATTGAGCTTTTTAATAAAACTTTGTCGATTGACCGTAAATTTCATTCTTAGTCCCCCAAAGTGGTTTATGTAATTTGGGGCAAAGCCCCATTACTTATTTAAGATATAAAGATAGTCGTAGTAGTAGGCAGTGTGGATACTGTGGAAAACCAAGAATTTCAAGAACTGGTAAAGTTTTCCACCTGTGGATAACTCAAGTAAAACTCAGATGGTTTCGATTCACTTATCCACAGGTCCTAACGACGTCCTGCCCCCATGATACGCCAGTTTTTACTAGCGTTGTATCTCAATTTTAAGCTGCTGAATGTTTTCAGCAAGTTTTGCGTCGTTTGAAATGCTCTCTGCAATTTTGTCGCAAGAATGCAAAACAGTTGTGTGGTCTTTGCCACCAAAGGCTTTACCGATTTTTGGCAAGGATGAATTCGTTAATTCACGGGCTAGATACATCGCAATTTGCCGTGGGACAACGATTTCCTTCATCCGCTTTTTACCTTTGAGATCGACGAGATTAACGTCAAAGTAGCTTGCAACCTTCTGTTGAATGAGCTCGATCGTAAGTGTTGGTTTGCTTTCGAGATTAAGGCTCTTCAATGCATTGTGAACTAAGTCTTCGTCAATCGGCTTCTTTTGGAGGCGCGAATAGGCCTGCACACGTGCGAGGGCACCTTCCAATTCACGGACGTTACTATTGACCTGACTGGCAATGATTTCGAGTGCGTCATCGGGAATTTCAATTTGTTCACGCTCAGCTTTATTACGTAAAATGGCAATTCGTGTTTCTAAGTCAGGCGCTGTAATGTCAACGGATAGGCCCCATTTGAAGCGACTCACTAAGCGGTCTTGTAACTTGGGAATCTCGTTGGGCAAGCGGTCAGACGTCAACACGATTTGTTTACTATTATTGTAAAGTTGCTCAAACGTATGGAAGAACTCTTCCTGAGTCCCTTCCTTGTCTGCAAAGAATTGAATATCGTCCACAAGTAGTAGATCAACGTACCGATACTTCAACCTGAATTGTTCCTGAGTCTTGTCACGGATCGACATAACCATATCATTTGTGAACTCTTCACTGGTGACGTACATGACGTTGGTATTAGGGTTACGTGCAATCATGGCATGGCCGATGGCGTGCATTAAATGCGTTTTACCTAGGCCAACACCACCATAAAGAAACAAGGGGTTGTACAAGGTCCCAGGTTCCTCAGAAACCGCCATAGCAGCAGCATTCGCCATCTGGTTCCCCTTACCAATAACGAATGTATCAAACGTGTATTTGTCGTTTAGAGAGTTTGCGTGATTAGCAACTTCAGTTGTGGCAGCGTCAGTAACAGGTTCTTTTACTGTTGGCTGAACCGGTTGCTCACCTTCAATGACGTATTCTGGTTCCAATTCAGCTTGAAAATCAGAGAAAGCAAATTCGACCAGTTTGGGGGTTAGTGTTCGCTCCCAGTAGTCTTTATGAAGCTGGGAAGGAACTTGTAAAACAAAGCGTGGCGGCTGGTAAGAAAGAGGCAGTGCTGATTCGACCCACGTATTAAAGGTAACGGGTGACAAATTAGCGCGGAAACTTTCTTTTAAACCATCCCAGAGTGTGTTTTTATCGACCACCGATGAAGCCTCCTAGAATGAATTATGCATAAATAGTAATAATTTATGGCGAAAAATGAGAATAACAAAATCTGCAAAGACAACTTTAGCATGAACAAACAGAGTTTTCCACAGGTTCCACAGAACAAGTTACGAATGTTCCACAGGATTGTGTGAAGGTTATCCACAGGAGCGTTGAAAAATCAGGATTTGGCCTCTGTGAAACAAGTTTTCCACCGGCAAGTGTGATTAAATAACGTTGAGAACAATAGCTTTCAAAAAGTTATCCACAGAAAAAATCAGAGGTGTGGATAACTTTTCAAACGGCTGTGGATTTGTACATTTTGCTGTTGAATTCCTGTGGAAATAACGTTTTTAAAAATCTAAAATCCACTGAACCTGTGGATTAATTTTGACAATCTGTGGATAACTTTTGTCCTACAAATTATCAGAATCGACAATTTGTTGTTTGCAAGTAACTCTGTCTATGATATTATATTTAGGAACTGCATGAGTTTTCTCGTGCGCTAGCTTTTAGCTAATCAACCATATATGTAACGCTGGATATCCAAGTGTGTCGTCACGTCACCACTAAGGTATCTGTGTCGTAACGATCCAAAGGAGGTGCAATCCAACATGAAAAGAACTTACCAACCAAAGAAGCGTCATCGATCACGTGTCCATGGTTTCCGGAAACGGATGAGCACAAGTAACGGCCGTCAGGTGTTAGCACGTCGGCGCCAAAAGGGCAGAAAAGTATTATCTGCATAAAAACAGGCCACTGATATTTTTCAGTGACCTTTTTTATTTTTTTAGTCCACGATGACCATTAGTGTTGGTTTTGTGGCGTTGAATCATTTTAGTTGAGGAGATTCGGACCATTGAGAAAGTCATACCGCATCAAAAAAGAAAGCGAATTTCAAACGGTCTTTGAAACCAGAAACTCGATTGCCAACCGTCAGTTTGTTATCTATACAATGGATAAACCAGAGCAGCCACATTTTCGTGTCGGTATTTCTGTCGGTAAGAAGATTGGCAACGCTGTCCACCGTAACTGGGTTAAGCGTCGAATTCGGCAGTCATTGTTGGAGTTAAAGCCAATGCTTCGTCAGGACGTCGACTTCTTAGTTATCGCACGACCTTCAGCTGATGGGCTATCAATGGCCGAAATCAAAGAAAACCTGACGCATGCGTTACGTTTGGCAAAGTTGCTGGATGCAGAGTAGTAGCGTTACAGCAAAATATAAGTGGGCAACATAGGCATTATCAAAATGAATGAAGTAAATGAGGAAAAAATCGTGAAGTCAAACGGAAAACGCTCCGGCCGTAAAAGCCGACGACGATTAGCGCTGACCATGATTGCTGCAGCCAGTTTATTCTTGGCAGCGTGTGGTAAAAAGCCAATCACCAGCAGTAGTACAGGATTTTGGGATCACACGATTCTGTATAATTTAAGTCAATTCATCATTTGGCTGAGTCATGTATTCGGCGGTTATGGGATGGGGATCATTATGATTACCCTGATCATCCGGATTATTATTCTGCCATTAATGATTTATCAAACGCGTTCAATGCGGCGAATGCAAGAAATTCAGCCACAGTTGTCAGCGTTGCAGAAGAAATATAAGTCGCGTGATACGGCTACGCAACAAAAGCTCCAGGAGGAAACACGGAAATTATATGCCGAAGTTGGCTATAACCCGGTTTCCGGATGTTTACCACTGATTGTTCAGATGCCAATTATTTGGGCACTGTATCAAGCAATCTATCGGACAGCAGCATTGAAGACGGGTTCGTTCTTATGGATGCAGCTTGGGGATCGCGATCCTTACTTCATTTTGCCAATCCTTGCTGCCGTTTTCACTTTCATTAGTTCTTGGTTGAGTGTTAAGAGTCAACCGGAAAGCAACTCAATGAATGCTGTGATGGTTTGGGGGATGCCAGTGATCATCTTCTTCACTGCCGTATCTGTACCAACAGCGCTGTCATTATACTGGGTAATTTCAAACGCCTTCCAGGCTGGTCAAACATTGCTGATTCAGAACCCTTGGAAGATTAACCGTGAGCGTGAAGAGCGTGAAACTGCCAAACGCGATCAAGCGAAGGCCAAGCAGCGAGCAATCAAAAAAGCTCGTCGGTCACGACGTCGCTAATTCAATAAATGATTGAAAAATCTGCACGCCTCATCAATTGATGAAGCGTGCAGATTTTTTTGAATCGTGTAAAAATGATGCTTGTTGTTTACAACAAAGGTTATAAAATAACTAATTTATGAGGTCGGACTGAACACTTTTTAGAATGTACTCAATGCGCTCTTCCATTTGATTCATATCTTCAAGGGAATGAGTCATCAGGATGTTGATAGCCAGCGCTTCAATTCGCTTATACCAAAACTGATAAACTTTTTTACCTGAAGCTAATAACTTTAAATTATGCACCCGTCGATCTTTTGTATCCTCGACTTGCTGAACCAAATTGAGTTTCATAAGAGCAGTAATCCGCGTTGACAGTAGTGGACTCGACATGCGGAAAAGGTGGCTAAGCTTCGAAGAAGTGATTCCTGGTTCTAAACCAATCTGAGTAACCAGTAAAATATCGCGTAGGCCCAGTTTGGGAAGATTGCCAACGTCCATATTGACCTTCTGTAATGCATAGATATCGGCGAGGTGGCCATGAATTAACAAGGTCGTCATTCGGGCGATGTCAGCCTGCGAAGGTTGAGCTTGCTGTGTCACTTTAATGACTCCAATCTGTATAGCTTTTAATGTGGTGTTTTAGCGCAAGTGCGCCGAGTGCGCTATTTATAGAATAGACGGGTGGTGTAAACAGTTCAAGCCATCAATGATTACAATAACGTTACAAATGAAACTATTGTGGACATTCATTATTTATCGGCTACAAGTTTTGCGATGAATATTGGCTACATCACGAATTAATTTACCCGCGACAACTATTCTTGATCAAGGTTGTGATTTGCCACACTTTATAGTGGTGTCTATGCACAAAGAACCTTAAACTGATAATAGTTTCGATTTGGAGATGGCATGAACGATGAATAAAGAGCGTTTCACCGGATTTTCTGACGCGATTATTGCGATTGAAGTTACGATTCTCATTCTTGAGATTGAACCACCTGAGCAGGCAACACTGGCGGCAGTTCTAAAGCAAGGCGGGTCGTTTGCCGCATTTAGCGCTAGTTTTCTATTAATTATGGCGACATGGTACTTTCATCACAATATTATTAATGTCGCTCACCGAGTGACGTTTCCCGTGTATTTGGCCAATACGTTGTGGATTTTTGTGATGTCATTATTTCCTCTAGCTACCGCTTGGGTTGGTCGATATCCATTGGCTTTTTGGCCTGAATGTCTATTCATTTTAGTAACATTGGTATGGATGGGCGCTTATTCGTTGTTAGTATATAGCTTAGATGTTGCCAATCCAGAACAACGCCATGAGTTTTATGCCTTGGGAAATTCCCGTACAAATTTACGATGGCGTTTTGGCATCGTTGTTGCCGTGTTACTGATTTTACCATGGTGGCCGATTGCCGGAATCATAGGCCAGATTCTGTTAGGTGTCGCATCTGCTGTATCAACACTGCGAAATAACAATCGTCATCAGGATATTAATAAATCGAGATTAATTGCCTTTACGGATGGCATCATCGCCATTATCGTAACACTGTTGGTTTTACAGCTAGTGGTGCCAACAGGAATTCACGTTCATGATTTATTGACCCAAAGTGTTAAATTTGCCACCTATGCGATTAGTTTCTTGTTCATTATGATTGTGTGGTATAACCATCATGATTTATTTAATGGTTCTGGTAAGATAACGACTATTGTTTACTGGGATAATGTGCTATGGCTTCTCTTTTTGAGCTTTTTCCCGTATGTGACAGCCTTTGTAGGGGAGTCTCCAGACAAACGGTTGGCAGAGTGGCTATACGTGGGTGTTCAATTGCTATGGTCGTTATCTTATACAAAAATGGCGCGTGACTTACGACGGGTCAATCCAGCTGATGGCGATCATATCCGGTTTGTTGGCAAACTAAATGGGTACAGTGCGACTGCATTGTACGGTGGTCTCTTTGTCGCCGTTGTGCTGGTCTACTTTGTGCCAATCAGTGGCTTACTTGTTACGATATTGTTGGCAGTTTTTAACGTTATTCGGGCTTGGCAAGATGCACAACGTCAAGAACATCATTCAGTGGAGAAACGGGAGGAAAAGCATGGGACTCGAGAATAAGCACATTGCCGTTTATGTCACCGGTGGCATTGCAATCTATAAGGCGGCTGAAGTCGTTCGCGGTTTGATGAAACAGGGAGCTGTTGTTCGTGTAGCAATGACAATGGATGCAACAAAGTTTGTAACGCCACTGACGTTTGGTGCACTAACTAAACAACCGGTATTAACGGATTTATTTGGCAACAATGGCAGTGACGGTCACTATGTGCCACACATTGAGATGGCTGATTGGACGGATATTGCGGTTGTTGTACCAGCAACGGCGAATAGCATTGCTAAAATGGCGATGGGAATGGCTGATGATGCTGTCTCAACAACATTGTTGGCCACCACAGCGTTAAAAATCGTGGTGCCAGCAATGAATAATCACATGTGGGCAGCGCCAGCGACCGTTCGTAATGTGGCAACATTAGCAGCCGATGGCGTGATGATGATGCAACCGGACACAGGGATGCTAGCGGAAGGATACGCAGGGCGTGGCCGACTACCTGAACCGACAACAATTGTAGATTTTGTGCAACAAAAGTGGGCTCAACAAACGGGGCGTTTGCGCCATCGCCATGTACTTGTCACTGCTGGCGGGACGCGTGAACGCATTGATCCAGTTCGTTTTATCAGTAATGATTCCTCAGGAAAAATGGGCTACGCAATTGCAACCGCGGCGGCTAATGAAGGGGCTGACGTCACTTTAGTTAGTAGTACAACCACTTTGAGTGCACCGGCCGGTGTTGAAATTGTCCACGTTGCTGGTGCTAAAGAAATGTTAAACCAGATGCAACACCGTTTTGCCCAACAGGATGCTGTCATCATGGCCGCGGCGGTCGCTGATTTTCGACCAGTTGAAGAAGCTACCCAGAAGATTAAAAAAACGGCTGATAACGATACGATGACGATCAAACTTACAAAAAATCCCGACATCTTAAAAACATTGGCAACGCAGAAGACTAAACAAGTCATGGTGGGATTCGCTGCAGAGACCGAGCATCTATTGGCAAACGCCCAACAAAAATTAACCGATAAGAAATTGGATATGCTGGTTGCTAACGATGTGAGCCGAAAAGATATTGGCTTCAACGCCGACAACAACCAAGTCATTATTCTGCGTCCCAATCAGGAGCCCGAAAAATTACCAATCATGACTAAGTCTGAGCTTGCGGCAGAACTTGTTGATAGGGTTGTAACGTTATTACCCGGGAAATGATTTCAGTTACTGACATTTTGGCGACGAATGGTCGGTAACTAGAATGTGAATGTTCAATAAAAAGTTAGTCAATCCATGCTAAAATGTAGGTACGTGATTTATTTGGAGGAATAGCTGTGACGCAATATCAGGGGAAGACCGTGGATGAAGCAATTCAAAACGGGCTCAAAAAAATTCAAATTGATCGTGACAAAGTAGCGATTACAGTTGTATCTGAACCGGTCCATGGCTGGTTTGGACGCTTGAAAAAAGAGGCCATCGTTGATATTACGATTAAGCCAGTTTCCGTTACAAAAACGCCGCAATCGGCAAAGGTATCGGCTGGTGCGTCCACGGGGGCAACTTCATCACGGACAACGCAAAGCAAACTACTTAAAAATGCTAAAACTAGTCCGACGTTTGATCATCCAAGTGGTCAACGGGTGACTGCTAAGCGTGATGAGGATATTGAACGAAATGTTGATGCAACTGCCGATGTTCGACAACGTGAGGGAGACCACCCCCACGCTAAAAGTTCATTAACCTCGGCTGAGGTTGCCGACAGTGTTGTTGCGTCTGCTGAGACCACTTCGACTGTTTCGACGACTGCCACGATGAGCAGTGCTGTTGCTCAATCGCAGACTGCTGGTTTGACTGATTCGATGTCTGCAACCACTCAATTGACACCAGAAGAGTTGAAGGCTCGCCAGCAGGCTAATCAAGCGCGCTTGGATGATAATTTGGAAGCAGTTGCCAATTACTTGCTCGATGCATTGGAACAACTTGGTATTAGCGCTGATGCCGAGGCTGAGACGTATCATCACGGCGCAGCAATAACCTTTATGACCGAACAAGAGGGATTATTGATCGGTCGGCATGGTCGTACGTTGAATGCTTTACAAGTGCTTGGCAATACATTTATGTTGCGGCAGGGCATGCAACATTTCGAATTAATGCTTGATGTGGCTGGCTATCGTGAGCGACGCGCCAGCACTTTAAGGCGTTTGGCTGATAATACTGCGCGTGATGTAATTGCGGGTGGTGAACCAGAGCTGCTCGACCCCATGCCTGCTTATGAGCGGAAGGTCATTCACACACAACTGGCTAAAAACACGCATGTGACGACTTTCTCACAAGGTAGGGAACCACGGCGCGGTGTGGTTGTGGCCCCACGCTAATGCTTGACAAAAAGAGCCGACGCTTTTAATATTGGGTACATTAATTAAACATTTGATATGAATATTACTGGTTAAAGTAGTCAAGGTGCTTTGCCCACGTGTTTTTACGCGTGGGGTGGCACTTTTTTTATGCAATTTATTAATCAGCGGAGAAGGGAGTTTATATGTCACAAACGATTACTGAGTTTGATACCATCGCTGCAATCTCAACGCCACCTGGTGAGGGTGCAATTTCAATTGTGCGATTGAGTGGTGAGGAGGCGTTGACTACTGCTGAAAAGGTCTTTAAGGGTCGTGATTTAAGTAAAGTAGCTAGTCACACCATTAATTACGGACACATTATTGATCCTGACACCAACGAAGAAGTTGATGAAGTGATGGTTTCTGTCATGTTAGCGCCAAAGACATTTACGCGTGAAGATGTTATTGAAATTAACTGTCATGGCGGGATTGTTGCCACCAACCGAATTTTACAGTTGCTGTTAAGCCATGGGGCGCGGTTAGCTGAACCTGGTGAGTTTACCAAACGTGCTTTCCTTAATGGCCGAATTGATTTGTCACAAGCTGAAGCTGTAATGGATTTAATCCGTGCCAAAACTGACAAATCGATGAAGGTCGCGTTAAATCACTTGGACGGCGATTTGGCTCACTTGATTCGCAATTTGCGTCAGGACATCTTAGATGTTTTAGCGCAAGTCGAAGTGAATATTGATTACCCTGAGTATGACGATGTGGAAACCATGACAACACGGTTATTGTTGGAAAAGGCCAAGGATGTAAAGGCTAGAATTGCAGATCTTCTCAGTACCGCTCAACAGGGTAAGGTACTGCGTGAAGGTTTGGCCACAGCCATTGTTGGACGACCTAATGTCGGAAAATCGAGTCTCTTAAATCACCTTCTTCATGAGGATAAAGCAATCGTGACGGATGTCGCCGGGACGACTCGCGATGTCATTGAAGAATATGTGAACGTGAAGGGTGTCCCGTTAAAATTGGTTGATACGGCCGGCATTCGCGACACGACGGATAAAGTTGAAAAGATCGGTGTTGAACGTTCTAAACAGGCATTGGCAGCTGCTGATTTAGTTTTGCTGGTCATTAATGGTAGTGAACCATTAACGGACGAGGACCGCACGTTAATTAAAACAACGGCAGATAGCAAACGAATCGTCATTTTGAACAAAACTGATTTGCCGCAACAAGTCGACTTGGCCGATTTGCAAAAGTTAGTTGGCGATGACGCAGTGATTGCAACATCCGTGCTGACGAATGCTGGGATGGATCAGTTAGAGGATAAGATTGCTAACCTGTTCTTTGGCGGTATTGAAAACAGTCAGACAACGGTAATGGTCACTAACGCTCGACATATTGGGTTATTAAACCAGGCTTCACAAGCCTTGGATGACGTTATGAGTGGTATTGCTGCGGGGATGCCGGTTGATTTGGTTCAAATCGATATGACCCGTGCATGGGATTTGCTGGGTGAAATAACCGGTGATTCTGTTCAGGATGAACTGTTGACACAATTATTTTCTCAGTTTTGTTTGGGCAAATAGTTACCGAGTATGTTTCATGTGAAACATACCGCCAGAACTACAGTTTAAATAAGTTGGCAATTGAAAGGAAAATGAAATGATTTCAGAGGGAAAGCCATACCAGGCAAAGGCGTATGACGTAATCGTGGTCGGCGCTGGTCATGCAGGCTCTGAGGCCGCGTTAGCTGCAGCCAGAATGGGCAACAAAACATTGTTGATGACTATTTCATTGGAAATGGTTGCCTTTATGCCATGTAATCCATCTGTTGGTGGTCCGGCTAAAGGGATTGTGGTCCGTGAAATTGATGCTCTCGGTGGTGAAATGGGCCACAACATTGATAAGACATACGTTCAAATGCGGATGTTAAATACCGGGAAGGGCCCTGCTGTCCGTGCCTTACGGGCTCAGGCCGACAAACATGCCTATCATGAGGAAATGAAGCACACGATGGAGCGGGAACCTAATTTAACGTTGCGTCAGGGTGTTGTTACTTCCTTATTGGTCGACGATGGTGTTTGTCACGGAGTTGTGACGGCAACTGGGGCACACTACGAAGCTAAGTCTGTGGTATTAACCGCTGGTACCGCTTCACGCGGAAAGATTATCATTGGGGAACTGATGTATTCATCTGGCCCCAACAACTCGCAACCGTCCATTGAGCTGTCAGAAGATTTAGAGAAACTTGGTTTTGACCTGGAACGGTTCAAGACTGGGACACCGCCACGTGTTGATGGTGGAACAATTCATTATGATGAAACGGAAGAACAACCTGGTGATAAGGAACCTAATCACTTCAGTTTTGATACGCCAGACAGTCAGTACATTGATGTAAAAAATCAGCTTAGTTGTTGGTTAACCTATACCAATGAACACACGCATGAAATTATTCGTGAAAACTTGGATCGAGCACCAATGTTCTCAGGTGTGATTGAAGGGGTCGGACCGCGTTACTGCCCTTCCATCGAAGATAAGATCGTTCGTTTTGCTGATAAGAGTCGGCACCAATTGTTCTTGGAACCTGAAGGTCGGCGGACTGATGAATGGTATGTACAAGGGCTGTCAACATCAATGCCGGAAGAAATTCAGCAGCATATTTTACATTCCATCAAAGGTTTGGAAGATGCAGAAATGATGCGGCCTGGCTATGCAATTGAGTATGACGTTGTGTCACCTTACCAGTTGCGTAACACGCTAGAAACGAAGCTGATTAAAAACCTGTATACTGCTGGTCAAATGAACGGCACGTCTGGTTATGAAGAGGCTGCTGGTCAGGGTCTGATTGCGGGCATCAATGCAGGTCGTCGTGCTTTAGGCGAGGATGATTTCACATTAAAGCGGTCTGACGCATACATCGGCGTCATGATTGACGACTTAGTGACCAAGGGCACGAAAGAGCCTTACCGGTTGTTAACGAGCCGTGCTGAATATCGGCTGATTTTGCGGCACGATAATGCGGATCTGCGTTTAACAGCTATGGGTCACGATCTTGGTCTGATTAATGATGAAAAATTTGCTAAGTTTGAAAGCAAAAAAGCGGCTATTACCGCTGAGTTAAATCGTTTGAAGTCTGTTCGTGTTAAGCCCAACGCGCAAGTTAACGCGTGGTTGGCAGCACATAATGATGCGCCGTTGAAGGATGGCGTGTTGGCAGCCGATTTCCTTCGACGCCCAGAAGTGACTTATGCTGATTTGATGCAATTTATCGATGGACCAGCTGAGCCACTCGATCACCGTGTGGTGGAACAGGTTGAAATTGAGCTAAAGTATGCTGGTTATATCCAAAAGGCTGAGGAGAAAATCGCCAAGCTGAAGAGGATGGAAGCAAAATCCATTCCAGCAAATATCGACTACGAAGCCATTGAAGGCCTGGCGACAGAGGGTCGGCAAAAGCTTGCTAAAATTCAACCAGAAACACTTGCTCAGGCAAGTCGAATTTCTGGTGTTAACCCTGCTGATATTGCGATTTTGTCCGTCTATATTGAACAGGGACGCATCGCTAAGGTGTCGCAATAGCTAAACAAATTGAACATCTGGTTTAACGGATACCTGTCAGAGGTAACGATTTAAACTATAAAAAGAGTGGTCGTCGCAAAAAATGTGACGGCCACTCTTTGGTATTGCTGTTAATTAACACCCACGTCTGGATCGTACTATCGTTGATTGTGCGCTAATGATAGTGAAATAATGGCTTTATTGCTGAGCACGATCCGGAATCCATCCTACAATATCTTGTGGTTCAAACTGATAAGATAGTGGTTCATGATAGGCTGCCTCGTAGGCGGCCTTTTTTTGTGCATAATCCTGATTCATCATGCGTGTGGCATTTGCGTTAGCCGATAGTTTAGGATCGGGATAAATGAGCGGCAAAATGTGTAAATGATAACTCGTTTCATGAAATTCCGACGTTGCTAATTTCTTTTCAGACCGGATTTCGGTAAAACATGAAATGATGGGCACGTTTGCTTTGGCGGCGTAATAATACGTGCCACGTTTGGGCGGCCTAGGCTTGCGGTAATTAAACCACATTTCCTGTTCGGGATAAATCAACACGAAGTGACCAGCGGCAGTTGCTTGTTGAATCAATGCTGGTAGTTCGCGACCGAGATAGTCCAACCGTTTGGAAAGGGGAATGATATCTAAGTTATTCATTAAATAACCCAGTCCGCCAGTCATCGCCAGATTTGTATCCTGGCTGACGATGAATAAGCGCCGGTGTTCATGGCGAGCTAGTAGCCGCGGTACCGTATTTTCAAGGGGATTGAAATGATTGGTGGTGATGATGGCACCTTGGTGTTTAGCTAGACTAGACAGATTTTCCCAACCGGAAACGGTGGTCGTTCGGTTAGTCAGCCAAGTTGCGATGGCCATAAACGTTCGCGCAATCCAGTTTGCAATTTTAAAGTGAAGCGTGTGACTGCGTTTGAGATAGTTATCGACAGCCTGCGCTTTGGCCTCAGTTGATAAGACAGGATCACCCACCTCTACCTTATCGTTAAAGCGCTCCTCAGCAACGGCCTGTCGAATGTTATTAATGACTTGGTCGCGATGATCTGCAACAATCATACGCGAATGGGCACACCGGTGGCGGCCACTTTTTTAAACGTCGTGGGTGTATCGGGTAACTGGCCAGCTTTAGTCATTAAAGTGGTCAGCTTGGCTCGATCGGCGTTTCGCTGTGCAGTTGTATAATCGTTTAATTGTTGATGGAGCATATCTTTGTATGAGGTCTGATCCGCATACTGCCAGAAATAATGACCGTACATAATGTGGTCAAAATACCACGGTTTATAAAATAGATTGTAATGAATCAATTGCGGATTCTTCACTGGTGCATACTGTGGGTCTTTTGGCATGGCGTCCCAAACCTCGTCTAAGTAACGGATGCGACCATGACACATTGTATTGAGATAATCTTGATCTGGCGCAATACAGTCAAACTGGTACGTTTGTAGCAATTTCAAGAAACGTTGACTGAAATGTTCCTCTCGTAATTTTGTTAGATTGAGGAGCAATACACCGGAATTGATGTATTCGTTAGCAGGTAGACCAAGTGCATTAGTGATGTAATCGACCATTGGCGGAACGTGTTCAATTGAATGGTCTGGGGCAGCGCCAATCAAATTATTAGCCAATGGCAGTTCGTATAAATTAGCTAAATTCCCGGGGATGACCGTATCGCTGTCAATGTAAATAGCTTTTTCAAACTGCGGAAACATGTCGGCGATAAATAAGCGATAGAAAATGGTTAAGGTAAAGAAATCGGCTCTGAGAAAATTTTGATGCTGATTTTGAATAGCAGATAACGACTGTGTTAAAGCCTTAAAGCTAACCTCTACATTAGGCGTACTAAGGGCGGAGAGGCTGGCCTTTGTTTGATCAGACAACCCTTGATGCAAAATAATGACTTGGTAATGATCATTTGAATCAGCATTTGAGGTTAGTGATTTGATTGAGACAGCGGCATAGGGTGCAAAATCGTCACTGATGGCGTAAAAAACAGGAATAATTGCTGAAGGCATCGTGTGTCGCTCCTTTCTTACTGATGTTGTTTGAGTTCAAGATACTTATTGAGGACATCATCGTAATCGTGAAGGCCTAACTCACTGTGGACCCGCTGAACTTCCCATGGTTTCACGGTGAACGTGTGCACCCACGGGAAGAACTTAAAACTCGTCGTAAAGTGTTGAAAAACAGTGTCAGATTGAATGCGATGCTGCTCGTTAAATCGTTCCGGTGCAATCCGTTTGGTGCGGCTCAGCTTGTTCAATGCAGTCTGATCTGGCATGAAACGTTGCTGCGTCTCACACATGTAGCGGGCTTTGGCAAAAAGCCGCGTTTGTCGAATGTAGGCTAAGTTAAGCAGGAGAACACCAGAATTGACGTAATCATAGACTTTCAGTTCATGATGGAAGAACCATTTTCCGTAATGATCCAGCACACCGACAAACTCAACGCCGTGAAGATCTTGGTGATAGAACGCTTCAAATGACTGACGGCAAATAATGTCAGCATCGAGGTAAAGCAAACGGTTAGGTAATTGTGGAATCTGGTCGGCATATAAACGGAGCATGGAATATGGTGTGAACCGTGACGTCATGTTCGCACTAGGTGGTGTTTGGTTGAATAATGTGGTGCAATCAATTGCTTCAATATTACTGAGTGGGTTGGCAGTGCGTAATTCATCGCGAGCACAAGTGAGTAATCGCTCACCAACGGGCTTGCATTGTGCCCCGTTTGACGACGATAACGTCATCGTCATCACGTAAATATGCAAGGGCTCTCGCACATGTTTGATGAGCGATAACGTTGCGATAAGGATGCCATCCTCTACGCTATGATCGCCACAGAATAAAATATTCATCATGAATCATCTCTTTTGTAGTGAATGTATTCGTAAGTGCTGGCGGCACTGCGCCGTTTCAAGGTCAGGGTCACATCTTGCCAAAGCTCATGCTGCTGAGCTTTTCTTGACTGCCCCGCTGTTGGTTGAAACGGGCCGTCAATATAAACCGTTAGCCGTGGTCGTTTGCCAAATTTACGCTTTTGATAAGTCGTCGTCATGCAGAAGACGGGCTTCTGCGTTTTAACGGGAAAGCTAAACGATGTTTCCGGAAATGGTCTAATCTTGGTGTAATAGGGCCACACATGTGCTTCAGGATAAATGACAACATAGTTATTATGGTTCATTGCCCGATCGACCGCTTTAATGAGCTGAATGGTCTGACTCGTTGTGGTTGCAGTTGGCAAGGCACCACCATAAGGTAGGTTAGGCCCGAGTATCGGAAGCGTGAAATTTGCGGGGCTGACAATGGCGTGAAAACGTTGCGCACCACCGATAACTAACGGCATAAACGCATCATTGACCGGCTGGGTGTGGTTTGCATACATAAAGTAGCCTTGATGGCGAAACGGTTTCAAGACACCGCGGTTAACCACCGTTAAACGCCAATTGGCGTAGCAATAAACGTAAGCAAATGCCTTAGCCAAACCACGAAAGATAAGGGACCATAATCGTTCCCACCAGCGGTCGCGATGCCATCGATAATCTTTGGGCAGAATATTCGTTTGGTGATTGGTCGTCACCACGTCATCTGTCACGTCATGATAGGTTTGAACTCGCTTAATGTGCCTCACCTCCTTCACGTCGGTTTTGGTTCATTTCTAATGTAACGTTAATCTTATCATAGATGCCAACATTTAGTATTTATTGGTCAAAAAAGGCCAGCGAACCTGTTGAAACATGATTGTTAATCGATTAGGTGGCCACTATTAAGAATAATATTGAGCAACCGCTTGGCTACTTTTGACGATCTATTGTGCTTACGGTTGCCGCACTGGTTGTTCTGGAGACGGATAGGATTTGAATGAGGACAAATGGGTATTGATTTAAAATGAGCGTTCACTCACTTTTGTGATTTCAGTATATGGTTAATCGACTGAAAGTCAATAACGTTTAAAGACAAATGATTTAAAGCAGATTTGGTAAGGAATCAATTATGCCGTTAAATCTTTGGGAAACAACCTTAAAACCTCAAAAATTTCGTTGCTTAAGCGCTAAATGAAGCTTACTTTAAGCCAGTCATGTTATGGTGGGCTTATTCAGTTTGTTAAGGGAGGATATCTAATATGGCACAGCAGCCAATTAAGGTAATGTTGATTTTTGGAACTCGGCCAGAAGCGATTAAAATGGCGCCGGTAGTGCAACGTCTGCAACAGGACGAACGATTTCAACCCATTGTGGTTGTCACAGCGCAGCATCGGGAAATGTTGGATCAGGTATTAACGATTTTTCATATCAAACCGGATTATGACTTAAATATTATGCGTGCTGGGCAAACGTTAACTGGGATTACCGTTCATGTCATCAGTCAGCTAGATGACATCATTCAACAGGAGCAACCGCGCTTGATTTTGGTTCACGGCGATACCACGACCACGTTTGCTGCATCTGTGAGCGCCTTCTATCACCAGGTTGCCATTGGGCACGTTGAGGCCGGTTTGCGGACATGGGACAAGTATTCGCCGTATCCTGAAGAAATGAATCGTCAGTTGACTGATGTGCTGAGTGATCTTTATTTTGCACCAACCACAACAAGTCGTGACAACTTATTGAAAGAAAACCATCCCGCTAGTCAGATTTTTGTCACGGGGAACACCGCTATTGATGCGCTTGGCGAAACAGTCACGCAGAATTATCATCATGAAGTTTTGGACAAGATCCCTGCAGGACACAAGTTTGTACTATTGACGATGCACCGGCGTGAGAATCAGGGCGAACCAATGCGCGCAACCTTCCGCGCAATCAAACGCGTTGTAGATGAGCGCCAGGATTTAGACGTGGTCTATCCTGTTCATCTCAGTCCTAACGTTCAAGAAGCCGCGCATGAGGTGTTTGCTGATGACGAACGCATTCACTTGATTGAGCCGCTGGATGTGGTTGATTTTCATAATCTAGCTGCCAAGTCCTTATTTATCATGACAGATTCTGGCGGTGTTCAGGAAGAAGCGCCATCGTTAGGCAAGCCTGTTTTGGTGTTGCGTGAAGCAACTGAACGGCCAGAAGGAGTCACGGCCGGTACCCTGAAATTAGTAGGCACAAACGAAGAAAATGTTTACACCGCGATGACCAATTTATTAACTAATCAAGCCGAATACGAAGCAATGGCTAGCGCCAAAAATCCGTATGGGGATGGGCATGCAAGTGAACGAATTGCGGATGCGATTGCAACATACTTTAAAGCCTAGTTTGAGAATGAGGGTTGCAAAACTAACTAAAAGAGCGTTTCACGTGAAACATAATCTTTAGTTGGCTAATGCAGAGAGGTTAAAATGCATGACTGTCAAACCTGCAGCAATTTTTACCGGCGTTATCATGACAAGTATGATTTGTTACAGGATGAGTTTCGGATAGTTAGAGAAACGATGGACGCGACAATCAGTGCTGTTTCATCCGTTGCACAGGCCATTTTTGTGTCTGGAATGACAATTATTGGTGGTTTTTCCGCGATTATCTTTGTTAGTTTCCCTGTGCTGAAATCGTTTGGTCTAATCACTGTGATTGATACTGGGTTCTCGCTGATTAGTGCACTGACGATTCTGCCGGTCATCATTGTGTTCATGCATCGTGGTGACAAATGGAAACGGGTGTAAGCATGCTTGCTTTAATGTTAGCTTTGTTGTTAGCAACAGAACCAAAAAACGTGTCACGCTGAAAGACAGTGTGGCATATTTTTTTGGTTCAGTAGGATTATTTTCCTTAAAGCTAATTCACCTGTAAGCACGAGTCTTGTCAGAGAAACTTAATGAGTTGCTGATGGCCAAGTTAAGTCGTATTCGGCTAGGGCTGCCGGAATGTTCGCCGCAATGTTTGCACAAGATGCAGGGTCATGAAAAGTGGCAGCCCCAACTTGAACAGCGTTTGCACCAGCTAGCATGAGTTCTACAGCGTCCTTACTGGTAAAGACACCACCGACGCCGACAATAGGCAGTGTGGATGCCTGGCGAACTTGGTGCACCATATAGACGGCGAGTGGGTGAATTGCTTGTCCAGATAGGCCACCAGTGCCATGTGCCAAACGCGGTTTTTGCGTTGCGAGATCAATTTCCATGCCCAATAGGGTGTTAATGAGGACAAAACCGGCAGCCCCGCCAGCCTCGGCTGCTTTAGCAATCGGGACAATATCCGTTACATTCGGTGTGAGTTTGACAAACACTGGTTTATCCACGGCGGCCACAATTTTGGCGGTCAGAGTTTGAACAGTTGCTGGATCTGTGCCAAATGCAAGGCCACCATGGTCGACATTAGGGCAGGAAACGTTGACTTCAATGAATTTAACGTTTGGCGCTGTGGTTAGCTGTTTTGCAACCTCAACGTATTCATTCATGCTACCGCCTGCGACACTGCCAACGATTGGTAGATCAGGATAGTGGGTGGCAAGCCAAGGCAACTTTTCGGCCATGACATTTTTAATGCCAGGATTTTTTAACCCAACGGCGTTTAGCCAGCCGGCAGTTGTGTTGGTTGTCGTTGGCCAAGGATTGCCTGTTCGTGGTTCAGCGGTCGTTGACTTAATTACTAAGGCACCAAGCGCATTGAGATCAGTCTTTTTGGCCAGTTCCTGACCGTAACCGACCGTGCCACTGGCCGCAATGACTGGATTTTTCAAACGCACACCTGCAAGTGTAATAGACATGTTAACCTCCTGATTATGATGAGTTGGGTTGTCGACGAGTATTGATTTACATGGATACTGGCTGCCAGTGCCAAGGATCATTATGCCAGGCTTTGGCCAATTCGCAGTCTGTTTCACTTAACTCATGGTGGTTGGTGAGATGCTCAAGTAGTAGGTGATAGTCCAGTAATGGCGTCAGTGATGTTTTCGCTTGTTCAAAATTAGTCGTTGCGTCAGGCAAGTCATAACTAAAAACAGAAACAACACCGTCTACGTGGGCACCAGCCGCGCTGACAGCTTTTGCGGCCCCCAGCACACTGCCACCGGTTGAAATGAGATCGTCAATAAGCACAACATGATCCTTGGATGACAATGCACCCTCAATTTGTTTGCCAGTCCCGTGATCCTTTGGGTGGGACCGTACATAAATCAATGGCAGTGAAAGTGCCTCGGCTACCCATGCAGCATGTGGAATACCGGCAGTAGCGACCCCAGCGATGACCGTCGCATTTGGATATTGACGTTTGATTAAGGCTGTGAGACCTGTTGCGATATGCTGACGCAACTCGGGATAGCTGATCGTCATCCGTAAGTCCGTGTAGACCGGCGAAATCATTCCGCTAGCATATTGAAATGGTTTGCTTGGGGATACTTTAACGGCCTTGATGGCAAGCAATTCAGTGATGATTGTTTCAGTTAGGTCAGTTGTATTTGTGTTTGAGGTATTATCCGTGTTAGTCATGAATTAACCACTCCTTTTTGATTGTCATATAAGCGTCTGCAGGTTGATTAGATTGAGTTATTGGACGGCCAACGACGATGGCTGAACTGCCAGCCTCTGCCGCTTGCCGAGGTGTCATGACACGTTGCTGATCATCGGCCGGGTTCGTTGTTAGACGAATCCCAGGCGTGACCAACAGAAAGTTATCGTTAACAAACGGTTTAATCGTTGTGACTTCCTGCGGGGAACAGATGACGCCATCTGCGCCTGCTGCTTCAGCCAGTTGAGCGAGTTGGCGAACCTGATCGGTCATTGGTAGGCTGACGTGCTGCTCATTAACTAACATCTTTTCTGAGATGGATGTTAGCTCAGTTACTGCCAGTAATTTTGGCGGCGTCACGTGCGCTTGCTGTGCGCCTTGCTGGAGGCCACGTTTGGCCGCCGCAATCATGGCCTTACCACCTAACGCGTGGACTGTAGTGTACTGGATGCCAAGTTGCCCGAGCTGGTAAGCAGCACGCTCCACAGTGTTGGGAATGTCATGTAGTTTCAAGTCTAAGAAGATGTCAAAGCCGCGTTGTTGAATGTGGCGAATCATTGCAGCACCTTCGCTGTAGAATAGTTCCATACCAACTTTTACCGCGGGTCGGTCATCTGTTTGTGATAGTTGATCAAGTAATTGATCGACTGAAGATGTTGTATTTACATCAAGGGCAACAATAATTGAATTCATGCTGGCGTTCATGAAAACTTCCTTTCGACCACTTGGGCACAAAAAAATGGATCATCTGCCCGGCTAACCGTTCAGACGATCCATTACTGGCATACATTTCGCCATAATATCGGATTGAATTTGAGCTAGCTTACCAACCTCACAGGATTGGTTTAAAGCGGCGCTTGTTTAATTGGAGATTATGATACTGTTTTTTTCAGCGGCATGCAAGAGGGAATTTTTTACGTGATACGGGTTGTCTGAAACGCACACTTGCAAATTATTTTTCGACGTGGCATGATAAGCGACAAGAAAAAATAACGAATGTCAGTGAGCATTCATTTTGGAGGTAATCGTGATGAATCAAGCGCCAGTAGCTTCTGCGATCCATACAGACAGTCAACAGAAATGGACTATTGCATCCACCAGTGCCGGTTTTGCGTTGGAAAATATGGATGTGATGTTTTTGTCATTTGCATTAAGCTCAATTATCACAGAACTACATCTATCAGCAGGTCAGGCAGGAATGATTTCTTCAGTGACTAACCTGGGTATGCTGGCAGGTGGTTTACTATTTGGATTATTAGGTGACCGGTACGGAAGGGTAAAAATCTTTTCGTATACGGTCTTTATTTTTGCCATTGCGACCACAGCCATGGCGTTTGCAAACTCGATTGGTTGGATCTATTTATTCCGATTTTTAACGGGCATTGGCGCTGGTGGTGAGTATGGTGTGGGCATTGCGCTGATTTCGGAACGGTTTGCCGCCAACAAGATTGGTCGGATGACTTCGGTGGCTGCTATTGGCGGTCAAATTGGGGCAGCATTGGCAGCCGTTCTGGCAGCCGTCATTTTACCAACCTTGGGCTGGCACGCATTATTTTTCCTTGGCTTAATTCCAGTTACGTTAACCGTCATTATTCGGCGGCATGTGCACGAAACACCCGCATTCTTAACGGCTAAACGAAGTGCTAACACACAGTCGGTTAACCTACTGGTGTTGTTCAACAGTCCACGAAGGGTATACCAAACGGTTGGACTCATGTTGATGTCAGTGGTTCAAATTGCTGGTTATTTTGGGCTGATGAACTGGTTGCCGTCAATTATGCAAAAGCAGGCTCATGTATCGGTATCCGGATCGGCCATGTGGATGATTGCAACCATTGCCGGCATGGTTATGGGGATGTTTGTCTTTGGTAACGTACTAGATAACATTGGACCTCGATGGGCGTTTGGCATTTTTCTCATCGGTGCAGCCATTTCGGTTTATATCTTCACACTGGCCAAAACAACAGCGACAATTCTGCCCGCCGGTGCACTGATTGGATTCTTTTCAAACGGCATGTTTGGCGGTTATGGGGCCGTAATCAGTGAACTTTATCCGGTCACGATTCGCTCAACGGCCAATAATGTGATTGTGAATGTAGGCCGTGCAATCGGGGGATTCTCCTCGGTGGCAATTGGCCTACTTATGGAACACTTTACCTTGCCAGTTGTCATGGGTAGCTTAGCGGGATTATACATCTTTAGTTTTATCGTAATGTTGACGATTCCAGCCCTGGTCAAACGGGGTATTACTGCTTAAACCAAATTAAGATTGTTAGTTTCTCTAAGAATGATCAGTTTAGGATAACTCGTTTAACGTTTGTTTTACAGCAGTATTCTGACTCACGGTTCAGATGGATGGAAGATATTTGACACAGGACGAAAAAGGCCAAACAACGAATATTACCCGGGAAATAATCCCTTTAAAACAAGACACATATAAAAAAGACATTGTCCCGTGCACTGGCAGTTGTATACCATGCGTGGAGACAATGTTTTTTTAAGTCAGCTGAGGAAACTTTAATTAATCATTTTAATCCTCGTCACGCTTGCGGCGCTTAAATCCTGCCAGTGCTAATAATGTTCCCAATAAACCTAAACCAACTTCTGCTGCTACAGTATTGGCATGTTCGCCGGTGTGTGGCAGTTCGGTCGTTTTTTCTGTATTAGCGAACGTGGGTTTCGATGTGACAGGACTTTCTGCGACGGATGGATCTTTTACAGAAATACTTTGATTATTCACATTGCTGGTCACAGCATCTGTAGCCGCACGTGACTTAAGCGTCTGGGTTTTCTGCTGAACAAGTGATTGTGTTGTTGCACTATTGTTTTGCTTCTCAGAGCCGCGTGACGCTGTTACAGATTGTTGAACGGCTTGACTGAGTTGTGACACATGAACCGATGATGAAGTGCTTTCCTGGTGACTTGTTGCGGAATCCTGACCCTGACCCTGAGCGGAAATATTGGCTTGCTGACTTGCTTGAGGACTCTGGCTCATGTTGGCCGATTCGGGGACATTGGTTGCCGGTCCCTTAACGGTTACTGTCGCCGTTTTCGTGACAGGATCACCAAAAATATAAATAACTGTATAAACACCGGGCTTTAAGGTATTAACGTTATCTGCGTTTTTAACAATTCCGTTTTGCATAATGAATTCTTGCCAGTTGACTGAGACACCACGATCATTTTTAGCATTGACGAAATTCATGCTTGGATTCCAGGTGTCTCCCTGTGTCAACGTAATATCAGTAACGTTGAGGTCAGCGTATGACTTGATGGTTAGTGGAGCCCCAAATGTCGTTACCGTGTAATTTTGAGCGTTTTTAACGGCAACATTAACATCATAAGTTCCTTTGTCTTCATTCATATTAGAACGCGTGTAAACGAGCTCATAAGGGTTTGAATCCAGCCACCCAACAACATCACTGGCATAGCTATCTGGGTCACCAAACGTTTTTTCAGCATGGTGCATCGTAACGGTTAGCGGAGCTGGTGTGACCTTGAATGTAACAACGGCCGGGCCACCAACAATATCAAAATTAGAATTAGCCTCGCGGAATTTTGACAATCCGCTTTCAGATAGTGAAACGGAATACTGACCAACGTCTTGGTTGTTTGCAGTCGGCGCTAAAATTGTAAAATCAGTTGCAGTTAAGCTAGTTGGCATTTTGATGAGGTTTGGAACATTGATTGTATAAACTGATGGGACAGGCTGAGCATTATACGTTTTATCGGCGACGACTGGTTTGAACTCAGCGGCGTTAACTTTAGCTTTTTGAATTGTATAAAGACCAGATGTAACGTCATCAAATGAATAGTCGATATTTTGTGCCTTTAATTTAGTGAGGCCAATCTTATTCAATTGAATTGTATATGTGCCTGCGCCTGTTAAATCGGCAGTACCCGTAATTGGGCTAATATCAAAATCATCGGATGTTAAAGCAGCTTGTTGCATGAAGGTTGGCATCGTTAACGCAAGTAGGTTATCCGGAACCACTGCTGGCTGACCGTCATAAACTTTCTGTGTGTTGCCAATCTTGATATCTGCAGTTGACACCGGCTTAACTGATACATATAAGGAACCTGTATCGGTTGCCACATCGTAATTGTTGGTTAGCTCGTCTTCATTATCAACAACAACTAGTAGCTCATAATGACCGTTTCGAATCTGAGTTGGATTGGATGCAATTTCAACATGGGCTTTCACCGAATCTGGCGAGATGAGTCCAGTAGTAGTGAATGAAAGATTCAGGTTTTGATCACCGACAATCTTGTGTTGATCCGTAGCTTTGAGAGAAAGCTTCTTTTTGTCAATGAAGTAAGTGCCTGGATGAACACTACTAATGCTGTAATTTTTATTGGCATCCTGAATCTTTTTTAAACCTGACGCAGCAATTTGAACTTGATAAGTCCCAGCCTGAATCAAATCAGAACTGCCTTTTATAACATTTGTGATAACAAAGTCGTTACGATTTAAATTTGTTGGCATTTGAAGATTTTGTTCACTTTGAAATTGGATTGTTGGTAATTCGGCAGTACTGTCATAAACCTTGCTAAATTTGACAATCGATACAGTCGCTTCGGCGGGCGTGATCGTAAAAATTCCGTCGGTATTGGTAATAGTGTAATTGCGTAATGTTTGTGAATCTGCATTCACTTGCGATGTGACGCTGTAAGTACCGACGGATTCACCGGCATCTCGACTAGTAGAAACGGTAATCACGTCCTTACCCTTTGTTCCAGTGATTGTAGCGGTTAGTTGTGGGTCCTTTTTGCCGAAAACCTTTGTCTTGTTAGTAGTGGTTACAATCAGATTAGCTGGCGTAATTTCATAATGACCTGAAAGGCTAGTTAAATCAGTATGGGTAAATGCAGTTCCAAGCTGCGTTTGCACATGTTGAATACCTGTGGAAGTAAGCTTCCATGTGTATTGACCGACGTTACTGTCAGTTGTCGGGTCAACGCTTTGGCCAGATTCATTGGTAAAGGTGTAATCTTCTGCGGCTAATAAAACATTTGGAACAGTGCCGTTGTATGCCGTATTTACTGGTTGAATATGCAATGTCGGCACATACTTGGATGAAATTGAGGCACCATCATAGGAGCTTGAAGATGATCCGGTTGTTGGCGTTGCTTTAAAGTCGATGGTGTAATAGTAGTTTGCATCATCATTAGTCGTGGTGAAGATACCAGTAGCATTTACTGGTGTCTCACTTAGCGTGTAACCGTCAATTTGTGCGGCACTCGTTGTGTATTGACTATTAAAATTACCACTCACAATCTTTGTAGCAGCAATTTTGTCAGTTGTACCCTTAATGTAATAGTTAGCACTAACAGTTTCTTGAAGGGGTACATATTCGTAATTAACTTCGGCGGTATTTGTACCAAACGTGCCGTTGGCATTTGCGGGCGTAGTGGCTAATTTATAACCGTCAACATTGGCCGCTGCGACTGAGTACTTGCCATCAAAGAAACCATTCACAGTCGTTGATGCTGCAACCTTACTCGTAGTGCCCTTAAGGTAGTAGTTAACGCTAACTGATTCCGGAAGTGGCGCATATTCGTAAATAACTGGCGCGTTAGTAATGCCAAATGTGCCAGTAGCGTTTGCTGGTGTCCCAACTAATTTATAACCGGCGATATCTTTAGAAGCTGTCGTGTACTGAGTGTTGAAGTCACCTTTTACTGTAGCCGGATCTGCGAGTGCGGTCTCTGTACCTTGAACAAGATAGCGAGACTCCACGGATTCATTATCGGCCGTGTAGAAGTAATCAACGTCTTTGTTTGCTGTGCCAAACGTCCCAGTGGCATTTGCCGGCGTTTCATCGAGTGTGTATCCAGCAACTTGAGCGGCAGGGGCCGCGTATTGAGTATTGAAAGTACCACTTATAATTGTTGAATCTTTAATCTTGTTGGTCGTGCCTTTAAGGTAATAAGGTAATAGTTAACGTTTACCGATTCTGACAGTGGTGTGTAGACGACGTTAACTGTGACCCCAGGGGTATCAGGAACAGCGGGCATGGTTTCTGGTAATGCATAACCCGGAATTGCCGGTAGGTTAACGCTAGACTGAATTGATTGACCAGGTGTGCCTGTGCCAAGCAGTCCGTTAGCAATTTTATTACCCTTACTGTCGACTGGCAAAACCGTGTAGTTAACGGTGTAATAGTAATTAACGGTGTTTCCCGTTGGGGCGTAGATACCTTGGGCATTGTCAGGTGTGGCTACTAACGTATAGCCATCAACGTCTGCAGCAGAAGTTTGATAATTTAAACCCGCGGCACCATTCGTAATGATTGAATCGACAATTTTAGTCGTCGTACCGTTGACATAATAATTAGCAGTGACAGTCGTATTTTGACGATATTTAACTGTTACCGACTGGTTTCCCTGATCCGTCAACGTATAACTGGTTGGTTGACTAGGTACAAGTGAATACCCAACGACAGTGGGCTGTTCAATTGAGATGGTATTTCCTACCTGTTGGGCATTAACTGTCTTAGCAGGAACAGTTGCCAGTTGATTACCGTCCTGATCAACATAAGATACTGTCACGACTGGCGTAATTGTCAGCGTTCCATCAGCAGTTGCCACCGTGTAATTAGGATTTAGGCCAGTGGTAACAGAAATTTTGTAGTTACCAGGTTTTTCTCCTGTTTCACGTGAAACGGTGTAATTTAATTGATCATTGTTTACAAGACCAGATACCGGGTTGCCGCCAATTGCACTCCCTGTTGCTGAAAATGTTGGATCATCATTTCCATATACTTTCGTGTTGTTGTTGGCTGTGATCAGAATTGGTCGTGGCGTAATCGTAAATGTTGCAGAATCACCAGGCACCAAGATGTAATTTGGATTAGGATTTTCTGCAGCAGATACAGATATTGTGTAAGTGCCAACGCTATCTTTGCCATCGGCGCTTGAGGTTCGTTTGACCTGATAAATATTGTCATCACCAATTACGATACCAATGTTAGGGTCACCGTTCAGTGCCTCAGGTGTATTAACGTTGAAGATATCACTAGGGTCAGGTTGACCATAAACTTTTGAACCCGGTTTCGGTGTAACGCGCACCTTTTTAGGCACAATAGTGAAAATGCCAGTTGGAAGTTCACTCAGATTAACATTACTAAAGTCGTACGTTGGGTTTGCTTGTCTGAGGGCATCCAAGCCTAACTGATTTAGTGACAACACATAAGTCCCAACATCTTTACCTGCTGTGCGGGTGAAGTCTGCTGATGTTAAGGAACCACTATTCATCAGTGTGGTTGTATTACCACTGACGTCGTTTAAAGTCACAGTATATTGAGTATCAAATTGATTATCATCGGTCGTTTTACCGTCGTAGACTTTTGAACCACTGAGGGTAACTTTGAGCCAATGTCCATATAATGTGACGTTACTAGAGCCAGTGGCAATGTCATTAAGGCTTGGCGTAGTCGTCGCAGTTGTTGTTTCAGAAGTGCTCCATCCGAGTAATGGCAAGTTGAAAACATTGAGTGAACTTTGTGTTAAGGCACGAACGGTGCTGTCCTTTTCGGCCGAAATAACTTGGTTAGGAATGCTTTGATTGTCTGGATCGTTAGGCACAAAGGTAACGCTGATGGTTGATTCTTTGGTTGCGTACCGTTCGGTGAAGGTTAACGTTTGATCGGCAGAGGCGGCACTGACATTAACTAAGTTATGATCGATTTTGACGAAGTCACCAGGTAAGTAGTTGTGCTTTTTGCCATCTTGATCCGTGTATGCCCATCCGAGAAAAACCTCGTCAGAATTTGCCGACCAATTAGCTGGTTCATCTGCCAAACGGATGGTAGTCCCTAAGCCATATTTACTGTTGTCAGAAACCGGAGATTTATGGCCGCTACCGACTTGATAAGCGATATTGAAATGCACAGCATCATAGGACCCGAAAACGTTGTAATCACGGGTAATTAAAAGTCCATTTTTAAGGGCAACAGCAGAGCCACCAACCATGTAGTTCCAGTTTAAAAAGCGGCCACGGTCAGGATCAATCGTGCTTGCGTTGTAGGTTGCTGGCGTCTTGGCTTCGTCATTTTGGGCGTAAACTTGTGCCAAACCAGTTAGCTCTTTACCATTAACCATGTCATTGTAATCGGCGTAGTAGTGGATGTGATAAGTTGACTCAGTCCATTTGGCGAATAACGTGACATTACGAGCGGGCATTGTTGAAAATTCTGGTTGCCCATTTTGGGTAAAAGGTTGTGTCCCATTGGCATCAACATACCAGCCATCGAAGACATAGCCAGCGCGTGAAGGTGTTGGGAAGTTGGCAGAGGAGATGTTGGAGCCAAATACGTAATCCCTTGAAGTAGGCGATGTACTAGGTGTCTGCTCGTCAAAAGAAAGTGTGTAGCGTTGACGATCATAGTACATATTGAAAACTTCGATGCCCTTACTGTTACGAATGCCGTCAACAGATACTTCTTCAGCAACAACTCCCGGAATCTGTTTGTAGCTAAGCGTAGATTTAGTTCCATTTGTCGGCTTAGAAATAATAAAATTATCTTCATAATCTGATAGCAGATTGTAGAATTTATTATTAAGAAAAACGTTAGTTGACGTTTGATGCTGAACGAGTGACTCTAAATAATAATGCGTTTCAGATTGATTGTAGCTGCCTGTGGTTAAAAAATTAGGAGTCATGGTAACGATGGCACCATCTCCGGACGTTGCTTTAGTCAGCATGTCTTGAGTTAATGCAACACGCTTAGTTACCCATAATACATTGTCAGCTCCCCCACTCCAGCCGGAAAAACGGGTGTTGTAATAATGATTGTCATCAATAAAATATTTTCCAGATCCGGTTACGATGGGCCAAATTGAGGAGAGATTTTGTCCATACTTTATGGCAATCGAGTACGTTCCATCGGAATTTTTATCGGCTTGCTGAACTGATAAATTATCGGTGTATATATAATAGTCAGGCCGATATGAATTATTCAAAGTATAATAATCATCGCCAAAATCAAAGTTAAACGTATAAGAGTTCAAGGCATAGTAAACATTGATGTTGGTTTGACCATTACCAAGAATCTGAACGTTTTGGTCAACATGGGCAAACTTATTGGCCGAGCTGACTGGGTAAAAAGTTGCAAAATTAATGGCGGCCGTTGGATCACTTTTTGCTTTTAACTGATTGAAATGTTCGTTTCGTTCGTAGTCAGTTAAGGTGACCTTTGAGTCCGTCAGTGCCGTGTCATCAGCCTGTACTTTGCCAATGACATCGTACGTTGTTTTGTCGTCAGGGGTGGCATATGGCTGCCCATTTTGGTCGAGCTTTTCAATCCAGTACACAATGTTGTAATGAACTTCTTGCGGATCCCAGACACCGTATAGGTCGGTATCGTTATTGATGATCGTTGAAAAGTCGAAGGCATTGCCAGGTTGAGTGTAGTTTGAACTGTTAACCCCAGTGCTCTTAGTTGTCCAACCGATGAACTTGTAGCCGGGACGGCTGACAGTTGGTTGCTTAGCTAAGGATCCGGTTGGAACTAACTGTGGATCAACGGGCGCACCATCTGTATGAAAAGTTACGGTGTGAACATCAGCAAAATAACCATTCAATTCAAAATCATGGGTAACTTTGTCGACACCGAACACATATGCGTCCGGTGCTTCTTTTTTCGCAAGATGAATTTTATTTGCATCAGTATTTGCATCGTACCAGTAGACAAAACGTTGTCCGTTGCTGGCAACTGGGACTTTTGTTGGTGCTGAAATAGTCGTGTTTTCCGATGCTGTTTCGGTTGCATCGGTGCCTTCAGTATCCGTTCCGTTATTTCTTGGATAGTTGAATTTGACATTAAATAATCGCGTAAACTTGGGAACAATCGTGGCATTGTTAAATACGGGTTGCGAAAAGTCGAATTTAGTTCCACTGATGCCATCAGAAGTTTTGTAGAACCAGCCGTCAAACTGTTCAGTACCGCCACGGCCATCATTTGGAACATTCATGATAGGGTCCGCCATATCGTCAGCGGTGCCACCTTTAGTAATGGTGTCCTGTTTCGTTGAGCCGTCTACATTTTGAAAAGTGACAGTGACATTGTTAGCAGTTTCGTCTGAGGATTTGGGATCTTCACTGACAAACTCCAAGTTAACTGCTCGGCTAGTTGTTTGTGAAACGTTCGCAACAGACGATGGCTGTTGTGTTGGGGCTGAAGAGGGCATACTTTCAGCACTGGGCGTGTCAACTGCAGATTCGCTTGTTGCCTTGGCCGTGGTGACATCCGCAGAAGTACTGTGAGCCACCGCTGAGCTATTTGCTTGAGTCTTGCTTAACTGATTGTTTTCAGTACTGGTGTTTGCGAGCGAATGATTAGCGACGTTTGAGTTGTTTGATTGTGAACTAATAGACGCCGCACTATTTTGTGAATTTTCACTCGTAGCCGACGTTGCTTGTGAGGCGGTATTTGAAGAGGATGTCGCACTTTTTTCAGTGTTTGAAACGACTTCAGCAATTTGCTGATTATTATTTGGTGCTGACGTGGTGTCCGCACTGGCTTGACTCATGCCGACAAGGTTGGCAGTAGCAAACGATAGCATCGTCACACCGGCAACTAACCAGCCATGCTTTGATTTGAACATTTTGAAATGAACTTTATGAGTTATTTGAGGATTAAAGTTGTGACGATGCATAGAAATCTGTACCTGTACCTTTCTACCGCATAATTAAGAAAAAATGCGTACAAACGACATGATGTTGCTAGTTTCGGAACTAATAACAGGTATTATACACGATAAATTTAGCCAAGAAACAATTTAGTACGTAAGTATTAACACAAAACTTTAATTTTAGCTAATGAAACGTTTACGTGGTAAACATAAAACGCTTACATCACTGCAGCAAGAGGAATGCTGTCACTCTTATGAAGCATTAAAACTGGCTAAAAAAAACACAACAAAAAACGTTAGATTATACGCTTTTAGTCAGCACGTAATCTAACGTTTTTTAAATCTATAATGTGTTTTCAGCGTTAATTCGAAATTTTAGCCATATAGTCGGTATGCTTTTCGCTGTCGAATTCCTTTTCAGACTTACTAATTACAACAGTTGCCAAAGAATTTCCGACCACGTTTACGGCTGTACGACCCATGTCGACGATTCGGTCAATTCCTGCAATGAATGTTAACCCAGCCACGGGGACACCGATGGTTGAGATTGTCGCCAGTAACACGACGAACGAAGCCCCAGGCACACCGGCCATTCCCTTGCTAGTTATCATTAGAACCACTAACAGGGTGATTTGTTGGCCAATCGACAAGTTGATATGGTAGGCCTGAGCGAGAAATAATGCCGCTAAGGATTGGTAAATGGCGGAACCGTCTAAGTTAAAGGTATAGCCGGTTGGGACAACAAAAGCGACAATCCCCTTGCTGACGCCATAGTGTTCGAGCTTATCCATTGTTTTCGGCAGGGCTGATTCAGAACTAGCTGTGGTGAAGGCAAGGATAATCTCGTTTTTAATCACTTTGAGCAACTCGAACAAGTTGATCCCGAATCCTTTAGCAACTAGTCCCATCACAACAACGACAAAGAATATCATGGTCAGGTAAGTGACTAAGATGAACAATCCGAGCGGAGCTAACGCAGTTAATCCCATTTGTGCAACGGTGGCACCAATTAGGGCACAAACGCCGATTGGTGCCAGATGCATAATCCAGTTTGTGACTTTAAACATAACGGCGGCCACGGCATTGAGAAAATCGACGATGATCTTGCCAGGTTCGCCGATTGCAGCCGTGCCTAATCCAAAAAATACGGAGAAGAAGATTACCGGCATCATGTTGCCTTCACTTAAAGCGGCAAAGAAATTAGTAGGAATAATATTAAGCACAGTTGCCCAAATACCACCTTCAGAAGCGTGTTTTGCTGTTTTTACGTACTGAGAGATGTCAGTCTTGGGCAGGTCATGAATGTTGATTAGACTGCCAGTTCGAGTAATGTTACCAATAATTAGACCTAAAATGATTGCTAAAGTTGTCATGCTGGCGAAATAAAGCAATGTTTTACCACCAATACGACCAAGTTTGCGAATATCGCCCATGTTGGCGATGCCGACTGTTAGGCAGGAAATCACAATTGGCAGAACGATCATTTGAATTAGGCCAATAAACATTGCACCAATATTGGTAAATGCGGTAATGGCTGGTTTTGAATGATAAAAAAGTGCGCCAAGGACAATTCCTAGAACTAACCCGATGCCAATTTGCCAACCTAAACTTATTCGGAATGTGCGGTGTTGCTGCATAAGAAAACCCCCGATTATAAATGTGAAAAAGAAAACTAATCTTTATACATACTATCACGAATAATTAATGGGATTCAGCCTTGAAAAGTTCGGAAATATATGTATTGTATTTCGATTCTGTGAAACCCGAACTTTCATCATCGAGCAGTAAGATCATCTTTAAAAATACGAACATTCATTGTGGAATTTAGCATTTATACACTAATAAACGAAAAAGGTGAATCAAAAAAGATGACTCGTTTCACGTGAAACGAGTCATCTGGTTAAAACTTTGTTATTGATAAGAGCTTACAGTAATTTAGCGATGTGTAAACGGTCTCCATTGCGGTTCTTACGGAATATTCAGTATTAAAGACAGCGTCACGTCACAGCTTTTTGAAAATCATGGTTAGAGTGGTAATTTCAGGTAATCCGGTTTGACCAAATGCAGTCGATTTACGAAGATCACTTTTAAGACTAAGGCCAAAGTGATTGGCAGAATAATGAATACTAATAGTACGCGAAGGCCGACATTTGTGCCAGCGGTAGTTTGCAATGCAGTCAAGGGTCCAATTAATCCGGAGAGCCCAAAGCCAGCGGAAAACGCAGTTCCACAGACGCCCAATATAGCCGCAAAGGCGCCCATGATACCAGAACCCAGCAGGATTGGAATGAACATCACCGGATGAGCTAGCATATTGGCCATCTGAATTTTTGGTGAACCCACAAAATGAGCAATGGTGCCACCAAACGAATTTGCGGACGCCCCCATGGCTGCTAAAGCGAAGCTGGTTACGATAATGCCAGCGTTAGCTGCACCAGAACCGATGCCGGTCAAACTAATGGCCGTTGCAATACCAACCGACGATAGAGGAGACACAATGAGAAGTGCAAAAATCATGCCCAACATGGCACCCATCATTATTGGCGTCAGTGTTGTGGCCGTGGCGACCACCTGCCCGATGGCCGTTTGAATGCCAACCATAGCAAGCAAGGTGAGCAGGCCAATTGAGCCACAAACAAGGACGACTAGGGTTGGTTCCAAGATTAAGCGTAGTTGTCCCAAACGTTTATGAATGACAAAAATAAAACTTGCTGTAACGGTTAGTACAAGCAAAACGTTAAGAATAGCACCAGTACCAGCTATTGCCAGGCCAGTTTTTGTGGGCTTAAGGACGCCGGCAGATACAAATGTGGCACAGCCAAGTGCAGCAGTATCAAGAACATCAAATTTAAAGGCGTGGCCAACAGCGAGGGCCGCAATGATGGGTAATAGGCTTTGAATGACGGTGACCATCATTAACAGGTTACGGGTCAGGCTGTTTGTTCCAAACAATGGGATGATTTGAGAGGTTAATGCTGCCGGGATAAGGGCAATGATGATTCCCAGACTAGTGCCGTTTAAAATGGCGAGAATAAATGTTTTGAATTGGATCATTTCACGTTTGATGGTGGTCATTAGGCCGGTTGCTGATAGTGCAGGGGATGTTTCTTCGGGTATTTTCATCGGCAGGCTCCTTAGTTAATGGTTAGGCTGATTATTCGACGCTGTGTTCCGTTGGTCGACCAGCAAGAATGTCCTGAACATCATTCAATGAGATATCAACCATGTTTTGGACTGCAATATTAGTGAAAAAGGCGATGTGCGGCGTGATGATCACGTTATTCATGGCGTGCAGCTTGGCAATGTTAGGTTGTGACTCGAGCCCGTCTTGCCGATGGTCGGCATTAAAGATCTTCTCCTCACCAGTTACTGTATCGAGCATGGCAAACGCAAGTTGGTGGTTTTCAAGAGCGGTTATTAAGTCATTCGTATTGATGACTGGACCGCGACTAGCATTTACAATGCCTGCTGTTGGTTGCATAAGGGAAAAATCGTTTGCGGCGATCAATCCTTCCGAAGTTGGATTCAGGTCGACGTGCAAACTGACGACATCGGATCTTGCCAATAGGGTTTGTTTATCAACGTAGGTCACGAGCGGCTTTAACGCTTCACGTTCAACCACATCATAAGCTAAAACAGTTGCACCAAGCGCGTGCAGTAGTTTAGCTAAAGTACCGCCAATTCGCCCGGCACCAATAATGCCGATGGTAGCTGAGTGAATTTCTTTAGCCTGTAAATTAGCCCAAGAGTAGTTATTTTCGCGGACCTGAGCATCAACCAATGGCGCTTTCCGTAATACACGGAAAATTTGCATGAGGGCGTGTTCGGCAACACTGCGTGGTGAGTAAGCAGGAACGTTGGTAACGAGTAATCCGGCCTTATGGGCCGCTACCACGTTAATCATGTCAACACCGGCTGTTCGGGACGTCAGTTGTTTGAGTCCCATGTCAGCTAATTGTTGGTAGACGCGATCATCGTCAATGCGATTGCGTTGTTGGATAACAATGCCGTCAAAACCGTTAGCCTGGTCAACAGTTGACGCAGATAAGGCATCCGTCGTTGTGTGAATTTCGAGGTGTTCACGTTTCGCGTGATCTTTGATAGCTGCCATTTCGTCTGATCGGACTGAATACATAATGATTTTTGTCATGTGAGTGACCTCCGTTTAATCCTTAAGGTTTAGTGAGTTTCCATATAAGTTGTGAGACGGGCCATGGCCGTCTTTAAGTTTGTCATTGAGGCAGCGTAACTAAGACGCAGGTAGCCTTCGCCACCGGGTCCAAACGCTGCTCCTGGAATGACAGCCACTTGACTGGTTTGAGCTAACGAAAGGCAAAAATCGTAATCAGTCATGTGCAAACGTTCGGGGATTTTCGCGAAGATATAGAATGCGCCTGCCGGTTTAGGGATAGTGAAGCCGAGCTTTGTCATGGTGTTATAAACGAAATCACGTCGCTGTTTGTATTCTGCCTTCATGTTCTCGGTGTCATGACGGCCCTGTTCTGTTCCCAATGCTTCAGCAGCTGCTGCCATAGCCGGATTAGAGGCTGACGTTACCGTAAAGGCATGCATTAAATTGATTCTGCCAATTAAAGCTGCCGGGCCAGCGAGAATACCAACACGGTATCCTGTCATGGCATGTGATTTTGACACACCGTTTAAAACTAATGTTTGTTCCGGCAGGTAGTGTGCAAATGAAACGTGAGGTTGACCATATGTCAATTCAGAATAAATTTCATCGGAAATCACAATGATATTGGTGTCACGAAGCACATCCGCTAAGGCTTCTATTTGATTGGCAGTATAAGTGACGCCCGTTGGGTTAGACGGAAAGTTTAGCATGATAGCCTTGATGTCATCACCATATTCATTGATAGCGGCTTGCAGTTGCTGGGGTGTGAGGACAAATTGGTTAGGTTCTGTGTTGATGGGGACGACTTCGGCACCGTTGAGTTTAATAATTGGCTCGTATAAGGGAAAGGTTGGCCCCGGAAGCAACACTTTATCGCCGGGATTTGTGACGGCCCGGAGTGTGTCAGAAATAGCCTCAGTTGCGCCAACGGTAGCAACGATTTCTGTTTGCGGATCATACTGAATCCCATAACGATCTGCTAAAAAATGTGCAGCTGCTTCGCGTAACTTTGTGGTCCCAGGAACTGGCGCGTAATGGGAATCATTGTCCTCAATGCTCTTAATGGCCGCCTGTTTGACGTGCTCAGGGACATTAAAGTCCGGTTCGCCTAACGTTAGTTTGATGATGTTGGGGATGTCGCTAACTTCGTGGTCAAAGCTGTGAATCATATCTGGCTTGATAGCTAGTAGCTGGGTGTTTAAACGTTGTGCGAGATCTCGTTGTTGTGTTTGCATATAAAATATCCTTTCTAAACTTTGGCTCGATGACAGTGATAATTGAATTGAAAACAAGAAAAGCCCCCAGCGTGTCGTTAAACACCTGGGGGCTTAAATCATCGATAAACAACTGATGACCATACACGCAGATGTTTTATCCATCCGCATGGCCACGTTAAATAATGGCTAATTGGATGAATTTCCAAAAAACCAAAAATAAAACGCATATGTAGTTTTGACAGTTGTTGTTGTCATCATTAGTAAGCTTCCTTGAATTAAAGATTGATTAGAATACTAATTTATTTTTCATGACGTGTCAATGAAAAGTTTAATAATTGCTGACCAAACGGCTGGCAGGTTAGCAAACAAATTTGTAAAACCAATTAAATATATTTATTAAAAATGGCCAGAGCAGACGATGCTCTATTAAGTCGAGTGCGAGCTAGCGGAATTCCAGTACAATTAATTTTTTTATAGTCAGGCATAAAACACGTTCAAAGGGCCGCTTTTATCCTAACATTGTTCGTTTACTGATGATAAGATGACTTCATCAATTTTTTGAGGAAGGTTTTACATCGTGAGGGATAGACGAATCAGTGTGGCACTGTTACTGCCGAGTTTGGTTGGAATTATATTGTTTTTGATTTTTCCAGTTGTTCAGTTGGTGTTACCAGTGATTTTCGGAGTAAAAAGTAATGAAACATATTTTTCATTTTTAAAGGCTACATACAACCAGCAAATTATTTTCAGAACGATCGGCATTGCATTTGTAACCACCTTGGGTTTGCTAGTTTTAGCATTTCCATTTGCGTTTTGGATCGCTCACCAAAGAGTGAAAGTTCGTAAATTACTGTCGCTTGTCATTTTGTTTCCAATGCTCACTAATGCAGTTGTTAGAAACTTTGCTTGGATTCTAATCCTTGGACGTAACGGGCTAGTCAATACATTGTTAATGGATCTGCATATTGTCAACCAACCAGTTCGCATTTTATATACGAATACGGCTATTGTGATTGGGCTTATTTATTTGTTTTTCCCCGTCATGGTGACGATGCTGATTGACTCAATCGTATCACTGGATCAATCAATTGATGAGGCGGCCGCAATGTCAGGTGCAGGTCCGTTAACACGGTTTTTCAAAATCACCTTACCGCAGTTAACGACCAGCCTACTGACTGGCAGTATCTTAGTTTTTGCAGGCGCAATGACAGCCTATACGACGCCACAATTACTAGGCGGTAACAGTAGTTTAGTTTTGTCGACGTTGTTATATCAGCAATCCATGACACTGGGGGATTGGCGGGCCGCAAGTATTGTGGCATTGACGCTGATATTGATTGCCTTAGCAAGTCTATCAATAACAAAAGTCATTACTAAGCGGATTTCGGGAGGTAACGAAGTTTGAGACAGAAAAAACACTGGTTATTGACGTTATATGGTTACTTGATGTTGCTACTACTGTTGCTCCCGCTAGTTTTAGTTGTTGTCACTTCATTTGGTTCACAGGCAGCTATTACTTTTCCGATAAAGGGTTTCACTTTGAAATGGTACGCCAACATATTGTCACAACCTGACTTTGTGACAGGTTTCAAAACAAGTTTTGCAGTCGCTGTTACTGCAAGTTTCTTAGCAATTGTGATTGGAACGCCAGCGGTTTATGCATTAACGCGCCGTGGTATTCATCATGCTAACTGGTTTCAAACAGTTTTTCTGTCCCCAACCTTGATTCCAGAGATCGTTATCGGCTTTGCACTATTTCAAAGTTTAGTTATTGGAATCAAGCTGCCGCTAATGCCAGTTCTTATCACAGGGCACTTTTTACTCAGCGTGCCATATGTAATTAGAATGCTAACGGCTAGGTTATTGCTGTTTGATCAGACTATAGAAGAAGCCAGCTGGTTAAGCGGAGCATCGAAAATAAAAACTTTTTTCAGGGTAGTGATTCCGAATATTTCAGGCACGCTCCTCGCTATTTTCATCATGTGCTTTATTAATTCATTCAATAACATTCCCATTACGCTATTTTTGAACGGCCCGTCGTTAACAATGTTACCAACTGCTATTTTGAATTATTTGCAAAATAACTATGATCCAACCGTTTCAGCAGTGTCAGTAATTTTAATGTTGTTGACGGGTCTCATGATGTGGCTGATGGAGCGGATGAATGGATTAACACATGTTAACGAACATCTGAATCAGAAAGGACAGAAATAAATAATGCAGGCAATGCAAGTTAAGCACTTATCAATGTCGTATGAGGATGGTAAAAAAGTGCTGACAGATATCAATTTTTCAGTTAATGCGGGTGAACTGGTTTCGATTCTTGGTCCAAGCGGATGTGGGAAAACGACTACCTTAAGAATCATTGCGGGACTGCAGCGTCAAACAAGTGGGAATGTTGCGATTGATGAGCAGTCAATTGACTCGGTCCCCGTTTTCAAACGTAATATGAGCATGGTCTTCCAAAACTACGCTTTATTTCCTCATTTGAGTGTGTTTGAAAACGTCGCATTCGGTTTAAAACAACGCGGTATTGGCAAAACAGCTATTCGCAAACGTGTGGCCGAGATATTGTCTCTAACAGAGCTAACGGATTTAGCTAATCATCGCCCACACGCACTTTCCGGTGGTCAGCAACAGCGTGTTTCACTAGCGAGAGCCTTAGTTGTTAACCCAACGTTACTGTTACTGGATGAACCACTTAGCAATTTAGACAGGGCACTGCGTCTGTCCCTACGAGAAGAAATTCGCCGACTACAGCAAAAATTAGGAATAACTGCACTTTTCGTTACGCATGATCAAGAGGAAAGTTTTGCAATTTCTGACCGCGTCATTGTTATGAATGGTGGTCACATTGAGCAAATTGCGTCCGCACAAACCGTCTATGCTCACCCAGCGACAACGTTTGTAGCAAAGTTCATCGGATTTGAAAATTTCTTCAACGTAACACGGCAGGTGAATTCAGATGAGTATTTAAGCGGTGAAATGCACCTTTACATGGCCGAGAAGACAACTAAACCAGCGGTTCGTCTTTGCATTCGACCTGAAAACATTCGCTTTGATACCAGCATGAATACGCAACAGAACAGTCTTAATGGCATTATTTGCGACAAAACGTATCTTGGCCGCGCATATCGCTATGTTGTAGCGACAGACCATTTAGGCCAAATCAAGGTGGATTCAGAAGGGGCTACGCATCAATTAGGAGACGCAGTACGACTGACATTACCGTCCGACAAACTCATTGCATTGGCAGAATAGGAGAATTTGATGACACACCATAAGGAATTATTGAAAAGAATAACCATTTCGTTGTTACTCGGTGGATTGACGGTTGGCTTTTTGGATGCAACGGCGAAAGCAGATGAGTCGATGACCGTTTCAACGTTTGGATTGGCCACAAAGCAGATGAATAGCGACGTGTTGACACCGTTTGCGAAGGAAAATCACGTAACGATGCGAACCCAATTCGGTGACAGTAACGCCAGAATGACACAATTAGAACACAATCCCAACAGTGGCGTAGATGTGGTTGAATTATCACAAAATAACGCGTTGTCAGGGAATCAAAAACACTTATTTAAGAAACTGGATTTCAGTAAGCTAAAGAATTTCAAACGGCTTACACCTGCTCAACAAAAATTGGCAAAAGAAACCAACAGTGTGCCGTACACGTTGAACAGTGTTGGTATCATGTATAATCCTCAAAAAATTTCAATTAACTCATGGAAACAACTATGGTCATCAAAACTGAAAGATAAACTGGCCATTCCGGATATTACGACGACATTTGGACCCGCGATGATTTATCTTGCTGGCGAGCACGCTGGTACGGCGGTTGAAAAAGATAATGGTCAGGCAGCATTCAAGGCGTTGTCACAGTTGAAACCTAATGTGACTAAAACATATTCACAATCCTCTGACATTGCCAATATGTTTAAAACGGGAGAAATTGATGTGGCAGTTGTCGGTGATTATGCTGTCAATATGGTTCAAAAGGCAAACCCACAATTAAAATATGTCGTGCCGGCGTCAGGAACATTAGCTAACTATGATACGGTTTCAATTTTGAAGAGTAGTCATAATACCGAAAAAGATTATCGGTACATTGATGCCCGTTTAAGTGCAACGGTTCAAAAAAAGGTTGCCAGTCCGCAGTCATTAAATAATGCGCCGGTTAATAAGGCTGTTCAATTAAGTGGTAAAGACGCAGAAAATAAAACGGTTGGCACAGTTGCTAAGCAGGCTGAAAGCCTTAACTTTGCGTATGTTAATCGTCATTTGGCCCAATGGATTACACGTTGGAATCAATTGATGAATAAACAATAAGGTTAGGAGACATTATGACAAACGTTGATTTGCTGATTAAAAATGCCCGAGTATACAACAGTTATACAAAGACTTTTAACAATGTTGATGTCACCGTTAAAGATGGCAATTTTTATTGGATTGGTGCGAATTTACCTGATATTCTAGCAGAGCGGACGATTGATCTAAAAGGCTTTTCAATTATTCCGGGATTGGTTGACGCTCATATGCACATTGAGAGCTCAATGGCTACTCCCACAAACTTTGGTCGTGCTGCCGTTAAGTTTGGCACGACAACAGTGATTGCAGATGCCCACGAAATTGCCAACGTTGCTGGCATTAATGGCCTGTCAGAATTCATGCGCCAACCCTCATGCATTTCAGTTTTTTATGCCATTCCTTCCTCAGTTCCATCCACAACGCCGGCAATGGAAACAACTGGTGGCATTATTGGACAGGATGAGGTTGCCACATTATTAAACGATCCTAAAATTATCTGCTTGGGCGAGGCCATGAACTTTAAAGGGATTACATCACAGCCTCAGTCTCTGATCCGGAAAATCATTAAGGACTGTCGCAATATCAGACCGACAATGCCTTTGGAAGGCCATGCGCCCAAAGTGAGTGGCAAGGATTTGGCTGATTTTATTAATAGTGGCATTACATCCGATCATACTTTCCAGACGCCTTCGTCCTTAATTGAAAAGATAACTAACGGCATGTTCATTGAAATTCAACAAAAGTCATTATCTGCAGAGATAGTGAAAACAATTATTGAACATCAATTTTATGAACATGTTGCACTGGTAACGGATGACGTGATGGCTGACGATTTGCGCAGTGGACACCTTAACAGGCTGGTTGAGCAAACAATTAAATTTGGTATGGCGCCAGAAGAGGCAATTTACTTGGCCACTTATACACCAGCTCGTCGGATGGGACTTTGGGATCGTGGTGCCATTGCGCCAGGTCGGATAGCAGACTTTGTTGTTCTTAGTGACGTAGATAACTTTGTTATTGAAGATGTATTTTTGCATGGCAATGCAGTGGCGGATATTGTTGCTCCTGATACAAATGAAGGATTGTCATTTGACTCGACGATTACAGATTCCGTTCACGTACCAGTATTAACAGAATCAGATTTGTTAATCAAAACCGCTATGCAACGTGACGAGGTGGCGGTTAACACGGTCCAAATTAGTGCTACCGGCACTTTTACTAAGCGTGGCCAAGTTACGTTGCCAGTCATTAATGGGCAAGTGCAATGGCAAGAAAATAATTTATCTCTGTTGATGGTTCAAAATCGTTATTCAGGTCACGGTGAACTGGCATTTGGTTTTGTCGAAAATGGCGTTAAAGGACATGGTGCTATAGGGGCGACATGGGCTCATGATCATCACAACTTGATGATTATGGGGACGGATGTTCCTTCAATGTTGGCGGTTCAGCAACAACTTGTCGATGATCACGGTGGCTATGTTGTTGCGGAAAACGGTCTAATTACTGCCAACACACCGTTACCAATTGGTGGCATTATAAGCAGTGAACCAATAGACGAATTGGGAGCGAAATTAGCCACCGTCCGTCAAGCAATGCGACAGCTGGGATATCAAAACAGTAATGAAATTATGTCATTTTCAACGCTATCGTTGTTGGTTTCACCAGCGATTAAAATTTCAGATAAAGGATTGTTCGATGTTAAAACACAACAACCTATCCCAATGTTTGTAAAATAATGCCGTCAGCAACTCACTTAAAGTAATTGGCGAGATAATCTAACGGTTTAATATATGAATTAGGTCACAGAGACAACTGGGCGAATTGGCCAGTTGTCTCTGTGATCTTTTTATATTTTCAATGCTAGATAATGTAGCTCTCTTATGCGAATGAAAATAAAACTAATATTTTATTCCAAAAATATATAGAAATAGTGGGTAAAAAGAGATATTGGCCAATTAAATTCCGTTTAATCCAATCGCCATTTTGTCGCTGAGCACGAACAAAGCTAGTAACAGCAGTGTTTCTAAAACAACTGATAACAGTTAATGGTTACTAATGCATGTTAGGAAACCTGCTAAGCCTTACTTTTCTTATATACATAAGCGTATAAAAAGAAGGCTCTAACCGTGATGAATCCTTAGTTTATACCTGTATTTTTGCTGGTCATTAGTGCCGATGCTAACCTCAAAGACGTAAACACATGAACCATGTGAACGTTTAAATAACAAATAAGCGAGGGTTACATCTTATGAGTACAAAATACGAAAAGGAAGCACCTAGTTACACAATGACAACGGTGATGGAAGAAGCTGCGCGGTGCTTACTTTGTCACGATGCGCCATGTTCTAAAGCATGTCCTGCCGGAACTGATCCAGCACGTTTCATCCGTAGTGTTCGTTTCAGAAATTTGAAGGGTGCTGCTGAAACGATTCGTGAAAATAACGCCATGGGTGCCATTTGTGCTCGCGTTTGTCCAACTGAAAAGTATTGTGAACTTGCTTGTTCGCGAACTGGGATTGACTGCCCAATTGATATTGGTGGCATTCAACGCTTCGTGACTGACTACGAAGAACAAGAAAAAATGGACATTCTTCGCAAAGGCGATTCAAATGGGTTGAGCATTGCTATCGTCGGCAGTGGCCCTGCTGGGTTACAAACGGCGGCAACGCTACTTCAAAAAGGTTATGCAGTCGACATTTACGAAAAGAATGAGAAGGCCGGCGGTTACCTTCGTTATGGTATTCCTGAATATCGTTTACCAGATGAAATTGTCGACGTTGAAATCAACCGGATCGTCAATCTGGGCGCAGAAATCAAGTACAACGTCACTATTGGTAAAGATGTCACAATGGCTGATTTAAAGGCTGATCACGACGCTGTCGTTGTTGCCGTTGGTGCCAGTGAAGCGAAGATGTTACCAATGTTTGAAGGCAATCCATATGTTGAAACTGCCGTTGATTTCTTAGCACGTGTTAAGGAAGCCAAGGGTGACATCGACAACATTCCTGCCAGTGCAGTTGTTGTCGGTGGTGGGGATGTTGCGATGGATGTTGCGACGACTTTAAAGCGGTTGGATGTTAAGAACGTCACTGACCTCGTTTACGAAGAATTTGATGAATTCAAGGCTTCTAAGAAGGAACTTGATGCAACTCAGAAGGCCGGTGTCACCATTGTTGATGGTTACGTTCCAACTGACGTAGATGGCAATACCATTACCTTTAAACATCGTCATTTAGACAGTGAAATGACCATTAAGACCGACTTGATTATCCTGGCCGTTGGTCAACAAGTTAACACAGACAACCTTGGTGTAAATACAGATCATGGTGAAGTTCAGCATGCCGGTTACAAGACTGATGACGAAAAAGTGTTCTTCACTGGGGATATTGCCCAAGGTGACAAGACCGTCGTTTGGGCCGTTCGCAAAGGTAAAGAAGTTGCCGAAGAAATTGATCAGGCATTATTAGGAGGTAACAAATAATGATTAGCAAAGATCTATCAGTGGAATTTTTGGGGGTTCATTTTGAGAATCCATTCCTCCTGTCTTCTTCACCTGTCGACAACTGTTATGAAATGTGTGCTAAGGCTTTTGACGAAGGCTGGGGCGGGGTTGTTTTCAAAACAATTGGTCCGAAACACTTTAAAATCAATGAAGTCTCACCACGGTTTGATGAACTGACAAAAGAAGGAACGCCCTTCGTTGGATTCAAAAACATGGAACAAATCGCTGAGCATTCGTTGGAGGAAAACCTTCACGATTTACGTCATTTGAAGGATGACTATCCGAACAAGGTTGTCATTGCCTCCATCATGGGGACAAACGAAGAGGACTGGGAAACACTGGCTCAGCTGGTAACTGAAGCTGGGGCGGACATGATCGAAATGAATCTGTCGTGTCCTCAAATGACCTCTCACGAAATGGGTTCCGATGTTGGGACTAACCCTGAACTGGTTAAAAAGTACTGTGCAGCGGTTAAACGTGGCTCAGATCTGCCAATGATGGCTAAAATGACGCCTAATATCACGGACATGGTTCCTGCTGCCAAGGCCAGCATGGCCGGTGGTGCTGTTGGGATTGCCACGATTAACACGGTTAAATCTGTGGCCAACATTGATTTGGATCGCAAAGTTGGTTTGCCAATTGTGAATGGTAAGTCTTCAATCTCCGGATTTTCAGGGAAGGCTGTTAAACCAATTGCACTTCGTTTCCTACAACAATTGAGAACAGCCGCTGGTTTGGAACAATTACCAATCTCTGGGATTGGTGGGATTGAAACCTGGCAAGATGCAGCGGAATTCATTCTGATGGGCGCAACAACCTTGCAAGTGACCACTTCGGTTATGCAATATGGCTATCGAATCGTTGAAGATATGAAGAACGGTTTGATGCATTACATGGAAGATCAGCACGTTGAACATTTAAGCGAATTGATTGGTGTTGCCAACAAGAACATTGTCCCTGCCGAAGATTTGGACCGTGATTACAAAGTTTATCCGAAGATTGATTGGGATAAATGTATTGGCTGTGGTCGTTGTTATATTTCTTGTTTCGATGGTGCTCACCAGGCGATTACTTGGGATATTAAGACACGTCGTCCATCCATTGACACTAGCAAATGTGTCGGTTGTCACCTATGTAACTTAGTTTGTCCTGTTGGTGCGATTACAACCGGTGAAGTGGTTATGAAACCAGGTACTAAAGGCAATCCAGAAGATGTTCAAATTGAATCTTCACGTTTGACACACCCAGTTCAGTAAATCTGGTAAAATTTAATAGTTTCATTTTACGGGAAACTGGAACATAACGTCTCAACTCAATTTCTAATGAAACGGCAGCAAGCAATTTTTCCTCAACCGCAAAAGGTCATGCGGATGAAAAATTGCCGCAAACGCGGGACATAACACTGACTTTTGCTCATCTAACGCGAATAAGGCATTCATGGGAAAAACGCCCATAAACGCCTTATTCGCATTACCTGAGAAAGCCAAAACGTGTTATGTCCCGCTCTCTTTATTGACTACGAATGGAGAATTCATATGAAAATCAGTAGGAAAGTATGGTTTGATGCCATTGGAGTGGGATTCTTTACGCTAGTGTACAGCTTGATCATGAGCTATGGCTCATTGTGGATGGGTGCAGCCGCATTCGTCGCAGTTTCGTATTTCTTTGGCGCAGGTTTTCCAAAAAACAAGATTTGGAATATTTTGGCAAGCTTCGTCTGTGGCATTGTTTGGGGGCTGCTGGCCTTTAGCTTGCTTCAAATAAGCTGGATTGCATCGATTTGGCCAACCGCGATTATGTTTGGCCTGCTAACCTTTGCCGTCTTGTTCCTACAGGGCACTATCATGAAGTTTACAATGGTGCCGGCCTGGCTAATCACGTGGGGAACATTTATGTTGATTGTTTCAAACGTCACGATTAAAAGTTGGCCGCTGTTTGTGGTTGAATTGTTCGCTTCTATGGCGCTAGGAATTTTTGTAATCGGTTATGCTTCTGATTATTTCAATCAGTTAATGTTTCGCTGGTTTCCAGAGCGAAAACAGGATGCACGTCCATCAATCGAGGCGGATAGATTAACTAAAGAAAAAGAAGTTAAATAATTAAAAAATACGATTCTGATTTTGTTCTTTGAGCAAATCAGGATCGTATTTGTTTTGGATGGGATTCATATACAATTTCGTTTCTACCGCTTTCAGTTAGCATAATTGCTAATTACGTGGCCCACGGTGCTGCATCAATTTTCTTGCCGGACAAGCATATTCGCAACTCTCACAGGGCGGTTTGGTTGCTGACTGTCGCATGGTGTGAACGGCGATAATTACCGCAATGACAACAATAGCGACGAAAATTAGCACATTGATCAAAACGGACATAACCTAACCTCCCATCAGAACTGTTTCAAACGTTGTCAGAATAAAGAGCCAACTTGAAAAATAATTAGCGCCAATCCGTAAGCCAAAACAGTACTTGAAATTAACGAATAGATGGCCCATTTAACGGAACCTGTTTCGGTTTTAATAGCACCGAGCGTCGCAAAACATGGGGCGTAAATCAGAATGAAAACTAACAGACTGTATGCGGATAACGGCGTAAACAGTGTGCTGAATGTTGTCACTAAGCTGGTTTGCCCACTTAAGTGAAATAGGACAATCATACTGGAACTAATGACTTCTTTAGCGAGCACCCCAGTCATCAGCGCACTGATTGTTTGCCAATTAGTAATGCCAAGTGGCGCGAAGGCCGGTTGCAACCAATGACCAATAATTGCTGAAAAACTGGCGTCAATGTTAATAACGTATCCGTGTGGACCAATGTTAGACAACAGCCAAACGAGCACTGTGCCGGCAAAAATAACGGTTCCTGTTTTCTTGACGAAACCTTTGCCTTTTTCCCAAGCACCTGCAATGACGAGGTCTAATCGAGGACGATGATAATTTGGCAAGGTTACAACAAAGTTGCTCGCGTCTTTTAATTTAAAGACCAGTTGATAAAATTTAGCCATGGCTAACGCAATCACAATACCGAGAAAATATAGGGATAAAACGATTACAGCTTGGTGTTGATTGAAGAAGGCGGTAACAAACAGACTGTAGATTGGCAGTCGAGCGGAACAACTCATAAATGGCGCGATTAAGGTCGTCACGAGACGTTCACGGGGTTGTTCGATCGTTCGCGTGGCCATGATGCCGGTTACGTTGCAGCCAAAGCCAATGATCAGTGGGATGAATGCCTTGCCGTTTAAGCCAATGAGCTGCATTAATCGATCAGTGACTAGGGCGGCACGACTCATATAACCTGAATCTTCCAACACTGTAATGCAGGCAAACAGGACAAAAATTTGGGGAATAAACGTCAGCACGCCGCCGACACCAGCAATGATACCGTCAACAATCAGTGATCTTAAAAAGGGTAAGGCACCTACAACAGTTAGCCAATGATTTGCGGCCTCAGAGAGAGGTCCGGACAGGAGCGCGTTTAAATAATCGCTCAATGGTGTTCCAATCCAGTCAAACGAGAGTTTAAACATGAACCAGAAGATCCCGATGAAAATAGGCAATCCTAAGATTGGGTGTGTAACCCAGCGATCAATTTTCGCAGTAACCGTATTTTGAGAACGGTTTTCAGTAAAACTTGTAGCCGCGGCAAGTGTGTTTTCGATGAAAGTAAGTCGCACGTGAAAGATTTGGTCTGCATAATGATGCTCGCGGTACGTTTGGCATCCCTTTGTTAACGTGTCTAGACGATGTTCATCAACATATTTAACCGCTGCATCGTTGTCGCTCATGAATTGAATAGTTAACCAACGAGCAAAATTTTGTGAGAGTCGATGTTTTTTAACCAATTGTGTTGTGGCGTCGCGAATATCTGCTGAAATGGCTTTAGGATAATCCAATTCCAGCGGATCAGAAGTGGTTATTGTAGTTTGGTCAAATAAACAGGCACGAACCTCATCGACACCACTGTTTTGTCGAGCAGCACTTGCATGTACGGGGCAGCCCAAACGTTGCGACAAAATGTCTAGATCATAGTGAACGCCGCTCTGTGAAAGCTCGTCCATCATGTTCAGGACCAATATTAGTGGTTTACCGAGTTCTAACAACTCGATAGATAACAGAAGGTTTCGTTTGAGCTGACACGCATTGGCAATGTTCAAAATGGCGTCAGCCGGGTTGTTGTCCAGCAGATAGTCTACGGTGACGGCTTCATCCTTTGTTATTGGAGTTAGTGAGCAAATACCGGGCAGGTCGATAATGTTAATATTTGATTTTGGAATATTCCCTAATGTCTGGTCAACGGTGACGCCCGCCCAATTGCCAACGTTGGCATATTGGTTGGTCAAACGATTGAAAAATGTCGATTTGCCAGTGTTCGGATTACCTAATAGTGCAATGGTTGTCATGACACTAGCGCCTCGTTAAGGTTTGCAACACAGCGTCACGAACACCGATACGTTGGCCATCGACTTCAATGATTACCGGCCCGTGAAATGGATAACGGCGCACGACAGTTAGGACAGTACCTGGTTCGATTCCTAGACGATGAAGTTGCCTAGAGATTCGTTTTTCAAGGTGATCCATGCAATGAACGGTTAACTGCTCATTGACCGAGACCTGTATTTCCATAAGATAACGCCCTTTCTGTGTTGATAATGATTAAAGATTATCACGAAAGGGTTTTCATAAATATTAGGGAGATGCCTAATATACCGACAGGAATATTCCAGAATATACTTGTTTTAGATATTTGAGATCATGAAATTAATCACAAGAACACAACCGATGGAGGTCAAAGAGAATGTCAACACTCGAAGTTAAGGATTTGCATATTGAAGTACAAGACGGTGAAAGTGGTGCCGTTAAGGAAATTTTGAAGGGTGTTAATCTCTCCATGAGTACGGGTGAAATTCATGCCATCATGGGACCAAACGGAACGGGGAAGTCGACCTTGTCTGAAACCATCATGGGGCAGTCTGCCTACCACGTGACACAAGGTGATATTTTATTGGATGGCAACAGTATCCTTGATATGCCAGTTGATGAACGTGCCCGTCGAGGCTTGTTCTTGGCAATGCAATATCCAGCCGAAATACCTGGCGTTACCAACGCTGAATTTCTAAGGGCAGCTATTAATGCCCGCCGTCCAAAGGATGACCAAATTTCAGTGATGAGTTTTTTAAAGGAATTAGATAAGAATCTTGACCTCCTTGATATGAATGAAGCAATGACGGAGCGATACTTAAACGAAGGTTTTTCCGGTGGTGAAAAGAAACGGAACGAAATCCTGCAATTATTAATGATCAAACCAGCGTTTGCGCTGTTAGATGAAATTGATTCGGGATTGGATATCGATGCCTTGCAGGTGGTTGCTAAGGGAGTGAATTCCATGCGTGGCGACAACTTTGGTGCCTTAATCATTACGCATTACCAACGTTTGCTAAACTACATTAAACCTGACGTTGTTCACGTAATGATGGGCGGGCGCATTGTCAAAACCGGCGGCGCAGACTTGGCCTTGAAACTTGAAGATGAAGGTTATGCCGGTCTCCGTGACGAGTTTGGCCTGGATGTTGACCTTGTGGATGAAAACTAGGAGGCAGTGATCATGAGTCAAGAAACAATGCCACTGGTTGAAGACACGGTGACGAAGCATGATGAACCAGCATGGATGACAGACAAACGACGCGTAGCAATGGACCAGATGCCAACGTTGAAGATGCCACGGGTTCAGCGATTTGATTACAGGGATTGGCAAATGATGCCGTCTACGGAAATACATTGGCAGTCATCGTCAGCCAGTTTGGCCCAATCCGATTTAGATGCAACTACCGCAAAAGCGGATGATCAACAAATTAGTATCGTTCAGGTTGGTCAAACAACCACACAAGTTAAGTTGCCAGCACAGCTCGCTAAGCAAGGTGTCCTAGTGATGGATTTATTCGATGCCATGCGCGAATATCCTGAGTTGGTCAAACAGCATTTAATGACTAATGTTGTTAAAACAAATGAAACAAAGTTGACGAGTTACCATATGGCAATGTTAACAAGCGGCCTCTTCATATATGTACCGCGTGGGGTTGTGGTGAATCAGCCAATTGAAGCACATATCATTCAGGACAGCACGAAGTCTGACCACCCGTTGATCTCACACGTTTTAATTGTTGCTGAAGCGGGTAGTGAGTTTGCTTTCACCCAACATTTATCAACGGTTGGTGAGGCGGCAAACATAGCAAATTGTTTTGTTGAAATTGATGCTGCTGAAGACAGCCGGGTTCGTTTTTCTTCCCTAGATGCGTTTGGCCCTAAAACGGTGACTTACTTTGAACGTCGTGGATTGGCTGCCAATCATGCAAATATTGACTGGGCGGTGGGGCTGCTCAACGATGGCAACACCATTGGTAATATTGATACGAATTTATTAGGCGAAGGCGCAGAAACTGACTCGAAAATGATTGCCATAACAGATGGTACGGCGCGGATGGGCATCAATAATGGTGTCACCAACCGCGGCAAACATTCAGTTGGTAATATCCTGCAACGCGGGGTTCTTTTAGGACGATCACAGTTGGTTTTTAACGGTATCGGTGACATTATTCACGGTGCCTCAGGGGCTAAGGCCGAGCAAGAAAATCGGCTTTTGATGATGTCAAACGAAGCGCGCGGGAATGCTAATCCAATTCTGCTCATCGATGAAAATGATGTATTGGCGGGTCACGCCGCGAGTGTGGGTCAGGTTGATCAACAGCAACTGTATTACTTGATGAGTCGAGGAATCGACAGACAACAAGCACAGCGACTGGTCATTCGCGGCTTTCTCGGGGTTGTTCTGAGTGCGATTCCAGCCAAGACTGTTCGGCAGGAACTAATTACGACGATTGAAAGGAAGCTGACTGATGAAAACTGATATAAGTGATCTACGTGGCGACTTTCCAATTCTTGATCAACTGGTTAATGATGAACCATTAACATACTTAGACAATGCGGCGACGGCCCAGAAGCCTAATCAAGTTGTGGCCGCTTTGACACACTTTTATCAAACAGATAATGCCAACGTACATCGTGGCGTTCATACGCTGGCAGAACGTGCAACAGCCGCATATGAAGACGCTCGTCATAAAGTGACTCACTTTATCAATGCTGCTGAGCCTGCTGAAGTAATTTTCACGAAAGGCGCAACGGACAGTCTTAATTTGATCGCTAGTACGTATGGCGAAGCCAATATTGAGGCTGGCGATGAAATCGTAATTAGCATTATGGAACATCACAGCAACCTCATTCCGTGGCAACAATTGGCTTTGCGCAAACATGCGACGTTAAAGTACATTGAGTTGACGCCAACTGGTGAATTGGACATGGCAGACGCTGAGACCAAGATTACGGATAAAACTAAAATTGTTGCAGTGGCTCACGCCAGTAATGTAATGGGAACTGTCAATCCCATTGCTGCGCTGACTAAATTGGCACATCAACATGGGGCCATTATGGTTTGTGACGGTGCTCAAGCGGTGCCACATATGCCTGTTGACGTTCAAGCGCTCGACGTTGATTTTTACGCTTTCTCTGGTCACAAAATGATGGCACCAACCGGAATCGGTGTTTTGTACGGCAAACGGGATTTGTTGGCCGCAATGCCACCGTATCAGTTTGGCGGTGAGATGATTAATTTTGTTCACAGGTACGAAAGCACCTGGAATGAATTGCCATGGAAGTTTGAAGCTGGCACTCAAAATATCGCTGGCGCAGTGGGATTAGGTGCTGCCATCGATTATTTAGAAAACTTGGGGATGAGCAATGTGCAGGCACATGAGCAGCAATTGGTTAACAGTTTGCTGCCACAGCTGACTGCTGATCATCAGATTGAGGTTTACGGTCCACATGATCCTGCGAGACATACTGGTGTTATTGCATTCAATATTAAGGGACTGCATCCTCATGATGTTGCAACAGCACTGGATATGGAAGGCGTTGCCGTCCGCGCTGGTCATCATTGTGCACAGCCACTGATGGAAACGCTCGGTTTAGTGGCAACGGCCCGCGCCAGCCTGTATATCTACAATACCCAAGATGATGTGGATCGCTTAATTCACGCACTGAATGAAACAAAGGAGTTCTTTAGTCATGAGCTTATCAAAGCTGAATAGTTTATATCGGGAAGTCATTTTGGACCACGCCGACCATCCACATCACAAACATGCACTGACCGATGCGACGACAACGATGACTGTGAAAAATCCAACCTGTGGTGATGTTATTAATTTAGATATTGATTTAAATGAAGACGATGTCATTACTAATATTGGCTTTACTGGAGAGGGCTGCACGATTAGCCAGTCCTCGGCTAGTATGATGAGTGATGCGGTTCTTGGTAAAACTAAGGATGAAGCGCTTAAAATGGCGAAGACGTTTTCTGATATGGTTATGGGCAAACAGCATGATCAAGCAGATTTAGACGAATTGGATGATGCAGCAATTTTATCCAGTATTGTCAGTTTTCCAGCTCGAATTAAGTGTGCAACGCTATCCTGGTGGGCATTGCAGCGGGCGCTATTGAGCAATCAACAAGAAGAAAGTGACGGTGAGGCATAATGTCAGAAACGACTGCAGTACCAGTTAAAGATGAAGACTACGAGTTCGGCTTTCATGATGATATTAAGCCGGCCTACTCCACCGGGCGCGGGTTAACTGAGGCAACGGTTCGCGAAATTTCGGCGGCCAAACACGAACCACAGTGGATGCTCGATTACCGTTTGAAGGCGTACGAAATTTATCAATCATTGCCGATGCCAACATATGGGCCAGATTTGTCGGGATTGGATTTGGCCAACATGCACTACTACCAAAAAATGACGGATAAAAAGTATCGTGATTGGGATGACGTACCGGCAGATTTGAAGAAAACATTTGACCGACTTGGCGTGCCAGAGGCCGAGCGGAATTACTTAGCCGGTTCGTCAGCACAGTATGAGTCTGAAGTGGTCTACCACAATATGCGTGATGACTTTGCCAAACTAGGTATTATCTTTACGGATACGGACACTGCTCTTCGGGAATATCCAGATTTATTCAAAAAGTGGTTTGGTAAACTGGTTTCGCCTTCGGACAATAAATTTGCAGCGCTGAATGCCGCGGTTTGGTCCGGTGGCTCTTTCATTTACGTGCCAAAGGGCGTGCAAACGAGTACGCCAATTCAATCCTATTTCCGGTTGAATTCGGAGAACTCCGGGCAGTTTGAGCGAACCTTAATTATCGTCGAAGAGGGCGCCAAGGTTGATTACGTTGAAGGTTGTACGGCGCCGAACTACTCTTCGGACAGTTTGCATGCGGCAGTGGTTGAGGTAAATGTACAAAAGGACGCCTATTGTCGCTACACAACGATTCAGAACTGGTCGGACAACGTTTACAGTTTGGAGACGAAACGTGCGGCTGCCGCTGAAAATGCCACGATGGAATGGGTTGACGGCAACCTCGGTTCAAAAGTGACAATGAAATATCCGAGTGTGTACCTGAACGGTGAAGGTGCTCGGGGTACCATGTTGTCCATTGCGGTCGCCAGCAATCACATCTTGCAGGATTCTGGTGCCAGAATGATCCACAACGCGAAAAACACCTCCAGTTCAATCGTCTCAAAGTCGATTTCAAAGACAGGTGGTGCGACGAACTATCGAGGAACTGTGCGGTTTGGCAAACATTCCGACGGTTCTCTGGCACATGTGGAATGTGACACCATCATCATGGACGATCAGTCAAAATCAGATACAATTCCGTACAACGAGATCAATAATGCCAACGTTTCAATGGAACATGAAGCAAAGGTTTCTAAGATCTCTGAGGAGCAATTGTACTATCTGATGAGCCGTGGGATTTTCGAAGAAAAGGCCACAGAAATGATTGTCATGGGTTTTGTTGAGCCCTTTACTAAAGAGTTACCGATGGAATATGCCGTGGAATTAAACCGTTTGATCAGCTTCGAAATGGAAGGCTCGATTGGTTAAACTGCATTGAGTTCAATTATTGAAACGAAAAGATGAGGACAGCGAATGTTAAGAGAAACAGCGGCATTATCAAAGACGGAAACAGCGGTTATGACGGCACTCGCTGACGTGATCGACCCCGAATTAGGAATCGACATGGTGAATTTAGGTCTCATTTACAACGTGACGGTCGTTGATGGTCATTGTGATATCGCCATGACGCTGACCACTATGGGTTGTCCACTGGGGAACATGTTAGATGATGCCATCACGGAAGCGGCACTGTCAGTTGACGGTGTTACTGACTGTGATATTCATCTCGTGTGGGAGCCAGCATGGAACATGGGGATGATGACCCGTTACGCCAAAGTTGCATTGGGCATTCATGAATAAAATGGTGTGACGCCCGTCCAAAAATGAAGTCCCGTATTAAACGATGACAGAAAGGTGCCAAAATGGAGACACAAGTGTTTGTTCAGCGGCGCAAAGCCCTTAAAATTTCACAAGTTAAATTGTGCCAGGGAATTTGCACACAGGCCACTTTAAGTAAGTTTGAAAGTAATCGTCGTGTGCCTGCCTTGTCGATCTTGAGTAAACTGTGTGTTCGTTTGGGCATGACGGTAGACGACTTATATCAAGGGGAGTCGACCGCCATTGAGTTACAAACAAAGTTAGACGAAATTGAGCGCGAATTGATGGTTGAAAACTATCAGGGTGTGCTCAAACGCCTCGCCAAAATTGATGACAAACAGATTGATGCGCTGAATAGTAAGATGCAGTTGTGTTATTTGCGCGGTATTGTAAACGCCTTGATTAATCGACAGCCAGATGACATTCTCTTTGATTTCGCGCGGATTCTAAATGATTTGGATGAAAAGCATCAAACAATCTTCACGCAGTTGGCCTTTTTGGGATCGGGCATCATGTATGATCGCCATCAGCAGCAAAAGCAAGCATCATTCTACTTTGACAAGGTGTATCAATACATCCGTCTCAATCAACGCACGGCGCTGGGGGATGAAAACCAATACTATCTTCGGGTGTTGACGCTCATTTTCTTTACGGCTGAATTTTATGCCGCTCAGCAAAACTATCGGCGTAGTAATTGGCTGATTGAGGCAGGTTTGAAAATTTGCTGTGACGAACGGGTGACATATTACTTGTCACGTATTAAGTTTCTGGCCGCACAAAATGCAATTAACTTGCGGCATGATGCCACGGAAATTCAGCAATTGTTAGACGAGACCTTGGCCTTTGCCCGAATTAACCGCAATGAGGTTGTTCAGGTGAAGTTGGCCGCCTTAAAATGCCAATTTAAACAACAATGCAGTAATTAACAGAACAGGTAGCAAATAAAAACGGCGATGATAAGCTCTGATTTGGAGTAGATCATCGCCATTTTTGTTGGTTATGTATCTATTTAGAGAAACGATACATAGACGGTGTCATCTGTGATTACTAAAGTTTTTTAAACTGTGCGCAACCCAATAAAAAGTGTAGTTTAATTCTCGGTAAGCGTTTACAAACAGTCTGTATATGTTAAGCTATTTTATATCAATGTGACCGTATAAAGACGGTCGTGCTCGGGGATTATAGTTCATTTCTTGTGAAATAGTGAACTATTCTAATCAAAAGGTTTAGATGTTATCGGAGTTCAGCCCTCTCCTCTTGAGCGATTTTAGTTAGTGTGCGAAACAGCATGGTAACAGTCGTTTAGTGTGTGTTTGAAGGGGGTCATTTTGTGTTTGATAAAGATCAATTGATTCATAATTATTTTGAACAAGCACCTGAGGCAATTTTGATCTTTCAAGACGACGAATTAGTTGCCAGTAATGCCTTGGCACAGACTTTGGAAAATAAGTTAAACTTTTCGCCTCAGTACTTGATTGAAATTGTTCAAGCAACGTTACGTCGTCATCATGATCGCGACCGCTGTCAACACTGCCACGTGATAGATTCAATGACAGACTTTTCAATGCCTGTATTGTCTCAGTGCACCGACAGCCAACTCACAAATTATGCGATGACTTACACGGTGCTTGATGCGGCGTCTAACATGTTTGCGTTGACACTTAAAAGTTGTGGCGCCATTGATCGTGTGAACATGCTGGCTGACCGACGCAAGCAGAATTGCGCAATCAATGACGCTCAGGAACAAGCGCGCAAAACGATTTCTGCAGATCTTCACGACAGCATTGCACAAGGTGTCTATGCTGCTATAATGGGCGTGCGTAAACTGAACGAACCTTGCTGCTGTGAATGTGCTAATGTGATGCGCAAACGGACAGGAATCATTGAAGCGCAATTACGTGATACATTGCGTGAAGTAAAGGACATGGCAATCAATGTTCGGCCATCGGTATTGGATGCCTTTGGGCTAGGTGAAGCGTTTAAAACACTGGCGGAACGGATTGAAACAGCGACTGGTGTTACGATTACAGTGGCCGGCAATGCAACTGGCGATAACTTAACCCCAGGGGTTCAAAATACGTTGTATCGAATTGCCCAAGAAGCCATCAATAATGTGTTGAAACACGCTGAGGCGACCGAAGTTCTCCTTTTGTTTGTGGAACATCAACATTATGTATCACTGCAAATTGTTGATAATGGTGTTGGTTTTGAAGTGGCCGACCACCAAGCATTTAACGGTCATTCATTAGGTTTACATGATATGGCAGATCGAATTAAAGCATTAAACGGTGTTTTTGAAATTGACTCAAAACTTGACGTTGGCACCACAATTACCGTCAAGTTTCCGATTAAGGTGATGGAAGGAAGTCTTCCAGATGCTTAGTGTATTAGTAGCAGACGATCATGCGGTTGTTCGCTCTGGACTGACTTATTTAATCAATAAACAGCCCGGGTTAAGAGTGGTTGACGAGGCCGCGACTGGAACTGAAGCATCTTTGCGCGTAGAAGAAGGTGGCATTGACATTTTGGTCATGGATCTCAGCATGCCGCCCGGTGAAAATGGCTTGGTGACAACGAAACGTTTGCATGACGCGTTTCCCAAGACTAAAATTCTGATTTTATCGATGCATGATGAACGAACTTATATTAATCAGGCCATCAAAAATGGTGCGATGGGATACGTGCTTAAAAGTTCACCCGACACGGAGGTTATTCGCGGATTGACAGTTATTGCGAGCGGGAAGAAATACCTCGATAGTAATATCAAAATGACGGCATCAGATATCGATAAGATTAACCCGGATGCCACTGATGTAGAACTTGGCAGCTATCAAGCATTGTCCAAACGTGAACGAGAGGTTCTGCCGCTGATAGCTCTTGGCTATTCGAATAAGGAAATTGCTAACAAACTGTTCATTTCGACAAAAACTGTCGAGGCACACAAGGCAAATATTATGCGCAAACTGGATATCCATGTTCATGTCGACTTAGTACGTTATGCGATTAAGCATCATTTGATTGAATTCTAGATGATGAAATTGACTGACGGAAGCGCACTAGTAATTGAAAAGTTTAAAAATGTTACACGTGAAACCGAAATACAGTTTAGTTATCTAAAAAGGCTTGAAAAATTGACCTAATTTGGTCGAGTTCTCAAGCCTTTTTAATTATTATTATGACGTGCAATTCGGTCTTCACGTCTGCGTTGACGGCGTTGCTCACGTTCTGCGTGCCGGTTTTCATGTAGTGCTACAGTGTTAGCCATTGCTTCTGGATATTGTCTTTTAGCGCGTACCCAAACCAATCCGCGTTGAACCAATAATGTGATGCCAAGATACAACAAGATGGTTGCATTACTACCGTGCCAAGCTAGGCCGGCTAAAGAATGGATGAATAAACCAACTATCCATAAGACAATTGTTTCCCAGTTGCCCTGTCTCATGACTGTGCCAGTTTTATCAATCCACAGGCGGTATGAAAGTGTTCGTAGATAACCAAATAACACGGCACTGATTAACGATCCTAAAACGAATAGTCCTGTACCTGCTGTAACGATCAAATGATTGTGCGTGATGGCATCAGCAGCTGAAGCAGCGCCAAACAAAATCAAGAAAAGATACAACGTTAGATTGAGCTGAATTCGATGAGGCGACAACTGACGTTTGAGTACGGCATATAGTACTAAAAGTGCCAAGACGATATTAGTGAAATCGATGTTTTGCATGTTAGGCTCCGATTGGTTTTGCTCAGACTGGAGAATTGTGGTGATTACAGGTTTCAATCATGTAATTTCGCGTTAAAGGCGCGGACTTCGTGACGGGCTGTAGTCATGGAAGTCAACCAAATGATGAAGTAAACGATGACGAAGATGAGGGTAAAAAACGAAAGCCAGAAGAAGTTTAAAGGGAACCAACCACAAAGAATGGCCAGCGGGGTGAAACCAACATAGGTAATTAGAAAGTGGACTATTGTTTGTTTAGTAATGCTCCATCGGTCTACTTCAAACGCCAAGCTAGAAATTGCAAATACACATCCGATCAAGGCCCAAAGTAATGCAGATACAGCGGTTGCTGAGGTAGACGAGGAGAAATGTGACATGAAGGTTGGCGCGGAAGGCGCATAATCTTTGCTCTGATAAATAAATGCAAAGGTTAGGCTGATTAGGAAACCAGTTGTAATACCAATGGTTATTCCTCGAAGAAGATAATTGATTATTTTTTTCATGAGAGCAGCTCCTTTCTAATTTCACGCGTGTATCTTCGTGAAGTGTACGTTTGTTGACCGTCTCGTAAAATGATTTGGTACATCCCGGTTGGTGTTAGAGCAAATTCCTTGATCCAGGCTATACGAATGATTTCACTACTTGAAGTACGAATAAATAAATTATGCGGTAGCGTACCAGCGAGCTCATAAATACGTTGGTGCAGTTCGTACGCACCATCAGGCGTCTGGCAAATAACACGTTTGCCGCTTGTTTGAATGCGATTTATCTCTAAAACGGAAATCATTTTACGTTTGGTGTCGCGGTAGCCAGTTAGATTTAGCGAATTAGACAATTGTTGAATCTCATCACTTAATTGGACAAGCTGTGGCGTTTTCTCAGCGGCGTGGATGGTGATGAATGGTTCCAAAATTGTTGAAATGATTTCAAAATTTATTTTCACCGTAAGCACTCCCTTCTGTTGAATTAACCATACGCAGAAATTGCGTCATTGTCATGTCTTTACTGACAAACGGTCAGTTTGACGGGATAAATGGTCATTAATTTTATGTTAACCGTTCGGATTTTCAAGCAAAATCAAAGAAAGATTAGCAGCATGTCTGTTAGACTGGACAACAGGAAGGGTGAATAGAATGACTCCACAAAAATTGTTGCGGCACGTTAATCGCATCACCGATTCGGGAAAGAAAAAGCTACTTGTTGTGATTAATCCATTGCGCGTGTATGAATTTGGTTTAAGCACACAACCATATGTTGAGGACAACATCGAGTGGTTCACTGGGGATATGCGGCGCGTTGTTAAAGTTTTATCAGATCATGATATTCCGTCAGATTTTTTGGAACAGCGTGATGGTAAAATTGACGAACCGCACCAAGTGTACAGTTATCAACTGGATGAAATTAAGCGACGACAGATGAAGTAAACTAGGAACTGTAGTGCGCAAATGTTTTTAGAAAATCGATAAATGTAAAATGCAGAATTCCGATTTATTTCAAAATCAGAATTCTGCGTTTTCTTTTTAGCGACTTGTTGTGAATGAAAAAAGTGTAGTAGTTGTGAAAGTGAAATCATCACGATCACAATAAGAACCATAGATTCGGTATAAATTTGATTACTGTTCCAAAAAAGTGGAGTAATTTCGATAGTCAAGGAGGACCTGAGCTGGTACGCCTTAACTGAAGGAAGTGCGTTAAGATGCAGGCGGTATTTGACAAGTCGGGTTGCAGGTCTTTTTTCAAGAAGTTCAGAAGTCAGCAGCATCAGATACAAAACGAAATTATAGATGCCATTGATGAACAGATCAATCTCGGCATGAGCAAAACTAAAATTGCCGCTCATGAGCGAATTAACGGGCGTTCCATTCATGAGTTTCGTTTAAATCTGGGTACGATTGGTTCGGCCCAGGTGGTCTTTTATGTTAACAACCAATTAGCAACGGTGTTATTCATATCGACTGATTTACAAAAACGAACATTCACTGACGAATTGGACCGATTTTTGAAGGAGCGAGGATGATGCGTTTAATTCCAGTTAAACAGGCTGAAAACATCCTGAAACAGGTGTGCACACCTGGCAAAAGTGTCGCAATTGTGTTGTTAACGCGTAAAAAAGATCGCTCATTAAAAATTGAACGGTCGGAACATCTACTGACTGTGACCGAACAGGGATATCGAAATGAAACAAAGCACGTTTTACTTGATAATCATGAAGGCAAGGCGATATTGAGACAGGCTTTTAAACGTGAATTTCCTAGAAGTCATGAGGTATACATAAGCCAACGACACAATTAAAATGCCTTTTATGCGGCCATGATTGGTCGTGTAAAAGGCATTTTTTAGAGATGATTAGAATGAGCTATTTTGTTACATATGTTTCTGTTGTGTCGTCATACGTAAACAGAAGGTTCTTACCATTTGCTTCAACATGGATTGTCCGATAAACGGGCTTATAGCCATGTTTGATTAATTCAATACAACAGTGACCATTATCGGACACTTTGATGTTATATAAATTATATTCACCATCTTGATACTTAAAGTCTTCACCATTGTCCTGATAGTGAACATAGCTACCCCGAGCGCCAAACAATCTAAAGGTCATTTCATCTGCTGGTGCATCTTCAAGGTGATTAACTGCCTTCCCCCATGGTAAGAGGCTGCCTGCCTTAATAAAGACAGGTAATTGATCAAGTTGTGCATTTGCAAGAATATTAGTATTACCGGTATATTGAACGCCGGTGAACAAATCAATCCAAGAACCTTCAGGGAGATAAACAGATCTATTAGTTTGACCCTGTTGAACGATTGGAGCGACTAGGACTTGATTGCCGACCATGTATTCGTCATTTAGGTTGCGAACCTTCGGATCACCTGGGTAATTAAGAACTAATGGCCGAAATACCGGTAATCCATCCTTAGCTTCTAGAGAGAAACAGTCATATAAGTACGGAATGAAATGGTAACGCAAACGCAAGAATTTACGATAGATATTTAGTACCTTATCGCCAAAAACCCATGGCTCTTGATCTCGAACCTGAAGAACACAGTGGTTCCTAAGTAATGGTGAGAAGATGGCCCCTTCAATCCATCGGGTTAATAGCTCAGGCGTAGTATCGGCACTAAAGCCACCTATGTCTGTACCTGCAAAACTAAAACCACTTAACCCAAGATTGCTCATTTGTGGAATCATCATTTGTAGGTGTGCCCAAATACTTTGATTGTCGCCTGTCCAAATAGTTGAATATTTTTGTGTCCCAGAATAAGCAGCACGAGTGATAACGTATGGGCGTTTGCCAGTTTCGTTTTTGATGCCCTCGAACGTTGCTTTAGCCATGTTATGACCATAGACATTGTTCATTCGTTTAAGGGAAGAAGGTTTATCCTCGTCGGTCATTACAACATCTTCTGGCATGTCGCCATCAAATGTTGCTGGTTCATTCATATCTGTCCAAATGCCAGCTGCACCATTGTCCAACAAGAATTTACAGTGTTTTGCCCACCATTGACGGACATCGGGATTACCGAAATCTGGAAATGCTGATTTTCCAGGCCAAACGCGGTTGATATAGATACTGCCATCAGTGCCTTTGGCAAAGTACCCGTTTTTGACACCTTCTTGGTAGATATTGTAATTATCGTCTTGTTTTACGCCGGGGTCGAGGATTGGAATGACACGAACACCACGTTTGCGTAAATCCGAAAGCAATTTTTTTGGATTCTTGTACTTGTTTTTATCCCAAGTGAAAACCCTGTAGCCATCCATATAGTCGATATCAAAATGAACTGCTTCTAAGGGAAGATCGTATTCTTCAAACTTATCGACAATTTCTTCTACTTTGGCCTGACTCATACTATATCCCCAACGGGACTGCTGATAGCCAAGCATCCAGCGTTGAGGTAACGGCGTCGTACCAGTCAAATATGTGTAGTTTGAAATGACGTCTTTTAAAGTTTTGCCGCCTAAAACATAGTAGTCAATATTGCCATCCACAGCTGAGTAAAAATAGTAACCTTGATTTTCTTTGCCAAGATCGAAATGACTACGGTAAGTGTTGTCAAAGAACATTCCATAAGGATGCCCATTCTTTAGACCGAATAGAACTGGAATTGATTTATATAGATGAGTGAAAGTTTCGATGTGCGGGCGTGGCTCATCCATGTTCCAATTATCATACTCATAGCCTCTTTTATTGAGATAACCGGTTTTATCGCCTAACCCATAAAACTGTTCATCATCTGCTAATGTTTTCACAACTTCATAGTAGGAATCTTCAGCGCTATTCACAGCAGATACTTCGTGTCCCTCTGCTCGAACGATTTTTTTATGAGCTTCATCGATATGCTTATCGATTGGCTGACGAGTGCCACGGTAGTCCATAATTAACGGCTGATCATTAGCATCGTAAACATCTAGCATTAAATTCTTGTAAACTTTTAGTTTAAGATTAGTTGTGGCTATTTCAAGGTGATCGCCATTCTGCTCGACAGAGTAGTCTGTTGGCTTAAATTTGTTCCCCTCAATGGCATAGGAATTAGTTGCCTTTTTATGATTTTCGAAAACACGAATGATGCTGTCCGTTAAAATGGACAGTTGTAAAGATTCAGTTCCGTTCTTAATGTTGATTATCTGATTTTCATTTGAAAAAGTAAGTTTAGCGTTTGCCATGTTTAAAACTCCTAAAATTTTGATCTTAATGCATCAATCTTTAATTTTCTGCTGGATGTTCAACATGAATGACACCCATAAGTGCAGCACCAATCAACCAGGCGATACCACCGATGATGGTCATTGCGGGCATCGAGTGTCCAACCATTGGAAAGAGTACAAAGCTAGCTAGCGATGCCACAATCTGCGGTAGACAAATGAATATGTTGAACAGTCCCATGTAGGCGCCATCATCTTGACCATCGGTTGAAGTGGTGAAGATAGCGAATGGTTCTGCATGCATAGTCAGGAAACAAATTCCGATTAACACAAAAGCAAAAATTAAAACATATTGGTTGTGAGTAAGGGCAGTCCAAATCATTCCTAAACCGCCAGCCAGTAATCCAATACGATACCAGAAGGGGCGTTTGTACTGACTTGTTCTAGACAGCACGAGGAAGCCGTACAATATACCAACAATCGATTGAACAAATGTTAAAATTCCGTACCAGTTACCAGCTGACTGGAAGCCTGCAGAGGTAGCATTGGCGGTGTGCCAAACATTTTGAGCGATAGTACCGGTACTATAAGTCCATAGATATTGAATGCCAAAGTAAGCGAAGAACTGAATGAAAGCAACTTCCCAAAATGTTTTTGGTGCTTCTTTCATCAGAGTAATAAAGGATTTCTTTTGTTTCTTTTCTTTGTAATCAAAGTCGTGATACTTAGCGTATGTAATAGGGTCGTATTCCTTAACAGAAACGATTGTATAAATTGATGTCAGTAACAGTACAAATGCGGCTAAGTAAAATGAAAGTTTGACTGATGTGGGAACGACACCACGTTTAGCAACGTTAGCGATTCCAAATCCAGTTAAGACAAAGGGGCACAAATTAGCAAGCACGCCACCAATATTGCTGAAAGCTTGTTGCCATGACCAGGCTTGATCTTTTTGATCTTCATTAACCATATCACCTATAATCATGCGGAATGGTTGCATGCAGGCATTGTTTGAGAGATCCATCAACAGAATGGCTGTGGCACCAAAAATTAAGGCAGCCATTGAACCATAACCAAAACCGAATGAACCAGCATTTGGTAGTAATGCAAGGACGATTGCTGCAAATGGGGCAGAAACCATCAAAATTGGCATACGACGACCGAATCTTGGTGACCAAAAACCGTCGGAAAACTTACCAAGGATAGGTTGAACGATCATTCCAATAAGTGGCGGTAAAATGAAAAATAGACCAAGTTTATTTGGGTCGGCACCTAAGGTCTGAAAAATTCGACTCATTTGTGAAGTTTGCAGGGAGAAGGCCATGTTGACACCCATAAAACCAAAGGTGATTGCAAACATAATCTTCATTGAAATATTCGGTAATGAATGGTGTTGCTGCGGGCGTTGTACGTCAACTTTCGTAGCAGTGTTATGTGTAATTCCTTCCACAAAGAACATCTCCTAAAAATATTTTGTTTAATGTAAACGTTTACAGTGGTATTGTAGATTTAAATGTAAACGTTTACAACCCCTGAAATACAATTTGTGAAGTAAAATAAAAAAGATACCAAATCAAAAGAACATGAGACTTGGTATCGGTAAGACAATCTAAAAATTTTATTTTAAGCAAAGGGTAGTTTAAATGAGTGAAGATAATCGCATTACGATTAAAGACATCGCTAAAGAAACGGGATTATCAATCGCCACCGTGTCGCGGATTTTATCAGGCAAGGGACAACACAACGGCGATACCGTAAAACGTGTATTAAATGTTGCCGAACAACTCGGGTATGTTAAAAATACTGCTGCTGTTGACCTAGTTAAGCGTCAAAGTCACGTAATTGCTGTTATTGTTTCAAATACAAAGTCAAATTTTAGTTCGAGTATTATTACGGCTATTGAAAATCAGGCAGCTGCAAATGATCTTGATGTGTTTATTCTATATGCAGGCAATAATGATTCGTCTTCTCAATCACGTGCCATTAGGACTGTGATTGAACGTGCAGTGAAGGGGATTATTTTAGTTTCACTTGAATTAAATGAACACGTTAAGAGCATTTTAGCCGATACGACGATTCCGAGTATCTTTTTGTCAACAGCAGTTAAAGATCAGAGTTTTCCTTATGTAACGTCGGATAACTACCAAATGGGTTATAAGGCCACCGAATTTTTAATTAAAAAAGGGCATCGTAGTATTGGCCTCATTGGTATTCCGCAGCATGGTTCAATTAGTGATCGAATTCGTGGTTACGAACAGTGTCTACATGATTACCAAATACCTTTCAATGATAAGCATATTCAAATTGGTGATTGCCTCTACGAGGATGGATCAAATGCATTGACTAAGTTTGAAAATAAATTACCCATAACGGCAGCTATTTGTGCAAGCGATGTTGTTGCTATAGGAATGATGAATTCCGTGAAAGATGCAGGGTATAAGGTTCCGGATGATTTGAGCCTAATCAGTTTTGACGGTACAGAATTGGTTGATTATGTAAGACCGGCCATAACAAGTGTTACGCAGTCCTTCTATAACATGGGCATAGAAGGTGTAAATTACTTACTCAATGATGCGACGATTAAAATGAAATACTTGCCTTTTAAAATTATTGAACGTCAATCGACGCAAAAATTAATTTAAAGAATCGAGGATCTTATTATGGATACAGATTATGAAAAAATGTTGTCTGGGCGCTTATATAATGCTGACAACGATCAATTGGTAGCAATGAGACATCAAACACGTAAAATGATTTATCAATATAATAATACCGATCCGGATGATGACGATGGTCGTAATAAGATGTTGAAGACGTTGATAGACTGTCCTTCGGGAGATGCATACATTGAGGCACCTATGCATATGGATTACACCCAGAATATGCATGTTGGTCGTCGATTCTACGCTAACTATAATGCGGTGTTTTTGGATGTTGCGCCGATTAATATCGGAGATAATGTGATGCTTGGTCCGTCAGTTGACCTGTACACTGCCGGGCATCCCATTGCGGCTGATGTTCGTAATATGGGATTAGAGTATGGTTATTCAATTACCATTGGCAATGACGTATGGATTGGTGGTGGCGTGAAAGTCTGCCCAGGTGTGAACATCGGCAATAACGTGATTATTGCGGCCGGGGCAGTTGTAGTGAGTGACGTTCCAGACAATGTTATTGTTGGTGGAACGCCTGCCAAAATCATTCGGGAAATTGGTGCAAAAGATGAGAAAAAGTGGACTGAGGAAAAAATGAATTATTTTGACACGGTCCAAAAAGAACCGACTAATGTTTAATATAACTGAAGCTCAAACGGCAAAAGTCATATGTCAATTTCTGCGAGGTCGGCTAGAAATTAGAATTATTGTATTCATGGATGTTTAAAAATTTTTTGTGATCAATGTATGCTGAACAAATTAATTAAATGGTTTTCCTTTTTAAAACATGTGAAATGAACTCAGTTAAAAAGCTTCAACACGTCGGTCAAAGAGCTGATGCGTTGAAGCTTTTTATAATTGAGTGATGAACTATTTATATTTTACATAAAGTATATGCTGGTATATCTTATATGAAGTACATGTAATATTGATATTAAATTTGAAATTTATGTTAATTATGCAAACTTAATTCAATAATAGCAACTCGTTATTAACGAAGATCTTTTATATGTACTATGTTTTAGCCAAAAAAGGGGGGATGGGCAATGAAGTATTGTCCAAATTGTGGAGCCAAAATAGCTCCTGATGATAAATTTTGTACCAAGTGTGGTTTCGTTTTGCCAGTTGAGGGGCAAACGAGTGGGACTGCTAAACAAGTGCGACCAGCACAACCAAGCCAACCTCAATCCACATCCACATCTACGCCAGCACAACCTAACCAAACTGTTACGGCCGTTCAAGGCTATGCAACGAATTATTTTCAATGGTTATGGGATGCCTTGAAAAAACCATTTAATAATGACGAGAGTGCGGGACAGTATTTTGGATTAATCAATTTTGCAATTATTATTTTGCTTAACGCATTTTCATTCAACACCGTTATTCAGCGGGTTGAACAAATGGGTTCTTCAATGCTAGGAGCTTTTGGTGCCAGTACTCAAAGTGCCGTCAAGTCCTCATTTTGGATGCAATTCATCTTTGTTGGTTTGGTAATCTATGCCATTTTTGTTGGCGTGAGCTATTGCTTTAGCCACTACGCTACGCACAATCTTGATCGAACGTTCTTAGGCTACACGAATAGACTTGCTCACTACACAAGTAGCATTTTAGTTTTAGCTGTTGTTCAATTTCTTGATTCGTTTGCTGTTAATTCAACGAATGGCGTGGGCTTTTACACCATACTAGTAGTCTTACAACTTTTCATCTTGTTGAGTGGCTGCTTGTTGTCTGTTGCACCACAACAAGGTGTAACAGGTAGTTTCGATTCCGCTTACACAGCAATTTTAACGACAGTTGTCATTAATGTACTTCTTTTCATTGTTGCGGATATTGCCGCGCAGTCCGCTTTATCAAGTTTGATGTCGCTGCTTAAACAGTTCTAGTGGGGTATAGGTAAATGGATGATAAGGTCTTTTGTTCAAACTGTGGCAAACAGATTTCGCGGACGACTAAGTTTTGCCCATATTGTGGGGCGGCTAATCGTGAATATGTTAGTTCAGCAAATAGCGTAGAGTCGGCTCCGAATAATAATGGGACAGACGTTCAGCAAGCAACGATGAGTCAAGAATCGGCAACACAACAACAGGCTACTAAACAAACCAGAAAGCCTCGCCGACATGGGAAGCTTACTAGGGGAAAGCTAGTCGCGTTGATTGTTGGTCTAATCGTGCTTATTGGGGCAGGAGTTTTCGGAGCCAAACAATATTATGGAAATCGCTATGACATTTACTCAATGCCACATGATTATGATGCCGCGCCAGAGAGCTATACGCTTAAGTTTATTCCTAAGACATATATTCAAATTAATGATCATTTCATCAATATGGTGACTGTTGAAGTATCATCTGACAATAGTAATCAAATATTTTTAATTTCGAGCCGCATTCCAATTCATAAAAAAGGATCGCAGTTGCAGTTAGATTACAATGACGGGCAATATTTATCGAAGCTTTATTGGCCAGAGCAATTCGCAAGTATACAAAAAGGATTGCCAAAGAATGATAAGGCTGAAATCAATTTAATTCAGTCACTTGGAGCATCTGATAAGTCTGCAGCTGGGGCCACCTTCAAGGGCAAAGTGGAAACAATGGGATGGTCACAGAATTTCAAAGGTCAAAAGAACTTTAATTCGCGTCAGCAAATTGTTCACTATCTTTATGGGACAAAACATTTACGACTCCTAGATATTCATAAGCCTAGTTTTGATTTCGATGCTGCAATTTCAAGCAAAAAGGTTAAAACAATGCCAAACGGCGCGAAGTTTAACCAGGAAGTTAGGCGCATAGAAAACATGCATTATTTGAACTAAATAAAACAAGGAAAGGATCAACTCATGGCCCAACAAGATTCACTACAGTTCTGCCCAAATTGTGGTGCAAAATTAAAACCAGGCGCTGTTTTCTGTGGCAATTGTGGATTTAACATTGCTAACTATAAAGCGTCAAAAAAGAATGCCGGTAACGAAAGTCAAACAAGCCAACCGGGAAGTGCGTCGGCTGCTCCCAAATCTGGTAATCGTTTCAATCAACCAAATCAGCCAGGTAGCCAGAGCAACAGTGTACTTCATACTGGCACTAGAGAAGCAGGTAAGCCTGTTCAGTCACAGGCTGCCTCTAAACCAAAACCATCAGCTGTCAGTTCAGCACCAACGCGAAGAACTAAAAAAACAAAAAAATGGCCGTGGATTACGGCCGCCATTGTGCTTATTATCTTAGCCGGTGGATATATGTTTGGCAAAAACTACTATTCCCAAGATAATCAATTGAAGCGCGCAATGACCTCTGTTAAAAAGAACGATAAGAATTTAGCAAAAAACTTTGCGGTTTCTGATAAACAATTCAAACTGAGTCACAAAAGTTTGCAACCCTTGATCAAGGAATTGAAAAATAAACCCTCGGGGATGAAGCAGTTTGAGTCACAACTCAAAAATAACGGTGTGACCGAAGATGGCGCGTATTCGTTTACCCCTTCTGGACGGGCATGGTTACTATTCCCACGATACAAAATCAAGGCCAAAACTTTTTCGGCTAAGCTGCGAACCAATCAGCCGAACATCAAATTGACTGTCAACAGTCAACACGCATATAAAACCACAATGACGAGCGTTTCGCATAGCTTTGGTCCATATATTGCCGGGCAATACGAATTGACGGCTGAGGGAAATGTTCATGGGCACCACATGAAAAATGACGGTAACTATTGGCTTACGCCAAGTAATGCTAGCGATGTTTATCTAGAGTTAAAGACGATTTCCTTCACAGCAAAAGGTTATCCTGGCGCTGAGGTTAGGATCAACAACAAATCATATGGCAACCTAGATAATACAGGTTCCCTGTATCTTCAGGACATTCCGTGGTCTAATGACATGGAATTAACGATGGTTTACAGCGGCGACGGTGGGAAGGCTACATCTAATCAACGCAAAATTCGTGATTCGGACGAAGATGAAGAAGTATCTGTCAGCTTCCCAGGAGTGATGTCTCATGACGATGCTCACAATTTAATTTCTGACGTCTTTACAGATATGGACTTACTGTCAGCCAGTGGTGATGTTCCTTCTGATCTTGCTTCTCTGTTTGACGATGGCACGTCGAGCCAACAATACAAAGATATTGTTAGCATGGCTAAGAACTACAATAATGATAAAAAGATCAGTAGTGTAAACTTCACTGTCCAAGACTTCCACGTAGTGCCTAATAAGAACGCTGAAACAAAGGCTACCTATAACGTGAAATATAAGTTTTACGGTGACAGTGGTGCCTCACATACGCAGGTTTTCCAGTACGTGGCTGTACTTGATGGTACAGGCAGCGCTGGCAAGATTAAGAGCATCCATGCTACCAAGAAAATTAGTGATACATCGGCACCGGGGGATGATGATTCGGATTCCAATAGTGATTCAGACTCCAGCAATAACGATGATTCCAGTTCAGACTCTTCGGATAGCGACTCAGATTCGACTGATAATTCTGATGATAGCAATTCAGATACGGATTCAACTGACAATGAAGCATACCAAACGAACCAAAAGTATGTTAGCCAAAATTTGAGTTATTAATTTAACCAAACTAAATTTTCTGATCGATGATTTCATCGGCATATTTAAACAAAGCGTGTAATCCTGAAAAAAGGATTACACGCTTTGTTTATTCTTTTTCATACTTTAGTGAATTTGTAAAATATGTAAAGGCTAGTATGGATTAACAGGGATTTAGATATTCTAATTACATGAACGTTCAGTCAGCTCATTACTTGCCATCGTTCTAGCTGGTAGGTGTTACGGGTCTCTATCTTCACCAATAGCTCAGTAAAGAGGTGGAAATTATGATACCGATATGAGGAGTTTGAGCCGTGTGATACAGTTCGCTGTGTCCGCTTACCTAGTCGGGTGGTTAGAGCATTCAAAATGTTTGCTCAGAGTTACCGGATAATAAAAAGCTAACCCCAAAAGCGATTAGCTAACGACTTAACATTTATCCCAGCGAGCGAAGAGGCCTTTAGCTGGAACTCTTCGCTTTCCAATGACGTTATTATAGCAAGCTTGCTAGATTTCGCGAACGTAAACTGTTGTTACATCTCAGAGAACCTAGATTGAGATTTTCGGGATTTCGTTCAAGGACTGCTCGCTGATGAGTAGCCCTTTATTTATGGGCAATTTGGCTACGTTTTCATGTTGTGCAGTACTATTCAATAATCTATGAGAACAAGAAAAAAACCACCAATCACGGGCTGAGCCAGCGTGATTGGTGGTTAATTGTTTTGATGGATCGCCAGGGGATCGAACCCTGGACCCACGGATTAAGAGTCCGTTGCTCTGCCAGCTGAGCTAGCGATCCATATCAATTCAACTTTTATATAGTATCATATGCTCCAAACCCTGACAACAGGTTTTTCAGAAAAAGTTTAGATTATGACAAAACAAAAGCCGTTGCAGGCGTAGTGATTCGTCTACAGCGGCAATTTTAGTGCAAATTATACAGGTTGATAATTCAATCGATGAATCAACCAACGATTGTGATCTTGGCTACGAATCAGGCGGTCCGACACGAGTGTCATCGTGAAACTATAAGGTTCTGAATAATTATCAGTTCCTTGGATAACTACATGACCGTGAACAAGTGCGACTAATTCTAGTGATGGAACATCGATCGTCATGTTGGTTAGGTGTTGTGGGTTTGTTAGTAAGGTTTGAATCATTTCTAGAATGGCCGCATGACCAGCACGCTCATGACTTTTGAAACGTAAAAAGGATTCTGAACAGAACAGACTTGTTAGCGTAGCGGCATCCATACCCCCATCCAATGCCTGAAAATAGGTTTCGATCGTATGTTTAACGGCCTGCTGCTTTGTTTGTTTTTGCAAACGTACTTCATCAATATTGAACATTTTAAAGCCCCCTAAATGTAATCAATCACTGACGTCTATTACTAACTCCTACCAACTGTTTAGAGTGTAATTAGTTCGCTTATATTCAGATATGATAAAGACGACTTAATGGTTGAAATCCGTCGTGGATATGGAGGCAAAAAAAGATGACTAGTAAGCAGCGTTTATTGGAATCAGAAATTGCTAAATTAATGAAGATTCAACTAGTTGAATTGGACGAACTTGGACGCATAAAAAGAAATGTCACAGATAATGACTTTGATATCCTTGATCGTGTCTTAATCAAGGCGGCCGTTCAAGAAGTACAACAAACAGAAATAACGATGTTAAAGCACCCGTCAGTCAAGCATCGACAGGCCTTTTGTTTTAAGGCAGAATTAGGTGTCATCGTTTGTGGCGTCGGTTTTTCGGATATGGACGAACAGCAGTTACGGTTATGTGCGCTCTGTTTATATGTCGGTTTGCTGGGCAGATCACCGTTGATGGTACAGAAACTCAGTGAAGCCAGACTTGAGCCGTTTCAAACAGAACCGGCTCACACGTTGATTCAAGCAATTGCGAAGGAAAACTGGGAAGTTTTAAGTAACTTTGTTAAAACGCATTTTGTCAAAGTTATGCCGAGACCCCAACACCTGATTGGGTTAACATTGATTGCAGGACTGTTTGTGGGGCATCAACTGACGGTAAATGGACGTTTGCGCCACTTTACAGAGCTTGTCGGTAAATGGTGGCAGGATGTCCGCAATGATGATATGACTAGCGCAAAATTGGCAGGCCAACTGGTGGTGGCGTTTGAACGGCGCCGTGTTCATGGTTCTCGTCTCAGTGGGGATCACCTCGTGAACCAGATTGTGAAAGATATCAATGTACATATAGAAACCCGTCTGCGCGTTGTGGATGTTGCCAAACGGATGAAACTGTCCGCAGATTACATTACCAGGCACTTCCACCAGCAAACGGGGTGGACGCTGAAACAGTATATTTTGATGCGTAAGGTAACCGTAGCTAAAACGCTGTTACTTCAGCAGAGTGTGACGGAAGTTTGTTATGAACTTCATTTTGGCGATCAGAGCCATTTTGCCAAGGTATTTAAACAGTATGTTGGGCTGACACCCCATGAATATCAGCGCCAACAACAGGATCGTTAACGACAGCAAGCTGAATCTGTTAAACTCTGATGTGGAGGTTGTAAACACATGTCAAAGTCACGAATAGAGGCATTTACTGATGGCGTTGTTGCTATCATTATTACCATTCTAGTTTTGGATTTAAAATTGCCTGAACAACACACTTGGGCCGCGTTGTGGCAGATGAGAATGCCATTTGTCGTGTATGTCGCTAGTTTTCTAATGATTGCCGAAATTTGGAACTTCCATCATCAGATGTTTGCTGCAGTCGAAAAAACGGACGCTCATGTTTTGTGGGCAAACATGAATTTGCTGTTTTGGATGTCCTTAATTCCTGCGGTAACGGCCTGGTATGGGACGGACATCTTTGCTAGACCGAGTGCGGTATTGTACGCATTGATTGTCTTGCCGTTTAACATTTCGTTTATCATCTTGAACCATGCTGTTCAACACGCTAATCAACTGTCTACTAAAGAGGGCATATCGGCCGATTCCGAGAGAAGAAACCAGTGGTCCTTGATTATTAATGTTTTGGTGATCATCATTACGTTCTTTTTCCCACCGTTTGCGTTGTTATCAATGATTTTAAACGTCATCATATGGTTAATTCCGCTTCGACGCGTGCGTCGTTAGTCAATTTAGTGGCTGTGATATAATAGTAGAGGTTGCTCATAGTCTTGAGCGACGTTTTATATGAAATTCGTATTCAATTACTTAACTCCAATGGAGGATATGTTTACATGAGTAAAATTCTTGTTGTTGACGATGAAAAACCAATCTCTGATATTATCAAATTTAACCTTGAAAAAGAGGGTTACGAAGTTGTTACGGCGGCTGATGGCGAAGAAGCAATTGCCAAAGTTGATGATGAACAGCCAGATTTGATATTACTTGATTTAATGTTGCCTAAAATTGATGGGCTGGAAGTTGCCCGTCGTGTTCGGACTAAGTACACCACGCCAATCATTATGGTTACAGCCAAGGATTCTGAAATCGATAAGGTTCTTGGCTTGGAACTGGGTGCTGATGATTACGTCACGAAACCATTCTCAAACCGTGAGCTGGTTGCCCGTGTGAAAGCTAATTTACGTCGACAGGATACGGTGGTTAAAAACTCTGCCGCTGCGGAAAATGAATCCAACTCAATTGAAGTTGGCGATCTAAAAATCGATCCAGATGCATACATGGTGTCCAAACGTGGGGATGACATTGAATTGACCCACCGTGAATTTGAGTTGTTGTACTACCTTGCTCAGCACATCGGTCAGGTTATGACACGTGAACACTTGTTACAAACGGTCTGGGGCTATGACTATTTCGGTGATGTCCGGACTGTCGATGTTACGATGAGACGATTGCGTGAAAAAGTTGAAGATACACCAAGTCATCCAGCTTGGTTAGTTACCCGCCGGGGTGTCGGTTATTACTTACGCAACCCAGAAACAGATTAAGTTAAAAACTAGGAGCAGTTTGGATTGTGAACAAAAAGATTCGTTTTTTCCAATCAATTAATTTTAAAATTGCGCTCATTTTTGCCCTGATGCTATTGATTACGCTGGAAGTCGTCGGGGCTTTTTTCGTACGCCAATTGGAACAGCAGAACTTGAGCACGTTTAGACAGCAGATTCAATTGTCAGCTTATATTGATAATTCATTATCTGACCAGTTGATGCGCAGTAATACTACAGCTGCCAATACGAGAATCCGTAGCATTTTATCCGAAGTGAATAACGCGAACATCACTGAAATTCGCGTTATCGATAACAAAGGCACAGTCCGTGGTACCAGTAATGTCAACGATCAAACGATTGTTGGTCAGAAAACAACGGATAGTAACGTTAAGAACGCAATTTACAACAACCGTTCCTATCAACGGGATGTTTACGATGCCCACGATAATAATCGGTACTACGTTTCGATTGTACCGTTGTTAAGTTCCTCGGGTAATAACGGGAACACGCTGGTTGGGGTGCTTTACATTCGTGCCTCACTAGAAGGTGTTTATCAGAACATTAATAACATCACGTTGATTTACCTATCTGCAGCGGCGGTCGCTATCATTTTAGGTTTGATCATGTCGATTGTTATTTCCCGGGCAATAACCCGCCCAATTGACGAAATGAAGCGACAAACGGTTCAAATTGCGCAAGGTGACTATTCTGGTCAAGTGCGTGTCTATGGAACCGATGAGCTAGGTCAATTGGCCAGTGCGGTTAATAACCTTTCCGTGCGTGTTGAAGAAGCGCAGGAGTCCACAGAGGCTGAACGACGCCGGTTGGATTCGGTGCTGGCCCATATGAGTGATGGGGTCATCGCCACTGATCGACGCGGAAACATTAATATCATCAACTCGGCGGCTCGCGATTTCTTGAATGTTGATGAAATAGAAGCAGAAGGTACATCTATCCTAGACATTCTGCATATTCGTGATCAGTATACGCTCCGGGAACTGCTGGAAAGCCAGGATGAAGTCGCTCTGGATTTGTCAGAAGAGGGCCGGGATCTGATCTTGCATGCGACGTTCTCACTGATTCAACGTGAATCTGGGTTCATTTCAGGCCTGGTTTGTGTTCTTCATGATGTAACTGAACAGCAGAAGGAAGACGAAGACCGTAAGCAGTTTGTTTCAAACGTTTCTCATGAATTGCGGACACCGTTAACCTCTGTCCGTTCATACATCGATGCTTTAGTTGATGGCGCTTGGGAAGATAAAAAAGTCGCACCTGGCTTTTTGAAGGTTGCTCAAGACGAAACGGAACGGATGATCCGGATGGTTAATGATCTGTTAGCCCTTAGCCGAATGGATTCTGGGACCACTAAACTTGAAATGGAAACGGTCAATTTGAACGAACTGTTCAACTATATTTTGAATCGTTTTGACATGATGATAAAAACGGATGACAATCCCGAAAAGCATTATCGAATTGAGCGTGACTTTACCGACAAAGACTTATGGGTTGAAATCGATACTGATCGGTTTACTCAAGTGGTCGATAATATCATGAACAACGCAATCAAGTACTCGCCAGATGGTGGTGTAATTACTTGTCGTTTACTAGAGACGCATAACCAGGTCATCATGAGTATTTCCGATCAGGGATTAGGTATTCCACATAAGGATCTGACCCACATCTTTGACCGATTTTACCGAGTTGATAAGGCCCGCTCCCGTGCCCAAGGTGGTACAGGACTAGGACTAGCCATCTCGAAGGAAGTTATTCAGATGCTGGGCGGTCGAATTTGGGTTGATAGTACCGAAGGCAAGGGCTCCACGTTCTATATTTCACTGCCATTCGAGCAATTTGAGGAGGATGACTGGGATGTGGACTAGACTAAGAAATGGTTTATTACCGGTCGCACTAACATTGTTGATCGGACTCAGTATTGTTTTATCACTATTAATTTGGATTAATCCGGCCCGTTTTGATCGCGCTAGGACTGCTACTTCATCGACCCGGTCGACGCATTCAACAGTATCAACGCGGTCTATCGATGATATTTACTTGCCAACGCAGGTAATCGTGACGGATTCGCACGGACACGCTGAATCAATTTATAATCCCAAAATTAATTTGGTCACCACCGTTAAAAACGAAGTTAAGAATTGGCGCATGACGAATTTTCGCAAGGTTAGCCAAAAAGATAAAGATGCCTATCAAAAATTGCTGAATCAAAAGAACACAGTGCAGTTAAGTTACGCCGATAACATTGGTCGTTCTATTTTTAACAGTTCTTATGATCAACGATTGCTTATGTCGCCCACTGCTAAGTTCTCACGAATTTTATTTTCAACGACCAAACCAGGTGAGCTGTACCTGCTGAACGATAACGACTTAACAATTTATAAAATTAGTGTTTCCAAACAGCAGTTGAGCAAGGTTCGTCGCGTGATTGCCGAGGGGGACAAACGTTATCCAGTTGAGCAGATTACGTCAAAGGATCATACGCTAACTTACTATACTAATGAGGTCCATATTCCTAAGTACAGTTACCTTATTGGTGAACAGAGTGCTAACTTTTTTGTTACGTCGTTGCTGAATTCTGGAGAAGCCACTTCCGTCAGTGTCCAGCGTCATGATGGTCACACGATTTATTTTGACGGTGCGTACAAACGGATGACCGTAAACGATAAGACGGGCGCGGTCATGTTCGAAAATTACAATGCTAAGAATTCAATTTCTCGTGATTTAGGCAGAAACCTAAAGACTTCGTTTGCTGGGTTGAGCAGCACTGGCATGCCGTTAGATTCTGTACGGTATTTTGACAATGAAAACAATGGTCGGGAAGTAACCTACCGTTCGTTTGTTGAAGGATTCCCAATCTTTAATCAAACGGATTTTGGCGCTGTTCAGGTCAAAAACAAAAAGTCTGGTACCGAAGAAATTGACTTTACGTTGACCAATCTTCAGGTGCCACTGCCAACAGATTCTAATAGTAACGTGACGTTGCCAGCAACATCGACGGTGATGGCACAACTTGAGGCGGCTGGTATTTCGAAAAACAAAATTAAAGATATTGTGCTCGGCTATCAATGGGAAAATAATTACGATTCTAAACAGGTTGTGGATCTACAACCGACTTATTACGTTTACACGAGTGGTAAGTGGCAACTATATACGGATCTGCTTAATGGCGGCGGTACCCAGTAGGAAGGAGGGGCAGTATGGATTTTCGCAGAATTCAATGGATTTTTATTGTGGCCTTTGTAGCCATTAATACTTTTTTGTTTGTAACTTGGCAGAAGAGTGATTCAACCGTAACGGAATCCTCACAACGAAACGCGAATAATGCGACCACCATTCTTCGTGAAATGAAAAATGATGGCATTACGTTTACTACTCCCTCGTCTGAAGAGGCGGAAGGTTATTATGTATCCGCAAAGTCTGGCCTCTCACGTTTGCGCGCAGGTGTTGATAATTTAACCTACCAGGATCTCCGTTTTAACGCTACTGAAATGACCAGCTATCTGCATCAGACATTGACGGTTAGTCCTAAAAAGCCACAAACGCAATTGAACCGGTTTGTTAAGAGCAATGCCAACGTCACAGCCGGAGATGAATATGTTTATAGCGCGGAACTTTCTAAAGTTTCTGCCAACGAAGTAGTCTATGTTCAGAAAGTTCCATCCGGCACGATTATGGCGCCTTCGGGTCAATTGCGTTTCCGCATCGGTGCTAAAAATCAGGTGATTAGTTACACACAGAGTTATGTAATTCAGGCTGAACCACTTCGCGAAAAAACAACCACCATTAGCCAACAAAAGGCATTGATTTGGTTATACCAGTACAACGAATTGCCAAACAGCACGAAGGTATTGTGGTCTAAACTGGCTTACTCACGTTTGCTACGCGTATCGGATAATAATGTGTACGTGCCAACCTGGTTTATTGCCTTGAAGTCGAAGAACACGGATAACGTGGTCATCAAGCGGGTCAACGCGTTTACCGGCGCTGTTATGAAATCGACAGATTCAACAACTCAGGTGACAAATAGCAGTAGTTCCTCAGGCAGCAGTAGCAGTACATCAAGCATTACCGTGGATAATGAAGATGACACGGCGACCACCGGAAATTAAATTATGATTGCAGCACTAAAACTACCACGTATTTCATGTTACGATGAGTGGTAGTTTTTATTTGGACATAAATAATGGAGATGGCTCTGTGATTGATTTAAGTAATCCTCATTCCTTAAACGCAGTATCTACAGATACTGACGAAATGAAGATTAGTGTGCTGGCCAGCGGAAGTACTGGCAACACAACATATATCGAAACGCCCACGCATAAGGTCTTAGTCGATGCCGGACTCTCCGGGAAAAAGATTAATGAGCTGATGCATCAAATTGGGCGTGATTTGAACGATGTCGACAGTTTATTTGTAACGCACGAACATACCGACCATTCCAAGAGTGTGGGTGTTCTGGCGCGAAAATATGGCATTAACGTGTATGCAAACGAAAAAACATGGGAAGCTATTTCTGGCAAAGTTGGCAAAATTCCGTTGGAACAAAAGTTTGATCTTGAAGCTGGTGAAATTCAGTCGATGGGTGACCTGGATGTTCAAAGTTTTCCAGTGTCACACGATGCTGTGGACCCTCAATTTTACGAATTACACTCTAATGGCAAGTCGTTTGTGATTTTAACAGACACGGGTTATGTGTCTGAACGAATGGCTGGTGTGATTAAAAACGCAGACGCCTATCTGTTTGAATGTAATCACGACATGGAAATGTTGCGAATGGGCGGGTATCCGTGGCCTCTAAAACAACGGATTTTGAGTGATACGGGTCACTTGTCCAACGAAGATGGTGCTAATGCTTTGATGCAGGTGCTGGGAAACCGGACCAAACGAATTTTCCTTGGTCACTTGAGTAAAGAAAACAACATGAAGACATTGGCTCACTTAACGGTCGCGTCCATGATGGAAGAACATGATTTTGGTGTTGAACACGATTTCCGTATTCTAGATACGGATCCCGATTCAGCAACGAATTTGATGACTTTGTAAAAGTTACACATGAAACAAAAAAGACTTTCATTGAAAGCCTTTTTTATTTGCGCTAAATATGAAATTTTTTCAATGAACAAAGCAAATCGCCCAAGGTGTGTAATCATTACCGGGAGACGTATATTTCAATGGTTTTAAGGATTCCGTGATGTTGACACCGTCCGAGGAGAGTGGCGTAATTGGTGAGAACAGGATGCCATCCTGATTATTAAATTTGGGGTTGGAAAAAGCATCGACATAAAGAACCCATTGATTTTCAATCCATTCAATTTCTGGAGCCTCGTAAACAGAACCGTTAATTGTGTGTGAATCAAAATCTAATGGCACTTGAGTCCAACCAGATTCAATTTGGCTACTACAGTAAAGATCAATTGTTGACTCAGAATCAGCAGTGTAGTGAGCAGCCACAAGGTAATATAGATTGGTTGCTGCATCAAATTTAATATCAGGATCAATTAGTTTCTCGGGAAACACAGTACCTCTTGCTGGGGTGAGCTTTTGCATAGTTGATAAGTGTCCGCTGTGGATATCAAAGTCATAGGTGTAAATACTAAATGGTGCCATTTCAGTTCCGTGAGGCGTTGTATTATGCTCGCATTGAGAAATAACTACTTTTACTTGATTATCTTTATCCCGAAAAAACTCAGGTGCCCATACCGAATCGAAACCTAAACTTTTCCAATCCCAATTTAGATTTTTCCAATTCATTAAATCGAAAGTTTGATAAAGTCCATCTGATTCTATTAAATAATAGCCGTTGTTTTCCGTTTTTATCATTGATGGATCGCGAATTGTTTCTGTAGGAACCTTAGTAATGTATTCCTGAAAGCTAAAACCATCAGAGGATTTCCCCAGCTGCAAACGCGCCGGAGTAAAATCATCTTTAGTTGCGCAAGATCTCATTAGAACAGCTTGGTATGGGGCTCGATCAAATTCAATTGTTTTTAAAGCGGAAATGTCAGATAACCAATTGCCAGTTTTAGTGGATTGAAAATCGTGAGCATGAACGTCATCATTTTTGTCAGTAAGCATATGGATTATCTCCTTTGCAATGCCATCCATATTATGAAGTGAGTAAACTCTTTCATAACCTACTCTCTTCAAAATTACATTTTGGGGCTTATACATATTCGTTTTTTAGTCGAAATGCCGCCAACTCTTATCTAGGATGGCTCGCGCTACAAACAACCCCAATGGCAGGAACATAATAATCAAAATCGCTTTTGTCAGCCATAGAGAGCCAACTGCAATTTGATTACTCCCGATATTAAAGACGGCCCGATAAATGTACAAGCCAGGAACCATGATAACGATCGAAGGTACAGTCAAAGAAATTCGTGGGTAACCATTGAACCGATTAACCACTGAAGCAATCAGACCTGCCACAAGAGCCCCAAAGAATGCGGCAGATGCTGGCGGAATGTTTGTTAAGTCGACCAGTTCTAGTCGGAGTGTGTTTGCTACAGCGCCGATCAATCCAGCAGTAATCGCCATTTTCTGAGAACTGTTAAACATAATCGAGAACCCGTAAACCCCGAAAAAACTAGCCGGCAAACGTAATAGCATTAATACTAATGGAGATAATCCAAGCGGCAAGAAGTTGGCAGGTTTAAATCCAAAGATTGTGGCCACTAACCAACCAACTAATGTTGCGACCAGCGTGATCATGATTGCGTAAGCAAGCCGTTCTAGACCAGAACGCATGTCCAGCTTGGAAATGTCCAGCATGCTGGTAATAAACGGAAATCCTGGAATCACGAAGAGGAGCGCGCCAATATAGCCGGCTTCATGTAGCGCCAAAACATGGAAATACATTTCAAAAATTCGGAAAGCAAACATATAGGTTAGACAAGCGACGGCGACACTAACTGCAATGCTAGCAATTACAGTAATGGAATGTTTACCCATCAGGGCCCGAACAAAATTACCAAGTCCTGCACCAATGAAGGTACAGATCATTTCGGGAATACCGCCACCTAGCAAAAAGATAAATGACGCACAGGCAATTGCGGCGGCCAAACCAGAAACTAATGGTGAATATTGTTTCGGTCGTTGTTGAACTTTATCAATGAACTGATGAATTTTCTTAACTGGCAAGAACGAGAAATCGTTATTAAAGTTCTTGACCATTTCCTCTAGAATGTTTAATTTGTCGGTGTTAACGCCGGTGCTTGGCAAGGATAACACCTGTGTGTAACTGTGCTCATCGCTGAAACAAGTATAGGAAATCGAGATTAAGCTGATGTCAGCAGAACAGGTTAGTTTTAAGGATCTGGCGACCGTGTTCATTGCTTCTCTGACTCGCCAAGCCCCGGTACCACAGGACAACATTGTGATGCCAATTCGGCCGACAATGGATGCTCGTTCTTGCAAGCTGGCATCACGAGCCTCAACATCATTGTCCTCAATCAGATCCTTCCACGGGATTTTCATGTGATGTCGTCTTGATAGCGGCACCTCTGACGTAGAGCCCGTATGATTATCTTTATCCATGCTTTCCCCCATAATGACTGAAATAATTCAGATATAGTTTTAATTATGCCAGTATTGGTCTAATCTGCAACTTTTTCCGAAAGTAATATGACAAAAATGCTGTAGTGTAAATAAAAGATGAACCGTTCCACATGAAACAAATAGCGGATTAGCCAAACAAAATAAAATTTGGTTAATCCGCTATTTGTGTTATTAAATGTCTTTCGTAAAGTAAATGATGTGCATGCTACCGCTAATAGTTTTTTCTTTGTTTGGTAATCTTGTATAACCTGCTTTTTGGTATAGAGAAACTAACTTCTTTTCTTCTTTAATCGTATCAAGAGACCAATGATGAATAGATGGAAATTGACATTCAACATCTTCTGAGCATAACCGTGTCCTTGAAAATCGGGCAAAATAAGTAATGGTGAAATTCTTCCCAGTGACATGGAAGAATCGGTAGTGAGTCGAAACATACCCACATTCTTTTTGTATATGTGAAACAGATAGTAGGCACTATTAGGTTGCTCGGACTTTTTTCGCAAGGTTTCAAGCGTTTCCATGTATGGATTAGTGTATCGATCATGATATTTTTCGAACAACTGTTTAAAAGCAAGTTTATACATTTGCTGAACGATAATTAATTGTTGGTCATCGACCAATTGAAATTCGTTTTCCATTATTAATCACGTTTCTGAAAAAATGAGTGTGCATTTAAACGACGACTAGTGCACTTATTTCGGCAACACAATCTGTCGGAAGTCAGCCACACTATGACACGTATAGTCAGGTTTTAACGCAGCCACTTTTTCTGGTTCAATGATGCTACCCCAAAGTGCGGCAGCAATCTTAATGTTAGCTGCGTGAGCAGATGTGATATCGCTTGGCGCATCACCGACGTAGAGAGCATCAGACGCATCAGTGCCAGTTTCTTTCAGGGCTTTAACAATATTTTCAGGCTTGTTAGGTCCTTTTGGAGAACCTGTCAGGATCATTTTAAAATCTTTTGTAAGTCCATATTGTTCAAGTGAAATGTCGGCGCTGGTGCGGGCTTTACCAGTAACGAGGATGTTTTGAAAACCAGCTTTGGCAGTGTCATCAAGCAATTCCTGAATGCCGTCAAATGCTTTAGGAGCCATGTATTGTAGTTCTTTGTAGGCTTGCCAATAAGCGTGAATTCCTTCGTCGAAGTGATCAGGAATTAAGGCCTGAATCGTACCCTCTTCACTGGGACCAAACGTCGAGACAATTTCTTCGTCAGAAATGTCACGATCTAAAAAAGGGGTTACCGCTTTTTTGAAAGCGGCAATGCAAATTGGCAGTGTGTCGCCGATAGTGCCGTCAAAATCATAGATTAAAGTTTTATACATATGAACCTCCAGTAGTGTTCGTTTGAAACGCTCAGTACCATAAGTATACGTTACTCACTGTCAGGATTCTAATTAGGTTAGATTGTAATCATCAGTGAACACTTTCTAAGCCAGCTAGTCGCCAGCAAACTCGCACTTCAGTTAAGTTCATGGCTAGGTTACCCAAAAGTACCTACTTCACACGTGAAGTTGAAGCCTGTAGACTGGTGAACAACTGATGATGGTTGAGGAGGTCTAAGAATGGCAAAGACATACAATATTGGGGTTGAAGCAACGTTAGAAGTGATTGGTGGAAAGTGGAAACCGATTATTTTGTGCCATTTGGGCAAAGGTCAACAACGCAGCAGTGAGTTACGACGTGAAATTCCTGACATCACACAAAAAGTGCTGACCCAACAACTGCGTGAGTTGGAAAGCGATGGCATCATCGTTCGCCATGTTCATGGCACAAAGGCGCCGTTCTGTGTAACGTATGATTTAACGGCGTTTGGCAAAACATTGGGTGGCATTCTGGTCCAAATGTCTGTGTGGGGCGAACGAAGAATTGAGCAGTTAAACGAAGCCGGCGAACCCGTTGAAATTTTAAATCCTGATCACAGCGGTTACGCAGATATTTTGAATCAAGTTGGTTAAATTGAAATGTTTTTTGGGAAGGTACTCAAAAGTGCCTTCTTTTTTTGTCCATACAGAGTCAGTACACTAGCGTCATTCACTTGAGAAATTGGAGGATGGCTAATGGGTGATGAAGATAAAGGGCTCCGTTATACAACCAGCGTATTAGCTGGCACATGTCGACCATTGATTGTGACAGCACTGCTGGATGGTCCACAATCGCTACTGAATTTATATCAACACTTACCGAAACGTAATTTGTGTTCGTTTGTCTTTCAACTATGTAGTTTATGGCGAAATGGTCTGATTCAGCTTCGGTTGACGACACATCAGGGATTCAGCTGTCGGTTAACAAAAGCCGGTCAATCAACGCGTCCGTTTTTATTATTAATGGCTGAATGGGGTAAACATCGTCAAGAAGCATCTACTGACAGATCAATTTAATGGTACTAAAAAGTGCCTTATTTCAGTTTTAGATGGCAGCTATTAAACTATGAATCATTCAAGAAAACAGAGGGAGAGAAAATTTATGAAATATCAATTTGAACAACCATATACGTTTGCTAACGGCGTCACGATTAAAAACCGCGTGGTGATGGCACCAACCACCACAATGTCCAGTTATTATGATGGTCATGTGACTAATGAAGAAATTGACTACTATAAAATGCGCGCCGGTGGCGTTGGCATGGTAGTCGCCGAGGTTGCCAATGTTGTGTCTGGTGGGAAGGGATTTGAAGGCGAGCTATCGATTGCAGATGATAGCGATATTGACGGACTGGCAGAGATGGCCCGTGCAATCAAACGGAACGGGACTAAGGCTGTGCTACAGATCTTTCATGCTGGGCGAAAATCAAATTCACAGATTTTACGCGGCACGCAAACTGTCAGTGCCAGTGCGGTAAAACCTAATCGCCCTGAAGATGCGGAAACACCAAGGGCGTTGTCCGAAACAGAAATTGAATCAATCATTCAAGCATTTGCCGACGCCACTCATAGGGCAATTGAAGCAGGTTTCGATGGCGTTGAACTCCATGGCGCTAACACTTATCTACTGCAACAATTTTACTCACCGCATTCCAACCGCCGCGAAGACCGTTGGGGTGGTAATCGTGACAAACGGATGAACTTTGCCAGAGCCGTTATTCAGTCCGTTCACGAAGTTATTTCCCAGGAAACAAATGGCAAGTTCTTGCTAGGGTATCGGATTTCACCGGAAGAAATCGGCGAACCAGGTATTCGTTTGGACGACACGATGGCTTTTATCGAAATGCTGAGTGAGACACCAATTGACTATGTACACACCTCAATGGGATCGGCATGGCGCACTTCGTTGAATGACGCAACGGATAAGGAACCGATTTTGGACAAAATAGTTCGGCAGTTAGATGGCCGTAAACCATTGATCAGCGTGGGCTCGATTGAAACGCCTGCTGATGCTGAGAAGGTGTTGGCTGCTGGTGCTAGTTTTGCGGCAATCGGTCGTGAAATGATTCGTGAACCACAATGGTACGAAAAGGTTGCTGGGGATGATGAGGATAGTATTCGCTACCGGATTTCACCGTTTGAAATGGACGAGTTGGGTATTCCAGTGGCGATGCAGCATTATTTAAAAGGTGCCTTTTACTCAGTTATGCACTTTAGTAATGATCACACACCGGTTGTGGACTAAACGAATTCGGTTGCACCGATGGAAGGCTTTGAGAAGAAAATGTAAGGAACTAAATGGTCGGATAGCGTTCAGATCATTAACGAGAAGATTCGGAGGAAGAAAAAATGTATTCAGATTTAAAGAACAAAGTAGCGGTAGTAACAGGCGGTTCAAAGGGGATTGGTCAGGCGATTGCAAAACGGTTTGGCGAAGAGCACATGTCAGTTGTTATCAACTATCGGTCAGATAAAACGGGTGCCGATGAAGCGGTCAAACTGATTGAAGAAAATGGTGGCAAAGCAGTAGCCGTTCAAGCAGATATTAGCGAAGAAGACGGTGCCACGGCATTGCTGAATGCTGCGTTAAACAACTTCGGTACGCTTGATGTATGGGTTAACAACGCGGGGATGGAAAACCGTGTTGCGACAAACGAAATGCCACTATCAGATTGGCAACGCGTGCTGAACATTAATCTAACGGGTGTTTTCTTAGGCTCACGCGCAGCGCTAGATTATTTCGTGAAGAACGATAAGAAGGGCAACATTATCAACATGTCCTCCGTTCATGAACAAATTCCGTGGCCTGGTTTTGCGCATTACGCTGCTTCAAAAGGTGGCGTGAAATTATTCAATGAAACGATTGCGATGGAATATGCTAACCGTGGCGTGCGTGTGAATGCCATTGGCCCTGGCGCCATTAACACGCCAATCAACGCCGCTAAGTTTGCTGATCCACAACAAATGAAGGACACACTAGAAATGGTACCAATGAAACGAATCGGTGATCCAGAAGATGTTGCGGCCGCCGCAGCGTGGTTAGCGTCTGACCAATCTAGTTACGTTACCGGTGTGACCTTGTTTGTTGATGGTGGGATGACGCTGTATCCATCATTCCAAAACGGTAAGGGCTAGTATTCAAGAATTCATGAGATAGAAAAATGCGGTCAGTATAAGGCTGACGCATCGACAGAAGAGGGGTTTTAATTGTGAGTATTTTGATTGGATTGATTCCGGCAATTGCGTGGGGCATTTTGCCAATCGTGGTAACTAAAATTGGTGGGAAGCCTGTTAACCAGATCATTGGCACGACGTTTGGCACCTTTATTGTGGCCATCATCACGTGGCTGTTCATTCGCCCAGATATTGCTGTTGGTCAGTTTTGGTTGACCGTTTTGTCTGGCGCTTCGTGGGCGTTTGGACAGTATCTGCAGTACATGGCGTTTCAGCGGATTGGTGTTTCGAAGGCGATGCCAATTTCTACGGGGCTGCAATTAGTTGGCACGTCGTTGTTGGGGGTACTGGCATTCGGCGAATGGTCCGGCTCTGTGGAATTATTGATTGGCTTCATTGCGCTAGTGATTATTGTTGTTGGCATTGTGCTAACGACAGTTGATGGTGCCAAACAAACGGATGAAAAACGGCCATCTCTTGGGGTGACGATTTTGATTTTCGCGCTATCTACCCTGGGCTATGTGGGATACTCAGCCTTTCCACGTTTGGCAAACGTATCCGGATGGCAAGGATTCTTACCACAAGGTTTGGGAATGGCCTTGATGGCACTTGTACTGACGCTTGTGACGGCTGGCCCGCATATTTTGAGTGAACGGGTTACGTGGATTAGCTTGATTGATGGTGTTGTTTTTTCCATTGCTGCGCTGACGTATCTGATTTCGGCTCAACGAAATGGCGTGGCCACTGGTTTCACACTGTCACAAATGAACGTTGTGTTGGCAACGCTTGGCGGCATCTTCATTTTACGTGAGCACCGCACTCCTCGAGGCTTAGTATGGACGGTTGTTGGTCTGCTATTGGTCGTGGTTGGTGGCGTCATGATTGGTAACATGGCCGTGTAATGGCTAGTTGACGATTAGTTAAAGACAAAAGAAAACAACGGTTTGATTTCGCGTGGTAAACGTCAAATCAAACCGTTGTTTGCGTTAATTTTCATAGCCGTCATGATCGGGGAAAAGCAACGAGGCGTTTTGCCCCTGCGATTGAAGAATCTTAATTCGATCCTCGCCCCATTCCGACATGGCAATGAGCACGTTATTCAGCGTTTTACCGTATTCGGTCACGCTATATTCAACGTGCGGCGGCACTTCGTTGAATACTTTCCGGGTAACGATGCCATCATGCTCCAACTCACGTAGCTGTTCAGTCAGAACTTTGGGCGAAATACCGGTGACGTTGCGACGAATATCGGCCGTCCGCATTGGCCCGTGCCCTAAGTGGCATAAAATGAGCGGTTTCCATTTATTGCCCATGACGGCTAGTGTGGCTTGAACACCATTTTTGTAGATTGGTTCAGCTTCACTCATACGTTAATTTGCTCCTCATCTATTATGGCATGAATGCTACACCACTTATGTTTAAAAATAAAACGAAAAAGTTGGACCTTCCAAACGGCGCGGGGGCACAAAACTTACCTGAAAGTGCATTAGTTAGGTCAAAGTGCGTAATTGTTTGCTTAAAAAAACCGGGTATATTGAATGTCATCAGGTTAAAGAAACGAGGTAATGAAAAATGGAAAATGTTCGTGGAAAAGTTGTTGTTATTACAGGCGCTTCTAGTGGTATCGGTGCCAAGACGGCGACGCTATTAGCACAACGTGGGGCAAAACTGGTCCTAGCCGCGCGGCGGGAGCAGGCATTAACAGAACTTGCCAGTCAATTGACGCAAACCTATCAGGCAACAGTTATCTATAAGGTGACGGATGTAACAAACGCAGGTGCCGTACAGGCGTTATTGACGTTTGCTAAAACACAATTGGGGCGGGTTGACGTGTTGTTCAACAATGCTGGTTTGATGCCGGTCTCGATGTTGCGGGATGGCAAGCTCAGCGAGTGGGAAGCGATGATCGATATCAATTTGAAAGGCGCACTCTATGGCATTCGGGCTGCGTTACCAATCATGGAAGCCCAGCACAGTGGTCAAATCATTACAACAGATTCGGTAGCCGGGCACTTTGTCGGTGCTGGCTCTGCGGTTTATTCAGGTACCAAGTTTGCTATGCGCGCCATTATGGAAGGCTTGCGGGTAGAAGAAGTTGGTAAAGGCATCAAGTCAACACTGATTTCACCTGGGCACGCGCAAACAGCGCTGGCTTCCACGATTTCAGATCCAGAACTACGTGCGGCCGTGCTTAAAAGCGAGTCTGAGACTGGTTTGACGGCTGAAGATGTAGCGAGTGCGGTGGTCTACGCAATCGATACACCGGAGAATGTTGGCATTAATGAAGTAGTTCTAAGATCAACGGAACAGCGTGATTATTAGGAGAATGTGACATGAAAACAATTTTTGCAACAGTCCACGTGAAACCAGGGGATGAAGATAACTTTATTAAAGCTGCAACACATCTAGTGAGTGGTACTAGAAGCGAGCCTGAAAATGAGCAATTCAACCTGTACCATGGCATTGACTGCCCGAGTGATTTTATTTTTACAGAGGTTTATAAGAACGAATCAGCGATTGAGAACCACCGCAACGCCAATCATTTTCAAACTTTTTTGGCGCGGCTAGCTGACGTTTCTAATGCCCCGATGGATGTCATGATTTTTAATGGCATCGGCAAAGACAATGATGAAGTTAATGAGGAGAATATAAATATGATTACGATTAATGCAACGGTTTACGTGAAGGAAAATCAATTGAAAGCCTACGATGAGTTAGCACAAACGTTGATACGTGGGACTCGAAACGAAAGTGGCAACCTTCGTTATGATATGTACCAATCTATGGAACGCCCAGGAGAATTCATCTTTATTGAGCAGTATGCAAATCAAGCAGCATTAGACGCTCATCATGAGGCAAATCATTTCACAACATTTTTGAAAATGGTAGAACCTTTGCTAGCTAAAGAAATGGACGTGGCCGTTTTTAGAGCGTTACCCGAAAAAGAATAGTAAGGAAGATCATTTCAAGGGCAGTTTGTAAATGAAACAATAATTAAGCCAAATAGTCATCATTAGAAAAAAATATGGGTTTGCGAGGCATCCGTTTAAGCCCGCTTTAAGTTGAAACTGTATAATGGTCTTTGTAGAGTAATCAATTTTTAGAGGAGGTAAGCGATTTTTCGCAAAAGCCTATGGATTATAATGACGAGAATAAGCAAACAGGTGGGCAAGGACCACAACGTCTACGCAAATCGAATGCAGGTTTAGTGAAGGTTGGCATTGTTGGCTTAGTTGCCGGATTATTAGGTGGCGGTATTGCTTATGGGGGTGCCTCTGCCCTGAATAACAATAATAATGGCGATACGTCATATAAAAATGGTACGACTAAGGTAGCTAATGTCACTGTAAAGAGCAACTCTGACGCTACGAAAGCCTTTAGCAAGGTTAAGGGCGCAGTTGTTTCGGTTGTTAACATGCAGAAGCAGTCATCTTCGAGTGATAGCGAAGGTTTGTACGGTATCTTTGGTGGTGGATCATCATCAAATTCGAATGGTAATAATTCGGATTCCTCATCTAGCAAATCATCTTTGGAAACTGCCAGTGAAGGATCCGGGGTCGTTTATAAGAAATCCGGAAACGACGCCTACATTGTGACGAACAATCACGTGGTCTCTGGTTCCAGTGCTTTGGAAATCATTCTCAGCAACGGGAAGAAGATTTCAGGTAAGCTGGTCGGCACGGACTCAACGACCGATTTAGCCGTTATCCGTGTGGATGCCAAGTACATCAACACGGTTGCTCAATTCGGTGATTCCACTGCGATTCAAGCTGGCCAATCTGTCTTAGCCATCGGGTCACCACTTGGGTCACAGTATGCAACATCAGTGACTGAAGGGATTATCTCCGCCAAGAAACGAACGGTGCCGGTAGAAGATGAATCTGGTAATCAAACTGGGGATGCTACCGTTATTCAAACAGACGCAGCAATCAATCCTGGTAACTCTGGTGGGGCTCTGATCAATTTATCTGGTCAGGTCATCGGTATCAACTCGATGAAGTTGGCGTCATCTTCAAGTGGTACGTCGGTTGAAGGGATTGGATTTGCTATTCCTTCTAACGAAGTTGTGTCCATTATTAATCAATTAATTACGAATGGTAAGGTTATTCGTCCAGCGTTGGGTGTCGGACTTGTGGATCTTTCAAACGTCGACAGTACTAGCCAGAAGAATACTTTGAAGCTGCCAAGCAGTGTAACTGGCGGTGTTGTGCTAGTTAAAATTTACAATAATTCGGCTGCTGAAAAGTCTGGCCTGAAGAAGTACGATGTTATTACCGAGATAGATGGTACCAAGGTAACGTCGCAAGCAGACTTACGTGATGTGCTTTATAACCATAAAATTGGGGATAAAGTTTCCGTGAAATATTATCGTGATGGTCAACAAAAGACCGGTACGATAACGTTGAGCGAGAGTACGAGCCAATTAAGCAGTTCAAGTAAGTAGATCTTTTAAAGGGTAATTGTGGAAAACAGTTACTCTTTTTTTGTGCCTTCAAGGATTTCACAAACTCAAATTGAATCATGATAATCATTTCCTGGGAAATTTGATAACTTTCTATTTATCCTAAACGACTGGTATGGGTGTATTTATAAGCATTTTTTATCTATAATTAGGTGGTAAACAATCCACAAATGAATAAAATAATGTATACTTTTGAAAACGAGAAGGTCACGGAATGTGGGATAAAACAACGAAACGTGGTGTGGATAAACTGTCTTTATACAGAATAAAGTGTAAATATGCAGGATTATTTCTGCATAATAATCACCGTCACGTAAACAGCATTCTGTAGTTATCGTTTAGTTAGCTGGTGTCCAATTTGGAAAACCGAATGTTTTCCTGGGACATTACCCATTTTCGGCAAATTGCCCCATAAAAACATCGAGTTTTCCGAACAAACTAAGCTATGAAAAATAAAGTGGTTCGTTTCGGAAAATGCAATGAAAAAATTGTTTTGCACAGGTGTGGATAACTATGTGGAAAACTGTGGATAAGTTTGTGAATTGGGGATAAATGCCGAAAACTAAGGATTTCGAAACAGTGGGAAAAGTTATCCACAGGTAAAAAAAGTGCGGTGGATAAGTGGTCATAAAAACCTCTGTTCGATTTTAAAATCCTTTATTATCAGTGATTACGGGCTGTGTGTTCGTGTAAAGATGTCTTGTGGATAACTGTGGATAACTTTTATTCACAGGCTAAAATGACAGCGTCACATAGCGTCGCAAAATCGATTATTTTTGGTAAAGAAAGTTAAGGAAAAGTAAAAGCTGTGGATAACTTTTTCATAACAGATGAGCTTGTGGATGAAAACAAAATTTGGAAACGGAGTATATACACGTGAATATCAAGATTATTGGTGTTGGAAAACTGAAAGAAAAGTATTTTAAGCAGGGCATCGCCGAATATGCGAAACGTTTGTCTAAGTTTTGTAAATTTGAAATTGTCGAAGTTCCGGACGAAAAAGCTCCCGAATCTTTAAGCCAATCCGAAATGGATACGGTTATGGCTAAAGAGGGGGAGCGAATTCTGGATCATATTAAAGATAAGGAATATGTCTATGCGTTGGCTATTTTAGGCAAGGAACGGACATCAGAGGCGTTTGCCAAGGAGATAGCAGACTTAGGGACGTACGGGCATTCTGACATAACGTTCGTTATCGGCGGCTCACTGGGACTGACACCCGCAGTTTTGAAGCGTGCAAACGCACAAATTTCGTTTGGTAAGTTTACGCTGCCACATCAGCTGATGCGTCTAGTGCTGAGTGAGCAGATCTACCGGGCATTTATGATTAACTCAGGTAGTCCGTATCATAAGTGATGACAAAGAAACATTGTTTACGTAATAGAAACATTTGGAAGGCGGAGAGCCTACTATTTCTTTTGAAAAGTGTTTTATTTAATTCCCGGATTTAATTTGAAAATGAACATTTTTTGATTGTACGAATTGACTAATGTATTTGTTGTCTACTTAATTACTGATAATTCAAAGGGAAATGAGGATTTGAGAATGCGTATCAAACATATTTCGGTCAAAGGATTTAGAAACGTGAGGGAAACAGATTTTCCGATTGGTCAAAATTTAATTATTGTTGGTGAAAACAATAGTGGAAAAAGTAATCTTTTAAAAGCATTGTCACTGCCTTTGTTTACGGACTTGTTTTCTAAACCTAGACTAGGATTTTCAGATCTTAATATCCAAGATTGTGCAGAATATTATGGGTTTGTACAAAGGCACATAAGTAGGTTTGAAAATGATTTTTCTAACGACGATCAATATGATGAATTTTTGAGTGAACTACAAGCTGCACTTCCACAGATATCCGTATGTTTACAGTTTCAGCCAGATGCTGATACAGACATTCCATTTAATAATTGGCTCGTAGACATCGATGATAAGAACGGAAAAGTCTATAAAATCAAATTTGAATATTCAGTTCGTGATTTAGATGATTATTATCAAACGTTGCGTAGATTAATCGTAGAAATAAAAAAACAAGGAGAAGACTTAGGTAAGGTGAAACGGAGTCTGATAATGATTTCAAAATTTCACTCTAGAACTTTTGTGCCTGAATGCAATCGTGATGTATCGTTTGACGATTTACGTAGAGTTACCTGTAGTTCATTGGTAGCAGAAAGAGATAATTTCTCTCAGAGCAACAATAAACTGGGATCTAGAGCAATTGTTAGCCTGATGGAGAAGAAAATAGATGATAGTTCCAAGTTGAAGATTGAAACGGATTATCAAAATTTTTTTGAAGTGATTAAGAATAATGGTGGTATGGATCACATTTTTAATTGGCAAGAGTATTCCAATATTGATAATGCCAAAGACTTTTTTGATGAGATAAGTGTGTTGCCAAATATGCCGTCAATGAATTCGTTATTAGGAAGTATTCAGTTGGGATATCACGATGAACCATTGTCATCCCAGGGGCTTGGTTATAGAAACTTAATTTATTTAATGGCAGTTACAAATTCGCTAGAAGAAAGTTCAGATGCTGACTTTTCGGTTTTAACTGTAGAGGAGCCCGAAGCGCATCTTTGTATTAATAACGAAAGGCTTATGGCTAGTTTTTTACAAAGCTCAATTAAAAATTTTCCAAAAGTTCAATTAATTTACACTACACACAGTACGGAATTCATTGATAAGGTGGGTCTTGAAAGCGTCGTTGTAATGGCTGATGGATATGGTGTCTCTCTCGGATCTGAGCTAAACGAAGAAGAGCGTAGTTATCTGTCTAGAAATCCAAATATGGATATTTTTAAATTGTTTTTTTCCAATAAACTGTTGCTAGTTGAAGGTATTTCAGAAGAATTGTTAATTAAAACATATCTTGGACAGCAAGACAAAATGTTAAACAGTTTTGAAGTACTTTCTTTTCATAAAGGTTATGAGAAAATCATTAAACTGTGGAAGAAAATCAATAAAAACAATAGCCATAGACTTGCTGTAGTCCGTGACTGGGACAACGAAGAGACAGCTAAGCAAAAGCATAATGATTTGACTGATGATCAAGTTTGTGTCCAAACTACAATGGGAAAGACTTTAGAGGATGACCTAGTGGCGTCAAACTTTGATGTCTTTAAAGATTTTTTCTTACGCGATGATTACTGGAAATCCGATGATGTCGCAAATAAAGAAAAATTGGTGACAAAATGGGAGAGCCTCAAAGCAGAAACAATGATGCATGTTTGCTTAAGAATGAAAAAAGATGAGTTGAGCGGATTAAAATTGCCAAAGCATATTGATAATTGTTTGAGGTTTTTAAATGACATGGAGATTAATAAATGAAAATCAGGTTGGCAGGAGCTGGAGCTGGAAAAACTTCTCATTTAGCAAATGTTATTTTTGATGAATATCGGATGATCAGTGGTACTGCGAGACCCATATATGTGATGGCTTATTCAAATTTAGCAAGGAATATTATTTTTGAACGTTTGCAAAAGAAGTTCCATGGAAACATTCCGCGAGATATTTTTTTCAACAATTCATAATTTTTTAAATCATAAAATCATAAGGCCTTATTTTTACTGTTTGTTTAATATAGAGTACCACGGTGTATCAATGGAGGATGTGTCTGGAAAGTATAGGGGGTACAACTTAAAGCGAATTAATGACAGTGGTTTGCTCCACGTTTCTCAATTTTCCGAACGTGCCAAATGGGTTCTGTTTCAAAAGTCTGGTGAAAGTAAAAAGACAAAATCTAATAGAAAAGTCATCACAGATCTTATTACGGATAACATAGGCAAAGTTTATATCGATGAAGCTCAAGATATAGATAAAGATATGAGTATAGTTTTAAAGATATTGGACAGTCTTGGAGTTGAAATTTATTTGACGGGAGATCTAAATCAAGATTTGAGTAGTAGAGGAGGATTAGCTGGTTTATGTGAAGAGAGAAAATATGAAGTAAACCACGAAAATCATCGTTGCCCTGAAAATCACGTTAAATTAGCTAATGTTTTTTTGAGCACGGAGTTTGAGCAAAGTGCATTGTCGACTAGTATAGGGTCCTTGAATTATTGTCTTGAACCGGAAATACGTGATGTTGCGAATTTGGTTTCAAAGTATCAACTCACGTATGTTAACAAAAGTAATTTAAGATTTAGAAAAGCAAAAAAAAATGAAGATAACCTAGAAACAATTCTGCAGTCTATCTTAGAGTCAGCACTTTGCGTATCAAAAAAGGATAAGGAGTCGAAAAGAATTTTTGATGATTCAGTTTATAATTACGTTTATAGGACAAAAATCGAAAAACGTTTAAATAGCTCTAATCTGATACAGTATGTTGATGGAATTCTTAAAACCTTTGATATTAAAAATGATCGTAGAACTTTTGCTCGTCTCCGTGAAGCTTTAAAAAAATACGAAAATAGCGTGATGACTGATGGTATTGAAGTCTCTACTATTATGGGTATAAAGGGAGACGAGGCGGATGACTGTCTTTTTATTATGTCGACTGACCTTTTTAGCTATCTTAGTCAGGAGAGTAGCGCTGCTAATAAAATGAAGTGCGCCTTGTACGTCGGTTTAACTAGAGCAAGAAAAAATCTAACGCTGCTTTTAACGACAGAAGTCACAAAAAAATATTCGGCTACTGCCATTAGTGACATAATGAAAAAGCTTGGCATACAAAAGCTCCCGATAAATTAGTTTAAGCAGAATATAATTGAATATTACCAGTTGATTCAAGGAACGTACGAGCTGAAATCGGTCAATGGTCCGAGAATTGAAGAACTGGAACGTCAAGTTGACGATTTGAATGCTGAAGCAGGCCAGCTAGTCGGGCGGAGGATGCCATTTGGAGACTTGCCTAGTCCTAAAAGTATTGATGAATTGCTGCCGTTAATAGTCCAGTTGATTAAGGACTCTGACAAGAGCACACTGAAAAAGCTATACCAGTCCTTTATTACACATGTCACATTCGATTAAAAAGAGACAAACTAGTTTAGGTGGAGCAGGAATTTGTTGAGGACATTGTGTCTCAACTGAAAAAACAGAGTAAAGGGACTGAATCCATGTTGAGACCAGTCTTTTTTCACTAGTAAAGTTGTATTTAAAACCTTTAAATCTGGTTTTGTCCCGATGGAGGGAATATACTGAATTTAAAGAGGTGGTTGAATGGACTTTGTGGGTTTTAACAAGTTAATTAATCCTAAAAAAATTGATAAGAGCATGTTGAACGATCCTGAAACAATGTTGGTATTTGATACCAATACCCTATTAGATCTGATACACCAGCCGTCAGAGACAGTAAAAAGTTTCGTTACGGAAATTGAAAGAAGTCAATCATATAAATTTGTGCCTTATTTTGTTGCTTGGGAATATGCATACAATTTTGGTGGTGTATCTGCCAACAAAGTTGTTACGAGAAGTGACGAAAAAGCACTGAAGGAAACTATAGAAAAAAATTTGGATAGTTTATCCAAGAAAATAGCTGCGAACATTTTACCTGCTGCGAATGCCGAGGCATACGGTGATAATTTTGAAGACATTCAGAAAAAGCTGGATGTTGATTTGCAAAAGGCTGCTGAGGAAATGGTTCAAGCAGCTGAAATGGGAAGATCTGAAGTTCAGTCTATACTAGATCGTTATGCTGATCCGTCAGATGAGACAAAACAGATGTTATCTAGTCTAATAAGCAAGTATATCGATAACGAAGTTTCCATAGATCAATCGTGGATTGATGAAGTAGAAAAAGAAGGCAAGAAACGTTATGTGGTGGGTCATGGTCCAGGATTTAGTGATATTGGAAAAAAAGGAAAACGTACATTTGGTAATTTAACCTATGAAATGAAATATGGTGACTTTTTAATCTGGAAAGAATGTTTATGCTATTTAAAAGACCACACTGACGTTAAAAGATTCATCCTTGTAACGAAAGATGGTTATGCTCAAATAAAGACGGATTTATACAGAGGCGGAGATCCGCTTAAAGGCCCCGACCCGTTTTTGATTGGTGAAGTGAACGCTTTACATTCAGTTGATTTAATCATTTGCCCAATTTTTGAACTGATGAGTACATTTGTTCCGGGAGCACAATATAGACAAATCATCACCACTAATAATCTGAGTTCGGATTCTTCTCATTTTCTAACTAACCTTGAAGAAGAGCTGTCTGAAAAAATGAAAGAGTCGGATGAAGTTTATCAATCGATAAGTGACTATATTGATGACAATGTAGTCGAAAAGCCAGATTCCATGGAATATTACTGGGATATTTCTCATGACCTGATGAATTTAGAAATAGATGATATTTCGGTCACTATTGATGACATTAGCAGCTTGTCAGAATTTAATTTTAGCAGCACTATTGATGGCTCTGCAGAAATTTATTATTCTACACCAAACCCTGCATATGAGTCGGATGAAAAAGATGGAGAACCAATGGACATTGATGATTCCGTTAGTCTGAGCTTTTCAATAGATTTATCAGGAAACTATGATTCTGAAAACCAATACTTTGATGATTTGAATTGTACAGGAGTTAGTTTTAATAATTAATTTAACTCACGTTATGTTACGAAGGCCTTTGAAATGCGTTGCGATTTTTAAATCGTTAACGCATTTTAGCTTCAACAAAAATTATTGTCACTAATAGCCACAGGTATAAGCGAGACACTTCTCCCTACCACAAATAACCGCAGGCAGAAATGATACGGTAGTCCGTATCATAAGTGATGCGGTTAATTCGTTTTCAATATGGGTGTCATGAATTCAGAGTGACACATTTCGAGCAGAATTATCGTAAAAGCAGATATCTGATTTTTATCTAGATACACTACACGTCTATAGGTAAATACCCTTTCTCTTTAGATTATTAAGACATTCCTGCAGATAGGCGTCATTATGCTCAGGATAAATCGGCGAGGTTAACGGAACTTTTTCTAAGGTGGTATAGGGAGGGCAGCTTTGTCCTCGGTATATAGGATTACGCCACCTAGGATCTGGTTTGTAGCCGCGCCTTTTCATTTCAGACATGACCAGCATGTGAAATTGATATAACTTGTAAGGCGAATGAGTAAAAACATAATTGACGGTTGCGTGTCTTTTGCCCCAGCCCTTTCCCCGTAACGCGGCTATTTCACGATGCTGCCCTAATAGTTGCTGACGGGGTAGTTTACTGATTAGCGCTTCATGCCAAAGTCTCAAGGTAATTATCCTCCTGTAAAATCAATGTGTTGAGGATGAAAAGTATCATTTTTCAGTGGCTAAAAATATCGATACAAGTACTCTAACTTTACTAAAATATATAACGGTCAGACTAGTTTACAAACTAATTAGCCTAATGATTCAAACTGTGAAAGAACGACCAATTTTTCAAGAAGCAACACCAGCCAAAACAATGTTTATTATCAAGAATCTGATAAGACTACGCTGCTAACAATTGAAGGAATGGTACAACCTGATGGCGGGAAGGTAGATATAACGCGAGATAGTCAGGAAACAATGATGAGTAACAAGTCTAAATAATCAGCGATTAAGAAGACAAAATCGACTAAATGAATTTAGACGGTTTTGCAAGGTAATCATAAAGGCAAGTTATGAGTATGGAGATGGTTTAGTTGAAGAACTTAGAAAATATGAGCCTACACGATTCATGGAAACAATTTCCAATTATCTTAAAGGAGTCTAACCCCAACTATAAACAATGGTATGAGGACGAAAAGAAGATACTTCTGGACCATCTAAGTGATGTACCTATTTATCGAATTAATCATATTGGTAGCACGTCGGTTCCTGGATTAGTTGCCAAACCGACAGTTGATATTCTATTGGAACTAGCACAACCGTATTCTTTAGATGCAATAACGCGAATTTTAAGACCATCATGGAATGTAATGTCGAAAAATGATGACGAGGGGACACTCGACCTTAACAGGGGGTACACCCCAGCTGGTTTTGCCGATAAAGTTTTTCATTTGCATATCAAGCCAGCTGGTGACTGGGAAGAACTCTATTTTCGTGATTATTTGAGTACCCACACTGAGATAGCAAGGCAATATGGCGAGCTGAAATTAAGTTTGGAGAAGAAGTTCAAACATAATCGAGGCGCTTATACAGCGGCCAAAACAGGCTTTGTGACCACCTATACGCAAAAAGCTCGAGAAGAGTTTGGCGGACGTTATCGTCCAACGATTATTTAAAAACATTGAATATAATCAAAAGGCGATACCAACGAACATCAACTGCTCATCGGGACCGCCCTTTTTGGTGATCACTATTTACCATTTTCGTACAAATCCACAAGTCGTTTCCGCAACGCATCATCGTACGCGGTCAAGTACAAGCCGTACTTCCCACGTTTCATCAGCACATTCAGCACGTCAGCGATGAACTTCTTGTACTCGTCACGGGAGAACTTCATGTCCTTACGTTTCTTGAAGACTTCTTTATGTGAATATTTTTCAGGAATCACTGTCATTGTGTCCGTTTTGGGGTCGTAACCAAACGACGGACCGATAATCATGCCAACGTAATTGAGGTCGAAACCCTGGAGGGTATAAATCGTACCCACTTGGGTAATCGATCCTTCACGTTTGGCCCAGTGTGTCCGTTGAGGATCCCATTCATCCCATGGCAAACTGAAGGAATCCATTTCCACGTTGTGTCGTCCGTTGATTCGGGGGAAGCCAGAGGTAGCAACCATCCGGCTCATACCGACCTCTTTGTTCCGTTTCTTAATGGTTTCAAACATCTCGCCAGCAGTATCGAACACCTTGAACTTGAAGTCACTGTTATTCGGGAACGGCTTCATCGGTTTTTCCTCAGTCAAGTCGTCCATCCAGGCAACTTGCTCATCGCTAGCGACCATCCGGTACTGAAAGTTCATATCAAACGTTTTGTGGGGATGATTACCGATAGTTTTCAGTAATAAATCGCGATCCCAATACATTTTTGATTGGAATACTTGGTCGAAATCATAGACAACGACGACTACTTTGGCCAAGTTCATCAAGTCAGTGAGCTGATTTTGACCGCGGTAGTGCGCGTAAGGTTCGGATTTTGAATATAAAAGGTGGGCTTCATCAACAAAGATGATGTCATACTTCTTGTTGTGCTTTTGGGCATCATTAATAAGCGATGTTGGTCGGCGAATTGTGTTGACCTTCATGTTGGGAATCGATTCCGCGATATCCTGATAGGCTTTATACAACTCAGGATGGTTAACAACTAATGATGTCTTGTAATGATTATCCGTCATGTATTGGCGAACCAGTTCCATGAGAACGACAGATTTACCGGTGCCAGCTGCACCTTCAATAATGGCAACGGAAGATGGCTTTGTGGTAAGCCCCTGTTTGATGTAGTTATTGATGTTTGTAATCACAGATTTCTGATCGTCTGAAAGATCGTCAACAAAGAATTGTGCTTTTAATATTTCGTTCATGAATAGGCTCCTAATTGGTTCGTTATTTTGCGGGCGACGGGTCTGCCCGCGGCTTGAAATGCCTCAAAACAACATTATACCGCTTAACGTGTGGAGAAATGTTACGACTGAACATTCCCATTGCAATCGTTTTTCTGGTTGACTGGGCAAATAAAGTTGATTATCAGCCGAGGCATTATTAAAGTTGTTATGTAAGAACACAAGTTATAAGGAGGTCACCACATGAAACACATTGTTGCCGGCGTCGTGGCGCACGTGGATGCAGGGAAAACGACCCTGTCGGAGGCGTTACTTTATAAAACTGGTGCCGTGCGCACATTAGGTCGTGTGGACAATGGGGATGCGTTTTTGGATCCAGACACGTTAGAAAAGCAGCGTGGGATCACTATTTTTTCGCATCAGGCCAACCTCCACTACGGTGATTTATCCTTAACATTACTGGACAGTCCCGGCCACGTGGACTTTGCCGCACAAACGGAACAGATTTTACCGGTCCTCGATTATGCAATCCTAGTCGTCTCAGCTACTGATGGCGTTCAGGGATATACACAAACATTGTGGCGTTTATTAAAACGGTACAATGTGCCGACACTCATTTTCGTGAACAAAATGGACGCAGATGGTGTGGACCGTGAGGCGATTCTCCAACAGATACAAACGGAATTAGCGCCAGGCTGCCTGCCGTTTGACTGGGACGGCGATGTCGATTCGATGCCAGAAGAAACCGCCGAGGCCGTTGCATTACAAGATGAAACGGTCCTCGACGATTACTTAAATGGGACACCATTATCAACATCAACGATTCAATACATGATTCAGCGACGTGAAGTCTTTCCCTGTTTCTTTGGATCAGGTCTTAAGATGACCGGCATTGATACATTGTTGGATGGTCTGTCACGTTGGACGCTTGGGTCAGAACCAGCGGCCGAATTTGGTGCGCGAGTATTCAAAATTTCTCACGATGAAAAAGGTGAACGGTTAACTTGGGTTCGCGTGACCGGCGGCGTGTTGAAAACGAAGGCAGAGGTCTTACCTGATCAGAAAGCCAACCAATTACGTGTTTATAATGGTGGCAAGAGTCAGATGGTTTCTGAAATCTCAGCGGGTGGCGTCGGTGTCATTCTCGGTTTAACCGATACGCGGCCAGGTCAAGGTCTTGGTGCTGCCGCAAATAGTCCAGCAGCGTTGCTACAACCGGTTTTGAACTATGCGGTCAAGTTGAATGGTGTGGATGCACATGCCTGCCTAACCGCGTTGCGCCAACTTGAGGACGAGGACCCACAATTACATGTGACTTGGTCTGAGCAGGTTCAAGAAATTCGTGTTCAAATCATGGGTCCAATTCAGTTAGAAGTCTTGCAGGAACAATTAAAGACTCGTTTCAACCTTGTTATCAGTTTTGGTGAAGGCAGCATCTTGTATCGTGAAACAATTACTGAACCAGTTGAGGGTGTCGGCCACTTTGAACCGCTGCGTCATTATGCGGAGGTTCATTTGCAGATGACATCGGCTGAACCTGGCAGCGGAATGACGTTTGACACAGACTGTCCGGTCGATGTCCTCGGCAAGAACTGGCAGCATCAAGTGTTGACTAGCCTACAGGCTAAAGAGCACCTAGGCGTTCTGGTTGGTGCACCGCTGACGGATGTGCACATTACGTTAATCACAGGCAAAGCTAGCATTGTCCACTCAGTTGGCGGCGATTTTCGTGAGGCGACGTGGCGCGCAGTCCGTCAGGGTCTCATGATGTTGTTGGCAAACGGTGGTGACCAGTTGCTGGAGCCTTGGTACCAGTTCCGTTTGACGGTTGATGGTGATAATGTTGGCCGTGCGATGACCGACATTCAGCGGATGCATGGGTCGTTTGAGACGCCCACGACAAAAGGCGCCAACACCATTTTAAGTGGTGTGGCGCCGGTATCTGAAATGCAAGATTATGCCCGAACTGTCCAAGCCTATACGCATGGTCTGGGGCAGCTCGAATGTGTCGTCGATGGGTACCGTCCGTGCCATAATGCGGATGAAGTGATCGCTGACGCAGATTATCATCCGGTTAGTGACCTTGAAAATACACCGGATTCTGTATTTTGTGCCCATGGTGCGGGATATCCAGTGGCATGGGATCAGGTTCCGACCGCGGCTCACGTGCCTTACGTGATGAATCATTGATCAGTCTTGTTTTAAGAAAACGAAAGTCGTTTCATCGGTACGTTTGGCATCAAACCGATAGTTCAACCGGTTAAATTGTTTCAAATCACTAAGTTCATGAATATCATTTTCAGCTAAAAAACGAACCATCTCACCCCGTGCCATTTTTGCGAATGTGGCACGGGTTTTTAGTTTGCCGTCAACGAGGTGACCAAAGACAACATTGATTAACGGTTCAGCAGGAGTTAAATACCGCTGAACCGTTTTTGTGTATTCCTGTGAGGCGAGGTTAATTAACGGTTCATGATGCAGCCCCAGACCACGTTCAGGTTTGTTACCCCAAAAGTCATACAGATTCTTGTGGTTGGCCACATGAAGGGGTGCCTGCATTTCCAGGCGGTAGGGCGCAACGCCATCAAACGGACGCAGCACCCCGTAGAAACCAGACAGAATCCGCAAATGATCCTGCACGTATTGCAATGCGTGCGCCGTAAATACACTGGGCGCCATGTACTGATACTGAATGCCGGAGTAAGCCACCAGTGCAGGTGTTAACAGATGTTTGAGATTGATTTGCTGTAATTGTTGGTAGGCTTGTTGAGCGATTTTGTCGCTACAATGCCAAAGCTGACGCAGTTCTTCGTAACTCATTGATTGCAACGTTTGCAAAATTTCTTGCGTTTCTGGTAGGAATTGCGGCAAGGATGAAATATCGAAACTGTCTGAATCAATGGTCATTTTCTTGGCTGGTGAAATGATTATCTTCATGTGAGGCCCTTTACTTTTAAATGCTGTTTTGTAAATGATAGCAGGTTTTTTGTTCGATATCGCCATCATTCAAGCGTAAATATTTGTACGAAAATTATTCCAAACGAACATATTGATTTGAATTACGTATGTTAATGTAACTGGTTTTAGTAGCAGTGAATCAGTGAATTTTATTAATTGACAGGTACGATTGAACCGTATATTCTATAATCGTACTTCGGCAATGAACTGGAGTATGGATGGAACATGAGAAGATTCACTTTATTTACCCAAAGCTTTTTATAAAGAGATGGCAACAGTTAAACTTGAGTTTGCTCGATAAAGGTCGACTGGAGAGAAACATCACGTACTTCTTTAATAGTAGTCCCGAGAATAATAATGGTAGAAGATTTCCAGGTAATATCATTCGTGGCACTGGTGGTGCCTATAAACTCAGATTCTCGTCAATAGCCAGTAATCAAGGGCAAAGTGGTAGTTACCGAGTTATTTATTTCGTGGTTGCAGACAGTCAGGTAATCTTTTTAGAAATGTATCAAAAGAATCGACAAGAATCCCTGAGCGATGCAAAAAAACAAGAGATTCGAAAGATGATTAGTCTGATAAGGGAGGTAAATGAATCAGATGAGTAAGGATAAGGATGAAAGTTATATCATGCAGAACTTGGCCGAAGTTGAAGCATATTTCAAAGGTGAACCTAACAATGTTGAAGTGCACACGGTCACCATCGATGTGCCACCGCGTTTTGATGCCAAGACGGTTAAGCAGCTGCGCAAGCGGTTAGATGTGACACAAAATACAATGGCCCATTTGTTAGGCATTTCGCCACGAACTGTGGAAGCCTGGGAAATTGGCCGGGCTGAACCTAATGGCAGTTCACGTCGCCTTCTTGAACTGTTTCAGAAAGATCCTAAGATTATTGAATTGCTGCGCGATTAACAATATCCAACTAACAAATAACTACGTAAACGGATAAGCAACCACTTGCTGGGGGCTATCCGTTTTTATGTCGTCTAAACGTAGATGATGAATTTCACCGGTCCGCACGGATTTAAACGTCATGGTGCGTTCGGTTAAATCCAGTATGTTCTCATAATGTGTGTAGTCCATGTTGCTGCGCCGCAAGCGCTCGGGTGTCCGGGGGATGACAACGTCGTCAAGCAGTGTGAGTAGTTGCTGTTCAGCGGCAAGAGACGTTTGCGGCGCATCTTGCCGCCATAAATTGATGACGGTGCGCTGGAAACGGTCCGTCGGCAAATTTGTGTGGCGCAATTCACCATCGAAAGAGCGACAGGCCTGTTTGAAGGTATCAACCGAGGATTTGGGATCAATGCCAAGGGTTTTGGCCAAACGGACAATGTGCGCCGGATAGTTTGGCGTGTTTGTCAGCACATGCAGTGGTGCTTCAGTCAGCGTTAGCCCGTGGCCCCGCGGCTCCAAAATAGCCGTATTGCCCGCAACATCAGTCAGTAGCCAATGAAATGGTCGCCAATTATTCTCGCTATACCACTTTTGTGCGACGATGTTGATATTTGGCAAGTCCAAACGCAATTCGGCAATTGAATGATGCGTTAGCGCCCAGTAAATGAAGTCCTGTGGCGTGATGTTCAGTTTGCCATCGACCATTGATGAAGCATAGTGAGCTTCAACCGGAAAGTAAAGTTCAGCGCAGGCAAGGCCAGCTTCGTTCATGCCATCACCCATTAAATAATGATTTCCCGGCGTCCAGCGACCGCCGCCAAGAACCGCCATTGGCAGTGGTTTACCAGGATTATCAGTAGATGGTTGCCACAAAAATCCAGCAGGTAGGCAAATTGGCCGCCATGGCGTGGTGGTCGGTAGATCCATGGTTCGCGCGAAAAAAGCGTGGTCATTTACGGATTGAATAGTAATTGCGGTGCACATGAGAAAACCTCCTAAATGCGAGTGTCTATGTTCCACGTGTAACTTTCTTGGTCAGTGTGTCCAGCGTCAATCAAGCAGCCGATATTCTAGCAACATGTATGACGATCCTGCTTTACTAGATAACTGTTCATCGAGATTTAATTGCCACAGTGTCTGGTCGATTTTGAGATCGTGGAGTTGAATGAAGTCATGCAAGATACTCAGTGAGTGACAAACGTCTGCTGTTGTATTGAATGTTTTGACGGAGACGTATTCGCCAGCTGGTCGGTTAACTGTTGCGACATTGTTGGGAACGGCGGGGCTGACGGCTTTGATAATACAGAAAGAGGCCGTTTTATAGTCGTCAGCAATGCACCCAGGTAACGTTGTCATGAAGCCTGATTCGCGTTTGTCGATTAGTTTTAGCGTCCCGATTTTCTGGTAGAAGTCTTGATACAATTGACTGATTTCCTCGTCGGTACAGGTCACGGATTGAATTGAGCGCCAGTATTCCTGGTTAGAGTGGTCAACGATCACAGGTTTATTGAGATTGGTAGTCTGACTGGCAGGCACTGGCGAAAAACGCTGATTTAGCGTTTGTTTAAGTGTATTCAAACGTTGAATTTTAGCGTCAATAGTTTGATTTAACGATTGTAGCTGATTATCTAGGGTCGGTGTTTGGTCAGCGTTAAGCAAGTTCTTGATTTGTAGAACAGATAACCCTAGCTTTCGCAGTTCCAGAATGAAGGTCAAATCATATAATTGATCATAACTGTAATAGCGATATCCATTTTCTGCGACCTTGGCGGGTTTAAACAAATCTTGTTCGTCGTAAAATAGTAATGTGCGTCTTGTTGTATCTGCGAGCTCCGCAAATTTTCGAATTGTTAACATTCTTGCCTCGTATTTCTTGACCTGTACGTTACGTAACAGTTTACACTGATTATAGTTTGAATAATGACAAAACGAAACAGGTTAATCCTAGGAGGAACAGAATATGAAAGCAGTTGTGATTAGCGAACCAGGTCATGCGGATGTGCTAAAAATCGTTGACTGGCCAATGCCTGTTGCGGACGCAGAGCACTCAGTCCTTAAGATTCACGCATTTGGTGTGCATCGCTATGAGGTGTTGACGCGTGAAGGGGGTTCGCCTAGCGTTAAATTTCCACGTGTCATCGGTGTTGAGGCCGTGGGTGAAGTTGCAGAGACAAAGCCTGGTTCAGGTCTCACAGTCGGTCAGAAAGTTATCACGTTGAATGGTGGTTTTGGTCGTGAATTCGATGGTAGTGAGCAAGAATATGCCTTGGTTCCGAACAAACAGCTGTACACCGTTGATTTTGATGGTTCATGGGTTGATTTGGCTCAGTATCCTGAAGCCTTTGTGACGGCGTTTGGTTCTATTAAATCGTTGCACTTGAGTGCTGGTGACACGATGCTTGTTCGTGGTGGTACGACGGCGGTCGGGTTAGCGATGATCAAGCTGGCAAAGGCAATGGGACTGAACGTGGCTGCCACAACACGGAAACCGGAACGGTTGGCAGACGTTACTGCAAGTGGCGCCGATGAAGCCGTGTTGGACAAGGACGGTGAGTTGCAAACGGACAAGCAGTTTGACGGCATTGTTGATTTAGTCGGGACCGTAACGATGCGCGATTCAGTCAAACACGTGAAGAGCCAAGGAATTTGTTGTGTGATTGGTTTGCTGGCTGGTGAATGGGAAATGAAAGACTTTTCGCCGTTTGAAATGGTGGATAAATATCTAACGGCCTACGATTCAAATGACTTTGATCAAGCGATGATCGATGAGCTATTTGGCCTGATCCGGGAGCATCACATCAGTATTCCAATTTCGAAGGTGTTTACACTGGATGATATTGCGGCTGCTCAGGATTATGTGATGGCCAATTCCAAGATGGGTGAGGTCATTGTGACAACGGATGAACTAGCTAAGTGAGGGCTGGATTTCATGACTGAAAAAGAACTTATTCAGATTGTCATAGACGAAACTGGTGGTTTTCTCGACCATCCCTTTAACGGTGGTAGCAGTCATGAAAAAATCAATTGGCACATCATTCGCCATCATCGAAACCGGAAAATCCTCGCGATGGTATTCATCAAGGATGATAGACTGCTGATTAATCTAAAACTCAGTCCTGAACACGGTGAATTCGCACGCAAACTTAGGGGTGTCGAACCTGGCTACCATATGAATAAAACGCACTGGAACACCATTGATGTTAATCACTGTGATGTTCAACCGCAGGAGTTGATTGGGATGATCAGGGAAAGCAGCGCACTGACAGAGAAGTGAGTGTACTCTCAATTTCAAAACGGCTTTGTTTCGTCCCACGATTGATTCAATTGAAGATAATACTAAACAAAAATGCCATGCCTAATTCATTCAGGCATGGCATTTTTGGATTGCAAAGTTTAACGGGAAGTATCTGTGTTGCGGGGCGGGCTACTTATCCAATGGATCGATTGTGTGTTCACCACGGCCCTGAATTTGCGTGTACCTAGGCACCTCATCGTGATTGAGATGGCGGACGTGCCAAGGACGCTGTGTTTTAGCAGTTCGTCTGCGAGAGTAAAGCCACAAAGTTACACCAAGAATGAGCAGGAAGAAACCACTCATGACGAGCGTATAAGTGAGAGCCGGTAGTTGTGCGTTGGCTGTTGGGAAGAATGTTGATCCAAACACTAGTGCAGAAGTGATGAACCCAATTACGCCAATAAGCAAACAGACAAAACGGCCACCAGGGAGTTTGAAAGCTGCTTGACGGCTTTTGCCAGTGATGTTGAGAACGATAAAACCGGCAAATAGAAGTAGATACGTGACAAGATAGAGCATAACAGTTAGGGCCATCGCCATGGCAAACGCACCATTGTTGCCGCCGATAACAACCGTTAATACGAAAGCAATGATGGAAACGATGATTCCTTGCAGGAGAACAAGGTGTACGGGTACCTGATGTTTATTCACTTTGTTAAACGCCGTTGGTAAAATTTCGTCTTCGGCCGTAACTAGCAATGATCTAACGGGACCAACAATCCAAGAACTGATTTCACCCAGCATACCGATTGCCATGAGCAAGCCGATGACTTTTACCAGTGGCGCAAAGGTCGGTCCGAGGATAATAGCCACCATGCTGTTGATGGCCTGAATAACGCCTTGATTAAGTGAAAGGTCTTTCAAAGGCACGACGGCGGCTACAGATAGGCCACCAAACGAATCGATGATGATGGCAAAGGCGACCAGCGTCAGCATAATAATCGGGTAGTTACGCTGCGGTCGTTTGAGATTGTTAACGTAGGAAGCAGAGGCTTCAATACCGGTAAACGCAAGAATGTAAGGCACAATTAACGTTAATGGATGTCCACTTGTGAAGCTGTTAGTCGACAGGGTTGTTGCAAACTGAAGGGGATGCCCCGTGGCAACGTAGACGCCGCTGAAAACTAACAGGATTAACGCAGGCAAAATAATCCCAAGAATAAACGTCCATTTTACCAACCGATCGGTATCATTGATGCCCTTTAGCTGAATCACAGTCATGACCCAGTAAATCGTGAGAAAAGCGGCGAGCTTTAACCACGGATTGGTGTTAAGTGCCGGCAAGTTTAGCGCATAGGCCATTACCCCGATGATGAAGTAAATCATGGTGATAAAGTTAACGGTAATTTGCAACCACTGAAAGAAGACGGCCACAAAACCGGCTCGCTGCCCCAGCGTACCTTTGACCCAGGTATAGACGCCACCGTCACTCCATCCGGGCATCGTCGTCATTTGGGCAGAGGCCAGTGCCACCGGCAAAAACCAGAAGATACCTGCGACAACTAATAACAGGGTTGCCATCAGTCCCGACTGAGCAAAGGCTGGATATTCGTCGGCGGACATAAGCATGGCAGCCGTTAGTGTGAAGAAACCAAAAGCACTTAGCGAAGCATTCTTTTTCATGAGGGAAACCTCTCACTATTCATAATTTAAAAATTATTGTTTACATTATTTTATCGATTTAAATTAGTGGCTGTCAAAATCCTAATCTACTCCAGACTGCTTTTCTACTGGCGCCGATCCATTTTTCTCAACTGATGTTAGATTTTGGATAAAAATGGGTGTGGTCTAAACTTCTCAAAGTAAACTATCAATGTTACACTGTAAAAATTGTTGCAAAAGAGGGACTCGAAAGGGAAAATACATGAATCAACCAACACATAAACGCATCACCCGAGGAATTGACGCACCGTTTGTGCCGATAATGTACTTAATCGCTGGTATCCTGATACTTATTAACTGGGCATTTTCACACAGTTATCCAACATCGTGGGTAACGTTAACATTAGGAATCATTATGCTGGCAGGTGGTCTAATCTTTTTCCACACTACTCTTCGTGGCAAATACATAATTTGGCAAAAAATCATGTCGAACATGTCAATTCCAAAGGATGCTCAAGTGCTCGATTTAGGTTGTGGTCATGGTGCGGTTCTAATTGCGTTTGCCCAGCGTCTTGGTGCGCACGGTCATGCGACTGGTTTGGATCTGTGGCGTCAACGTGATCAGTCCAACAATGGCAGTGAACAAACGCAAGCTAACTTGGTGGCATCAGGTGTCGCTGACCGAACATCGTTATTGACTGGTGATATGACGAAATTGCCAACGGGCGACAACGCTTATGATTTCGTTGTTTCTAGTTTCGCTTTGCATAACATTAAACCGGCTGCTCAACGCAAAATTGCTTTGAGTGAAGCAGTTAGAACGTTAAAACCAGGTGGTCGGCTCGTCATTGTTGATACGAATCATAACGACCGTGAATATAAAGCTGCGCTACAAGGGTTGGGACTTAAGGATATTGAGCTCAAGTCAGCTGGCTTTAATGGCTGGTGGAGTGGTCCGTGGATGTCTTCGTATGTAATTCAGGGGATTAAAAAGTAACAATATTTAAAAAGGTTAGCACTTCCGTGGACGGCGTTATGATCACGACAAGTGCTAACATTTTTAATGAGGTAAATTGTACCAATTCTGGAAAGAACTCTACTTTTTAAAATCATCCCTAAAATTATAGAGTTATTTTGGAGAGGGCCTCTACCGATTATTTACTGATTAAAAAAATTGCTTTTAACAGTACCTTTGATGATATAATGAACACGTAAAAAAGGATGTCACTGCGAATGACATCCCTACCGATCCGCAAAAGCGGTGGTGTGTTGCGACAACGAGTAATCGTCAGCTTCCAAAGTTGAGACGACTGCCCGTTTTTTTATGTTAACAGCAGGTCATAATGACCACTATTAACTGAACGACCAATGCCAAAAGTGCCACCACAAACATGGCGAACTCTAGCATCAGTTGCAGTGCATCCTTTACGGAGACACGAGGTAACCCCTTTCCATCAGATTCTGTGACAATACGGTAAAAGTTTCTTACCCCATTAGCACCATCTTCTTTCAGGTGTAAAATACACCAAGAGTCACCAAACGTGTCACTGACGCACAGAAAGCTGTGCATAACCCAAACAGACAGATGCAAAGGCAAAGTTCACCTTCACATCTGTCTGTTTACGTTATTGCTCGCTTTCTCCCGTGCTTCGTGAGCACTCTCAAAACCGTCTTCACTTCTCGGTAGATAAAATTATAGCAAAGCAAACGGCATGGAACCCTCAACTTTGATGAGGATTTCATGCCGTTTTAATAACAGCTACATGATGTTTTCGTGTGACTATAAATCCTTTAATATCAAGGCGTGTCACTGATTTTTTGTCAAAGATATTATCTAGGATTTTAAAGAGGCAGAGGTGTGAAAATACTTGAAATTACATTTAGTAAACCAATCGTCGATGCACGAGATAAATTGGCAATCCGGCAATGAGTATGACAACCACAACTAGCCAACCCAGATGAAACCAAATGCCAGTTGGATTGCCTAACATCAGACCACGGCAGACTTTAACGGCATGGTATAGGGGCGATAGCCAGCAGTATGGTTGAAGCCAACGTGGCATATTGGCGACGGGAAAGAATGTATCCGAAAACATGTACATTGGTTGAATGACCAGCATGGCATAGTAATTAAGATAGTCGCGATTAGGCACAAGCAACGTAAAGATCAGGCCCAGTAACCCGAATAAGAGACCATTCAGGAATAAAAGAAATGGGACAAAGATAACTAGCCAGCTATGGATAGCACCTAAAAATCCTGCAATAATCAAAAACAGCGTGCCGAAAATGGTAGCACGAATGCCAGCCCAAATTGCTTGACCGATGATGATGTCTTGTAGGTTAACCGGCGTCATGCTAACAGCGTAATAAGTTTTTTCAACCCGCATCTGAATAAACGCGTTTGTCGTTGCCTCATTGGTTGCTGCATTCATGCTGGTGGCAGCGACTAAGCCTGATGTTACAAACAGAAAGTAGGGCATGCCTTCAACGTTGCCAACAAAGTTTGCTAAGCCAATTCCCATTGCAATCAGATACAGAATTGGATCAAGCAAGTTTGGAAACACAGATACCTTGAAGAGTTTTCGAAAACTCATGTAATTGCGTTGAATGACATGTTTGATGGATCTAAGAGAGAGCTTGTACAATGTGATCATCCTCCTCATGAAAATCGGTAAGTGCCAGAAAGGCCTCTTCTAGTGACTGATAACCATACTTCGCCGGTAATGAATCTGGGGCACCAGAAGCGAGAATTTTACCGCGGTGAATAATTAATACTTGATCGGCCAACCGTTGAACTTCATCCATGTAGTGAGACGTGAGCAACAGTGAAACACCTTCGTTTTTTAATTGCTCCAATTTCTTCCAAATTACATGGCGTGACTGAATGTCTAGTCCGGTTGTTGGCTCATCAAGAATGATTACTTTGGGATGGTTGAGAAGAGCGCGTGCCAGCACCAAACGGCGCCGCATGCCACCAGACAAATCACTGATTTGTTTGTCATCGTAATTTGCTAAACCGGCAAACGTTAGCAGGTTCTGTGTTCGCTTTTTCAGCTCACGTTTGGGGATGTCATAGCACAGGCCGTGAGCAATCATGTTTTCGTAAACAGTAAGTGAACCATCCAATAAGTCCTCTTGGGATACAATGCCAAGCGCCCTTTTTGTGTTTGAGGGAGACTTTTTAACGTCGAAGCCATCCACGGTGATCCTGCCGTGAGTAATGGATGCTGCTGCGTAGATCATTTTCATGGTTGTTGTCTTGCCTGCACCATTTGTGCCTAATAAAGCAATGCAATGGTTGCGTTGCAACTGAAACGAAATGTCATTAACGGCTGTAAAGGAACCATATTTTTTTGATAAATGAGAAACTTCAAGAATGGGTTTCATGGTTATCAACCTCCGAATTAACTAAATTTGGTGAAAAATGTCGTTTCTCACTGAAATTTAATGTATCATGAGGTCAACTCGATGGTCTTCGAAATATGGAATTCGGCGGTGATAATATGAATGAAGCACCAGATGTAGCAGCAATCGTGGAAATTTTTAGTAACTCAGCACGGGTTAAAATGGTGGATATGTTAATGGATGGTCGAGCTCACACAGTCAATGAACTGGCCTTGGCTGCTAAGATCACGCCGCAAACAGCGACATATCATTTACAAAAAATGGTCGGCCTTAACTGGCTAAAACTAGAGAAGTACGGGCGTTTTCACTACTACACGTTGATTCGATCAGACGTCGCAACGCTGTTTGAAACGCTGAGTCCGGTTGCGCCTGAGAAGAAAGTCGCTTCTCTAAACAAGAGTTTGAAGTATAAAAAGTTATATTATTGTCGAACATGTTATGATCATGTGGCAGGTCGAATTGGCGTTGCCATTACTGATAAACTAATTGAAAATGGCGCCATCGCTTTGGAAAGTGCGAATTTTAACGTGACACAAAGTGGCCGAACATTCTTATCAAGCACTTTTAATTTGAACTTAGACGAGTTGATGAAGAAAAAACGTGCTTTTTGTAAACCTTGTCTGGATTGGAGCGAGCGTAAAGATCACGTTGGGGGCGCAGTTGGTCACGGCATTCTGACGTTTCTGTTGGACCATGAGTACTTGGTTCGTGGCAAAGATGCGCGAGCATTGGCGGTGACGGATTCTGGTCATGATTTTCTTGAACAGCGCCTTCAACTCAGCATTTAATGATCTGGCTCAGTCTAAGAAATTTTAAAAATCGTAAATTAACGAAGAGATGATCAGTAATGATGTTACGTGTGAAAAACCAACTTCAGCTCAGTTCTTTAGCGCAAAGTGAAGCGCCAGCATACTTTCAACTAATCACACGAAACCAGCAGTATCTTGGCAAGTGGTTACCTTGGGCGTTAAAGGTTACAACGTTAGCGGACCAAGAACGTATTACTCGTAATGCGTTCTTGGCCGACCGCCAGCAACCCAAGCAGTTTAGTATTTATTGGCAAGGCCGGTTGGTGGGCCGGATTAGTTTTGTTGAATTAGATATGGCCAATCGGACAGCTGAAATTGGGTACTGGCTGAGTGAGGATGCGCAAGGTCATGGCATCATGTGTGGCTGCGTTGACCGTCTTGTTCGTTATGGATTCGAAAAGTTGCATCTCAAAAGAATTGATTTGAAAATTGCGACGCATAATCAGTCAAGTTTAAAAGTGGCCGCTGCCTGTGGTTTTGAACGGCAAGGAATCTGGCCTAATGCTATTCATTTGGTAAGTGGTTCAGTAGATGCGATTCGTTGGTCGCGATTCAATGTTAATAATGATTAAAAAGGAGGGATAAATGATGGATCTTGTATTTTCGGATGAGGCGCAAACAAAACTCGCGTCAAAAATGACAGACGATGACGCGCTTTTGCTGGATTTGGATGATGGTATTGGTCCGTTGTCACCGTATTTGAAAGAAAATGGGTTAATGTATCAGTTGTTCATTTGCCCAAAGACGAAAGTGCCCAGTTCTTTTACTAAACATTTCCAAACGTCGTTGGGGCCGGTTTACTTTACCGATGTGACAGAAGTCTACTTAGACGAGCACATGAAAATCACGTACAAGCCTGTCCAAAATCGGTTTGAATTACAAAGTGATCAACAGATTATGGAATCAAGTTTGGATCTAGTTAATTTAAACGAACAAAAAAACTTCTAAGCTAGTCAATCAGGCTAGTTTAGAAGCTTTTTGTATTTAGCTTGCAATGATAAACAGGACAAGCAAGACGATTTCAACGGCGAGGCGAAGCAGATGATGTGACCAATGAATATCAGCACCAAACATTCGCTGTCCTGCCAGTAATGCACCGCTTGAAATCAATACCATGCCGATTACTAAAAATGGAATCGTTGCGTTAGTGGGAAAATCGCCCACTGCGGCCAACAGGAATAGTGAACCAATAACCGTTGTAATGGCGCCGGCCCAACCGCCTTTGCGGACATTGAACCAAGGCAAAATGAGATAAATCAGTGCATAGATGCCGATCAAACGGCGCATAAAAATGAGCATGTAATTTCCCAGAGTTTTTGTTTAATACCTAGTTTTGATTGAGCTGTTGTTTTCGTTGGTGGTAACTGTCGATTTTTTGATCTAGAAAATCGAGATGTTGCTGAATCAACTGTTGTTGGCCTTTCAAACGTAGTCGCTGCTTAGCTAAGAGATCCAGCCGTTCATCGATGGTGGCGTCACCAATATCACGCAACTGAGCGTAGGCTTGAATCTGTTTCATTGGCATGCCAGTGCTTTTAAGTCGTTTGATAAACGCAATCCATTGAATATCCGCGTCAGAGTATTCACGTTTGTTGGTGTGGGAGCGAGCAGGCGTGATGAGATCGAGCTTCTCGTAATAACGTAACGTGTCGGTCGGCATCCCGACTAGTTTTGAAAACTCACCAATACTGTACATATTTCCCCACCTAAGATAATTTTGGTCTAGAACAGTTGTCATCCTAGAGAAAGTGTAAAACTTTAGTTGACATGGAGTTAACTCCAGATAGTAGGCTTATCCCAATCTTAAGGGAAAGGGAGCTTATATTGATGCCAGAAAATGAAAATAGTCGTTTGAAACGTGGCCAAGCAAAATTGCAGGAGGTTGATGCAGAAGCGGCGACAAATGTCATGTTAGGATTGGCAGATGTGGCGCCAGATATTGCGACGTACATTGAAGAATTTGCGTTTGGTGACATTTATTCACGGTCAGGGCTTGATCTCAAGCAGCGTGAAATGATCACGGTCACGAGTTTATTGACGCAGGGAGACACGGCTGCACAATTAGAGGTTCACATTAATGGCTGCCTTAACGTTGGGCTGACTAAGCAGGAAGTTGTCGAAAGTTTCATTCAGTGCTTGCCATACGTTGGGTTTCCAAAGGTGTTAAATGCAGTCGCAGTAGCCAAACGAGTTTTTGCTTCACGTAAATAGTTAGTTTTGGGGCGGTCTAATAAACACAAAATAGCAGTTGTCAGTTTTTAGTTCTGGCAACTGCTATTTTCAACTGTTCAAACTGACGGCTATCCCTTCAATCCTCGTGATTGCCGATCCATATCCTCAACGACAATGTCGAAAATTTCACCTAGTGAGGCGCAGTACTTTAGAATGTCCCATGGTTCGTTGGTGTGAAAGTGAATTTTAATGAGGTTGCTATCGCCAACGGCAATCAAACTGTCACCTTTGAAATGAGCTTTAATGTAGGCGTCAATTTTATCCTCGTCAAGGTCGTGACCGTCAATTAAACATTGTGTGTCATAGCGAAATTCAATCATAAGTTAATTCTCCAATTTCAGTTTGATAATATCGAATGCCTTTATTGTACGTGGGCAGGACGATAAATGCATGAAATCTATCTTAACGAAAAACAACGTCACGGTTCCGACCAGCATAGAGACTGGCAGAGACCGTGGCGTTGTATTTGTAGTTTAAATCAGTTTTGTGTTAGAAACTGCGGCCGAGAAACGACAGTCCGCCGATGGCTAAGAAGATGAGCACTAACCAAATGGCGATGTGGGCGAAGAAAACAAATCCTGCGACCACGACCAGCGTACCCAAAATCCAGAAAACAGCCTTGCCGATGAACCGCCCAAAAATCAGTAAGATGGCCAGTCCAATTAATAGTCCCATTGAGGAACCCTCCTAAATTTTAAACGTGTCAATTAACGCATTTCGTTAACTGTGCCCAAATTCTAGCATTTCTACTGGCGGATACAAGTAGTTAAATCGTAAGGATTGGTAAAGCTGATTATGGTAGGAATAAAATCGCTAAAGAAAGTGCTGCTGTTTGAGAAATGTAGATAAGTTAACGACGTCTAGCAAGGTCAGTTCACCAATTGGACGATATGCAAAAACACGTTCACGCGTTAAAGCATAAGCCCGATGTGTATCAACATAGGATGGCTCATTTAGCCCTGCTAATTGCCATTGTTTGATTGGATAATACAACCGTTGTATAAAATCTGACTTATTAGAATGCTGGCTGGTGATTTTAAAAACAATCACTCGCTGAGCGGTTACCTCAATAACCAATGCTGGCCGAACTTTTGAAATATGACCTTCATCGAAAGGGACGTTTGCAATGTAGAGCTGCATTGGATGGATGTTAGTCATTATTTTTCACGCATCCATTCGTCAAAGTGTGGTGATTTGTGAGCATCATAATGACCCTCTTTATCAATATCAACATCCTCAATAGGAATATTTTTGATGAGGTCGTGCCACTCGAGAGGGGTCGGTCGGCTTTTCAAAACAATATTATTATTTTTGTCAATATCGACAGAAAGCTGATCCCCAACAGATAACCCGAGTTGTTTTCTGACTTCGGCAGGGATGACTACCTGGCCTTTGCTGGAGAGTCGCGTCGTAAGGGATTCAAAATTATTTTTGGTCATTGAACTGCCTCCGTTAATCATGTCTTACATCTTACGTCCTTACTATATTTTGTAAAACTCACCAAGTCAATTTATTTGATTACAGATAACATACGCAAGCACGATATGAAAAAATCGCGAGGATTAATAAAAGTAGTTATACTCTTGGTAAATTTTTCTGAGATTCTCTCATGTTTCTTTCAGGTTTAAGTACTTTTAAGCCTGGCGCGCTCAAATTAAGCTTAGATACAAGTCGCAGTTGGCAAATCAATTTAAAAAGAGATGAGCGAAATGATTAAAAAATCTGGGTGGCAGGTAACGTTGCTTGTTGAAGTGGGTTTTGTAATCTTAAGCATGATGTTGTTTGCGGCGTTGGTTCACGGAAACCAGGTGTTTGCGACAGGAGATTATCATTTTCATCAAAACCGAATTGAAAGTCTGTATGAAGCGTTAAAACATGGTGATTTGTTACCGCGCGTTGATACGTACTTTGCAGGCGGCTACGGGTATGCGGCGAGTCTGTTTTATCCGACTCTATTTTTGTATGTGCCAGCGCTGTTTAGATTGATCGGTTTTAGCTCCGCACAAGTTTACTTTGGAACATTGATTGGAATTTTGTGGGCAACATTTGCGACGACAGAGTTTGCTGGTCGTCAAATGGGTCTCTCGCGTGTGCGCAGCGTTATGTTTGCACTCCTATATGGCTTAAGCACCTATCATCTTCAAGATTTGTTTAGTCGGCAAGACATGGGTGAGGCAATGGCAATGGTTTTCTTCCCCTTGGTTTTGGCGAGCCTAGTTAAGCTGAATCACGGCGACAAACGGGCATGGTTGTGGCTTGCACTTAGCATGACGGCAGTGGGCTATTCACACATGCTATCACTCGAAATGATGGGGTTGTTCTGCGTTATTTACGCGTTCACTCACTGGCAGACGTTTGTGACCAAACGGACGCTCTTAGCTGTTGGCGCTGCTGCCATAACAGCGATTCTTTTATTGTCAGCCTATCTAGTTCCCGTTGGCGAACAGCTAATGTCGCAAACTTTTCAAGTGACGTCAACGCCGCTGGTTTACATTTCAAAAGAAGCAGTCTCTCCCATGAATCTGGTGATGAATTCGCTGACAAACCAGGTTTTTCACGCCAACACGGTCAATGTTGGACCAGTTATTTTTATCGGCAGCCTTGTTGGTTTAGGATTGGCGCTAAAGCAGCACCACAACCGTCGTTTGGCCGTTATTGCTGTGGCTATGTTGGTAATGACCACGAGTGTGTTCCCGTGGGCTTTATTAAATCACACAATGTTTAATACGTTACAATTTCCATGGCGGTTATTTTCGATTATTAGTTTATTAGTTAGTTACAATTTATCTGATTTGCAATATGGCCTGTCATTTAAGAGAGCCACCAATATTATTGTGCCAATGAGCATCAGCGTCCTTGTATTATTAGGACTGCAATTAGGCATGAAAACAGTAGCCGCATCTCCACAACGAGTTGAAGCGGAGAATAGTTTCAATAAGATCGATTCATATTACATTGGCGCTGGTCATGAATACCTGCCTAAGACGTTGTCATACAATAAAATTTTGTCTAACAAACACCGGACACTCGTTTACAATAACGAAGATGTGACCGTTACAGCGGCCAAAGCGTCTGATGGGCATGTTGAATTTCATTACGTTGTCCACGATTCTCAAAGACACGCCAAAATAAGCCTGCCATTGGTTTATTATAAAGGCATGCAGGCGGTGAATACGCTGGACCATCAGTTTGTGACCACTAAGGAAAGTGGTACGGGCATGACCGAGTTAAATGTCACGGGTTCTGGAAACGTGGCCGTTGGTTACGCTGGGACAGCATTGCAACGAATTAGTGTGCTCGTTTCAATGGCTACCGTATTTGCGATGAGCTTGAGTATTAGGCGGCGACAACGTTCGTTTGCCCATGCTCGTTTGCGAACGCGTCATGGTAATAGATTTTAATGATCGTGGGGATGAACATGGAAAACCAAGTATTAATCGTTGAAGACAGCGCTGTTTGTTTTAATCACTAAATTTGGTAGTCCAGTAGTTGCCACGATTGCAGCGATCCTGAGGGGACGTTAAACATTCTTGATGAGTTAGTTAGACAGATGATGCTAGTGCAACCCGTGCTGGGCCATTTTGTCGAATTGCTCTGGATCAACAAAGAAGGTGACCTCACCGGTTTCTGGATTCACCTTGGGGTAGACATTAACACTGATAGGTAAAACTTTATCCTGATTTTCTACCGTCAGCTTGAATATGTTGCCCCAAGCGTACATTTTACAATCTGTTTTTTCCATGATGTCGAGTTGCTCCTTTATTTTTTAATGTAGCACGTTCAATTTATTCCTAGGGTTTAGCAAAATAAAGCAAGTCATTTCAGCGATGTGGTCTAAACGCCGAGATGACTTGCTTTTGAAATTCTGAATATTAATACATTAATGTCTGCAACTCGTTATTGTTTTAAGGCTACCGTTTTCTGATAAAGCGGTAAGCGGCGGCAATTGCGCCAATCAGTAAGCTAGCACCGAGGATTGAAGCAACAGTAGCGCGTTGCTGATCTGTCAGTGGGAGAACGCCTGATTTATCACGTTGCGTCTGACTAGTCGTTTGAGATCCTGAACGGCCTGAGGTGGTGCCACTACCTGATTGAGGAGCAATGGCACGTGTTCCATTAACGGTACCACTTGTTACAGAGCGTCCGTTTGAGCCGGCCCCGTTGGTACCAGTTGTACCAGTCATGCTTGAGTCGGTTGTTTTTGAACCTGTTGTTCCTGAGCCAGTGTTACCAGAACCTGAACCGCCTTGACCTGTCATGGCTGATCCTGAACGACTCGTTTGACCTGCGGTGCCAGAAGCAGTGCCGGAGCCTGTGGAACCAGATCCGGTTGCGCCTGTTCCACCGTTGCCGGAGGATGTTTGTCCACTTGATCCTTGACCGTTGCCAGTTCCGGTAGTACCAGAGCCAGTGTTTCCAGATCCACCGGTGTTACCCGATCCAGTGTTACCTGAACCACCGTTATTCCCAGTGCCTGGGTTACCAGGTGTGCCGGGCTGACCGCTACCAACTGTAACGTTCACTGGTGTACTGTCCTTAGTGTTGTCGCCATTAGCGGCCACAATCTTAACGGATAGTGTTTGACCAGCAGTTAAACCGTCAATTGGAATGGAGAAGCTACCGTCTGCATTCACTGGCGCAGTTTTGGTTGAGCCATCAGGCAACGTTACAACTGCGGTAAACGTTGTCCCATCTGGTACTGGTGTTGTGATGTTGGCATTCCCAGTTACCGCAGTGTCACCGGTATTAACTGGATTGACGGTCGGTGTTCCCACGTTGTAATCATCCAGTGGATTTGTTGCATTTGGCTGACTAACAGTGATTGAAACGGGTGCGCTATCCTTAGTGTTCTCACCATTGGTAGCGACAATTTTGACACTCACTGTTTGACCAGGTGTCAGGGCACCAGTATCGATGTTAAAGGAACCATCGGGGTTCACAGTACCAGTCTTTGTTGAGCCATCTGGTAATGTTGCGATAGCGGTAAATGTGGTGCCGTCTGGTACTGGTGTCGTAATGTTGGCGTTCCCAGTCACGCTGGTATCGCCGCCCTTAGCGGGGTTTACGGTCGGTGTGCCAACGTTATAACCATCCAGTGGATTTGTTGGGTTGGTTGGGTCACCGGCTTCAACTGTTACGGAAGCAGGGGAACTGTCTTTCGTATAATCTCCGTTTACAGCTTGCAGTTTGACAGACACGATTTGGCCAGTAGATAAGGCACCTGTATCGACTGTGAACGTGGCTTTGTCGCCGCTAACCGTTGCGTTGACGGTTTTGGTTGAACCATCTGGTAAGGTAGCAATAGCCTTAAACGTGGTTCCATCCTTCAGGGTAACCAGGGTTGATGTTGGCATTACCGTCAATTGAAGTGTTGCCTTCTACAGCTGGATCGACGGTTGGGACATTAACAGTATAGCCGTCCAACGGATTACTTGGGTCGGCTTGGTCAACAACGATACCTGTTGGCAAACTATCTTTGGTGTTATCGCCATTGGTTGCCTGAATCTTCACGTTGATTTGCTGACCAGCGGCTAGTGTACCAGTATCAATTGAATAGGAACCATCACCGTTAACGGTCGCTGTTTTTGTGCTTCCGTCAGGCAAGGTAGCGATAGCTTCAAATGTTGTCCCATCAGGAATTGGCGTATTGAAGTTGGCATTACCAGTTACGGTAATTTCACCGGCCTTGGCTGGGTTAACAGTTGGTGCATTAACGGTGTAACCGTCCAATGGATTGGCCGGATTAGTTGCTTCAACAGTTGTTGAGGCTTCGGCTCCGTCCTTTGTGTTGTCACCGTTAACTGCCTGTAGTTTGGCAGATACTACTTGGCCGGTCGTTAATGTTCCAGTATCAGCTGTAAACGTCGCATTGACGCCATCAACATTTGCATCAACCGTTTTAGTCGTGTTGTCTGGTAATGTCAGGATGGCTTTAAATGTGGTGCCTTTTGGAACCGGAGCTGTCAGTACAGCTGACCCTGAAACACTGGTATCGCCGTTCTTAGGTGTGACAAATGTTGGTGTTGCCACTTCGTAGTCAGCCAATGGATTTTCGGCTTCGCTAACAGTCATGTCCGTTGGCGTACTATCTTTGGTTGCGTCACCGTTTTTAGCTTGAATCTTGACGCTAATGGCTTCCCCCGCTGCCAGGGTACCCGAGTCGATCGTGTAGGTGCCATCTGGGTTGATCTCAGCTGTCTGTTGAACACCACCGGGAAGAGTAGCAATGGCTGTGAAAGTCGTACCATCTGGATAAGGTGTGTTCAAGTTAGCGTTCCCAGTAATGGTTGTGTCGCCAGCCTTGGCTGGGTTCACTTCGGGGGAGTTAACGGTGTAATCGTCAAAGGCATTGGCCACAACAGTTGTCGTTGCAGGTGATCCATCTTTTGTGTTGTCGCCGTTAACTGCCTGAAGTTTGACAGAAATTTCTTGGCCTGTCCGCAGTGAACCGGTTTCAATGGTAAACGAAGCTTGACCGTCTTTTACGGTAACGTCACCGGTGACTGGTCGGCCACTCGGCAGGGTTGCGACCGCTTTAAACGTTGTTCCCGCAGGAATTGGTTCCGTTAATGTGGCCGTGCCAGAGACACTTGTCTCACCGTTCTTCGGCGTCGTCAATGTTGGTGTCGTAACGTCGTAATCAGCAATTGGGTTTGTGACCACGGCCTTGCCGACGGTGATGTCAGTGCCGGCACTGTTCTTGGTGGCAGCGCCATTTTTCGCTTGGATACGAACGCTAATGTCTTCGCCTTCTGTTAATCCACCGGAGTTGATTGTGTAACTGCCATCTGGATTAACATCCGCTGTTTTCTCAATACCACCAGGGAGTGTTGCGATAGCGGTAAACGTCGTGCCTGAAGGGTAAGGTTTGTTTAAATTAGCGTTCCCCTTAATCGTTGCATCGCCATCATTTGCTGGGTCAACACTTGGTGCGGCAACCGTGTAGTCTTTAAACGGATCTTCCGCTTGAACGGTTACAGAACGTGGTAAACCGTCCTTAGTGTAGCCACCGTTTTCAGCTTGGACCTTAACGGAGAGCACATCATTGGCGTTTAATTGGCCAGTGTTGATGGTAAATGTTCCGGTCCCGTTATTAACCGTGACAGTGCCTTCTGCGGTGCCGCCACCAGGTAATGCCGCAATGGCTTTAAACGTGGTTCCGTTTGGCATACCCTCTGCAATGGCAACATTTCCTGAAATACTAGTGTCACCAGCCGTGGCAGGGTCAAGGTTTGGTACATTAATGGTGTAATTTTGAAGCGGATTAGTCGGGTCAACATCATGGACGACCACGCTTGCTGCGCCGCCATCTTTAGTATTGCTGCCATTGATTGCCTGCAGCTTGACTGATACTTCTTGACCAGCCGTTAACTTGCCGGTGTCCACGTTAAACGAAGCATGATTACCGTTAACGACAACATCGCTTGTTACTGTGCTACCACCAGGCAGTGTGGCAATCGCTTTAAACGTGGTTCCATCAGGAATTGGTTCTGTCAGTGTCGCATTCCCAGAAACGCTGGTATCACCGGCTGTTGCTGGATTCAACGTTGGTGTTGCGACAGTATAATTTTCCAGCGGATTTTGTGGTGTTACTGCAAATTGGAGGTCAACAGTATCACCTTCGCTGCTTAGTAGGTCAATGTCCACAGCACCATTACTGGATAGAACACCGTAAACCTTAGTGTTGGCCGCGGTTGGTTCACTTACAGTCGTTGTCAAACGTGCGGTAGTGTGACCAAGCAAGTTAACGTTCAGTAAGTTATTCAGCAGGTTGCTTGATACCCCGATAATCGGGTTTAATACGTTAAGTAGTGCTTGTAATGCCCCACGCAAGGTTGCTGTGAGCGGGTTAGAGGCTGGCAATGCGTTCAGTGCGTTTTGCACGTCAGCGATAATTAAGCCAGTTTGACTCTTAACATAGTTGCCCAAGCCATCTGTTACATCGGCCGTAATACGATCACTTGATACAGTTCCGGCAACATTAGCTTGATAATTACCCAGTGGTTGTGCACTGGTTAACCGATTCAATGCGTTTTGAACGGCTTTTAATTCTGGTGATCCGGTTCCTAGTGCGGAGAGGGCGGTTTGAACCAGCGCAACTTCGGCACTAACACCTGGAATCTTAGACAGGTTAATGTCCGTTAATGCCGCATCTACAGCAATGTTTGCGCCGCCGACAACCTTTCCACGAAGTTCAGAGGCTAGTCCGAAGACCATGATTTTTTTCGTTGCTAAGCCGACATCGGCGACACCAGTCCCTGTGTAACTAAGATCCAAGTCATAATTGCCCTGAGCGTTCTTCGCTTGTGGGTTAGCTTTATTAGTGGTCATTTGACCATTGGATAGCAAGCTAACGTCAGCTAAACCAGCTCTAGCCTGACGAGTTGTTTGTGGTTCGTTGATGGTGTCAGCTAAAGCAACGCCACTTGGCACTGAGGCACTAAGTAGCATTAGTGTGGCACCGCATACATAAATAGACCGGCGCAGGTTGCGTTTGAAATTAGCACGAGATTCAGATGGTGATTTTTTTGACACCTTTTTGGGGGATTGCGTTGACGCTTTTGTTTTTGACATGACGTAGTCTCCTTTCGCGGCCCAAGTGGGCAACACATTGCTAAATGTTTACCTGACGCCCACATGTTTTGGGGCCTCGGCATCACTCTGAATCGATCATGATCAATTAAAAATGACTACCCGTCGATAGTATCTGAATCGTAACAAGGAACATTTCATAAGCAAAAACATATGCTTTTTATAATTAAAATTTTAACGATGAATTCCTGTCGGAGTATGAAAATTATGGCATAGCAGTGAACTGTTGATATAATGAACCGATAGGAAAATGTTGATTCGCAGTGAGAAAGGGGAGGAAAATGTTCAAACAAAAAAGAATTTGGTTTATAGTTCTCCTCGTTCTGCTAGTCAGCACATTAGCGTGGAGCACGTTATATCATGAGGTGCAACGATCAACGAAAGTGGCACACCCAGTGTACAAACGAAAACCTGCTGTTAAGCCAATTGCGAAATGGCAGAGTGCTAAAATACCGACGGCAATTGACCAGACGCAGGTGGATTCGTTGGATAAAAAGATGCAGTCAATTGATTTTGTCGGCTCTGTGCTTGTCGTTCGTGGCGATAAAGTGGTGTTTGAAAAGCAGTATGGGGATGCAAATGCAGCCCGTAAACGTCAAAATGATGTGAATTCAGCGTATGCTATTGCTTCCATCCAGAAAATAGCTACTGGGGCATTGGTCATGCAGCAAGTGCAACAAAACCATCTGTCTCTTTCTGACCACATCAGTAAATTTTATAAAGACGTTCCACACGGCAATGAAATTACAATTCGGCAAATGCTGGACATAACTTCTGGATTAACTTTGCCTGGACCACCCGGCCCGACTACGCCACAAACGGATAAGCAAATTGTGGATTATGATTTGCATCACTTAAAATTTAATCCACAGCTTTATAATCAGTGGCGTTATTCGCAAGTGAACTACAATATTTTGGCAGGAGTACTGACTAAACTGACGGGAAAGTCTTACGAAGCCTTGTTCAATCAGCAGGTTATTCGGCGCTTTAATTTGCGGCAAACGGTGTTCATGCCGTCTGACAACCCACATGTTGCTGTATCTTACGCGGGCACTAAAACAGACAACGTGGACTATGGTAAGGAAGTCGTGACGCCGGACGCGATGTGGCATGACGAGCTGGGAACAGGGCGCATCGCGATGTCAGCGCGTGATTTGTACGTTATGGTCAGTCAAATTTTGCAAGGTAAATTAATCTCAAAAACCTCAGTGAATCAGTTATATGAATCTGGCAGTCGCAGCACTTATGGTGGGGGTACGTACAATATGTATGGCGCGGCAGTTAATCACGGGCTGGGCTACGGTTATCAAGGAATGTCGATCGTTTCAAAGGATGGCCAGAATGGTCTGATCATGCTAAGTAATTCATTTCGTGCCAAACACAGTGTGAAGCCGTTTGCAGAGCAACTGTATCTCAATTTATTTAAAAAATAGCAAACTAATTCACTGGTTAACAAGAATTCCTCGAGCAACTAATAAAGTTGGTCGAGGAATTTTCTTTTGTCACCGTGTGATTAGCAGTAAAGTGGTATTTAACACACAAAACGAATAATAAATCAGTTATGAAAAAGATTATGATAGAACGAGTAACTTCATCAGAGAGGATGTACTTATGACGGGGACTAAGCGAACGAGTATCTGGCGTTTTTTAGGCGCTTTTTGGTACTTCTTTAAGCATTATTCATTTACAGCAATTATTGTATACGCTATTTTAATTCCGGTATTTTCTTGGCTGGGCGCAGGCATTTTACGCTGGAGCCATATTCCGTATTTGTCTTATACAAACGCTATCTCAGTGGCAAAGGATCATCCATGGGCGATGGTTAGCCTACTTTTGTTACTGTTGCTGATTGTTCTGGCAATTTACATGCAGTTTGCTTATTTACTGTTGATGGTGGCTTATCGGCGGAAGGATCAACGACCAACTATCCGCCAGCTGGTTGCTGAGTTATGGCACAGGTTACCACGTTTATCACCCGGCACGTTTGGCTTTTTCATGTTGTACTTTTTGCTAATTGTTCCGTTTGGGGGCAGCTTTATCAGTACACCGTTACTGGCAAAGGTTCAAATTCCCGACTTTATCGTTGAGTTCATCATGACCAAACCATTGTTAGTGGTAGCGTTGGTGTTACTGTACGTCGGCGCTTTCTATTTCGGAAACCGATTATTTCTTGTTATTCCAATGCTGATGTTTGAACAACAAACAGTTCGACGTGCGGTGCGCGCATCTTGGCAGCGGACTTGGGGACGATTCTGGTGGATCACATTGAGAATCGTTGGCATTATCGCCAGTATTTCGGTTCTGTATGGCATCATGTTAGGCGGTTTTTATTTTGGACAACGGTGGTTCGACGATCAAGGGCGCACGACTGCATTGAGTGCTGCGATTGTTAACTTTAATTTGTTAACGCTGGTTAACTACACGATTTCAATTCTCGCAACCGTGTGGGTATTGGATCTGAGTTTGCAACTGATGAAAGATTATGACGTCCACGCTTTTGATGAGTTGCCAGACTTGCCACGAGTAACAGCAAAACCGTGGTGGCGAGTGGCCGTTCCAGTCGCTTTTACCGTTGTTGCCATTGTGTTTGCAGGCTACGGTTACAGCTATTTTGCCGGATTGCTGGTCGTGAATCCACAAACGTTATCCCACCGAGGTGTAGATGATAGTAATGGCGTGCAAAACACGGTGCAGGCGTTAAAGGAAACACACAAACAGCACCCAACATACGTTGAAATGGATATTCAAGAGACGCGTGATCATAAGTTTGTCGTCATGCACGACCCGAATTTAAGTACCTTAGCTGGTCAAAATAAAAAGGTCGACAAACAAACGTTAACCGGTTTAACAGATACCACGATTCATGAAAATGGGCATCAAACCAAAATTGATTCTTTCGACGATTATCTTCATGCAGCGCAACAGATGCATCAAAAACTGCTAGTTGAAATTAAGTTGAATGCTGGTCAAAATAGGCAAGAACTCGTTAACCGGTTCATAAAACGTTATGGTGACTCATTACTTGCTCATCATGACATCATTCATTCACTGGACTATGGTGTTGTTGAACAGTTGAAGACTCAACGGCCAGCGCTGACGGTGGGATACATTCTGCCGTTTAACTTTATTGGCGTGCCGCAGACCAAAGCAGACTTTTACACGATGGAATACACGACGTTAAATGATCGATTTGTCAGTGGCGCTCATCGGGAGCACAAAAAAGTGTTTGCGTGGACTGTGAACAATAGCGATTCGATGATTAAAGTCATGAATATGGACGTTGATGGTGTCATTACCGATCAGTTAAGCACTTTAAAACGGCAAATTAGGCAGCAACAGGGTGGACGTGATTATGCCACTCAGCTACTGCAGTATGGCACTCAAGTGATTAGCGATAACCAATAGTCGTTTGAGCTGAGAGAGCAAAGGGGATTGAGTATGAAGATTGAACCTGCAACAGTAAATGATCTAGAACAAATTGAGGCAATTGAACAGGCTGGCTTTAACGCGGCAGAAGCTGCGTCATTGGAAACATATCGCAAACGACTGGCTGTTTTGGCTGATACTTTCTTAGTTGCCCGTGCTGACAATAGCGATGTGGCAGGCTTTATCGTTGGGCCGGCAGTGAAGGAACGTTTTGTTGAGGACTGGATGTATGAGGAGACACCGCAAAATTTGCTTCAAGGCGGCCATCAACTGGTTTTCACAATTGCGACGGCGCCCACTGTTCGTGGACAAGGAATCGGCAGTAAGTTACTGACAGCCTTGGCCGACGTTGCGACACAGGCAGGACGGACATCCATGGCATTAACTTGCTTAAAAGACCGCATTCCGTTTTATGAGAAGAACGGTTTCACTAACGTTGGCGTGGCTGATTCAGTTCACGCTGATGAGATTTGGTACAACATGGAAAAACAACTGAAACGGAGTGTCTGAATGGAAACACAAGCAACGAATGTTGACGCAAAGGTAACGGCTAGCTCAACAGAAACGAAAGCTGCGCCACGTCCTAGAAAGGCGCTGGGCATTGCCTTGGCATGTACGGCGGGGATTTGCTGGGGGATTTCAGGAGTGGCCGCCAGTGCACTATTTCACCGCAATCACGCGATTACGCCACTGTGGGTGAGCCAAGTGCGGATGACGATTGCTGGCCTAATCATGATTTTAGTTAGTCTGACACAGGGGGAATCGGTAGCCATTTGGCGTAACAAGCGGGATGCACTGCAATTAGTGATGTATGGGCTTTTAGGCCTTATTCCAGTTCAATTATTTTATTTCAACGCGGTTCACGCAGGAAATCCATCAATCGCAACAATATTGCAATTTTTAGGACCATTTGTGATTGCTTTTTATTACATTCTCTTCCACCATCAGTTGCCGACGCGTTCTGAAGTTATCGGGATGGTACTGGCGTTTGGCGGAACATTACTGATTATTACCCACGGCCATTTCAACACATTGGCTGTGTCTGGTGCCGTTTTATTCTGGGGCGGATTGTCGGCCATTGGCGTGGCCACCAATACGTTACTGCCACGAGCGTTATTGCGTAAATATGGTTCGTTTGCCACAACCGGATGGGGTTTGCTGGTCGCTGGTTTATCGCTAAACATGCTTGGACCTGTCTGGTCGAATCCAGTTCATTTAGCTGCGACAGATTGGTTGCTGATGAGCGTGATTATTGTTATTGGAACCTTGCTGGCATTCATTTTGTTCGCGATTAGTTTGAAACATATTTTGCCAACAACGGCGAGCTTGCTTGATGCGTTTGAGCCATTATCAGCGACGGTCTTCTCCATTATTTTTCTTGGCATCTCGCTATCGGGTATGGATATTGTCGGCGGTGTCTTGATAATTCTCGCCGTAATGGCATTGGCGATGGATTTTCGAGCAATTCATTGGTTCCGCAAACGTTCGTAGGGCAACACTTGAAATGAAAAAGTGAGTTCTGTGATTGCACGATGGACAAACCTGTGATAATCTATGAACCACAAGTTAATTAGCATACGAACAAAGCTTATATATAACCATGATATGGATGGTTGTCTCTACCCAGAGCCCTAAACTCCGGACTATAAGCAAATTAAGTCAATGTATCCTCGGCTTCTTTTGCGATATCCGCAAGGGAAGCTTTTTTGTTCTCAGAAAATGGAGGAGAAGTTTATCAAACGTCTTGAAGAACGCATTGATGCCGAAGGTCGTGTCCTCGGTGAAGATATTTTAAAAGTTGATAGTTTCCTAAATCATCAGGTAGATCCCGAATTGATGCAGGCTATGGGCGATGAATTTGCTCACTACTTTGCCGATATGGGGATCACTAAGGTGCTAACCGTGGAGTCGTCTGGGATTGCCCCTGCATTGATGGCTAGTCTTTCTCTTGGTGTTCCGATGGTGTTTGCACGCAAGCACAAGAGCCTGACGTTGACAGACAATTTATACACAGCGACGGTCTACTCCTTCACGAAACAAACTGAAAATACAATTTCAATTTCAAAATCCTTTTTGTCAGCTGATGATAAGGTACTGATTATTGATGATTTTCTTGCAAACGGGCAAGCTGTTAACGGCCTTCTGGACATCTGTGAGGCTGCCGGCGCCGCGGTTGGTGGTGTTGGCGTGGTGATTGAGAAACGATTCCAACGGGGTCATCAGTTCATCGTGGATCGTCACATCCCGTTGCTCGCTTTGGCAAGTATCGCAAGTTTTGATAATGGTCACGTTGTTTTCAGCCATGAAAAGGAGCAAATTAATGTCCAGTAAATCCACGACAACGGCACGTGAATCCCAAGCTGCCATGCTTGGACTTCAGCATCTACTAGCAATGTACTCAGGCGCCGTATTAGTTCCGTTGCTCATTGGTGGCGCTTTGCATTTTAATGCAACTCAAATGACATATTTGGTTTCAATTGATATTTTCATGAGTGGGTTGGCAACGTTACTTCAACTGCTTACAAACCGTGTTTTCGGGATCGGTTTGCCAGTCGTTCTCGGATGTGCCGTTCAAGCGGTAGCACCATTAATCTTGATCGGTCAGCACTTTTCAATTGGAACTATGTATGGTGCCATCATTGCCGCCGGTATCTTTGTTTTTCTAATCGCCGGTGTGTTCGCAAAGCTCCGACACCTGTTTCCGCCATTGGTTACAGGCATAGTCATCACCGTTATCGGACTAACACTAATTCCCATTGCATTTTTAAACCTTGGCGGTGGGGATGCATCGGCCAAAACCTTTGGCGCACCTTTAAACCTCGGGGTTGGTTTTCTGACTGTGGCTGTAATCATTGCTGCTAACGTTTGGGGTCGTGGATTTATTCGCCAAATTGCAGTGCTGATTGGTTTGCTGGTTGGTACACTGACGGCCGGAGCATTCGGAATGGTGTCATTAAAGCCGGTTTTGCAGGCCAGTTGGTTTCACTTTCCACAACCGTTTTATTTTGGTGTTCCACACTTTGAAACCTCTTCAATCCTAACGATGATTTTGATTTCACTCGTATCAATGGTTGAATCCACCGGTGTTTTCTTCGCACTGGGAGATATCATGAACAAACCGATTTCGGAAACGGATTTGAAGAAGGGCTATCGTGCTGAAGCCTTGGCAGTTACCCTTGGTGGTTTGTTCAACACATTCCCATACACAACGTTCTCCCAAAATGTTGGATTGGTTCAGCTATCCGGAATTAAGAGTCGCCGACCAGTGTTTTATGCAGCTGGTTTTCTGATGACACTGGGATTATTGCCAAAGATCGGCGCGTTAGCTACGATTATTCCAGCGCCAGTTATCGGTGGCGCGATGGTTGTCATGTTCGGTATGGTTGCGATGCAGGGTGTACGGATGCTTGGTCAAGTTGATTTTCACAACAATAAAAACATCTTGGTGGCGGCAGTTTCTGTTGGTTTAGGTCTGGGCGTTACCGTTCAACCAGCAATTTTCCAAGATTTACCAAAAACGGCTCAACTTATTTTGAGCAATGGCATTGTGATTGCTAGCTTCTCAGCTGTTATCCTAAACCTGCTCTTACGACCGGAACGCAAGCAGCAACCGGAAAGAGAGCAAACAGTAGTTACTGCGGAGAACCAGACTACAGCAGCAAAGCCAAAGAAGTAAGTCTCCGTGTTAATCGTGAATTGATTTTATTTCCAATTAGGTAGTGTGTTTTACAACTAACATCGAATTTAAAAAAGACGAATTGAAAGGGCGTTGCCAATTTCTGTATTTACTCAGAAATTGGCAACGCCCTTTTTATGTTTGAATTAATCGCCATTTGTAATGGTGTTGCGCACGATGACATAATCGACGGTTTTGAGTGCTGTAAGGTCACTCCCACCTGCATATGAAATAGATGATTGGAGATCTTCTGTCATTTCAGTTAATGTATCGCTGATTTCGCCACGGTAATCTACTAGGATATCTTTACCTTCAACGTTTTTATGGCCACCCTTTTGGTTTTCAGATGCCGAACCATAATATTGCTTGAAGTGGCGGTGATTGATCATAATGTCATGACCTGGTGACTGACGATGACCGGCAAACAGTGAACCAATCATTACCATACTTGCACCAAAGCGAATGGACTTAGCAACATCACCGTTATGACGGATGCCACCGTCCGCAATAATTGGCTTGCGCGCGGCCTTTGCGCACCAGCGAACTGCGGCCAGCTGCCAACCACCGGTACCAAAACCAGTCTTCAACTTCGTAATGCAAACTTTACCAGGGCCAACGCCAACTTTTGTTGCATCGGCGCCAGCATCCTCAAGCTCACGGACGGCATCAGGTGTTGCCACGTTACCAGCAATCACGAATGCCTTTGGGAGACGTTTCTTAATATAATGGATCATTTCAATAACGCTGTTGGCATGACCGTGAGCGACATCAATCGTGATGAAGTCTGGTGTTAGCTTTTCACTGGTCAAATCATCGATAAATTGTTTTTCGTTCGGTTTTACACCGACACTGATCGAACTAATGAGATGTTTCTTAGCCATTTTCCGAACAAAAGGTAATCTTGTTTCCGGTTCGAAACGGTGCATGATATAAAAGTAATCATGTTCGGCCATCCAGGTTGCTAACTGTTCATCAATGACAGTTGCCATGTTCGCTGGAACCACAGGAAGCTTGAAGTGATGCCCACCAAACGTAATACTTGGATCCGCCTGAGAGCGACTCTCAATCAAACATTTATTGGGGATTAACTGAACGTCTTCATAATCAAATATTTCCATGAAGGTGAAAACCTCTTTCTGTCATTTATTGATTAAAGTTCGTCAACACGAGATACAATAATCGTTTTAAATCTTGCTGTCAAATTAAAATTCACTAAAACAAGAACAATAAAATTATTAATAATTAGATTATACAGTTTTAGTTGATTATCCGAACTTTACCTGTTATAGTTCTCATTGTTGTTCGACAAATAAAATTTGAGGTGACATAATGACAGCAGTAGTGATTGTTGGGAGTCAATGGGGCGATGAGGGCAAAGGAAAGATTACCGATTTTGTCAGTCAGCAGGCTGACGTGATTTCACGTTACCAAGGTGGCGACAATGCGGGACACACCATTACCTTTAACGGCGAAAAGTACCAGCTACAACTATTGCCTTCAGGAATTTTTGAAAGTGATAAACAATGTTTGATTGGCAACGGTGTTGTGCTGAATCCCAAAACATTGTTAGCTGAAATTGATTACTTACATGAACGCGGCATTAGTACCGATAACTTAAGAATTTCTGATCGTGCTCACGTGATTTTTCCATATCATATTTTGCAAGATCAATTAGAAGAGGCCAGTAAAAAGGGCAGTAAGATTGGCACGACAAATAAGGGTATTGGCCCTGCATATATGGACAAGGCCTCACGAATTGGCATTCGAGTGGCTGATTTATTGGAACCAGAAACTTTTAAAACATTGCTCGCTCGCAATGTCATCGCTAAAAATGAGTTGTTGGCCAAATTATATGGTGCGGAACCGATTGCGTTTGAACCATTACTACAGGCTTATCAGGGTTACGCCGAAAGGCTCGCCAAATATGTAACTGATACATCAAAAGTGCTTGATGATGCGCTGGCCAATGGTCAACGTTTGCTATTTGAAGGTGCTCAAGGAGTAATGCTAGATATTGATCACGGAACTTACCCTTATGTAACTTCATCTAATCCAGTTGCGGGCGGTGTCACTATTGGTGGTGGCATCGGACCGACTAGAATTTCAGCCGTTATTGGTGCGGCAAAGGCCTATACGTCTCGGGTTGGCGATGGTCCGTTTCCAACTGAATTACATGACGAGAAGGGTGACCACATCCGTGAAGTGGGACACGAATATGGGACCGTCACGAAACGGCCTCGCCGAATTGGTTGGCTGGATACGGTCGTTTTGCGACATGCCAAACGTGTATCCGGCTTAAACTACTTGGCGTTAAACTGTTTAGATGTTCTGACCGGTTTGCCAGAGTTAAAAATTTGTACAGCTTATGAGCTGGATGGCGAAACAATTGATCGTTATCCCGCTGGACGGGAAGCTTTGTTGCGTTGCAAACCAGTGTACGAAACCTTACCTGGCTGGACGGAAGATATCACAAATTGTAAAACGGTGGATGACTTACCAAAGAATGCACGCCAGTATGTGGAACGCGTCATGTCATTAACTGGTTTACCATTAGCGACATTATCTGTTGGACCAGATCGTAAACAGACAATGGTTTTGAAAGATGTTTGGCAAGCTGATATGAAAGTTGAGGAAATGGCATGATTGATCGCTACGTGCGACCGGAAATGGGCCAAATTTGGTCACAGAAAAATAAGTTACAACAATGGCTAAAGGTCGAAGTGGCTGCGTGTCAGGCGTGGGCAAACTTAGGTAAGATCCCACAGGCGGATGTTGATGCCTTGTGTGAGCATGCCGTCATAAACGTTGATCGAATGCAGGAAATTGAAGCAGAAACTCATCATGATGTGGTGGCCTTCACACGCATGTTATCCGAATCGCTGGGTGATGAACGGAAGTGGGTTCATTATGGCCTGACGAGCACGGATGTTGTGGATACGGCCCAGGCATTGCAGTTAAAAGCCGCTAATGCCCTATTGATGACAGATCTGCAAACATTACGAGACACATTGATCAAGCAGGCAAAACGGTATCGTCACACGGTAATGATGGGACGTACACACGGCATTCAGGCGGAACCGATGTCGTTTGGCGTTAAATTAGCACGGTGGGTAGATGAAATTAACCGTGATATCACGCGTTTACAAGCAGTGACTGATGAAATGGCCGTGGGTGAGTTAAGTGGTGCAGTGGGCACTTTTGCAAATATTCCCCCACAAGTGGAACAGGATGTTTGTGATCAACTCGGACTACGACCACAGCCAGTGACCAGTCAGGTGTTGCCACGGGATCTTCACGCACACTATTTGAGTGTATTGGCACTCATTGCGACTAGCTTAGAAAACTTTGCAACGGAAATTCGCGGTTTACAGCGGACGGAAATTGGTGAGGTTGCTGAGCCGTTTTCCGTTGGGCAAAAAGGTTCTTCAGCGATGCCTCATAAACACAATCCAATTGGCTCAGAAAACATTACGGGTTTGGCTCGGGTAATTCGTGGGCATATGATTACGGCTTTTGAAGATGTATCTTTGTGGCATGAGCGCGATATTTCGCACTCTTCAGCCGAACGAATCATTTTACCGGACACGACTGAGCTGTTAGATTACATGCTGAACCGTTTTAATCGCATCATGACAAATTTGGTCGTCAATGAGGACCGGATGATTCACAATATTGAATCCAGTGGTGGCCTGGTGTTCAGTCAACAATTACTACTAGCCTTAATTGACAAGGACATCAGTCGTGAAACAGCTTATGATCATGTGCAACAATTGGCGCAAAAGGCAATGACCACCGATAAAACATTTCAACAACTGGCGATGACCAGTACTTTTGTCAACCAATATTTGACGCCGGCCGAAGTGACTGCCGTGTTTGATGTGCAACGTCATTTGCGGTATGTTGATGAAATTTTCAAACGTGTTGGCATCAAGTAAGCGATGCGTTCCGATGTGTTTGAGGATATCCTGAAATTAATAAAAGCAGTCCGATTACGAGCCCACTCACCATTGAGCTGGCCCATAATCGGGCTTTTTTGTTTTTAATAAGCACTAGTCATTCGCTTTATTTAAAAAGCGCTTCGCTAATTCACGATACACATCGATACTTTGAAAATAGGCACGTTTGGAGACAAATTCGTTTGGCTGATGCGCCTGCTGCGTGATTCCCGGTCCATAAACAATGATAGGAAAATGAGTTTTGGCCTTGATGAACTCTGAGGAGTCCGTTGTGCCAACCATGCCGATTACCTGCAGATTTTTTCCAGTAATTTCTTGAGCAATATCAACGGTTTGATGGACTAAAGGCGAGTCTTTACCACTCACAACCGGCATCTTGTTGAAGTTAATGGTGAGGCCAAGGTTCATCGATGATGATTCGTTTAACCGGTTAACAGCGTTAGTGATAAGAGCAATAAACGCAGTGTTATCGAACTCTGGGATAGTCCGGGCGTTACCTTGTAGTTCGGCGTGGTTGGGAATGGTGTTAACTTGATCGCCGGCGTGGAAAGTGGTCACACTATTGTGAAATTTACCTAAAATGGGGCTTTCTTCTTGGTGCGATTGCAAGGCCTGTTGTAACGCATTGTAAAAGGTAACCAAGTTGTCCAGTGCGTTAACGCCTAAATCAGGCATCGAACTATGGGAGGTCTTACCAGTAGATACGACAGTGTAGTCAATTGACCCCTGATTAGCGTACCAAACGTCCTGGGAAGAGGGTTCACTAATCACTAATCCGGACAGATCATCTGCGTAGCCAAGTTCGGTCAGTTGTTGAGCGCCGTATTCACCAACTTCTTCGCCAACCGTGAATAGCAGTCGTACTTGCCCATTTAGTTTGGCGTGTGCATCGGCTAATTCGGCTAGCGCAATCGCTTGTGCTGCAACGCCCGCTTTCTGGTCAGCTGTGCCACGGCCAATGAGATGGTCACCCACAGCAGTTAGTGCAAACGGAAAGGATTGCCATTCCTTTTCATTAGCAGTTACGACGTCCATGTGGCCCGAAAAACCGAGTACTGGTGTCTTTTTGTCGCCGTAACTCGCAATCAAATTTGAACGGTCGGTATCATAATCGATTAAATGTGCAGTAATGCCGTGACTCTTTAGAAAAGATTGTAGGATAAGCGCTACTTCACGTTCGCGACCATTGACAGATGGTACGCCAATAAGGTCGGACAGTAGCTTCAATTTTTCTTCTTGATTCATGTTACTTCCTCCTCACACTCAGCCAGGGCGGTGGTTGAATCTGTTTGGTAACAGCGTAAGTTGGGAAGGCAAAACGGTCAATTCTTTGATACCGAATGCAACGATTTTTGTAATTGGCGGGATTAAATAAGCATGGCTTAACAAACAAAAGCTTGCAATTACTATTTCAAGCACTATAATAAAATTATTAATTACTTAATCACAAACAGTAATTTATCGTTTGACTAAACTTGGGAATTATTAAAAAGTCAGTTTAAAATAGTTTCCATAAGAAACAGTAAGTGATATACTCACTCTACTTCGTGCGAAAAATAGATTGTTACGGACAAAATAGCAGATATAACGTCAATTGATAAAAATGAATTAATTTACAGTTATTTTGAGTAAATTAAGTTAGAGAATACGCCTTTCTTTGGCGTATAATAGCTAGGTTTATTTTGTGTCAATCATCGTCACATCTTTGCTTACGAACGAGGAGGAACGTGCCAAATGCTAAAAATAGCTAGGGGCCGAATTTCATTATGGGCGGTACTCGGTGCCGTATTTTTTATGATTATTCAGGTCATAGCCAACCTAAACTTGCCCAGTTTAACATCAGACATTGTAAATAACGGGGTGGCAAAGGGTGACATTAGTTACATATGGAAAATCGGTTTTGAAATGATCGGTTTTTCGTTACTGTCAGTGGCGGCCGCAGTGTTGAACGTGTTGTTAGCAGCGCGTTCTTCACAAAAGTTAGGTCAAAACTTGCGGAGTGACATCTATAGCAAAGTAATGAACTTTGCCAATGATGAATTTAATAAGGTAGAAACTTCATCATTGATCACACGAACAACCAACGATGTGGTCCAGATTCAAAACGTTGCCATGATTGCTTTGCGAATGATGATTATGGCACCGATTATGCTGATTGGTGCAAGTTTCTTGGCCTATAACAAGAGCCACCAGTTGTCATGGATTTTCGTGGTGTCGATTCCTGTCTTACTGATTTGTATTGGTTTGATTATGGGCTTGGCGATTCCACGGTTCCGTGCCATGCAAACGAAAACGGACCGTTTGAACCTGGTTTTTCGTGAAGGTCTTACTGGTGTTCGCGTTATTCGGGCCTTCCGTCAGGATCAGTTTGAACAGGATCGTTTTGAAGCAGCCAACCGAGATTACACGGACAATTCGATTAAGGTTAATACGATTGTGGCGTTTGCCTATCCTGTGATGACACTGATTATGAGCGCGACAAACGTTGCCATTGTTTGGTTCGGTGGCAAGCTGATCAGTTCGCAGGCGATGCAAGTCGGGAACATGATTGCCTTCATGACGTATGCTATGCAAGTTTTGATGAGTTTCATGATGCTCGCAATGGTCATGGCCTTTCTGCCTCGTGCGGCCGCTTCGGCAACGCGGATTCAGGAAGTACTATCACTGGATGCCAGCATTAAGAATCCAGAGCAACCTACTACTCCAGCTGCTGGTGAAGCCAAACGACTGGCGTTTGATAACGTTGAATTCCGTTACCGCCACGCCGAACAGCCCGCTTTAAGTGGCATTGATTTTAGTGCCAAGGCTGGCCAGACGGTGGCCATCATCGGTGGTACCGGTTCTGGTAAAACAACGCTGGTCAACCTAATTCCTCGTTTCTTTGATGTTGAAAAGGGGAGCGTCAATGTGAACGGTATTGATGTTCGTCAACAGGACGTTAAGACACTTCATGGTGAAGTCGCGATGGTGCCACAAAAGGCAACATTGTTTACTGGTACTATCCGTGACAACATGAAGTTTGGTAAAGAAGACGCGACAGATGACGAAATCTGGCAAGCGTTAGATATCGCCCAATCAACCGACTTCGTTAAAGAAGAAGGCGGCTTGGACGCCCATGTTGAACAGGGTGGTGCAAACTTCTCTGGTGGTCAACGTCAACGGTTAGCCATTGCCCGTGCGTTGGTGAAAGATGCCAGTACGTATGTATTTGACGATTCCTTCTCCGCTTTGGACTTTAAGACCGATGCCAAATTGCGTGGTCAACTGCGGCAGGACAAACGAATTCAACAGAGTATTGTTGTGATTGTCGCGCAACGGATTGCCACGGTGGCTGATGCGGATCTGATTCTAGTGCTTGATAACGGGAAGCTAGTCGGCAAGGGCACACATGAAGAATTGCGACAGTCCAACAAAGTTTATCAAGAAATTATGCGGTCTCAGTTACGTGAAGGGGAGGCGGGTCTGTAATGAGTGATAATGCAAAGAAAACACAGACACCACGACCAACTGGCGGTCACGGACACGGTCCCGGATCAGGCCCTGGTTTAGTTGAAAAGCCTAACAACTTCTTCGGCACGTTTATTCGATTAATGAAATACATGTCAGATCGTTGGTTTGGCATGATTATGGTACTCGTTTTCGCCATCACGGCGGTTGTGTTCCAAATTCGAACACCAAAGATTTTGGGTCAAGCAACAACTGAAATCTACAAAGGAATTATGACAGGTGTCGCGCATCAAAAGGCCGGCATCGCCATGAGTCACTATCCAATCAACTTCGAAAAAGTCTTCAATATTATCGTTGTTGTGTTGATTATGTATTTGGCTTCTGCCTTGTTCAACTTCCTGCAACAGTACATTATGACGCGGATCTCTCAGCGGACTGTGTACAAATTACGGCGTGAGTTTAAAGGCAAGATGCGGTTAGTGCCAATCAAGTATTACGACACGCATAACAACGGGGACATTATGAGTCGTGCGGTCAACGATATGGATAATATCGCCAGCACGCTGCAACAGAGTCTGACACAAGCGATTACCAGTTTGGTCACGTTTGTCGGCACCTTGTGGATGATGTTAACAATTAGTTGGCAATTAACGCTGATCGCGTTGGTAACCATTCCACTCAGCTTGATCGTCGTTGGTGTTGTGGCACCAAAGTCACAACGCTACTTTGGTCAACAGCAAAAAAGCCTTGGGTTGATCAATAACCAAGTTGAAGAAAACTATTCACGGCATGAGGTGGTTAAGAGCTTCAATAAGGAAGACGATGCCATCAAGGACTTTGAAACGCAGAACGAAACGTATTATAAAGCGGCTTGGAAGGCGCAGTTCATTTCGGGAATTATCATGCCGCTGATGATGTTCTTGAACAACATTGGTTACGTCTTTGTGGCGATTGTTGGTGGGATTCAAGTTGCTAATGGGAATGTCACCCTTGGTAACGTACAGGCCTTCCTTCAATACACGCAGCAATTCTCACAACCAATTTCGCAGTTGGCAAACTTACTGAACACGATTCAGTCAACGATTGCCTCAGCTGAACGGGTCTTCGACGTGCTTGATGAAGAAGAAATGAAGCAAACACAGTCAAACTTACCTGCACAGCCTGATGATCCAAACTTGCTGACTCTGGATCACGTACAGTTTGGTTACGATGACGAACTGTTGATGACTGATTACAACTTAGCTGTTAAGAAGGGCCAACAGGTCGCCATTGTTGGGCCAACCGGTGCTGGGAAGACGACCATCATTAACCTATTGGAACGCTTTTATGACGTTAAGGGTGGTTCGATTCGCTTGAACGGTACGGATACCCGTGACCTTCAACGTGAAGACTTGCGCTCACACTTTGCGATGGTGCTTCAAGATACTTGGCTGTTTACTGGCACAATTTGGGATAACTTGAAATACGGGCGTGAAAACGCCACGGACGACGAGATTATGGCTGCCTCTAAGGCCGCTCACGTCGATGAATTTGTCCGTAAGTTACCAGAAGGGTACAAAACGGTATTGAATGAGGAAGCGTCGAACATTTCTCAGGGACAACGTCAGTTATTAACGATTGCCCGGGCATTTGTGGCGGATCCCGAAATTCTGATTCTTGATGAAGCGACGAGTTCCGTTGATACGCGGACTGAAGTTCAAATTCAGCACGCCATGGAACAGTTACTTCAAAATCGAACGAGTTTCGTTGTTGCGCACCGGTTATCGACAATTAGAAACGCCGACAACATCATTGTTATGAACCACGGTTCTGTTGTTGAAACAGGTAACCATGATGCGTTGATGGCAGCTAATGGATTTTACGCTGACCTCTACAATAGTCAGTTTGCCGGCAACATCAGCATGAGTGAAGGGGAGGAATCGTAATGCAACGAAAGACAATATTAGGCGTTGTTGCTGCGGCTTCCGTCCTCGCCTTGGCTGGTTGTGGGCGCGCATCATTGACAACCACGCATGAAACGTACCATCAGGATGGTATGGTTGCCGCGGTGAAAGGACACACCAACGCTAGTAAGGTGACCTATCAAGTCGACGGCCACACAAAAGAATCATTAGCTGTGCATAATGGGACGTTTGTTATTCAGGTGCCCACAACGACAAAACGCCAGTCAGTTAAGTTGGCCGCTAATGGTTCGCGCAAGACGATCCATGTCTCAGCAGCCAAGTCATTGACTGATTACCAATCCTTGCAAAAATCGTTCAATCAAGCACTAACGGGTTCTAAATTAAGCAAAGCTGATCAAGGCAAAGCAATGGCACTACAAAAGGCTGCGGCAAGTTTGAAGAAACAACCAACGCCAGAAGCTGCTGCTCAAGTTGGCGCTTTACAAAGGGATGTTCAGGCAGCAATGACCACGGCCAAACAACAGGCCAAAGGTCAATTGTTACCCGTTAAAACACCTGCAAATGGCGTTAGTGACGTTGTCTCAACCAAAGACTACCGCATTCGAATGAACGTTCAGAACGGTCAAGTCCTCGGCGCAACGATGATCGTACCGACCAAGTCATTTAAGCAAAAGGCTACCCAAAAGCAGTTTGGCACGAGCTTCGCGCTTTTAACAAACGGTGTCGGTGCGGATTCTAAGAGTGTGATGAAACAATTCGGTAAGGAAACAAAGAGCGTTAAGAGTGGTTCCAGTTCCATTGATCCAATCTATTCTAAGGGTGTTAAGTTCACGATTGGACTGTCACCTGCTGACATTTACATCTTTGTCGTAAAGCAATGATATTACGGTTCCAAAAAATCGCCTTCCTTAAAATTTTAAGGAAGGCGATTTTTTTAAATATTCATGCGAATTAGACCGCTATCAGCCTAAATTTTTGTAAAAAAACGTTTTATTTTTTAAAGTAATACACATAGGTGCGTTGTGTTTTGTTAGATCAGCGGATTTGATCGCCGCATTAACAAAACTAGGCGAATGATTTATCCTGACCTAAAGCTAATAAATGTGGTTTGCCGTAATAATAACCTTGGCGAATGTTAATGCCCATTTCGTTGGCGATGTCGTCGCCAACTTCGTCCTCAATGCCTTCCAATACTAGACGTTGATTATACTGATGGGTAATGCCAAGCCAAGTGTCTAATTCTTGCCGAATATTGGGCGACATTAGTCCCTGCTTGAAGTTTTGCAGAGCAAACTTAATTTCATCGGCATAAGGTAGGAGGTCTTTAATATTGTTGTAGTGATTGTCGCCACTATCAACGTCATCTAGGCTAAAATCCATGCCTCGATTGGTAAATTGCTGAATTTGGGGAATCAACTCGGCGTTTGTGAAAGGCACCTTACCAACCCGTTCAGTTAGTTCAACGACGACCCGCATTGGCCGCATACGTTCCTGGGCATCAATAACTGATTTGGCAATGTCGTCATTCATCAGCTGACGGCGATCTAGATTGACGGACACGGAATGAATCTTTAGCGACAAGAGTTTAGTCGAGGCCACAAATAATTCTGTCCAGTTTTGAGGTGTAATGCTGTCAAAAGATGTTGGGACCCGCCAACCGTCTGGCGTGTGTTCTTTTAAGAGCATTTCATAACCAATAATCGAATTGGTGGCGATGTTCAATTGAGGTTGTATAAAGAAACGAAACATGCTCATCCATCCTTTGTATTTTATTTGGTCGAACTTACAGTTCTTGTTTGTGACATCACTGTCGTTGCGTCGACCAGAGACGCCGTTCCATGAGGACCTGTCTCAGCCTCCTGAAAACCGGAGTCTTCCACCTCGATTCTGAGCCAAAGTTCGTCTCAGAACTCGTCCCACAGCACTAAATGGCCAAACCCGCTCCATTAAGTGCTGTCGACACGGAACTCTGTCTCTGGTCGCCTCCACTCATATTACCGTATAAATAAGCTGTTACCTTTTAACAAACCCGTTTCTAACTAGCGGTAGGTGTAGCCTGAGTCTGTAATGTAAGCCGAAGGGCGTCAACAAGGAAACTAAGGCGTGAAGGGTGCTGTAATCAGGTGGTTTTCCTGATATACAGCACGGGGACGGTCGCGAAGACTCGGGTTTTGAGGCTTGGCGACGAGGTGAAAGACTCTGGGTTGTGGAGGCTTGAACCGCTCCCACGCCGGTGTTTCCGTGTTGACAACCGAAGGCGACCTGTAAGACCTACATATTAGCGCTCAAGTTAATGATGAAAAGACAAACTTGAGTTTAATTATGGTGAACTACTTGACCTATGGTACAGTTGCTGGTTAACTGTGGTCAAGCGTTAAGAATCGTTGATTTAATCAAGCTCGTCGATGTTTTTGCGACTTAAAAAACGAGCTATAAAACATTTTATAAAGTTAATTTTAAGGTAAGCCGATTATGATAGCCGTATTACCGTAATTTTCTTTATGAGAGTCATAAGTTACTAATTAAAAATTTGGGGATGAACTTTCATGAAAGTTATTGTTGTTGGTTGTACACATGCAGGTACCGCTGCGATTAGTCAGATGTTAGTGACTAATCCGGATTTAGACGTTGAGGTTTATGAACGGCATGACAATATTTCTTTCCTGTCATGTGGGATTTCATTATATTTGGACGGCCGTGTGCAACGGTTGGAGGACATGTTTTATTCAAGCCCTGAGGCTCTGCGTAAACTAGGTGCACACGTTCATGTAAAGCATGATGTGTTAAAGATTGATGCTAAACGACAAACGGTGGTCGTCGAAGATCTTATCAATAAGGATGTTGAAACGGTTCATTATGATCGTCTAGTGATGACGACTGGATCAACAGTGATTGTTCCGCCTCTGAAGGGAATTGACTCACGCCGCGTGTTGTTGTGTAAAGATTACGATCAGGCCAAACAGATTTATAAAACGGCTGAGGAAAATAAGCACATTACCATTGTTGGCGCAGGTTACGTTGGTGTGGAGTTGGCGGAAAGCTATGCTAGCACAGAACATGTGGTTAGTCTGTTTCAGAATCATAAACAAATTTTGGTTCACTCTGTCGACCAAATGTTATCTGAAAATATTACGCAACGGCTGGTTGACCATGATGTCGACGTGCATCTGCATGAACGTGTGACCGGCTTTAGCGCAGACCCAGCGGGTGACGGTATTCTTGTGGAAACGGAAAGCGGTCATTATCCCACTGATTTAGCAATTGTGGCGACCGGGTTTGTGCCTAATACAGGATTGCTGAGTGGTCAGGTTGACATGTTACCAAATGGCGCCATCTTAACTGACGATTACATGCAGAGCTCCGATCCCCATATCTTTGCAGCCGGGGATGCCTGTGCGGTTCACTTTAACCCGACAAACGAAAATCTTTATGCACCCTTGGCGTCCACGGCTGTTCGCCAAGGCACGTTGGTTGGCCTGAACTTGCTGACGCCAACTTTGAAATACATGGGCACCCAGTCGACGTCGGCGATGGAAATCTTTGGCAGTACTTTGGCAACGACGGGGAGCACGCTCGCTCACGCACAAAAGCAGGGAATTGACGCAGCAACAGCAACGTATGAAGGCAACTACCGTCCCGCTTACATGCCATCAACGGCCAAACTGACCATTGCGTTAGTTTATGATCGGGATTCACGGCGAATTCTGGGTGGTCAGTTGTTGTGCGAACATGAAGTTGCTCAGTCCGCGAACACGTTGTCTGTTTGCATTCAGAATAAGAATACGATTGATGATTTAGCATTTGTTGACATGTTATTTCAGCCAAATTACGATGAACCGTTCAATTATTTGAATCAAGTGGCTCAAATTGCCGTGGCGCAGGAACAACAACGTGGCCGGAAAGAACCAAAGAATAGTGATCAGGCGGCATCAGAAATATGACTCAATGGCGACGGTATCTAATCCTTGTTAGTTTATTTGTTTTACTGATGGTTAGTGGCCCACTGCTAAACGTGCAAGCGGATACCGATGCACAATCGCTGGAATCTGCCCATCAAGCACTGACCAAGTTTGTGACAATCAAGCTGGTTACCAAGCAGGGTGTTAAAACCAATGTGAATGATCAGGTTAGTGCAGGTGGCGACACTGCTAGTGGCAATGAACTATTGAGTGAATCTGCCGGCTTGTATCTGCAACACCTTGCGCTCACGAATCAGCGAGAAGCATTTACTAAGTTTTATCAGCAAACGAAAACGACCTTTTACGCGCATAACCAGTTTAGCTATCGGTATAATCCACGGACAAAAAAACGCTCAAATGTGAACGCAACGCTTGATGATCTGCGAATTATCGGTGCCTTGATCCAGTATGATAAAACCTTTAAAACGAAGCATTATCAGCGTGAAATTAAGTCACTGTGGCATCATCAGCAAAAACAGGCCTTGAAACAAGGACATGTTGCAGACTTTTACGATCCGCAGTCTAAAAAGCGCCCCCAAACCGGTACGCTGTCATACTTTGATTTTTTGACGTTGCGTCAGTTAGAAGGCAACACTAAAACCTATCAAAAGCAGTTGCGTTTGGTTCAAGGCGGTTTTATTAGCCGCAAGATGCCATTTTACGCACGAAGGTACAATTATCACACACGCAAATATACGACTGGTAATATTAACACCACAGAAGGCTTAGTGACGTTACTGCACGTCGCTCAAATTGGTCGTTTGAAACCATCTAGTGAACGGTGGCTGTTACAGCAAACAAAGCATAAGACGCTGGTTAACCAGTATGACCAGCATGGTCACGCGTTAACAACTGATCAGTCTGCTGCCAATTACGCATTAGTCATGATGATTGGTAACGCAAGCGGTCAAAAGGCACTTCAAGCCGCCGGTCAGCAACAATTGTTGGCGATGCAGGTCAAAAATGCTGCATCACCACTGGCTGGTGGATTCGGGGATGAAAGTACCAATACGGCATATTCATTTAATAATTTAACGGCACTGGTGGCGATGGATGGTGTCACCCACTAGTAATGTGGTGGTTGAGAGAAAGGAGTGATTGAATGGGCGCGCATTTGCGGCATGGCCTGACACGGAGCTTGTTGTGGTTTCGGTCGCATGTTTCACCAGCGGCGTTGGCGGTAATCTTGTCAGCGCTGATCGTGGCGTACCTGTTATTCATTCCACCGGTTAACGGCTACGCTAACAATGGCGATTTTGATCGTGCCATCTACGTCAACGGTCTCTATCGATTAACTGGTAAACCATATTACTTTTTTACATACATGGTTCAAAAATATGGCATTATGCAATATTTTAACGAATCATCAGCGGCGCTATTTTCGTCACAGCCGTTATTTATCAAGGCGGCGATTGGCTTAAACATGTTGGCCTATAGTACCAAAGTGTTTGACATTCGGTTTATGGGACTGATTTATTACGTGCTGTTTCTAGGCGGCATCTACCTTTTGACCGAGGCGTTAACATTTCCTTCGAAACGGTGGCGGAACTACATTATTGCGTTAATGGTCGTGTTTGTTTTTGCCGATTCGTCGTACACACTGTACTTTAATTCTTTCTTCGCAGAACCAGGAATGTTTGTTGCCATGCTCTATTCGTTTTCTTCGATTCTGTTATTGGCACGTCACCGTTTCAAACGACGCTGGCCGATGGTCTTGCTCTTTTTTATCAGCACGGTGGTCCTGATTACAAACAAACAGCAAAATGCACCGCTGGCACTAGGCTTTGCACTGACGATGCTAAGTTTGTTGTTTGTGTTTCATAAACGTGCCGAGAAATTGTACGTCATTTTAGGCACTGTGCTGATTTTAGCGTCTGGGGTAGCAACCTATGCACTGATCACAAAGACGTTTAATAACATTAACGAATATCAATCGATGACTCGTGGTGTGTTGTTAAAGGCCAAGGATCCTGAAAAAGCACTGATGCAGGGTGGCATTGACAGTCAGTTTGCGTTGACCCGAGGGCAAACGTACTTTGATCGTTATTCGCCGATTGACGTTAATGGCAAGTACATGCAAAAGCACTTTACGGATAAGTTCAGCTTCATGTGGATTTTGAAGTATGAACTGACCCATCCGTCAGAATTTGGTGCATTGCTGAATTTGGCTGCTAAGGATGGCCAGTTGACGCAGGTTAAGGCAGTTAGTGATTAAACCAAGGCGGCCGGTCAGCCAAAATATGCGCAAACACATTATTTTACGGGATTTTCCACCATCATGGGTGCATTTTTCCCACGAACGTTCGCTTTTTATGTGTTAATTGCCTTCGCTTTTATCGGCGTGTACGCGTTTGGCGCCTATCACGGTATTCGTGATGGTGATCCGGAAATGGTTGTTCGACTGGCACTCATCATTGCGAACATGGCCATTATTTTCATGACCTTTATCGCATCTGTGATTGGTGACGGAGACGCGGATTTGGCGAAGCATCTGTTTATGGTGCCGTTGTGCACGGATTTGTCGCTAGCATTGCTCGTCTCTGATTTGTTGAATCACCGCCTCTGGCATGTATTTGAAATGCGGGGTGGGCAGCGATGAAGAAACGTTTTGGTGCCATTTTGCTACTAACCCTGACATTTTTGGGACTGCTATCGTCAGTACCGGTGACAGTTTCTGCCAGCCAAGTCAGCCATGCGCCCCGTGTATTACTCGCTTACGATAGCGAAAATCGCGCCAAGAGTGACCAAACAAAAATTGATGCGGTGCAGCGATTGCTGACGTCGTTGAACCTAGAAGTTCATACGATTCGCATCGATCAGTATCATGCTGGTGATATCAAACGACTGCATTTTAAAGCGGTTATCACGATGGTGAATTGGTCACAGGCTAAGTTGACAATGAGTCACTTTGCTCATGATCGGGCGGCGTTTACGGGTTTAAAACTCCACATTGGACCGTCAATGGCTACAGATGAGCAACAATCGCTCGGTTTGAAGTTGCGTCCACGCTATCATCAGCAATATTGGTTAAGCGACCACACATCATCAGCGCGGCAATTATTATCTTTCAGTGAGTCTTTGGCCGTGACGGCACAGACACCAGCGACAGTGACGACGTTTGGGACCTTAGTGCCGCAAAGTCAAAATGCCCAAAAAGTACCATACGGCGTCATCAATGGAAACAGCGCGTACCTACCTTATCTGACACCAAATGGCCTGAGTTTCGTTGTTGCCAGTCGGTTAATTGCCCGTTTCTTTGGTCACACGTCAACTTATGCGCCATTACTGACGATTACAGACGTGACGCCATTTACGAACATGGACTTGTTGCATAAGTTGGCTACGGATTTAGAGAATAACGGGATTCCGTTTGCCATCAGTACAACCAGTATTTCCGTTAATACCGATTTGCCGGCATACAAACGGTTTACGAGTGAGCTGCAGTGGGTTGAAAACCATGGCGGCGTCATCTTTCTGCGAACGCCCGTTGTATATTATCCCAAGGCCAGTACTCAGTCGGAACTGACACAGTTGATGCAAACGCAGATCCGGCGGTTTATTGCCCGGCAGGTGTTTCCGGTTGGGATGAGCGTTCCTAATTACTGGAATCAAGACTTGGTTTATCGGCCAGCAGCGTTGTCATATAGCAATAATGTCATTTTAACGGGCAACCCTTCTGAAACTAAAAATGCCGACGCAGATAACACTGCCGGTGTATACAAACGGACATTTTATGGACTCAAAGAACAGTCATTAGAGACTGTCCACAACGGTACCAATTTGGCTCAAACAAACCTCTCATTTTCATCGCCAACAGCAATTACCATGACAATGCCCGACAGTCAAAAGGACTTGACGGGGCTAGTCAAACGCGTGAGTGCTGCTAAGGTTAGTTGGTTGGATCCAAGCGCTGGCAAGTTTAGTGGCACCACGACGGTCGCCAACCAGCGGGCACACTATCGTAATGGCAATTATTACTTAAACGGGCAGTTAACGGTGGTACCAACGTACAATCCGCCAAAGCAGACTAAGCCAACACCAGTTACGCCGACAGGGGCGCTAAACACATTCTTTAGCGTAGATGGTGTCTTCCTGTTCTTCTTCATGATTGTGTCGTTAATCGTCTTACTCGCATTTTATATTGTTGGTCGTCAAGTTTACTGGCGCATGTTTAAAAAGAAGTAGTGGCAAACTTCGCGCAGTCAGTTTGGCATCTTGAAAGGAGGGACCATCATTAACATTCTCGACATTTTTCTCTTTATTGCGATCTTGGCAATTTGGACCATTTTAATCGTGAATATCATTTTGGTCATTGCAGGATATGTCAATTATCTACGCCAGGTAAAAACGCCCGCGCGTGAACTGCCGAAAAAAGTGCCGTTTGTGTCGGTGATGGTTCCTGCCCACAACGAGGGGATCGTTATCGTCAAGACGGTTGAGTCGTTATTGAACTTCGATTATCCACACGATCGCTACGAAATCATCATTATTAACGACAATTCGGATGATGATTCGGCAGAATTGCTGGGTCGTTTACAAAAGCGTTACCCTCATCGCCAGGTTCACGTGATCAATACAGACAAGACAAATGGTGGTAAAGGGAAGTCAAACGCCCTGAATATTGGTCTTGCCGCTGCCAAAGGCGATGTCATTTCCATTTATGATGCGGATAACACGCCAGAAAGTGGTGCGCTTCGAATTCTAGTTGCCGAGTTAATGGCTGATGATACGTTGGGGGCAGTGATTGGCAAGTTTCGGACGCGAAATCGTAATGCAACGTTACTCACACGCTTCATTAACATCGAGACGCTGTCCTTTCAATGGATGGCGCAGGCCGGGCGACAACAGTTATTTCATTTATGTACGATTCCGGGCACAAATTACGTCATTCGTCGATCACTGTTGGAAGAAGTCGGTGGTTGGGATGTGAAAGCACTCGCTGAAGATACGGAAATCAGTTTTCGGATCTACATGAAGGGCTTTCACATTAAGTTTCAGCCTAAAGCAGTTACTTGGGAGCAAGAGCCACAAACGTTATCCGTGTGGTTCCATCAACGAACGCGCTGGGTTAAGGGAAATATCTACGTCATCCTAAAAAACACGCATTTGCTATTTACCAAACGTGGCCGGCCAATTCGTTTCGATCTGTTGTACTTTTTGTCCATTTATTTTCTCCTGATGACGTCGTTAGTCTTATCCGACACCGTATTTGTCCTCTCGGTTGCGGGTAAAGTTCATTCAAACTTACAGGGGTTCAGCAATTCGTTATGGTTGCTGGCAATTGTTCTCTTCGTTGCCAGTACGTACATCACAATCACAACGGAAAAGGGCGAAATGAACTTTAGCAACGTTCTCATAATTATCTTGATGTACATCACATATAGTCAAATGTGGCTTGCAGTAGCCGCATACGGGATGGTGGGTTATGTTAGAGAGCAGGTTTTTCATAAACAAGCGAAATGGTACAAGACAAAGCGGTACCGGTAAGGGATTGTCGGTGCTGTGGCTGTTATTCGCACTCGCGGTTAGTTTGGTCATCACAATAACACCGGCGAAGGCCGCTGATGAACAGACGTACACGCAGCCATTTCAAAATAGCACCACAACGTTGTCCGGCAATTCAATTACCGCCAATACGTACTTTATCAAGATGGATTACTGGGACGTTAAACAGGCAACACTGAATTTAAACTATCAGGTTAGCCAGTTAACTAATGGCGATACATCTGACATCACCGTCTCGATTAATGGCGTTAAATTTTATTCGTTCAGGCCCGAAAATAAGGCTGGCTTGCAAACGAAGAGTGTCGACATTCCGACTCGTTTGCTCAGTGGCACGAACAATATTAAGATCAGTGGCCAGATTTTGAATTCTGACGGGAGCAAGGCGGAAGTAGCGCAAACGCCAGCTAACTGGTTCACGTTATACAGTGGTGCCAACGTCAACTTTCGGTATGTGTTGAAGGATCCGGAAACTGCTATTAAATCGTTCTACGATCATTTCAGCGGACCGGATACCATCGTGAATCATAACTCGGTTATTTCTGTGCCAAAGCAGGCAACTAATGACGAGCTGACTGCCAGCATGTACGCTCTGGCCGGTTACGCACGGGTAATCACTACTGAGAATAACCAGATTCCTGTGACCACGTTTGATACGAGCAAGGCTAAAAAAGCTGACTATCAAATTGTCATGGCAACGTATCAACATCTGCCAAAGAAATATCAGGCGGCCGTGAGTCGTCAGGATGTTGCCAAACACGCGGTGCTTAAAACAATTTATGACGGAAATAAGCATGTACTCTTGGTCACCGCTGCAACCGGCAAAGATCTGGAAAAGGCGGCGCGGTTTATTGCTAACGCTGAGTTGATGAAGGAAACCAGCGCGGATACTAAAAATATCTCCGCAGCTACCCAAACATTTACGTCTGATCTGCAGTATCAAGGCAGTCGTAAATTAACGTCGACGGGTGATCAAATCACGGGTCCGAAGCATCAGGAAAGTACTTATTTCGTTAATTTACCGACGGACCGGACGAATGCGGACGGGAGCAAAATCCGTGTGCACTTCCGATACGCAAAGAACCTTGATTTCACGCGCTCACTGGCTACCGTTTATGTGAATGGCAAACCGATTGGCAGTAAGAAATTGACTGCGGCCAATGCCGACAATGATCAGCTCACTGTTAACTTGCCAAACGGTCAATCTTTGGGTAACAGCTTTGTCATTCGGGTAGCGTTTGATCTCGAAATGAAGGATCAAAGTGATAGCGATAATGCGCAGACACCATGGGCGTTCGTGGAACCAGACTCGCGGGCCTACATCAAGTCCAAACCGGTAACAGATATTCTCTTTAGCAACTATCCAAGTCTGTTTATCAAAAATCAGTCGTTCAACAATTTAGCCATCGTGCGGCCAAAGACACTGAGTGCGAGTGATTTTACTACCATGACGAACATCTTTAATTTGATTGGCAATTTTGCCCAAAGCAATACTGGGTCAATTCAGTTTTACACGAAGACGCCGCCTAAGAATGTTCTTCGCGAACACCACGTCATTGCGTTTGGAACGCCAGCAGATAATTCATTTATCAAGTCATTGAACGACAAACTTTATTTCCAATACAATAAAAAGTTTACTGGTTTCCTTTCGAACGAGAAACTCAGCATTGAGTCGGCCTATGGTCAAACCGTCGGTGCTAATCAACTCTTGCGGTCACCATGGAATAAGCGCTTAGGCGTGCTCGTCGTCACTGCGGCGCACAGTCGTGACGTCGCAATGGCCTCGACGCAGATTAACTTCCAGCGTAATATTCAACAATACACTGGGGATGCCATTTTGGTGGACCGAGATAATAATCACTATAATTACCGGTTTAAGAAGCAAAAGAATGCTGAAGTTAAACCGACTGTTACGCAAACGATTCACAAAAACTCGGCACTTGCTATTTACCTTGGTTTGGCATTCTTGATGATTGTGATCATCGCGTATGCGCTGTTCCTAATGTTCCACAAGAACGGTCAACGAATCGGGAAGGGAGGCCGTTCTCATGAAAAACAATCGTCAGACAAATAACGCCAGTTTGATGGCCGATGCTTGTTTGTTGGCCTTCCTGGGATTGATTGCAATTACCGCCATCTTTTTCGGCGCGACGCCAAGCAACCTATTGCTAAATACGCTTTATTTAGGCATCACTGTCGCATTGGTGATGACGACTTACTTCTTTAGTTTGACGACCGGCCTGACGCTAAACTTGGTGTTCATGTTTATTCAGGGATTAGTGATGGTGTACCTCAATCTGGTTCAGCACCATACGGTTAACTTAGCACTAGTCTTTTGGCTGCTCATGCCGCTACTGTTGTCACTGAGCTTTTATGGCATGACCACGATGCAGCGCCAGTTACAGCAACAGAATCAGCAATTGACGACTGACATGGTTGAACGTGGGGCGTTTGATGCGCAAACAAACTTGCGAACCACAGTTTCCTATATCGAAGATGCCAATGTGTATCTTGAAACGCACACCCGGTTTAAAATTCCGGTGACGACAATCATTATTCGGATTCGTTATTACTCTGAACTGGAACGGATGATGGGCGACGAACAGTTGGATGCCTTGATTCGGTTGGTGTCTGACACGATCGTGCAATCAACCCGCGATAATGACATTGGGTACATTTTGGACACCGTGACGCCGACATGGGGAACGTTGATGTTCACAGACGCAGCTGGGGCACGCATCGCCGCTCAGCGGATTCGCGATAACTTCACCAAGGCTGCCAACAGCGCCAAGGCGTTAGAAATGATGGAATTGTCACTTGTTATCGGGGTGGCTGAGTTTGACGATAACACGATGCACAATCCTTATGACATGATGAATGCTGGTATTAAAGAAACGGAATACGATGTCTAATAATTGTTGAAACGATAACGCGATAAAAAGCGCTGCATTAAAGCGAAAGGAGATCTGGGGATGACATTGACGCACTGGAACCTAAATCCGTTGTTGACGGGATTGTTCTTTGAACTGGGAATTATTTTCTTGTTCCAAATTCTCGTCCGTCGCATCTGGGTTCACCCTGGACATGATCCTAAATTTTCGTTGAATTATCAGCAAGGCCGGTTGAAAGTGCTCAGTGTGATTTACTTTGGCCTGCTTGGCATCTATTTCGAATACGCTACGATTCATGTGGGCCCCAACTATGCGTTTGTTAACATTCGCATGCTGCTGTTAATGTATGTGGTCTTTTTCATTGGTCAACAAACGGCGTATATCGTGTTAGGCCTTCAGTTTCTAACTAGGATCATTTTGATCGGTGGTTCACAGATGGAACGTTCGCTACTGTTTCTGGTTTTCTATGCTGTCATTATTTGCCTGCTTGGTGTGGTTCGTCATCGATTGTGGACGTCACGGATGTTGACGATTATTGTGACCAGCATAGTGTTCATTCCGCTCTTTTGGTTACTGGTGTACGTGATGCACTTTCCGATTCAACAGAAAATCACGTTGGCTGACATGTATGAGCAGATTGCAATCTTTTGGGTGATGGATATCGTCCTGTATTTCGCCATTATCTTTTTGGATCGAGATAATCGCTCATACGTGCAGCGCGTTCACCAAGCAACCATTGACGAACTAACGGGGTTAGCGAACTATGCTGCGTTTGCGACCACGTTTAATCATGCGTATAAGAGCTCTCGAGAAGAACATGATCAGTTAATTCTCATTGCGATGGATATCGACCGTTTCAAACGCATTAATGATACGTACGGACATTTAGGGGGCAATCGCGTCCTGACAACAGTTGGGACCATGCTTCGAGAGTATGTGGGCAACGATAAAGATATTTCCGTTTATCGGGTTGGCGGCGAGGAGTTTGAAATGTTGCTAACGGGGATGACGATGGAAATGGCGCAGATGCTGGCCCGTGAAATTCAGGTTAACGCCGAGAATAAGACGGTTATCTATCAGCACTCTCAGATTCAATTTACGATGTCATTTGGCTTAGCACAACTGAGGGACGGTGACGACGAAGCTGATCATCTTTACGATCGGGCAGACCGGATGCTGTACCAGTCCAAAGGTCGTGGCCGTAATGAAATCACGACGGATTTGCAAGATGATTAGAGAGAGTCTGACTCGAAGGTCTGGTAAACGGTGTTGAAGTGGTGCACTGGTGGCTGTCAATAGTGGCATGCTTCAGTTGATAGCGTAGCAATGTATGGAATCCACGATTGCTGTGACAAAGTTGCCGGACAAGCCAGTCCAGATTTGATTCTCCAATATGTAACTAAAATAGACGTTTTGCACAAACTTTCGTGTGCAAAACGTCTATTTTGATTGATTAGCTTATTTTGACGAGGTCAGTTCCAACAATCGTTGCCGAAGTGCAGGCTGACTCGCGTAGATATAAAGACCATAGACACCACGTTTCATTAATACGTTGAGCACGTTTAGTGTCAGCTGTTCTTTAATTTGTTGGATTTCTTGTGGGTTTGTTAAATCATCACGTCGTTTGAAAACCTCGGGATCTGTCACCCGGTCTGTGTTGACGGTCATGCGTTGAGTGATTGGATCGTAATCGAATGGCGGGCCAAGAATGACACCAACATAGTTGAGGTCAAAGCCTTGAACGGTGTAAATAGAGCCGACTTCATTGATGGTTTCGGGTTTCTCTGCCCATGAAGTGGCTTGGTAATTATATTGATCCCACGGCAATTTAAATCGTCCTTCTGTTACATAGTGTTTGCCGCCATCGAGCCTAGAAGGATAGCCGGATGTCGCGACGATTCGTGAGAGACCAACTCGTTGATCATCCTGTTTGATACGGTCGTACATTGCCTGAGCGTCGTCGAATATGTGCAATTCGAAGTCTTTGGTATTTGCTGGCACAGGTGTAAGTCGACGGGCCGTCAGATTATCAATCCAATCGACGACATCTTGATTTGCGTGCATCCGGAATTGCTGGCGCAGCTGATAATCAGCATGTGGGTACGGCGCAAGCAATTGTTGCAAACGTTGTTCATTCCAAAAGCTTTTGGTTTTTAAGACTTGATGCGTATCAAACACTAAGACAACAATCTTCGCTAATTTAAGGATCTCTAGTAGCTGATTTTGCTGATCAAAGTTATTGTATCTGTCTGGTTTGGACAGCAGTAAGTGAGCTTCGTCAATAATGACGATATCGCTGTGGTGACCGTTCTTATGTGAGCGGTTAATAAACGAAGTTGGCCGGTCAAAATCCTTTTTCCGTAAGTTAGGGAGTTGACCGGCTAGTTCTTTATAGACTTTGAGAATTTCTGGATGATTCACGAGAAAAATATTCGTCGTGTCAAACAATGGGCTGGTTGAATCAGTGCGAGCAGCGGTTTGAATATCATTGAATAGCTGACTTAAAATAACACTTTTCCCGGTACCTGCGTCGCCATGAATTGTAAAGATAGCTGCTTTGTTAGTCTCGGCTTGAATATGCGACTTACAGAAGTCCTCGATTTTGGTTTTTAGTTTGCCCTGCTCAATTGATAAGGATTTGAAGGGCGACAACTTATGAATGGCAGAATTTTTAACGATTACGTTCGACCTCCTAGCAGTCATAAAGAGATGACATTGCATAATAGTGTACACCATTTTTGGAAAATGCTGTTCGAAAATAAGTTAACTGGTTCATGAACCTAAAATTTCAGGGATAGTGAACTAGTTAAATATTACGAATGTAGAAATATAACTATTACATTTTGCTTAAGATTAATAATATGTAAGCGATTGAATTTTTTGAACAAGAAATTGGTATAGTGGCTAAAACAATAAGTCGTGAAGACAAACGATTGCACAAGAACAGGGTTTCATAAACAACGTTTTAAGTAAAACGTATTACTAAAGTGGAACGGTCTAATAATTAAAAGAAAATATGGGCGTCAACCCCCACAGTGACGCGGTTTTAAAGCATTGAAAAGTATGTTATAAATGACGCTGTAACTTTTAGTTTACCTATTGAAATAATAACTAGTAAAAACATTGATTAATAGTATTTTTATTTATGCTAAATGATTTAGCTATAACTCGTGGGGGAACATTATTTTGAGGAAACATCTATACGCGCTAGCGGGAGCAGTTATTGCAAGTGTCTTTTTCAGTGTCACAACCGTCAAAACAATCAGTGCTGAGGCGGATACGACGCCAGTGGTTGCTGCCACTAGTAGCACGGCGGGTAGCCAATCGAGCACAGCTACTAGTGATGCAAGTAGCGCCAAACAGAATACGACAGACGCTGCAACTAACCAGGCAACTTCTTCGACGGGATCACCTAGCTCTTCGGGTAATGCTTCAGGGGCCTCTGGTACTCAGTCGGCTGCACCTTTTAGCAATTCAAGTGGGTCTGTAACAAGCACTAGCAAGCCTTCTTCGACTGATGCGTCGGGCACAAACAATGCGAGCTCAAGTAGCGTTACTACGCCACCTGAGGGTAAGACCAATACGGATACCAGCACTGTAGAAACGCCGCAGACGCAAACAACGCCTAAGACTGACAACACTGCTACTAGTTCGGCCAGCTCCGCCAGCAGTGATAGCAGTTCAACACCGCAACCGGTTACGGACAACACCAGTTCTGGTGGTGGCGGTCCAGGGGATACTAGTCAACAAAGTGGTTCATCTAACGAGTCCAAACAAGATGCCACATCAAGCCAAGAAAGCTCTGGTTCTAAAGACGTTACTCCTGTAGTAACACAGCCTAGGGACAAATACGATCATGGTGATAATAAATCAGCCACTGATCCTTCTGCTAATAGCAACGCCATTAATGATACCAATACAGATCCTGTGCATGATGCCCATGATTTGGGGACGTACATTCTAGATGAAAATGGCGTAGATGGTTCAAAAGCCAGCCAAGCAGATAAGGCTAAGACCTTAGATGTTAACTTTAACTTGACTTATAATGACGGCACTACGAAAAAGAATTCCATAAAGCCTACTGAAGTGACGATTAATTCTGGTATTAGCGGTACTATGACGTTTTCGATTTCAAATTCAATCTGGCGTTATTTAGTTACTGGGGACACGTTTACCTATCAGCTTCCTGATGGGTACAAGATTGTTGAGGCGCAATCCGGAGACATTAAAAACAATAATGCTAGCGATGGCGGCCAAACTTATGGGCGTTACTTGATTGATACAGACGGCAAGATTTCGCTGACGTTTTACAATCCTCACGTCACAGGGGAGATAGGTGACAATCCAGTCCAGTATATTGACGGTCAAATGTCATTTGATGCTTTATTCAATAAGGATATTATCCAAAACCCTGGGCAACCTGGCGATCATTTAACGTTACCAGGAAAAAATGATACAGATAAAATTACGATTCATCCTGCCGTAAAACAAAGCATTTCGAAAAGCGGTCAACTGGATAAAAATCTTGATCCAGACAAGGTGACGTGGAGCGTTTACATGAACCGCAACATGCAAACACTAACGAACGCACAAATAATAGAAACCTTTGATTCACAAGTCACTTACAATCAAGCGTCACCTGTAAAGATTTATAGCATTCAGGAGGACCTCAATGGTCACATTGTACGTGATGTTAACGGTCAGGATGTTTTAGGAAAACAACTGATTGAAGGTACGGACTACACAGTTGATGAAAAGGGAAATGTTAAATTTCTTCATCCAATCAACTCTGTTTATAAATTGGTTTATGTAACTGATATTAATAAACCAGAGGATTCAAAGGGCAATATTAGGACGGCCACTTTGAATTTGACTAACAACGTTGACCAAACTGCTAAGGAACAGGGCACGACAAAAATCCACGCTAGTACAACGTTGAATGCACATTATGAAGGACTTTTTTATAAGATTGGTCCAAAGACACTTGATGCTGAACATCATATATATTCATGGACTGTTGGATTCAACCATGGTCAGGATACTTTAACCGGTGATAAGCTCACGTATACAGATGTCGTAGTTAAACCACAAACGTTCGTACCAGGTTCATTAGCAATTGTACTGATGACGTATCATCAAAACGCCAAGAATGCTGATGACATGTACACGCCTTCGAACACGTATTTAGTGCCAGGAACGGATTATACTTTGACGACTAATACTGACGGTAGTGGATTCGTTGTGACTTTTCTGAGGGAAAACTTCCATTCACCAGTCAATTTGGTCTACAAGACGCAAATTGATCAGCACCAAAAGGTTATTTCCACGGCAGATGATAAAAACCAAACGGTAAAAATTATTAATCAAGCTAAAGTTAACGGGTATGAAACTCAACAACCAAAGACACAGTATGGTAAAAGTTTTAATCTAGTTAAAAATCACACTGATATTGACGTTGGGTTCAAAACAATTCGTTGGAACATCGATATCAATAAAAGTAATTATCAACTGAACAATTACGTTTTAACGGATAATGCTGATAATGGTGGGCTGAGCTTACCATTTACTTCAATACAAGACGCACTGAACTCAAACAATGCAAATGCAAAACCAGCAATTGTGTTAAAAGATACAACAACCGGTGATGTCCTGCTTGAAGGTAGAGATTATAAATTAACAACCCTAGTTACAACGAAACACGACGCCGTAAAAGGTGACATTAAATATGCTAATTTCACAGTTGAATTTTTAGGGAAATACACACAGACGAGTGATCAATTCAACATCAATTACTACACACTTTACGATGTGGCACATGTAACAACACCAGTGCCAGATAAACAGAACACATTTGCAAACACTGTTGACGCAACTTGGAAAGATGTTAACAAGAATGAGATTCATGATCACGCTACGACGGATTACCAAGCTAAGGATGAAGAAGCCTATCAAGGTAAAAAAGGTGGCGCCTACGATCCAATCACTAAGGAAATCCATTGGAATATTGTTTCCAATTACGATACAGAAAATTATGATCATTACTACTTGATGGATCCAATTCAAGGAAATCAACAATTGTTGCCTAACAGCATTACGATTACGCAAGGCTCAATTGGCGGTAACGGTCAATTTAACCCTGGTATTAAAAATCCACCATATGCACAATTAAAGATATATCATGGAAAGTATGACCCAACTACTGGTAAGTTTCATGTTGATCAGATTTGGGACAAGGTTGCAGGTACATTTAAGCCATTTAGTTTAGCTGAAGATTTGAACTTTACTCAATACTTGAACTACAACAATGGCGGACCAGGTTACTACAACTATTCATTGCTTAATGCGACAGAGGTTATGTATATCGATTTCGGTACGGTAGAAAATCCATTACCAAAGTTGACAGACGCTAACAACGATAATCGAACTCAAATGGCCTTTCAAATTGAGTACCAAACAAGTGTTGATGGTATTCAAGTTACTAATATGTACAATAATGATGCATTTACCCATTATTCTGATACACCGGGTGGACGTTTGACAGTTCATGCTGATGTAGAAACGTATGTTGGTAATGCCTATATCAGTAAGCAAGGCCAAGCACCGGTTGACATTAAAAAGGATAACAGGGCTACTTGGACGATTGACATTAATCGCAGCCAGTCGACCATTAACAATGCTGTTTTCTCCGATACACCTTCGGAAAATCAACGAATTGATCCAAATACGATTCATATTTATGAGACTATTTTGAAGACTGTTACGACTTCAACTGAAGGTGGCAGTCAAGGAAAATACAATGTGTACGATAATTCTGTTGGTGATGTGACTAAGGCTAATAGTGGAACCGTTCGTCAAACAATCTTGAATCCGGACCTGACTAAAGAATTAAAGGGTGTCCAAATTTTCAAGGATTTCGACACTTTGTCAGATCAGGATAAGCAAGATTTGATTTCTAAAGGTTATGCTTATACATTTGAAATTCAACATGATTTAGGTAGTGGACAGGAAACGTTGAAAATTAATTTCTTAAAAGCTATCGGTCGTGCGTATGTATTGCAGTATCAATCACGTTTGTATTTCAACTATGCTAACACCAAGGATGGAAAAACAAACTTTACGAACAACGCCAACTTAAATGGTCAAAACGTTACACCAGGCAATCCTGGTGACACGGATGCAGACAGTTTTAACGTTACAAAAAGTCAAGCCAGCGCAATCGGTTACTTTTACGACCTCCATTTAACAAAGGAAGTAACCGGTGGAAAACTTCTTGAAGGAATTATCTTCAATCTTTACGAGAAGGATACGATGGGAAACTTGAACTTAATTAGAACTGCAACGACTGATAAAAATGGTTTAGTTGTCTTTAAAAATATTCCTGGTTATCACTTGGACAAGAGCGCAATCCAATATTACATTCAAGAAATGAACCCTTCAAAAAACTACATTACTCCAGTTGATTTAGATGGTAGTTGGATGAAGATTGCAGATCCAGATGACACAAAAAACCTTGTGAACCATCCAGATGCTTCACATACAATGCGTAATATCAGCGTTGATATGCTTGACGGGGATGTAACTAACCAGATTCAAACGGGTACGATTTGGAATCATCTTGGTTCAGCAACTTTGACCAAAACAGATGATCAGGGCAATGCACTTGAAGGCGCCCACTTCAATTTTCAAGTATCTAACGATGGTAAAACTTGGACTGATTACACAGATAGTAGCAATAGAAACTATAGAGATTTGATTACCGATGCAAAGGGTACAATCACAGTTGATGGTTTATTGCCTAACTATTATAGATTTAAGGAAACACAAGCTCCTGATGGGTACATCTTGAACAAGACAGATCCTCAATCTAAGGAAATAATTATTCCGAAGTCTGATGGTGATAATTCGTTTGCGGACGAACAAAAAATCACTGTTTCTGACACGCAAAGTAACAGCAAAGGTACATTTGAATTACACAAGGTTGGCACTGACGACAAGGCAATTGCTGGCGCTGAATTTGATCTCTATTATTTAGATGCAGCGAAAAAGAGTGTCTATGTTACCAAGACTAACTCTGATGAAAACGGATTAGTTCGTTTCACCGGTTTAAATGCTGGCTGGACCTATTGCGTTCGTGAAGCAACTTCACCAAATGGCTACTACAATCCAGATGCTAATGCCGACATTGTTTCATTTACAATTAACACGAACTCCGCAGATGGTCTCGATAATGTAAAATATACAAATTCTGTAGACAAAACCGACCATGTTATCAACTATACTGACCATGTTGTTCTGACAAAGGTTGGTAACGATAATAGCAAGGTTGTTGGCGCAACTTTCGTTTTGAAAGATGCTTCCGGTAAGGTTATTAAAACATTGACCACGGATGCTAATGGCAAACAGACATCGAATGATGTTTGGACGACGGACGGCAATGGTCAGATTGTCATTGATGATTTGACAGCTGGCGACTATACGTTACAAGAAGTTGCTGCCCCTGCCGGTTACATTTTGAACAGTACTCCTATTTATTTCCATATTGACGCTGACAAAGATAGTACTAATGAATTCACATTGATCGACTATCGAGGACAAATTAAGTTAACGAAAACCGATAAAGTTACCGGTAATCCTCTTAAAGGTGTTAAGTATCAATTAACTTTGCCAGATGGAACGACAAAACAAAAAGTTACTGACGAAAATGGTGTAATTAGTTTTGATGATCTTGGCGGAGGTGACTACAAGCTACAAGAGATTTCTGCACCTGATGGATATTTGGTCGACGAAACAACCTATACGTTAACAATTTCCAATGATGTTCGGAATGCGACTCTTGCAGCTTGTGAATTAACACCAACATTTACAAACGTTAAGAACCAAATTACGTTTACTAAGTATTTAAATAGCGCTGACGGAAAGGTTGGCCCTAAGGCAGTTTACCAATTGTTTTTCGAAGATCTTTCGGAGACTGATGACAACAATTATGTTTTAGTCAAAAATTCATTAGACGGTGATGGAAACTGGGTTACAAATGACCAGGGACAATTTACTCTCATCGGGCTAAAAACTGGTAAATATCAATTAAGGGAGCTAACTGCACCAGAGGGCTATGCAACTAACAATGATGCTGTCCAATTTACAGTTAATGAAAAAGGCAAAATTTCAGTCGCAAGCCTAAGTCAGATTGATTACCAAGGTCATGCACAATTGACGAAGACAGACGTTAACGGTAAAAAACTTGCTGGTGTGAAGTTTGATTTACTGGATTCAAACAACGACATTGTTGAACGTGGCTTAATTTCTAACGACAATGGGGTTGTTACCACTCAAGATTTAAAACCTGGCACTTACTACTTTGTTGAAAGACAAACATTGCCTGGTTATGTGCTTGATGTAACACCAATCAAAGTAGTTGTGAATGATCTTCAAGGTCAAAACACGGCCTGGTTGGATGATTCAGCTAAAGCCACTTTGGTTAATGTTCAAAATCGTCTTGTGTTCACTAAGTACAATATGAAACACCAAATGCTTGATGATGCACAGTATGAATTGACTAGTGACAACGGCCAAACGGCTAAGCAATACAAGACTCAAAATGGTCAAATTGTTTTTGATGGTCTGACTGCCGGCAATTACACGCTGACTGAAATTAAGGCACCGAAGGATTATCTTATTAATTCGGACGTAATTAAGTTTGTTGTTAATGGTGATGGATTCATCGATAATCAGTCGAAACTGTCACTTAATCAAATTGACTACCAAGGTTACGCTTACCTAACTAAGACTGATTTTGCAACAGGTACGCCGTTACCTGGTGCAATCTTCAATGTTTACGATTCAAACGATACATTTGTTCAGACAATTACGTCTGATATAAACGGTTTGGTTAAAACACAATTTCTTTCCGTTGGCGATTACTACTTCAAAGAAATGAAAGCACCAAACGGTTATGTTTTAAACACTAACTTGATTCACTTTACTATTGGAAAGAGTAACCAAGATCTTGTGGATAAGCTGCCAGACTTTGCAAACTGGCAAGGTGCCGTTAAAATGACTAAGTATGGTCAAACGGACGTGCACGATGTCGGTACGCGAACAATGTTAGCTAACACGAAGTTTGAACTCTGGTATGTCAATGACGACGGTACTCAAGAACGCGTTTCCATTGACGGCAATACAGAGTTTACAACTAATGACAATGGTCAAATCTTCATTTATGGTTTGAAGCCTGGTAACTACTATTTCAAAGAAATTGCTCATGCGCCTGGTTACATTCTTCGTGATGATACGCCGGATCTTCAACCAACAAACTTGATTAAAGGTTTGAATGCTGATTTGAGAAAACCACATGGCTTGGAATTTTATCGAGTTGATGGTGCTGAAGCTGTCACTGAGAAAGATGGTCACGTTAAGTCTGCTCCAGATGGTCGTGATTTTAGTAATCGGTTATACTTCATGGTAATGCCAGCTAATGACGCGCCAGTCGTTACATTTGCTGGTGATCAAACGAACTATCAAGGATCAATGAAGTTCACCAAGACAAACAGTAAGGGTGATAAGCTTGCCGGTGCTGTCTATCAATTGCTTGACAGTGATAAGAAGAGTGTTGAAGTCACAATGGATGGCAAGCAAGTTAGCCAACTTACTACTGACGCAAACGGTAACTTCACGATTACTGGACTAGCACCTGGTACTTACTACTTGAAGGAAATCACTGCACCTGATGGTTACCTGATCAACGACAATGTTGATGAAACGAAGTTTGTTATTGCGGACACCACTCGTGGTGGTCAAAGTAACGTAACTGCTTCACAGGTTGATTACCAAGGCAGTATTAAACTGACGAAAGTTGCTGCCGAAGATGGTCACGTGTTGGCCAATGCAACGTTTGATCTGCTCGATGCCGACAAGAATGTTATTAAGACAGGCTTGACGACGGATGCCAATGGGACGTTAACCGTTACTGACTTGAGGCCTGGTACTTACTACTTCAAGGAAACGGTCGCCCCAACTGGTTATCAATTGAGCACTGAGTTGTTGAAAGTTGTTGTTCTGGATCATGCAACTGATGAACCTGTGGCTGTCGCGGCTAAGTTCCAAGACGTACAGGTACCACCAGTTACACCTCCAACGACACCAAACATTCCGAATATCCCGACCACACCGACGACACCGAATGTACCAAAAATTCCGAATACACCAACGACGCCGAATATTCCGAACGTACCAACAACCCCTGAAGTACCAAACGTTCCTACGACACCAACTGTACCGAATGTACCAGTAATGCCAAACGTACCAAACAAGCCAATGACACCAACAATACCAAATCAACCAGCGCGTCCAGTTAAACCTGAAACGCCGATTGTATCAGCACAAAATGGTTCTTATGAGGCTGTCGCTGTTACGTCTGTAGCATCACAAAAACTTGTTTCCAACGGTCGTCCTGCGGGTCAACCTGCTAAACAAGAAGGACATGGTGTGACTGGATTACCAGAGACTGGTGAAAAATCAGCTTTATTACTAGCGATGCTTGGTTTAGTTCTGCTCAGTGTTATTGCAGGATTTGCCTACTATGTGCGCAAACAAGAAGCTTAATCGAATAGGTATTACTTGAAAACGATTGCGAGGAAACTCGTAATCGTTTTTTTGTACGCGCAAATTATTTTAGCTATTTAAATATTTTTTGGCTAAATTGGTATAGTTACAAAAATGATTACTAGTAAAGGCAAACGATTGCATTTATTACGCGATGAAAGCACATTTCCAGACATGGTGAAAAATGTAAAGATGAAACATTGGTTGTTCCAAAAGCGGCAAAAAGCGCAACCTATATGCCTTTTAAAGGCGACGTTTCTATGGTATAAATACCCACAGAATAAATTTGATTACTAAAAGGTTAAGCTACTAAAACGCTTACACGGTTTAATGATATAAATGTAATCGATTATGCATGACTTTCTTCGTTTGCAAACAACCATCGCAGACCTCTTTCCCATGCAAATTGAACAACCGCCAAGAGATTTAATGACGATTAAAAATACAACAGGGTTTTAAATTGAGGGGTATTTAAACGAATGAGTTATAAACACATGCAACCAGAAACGAAGCTGCATTATCGGATGTATAAAGATGGCAAGAACTGGGTATTCGCCGCAGTTGCACTTGCCTTTTTTGGCGTGGGCGCAATGACGACCACTGCTCACGCTGCTGATGTAACGACGACAGATCAGGCACCAGTTGAAAAGCCGGCTAGTGCTCCGGCCAGTCAGGCCTCAAGTGCTGCGGCTTCGCAAACATCAGCTGGTAGCGAAAAAGCCTCAACGGCTAGTGAAGCTGCAAGTGTTGCCAGCTCTGCTAAAAGCGATACAGCCTCAAATTCAGACGCGGCAAAAAACACTACGAATGAAGTCGAAAGCGGCACAACCTCTACCGCTTCAGCTGATAAATCTGACACAAAGGTCAGCGACCAACAGTCTCAAGATTCAGCAGATGGTTCAAGTTCAGTAAAGTCTGATGCACAATCAGTAACTTCTGTGGCAAGCCAGGCCTCACAGAGTAGTCAAAGTACTGTGCAGTCAGTGACTTCATACAACACCAAAGACTCTCAAGCTTCTGATTTTGTTGCTAAAGATGTGGGATCACAATCTACAAATCAAGTGTCATCATCTGACACTTCGGTTGCTAAAGCGCCGAACCTTGAATTTTCAGTGGATACATCCTCTGAAAATGTGGCAAGCGCCGTTGATTCCACAAACACGCAGTCTAAACCCAAAACTTCAGTTGATAAGACAACAATTGCCCCTGACGGGCAAACGGTTACTATCAGTCCAAGCAATTTTGACAGTTTTTTCAAAGTAAACGGTGACGCTCGATATGCCGATGGTAAAGTGACATTGACTAGTAAGGGCGGTCAATCCGGGAATATAACCTTGTTAAACCAATTAAATCCGAACTATGGTTTTACCGTTAACGGCGGAGTTAGTATGTCCTTAGATGGACAGTCATCTAACGCCGATGGGATATCTTTCATATTTCACCCTGGGAATAATAACATGGTAGGTGGAACTGGTGGAGAACTGGGAATAGCGGGTTTACCAAACTCATTCGGCTTTAAAATTGACAATTACTACAATGGTGATGACACTAATGTTCACCCAGAATTTTATCCAGATCCAAGCAGAGATCGTAGTGGACAGAGACTGGCTGATGACATTTGGTACTTCGGAACAGACTATAAATCAGCCAATGACTTTTATAACGAGCATATTAAGGACATCACGGATAAAAAAATTTCCATGAATTTTGATGGAATGAATGAGTATTTTCGAGAGCAACACGCGTACGGAGCCTTTGAATATACAAATAGCCAAGGAGTAGCTGCAACTTATGGTGGGCCTAATGGAACTGTCTATCCCCAAGGGTTTTATAACGATGAAGCAGTGAATCCCGCGAATGATGCCCTGGATTATCAAGCCTTGAATCATCGAGACGATACGAAGGAATTAGGCGGTATATATACGGCAGCAATCGGAGATAGCAAAATTGCAACAACAGATCAGCATGCCGGTCCTAAACGAGTACTGACGCCATCGGTCACCAACGGTACAACAATTCCTATTCATATGGTTTACGAGCCGCTAGAAATTCCGCAAAAAGATGCCAATGGTAAAGAAATATTAAATGCAGATGGAACTCAGGCGGTTAAAACTGAACACATTATGACAGTTACTTATGGCGGCCCTTCTGATAAATTAGATGCCGCTGGTAACCCAGTAGTGGGAAGTGATGGCAAAGTTGTAACCGTGCCTGGAATTCAAGATTTAACTACTTGGTCAATCGATGTAACACCCTGGTTGACTAAAAATGCAGATGGAACGTACGCGCCATTATCATTTGCAATGGCGGCGTCGACCGGAGCTTCATACAATATTCAGAACATGAACTATGAATCATTTAGATATGTTAGTGAAGCAGTTGTTAATGTTAAATATGAAGTTCTCAACCCTGATGGAACGAAATCCTTGATTTCACATACAGCGTATGACAATGACGAGCTAGTTACAAAGGATGAAGCGAAGCCAGAAGGTAGCGATTCATACATCCCAACTTCCTTTCAAAAGTCATACAAAGTTGGGCAGTCGTACGCGATAGGGCCGGTAGAACTACAGGGATATAAGCTTGCTGTTGACGGTATTCCGACTAATGTTTCAGGAACTGCAGGCGTATTGAATGATGACGTTATTTTCACTTACACAGTTTCTGATAAAGATACAACACAGCTTATCCCTTATAATGCAACCACTGGAAAACCAGATGGTCTTATTGCAAAATTACCAATCATAAATTTATCTGGTGTAACTGGGCAAGAGAACGTCATGGACTCAGGGAATCTGGATAAGGCTCCTGAGGGATACACGCTAGTTTCAGTAAATGAGGCTGCAAATTATCCCGCCATTGCCGAGAAATTGGGTAAAACTGGATTAGGTTATACTTTGCAAAATCATGCTGATGGCACAGTGTCCGCGGAGGTGCAATTAAACGGATCTTCAGTTCCAGTTTGGTATGCACCTTTGCAAGCAACAGCAACCGTTAAGCTTATTGATGCAACCACTGGTAAAGAAATCGACGCAGACTCAAACTTTGTTAATAAAGTAGTTCATTACAACGATTCTATTTCTTATAATGAGCCACAAAACGTCATGGCGCCAGCTACAGATGGAACTAGTGGAAATACTAAAATTAGTTATATTCCAGTAGATCCAAACGTACAAACGTATTCAATTAATGATCCAAAGAAGACTTCGGAATATGTTTTCGAGGCTTACTATGTGCCAACACCAAAATTAACAGTCGTAACAAACGGTCAAACAGCAAGCACCCTGGTTTCGTTTGATAACTCTCTTAAGGATAACGACGAATCAAAATCATTGACGCCCGATTCAGCTAAGAAGATTGGGATCTCAACCATTGTAGAAAGCGATGATCGAACCAAAGATCGAACTATTGTTGCCTATACTGCTGATCAAGAAAAAGCTGATTTGGGAACAATAGCAGATAATTATCTGCTTTCTGATAAATATGTTGCATTTCCACAGATTGTGGCAGATGCAAATAACAAATATAACTTAACACCTGAAACAAGTGTGACGTTGACTGCAAAGCCTGTCGCATTGAATATTTCAATAGTTAGTACTGATGGGAAACTGAACAAAGACCATGATATTTCCGTTGCCGGTGGAACTCTGTTAGGCAGTTATACGATCAATTTGCCTGAAACAGTTAACACATCTGATGCCACGTATAAACTGGAAATGAAAGATGGCAACACGTACAAGCTCGATGCCGAAACAGGAATTGTTTCTGTGACTGGAACTTATAATCTCAACGATGTAGTGATGGGTGACACAGGTTTGACTCAAATGGTTGAGGTTAAGTATATTCGACAGAGTGTTGTTACTGTTCAAGATGTTATGACCGCAGCTGTTGAGCCAGGGATGCTTTTAGATAATCAAAAGTATGCACCTGTACAAAATCTGCTTTCTCTGATTGACGAAACTGGTCGCAGACTGAGAGTACCGGACGAAATGCTTAATGATGTCACTGTTGATAGTAAAGTAGATTTATCTACTCCTGGAATTTACGATGTAACATTTACACCTAAAAATGGGCAGTCTGTTACAGCAAAAACCCATGTTGTTGAAATTAAACTCAATAAAATTACTTTGCATGTTGGAGATAAGTGGAGTTTAGCTGATAGCTTTGCTGGTGGGACAACGTATGACAAGGCTGAGATGACAGTTAAAAATGTGACGCTGGTGTCACAGCCTATTTCAACTAAAACACCTGCCAGTGATATGCCGGTGATAGTTTCATATAGTGCACCCTATGCAACAAAGGCTATCAATCTAGACTTGATAGATGAGCCTGTAAGCACTGATTCCGTTGCAAACGATGCTCCGCTGGTTGATTCTCGTACTAGGTCAGTGTATGCAGAGACTTTTGTTAATGTGATTCCTCGGCAGGCTACAACTCCAGAAACACCAGTAACGACGCCAGAGAAACCGGCTACAACTCCGGAAAAGCCAGCAACGACACCAGAGAAACCAGCTACAACTCCGGAAAAGCCAGCAACGACGCCAGAGAAACCCGCTACAACTCCGGAAAAGCCAGCAACGACACCAGAGAAACCGGCCACAACTCCGGAAAAGCCAGCAACGATACCAGAGAAACCGGCTACAACTCCAGAAACACCAGTAACGACGCCAGAGAAACCAGCTACAACTCCGGAAACACCAGTAACAACACCGGAGAAGCCGGTCACAACTACCGAAGTACCAGTTACAACGCCGGAGAAACCGGTCAATGTTGCCGAAACTCCAACGCCAGTTGATCAGCCAACCACACCGGCCCAAACACCTGATGTGCCAGCTGAACCAACGACACCGACTGAACCTGCACAGCCAGTAACGGTCGCAAACGTAACGTCAAACGTGCCGACGCAGCCCGTGCTCACACCAACGGCCACTGCCCAACCGACAACGCCTGTGTCATCAGATCGTCCTTGGGACCCAATCGAACTGCTTATGACGGATGACGATAATGGTCAAATTATCACAACCACTGAGATTCAGGGTTACACTGGCAACTGGGTTTACATTGGCAACATGGTTCCTGCAGGCTATCATTTGGCACCAGGCCAAAGCGACTGGATTTTGTTGAATGATGTCACACCACAGACAGTTCATTTAGTTGCTGACGCAGTTGATCAAACATCAACCGCTGCAACACGGACCACGGTGGCACCTGCAGCAACGACACAAACTTTAGCACCAGTTGCTCAACAGAGTGTGCCGGCAACTGTTGTTAAGAAAGCTACTGCACCAACAACGAAAACGACTGATGAAACTGATCAGCCTGCTGCAGCTGAGTTGCCACATACTGGCGAACTTGCTACAACAGCAGCAATGGGTACTGGTTTAGCCTTATTAACTGGTTTACTCTCATTGTTTGGTCTTCGTCGTAAGCAACACTAATCATTAAAATGAATGACTGAAAGACTAAATTCGATTAATTTCGGATTTAGTCTTTTTTGTCGTTCTTGATGACCGTCAATTATCTATGACGCAATCCCACCTATACTGAATGCATTATCAAACGAAAAGGGGTTACGTTATGAAATTTCAACGCTGGATTCAGCACCATACGAATCAAATTACAGGGATAACAGCAGGTTTGATCATCCTCGGTTTTATTGGCCGCTTCACGGGTCAAACATGGTTAGACACATCAGCCTTTATCCTTGCTTCAATCATCGCGGCCACGCTGATTATCATCAGAGCTTGGGAAGCACTGAGAGTTAAAACGATCAGTATTGAATTATTGGTGAGCATTGCGGTCATCGGTGCGTTTGTCATTCGGGAATTTGATGAATCCGCAATTGTGACCTTTCTATTCTTATTCGGCACGTTCCTGGAAGAAAAAACGTTAGCGCGAACGCGAAAGTCAATCAAGTCACTCACTGAAATGGCACCAACGACTGCACAGGTTCTCCAAGAAGACGGTAGTACGAAAGAAACGGATGTCGATTTTGTTGATGAAGGTGACGTTGTGCTGGTCAAAACAGGTGCACAGGTGCCGGTGGATGGCAAAATTATCAGCGGCAGTGGTTACTTGAATGAGGCCAGTGTTACGGGTGAATCAAAATTGGTTACTAAGCATCTAGGTGAATTGGTCTATTCCGGAACGATGGTCGATAACGGGACCATTCAGGTAGAAGCAACTAAAGTCGGCGACGATACTACGTTTGCCAAAATTATCGAATTAGTTGAAGATGCACAGGATACCAAATCCCATGTAGAGAAGTTTATTGACCGCTTTTCCACGTATTACACGCCTGCTGTGTTGATTCTTGCACTGCTAGTGGGGATATTCTTCCGCGACTTCAAACTGGCGATTACAGTACTGGTTCTTGGCTGCCCTGGTGCACTTGTGATTGGTGCGCCCGTTTCAAACGTTGCTGGTATCGGTAACGGTGCCAAGAATGGTGTCCTAATCAAAGGCGGCGAAGTGGTCGATACGTTTAGCAAGGTTGACACTCTGGTGTTTGATAAAACAGGTACGTTGACGAAGGGCAAAACCGAAGTTGCCAGTATTCAAACGTACGAGGATGACCATGCTTTGTCATATGCCGCCGCAATGGAGCACGAGTCGGATCATCCACTTGGCCGTGCAATCGTGAATTATGTAACTGACCACGCTTTGCCGACGACTGGCATAACTGTCAACGCAATCAATACGATTAAGGGTCAGGGGATGGTGGCTGAGGTGGATGGTCATCACGTTGCGGTTGGCAATCAAACTTTAATGAACGCTGAAAATATCATTTTAAACAATAATCAGCAACAAACATTAGCGACGGTTCAACATCAAGGGAGTTCAACAGTTCTGGTGGCGGTTGACGGCACGCTGGAGGCCATTATCGGGATTGCAGATGTTATTCGTGATGGGGTCAAGGAAGATCTCCGCCAGCTCAAGACAATGGGCATCAAACGGCTCGTGATGCTGACGGGGGATAACGACCTGACCGCACGGGCGGTTGGCAGTCAATTGGGCATAGATGAGGTGCACGCAAACCTGTTGCCTGAAGACAAAGTGACGTTTGTTAAACAGTTGCAAAAAGAAAACCACACGGTGGCTTTTGTCGGCGATGGCATTAACGACAGCCCGTCGATTGCAACGGCCGACATTGGCATCGCAATGGGCGGCGGTACAGATGTAGCGGTTGAAACATCTGATATCGTGTTGATGCAGTCCTCATTTGGCGAATTGATCCACGCATACGGACTGGCCAAAAAAACGGTTCGCAATACTCGGGAAAACATCATTATTGCAATTGGTACAGTGGCCTTCTTACTAATTGGTCTAATTTTTGGCTATATTTATATGGCCAGTGGCATGTTTGTTCACGAAGCCAGCATTTTAGTCGTTGTTCTTAACGCGATGCGGCTGATTCGATATGCACCGAAAGCGACAACAGCCACGCAGAGCTCTGTAAAACAAATCAAATCACCGCTCATAATTAATTAGTGTGACAAACTTGATGAGCGTCAATTATTAATCATCGTTCTCCAGCTAGACTGTTAGTAATCAAACACAAACGGAGGTTATCGAAATGAGTAAAGCAATTATGCAGTTAAACGCGTTGTCATGCCCATCATGCATGCAAAAGATTCAGGGTGCATTGGCCAAACAGGCCGGTGTTGAGGACGTAAAAGTGCTGTTCAATGCAGCTAAAGTTAAGGTCAATTTTGATGAAAACGTTGTGAGTGCCGATGTATTGGCGGACGTTGTGACAAAGTTAGGTTACGAAGTTCAAAACGTAAAAGTGAAAGTTGCACAACAATAAATTAAATAAGGGATGGCAAATATGACAACAACAGTAGAAGATCGTTATCAAGCAGAATTAAAGCAATCAGACATTGATCATCACACACCGACGGCTGGTGCGATGGCAGGACATATCATTGCCAATTTAGTGGTGCTAGAAAACAAGCTACAGCAAGCGAAGTGGTACGTTAAGGGGCCTGAACGTTTTTCTTTACAGCCGCAATTTGGTCAACTGCTGATAGCAGCTCAAAAGCAGCGCGATGAATTGGGAGATCGACTTTTAGCCGAGGGCGAAATTGTTCCAAGCACGACTTCAGCATTCACCGAATACACGATGTTAGAAGAAGCTGGTCAAAATAAATATCAAACTGCCTCATGGTTGGTTAATAACATTGTTAATGACTTCGAAACGAATAATTTATTTGTGACGCGAGCAATTAAGCTCTCAGAAAAAGAAGATCGCCCTGCGTTAGCACAATATTTAACCACTTTGCTCTTTGAAAACAACAGGGCCATTGCCAATTTACAGGCATATTTGGGCAACGATGCTAGAACCGGTCTGGAAGACGATGAGGACTAACACAAGCAATTAAGCTGTTACGAAATGGCTCATCGTACTGATTGACTACAATGCCGTAAAGATTCCGAATACACCGATAGTTTCCATAGTGTGCGTTTCGGGAGAACGAGCTATCCAATAATAGCTTCCAAAAATCTCAGTTTTGGTTTTATCGGCGTAGGCACAGACGGCGTAAGTTTAGATAATGGTTAGTTGTCATCTATACAACATGAATTGCTAATTGAAACAGGAAGCTGGACGGACTAGTTCAGCTTCCTGTTTTTGTGTTCAAAACTATGACTCCAAAAAGTAATCCAATTAAAGGAACCTTTTCGAATGTGAAACGGTATAATTTTAGCAAGCGTTAGCATTTCATTGGATAGTGGGGATGTAGAATGAAAATTTTAGTAACAGGATTTGATCCTTTTAGTACTGATAAAATTAACCCAGCCTTCGAAACGGTCAAACGGTTGCCTGATAGCATCGCGGATGCGACCATTTTGAAATTGGAAATTCCGACAGCGTTTAAGCGTTGCGGTGAAGTTGTTCATCAGGAAATCGTCAGCGCTCATCCGGATTATGTTCTTAACGTTGGGCAAGCAGGTGGTCGGTTTGGCATCACTCCTGAACGCATTGCAATTAACTTGGATGACGGTCGTATCGCTGATAATGATAATTATCGGCCAATTAATCAACCGATCGAAGCGGATGGGGCGACAGCTTATTTCACCCAGCTGCCCGTAAACGCAATGACACGTGCGATTCGCAAAGAGGGTCTGCCAAGTAGTATTTCGCTGTCAGCTGGGACGTATGTTTGCAATCACATTATGTATGAGGTGCAATATAGGCGAGCAACAGAATTTCCAGAATTAAAAGCCGGCTTTATGCATATTCCTTTTTTGCCGACACAGGTTGTCAATCGTCCGAATATGCCATCACAGTCACTAGATGATGATATTTGCGGAGTTGTTGAGGCGATTAAAACAATGGTTGAGATGGATGGACGCTCTGACGTGGACAGCATTGAGTAGGCGTTACGAACATGTCCGGTTCTGACGTTATTTAGAATTGTATTGTGATTGAAGTGGACTAAAATAAATGTCTGTAGAGATTTAAAAATAGTAGACGGTTGGTACGTAATTGATGAAAACTTTGAAGAGTATTGTAAATGTTCTCGTAGCATTACTTATTGGGGTGATTGTAGCGGTAGTGATAAAGTCGACGGTTTTTCAGTTTGCCCATGTGGCTGGTCCATCAATGCAACCCAATTTAGTGGATCGTGAGCAGGTAGCAATGCTAAACCTGGCACCGATTCGTCATAACTCGGTAATTATTTTTAATGCGCAAGGTGAGGATCCAAATGCCACCTCGAAGATCGATTATGTCAAACGGGTTATCGGTATGCCGGGCGACAAAGTGCAAAGCCAAAATGGTGTCATTTACGTAAATGGTCGCCAAATTAATCAAAACTATATTAGCCATAACGAACGCAACCAGGGTACTGGTAATTGGACACTATCTTCGCTGGGTGAACAACATGATTGGCAGGTAAAGTCTGCAACCGTCCCCAAGAATATGTATTTTGTGCTAGGTGACCATCGTTCGGTGTCTAATGACAGCCGTTACTGGGGCTTTGTCCAGAAAGATAAAGTTGCCGGAGTGGTGAAGGTGCCGTTTTGGACGAGCACCGCAAGTCAACGTTTTAATATCAACGAAGCCTACAAGCACTGGTCAACAAAATAGAATGATTAATGTTCAGAATATTTGCTTGGCATTGAATCACAGTAGCATCTTTCCAATACGTTTTTGGAGGGATGCTACTGTTGTTTTGAAAAGGTCAAGATGTTTGAGTGTGAGCTTGACGGATGAATTTAATTGAAAGGTGGCTAGCACATATAATGAAAGAAACGAACGTTAATGAGTTGGCTTGAATTTTTTTAAATAAAACGCTTGACCGATCTCCATCTTGTTGATATAGTATTACTTGCTGCTACGAGAGGTCGTCAAGTTGCTAAACGGATTTCAAAAAAATGTTTAATTTCTTGCTTGACCGATTAGAAACAGCATGTTATACTAATTAAGTTGTCGCATGGCAGCGATGTAGATCTTTGAAAACTGAACAACGTTTCGACGAATCAAATGTGTAGGGTCTTTGAACGAAAGTTCGAAGCAATTACAATTGTGAAGTCAATTCACTTTATAACCAAGTAACAACAAAACAAGAGCT
>NZ_JAIWJF010000019.1 GCF_021654115.1 Furfurilactobacillus milii | reverse complement strand
GCATGGCGACGACCTACCCTCGCAGGGAGCGATCCCCCAACTACTCTTGGCGCGACGAAGCTTAACTTCCGTGTTCGGCATGGGAACGGGTGTATCCTTCGTGCCATCATCACCACACTCTGAGCGTTATCCACTCAAAACTGAATCATGATCTTCTTTTCTTTAACCGGACCACCACTTCGTGGTTAAGTCCTCGACCGATTAGTACTAGTCCGCTCCATGTGTCGCCACACTTCCACTTCTAGCCTATCTACCTCATCATCTCTGAGGGGTCTTACTTCCATATAGGAATGGGAAATCTCATCTCGAGGCGAGTTTCACACTTAGATGCTTTCAGCGTTTATCTCATCCATACATAGCTACCCAGCGATGCGCCTGGCGGCACAACTGGTACACCAGCGGTATGTCCATCCCGGTCCTCTCGTACTAAGGACAGCTCCTCTCAAATTTCCTGCGCCCGCGACGGATAGGGACCGAACTGTCTCACGACGTTCTGAACCCAGCTCGCGTACCGCTTTAATGGGCGAACAGCCCAACCCTTGGGACCGACTACAGCCCCAGGATGCGATGAGCCGACATCGAGGTGCCAAACCTCCCCGTCGATGTGGACTCTTGGGGGAGATGAGCCTGTTATCCCCAGGGTAGCTTTTATCCGTTGAGCGATGGCCCTTCCATACGGTACCACCGGATCACTAAGCCCGACTTTCGTCCCTGCTCGACCTGTCTGTCTCACAGTCAAGCTCCCTTGTGCCTTTACACTCTACAAATGATTTCCAACCATTTTGAGGGAACCTTTGGGCGCCTCCGTTACCTTTTAGGAGGCGACCGCCCCAGTCAAACTGCCTACCTGACACTGTCTCCCGCCACGCTAAGTGGCGCGGGTTAGAGTGGCCGTATAACAAGGGTAGTATCCCACGGTCGCCTCCTTCGAGACTAGCGTCCCGAGCTCTACGGCTCCTACCTATCCTGTACAAGTTATACAGACACCCAATATCAAGCTACAGTAAAGCTCCATGGGGTCTTTCCGTCCTGTCGCGGGTAACCCGCATCTTCACGGGTAATATAATTTCACCGAGTCTCTCGTTGAGACAGTGCCCAGATCGTTACGCCTTTCATGCGGGTCGGAACTTACCCGACAAGGAATTTCGCTACCTTAGGACCGTTATAGTTACGGCCGCCGTTCACTGGGGCTTCAATTCTGAGCTTCGCTTACGCTAACCCATCCTTTTAACCTTCCAGCACTGGGCAGGCGTCAGCCCCTATACGTCATCTTACGATTTTGCAGAAACCTGTGTTTTTGATAAACAGTCGCCTGGGCCTTTTCACTGCGGCTACACTTGCGTGCAGCACCCCTTATTCCGAAGTTACGGGGTCATTTTGCCGAGTTCCTTAACGAGAGTTCACTCGCTCACCTGAGGATACTCTCCTCGACTACCTGTGTCGGTCTGCGGTACGGGTAATTAAACTCTAACTAGAAGCTTTTCTCGGCAGCGTGACATCAACGACTTCCCTACTTGAATTTCGGTCCTCGTCACAGCTCAATGTTAAAGAAACAAGCATTTAACTCATCTCACACCTCACTGCTTGACCGGACATTTCCAATCGTCCGGATCGTTTAGCCTTCTGCGTCCCTCCATTGTTCAAACAAGTTTAACTAGTACAGGAATCTCAACCTGTTTTCCATCGACTACGCCTTTCGGCCTCGCCTTAGGTCCCGACTAACCCTGGGTGGACGAGCCTTCCCCAGGAAACCTTAGTCATTCGGTGGATCAGATTCTCACTGATCTTTCGCTACTCATACCGGCATTCTCACTTCTATGCGCTCCACCAGTCCTTACGATCTGGCTTCACCGCCCATAGAACGCTCTCCTATCGCGCCACTTACGTGGCACCCACAGTTTCGGTAATATGCTTAGCCCCGGTACATTTTCGGCGCAGAATCACTCGACTAGTGAGCTATTACGCACTCTTTAAATGGTGGCTGCTTCTGAGCCAACATCCTAGTTGTCTGTGCAACTCCACATCCTTTTCCACTTAGCATATATTTAGGGACCTTAACTGGTGATCTGGGCTGTTCCCCTTTCGACGGTGGATCTTATCACTCATCGTCTGACTCCCGGATAACACATCAATGGCATTCGGAGTTTATCTGAATTCAGTAACCCATGACGGGCCCCTAGTTCAAACAGTGCTCTACCTCCATGATGATTCATCCGAGGCTAGCCCTAAAGCTATTTCGGAGAGAACCAGCTATCTCCAAGTTCGTTTGGAATTTCACCGCTACCCACACGTCATCCCAGCCTTTTTCAACAGACACGGGTTCGGCCCTCCGGTGCGTATTACCGCACTTTCAGCCTGCACATGGGTAGGTCACCTGGTTTCGGGTTTACTTCAACATACTTAGACGCCCATTTCAGACTCGCTTTCGCTACGGCTCCGGTCTTTCCACCTTAACCTTGCATGTTAACGTAACTCGCCGGTTCATTCTACAAAAGGCACGCTATCACCCATTAACGGGCTCTAACTACTTGTAGGCACACGGTTTCAGGAACTATTTCACTCCCCTTCCGGGGTGCTTTTCACCTTTCCCTCACGGTACTGGTCCACTATCGGTCACTAGGGAGTATTTAGCCTTACGGGATGGTCCCCGCAAATTCCGACGGAATTTCACGTGCTCCGCCGTACTCAGGATCCTGAACTGAGGGACTTTGATTTCGTCTACGTGGCTCTCACACCCTATGGCGACGTTTCCCAACGTCTTCGACTATCAAGGTCTTTGGTAACTCAAATGTTCAGTCCTACAACCCCAAACTGCAAGCAGCTTGGTTTGGGCTGTTCCCCGTTCGCTCGCCGCTACTTAGGGAATCGATTTTTCTTTCTGCTCCTGTTGCTACTTAGATGTTTCAGTTCACAACGTCTACCTTCAACTAGAGTATGTATTCCCCTAGTGATAATCAGCGGTTAAACTGATTGGGTTTCCCCATTCGGAAATCTCCGGATCAAAGCTTACTTACAGCTCCCCGAAGCATATCGGTGTTAGTCCCGTCCTTCATCGGCTCCTAGTGCCAAGGCATCCACCGTGCGCCCTTTATAACTTAACCTAACAGTTCATACGAACTGCGGTTATGAGTTTAGCGATAAACAATTTAACTTGTTAAAAAA
>NZ_JAIWJF010000018.1 GCF_021654115.1 Furfurilactobacillus milii | reverse complement strand
ACTCTTCGTATCACTGGCACTGCTTACTGCAGTAGCTGCTGATTGAGCAGCACTCTTCGTATCACTGGCACTGCTTACTGCAGTAGCTGCTGATTGAGCAGCACTCTTCGTATCACTGGCACTGCTTACTGCAGTAGCTGCTGATTGAGCAGCACTCTTCGTATCACTGGCACTGCTTGCTGCAGTAGCTGCTGATTGAGCAGCACTCTTCGTATCACTGGCACTGCTTACTGCAGTAGCTGCTGATTGAGCAGCACTCTTCGTATCACTGGCACTGCTTGCTACAGTAGCTGCTGATTGAGCAGCACTCTTCGTATCACTGGCACTGCTTGCTACAGTAGCTGCTGATGAAACAGCGCTCTTCGTATCACTAGTGCTGTTTACAGTGGCGGCAGTTAAGTTCCCTGAGGTGGTATCAGCATGAACTGCTACCGTTGATACCCCACCGAAGACAAAAAAAGACAGTGTAGCAATTGCGGCAAAAACGAATTTTTTGCCATCTTTATACATTTTATAATGTAATTTCTTTTCTCCCATTATAAATTCCTTCCCGCTCCATTATATTGAGCCCAACCTACTTTTGATTATATGCTTTTAGAACAGAATGACATGCCTAATTCTGCAAAATAAAGCACTTTTTTGTAAATAGTCAGGGAGATATCATGAATCAGTCAACTTTTCAGCTACTTGGTAATGTTGCTTCAGCAGATTTCTACCTTTGTGAAGACAGTGATATTACTTTAATATATGATAATAATGCCTATAATATGAAAGCTTTAGCCCAAGAAGCGCTTAAACTGCGTGTTCCTAATTCTTTGACCGTTATTGATTTAAACAACTTCTACGTTGGTATGATCCCTATTGATCATAATCAGATATTGACCATGATTCCTCATATTAACACCACCAATATCCCATTCAATTATCAGGAAATCACTAATTTTATCGGGTCTAGAATTTTTGGTGTTGGAAAGTATTTCCATTCCAAAAGTACTAGGCCCTAATTTAAAAAGCCATTGATAATGGATCAAAAAAGGCCAATAGGGTATACCCTATTGGCTAAAAGCAAATAAAAATTAGGTCAATATTGAGAAGATCAGCTAATAATTATCAATTAAGAGCATCTTGTTTTTCCTGGACCTTTGTCATTAAGTCATTGCTTACACGTGTCAAGAACTCTTTATAGTCATCTTCCCCCCAATGGTTATATCTGTTTGCTTCTTGATCGTTTTCGTTAGGGGCTGGATTATCTGTTGACTCTTCAAACCATTGTCTTATTATCGGTAATAGTTCACAATATACTAGTAGGTACTGTAAAAAAATGAGATGTCCATCTGTGGGCGAATAATTTGGAAAATCTTCATCATTCGAATAAGAACCAAGGTATTTATCTATACTTATCTCAATGGTATTATTGGTATCAATTTTCAATTCTAAGTTTTGATGTACGTCATACTCTAGTCGTATTTTTACTTGTTTTAAAGAAGAAGATTCTAAAAGAAAGGAAAGTGTACTTAGGATATTCATAATTCCATCACCAGTAGCTGAGACTTTATTTAGTGAATCTTCAGTATTTCCTTTAAAACCAATAATCGAGTCTATTTCCAGGCGTTTATCATTAAAAGTAAAACTAGCATCAGAATAATACACCATCGATATTAACCAAACGATCATGTTGCTCGTAATATTGTGATTAACTTGAACAACTTCACCTCTACCGTTAAAGCTAAAGAGCTTTCTTAGAAGCGATTTAGCACCTGAATTCTTATCAATTATTGCGTATATTGAATTGTTCATTTCATATAGTATTAAAAAGTTTTTGTTAACAACACTCGTCTCATCTACATTTGAGACCTTCTCATAAGATATATTAAAATAATTGAAATGTACAACAGTATTATTGAAGGTTTCCTCAGGATCATCATTAAAGACCTTTTGTACATCTAAATTTCGTATTGTTGGATCTCCCAGACTGTCGTTATCGACAGTATCTAGTTTTCCTAAAAGATTAATAAACGTACCCGTTGATATTCTCCATCTTGTAGTATTGGACATACTAAAAATCCTCCTAAGCTCTTATTTTTAAACGATTTTTGCGAAATATTTTTATCCTGTTTTTCTTGTTCCTGTTGATATCAATAGAAATAAAGTCATCTTTATTTCCATTAATATCATTAGCCATGATTGAAAACGGCACAATTGCCTTGTGATTGTCCATTCTACATATCAGCAACTTTCTTGTCTTGTCATCTACGACGTTGTTTCCACACGATCCGTCTAAAAAATCAGGGAAGTCAACAAAAAATTCTAAATAGTTTTTACTGGTATTGTTCCAATTTTCGCATGTTATACAAGCATATACTTGCTTAGGACTTTCTTGGCTAACGGTTATGCTCTCATCTTGCTTAGTTAAATCATTCTTATCAGTATTTATATATGCAGTAATGACAGGAATCCTTTTTGATACCTCATATTCTATAAGACTAACAATACTTGTAGACAAAATTGTGTAAAATGACAAATTAATAGAAACGTTTCCTTTGGGAATAAATGTAAATAATTGGGACAAATCAAAAACTTTATATAAAAAAATGCTTAAGAGTATAATAGTCAAAGGCCGGAAAAGTAATTTATAAAATGGTTTCATTTTGTTATATCACTTACTTTTTCGATTATGTTATTTGAAAAGTTTTCAGAGTCATTTTGGCTAAGTTTAAAAACCCCATTTGAATATATTGACATATCCTTATTGTTATTGTTAGACAAGGATATTTTTTCTATTTCAATGGAATTTGTGCTATATAAAATATCTAAGTGTTTAATCACTTGGCTAAGAATTAGCTTATTCTTTTCCCGTTTAATAGATTTTAATAGTTTGTTCAAATCAGTTGCATAGTCGGTGTCATCCTGTATTAATTTTATTTCATAAACCCAAAAATTTTCGGTGTTAAAGCACTTAATGAAATCAATCATAAATTTAGAATTCAAAATCAGCTGAACATAGCCCTGCTTTTTTTTCTTTTCTAATAACTCGTAGTATCCTGAGCCATCATAATTAAATAATGAAAAAATGCGTTTACTATTAACTGTTTTATAAAATAGTTTTTTGTTAACATATTTCACTATCCATCACATCCTTAGACTAGTTTTATAGTACTACTTTAGGAAGTCTGTAAAAAGACAATATTCGTTTCTAATGGATAGCATGAATCATAGCACTATCTGTTGTTAGTTTAGTATTCCTAAGCTACTTGATTTTAAAAAATGGGGGAGATATGGAGATCATCGATGCTATCTTATTGATTAATGTTTCAAAAACTCTGGAGTTTCACTATGATCATGAATTCTAAATAATATAAAAATTCTTTTTCATCGGCAACTTAATGTTCGGCACCCACACTGATTTACCGTTGTTCTTATCCCCAGAGACTTGGTACAATGTTAACACAAACTCATCCTGAAACTGATTAGTTTCTTTCCAGTCGTTTGGTGACAGTAATGCACGGTTGCCCAGTGTCACGTCACGATTGCGCCGGACAAGGATATGGCCGCTGGCCATTGGATTCTCACTACGGGCACTATCAATCATCTTAATGTAACCATCAAGATTAAATTCTTTTTCTGCTTTGAAATGCTTCAAAATATCCGATATAAATTTTAAGCTAACTTCAGTAGCGGGATCATCATTAGAAAATTGTTGAACTAAATCTGATATCTGCATAGTCGTTTCGTTCTTCGGTACGCTTGGAAAGTGGTTTGATCCGCCAACCAGGATATTCAGCAAGGATTTATCTAACACATTAGATCGCGTTGGATTCAAACCATCTGGATATGCAATCGTAATCTTCTTTCCTGCTTGAGCTTGACGGATAATCGAGTTATTAGTCTCATTGATTTCTGCAAAGAGTTTATACAACGCCCGGCTACTATACATTGTTATCAAGCCAGGATCGCGATCATAGCCAAACATACGATTATGTTGCCACATCGTATCCGCATTTGGATTTTTGCTGGTTCTGGTGTAGTAGAACGTATTCAATTGGCCAAAGGTTACACCCCGGCCCAGGTTAGTTCCCCCAATAACAAAGTTACATCCAGACTCATAGTCTTTGTCATCGTCAATTGATGTGCCGTTTAATAGGACAATCGTAAACTCACGTTTTTCAAGAATCTGTTTAACACGTGTCAATACTTGATCGTGTGGTTGTTTCTCAGTATTTTGTGGTGTAATAGCGGCATACTCCCGATCAAATGCATCAGTGAATTTTTCGTCAGCATGGTGGAAAGTCCACCAGGCAATTGCATCTTCAATTTCTTTTTTTGACTTCTCGTGAGCTGCTCGTCGAATGCCAGGGTGAACTAAACAGTTTGAGACTTTACCACCAGTTAGCAAGATTTGTGCTGATACGACCAAGTGGCGGAGCACAACATGCTTTGCGCTTTCTTGCGGTGTTTCATCATCAACAAAATGAATGAATTCAGGTATATCGTTAGTCTCTGTTCCTGGAAAGAAAAAGTCGCCACCGAGATAGCCATTACCAGGTTCAAAGTATTCAGTGAACATTGGCCGCCAATTGGATTTAAGACTCTGAAGTAGCAGGGCTTGGGGAGTACCAGTCACCTGAAGATAAATTGATGCTTGTGCTGTATCACGTATTTTTCGTAGTCGATCATTGATCGCGGAAACCTTTTCTTGATTAACCTTTGTATTTTCTGAGGCAGCATCAGCTTCATCATCAACGATGAATAATGCATTACCCTTCAGTTTTTGAGAATTGCGGAATCGATCAACCCATGCCTGTAAAACACGCGTATTCTTTTTTACAATAATTAGTGGTAGATTGCAAATTTAATCCGAATTTTTGGACAAATTTGTCAGCATAACCTGATACGGTGTTTGCCAGTCGAGTATTTTAAGCGGTCGCTGGTTAATTTGGAGTAACGTCGTCGTTAAATCTTGAGCACTAATGTGCTCAAAACGAGTCCCTTTAGGATAAAAATAACGTAAATTCCGATTAAAGCGTTCATTACTACCACGTTCAGCTGGCGTATAAGCATGGCAGTAATAGGTCTTAATACCATATTGTGATTCAAGTGATACTAGCCCACTAAACTCAGTGCCACGGTCCACAGTAAAGCTGTGCACCGGACCATTAAAAGTGGTTAGGAACTTAGTTAGGGCTTCATTAACAGTCGCTGTCGTCCGATCTTTTAACCGGTATGCCCAAAGGAACCGTGATTTTCGATCGATTAAAGTTAATAAAACTGCCTTACTATGCCCACGAGGACCAACGACTGTATCTAGTTCAAAATCGCCGATGCGATTACGTTGATTAATCATCATGGGACGCTGTTCAATTGATCGCCCCAAAGATTGATTATATTTGGATCGTTGGTCAACGTTACGCCGTTGGCGTACGCCATGTTCAGGTAGATCATTCAAGGAGAAACCAATTCTCCCCTGATTTAGCCAATTATAAATAGATTTAGTCGCTAGTTTAAATTCGTGAGCAATCATTCCTGGTGACCAGCTTAGACGTAAATGGTTGAGAATTTTTTGCTTTAACTCATCGCTCAGCTTAGTTTTCCGACCACATCGTGATCGCTTGTATTCGGCATCTGTTTGTGCTAATTCAGCCTGATAAGGTTGACATCGAGATAATTCATAAGAAATTGTTGACGGTGATCGGTTCAGCCGAACGCCCATTTGGATATTGGACAGCCCTAGTTCACAAAAGGTTTCGATTTTAATTCGTTCGGAATAGGTTATACTAAACAAAAGATCAGCTCCTAAAAGATGGGTTTGTGGTAAACACCATTTTAAAGGAAGCTGATCTTTTTTTCCGAACAGCGTTCGGATTAATTTTACAATCTACCATTGTTTTCATCATCAAAACTCCTTTTTAAGTCCGTATGCTAAATTGTTTGTAAGTGCAATAAATAAATCGATTATTCTTTAACGCCTGTAATTGAGAAAAAGGCAAATCAAAAATTCCTATTTTAAAAAGAATGGCACAATCGAATAACTTGTATGCAAATATTCAATTGTCTATAATTAGATCTAGAAGGATGCAATTTAGATAATAGAGGATTTCATATGAAAAGATTTAGACTTTGGTCAAAAATATCAATTATCATTTCTATATCTCAACTTTTATTAGCCATTTTTAAAGAAATTCAAAACTATAACAAATCTAAAAAACATCCTTCGAAAAATAAGAGAGGATGATGTTTTATGCATTGGTTATGGGTTTTAATTATTGGTGCCATCATTGGTGCTATTGCTGGAGCAATTACTAGCAAAGGAAAATCAATGGGGTGGATTGCTAATATTGTTGCCGGATTAGTTGGTTCCTCTATTGGAGAAGCTATACTCGGATCTTGGGGCCCTCAATTAGCCGGAATGGCAATTATTCCTTCAATTATTGGAGCAGTAATTGTTGTTGCTGTAGTTTCTTTCTTTGTCGGTAAATCAAAGAATTAGTTTTTAAGCTTCATTTAAGGTTCTTATACTAATTATAGATGCTAACTTAGTTAGCACCCCTCGACTTTGTTGTGAGCGAAGCCAATTAATAATATTCCTGGCCCACTTAGTTTTAAACTAAGTGGGCTTTTTTTGTTCCTTAAATACCCTATCAAGTTCACCAGACAGCAGATTCCCATCTTCATCACAGGCTACCAGCTGGCAACGACACCTTGGATGAGTATCCGTGGCTGGAATCGGTGCTTGTCCATAGGCAAATGTTTGTCTATCAAGTGGTTCACAAATATCACAAACATGATCATCTTCCTCGGTTAACCACATCACATACTGAACATTCTGTTCATCATACGCTCTATTCTTACCACCGTTGCTATTGCGTATAGCTTCATTAGTTGTTAACGTATGAATTCTGGATAGCATTTGGTTCATAGGCGTTGCTAAATTGTCATCAATTCGATCACCGCTTTGAGGAATACTGCGGGTCATTTTATTGATGTCTGATTTTTTCATGCGGCGACTCAAACCCTTGTTCAGGGTTTCTTTCATTCGTGTCGTCATGACGTCGCCATGCACCCAAATTCGTTGAGAATACTCAGCTTGGTTGGCTACTTTATCTGGAACTGTTGATAGTTTATTAGGGCTTGAATTATTATAGCCATCGATATACTGCTGTTTGAGTTCATTCACTGCAAATGATTCACTCTTTGCTGTAGCAATATTCATACCGGCGCCAATCATTGCACCCAACATATCACGCCGAGAAATAGATGCTTGGGCAAAGATTGCTTGCAAGCGTTTAGACAATTTGTCACTAGGACTAGCGTTAGCTAGCATTTCATCAATTGCTTTGTAAAAGGTAGATTGTAAAGAAAATAGGGACCCTTTCAGTTAACATGTGCTAACCAAAAGGGGGCCCTATTTTCTTTACTTATAGTTTTGGAGGGTGTTTACTAAAGTTTTTTTCTCCTCAATTGTCAAATCAAGTGCAACACTAAGAATCTATTCTTAGAAGTGGTCTAGTTGCTAAGCTAGTTCAGGCATTAGATCGGCTGGGCAGCGATAGTTCAATGACCGCCGTAGCCGGTTGTTTA
>NZ_JAIWJF010000017.1 GCF_021654115.1 Furfurilactobacillus milii | reverse complement strand
TCCGTCCCGCGCCATTTCAGAGTATGGCGGAATAGCGAAGTGGCTAAACGCAGCGGTCTGTAAAACCGCCCCGAAAGGTTCGTTGGTTCGAATCCAACTTCCGCCATTATAGGGATATAGTTTAACGGTAGAACGTCGGTCTCCAAAACCGCCGGTGCGGGTTCGATTCCTGCTATCCCTGCTTATTTAAATATTATGGCGGTATTGGTGAAGTGGTTAACACACTGGTTTGTGGATCCAGCACGCGTGAGTTCGATTCTCACATACCGCCCTTTTTATTGGGATATAGCCAAGTGGTAAGGCAACGGACTTTGACTCCGTCATGCGCTGGTTCGAATCCAGCTATCCCAACTTTGGATTTGCTCCATTATGGTGGTATAGCCAAGTGGTAAGGCAGAGGTCTGCAAAACCTTCATCACCGGTTCAAATCCGGTTACCACCTTTCACGTCGAAGGGCGTGTAACAGAATTTCATAGCTTGCCGCTGTGGCGGAATTGGCAGACGCGCTGGACTCAAAATCCAGTTCCCTTTACCGGGAGTGTGGGTTCGACCCCCACCGGCGGCATATATGACTCCTTTAAGGGGTCTTTTTTTTGCCTCTGAAATACCGATGTATCGACTGGCTGGCCAAGTTAAGTTTTATAATTGGTTAACGGTTGATCGTGTGAAGTGTTGAGACGGTCAAGTCTAAAATTATGATGACTTAAGTGTTAAAAATAGTGCCGACAATTCGAATTTCCTAGTCCGAATTGTCGGCACTATTTGGTAAAAAAAGTTTTTTAGTGTATCAAATGATTCTCCTCATCAGTTTTTAATCTAAAATTGGGAGACGTTGCTATTGCTCTTTAAAGTCATGTTCCTTATTTGAACATTGTCAATAACAAGTGGAAATGATAGAATCAATATTGAAATTAAATTAATGGTTCAATCATTTTATCAGGAGAAGATAATGAAATCTAAGTTACGCAACAGTGTTCTGTTGAGTGTTAGTACGCTAACGATACTGTTAAGTTTGTCAATAAATCAGGCTCAGGCTCAGACGGCGAACGATGGTTCAGGTATATCGATCAGTGTCGCAACTAACAGTGCTAGTTCTGTTAAGCATGACACTTCGCAGAATATACAATCAGGAGATACATCGGTAGCTGTTAGTGATACAAAGACTAGTGACATATCTAAAACAACTGACGTAGAAAAAGCTAGCTCTGCCAACGCAGATTCCAGTGAGGTTACATCTGGCTCAGCAAAAGATGTAGCTAGTCAGGCAAGTGTACAGTCGGCTAGTCCATCAGGAATTTCAAAGATAAATAGCGGTGTTCAGAGCTCAACGACATCCGACAAAGGGAGTTCCGTATCGTCAAATGTCGGCAGTAGTCAGAACAAAAATAGTCTAGCAAGTGAACAAAATTCACAAAGTAGTGCAGTTGATTCCACAAAAGAGGGCACAAACACATCCACAGCAAAGTCAAACACTAGCTTTGGGACTGATAGTGATAGTGCCAATGCTACCAGCATTGCAGCTACTTCAACGTCCAATTCGAAGGCTTCCAACGCTGAAAGTGTTAATAGCGCGCAGAGTAATGCGGAAAGTTTGTCCAGCAATGCATCTTCAGATTCATCATCTGAGACTAGCAAAGTTGCAGCATCGGTTAATCTTGGACAAGAAGAAATCGTTATGCCTGTCGCGAGTCATAACGATGGCTGGTCTTCAAACAATGGTAAATGGAATTACTATTTAAATAACAATCTTCAAACAGGTTGGCAAAAGATTAACGACACCTGGTATTATTTTGATCAAAATGGTCAATTGGCTAATCAGTGGTTTAAAGATAACAATCAGTATTATTACATGACCGATTGGGGTATGTTACATACCGGCTGGAGTAAGCTCGACAATTGGTATTACTTCAACTGGGGCGGAGACATGAAGACCGGTTGGTTAAATGATTCATCCAATTGGTACTACCTTGGCAATTGGGGCATGTATAACTCCGGTTGGTCATGGCAAAACGCTTGGTACTACTTCCAAAAGTGGGGTGGTATGGCAACTGGTTGGTTGCATGACGGTAATAATGTTTATTATTTAACTGATTATGGGGCCGCAACTAACGGTTGGGCTAAGGATGGTAATTGGTATTACTTTGATCCAAGTGGTGCGATGAAAACCGGTTGGGTGAACGACAATAATAGTTGGTATTGGGTAGACTACTGGAATGGTATGTCGAACTACCAATGGTCAAAGATTAATGGTTCATATTATTATTTCAACTGGGGCGGCGCAATGGCAACTGGTTGGAATAAAGTTGGTAATTGGTATCACATGGCACAAAGTGGCGCAATGGACAGTGGCTGGCTTCAAGATAACGGTAACTGGTATTGGCTTGATTATTGGGCTGGTATGTCAAATTATCAGTGGTCATGGATTAATGGCGCATACTATTACTTCAACTGGGGTGGTGCAATGGCCACTGGTTGGACAAAGGATAATTCCAATGCTTGGTATTATTTAGATAGTAATGGTGTTTGGAATCCCTCACCGTGGATTAATGTGCCATTTATAGACCAAGTGGCCTGGGGGGCTCCCGAAGGTTGTGAAGGTGCTTCGCTGCTGGAGGCACTCCATGGCAAAGGGCTATTGACGAATACTAATTTATCGCAATTTTTGAAGACGATGCCATATTCCTCGAATGGTGATCCCAACAATGGTTTTGCAGGAAATCCATATGTTTACGACGCAAACGGTGTTGATACTATTTATCCTAAGGCGGTTACTTCATGGGCACAACGTTATACAAACGCAGAAAACATTAGTGGACAATCTTCAACATACCTGCAGGAAGAACTTAGAGCTGGACGTCCAGTAATTATGTGGATGACACATTACTTTGCAGCTCCACAATGGACTCATTACTGGTGGGGATATACGCCGCTTAACTTACATGTAGTATGTGTAAACGGATATAGTAATGGTAGTTATCACATTGTTGATCCTTGGCTAAATAGTTATTGGGTTAGTGGTAGTTCGTTTGATTATATTTGGAACACTTTGAACCTAGGTGTGGCGGTTGGTTAGCTGATTGCCATTAAGTTTCCCTTTTGTTTTATTAATAAATGTCATATTCTTAGAATGGTTTTTAAATTCACAAAGTTTGGAGAGCGTAGACATGAAGTTTCAAAAGAAATTAGTTAAGGTTATCGCTTTGATGGCGGCTTCAGTTGCACTTGGCATGGGAGTTTCCACTGTTAAAGCTAATGCTGATAGCTGGTGGAGCTATCCATCCGGCTGGTATTTATGGAATGATTATGATGAGTCTTGGGATACCGGTTGGCAAGATGTCAATGGTTCAGAGTATTATCTAGATGAAAATTCTGGTGTGATGCGAACTGGTTGGCAATATATTACAGGCTCCTGGTATTACTTTGATAATAGCGGTGCCGCTGCTAATGGTTGGCGTTACATTAACAACAATTGGTATTACTTTACTAACGATGGCTATATGGAAACTGGTACTCAGACTATTAATGGTACACACTATAAGTTTAATAATAGTGGCGCAATGATCACTGGTTGGCAATATGATGGCGGTGATTGGCAATACTATAATGGTAGTGGTGCCCGACAAAATAGTTGGTATGCCGTGAACGGCAAATGGTATTACTCTGATAGTTTCGGAGATATGCAAACTGGTACCGTTGACTGGAAAACATACAAGTATTACATGTGGGGTGACGGCTCCATGGCAACCGGCTGGATTTGGGACGGTTACCGCTGGCGCTATGCTAATGGTGATGGTACATTAGCAGATGGTTGGCAATGGATTAATGGTGCTTGGTACTATTTTGATTACAACGAAATGGTAACGGGTAATCAATATATTAATGGTCAATACAGTCATTTTGATAAGCATCAGGGTAACTGGTTAGGCTATGGCTATAGTGATAATTACTAATTCTGATAATATTAAATAGTTTCTGAGTGCATAGAAATCAAAATGTTATGGCAGTTACTTCCGGGCGGAGGTAGCTGCCATTTGTGTTCACGGTGTAAAATCTCATGTTTTTAATATGCTAAAAATACAGCAATCAGAAGATGAGTAAATGTTAAATAATTGAGATTAACCTTAAGTTTTTGTGCGTAGCAGGCACAAAAATAGGCTTACTGCTGACTATCAGTTACACTAGGTCTTACAGTGATAGCTAAAGTACATCATCTGAAGCCGTAAAAACGAATGTTTTGCAATTTTATTGATGTAATTGAGCTTTCTTGTATACCTTTTAGTATTGAGCAGATATAATAGATTAAGAAAGGGGGATGCTAATATTGCAAACTAAAATTTTTAAAAGTATTGCGTCATCATTGATACTGGCAGGATCATTTTCGCTGATGTTAAGTGGATCTGCGATTGCCAACGCAGATGACAGTGTCGTCATTAACACTAACAACGGCACCCCCGGCGACAATACGACACAGTCCTTTACTTACAAACCGGGACAATTGGAGAATTGTAATGCGACTGTTCCGGCGAAAAGCATTGATTTAAACAAATCATATGTAACGACATCCTATATTGATTCAGCTGGCAATAGAGTTTTGAGTAGCAAGACGTCCCTGTCCACTTTGGGGGTAAGCAATTTTGCGAATTATTTGCAGCAATTTGGTCAAACGCATATTGCCGGAGTTTCCAGTGCGGTAACAGAGTTTTGGTTGGTCAGCAACACACCATCCACGACGGTTACGATTGATTACTATAAGGGTGATCAGCCACAACCATTTCATTCAGAGCAAGTATCAGGTAACTATTTAGATGTAATCAAAATACCTACAATAAAAGCTCCAGTGGGCTATCAACTAGATGATGGGCAAGCCACTAGTTACAAGATTTCGCGCCAAGATAATAGTCAAAACATTGTAAAAATCGTTTATAACAAACCGTCACAACAGTCTGTTAATATTGATTCGAGCAATTCTGACAGTAGTGATTCTTTGTCCAGTAATACTTCGTCAACAACTAGTGATAATAGTTCCAAAAGCAATGTAATAACGAGCACGAACTCTACTAGTTCAAGTATAGGCACATCTGAAATATCGAGCAGTGTAAATGGTTCCCAATCGTCGTCAACTTCCAATATTAGTTCGGATAATCAAGAAGTGAGTTCGGTTATCGGGAATTCGTCAAAGGCGTATTCCAGTAATTCTAGCAATTCTGTAGTTGCCTCCTCTTCAAGTGATGAAGGGAACTCTTCGAAAAACTTAAATTCAAATACAAGTAAGTCTGAGGCAGATGTAAGCTCAACGAGCAGTGCATCAACTCCCAAAGATAGTTCAGCAAACGTCGATTCACCAAAGTTAGCTTCTTCGATTTCACAAACGCAGTCACAAGTATTTAAGCAGGTGTCATCTGGTAATAAAGAATCGAAGAGTTCAGTTCAAAAAGCATTGGCTAGTTCCTTAAAAACGTCAAATCAAAATGGGAACAACGAGAGTGGAAATGTTTCTTCGAAAATTCTAAACGGTATTTTTAGTTCAGAGACTTTAATTGCCGGTGGATTGCTAGCAGGTTTTCTCGTTTATCGAAAATTTAGATAGATTTCAAATTTAATTATTTCTGATTAACAGGTTAGAAAGATGGACTCCAGTGAATGGGGTTCATTTTTTTTATTCATTTTTAAGCTTAGTCCTATAAAAATTCCGGGTATGTATGACAATTCAATACGTTTGATGAAGTGTTGCGGTTTTTGCGTATTGACAAATGAATATTAAAATGACATTTTTAATGTGATTTACAAACCTTTCAGGGGGGATAAAGATCATGCATAAATTGGTAAGGCAAGGGCTGATTACACTTATTGTTGGCGCAGGGCTGATTACTGGAGTCGGAATTAACAATGCACATGCTGATTCCTGGTGGGGGTACTCATCGGGATGGTATCTGTGGTCTGATTCTGGTAACTACTGGAAATCTGGCTGGCAATGGGTCAACAATAATTGGTATTATCTGAATAGCTATGGGACAATGCAAACCGGTTGGCAAGATATTAATGGATCGTGGTATTATTTTGATGGTTCTGGCCACATGCAAACAGGCTGGCAGTGGGTTAATGGCAAGTGGTACTATTTCCAAGGCTCAGGTGCAATGCAAACTGGATGGCTCCAAACTAATTCTTGGTATTACTTAAATGCTGATGGCTCGTTACGTACAGGTTGGGTGTTGAGCTACGGCAAATGGTATTACATGGATAATTCCGGCGCGATGGCATACGGCTGGCGTTATCTTGATAACAGTTGGTATCTGTTAAGTCAATACACAGGGGTAATGCAAACTGGTGTCTCAACTGATAGTAACGGTCACGATTATTATTTTGACAATTCAGGAAAAATGGTCGATGGAAATTTCCAGGATGCGTTTGCTGGACAATTGACACAATGGTTTAATCAGATTAATCAGTTGCGTCAATCGCAACGAACGCCCGTAGGAAGTTCAGACAATCGTGATAACGGTAACGCTTTACCGGCTCTTCGACGAACTACTGAAATGGATCAATGGGCACAGGCGCGAGCAAATGAGCTAGCAAGCTCAAATCAAGGCCTAAGTCATAGTGATAATTTATATGGCGCACCATCCTGGGCCAAAACGAATGCAGCGGGATTATTTAATAGTCCGAACTACAATTACGGTGCCATAGTGAATGGACCCGAATGCTTGGCTTCATGGTGGGGCGGTACAGAGAATCCAGTTGACATGTGGACAGCTGAACAGTCATATGGTGGTGGCCACTATTTAACCGAAGTGAGTCCATATGCTAATGTAGGTGGAATTGGTATTTCGATGTCATCGAATGGCACTTTCTATGCTGTTTTTGAAATTGGCTACCAGCAGTAGAATGATTTTCGAAGCTTATGTACTAGTGTTTAGTAAAAAAATCTTGAATAGCAAAAATTTGATTTGAAATTAGGAAAAAGTTAATAGCAGTGCTTTTTTGAAAAAAGCTTTGAACTGCTCATAACAGGCTTAGGAACAGTATATAAATTTTAGTTAAAACGGTCTGGTTCCGAATATCTAATTGGTATTCAGAATCGGATCGTTTTAGTGTATCCTAGATTGATTTGTATCAAGGCATTGAATCAAGCGCTACTAAATAATTTACATGAATAATATTGGATAAAAGTGATAAAAATCAAAATTAGTTGCTATAATCTCTTGTTTTTATGGTTCTGAAAACATTACTATCTAATATAGAGGGTAAATGTAATTACTAAATACTTTTTAAAGCGAGGATTCTATTTTGATTATGAACTTCAAAGAATTAGATCGGGACTCTTATTACGCTTTTGAACAACAACATCCACAAGGCAGTTATACGCAAACGCCAGAACAAAAAGAAGTGCTGAGTCGACGTAACATCGATGCGACATACGTTGGGATTACTAATGAACACGGGCAGGTGATTGCGGCAGCCTTGTTGACGTCTGAGAAATTACGGATGGGGTATTTGTTTGAGGTTAACGGCGGACCGATGATGGATTATAGCAATGCGGAGCTGGTTAAAGTAATGACAGACGGAATGGTCAATTACGCTAAGCAACACCATGGATTAGTATTGCGCTGGGCACCAAACGTAATTAGCCGTGAGTTTGATGATGATGGCAATGTTATTGCCACGCCCAATAAGAATGCCATTGCAAACTTAACGGCGGCAGGTTTTAGTCACTTGGCCGTTAAACCTGGGTATTCCACAATCGAGGTGGATTATCAGTTTGTTAAAAAGATGACTGGGATCACGGCGGATAATGTGGTGGTCAGTTATCAGAAAGACGCCCAGTATGCGTTGAAGAAAACGAAACAATTTGGCATTAAATTGAGGCAATTGGATTATGATGAGCTGCCACAATTTAAACAATATACTGAGGCCACTGCGAAACGGCTGAACTTTAACGATAAAACGTTGGATTATTATCAGGCGACCTACAAAGCATATGGCGACAAAGTTCAGTTTATCGTGGCTGAACTGAATTTCGACACATATATTGCTAATCAGCAAAAACAAGCCGACAAGTTACAAGAACGGGTTGACGGCTTGGATGCTAAGTTAAAGGATAAGCCAAATAACAAGCATATCAAGAGCCAGCGCCGTGAACTGAGTGACCAAATCAGTCAGCATGAAAAGCGGATTAAAGAGGCTGAAGGCTTTAAACGTGAAGATGGTCAGTCGACCATTTTATCTGGGGGAATGTTCTTTATCCAGCCACAGGAAATCGCCTACATGTTCAGTTTCACAAATGAAGAGTTTAAGAACTTCTACGCCCCTTACATGGTTCAGGATCATATGATTCATGTTGCAATTGAAAACCATGTACCGTTATATAATTTCTACGGTGTGTCTGGCATGTTTGATGGGTCCGATGGTGTGCTCGGGTTCAAACAGTCATTTACTGGGGTGACACAGGAGATGCTGGGCGCGTTTACCAAACCAGTCAAGCCGTTCCAATATCGATTATACGAATGGCTGAAGAAAGTCACAGGTAGGGAATAAAGATTAAAAAAAGGATTTAACACAATTTGTCGTTTGAAGTGAACCCTTAAAGTTGGACAAATATATTAAGCTGCTTTCTGAACGGCGAGTTTCCGGTATTGTACTGGAGACTTGCCGTTCAGTTTTATTTTGATACGACGTTGATTGTAGAAATCAATCC
>NZ_JAIWJF010000016.1 GCF_021654115.1 Furfurilactobacillus milii | reverse complement strand
CCAGTGGCAACATTGCGGATTATAAGAAACAAGGGTATGAGTTGGTTACTGATGGCTATCCAGCAGATTTGACATTCGACAATGATGACACAACTGATCAGAACTTCACGGTTCACTTGAAGCATCAAAACATTCAGTCTACAGAGGCCAAAACCGTTACAGAAATTATTCATTATCAAGGCGCTGGTAATCAAACTCCTGCTGATCACACCGCTCAAGTGACCTTTACGCGTCAAGGCTCAACTGACGCAGTAACTGGGGAAAAGACGTATGGTCCTTGGTCAGCAGATCAAAGCTTTGACGCAGTCAAAAGTCCTGAATTAAAGGGTTATACAGCTGACAAGGCGCAAATTGACAAGCAAACAGTTAACGGGGACTCAAAGGACTTAGAATTCACGGTTACCTATACAGCAGATAACAATGGCGGCACTGGGCTCAATCAACCGGGGAAGCCAGGTAATGGTACGGACACAGGAAATCCCAGTTCTAACCAACCAGGGAATCCTTCCCGGCAAAGTAACGCTACTAACAATGGAGTAATCAATACGTCGACTAATACAGAATCTAAAGTTAACAACGGTTCTGTTAATTCACCAGAATTACCTCAAACTGGTGAAAACAATAGTCAAAGTCAAACAATGTCATTTATTGGTATTTTGTCGGCAATGTTTGGAAGTTTACTCGGTTTTCTTGGTATCAAGAAACGTCGTAATGATTAACCATTAAATAAATATATCTGTAGCGAATATAGATTATTTAAAGAGGACCCTGAAGAATATTATTATTCTTCAGGGTCTTTATTTGGCTCTACGTCGGCAAGAATGTCAATAGGCCGGACAAAAGAAGTTACGTTCTGACGAAGGCACTTGGTTATTTCTTAAATTCACGCATCATCAGGTTTTTTACCAGTGTTTTATTTTGTTTTGATGTGACCGAGGAACGACAAACAAAGTTGCGAGATAAACCCAGTTTTGATTGATCAGGTGAATATAGGTGATTTCAGTGGTAACGACCCCAGATAAATCAGCTAGATGTCTCATTAAATTAGGCTTCTGCGACGTGTCAGTATTGGTTGTAGGCTTTTTAGGACGTTTGCGATACATAGTCGATTGAATGCCTAATTCATGCATGACCTGCCAAATCGTTCGGCAAGAATGTCAATGGTCCGGACAAGAATTGTACGGTTGGACGTGCGGACGTTTTTGGGGGCTCAAATCGTTAGTGTGGTTTGTGGGATCAATCTTCATTTGCACACCGAAACCGGAGGTGCCCGCTTCTTCTGCATCAGCATAATCAATCCCAACGCTAACCACTTCACCTTGTGCTTGATGGTGACGAAGTCTGCCAGCAACCTGATCAGCAATCTCGCTAAGCACGACTTTAATCTCCTTTGCCTGCGTGTAATCACACATGAGCACCTGACTATTGCCATAGTCTTTTTTCACATTTACTGGGTGGTAACTTTAATTATGCAATCTAGGGATGCCAATGATTTAGAGGCTAATATCAAGCGAGCTTTTTCCGCTCATGCCGATGCGGTTGTGCTGTTGGTGGATCACACTAAAATCGGTAAGCATCAACTATACATGAGTGCACCAATGAGCGCGATTAACTACATTGTTACCGATAAATCGCTACCCGAAACGATCTTCAATACAGCTCGGAACAATCATGTTCAAGTTTTTGAGGGCCTAGTACTTTTGGAATGGAAATACTTTCCAACACCAAAAATTCTAGACCCGATTATTTTTGTTAAACGAGATTTCTATATATAATGGAATTATAAATTTACTGTTGGAGGTTTTTATGACTGATTTATTTTCAGATGGGACTATCTCTATCCATGGAGCTCAAGAAAATAACTTAAAGGATGTCAGTTTAGATATTCCTAAGCATAAAACGACTGTATTTGCTGGTCTTTCTGGGTCTGGTAAATCCTCTTTAGTTTTTGATACATTAGCCGCTGTTTCCCGACGTGAATTGAATGAAACTTTTCCTAGTTTCACCCAACAATATTTGCCTAAATACGGTCAACCTGAAGTGAACCGAATCGACAACTTACCAGTGGCAATTGTGGTTGAACAGAAGCCTATTGGTCGTAATTCTCGATCTACTCTGGCAACCTACACCGGCATCTATTCCGTCTTACGTTTGATGTTTTCTCGAATTGGACAGCCTTGGGTTGGGTATTCTGAATGGTTTTCCTTTAACCTACCTCAGGGAATGTGTCCAAAATGTCAGGGATTAGGCTTTGTTGACGACATAGATGAACGTCAATTAATTGATCCTAATAAATCACTCAATGAAGGTGCAATGACTTTTGCCGGTTTTCAACCGGGAACTTGGCGTTGGAAGGAATATGGCAACAGTGGATTATTTGATTTAGACAAAAAAATTAAAGACTACACCGATGAAGAATATGATTTATTCATGCACGCTCAGCAACAAAAATTAAAAAATCCACCGGCAAATTGGGGCCGTACGGCATTATATGAAGGACTAGTTCCACGTATGCTTCGCTCTGTTATTCATAGTGCCTCAGGTCGTCATCATGAAGCTGCCTTATCAAAGATTGTCACTCGAAAACCTTGCCCAGTATGTCATGGAACACGTCTGAACAAAAAGGCTCTAACTGGTAAAATTGCTGGCAAAAATATTGCAGAAGTCAGCGATATGGATTTAGTAAGTGTCCTAAAATTTTTGGATAATATCTCGGACCCCAAGGCTAAAACAATGGTGCGTGAACTACATAGTAAAATTCAAGCTTTGGTCGACATCGGTTTAGGTTATCTTTCCCTTGGCCGTGGAACTGATACTCTATCTGGTGGAGAAGCTCAACGAATTAAAATTGCCAAATATTTGACGAGTTCCCTATCCGATTTAGTTTACGTACTCGATGAACCAAGTGTAGGACTCCATCCTCACGATATTAAATTAATTACCCAATCCTTAAAAAAGCTCAAGGAACATGGCAATACCATTATCCTAGTTGATCACAACCCTGCCATTATTTCGACAGCAGATTATGTCGTGGAAATGGGACCACAAGCCGGCAAAAATGGTGGTCAAGTAACTTTCACTGGTACCTACGACGAACTATTACGGTCAGATACGATTACGGGTAAAATGTTACGAGAAAAAATCACTTTCCCAAAGCCTCGTGAACCTCAATCTTGGCTAAATGTTAATCATGTAACTTCTCATAATTTAAAAGACGTATCTACCAGAATCCCTCAAGGTGTAATGACCGTGATATCTGGACCAGCAGGTTCTGGAAAAAGTACTTTAGTCCAAGCTTTCAAACAACAAGTTTCTGATCAAGACTATATTGATTTGAGTCAGGATTCTGTAGGTTTGAATATTCGTTCTACACCTGCAACTTACTTGAACATTTTAAATCCTCTACGAAAGCTTTTCAGTAAAGCCAACAATGGCGTTTCAACACAACTATTTAGTTATAACGGTAAAGGTGCTTGTCCCCGTTGCAAAGGTAAAGGTGTGATGATCACCGAGATGGCATTCATGGATCCAATCGTTCAAGAATGTGAGTTGTGTCATGGGAAACGTTATAGCCAAGAAGCACTACAATACACTTATCATGGCAAAGATATTTCTGAGGTTCTAAATCTTTCTATCAACGACACTTTAGAGTTTTTCAAAGATGTGCCAGATATCTACAAAAAGGTTAGTCTACTCCACCAAGTTGGACTTGGTTATTTGAATCTTAGCCAGTCGATGACCACTTTATCTGGTGGTGAAGTGCAACGTGTTAAGTTAGCAATGGAATTGAATCATACCGGCCGAATCTATTTCTTAGATGAACCAACAACCGGATTGCACTTACAGGATACTCAACAATTGATCGATTTATTTGAAGGATTGGTTGATAAGGGCAATACATTAATTCTGATTGAACATAATCTGAAATTAATTTCACGAGCCGATTGGTTAGTCGATATGGGACCCGATGCTGGTAAATTCGGCGGTCAAGTTTGTTTTGAAGGTCATCCAAAAGATAGCCTAAACGATAAAAACTCTCGGACTGGTGCTGCATTAGCAGCTATAATTTCTTAAAAGATTCAAAAAGATCACCTCAGTTTCCACGTCTGGTTTTACTGCTCTTATACTAAAAAAATGGACTATTTTTATTCAGTCCGTAAAATGAAAGTAAAGGAGTATTTTTATGTCAATTCGTTATTCACAAGATTTCAAAGATTCATTGGTTAAACTTCACCAAGAAGGCCGTTCACTTAAATCATTAACAGAAGAATTTGGACTGGATTGAAGTACGATATTCAGACAACACACCAGATTAAACGCCGCAACTAATAAAACAACAAAAAAGATCTCCCACACGAGGAGATCTCCAAAGGATAGAAACTATCCTTCAACACCATTTGACAAACTTCCAAAAATAAAAGGTCGGCGGTTGGAAATACCGGCTCCCTTTCAGTATAACCTATTTATCGGCATGCAAAGCTAATGTGTCAATTCGTTTAAAGAAGGCATCATGATCCACAGTAGTCACTAAGGTTACGGGCCGACCAGTCGGTGTTTCAAATGTTCGCCCACGACCAGGGCCTTCAGTTAAAACATCACTGGTGACGCGTTTAGTTGTGACGATTTCGGGAAACTCGCTGGCAACAGTCGTTAGCACATCCCACAAGAAGTAAGTAGAGTTTGTCTCAAAGTGTTGTAGAGCGGGCACCAAGGCATAACCTTGGCCAATAAAGTCAATTGCAGGATGCTGGCGTAATGTTGCCCAGTGCTGGCGAATGGCCGGGGTCAATGGGACTTGACGAGTGCTTTCAAGTCCAACCATTTGGATAGTGAGGTCACTATCCCAGACAGTCTTAACGGCCTGCGGGTCCCAATAAGCATTCCACTCAGTAGTCCCGTCTTGCTCAGGTTCGGCAACATTGCCACGACCATCAAAGGTCCCCCCCATCCAGTATAGTTGTTCAATTTTGGCCGTAATTGACGGGTCTGCCTGCAAGGCTCGTGCGAGATCAGTTAAAGGGCCTGTCATGACCAGAGTAGTTTTCTCCGAGGTAGCCTGGAGCCTGTCAACGAGATCTAAATGTGCCGGCTTGGGCGCAACGGGCGTAACTATGGTTCCCGACTCATTTAGAATCGGCAGGGCATCTAAGCTAAAGGCATCTAGCCGCCATTCTTTCGGGAATGGGTGAACGCCGCGAGAGTCAGAGGCGGCGACCTCTAGGTGAGTATCGTGACCGAAACGATCGATGACTTTACGGGTAGCTGCTAGGGCTGGCTCTAGGTAGGAATCGGCACCAACCACACCAACGCCAGTTAAATGGACATCTGACATTTGTAACAGCAGTAGTAGTGATACTAAATCGTCGACACTTCCGTCATGATTAAAATACACGTTACGCATCTGAAATTGCTCCCTTTATTTACGAACATTATCGTTTTTATAGCATATCATAGTTCGCATAAAAGTAAAAGCACCAATAGTTTGCAAGTAAAGTCGATGATGGATTTAGTTAGGGTTAAGGAAGCGCGTGTATACTGGATTCTAAGTTGATTAATAGGAATCAATAGAGAGGATGACGGATCTATGCAATCAGCCCGTAAAGAATCCAAACGCTGGCGGGTCTAGAATTTTTGGTGTTGGAAAGTATTTCCATTCCAAAAGTACTAGGCCCTAATTTAAAAAGCCATTGATAATGGATCAAAAACGGCCACTAGGGTATATCCTAGTGGTCTTACTTGTCTGCACGAGCTGCTTCAATTTGCAAGAGTTCAATAGCATTGTCCAAAATTATCAATCAACTAGCAAACAGAGGACCTTAAGCAAAACTACTTAACATTGCTTAAGGCCCTCTGTTTGCTACGTATTATCTAAGTTTATGCATTGTTTCTGCCATAATCCAATGAATGAATTTTAAATTACTGATGAAGAATATAAACATTATGACTACAACGATAATCCATTCCCATAGCGGAGCTTTTGTTAATGTGACTAAGCTGTATAAGTAAAAAATTGTTATGGGTAATTCAATAATTGCGGTTATAGCTCCAGGAACATAAGCACGTTTATTAAAGACAAAAACTAAGTGCATGATCAAATGAAACAGATACGGTAAAATTGCAGTGGCAATTAGTAATGGTGAGCCCATGATATAGGCGACTGCTGCGAGCAGTAAATAAATACAAAATTCTTCCCAGATTCCAGCCGCTAAAATATCTGAACGATTCACTCCACCAAACAGCACACGCCCGTTAATTTTGGGATTATGATCTTTCAACCAATATGGGACAAATACTAACTCTTCAAAATCATGGAACATAAATAACAATGGCAATATCCAATAAGAACTAAAATTAATCATTTTATGGCCCTCCCGCTAGTATTATATTATGTTGATGCGAATCTTTGAATATAATGGAAACATGTGCCACTGAAAGGAGTTTTTGTGCCATGTCTCGGACAATGATTATTGAAGAGTCTAAAAATGCTTTTATTGAGGCCTTGTTGCAACTACTGAAAAGCGAATCCTTTGAACATATTACAGTCAAACAGTTGACATTAGAATCGGGTTATTCCAAAAGGACTTATTATCGATACTTCAAAACTAAAACAAAAATTTTAGATATAGCATTTTGTAAATATCTCACTAGCTATCATGATTACTTACTAAAATCTTCCATTACACCGGATACTATCCCTAAACATTTTCTTGAATTTATTTGGCCCCACCATGACAAAATTGAATTGCTAGCTAAAAATGATCTCTTAGTTCCTTTGCTAACAAGACATATTCAAACCATTGTAGCGCTTCTCCTGAATGTAAATGTCCCTTGGCGAAAAGGCAGTTTGAATAACCAGCATTATGAGTACATGCTAACGTACTCAATTGGTGGGTTCGGTGTTCTACTGGATACGCTTTTTAAGAAGAGTGCTCCCTTATCTCCAGATCAAATTAGCAAAGCTTTAAGCAGGGCATTGAAAGAGATTGCTATCCAAGTTGATATGAAATAGTTAAAAAATACCATACGTTCAGGGTTTCTAACTGACATTTAGCCTCTATAACTATATCAGAGTGATATTTGTAATCAGTAGATGTTTTTAGTGTGCTAATAATTAGCGTATTTTTTCTCATTTCAACACGATAATTAACATGGACTTGGTAAAAGAAGAGAATAAGCAAGAAGAAAATGTGCCACAACTTAAACAGTTGTGGCCTCTTTTTTGATACTGTATAATTAAAGGGTTAGAACCGTGTCATTACTTAATGACATAAGTAAGGAGATAAAAAGATGAAATATGGCTATGCGCGGGTCAGTACCACTGATCAAAAATTAGCAAATCAAATTGAGTTACTAAAATTGGCAGGAGCAGAAAAAATCTTTCAGGAAAAGTTTACCGGTACAACTACTGAACGACCGGAGTTTCAAAAACTGTTGCGCGCTCTAAAAACGGGTGATACTTTGATTGTCACTAAGCTGGATCGGTTTGCGCGGAACACGCGCGAGGCATTAGCCATTATCCAAGAGTTGTTTAAAGAAAATGTCAAAGTCAACATTTTGAATATGGGCTTAATTGACAATACGCCGACTGGCCAATTAGTCTTTACAATATTTAGCGCCTTTGCGCAGTTTGAACGCGATATGATTGTCACGCGCACACAAGAAGGTAAATTGTATGCCAAGCAACATGATCCGTTGTTTCGGGAAGGGCGACCGAAAACGTATTCTGATGAACAAATCAGATTTGCTTATGAGCTGCGAAAACAAGGCATGACCTACAAGATGATTGAACGAAAGACGGGGATTAGTAAACGCACGCAGCAGCGACGGTTTAAGTTAATTGAGAAACCAAGTGATACTTCTAAAATCTAAGACAGGTGAAAGATCATGAAAAAGGATATTTTAAATTATTTCCTATTTTGACTGATTTTTAATAATCGTGTGATGTCCCTAATAGTTTGATTTTTACTGTGTATGGTAAAGTGTTTATATACTATAATTGAAAAAGTGTTCTGGACGATTAATATTCTTATTTGGTCACAAGATAGCTGTCGTTTTTGCTTGAATCTAAAACAATTCATCAGGGATAGTCGAATTAGCTTACGATAACAATATTGTTTTTTTTAATCCGATAACATTGTTAGGAATCAATAAAAGCATCATCATCACTTAGAAAATGTTAACTGCCCTTGGAACTTTGACGGCACGCTTGATCGATATGGTAGTTCTTTTTAGTTAGTCATTCTATGGTAAGATGATCATCGATTTTTAATAACTTAATTTACAATCTACCCTATGAAAAAATATAATTGGGGAATGATTGGCACTGGATGGATTGCTCATGAAATGGCAGATGCTCTAAAGGCTGTTAATGGAGAAATATATGGAGTTTCGAATATGAATGTCGAAAAAATGGCCAAATTTGCCCAAGAAAAAGGGATTCAACATCAATACAGCAATCCAACGGATATGATTAATGATCCTAATGTTGATGTTATTTATATTGCAACGCCGCACACATTCCATTACCAATATATTAAAGAAGCATTGAATGCAGGGAAACACGTATTCTGTGAGAAGGCTATTACGGTTAATGCAGAGCAATTTGACGAAGTTCAGAATTTGGCCAAAAAGAAAAATCTAATTTTAACAGAAGGATTTACGTTGTTGCATATGCCACTTTATCAACAAGTTAAGTAATTGATTTCTGATGGTAAAATTGGTCAAGTAAAATTAGTGCAAGTTAATTTTGGCAGTTTAAAAGACTATGATCCTAAAAACCGTTTCTTCAATAAAGAATTGGCTGGAGGGGCATTATTAGATATAGGTGGATATGCTACGGCATTTGCCAGAAGTTTTTTGAGTAAGCAACCAACAAATATTTTAACGACAGTAAAATATTTTGAAACAGGTGTTGATGAGCAATCAGGAATTATCCTGAAAAATGATGATGAACAGATGGCTGTTATGGCTTTGTCAATGCGTGCTAAACGGCCAAAAAGAGGAGTGATCTCTGGAACAAAAGGATATATTGAGATCAGTAATTACCCTCGTGCAACTGAGGCAGATATTACTTATACAGCTGATGCTCATACGCAAACAACTGACAAAATTGTTGTTGGTAGCAATGACAAGGCTCTTCAATACGAGGTTACGGATATGCAGAAGTATATTGATAATGGTCATGATGATGGACAATTAGCTTTGTCGCATGACGTAGCTCACATCTTAAATGATGTTAGAAATGATTGAGGAATGAAGTATCCCTTTGAATAAGTAAAAAAATCAGCTTCATTTGGCTTGAGAATTTCTCTTATTATTTGTTTAAAATAATTCAAAAACCTAAAACAGCATCCATTTAGAATTCTAAATGGATGCTGTTTTAAATTTTTAATAGTGAATGTTTTGAATCCATTCATTTGGTCCAACTTTACAATAGGATATTCCACGGGGAAGCTGGATTCTTTCGTCACTAGCCCATGTCCCAGCAGCTAGTCGGCGTCCTGTATAAGTGAATTCGTAAGTTTTGGAGTTAAATTTCCAAATATTATGGCCTATAGAAATTGTAATGGGGCGATTGATACCCTTATTGATCAGAGCAACATCATCAGTACTGACCCATTCGTTAGTTGCGACTCGATAATAATGATCGTTACCAGAGTCCTTCCCAATTTTGTCGGTCAACCAATCGGTTTTAGCTTTAAGTCTAGGCTTCTTTATCCGAGTGAAGTCATAGGTGAAATCATCTTTTTGTTCACTTCTGGAAACCATAGTGGTTTTTTAAATGTATGAACAAAACTAACAGCTTTAACTTCAGTTGTATTTTGAAAAGAAAATATTCCGACTATTGCTAAACATAAAGTAATTAATAAATTACGTTGTTTCATTTTATGAAACACCTCAGTTATAAATTAAGACCCCATTCTATCACTAAATATAAAAGAAGAACATGCTACTTAGTATCGTGCTCTTGATGCCATTGTTCGATGTATTCTAACCGTTGCTTAAAGAGACGTTCTTTACCTTGTTCTGTTGGTCGATAGTACGTGCTATTTTCAACTTCTTTAGGTACTGTCTTCATAGTTGTTAATTTATCAGCATAATCGTGAGCCAGCTGATAATCTTTTCCATAACCAAGATTCTTCATAAGTTTCGTAGGAGCGTTTCTGACTTGAAGAGGTACAGGAAGATTACCATACTTCTTAACGTCTTTCTGAGCTCTTAATAAAGCTTTATAAGTGGCATTGGATTTAGGGGCAACCGATAGGTAAATTACGGTTTCAACTAAATGGACGTTACACTCAGGCATACCGAGAAATTGACAGGCTTGAAAGGCATTGATTGCGACATTTAAAGCATTAGTGTCGGCCAGACCAATATCTTCACTGGCAAAACGAACTAGTCGTCTAGCAATGTAGAGGGGATCTTCGCCACCTTCAAGCATTCGGGTGACCCAATAAATGGCCGAGTCAGTATCACTATTACGCATTGATTTGTGTAGGGCAGAGATGATGTTGTAATGCTCTTCACCATTTTTATCGTAACTTAAGGACTTGGTATTGAGTAATTGACGAATATCTTCCAAATCTACTTTGGCGGTTTTGTCATGAACCGTCGAATTGATGACAGCCATTTCTAAGGTATTCAAGGCTACTCGGGCATCACCATTAGCATAGTTACCAATCAATTCTAATGTGTCATCATCAATATCAACTTCTAATTTGGGAAAAGCTTTGGAATTGGCAAGAGTCTTCTTCAATAAATCAACTAAATCATCTTTAGTTAAAGACTTTAAGACAAAGACCTTACATCTTGATAACAAGGCAGAATTAATCTCAAAAGATGGATTTTCAGTTGTGGCACCAATCAAGGCGATACTACCTTTTTCGACGAAGGGAAGGAAGGCATCTTGTTGTGCCTTATTAAACCGATGAATTTCGTCGATAAAGACAATAGTCTTTTGTCCCATTTCTCGATTCATTTCAGCTTCCTTCATGACTTTTTTGATATCATTGATACCACTAGTGACAGCACTAAAAGTAATGAAGTTAGCTTTAGTTTTTTTAGCAATGATTTCCGCTAGGGTGGTTTTACCTACCCCAGGAGGTCCCCAGAAAATTAATGAAGGGATTTTATCTTGGTCGATGATTTCTTTAAGAATTTTGCCATCACCGATTAAATGTTTTTGACCGACAAAACCCTCTAGTGTTGTTGGGCGAACCCGATTAGCTAGAGGGCTATTGTTGTCGTTGCTTTTATTAGTAGCAAAGAGTGATTCCTGTTGCAATTTTTACCTTCTTTATTTGATAGCGTGCTGAATTTTTTCCTCATTGTATCCGAGTAAAATCAAAAACATGATTATATACAAACCTAATGGAATCAAAGCGTAATTCAAATTGATTGCCGAAATAGTACTGGCACTCTGAGTTTTATTGGAAACATAGCCTGAGATTTGAAGTGATTCAGCAGTGATTAAACCACCAAGTCCTAATCCTAAATTAACACCAAAATCGTCTGTCGATGCAAGAACACCTTCGGCTTGAATTCCCATTGAAGTACCATAACGAATCGTGTCCGCAATCATAATTGAAACTAAACCGATAATGAACCCTCCGCCGATTCCGTTGACGAAGATACCACTAAAGATAAGTGCTAAGTTCTTTGAGTAAGCACCAAAAGTAATAATTATTTGTCCGGTAAAAGCGATGATAATACCCAGTAACATTGTTTTCTTTTTACCTAATTTGACGGAAACAAAATAGATAGCAACGACTCCAATTAGGGCCGTTAATGTAAAACTGTTGGCTATTGAAACTAGATTTTCATCATGAAGGACATATTTGAAATAGTAAATAGTTGTCTGGTTCTTAATGGAAGTAGTCAACCAATAAAGAAAGATAACAATTGAAATAACGATCCATGGCCGGTTCTGCTTAAGCATTCCCCAGACTTTAGAAATAGGTTGATGATTAATACTATCGTCAGTATAGCGTTCTCGAACATGGAAAAACGTGTTCAAAATTAAAGCTAAGGAAATGACACTAAAAAGGATAATCGTTCCCAAAAAGCCTTTTTGTTGGTCACCTTTACCAAAGATACTGACTAGGGGAATGGTAAAGACGGCTACAATGATTTGAACGGAACTACCAGAAAATTGTCTGATAACGCCCAACAACGTTGTTTCCTGTTCATTATCAGTCATAGTAGGCAAGATGGAAGTAATTGGTAAGTTAACAGCAGTATAAAAGAATCCTAATCCTAAATAGGTTACATAGGCCCAAATCAATTTTCCTGAATGTGGTAGAAAATTAGGTGTAACGAAAGTTAGGATTGCGAAGATGACGTAAGGGAAGGAATACCATAGAAAGAAAGGTCGACTCTTACCCCAACGAGAATGGGTATTGTCGATCATAATTCCAATGATCAGGCTTTCAAAGACATCAGCTGCCCTGGCTACGACGAAAAGAATGGCAACTTCACTAGCTGTCAGTCCAAAAACGTCAGTATAAAAGAAGAGCAGATAGGTGGTCATCATTTGAAAGACTAAATTATCGGCGGCATCACTTAGGCCATAACTGATTCTTTCAGTTAATGAGGTGTTCCATTTGTTCAAAGGAGACCTTATTTCTGTGCAGTTAAGCGACGGTAGAGTTCACGGCCGACAATATCGTTTGTCCACATCCAAGCAATGTGACCGAGTGCTTCAGAGATATGTTCTTCAGTAGGTTGATCCTTAGGACTTGGGACAGTTTTCATCGTAGGCATGATCCCAATATGGAAAGCAACCCAGATGGCTAATCCGAAGATTGCTCCAGAGCCTTTTCTGATAAATGGTTTATATTCTGCCAAAACTTCATAAATGATGGCAAATGATGTTGAGAAACCAAAGTGCATCATAAAACTTGCCCAAGGCATTTGGTGACCAGAATATGTGTAAGTTCCACGAGTGATTTTCTTAGGAATACCCATTTGTCCCATTAGAGTTTGAGGAGGATTCACTGCATCACGTTCGGCTGTACGTGGTGGCAAAACATTCTCCCAACCTAATTTAACAAATCCAGAAACTATTCCAGCAGCTGTTCCGGCGATGACGGCAGCCTTCAAGTTGGCTTTTTGTTCTTTATTCAAATGCATATTAATACCCCACTTCTATCATTATTTTAATTTTAGTATAAATCAGAGTAGAGACTAATTCAGGTAATTGGTCTTGCCAGAGTGGTAAAAAGTAGACAATGTGGAGTTTTAAACGCTTTGGTCATAAATTCTTCACATATTGTTATAAATTAATTCGTGATTTGGAAACCGTATATTCATAAATTCCCGTTATTATTTAAGCATACTCGGTTTGTAAAATTAAGTTAATGGCAGATTGCAAGAAAAAAACTTTCCTCGATTTAAAATTGAAGTGCAACACCTGCTCTACTAGACCAGTTCTTTATTCAGACTAGTCAAAAAGGCCATGAAGACCTATTCTTAATTCACCACAAACAAGAAAGAGGTATCTTCATGAC
>NZ_JAIWJF010000015.1 GCF_021654115.1 Furfurilactobacillus milii | reverse complement strand
TTTGTTGTTACTTGGTTATAAAGTGAATTGACTTCACAATTGTAATTGCTTCGAACTTTCGTTCAAAGACCCTACACATTTGATTCGTCGAAACGTTGTTCAGTTTTCAAAGATCTACATCGCTGCCTCAAGACAACTATTTGATAATATCATTCAAACTTGACTGTGTCAATTAAAAGTTGAAGAACTTTTTTGTTTCACAATCGGTCCAGATGATTGCTGCATCAACATTCCGTAGCAGCAAGTAATACTATATCAATCACATGAATCTGGGTCAAGTCAAATTTCAAAAAAATTGAAAAATAGTTCATTACGGTCAATCAAATACTGGTGCGGAGTCAAACTTAACGTCATGAAATAGCGTGTGTAGCTGATCTCCTTGTACAAAATCAAGGCCCTGCTCAAGCGCACGTTGCTTCAACTCTGAAGTAATCTGAAGATGATCAAAAACAAACAGTGACACATTCGCCTCAGCTATCTCACAAGTTGTTAATTCGCTTAACCTTAATTGTTCGAGATCTACTTCTAAAGCATCGTGCAAACATTCAAGGATACTTGCCAACGCAGTCTTGTCTTCCAAAACCTTAGTGCAGAAAAAGCCGTAATTACCTTCATTCTTTGTAACTAAAAAGCTTGGGGTGCCATCATTAATCGTTAAAATAGTCCCTGCAACTTGTTTCATAAAGTTCTTTCATCCTCCTCTGACAACTTAGCATTACTTCAAAAACCGTTGACGGGCTTCCGCCAGCCACCCATCCATTGCATCTGCAATTGGTTGAAAACCTGTGTGAACATGATAATTTGTCCAGTACCGCTTGTGCACATCACGGGCGTTGACCACTGGTACATCTTCTTGATCCTCTTCCAAACAGCGTAATGACAGACTGATCTTTTGTGAGTACTCATCTATATCAAGTATTTTAGCCTTTACGGACTGCCCCACTTTTAGATAGTCATGGATATCACGTACAAATCCATAATGTGTCTCTGAAATATGAATGAGCCCTTGATGAGTTTCATCTAAACTAATAAAAGCCCCATACGGCTGAATCCCAGTTACCACACCAGTCACTGTTTGACCAATCTGGTACTTCATAAACCGCGCCTCCCCGCAATTAATTACGCTTCGCTCACGGAGACACTGTTGATTAAAATTGGCGCATCAGGACGATCCTCATAGTTAGTTGAAACCTTAGCCATCTCATCCACAACGTTCATGCCTTCTATAACTTGCCCGAAAACAGTATGATGTCCATCAAGCCATGGTGTGCCACCCTGCTCATACTTTGCAATAACTTCGTCGGGTAATCCCATGCTCTTCAATTGTCCGATCATATCCGCAGGAACTCGACTTGCTTGAACGATGAAAAATTGGCTACCATTGGTATTTGGACCTGCATTAGCCATTGATAATGCGCCTCTAAAGTTAAATAGCTTATCTGAAAACTCATCTTCAAACGTTTGCCCGTAAATGCTTTCACCACCGGCACCAGTTCCTGTGGGATCGCCACCCTGAATCATAAAATCAGCAATGACACGGTGGAAACTTACACCATCATAATAGCCATTTTTAGCAAGACCAACAAAGTTTGCCACTGTTTTCGGTGCCTGGTCCTCAAACAATTGGAATTTAATATCACCCATCGTCGTGTGCAACGTTACTTGTGGGCCCTTAGCCTCACCAATTTCAATCTGTGGATACATTTTTATTCTCCTCATTACAGCTTGTTTTATTTTTATATGCATTTCCCTGTTCACATTCTCATTGAAGAATGTCAAATCTTTATCATTGTAAACAACCGGCTGCTGACATGCAATTGTTGGTGACTGTTTTTGTTCTTACTTCTTCTATATTTATTTATCATGTGTAATTGAAACCAGCACCACTATGATTGCAATGACTATATTAGGAAAGTCCGCCATTGTGATTTTGAAACTTTTTGTTAATTTCCATATATTCGCTTAATCGCCTATTTTGTTTGCCACTCATTTCTGCTATAGTGAGCCCATTGTCATTTGACATCTTAACAAACTTACTTTTGAAAATTAGAGAGGATTACCTATGTCGACCCTAATTGATTTCGTTTTACATATTGACGCCCACCTTGTTTCACTCGTCAATAACTTCGGTAACTGGACGTACCTCATTCTGTTTGCCATTATCTTTATTGAAACCGGTGCGGTTATTCTACCGTTTCTGCCTGGTGACTCACTAGTCTTTGCGGCTAGCGCTCTAGCTGCAAACAGCTTATATCACCTGAATATTTGGACCTTTGTCATTTTATTCCTAATCGCCTGTATTTCCGGTGATTCACTTAACTTTATCATCGGTCAGCGCGTTGGGCATGCCTTGTCGAATCATTCTTTGTTTGGCAAACTGATCCGCAAAGATGCACTCGAACGTTCAGAAACGTTCTTCAATGCTCATGGTGCGATGGCTATCATTCTGGCACGGTTTATGCCAATCATCCGAACCTTCGCCCCATTTGTTGCCGGTGGTAGTAATATGCCATACCGCCGCTTTATCCGTTTTTCACTGATCGGCTGTATTTCATGGGTAACCCTATGCTCCGCTGGGGGGTATTTCTTTGGTAACATTCCGTTTGTCAAAGCACACTTCTCCGCAGTTGTCTTAGGCATCATCATCATCTCGTTGATTCCTGCCGTAGTGGGTTATATTCGTGGGAAGGTTAAGGCTTCATAATTTCACCAAATAAAAGCACGTCGCTTAGCATACTGTGATTTCACACAGTGCTAAATGACGTGCTTTTTAGTGTTTCAAAACGAGTCCGTGTCTTAAATTATGCTGACCAACTAGCATGCCAACGATTAACCACGTCTCAATTAGAACAAAAAACAATCCGAAACAGGCGAGAAAGAAACTGGCTGGCAACGCATTAATAATCGCATCCTGATTGGGGTCAAATAACCAATCATCGTTTCTAAACAGCAGTTTATGAAATGTGATAAAAAAACTTTCAAAATTTAAGCTCATGATCACTGCAACAACGGGAACAACAGGCAACGCAATCCGCATCGGAATAATCAACTGCCATAAACGGCTTTCCCGATACATCCGCCACAGTCCCCATGCTGTAACTATCGCCGTTACAATCAGAACGACATTATTGAGTAACAATAATGTCTTTACGTCCGCAAAATGTTTGAGTGCTCCCGCCGAATCAGTAAAATTACTCATGTGCAACCGATCCACCCACGGAAAATCTAAGTAATGGAGTAACTGATAATAATTTTTCAGCATCGTTTGCCGATTCAAATTCACATCATGCAAAATTGTTGTGGTTGATAACATGATGCGATACAACCAGACAGCGTGAACTGTCAGAAAAATTGAACTTGTTAAGATAAAAAACCAGCCGCACAAATAGCGCAGCCAGTGGTTTACTTTTTTAATAATCATCCGTTTAACCGCCATTTAGTTAAATCTGAGACCACATACGTCGGAACAATATCTGCATCATTCGCCGGCGCCTGTTTAGTTAGCCCTGTCAGTGTCAGTAGAGAGTCCATGTTGGCATTCTTTGCGGCCATAATATCTGTATGCAAGTTATCCCCAATCATCAGCACATCTTCTCGTGGCAATTGAATCCTGTTGAGTGCCTCATTCATGATGATTTTAGCAGGTTTACCGATGGTGATTGGCTTCTTTCCTGTTGCGTAACGGACAAAATCGACAACCGCTCCAGCACCTGGCAACATCCCCCGCTGGTTTGGAATATTAGTGTCCAAATTAGTCCCTACAAACTGTGAGCCATGTTGAATAGCCAACACCGCCTGTACGAATTTTTCATAGGTAACCTCACGATCAAGTCCTACAACCGCAAACGTTGGTGCAAACGACGCATCAGCAACAAGTGCAAAGCCAACGTTACGCAATGCGTCCTGAAGTCCACGTTCCCCAATAACATAGGCAGTTAATGGTTTATCCGCCGCTAAACGACGCAAATAGTCCGCTGTAGCCAAAGCAGTCGTGTACACATGTGCTGCCGTCGTGGCGATATGGTGATGTTCGCGCAGATTTTCCGCAACATCTTCAGGACTGCGCGTAGAATTGTTTGTTACAAACAAATAGGGAATCTCACTATCAATCAGCCGTTGCATAAACGTTTGAGCCGTTTTAATTTCCTTGGTTCCCTGGTAGATGGTGCCGTCTAAATCAATAAAATAACCTGAATAACGCTTCATCCTTCAAGATCCTCACTGTTTATCGTTATTCTGAGTCTGCGAATGCGATTTTTGTCTAATTGTAAAATGACGCCGCGAAGGTCGTTTGTTTTGCGTAGACTGAACTTGTTGTCCACTATGACCAGTGGGCCGCGTTGTTTTACTAACCGTACGTTCCTTCGTGTAAGCTGTTTCTTTTTTATGATGCGTTTCAAACTGGTGACGCTGTTGTCCGTTTTGCTTTTGATTACGCTGACTAGTCGAGCCATCATTTTTCCGCGCTGTTTGGGCCGTTTTAGTTTCCTGACCACCATTGCTTCGACGCCGTCTTGAACGATGGGAACGTTGATGTTCTTCCTTTTGTGGTCGATCTTGTTGCTCAATTTCAACGTCTAAATTATGAAGCACAAAATAGGCACAACCAAAATTACAATACTCATATAGATAATCTTGCAGTGCCGTTATCGTTTGACTCACGGGTACATTGCGTTTTTTAGCAGCATAAAAGCCTTTTAACCGAAGTTGATCAAATCCCCAATCCCCGACCAAGAAATCGTACTTACTCAAAACAGTACTATATCGCTCAGCAAATTTATGCACATCAAACGCATCGTGAAAATTAGTCACTAATTCGTATGGATGCCCGTTAATAAAAAATTGTTGCTCGTTTTCACGAACAATGGTAAACATCGCAGCTCGCTTTTCTTGAGCTTCCTGAGCAAGCTCTTGGATGTGTTCACGATCGATAACGATCACCTTCCTAACCTTTGTTACAACAATAATTACATATCATATTTTACAATCAATTAATGACGCTTTTTATAATCAATCGCCTTGCCCTCAATCATTTGCTCGATTTCTGCAAACGAAAATGGTCGACCAAATGGAATTTCATGATCAATATAGCTCTTTTCAGGCGTATCAACACCAACATTAATATTTTCCTTGGCAGGAAAAGCATAATGGTGAATGTGACCATGCAAGTTGATAATATTACCAACGATCCCCATGGAAAATGGGTAGTGTGTTAAATAATACTGTCGGTGATCATATTTCAAATACGCGCCAACGTCATGGAATTCAAACTTAGGTTTGCCATCCGTCATGGTTTCATTATGCGCTGCCAAATATTTGAACAACGCACGGTTATCATGATTACCCTTAATCAACACAATGTGACCATTCAACCGATGCAAAATGTCATTCACCGCAATGTGTGACGTGACAGCTGGCCGTGTAAAGTACATCGCGATATCGCCTAAATGATAAACCGTATCCGTGTCTGTAACGACAGAATTCCAATTTTTAATAATGGTTTCGTTCATGTCTTCAACGGTCAAAAAAGGTCGCGGAGCGAAGTCGTTCATCCCTAGTAACTCTTTATGATAAAAATGTGTGTCCGACGTAAAATACCGCATCTGCAAACCTCCCGTCAATTTCGTCTATTTATTGTACCACATGTTACCATGAACCACCTTGTCGAGACCGCCTGCCCCTGCTTAATGCTCCATTATCAAATGACAAAACAAAAGCCATTATCTGTCCGTTCAAACGGCAAGGTAATGGCTTTAAAAATTCATTTAATCATCAATCATGTTGTGCCATTTCGGACTCAGCCTTCATGCTAATTGACTTAGCTACAAACAAAAAGATAAACCAAGCGACAGCGCCAATAAGTGCAATCAATGTTTCCGTCTTAAATAACATCACAACTGCTACGAAACCAAGAAAGATCAATACCAGGTAATCGGTTAATGGCGCAAACGGCATTTTGAAATCAGCCAATGGAAGATGTTGTGCCTTCATTGATTGCCGATATCTCAAGTGCGCAACGATGATCAACCCCCAAATGAGAATAAAACACGTTGTGGCAACACTGGAAATAAAAGTAAATACACCAGCAGGAAACAAGAAATTCAATACTACCGCGATGGCAATAATCAAAGTTGAGAAACGTAATGCATTAGCTGGCACCTGATGTGAAGACAACTTACTCATCCGTTTGGAAAAACGTGATTTACCACCGTACGTCAATGAGTAAAGCATCCGACCAGTTGTAAACAAAGAACTATTACATGCTGAAGCGGCCGCAGTCAGCACCACGAAATTAATAATACCAGCAGCTGCCTTAATTCCAACATTTTGAAAGACTTGAACGAATGGGCTGCTAGATGGTGACACGTAAGACCACGGATAAATGCTCATGATAACCAACAATGAACCCACATAAAACAGGATAACCCGCATGGGAATTTCATTGATTGCCTTAGGAATAACTTCATGTGGATCGGCCGTTTCAGACGCAGTCATCCCCACCATTTCAATTCCGACAAACGCAAACACAACCATTTGAAACGAGAGAACAAAGCCCTTTGCACCCTTGGCGAAAAAGCCACCATCACGAAATAAATTACCAAAGGAAGCGTGCCCAACGGGCGTTTTAATCGAAAGAAAGATCATTGCCAGCCCGCCAACAATCAGCGCAATAATCGCCACAATTTTAATAATGGCAAACCAAAATTCGGCCTCACCAAACGCCTCTACAGTGATTAAGTTTAAACACAGCAGCACAATTAAAATCACAAAACCTGGTAGCCACTGCGGCACTTTTGGAAACCAAAACTGAAAGTACAATCCAGCAGCCGTGATTTCTGCCATGGCAATTGTGATCCATGATACCCAGTAGGTCCAGCCAACCACAAAGCCAGTGCGTTTACCTATATAGCGGTCAATAAAGTCGATAAATGAGTGTTGCGACAAATCCGACATGAGCAACTCACCTAAAGCACGCATCAGCCAAAAACACATCAATCCAGTCAACATATACACTAAAATAATGGCTGGCCCCGCCAGATGAATGGATTGTCCAGCCCCCAAAAACAGCCCGGTCCCAATTGTTCCACCTAACGCGATAAGTTGTACGTGCCGACTTTTTAACGATCGTGATAATTCTTGCTGATCCGTTTGATTTTCTGCCATCGAATCCTCTACTTTCCGTATGTCCGTTTAAAATTAGCACTCGCTAATTCATAAATTATATTATACGAGCGTTTTTCATAATGAACAAACGAAACGATTTCACGGGAAAGGTGAAAATAATTCATCTAAACATTTCAGACAATAAAAAAAGAGTTAACCGACAGTGAAAAAACGCCAGCTAACTCTCTTTATCTTAACAATATCCGTTAATCGTACTAATCACGCTTAATTATTTCTTCAATCTCTCAACGTCACGCGCAATCATTAACTCCTCATCAGTTGGAATCAATAAGACCTTTGCCGTTGAATCATCTGTCGAAATAATCGCTTCTTTGCCATGAATGTCATTACGTTCATCATCGATCTTGATGCCAGCGTAATTAAACGCATTAACCACTGCAGCACGAATGGCCTTCGCATTTTCACCGATTCCAGCAGTAAATACCAGCGCGTCAACACCGCCCATTTCAGCAATGTATGAGCCGACATACTTCACAATGCGGTTAACAAAAATCTTGATTGCCAGTTGAGCCCGGTGATCATCACTTGTTTGTAGATCACGCATATCACCAGACGTACCAGAAATACCAAGCAAACCAGACTTCTTATTCAAAATGTCAATCATCGCTTCAGGGTTTGTAATTCCCAACTTTTGTTGAAGGAACGTAACCAGCGACGGATCCACATCCCCTGAACGGGTTGCCATTGTAATTCCTGCTAGTGGTGTAAAGCCCATGGATGTATCAATCGATTCACCATTTTTAATCGCGTCAATTGAGGCACCTGCCCCTAAATGCAACGTAATGACTTTTAAGTCTGACAGTGGCTTACCCAGAATTTCAGCAGCCCGAGCTGAAACATAGCGATGGCTTGTACCGTGTGCGCCATAGCGACGGGCACCAAACTTCTCGTAATATTCGTAAGGGATTGAATACAAGTAGTTTTCTTCGGGCATTGTGCTGTGGAATGACGTATCAAAAACGGCGACTGCAGTTGCATTTGGCAAAACTTCACGGAAAGCACGGATGCCTGTTGCATTGGCAGGATTATGCAATGGTGCATATTCAGCTAACTCATCAATCTTCGCTAAGACATCATCATCAATCACAACTGAGTCCTTGAAGAATTCACCACCAGCAACGACACGGTGTCCAACACCAGTAATTTCATCAAAACTGCCGATAACTTTCAGATCAATAAGTTCTTTCAACAAAACGTTAATGGCGACCTTGTGATCTTTAAAGGGTTGTTCAATTTTAAAGTGTTGACCATCACCATAGTCAATTGTAAATGAGCCTTCTGCTAAACCGATTCGGTCCACTAGCCCCTTTGCAATAACCTCTTCCGAAGGCATGTCGAAAAGTTGGAACTTTAAAGTTGAACTACCTGCGTTAACTGCGATTGTTTTTGCCATGTGCGCGATTCTCCTTTTAGTTACTTATCAAATTTATGAAACGAAACTATTTTTGAATATTTGCTGCAACCCAGTTATCAATTTGATTGGTGAACTGGCGGACAGCGTTTGAATCCTTAAATGATGGAAATTCACCCAATAGAACCTGACCGGCTTGCTTTGCATTGCCGCCCTTTTTCTGAAGCATCAAAATAGCCTTGCGAGCCGCTTTATTAATAAATAATTCTGTCGGCAAGTTGAGCAGTCCCTGAAGGTGCGCCTCCGTTTGAATCCACTCAACCAGTCCCTTCGCCTCAACAGATGTGAATAGTTCGCTAGGAACAAGGAAAATTCCCCAGCCGCCGGGTGTCAACTGATTAACAGCTTGTTCAAGAAGTAAATGATGCACATACGAATGTCCTGATTGGGCTGCCGTTTTAAACTGTTTGGCGTGTTCATCCAATGGGTAATACCCCACCGGTAAGTCACTCACCACTAGGTCTGCCTTAGGCATCACTAATGGATCTAACGCATCCTGATGAAACAATTGAATATCGTGTTTCTGCAAGGTGCCGACAACATTGGCCGCCGCGAGCATGGAATCATCGTTATCAACACCAAAACTGTTGATTTTTACCGAGTTTGACTCAGCTAGTTGATTAATAACCGTCGTCAGTAAATTGCCTGTACCCACTGTAAGATCCAACAGATTTAACTGGTCGCGGTGAATAACGCGACTGGCTAAATATGCAACCAAAAAACCAATGGTATCCGGTGTTAGCTGATGATTAGCATCAATTGCATCGGTCTCGACATCCTTCAACAGGACTAATTGGAGACCACATCGGATGGTTTCTTCATCTAGTTGATTTAACTTAATCTGACGATACAAAGCTGTTAACTTTTCGACCGCTTCCGTATCAGGCCGACCATTCTCAACTCTGACCTGACCGCCGTCAATAAGATCGTCACCCACTTCAATAAAGGCGTCTAAATAACTCGTTTCCAGCTGTGTCTGTAAAATCTCAATCGCCTGATCAAGTGTTTGATAAAGTGTTTGTGCCTGTTCTTGTGACAGCGTTACTCACCTCTTTAAAAATTTCTCTTTTTTTAATTACATCAAAAACAAAAATCGATGTCCTTGTTAAGGATACCGATTTATGCAAGTTATTTCAAGTTATGTTTCCGCTCCCAAACTTGATAGGACGCGGTTTCTCCACTCGTTAAAATTATTTTTATTTGTGAATTTTTTAACGTGGCTTTCCCTTCAGGAAAAGAAAAGCTGATTTGCTGGGAATGCCTTGCCTGCATCAGACTGACTTCGTTCACGATTGTTTGAATCTGCCAATATTTTCGTTCATTTCTTTGGGCATAAATAGTCGACTCATACGTCATTAACTGAATGAGCAAAATGGTCAGCGTCATAGTCATTAAAAAAATGGCAGTTGGCATAACAAACGCTGTTCGTAATTTTGTATCACCGCTAACTTTCAAGACTAACCTCCGGAAGGAACGTTGTTCTGCTTACTTGACGATGATGACGTGTTTTAAACGAGATGGTCAAACAACCATTCGCATACATCATCGAAGTGTCTGATATGTTTTCTACTAGTGGCATATAACCACCCTTAGTTGTTGTCATAATAAGGCTGTTTCGCTTAGCAACTAAGCGATAATGCTGAACAACCCCCTTATGCGTTTGCCCAATCATCCTAACCTCATTGTCCTGTTGACTTTCAAACCGAAATTTTTCTTCTGGATTTCCTAAATGCATAACGGTGTTATCCAACTGGTGAATGCTTTGATACTCATTCGAGGCATTATACCGCAATTGTTGCAACGTTAATGCCACGGTAAATAATACCAGCACACCGATTGTTAGCCCCCACAACGTTTCAACTATTGTGAACGCTGGCCTTGACCTCACGCTTACCATTCATAACCTCACCTAACTGTCGACTTGTTTTTTCGTAGCGTAAACGTGCCTTTTTTGTACGCTGTCGTTCGAAAGTCAGTCGAGTGTTCATTTGTTGTGTGACCCCCATTACTAGCGTACAAGCACTGAGCGCTAGCGCCAAAGCCAACATTGCCTCGACCATAACAAAGCCAGCTCGTTGACTAACGTTTGAGCTTTTCAATGTGAATAATCCCCCATCCCAGTTGTGGCTTAATCGCGTACTCTTCACCAAGTGAGGACGTTAACACAATTCTTCTTGGCGCAATCATCTCATCCTTAATGATCAAGATTTTAGGTGATGTCTTTGTCACAGATAAGGTTGACGGCATTTTAATTGTTTGTGGTTGATGATAAGTTTCCTTGTAAACAACTTTTCGATCATCGATGTTAATTTCTGTAACTAGGCGGCCCAACATCGTATGCATTTTGGCCCGTTCAAATAGACTCACTAGTGTTTCGAAAAACTGAGCTTCGGCCTGGCGCTCACGAGTTACTTTAAACGTTTGCACACCAATTCCTAGAATTGCTGTCGTAACTGCAAGGACTAACAAACTTTCAACCAATGTAAATGCCGACCTATTTTTTAACATCCACAGCTGCCACATTATTGTGGATTTCAATGCCCTCATCCTTGGCCTTCGAAACTTGCTTACCCGTGAGATAATTTCCCGTCTGAAGTTCATCAAAGGTCACGTCCTTATCACCATTATCATTTTGATAAAGATCTACTTGTGTTTGAACTACCTGTGTCATGGCCTCTCCATGGGTTTTAGTAGCATTGCGACGAGATGCCGTTAAGTTTGGCACGATGATCAGAATCAAGAGTGAAATAATAAATAGCACAATGGCCATTTCAATTAACGTAAAGGCCTGCCGTTGTTTAACCCGCATTTTTTGAGCATAGCTTTTCAATTTTTTTATCATTATGATAATCCTCCTATTGTGTGGTAAAGCGGCAACAGAATACTGAGATAGACACCGACGATGCCTAACCCGATGACACCAAATAGTAATGGCTGAATCAGCCCAATCAAGCCCTCTATCCGGTTAAATAAACGGTGGTAAGTTAGTTGAGCATCTACTTTGAGATCTTTAGCAATTTCACGACTACTCAAACCTTTGTTGAAAAAGACTTTAAACGTTGCCGGTATAAAACGGTAACGATCGATAAAAGTGGCCAATTTAGCACCTTCCAGCAAATGATCATTTAATTGATCAGCCAACTGGCGTAATAACGACTTTGCTTCATACGTTTGCAATAATTTCATAACATCATGCGACTGCATGCCACTATTTAATAGCAGACTCAAATTAAGTGATAAATAGTAATGCCAATACATTTTCAAAAGTGGTCCCACGATGGGTAATTTACATGACACTTGTAATTGGCGTAACCTCGGCAGATGCCAAAAACGCCATCCCACAATGATGATGCCAGTGATAAAAACTATTAAACACACTTTTAGCGGCCAGCCGATGCTAGGAATCAATAACTGTTTTGCACCCAGACCAGATAATTCTGGTAGCAATAACTGTTTGACGGCCACAATTAACAGGCCCAAACAAATCAGAATGCACAGTGGATACCGCAATACTGCACGAATCTTTTGTTGTTGGCGAACCTTAACAGCCAAAAAATTACCCAGGTTCGTCAAAACTGAAATCAATTCGCCATTTTCTTCAGCAATTTTTATTTGATAAAAGCAGTCTACAGAAACAAACGGACGCATTGCCTCTGCAAACTGAATCCCCTGGGCCAATCGATTCTGAATGTCTGCGATTGTTTGATGCATTTTGGGCAGCATCACTCGTGCAAAATTTAACCCTTCACGCAATGAAAATCCTGCGGTCAATACGTCAGCCATTAGACTGAATAATTGTGCGGTCTGTGGTCCTGACAGTTTACGTAATGCCTCACGATTACGCCAACTAGTCAGCCTGATAACTTTGAGCCACCTCAGGGGCCACCAAACCGTCGTCAACTGCTTCTCTGAGCGCATCATGCCACCTCCTTGTCATTTGTGTTTTCTTTTGTTGGTCATTGAAAAATGGGCTGGCTTCACTAAATAATTCCTCACGTGTTAACCAGTCGTATATAGTCACTGGCTGTTGCCGCCCCGGTAACAATCGTTGATAACATACTCCTGCAATTGCCTGTTCTAAGTCGTTTTTGGCAATGCCCAACTGCGTCAACCGACCAACGACACCAAGCGCACTTTGAGCATGAACTGTCGATAACACTAAATGACCACTCAAAGCTGCCTTGATTGCCACCCGTGCCGTTTGCTCGTCCCGAATTTCACCAATAATAAAAACATCTGGTCGATGTCGTAGCGCTAACTTCAAAAGTGCATCATAGGTCATGCCAGCAAGTTCGTTCACTTGTAATTGCAAAAAATCGGGCTCTTCGATTTCTACCGGGTCTTCAATAGACAGCACCACTGAGTCCGTTTGCCGTTCATGCGCTAATTGATAAATTGTGGTTGTTTTTCCAGAGCCCATCGGACCACTAAGGACAACTAGTCCGGCCGAATTTGTGAGTCCACGAATTGCTGGCCACTGTTTATTTTGCCGAACCGCGTGACTCACCTCCGCCAAAGCATAAATAATTCGGATCACCATCGACTCACGGTCTTGAAAATCCCCGACCGTCGAAAGTCTCAGGTGCACTTGTACCTTATCAACTCGAACATGTAGTGCTCCCAGTTGTGGGCGCCTGCGTTCACTAATTGACATATTTGCCTCATACTTAACGTAAGCAATAAGTTGTTCTGCTTGCTCACAACTCAACTCTCCCATTTTTTCAATTCCGGTGACCGTATGGCAGACAATCTCGTAACCTTGAAACTTTGGAAAAAAATACACATCACTTGCATGTTTGGCAATTGCCTGAGTCAACGTATGCGTTAATTTTTCTGCTTGTTGCATCTCATCACTCCTTTCATACCCTTTACATACGCAAAAAGTGACCCTGTTGTTTGCCGGTGTCCAAAAAAGACAAAAAAAGACATGATTCAAAAAGAATCATGTCTTAGCTTGCACTATTTAATTCAAGTTTTAAAAACGCCTATTCAGCGAGATCCTCGTCCGCAACTTCAGCCGCTTCATAGACATCTGAAACGTCGTCATTGTCGCTCAACTCATCAATCAAATTGACGTATTGTTTAGCCTTGTCACTTGGAACCTTGGTTACATTTTCCGGAATCATTGTAATTTCGGCAGTATCCAAATCAAATCCCTTTTCTTGTAAGGCATCACGAACTGCAGCCAATTGTGTTGGATCCGTGTAAATTTCAAATGCATCATCAGTTGTATTCATGTCGTCAGCACCGGCATCCAGTGCGTCCATTAACATGGTATCCTCATCAGCATCCAAACCATCACGTAGGATCACAATGTACCCACGGCGGTTAAACATGAATGCCACAGAACCTGAGGCCCCTAATGCACCACCATGATGAGTGAAGGCAGAACGAATTGCCGAAGCAGTTCGGTTTTTATTATCTGTCAAGGCAGCAACCATGATGGCAGTACCACCAGGGCCGTAACCTTCGTAAGTGATTTCTTCAAACTTTTGACCACCAGCACCAGTCGCTTTGTCCAAAGCACGTTTAACAACGTCTTTAGGCATGTTAGCAGCACGGGCTTTTTCCATGACTAACCGTAGTTGTGCGTTTCCGTCAGGGTCGGCACCACCAGTTTTTGCGGCTTGGTATAAGTCACGTGATATTTTTTGGAAAATTTTTCCACGCTTGGAATCCTGGGCGTTTTTACGGCCCTGAATATTATGCCATTTTGAATGTCCTGACATGTTCAGCACTCCTTTGATAGTTAGTATGATTTTTGAGCAAAAATAACCTTATACACTATACCACTGGGCCGCGGTCGGTTCAATCTTTTAACCAGATAATCACAAACGAACTACGGTCTCGTGCTGATGCTTATTTTTGTTTGCTGAAATACGGTTCCTCAATGGTCACCGTAGCGGCATCTAAGTCAATACTAGCTAAGGCCCCATATGGCAACACTGTACGTGGATAGGCGTGACCAAAGTTCATATTGAACAAAATGGGTGTTCGATACTCAGCAGTAGCGGCAAGAATTAGTTTTTGATAATCTTCAAAATACGTCTCGTCTTGTGGCTTACCAACCAAAATTCCCTTTACTGCCTTTAAAATACCAACTTGGTCAAGCTTCAAAAGCATCTTTTCATAAAGGGACGGCTTGGGCTTCTCCTCACTTGTCTCGATAAATAAAATTTTGTTCTGCCAATCAGTAGCCTGCGGGATAATTTGATATTTTGCAGCCACTGATGACTCACCGACATACCGCGTTTCAGTCAATAAATCATAAAAGCTATCCAAACAGCCACCCAACAGTTTGCCCCGAATGACGCCGTGTCCCCTAAGGACCATGTAACCGCGTTTTTCTACATGTGCTGTCAACGAAATGCCAACTGAGTCAGCTGAAAAATCCCGACGACTGTCATACCAGCGGTCACTGCTATTTACCTTCGAAATGATAGGATTTTTAAAAACATGTTCAAATTCACGTTTGGTATACGGCAACATTTCCGGACCTAATTCGGCAAAATCCGCCAGAAAACTCGGTCCATAAAATGTTGCTAATCCCATTTTATAAAACATTAAATGATTGATTGTCGTATCGGAAAATCCTAAAAAGACTTTGGGATGTGTCCTCACTTGCCGAATAAACACTTCATCTTCACAGAGGAAAGGTAATAATCGATACGTGTCGTCCCCGCCAATGGCAGACATAATTCCCTGAATTGAGTCATCAAAAAAAGCCTGCTTAAGATCTGCCGCCCGTTCCTCAGGATGGTTACGAAGAAACTGAGTCCCCTTTAACGTATGCCCCATGTACACGGGTTCTAGACCAAATTCCCGCAATCTGCATTCTCCTAAGACTAATTCATGATGGAAAGCCGCCTCGCCGAGTCCGCCACCGGACAAACTGACGATAGCGATGTGATCACCACGTTTTAATTGAGCTGGCTTAATCATTTGGCCCACCACCTTGTTTTAGAATAGCATCATTATGAACCTTTGCTGAGTCAATTCACATGAGTTTCACAAGTTTTCATAAGCCACATAGTATATACAACTGACGTACAATGTAATGAAAGAAGGGAAGTTCATTATGAAACAACCACCAATTGCGAAATTATATGAAGCCTATTCGGCCATTGCAGATCAACGTGTCCAGCAACTTGATGAAACCCACTGGCAAATAACATCTAGTGATACCGCTCAGTATTACACGGTTATTAGCAGTGATGCCGCACAAACGTTCAGTAGTAACGACAATGCCACATATTGGCAAGGTTACGCAGGTTACCCTATTCTAGCCGTTTGGCTTGCCTTGGGTATATTACCAATCAATCAGCAAGTTTTACCTGCCTTTGAGAAAATTAACTGGCACGCTCGCAATGAAGCAGTTCATAATCATTACGAGCAGGCGATTAACCAATTTCTCAGTGAGCAGACTGATGACATGGCTAAAGCAATTCAACAATCACTGGCTGATCAAATGTCCCAACTGGCTACCTTTGACTTCACAATTAAACGAAATCGATCGCCTAAAAAATAAAAATAGAGCTCGTTGAAGTGAACCCCCAAGGTTGGACAACAAATTCAACCTTGGGGGTTTTACTATGTCTAAATTCACTTTCGAGTTTCGTACAAAGGTGGTCACTGAGTACCTGACCGGTAAAAGCAGCACTTCTCTA
>NZ_JAIWJF010000014.1 GCF_021654115.1 Furfurilactobacillus milii | reverse complement strand
AGCTCTTGTTTTGTTGTTACTTGGTTATAAAGTGAATTGACTTCACAATTGTAATTGCTTCGAACTTTCGTTCAAAGACCCTACACATTTGATTCGTCGAAACGTTGTTCAGTTTTCAAAGATCTACTTCGTTGCCTCAAGACAACTTTTATACTATATCATTTGGCTCATTGTGAGTCAAGTGTTTTTGTTAGGAAATAATTTCGCTATCGCTTGTCGCTCAAGCACTCCCTGACAACATAAGCTATATTATCAAAGCGTCTTATTGTGGTCAAGCACAAATCTGAATAAATACTACTCAAACACTTGCTCCACAATTGGGATACACGTAGTAAGTGTGCGTTAATTCAACAAATTGTTCGGAAAAAATGATGGGTTTCGTTTCAGAGGACCCTATTAACCCGTAAATATCGACACCAGTCTTGCGTTTCAACGATAAAATGACGAACAAAAAAAGATTCCACAAAACGTGGAATCTTTTTGGATTACTTCGATTTACTTAACTCCGGCGCGTCAGTCTTATAGTCACTCGACGTTGATTTACCACCATTTTTAGCTTGTACACTGGTGGGATTATCCTTTTGCCCCTGTTTCAACCGTGAATTTGTAGAAGATACCGAGTAATTGTAATCACTCTTATTGACCTTCTTAAAGCCCGTTGGTGTATAGAAACGTAACAAATCACGTGTCATGATCTTATCCGACAACCCCAGCACCGTATTAACATGATCCTGATCAGAAGTAACTTGCTTCTTTTGTGACGCTGTCAGATCAAGTAACTTACCCGTTGCTGTGTCGTAAACCTGACTACCAACCTTTGTATACTGCGGTGTTACAAAGTTGCCATCCCTAAACGGTACAATCTGGTTCCGTTGTGTGGAGAGTAAATCTTGCCCCATCATAATGTAGTTGCCTGTTGTTTTAATGCCCAACAGATCCATCATGGTCGGCAATGCATCGATTTCACCACCATAAGTATGGTTAACACCACCTTGAACACCAGGTGCATGAATCATAAATGGCACCTTCTGGAACATTGCTAAATCGTAATTCGTAACTTTCTTCTTACCTAACAGCTTGGCAATGGCAGGACGATGGTTATTTGAAATACCATAATGATCCCCATAAACAACAATCATCGAGTTATCGTAGAGATTAACCTTCTTCAAGTAGTTAATGAATTCACCAAAGGCTTGATCAAGGTAATGCGCCGTTACAACATAACCGTCAACCGTATTATCACCAGTATCCGTCTGCGGGAATGAAGAATCCTTCTTACCTAATAGGTATGGATAGTGGTTCGTTACTGAAATCACTTTAGCATAAAACGGTTGTGGTAATTGCTGAATATACTTCGCTGAATCCTTCAAGAAAATCTTATCCTTCAGCCCATAGCCCACGTTATAACTTGGCTTATCAGCATTAGGATAAAACGACTTACTAAAGAAGTTTTGATAGCCCCAAGACTTGTACGTGTTACCACGATTCCAGAAACTTGGCACATCCCCGTGCATGGCCGCCGTAGTATACCCATGCTGTGAGAGAATGGCTGGTGCTGCTTGGAACGTGTTAGAAGTTCCATAACTGATCATTGCGGAACCAGTTGGTAACCCATATAACGAGTTTTCCATCATCATTTCGGCATCAGATGTCTTCCCCTGCGCCACTTGATGGAAGAAGTTATCAAATGACAATGTGTTCTGATCTTTATAGAACGCATTGATGTTTGGCGTAACTTCCTGCCCTTTGTATTTATAGTTAATCAGAAATTGTTGGAAACTCTCCAAATGGAAAACAAAGACATTTTTGCCTTGTTCCTTACCGAAGTATTGAAAATTCTCACCAGCAGGATTGTTCTTCAAATACTTTTGAACTGACTTCATATCAGCTTTCGAAGCCTGGCTCCGACTAGTTGACTGCTGATGTGTCTGATAAGCATTGAAGGCCGCATATTCATTTAAGCCCAGGTATTTAACAATATAGTTGTTGTCAAACGTCCGTGTTAACAAACCTGAACGATCTTTTACGGACAAGCCATAATCCACCATCATCAACGCAATAGAGAACACTGTCATTGTGATTGCAAAACGTTTCTTCAATGGTCGTTTGTCCACTTTGATCAGCTTTGTTAACAGTAAAACGATCAATACCAACACATCCAGATAAACAAACAAATCTGAAAAATGCAAAATTCCGGCTAACGATTTTCCCAAATTGTTATCGACTGAACCAGACCCTTTGACAATCCCAATCGACAGAAAGTCTGAGAACTCACGATAATAAAGAATATTTGCGAACAACCATGTCGTCTGTAATGCATCAATAATCAGCATTAACCAATATGACAACTTGCCGCGGAAATATAACGCAATCCCAAACAGCAATAACGCCGTCGGCAGCGGATTTAACGCCAGAATAAATTGCTGAATCGGGGATTCAACACCCAGTGTAAATTTGGTTCGATACGCGATATACGTCTTTAACCAAAACAGTGCCGTCATTAAAAAGAAGAAACCGAGGGTCGTATTTAGCTTGGCATAAAGACCCTTGAAGAATTTCGCCATGTGTCTGTCCTCCACGTCGCTGATATAACAAGTGTTATCAGTGACTGTAATCAATTCCTGTTACTCGTTTTGTTGCTTAAATGAACCTTAACTCAACAAGTCAATATTATAAACGAGCCCCGCACAATTACAAACATTGGCGGGGTTCTTCATAAATTCTTAGTTGTCCGGATAGTTTAAAAGACGGCTTTAAACTCTGTCAGCGCATCATACACTGCTACTGCCACCATATCCATATTGTCATAACAAAAAGCCGGGGCTGTTCTGGCATCTTGTACTGTCCACTCACCAGTTGTTTGATTCAGTGTCACCTTGCATACTTCAACACCAAACTGTTCAAAATAACGCGTCTGCTCTTCACTACGATGATCAAACTGCATCGCTCGCAAACGGCGAATAATACTTTCCAATAACGTACCTGTTTCTTCACTCATTGTTTATCCTTTGTTCGATTCAGAAACCGATGGCGTTTGACCGGTTCCTCAGTAACTTTATCTGGCTTTAACGCCATCGCCCACATACCTGAAAACATCCCCAAGTAATACGTGATTACCCGCCATAGAATCATGGCTAACACTAGCTTTGAACGACTAGTCACGTAACTTGCAAACAACGCCTCAAAACTAAATTCGGCACCGCCTGCACCACCAGGAATTGGAAACAGCGAAATCACCATCACAATTAACACATGAAGCGCTGTAACCATCAGTACATTAACATGATTATAACCCAGCGACAACATAATGAAGTACGGAATTAAATAGTAGACTGACAGCTGTGCCAACGTCAGCAATGCCACGTGCACCATCAATCGCCATTGGGACTTAATTCTGACACTCTCTAAATAGAAAGAATCAATCTTTTCGTCAAGACTAACCCGCCATTCTTCATAACGCTCGGGCTTCACAAACCATCGCATCGGCTTCATCAGTAAGTTCACCATTCGTTTGGTAAACGAATGCCAGAACATAATCATGAGTAGGCCTAAAATCACAACTAAGTGAATCAAAAAACCGAACACCACGAATAACGCCAGATAGTGTAACTTAGCGGCCAAGTATTGAAAACCAATGGCTAACGCAATTAAAAAATTAATCACGATCATCGCTTGATAGACGACAAACTTCATTAGTAGCACTGAGCTAGCACGACCACCATCAACACCGGTTTGAATCATGGCCACCAACTGTGCTGGCTGACCGCCACTCGAAAATGGCGTAATTCCATTAAAGAGTTGCTCAATCAGTGGAATTCTAACCGCATCTTTAAATGTAAAACCACTTATCCGGTCATTGACAAACACTTGAACGATACGTGATTCAATTAGCAGGTAGCCCACCATGCAAGCAATCGCAATCAAAAGCCACCAGCCATTAATATGCAATAAATCATGAAGCAATTGTGTCAGGGCCACATTGCGCAACGAGTACGCAAAGATTCCTAACCCAATAATGACCATCACGATTAATACAATTCGATTCCGTCGGGACATAATTAATCCTCTCTCGCCTGCTGAAGATAGAAACGATGCCAAATTTGGGCGAGATGACTCGCCGAGTACACTTCAGATGCCAATAAGGCCTGACTGTGTAAATGCTGCATCCCCGCAGGATTTTGTTGCAACAATGTTAGCTTCTTTTGCATATCGGCCACATCCGTCGCACTTTCGTAATAGCCATCAATAATGGACCGGTATAAATCCAAATCACGCAACAATACCGGCGTGCCACAACTAAATGCCTCTAATACAGACATTGGGAACAGTTCGTTATACGATGGCAGTAAAAACAGGTCCGCCATGTTGTAGTAGTCAACCAACGCTTTACGGTCAACAATACCTGGGAACAATAAATTAGCTGGCGGATTATCAACCACCTTTTTTAGGTCCGCATAGCCATCCGTAATCCGGCCAAATGAAAATCCACCTGCCCAAACAAACTGAACGTCAGGATTATTCTTTGCCAATGTAATAAAATCACGAACACCCTTGCGTTCCTGAATTTGACCGATACCAAGAACTGTAAATTTTTTTGCGTCTAGATGATAGCGGGCTCGTGTTGCAAGTTTGTCAGCTGACGACATCTCGTAGAATTCACTTTTAGACACAAAGTTTGGAATATACGTAATCTTCCCTCGAGGAATGTTATAGGCTTCGAGCTTCGGAATAAAGGTCGGGTTGACCACTACGATGTGATCCATCCGTTTGTAAAACGAGATTAAATAATGATAGAAAATCTGTTTTGCGATTGGGGGTAGTTTTAAGCTGCCCTCTAAAGTTTCGGGAAGGAAATGAACATAGCCAATTTTAACCCCTCGCCCCGGCAGAAAAGTAGACAGGTAATAAGGAAAATTCACCGTATGATAGTGTGAAATGTCCGTTTTGTGCCATTTATTAATGGTGATGTCAAACTCACCATCAAAGTTATCTTGCAACAACTTCACTAATTCCGTGTATGCACTGCCGACTCCTTGTCCGGGAACGGACGTTGCGGCAGAGAACATATTGATTCGTAACATTGTGTGCTCCTAAACGTTTATTATCGTAAAAACACGTATTTCCACTAACCCAAGGTCAGCTCGGAAATACGTGCTAAGAGTGTTAATCGCTCAACTTGGCTGATTTTTCACTATCTTCTTGATAAATCAACTGGGCGTCAGCATAAAACTGAATAATTCGTTTGCCAAACGCATCTGCGGAAATTTCGTACAAAATTCGTTGACGAACGGTGTCATCGCTAACATCGATTTGATGTGACAAGTAGTCACAAACGTCACGCACTAATTCGCCTTGTTGCTTAAAGGTGCGTCCGATTGTATCTGTCTTCAACAGCTCATCAGCATAAGGACTACTCATGACCACAATCGGTAAGTGCGCTGCGATAGCCTCAATATAAGTCAGACCTTGTGATTCTGAATCACTAGCAGATACAAACACGTCAGCCATTTGATAGTAACGGTAAACATCCTCGTTAGCAACTTCTCCCGTAAACGTGACATGATCTGTTAATTTCATCACACGTACCTGTTGTTCCAAATCTTCTCTAGCGGGGCCATCACCGACGATGACAAGTTGTGCATTAGGTTGCTGTGCCAAAATATCCGGCAGCGCCATAATAACTTCATGAATGTTCTTTTCGAATGCCAGTCGTGACAATGAAAGCAAAACTGGTGTATTGGCGCTAAAATGCATTTTCTGCCGTAGTTCATTGGACTGGGGTTGTTCATACTGCGTCAGATTAACACCTGTTGGGATGACCCGAATTGGCGTTTTAACACCATAGCCCTTTAAAGTGTCTAGCACTCGATCAGAGGGTGCAACCACCCCTTCAACGCCATGTAAATAAGCTCGGGTCGCCAAACGTACCTGCTTAGGCTTTAGTAACTTACCATTAGCCACATAATGCAAATAGTCCTCGTACATCGTGTGATATGTATGAACAACTGGGATCTTCATCGCGTGGGCAACAAATTTTCCCATCAGCCCCATCGAAAATTCCGTTTGGGTATGAACAATATCTAAATGAAGGTCTTTCGCAATTTGTAAAGCACGGAACGCACCACGAAAGGCAATTCGCCGGTCCGTGAAGGAAACAAATGGTACCGACGGAAAACGAAAAATGTTTCGCTCATAAACATCCTTATCAACTTTAGGATCTGTCGATGTAAAGATGTAAACTGAATGACCGTTTTGCTCAAGTTGGTCACGCAGTGTTTTTATCGAAGTGGCCACACCACTCACCTGCGGAAAATATGTTTCAGTAAATATGCCAATATTCACGCTGGTGCCCCCTTCAAACTAAATTCAGTGTTCAGTCAGCATTTTTGCCAACAAAATAATCAAGTTTCATTATACGGATTGCGTTTATATAGTGCAAACGCTAATCGTTTAGATTATCTTCAATTCTAACCTAGACTATCTCTGCACGCCAATATTCACACTGGATTTGGCCACAATGACGTCAAAAACTTAACTTTTCGCGAAGAAAAAAGCACTAGTCGCAAATGCGATCAGTGCTTTAATCTCATAAATTACTCAAGGCTTGCTTAAGCAAGTTCTAACAAAGGAAGGCTTACTTCAACCCTGCCATGAACTGTTTAACCATATCAGCAACGTCTTCATTGGTTTCGGCATCAAGTGCCTTATCAACAAGGTCAGCAGTCGATTTTGTATCAAGTTTCTTCATTAATGAACGCGTCTGCAGCATAGATGTGGCACTCATGGAGTACTCATCCAAGCCCATTCCCATCAATAATGGTACAGCAACTTGGTCACCAGCCATTTCACCACACATACCGGCCCACTTACCTTCAGCATGCGCTGAATCAATAACCTTCTTGATCAAACGCAATAACGATGGGTTGTAAGGTTGATACAAGTAGGAAACGTGTTCGTTACCACGATCAGCAGCAAACGTGTATTGAATCAAATCGTTCGTACCAATACTGAAGAAGTCAGCGTATTTGGCCAACTTGTCGGCAATCAACACCGCGGCTGGCACTTCCATCATCATGCCGACGTCAATGTGGTCAGCCACTTTAACGCCATCATTGATGAGGTTTTGCCGTTCTTCGTCATAGATTGCCCGCGCCCGTTTGAACTCGTCAACCGTCCCAATCATTGGGAACATGATGGCAATGTTACCGAAAGCAGAGGCTCGCAACAATGCGCGCAACTGAGGCCGGAACAAATCAGGTTGTTTCAAACTAATCCGAATGGCACGGTAACCCAAGAATGGGTTCATTTCTTCTGGTAATGGCAAGTAGTCAAGATGCTTGTCCCCACCAATATCCATGGTCCGCACAACAACCTGTTTGCCATGCATATCTTCAGCAGCCTTCTTGTAGGCTTGGAATTGTTTTTCCTCGTCTGGCAATTCGGCACTGTCCATATACAGGAACTCTGAACGGAATAAACCAACTGCTTCACCGCCGTTATCATTAACAGCAGCAACGTCATCAGGCGTCCCAATATTGGCAGCAATCGTGAAGTTCTTGCCATCCTTGGAAACAGATGCCTCGTCCTTCAGCTTGTCCCATTCAGCCTTTTGCTTAGCAAAGTCGTCACCTTTTTTGGTGTAAGTCGTCACATCCTCGTCAGATGGATCGACAATACCAATACCATCCAAACCGTCGACAATAACCTTATCACCTTGTTTGATGGTAGTAGTAGCATCTTCAGTCCCAACAACAGCTGGAATTTCCAATGTCCGACTCATGATTGCCGAATGTGACGTCCGACCACCCAAATCAGTAATGAAGCCCTTAACAAATTTGCGGTTCAGTTGTGCCGTATCACTTGGTGTCAAATCATGCGCCACAATCACAACTTCAGAATTGATCAAGGCTGGATTAGGTAGGTTCTTACCCAGTAGGTGGCTCATAACCCGTTTGGTTACATCGCGCACATCAGCTGCCCGTTCTTGCATGTACGCATTGTCGGTCATGCCCTCAAAAATCGCGATGAAATTGTCGGTGATTTCCTTTAATGCTTCTTCTGCATTAACTTTGTCAGAGTCGATCTTGCCTTCGATTTGGCCGATCATTTCTGGATCTTGCAAAATCGTAATATGTGCTTCAAAAACTTCGGCTTCTTCTGAGCCCAAACTTTTTTCAGCAACGGCTTTGATCTGTTGCAATTCTTTTATTGATGCATCTAAAGCACTGTGTAAACGGGCCTTTTCAGCATCAGCATCAGAAATTGTCTTCTTGTCAAACGTTAAATCCGGATCAACTAACATATAGGCCGGAGCAACGGCAACACCGTTACTGGCCGCAATCCCACTGAGTTTCTGAGTCATTAGTCAGACAAACCTTCTTTAGTCATGGTATCTGTAATTGCACTGATGGCGTCCTTTTCGTCGGCACCGTCAGCAGAAATGGTAACATCGGCGTCTTTACCAACACCTAATGACATAACGCCCATGATGGACTTCAAGTTGACGGACTTACCATCGTAAGCCAAGTTAATCTCTGAAGAGAATTTAGATGCCGTTTGCACCAAAAGTGTGGCTGGACGTGCGTGTAAGCCTGTGTCTGCAATAATGTGAAAGTCTTTAGATTCCATAATCATTAATCTCCTTAATGCACTTAGATTTGTAAGGGATTACTTTGCCGTAGAAACGGCGATTCATCAATCACCTTCTGTATCATAGTAGCATATGTTTTTTACAAAATACAACCATTCGCAAAGGAAAAATGCGCTTTTTGGAAAGCGGTACCAATGCTAATCCTATACGGATAGTGGTCTAGACCGTGTTTGACAAACGTTGGATTAACAGCATTTTATTTTGAAATCGTTTTCCATAGGTGAAACATTCTGGTAAATTCTCGAGAAAACAAAACGACGTCACTGATGAAAAAACATCATGAACGCCGTCTAAAATCTGTATGCATACTAATCTTCTTGATAATGATAAGTGATTTCGCCACCACGATCAGCCTGACCAACTATCCGTTGACGATAAGGCACATTCATCAACGCCGTTTGAAACTTCATAAAGTGTTCTGGTGTAACCTTTAATTCTTCAATTTCACCATTTTTCAACTGTTCAAGTTTTGCTGCGTAGTCGTCATCCATTGAATTCAATCCTTCTTTCTTTTAAACAGGTGCCAGCCAAGCTGGGCGATACCCAAAACTGCAATCAAACCACTGACAATCGCTGTGAAGTGGATGCCTGCTGTTAATCCTGGTGTCCGATACGTTAATTTGATCTGCTGCTTGCCGGGTTTAGTTAGCTTAATCCCCATGAAAGCTCGATTTGTTTTAATCAACTTGACAGCATGCCCGTTGACCGTGGCATGCCAGCCGGCACTATAAGGGATAGATGAGGCCAACACCCCAGTCTGCTTGGTCGTCACAAGTCCTGTAACTTCATTGTGTCTCAGCCTTAATTCTTGTAATCCGTTCTTCTGCAAGTGTTGTACTTGTTTATCATACTGAGTTGTCATCGGAATCCCAACAAGTTGCAAATCAAACGAATAACGCCCTACCTGTCCCAATTGCATAGATAAACCGTTTGGCATCTGGTCTACCCATCCTAGATTAAGCACACCAGCCGTCGTTTTTTCATACTCACTCAAATTGGTTTCAGGCATCTGACTTAACGAGTTAGTAATATCACCATTTGTCATACTAATACGCCAAGCTTGATTGGGTGACCCATTGGCCACATCACGTTTGAAGGCATCCCACCCGCCATGAGCCGCCGTCTGATTACTACCAGAAGAAAGGTGACCATTGATTCCTGGTGAATTCAACTTATCAATGTTAATTCGATCAGTCAACGTTGGTTCTGTGTAATGAACGTTCGTTATCAAAGCGCGAATTTCCATCCCCTGATATTGCTTAGCGTTAGGAATATAAAGTGTATAGGTATCAGATTTATTCGTGTCGGCAATATTGGTAGTGCTGACGACATTTTGGTCGGCATCGTATAGTTTATAAGGAATTACGACACCTTTAGGCTGCAACTTTGTCACTTTTAAATTCTTAGTATCGCTGATAGCTGTCACGTTCGCCAAATTGGCTTCTTTTTCATTGGCATCTAGTTGCTTGTATGTCTGATTACTGATAACGCGTGACTGAAAGTACATCAACGGAAAATTATCCGTGGTCTGATAAACCTGAACATCCCCATTAGCACCGTAAAAGGACTGATTCAAATCCGGTGTTTCACCAAATGTTGGAACGTAATTATGTGGCATGTTCGTATCACTTGGCAATGGCGAATTAGCATATAAATCGCGAACACCCAAAAAATTTAGCACCCGACCACGGTCATCAAATTGTTGAATCGGCAAATTCAGTTGCCGTTGATTGTTTAATAAATCGCGACTAAATTGGATGGCCGCCCCATTTTGAATCGAATAAAACGAGCTGATATTAGCGCCATTCAAAAGAAAGTTATTCGGCGTAATGCCGGCCGAAGCAGTGACATAGTTACTAACGTTACTGGTGCGTGCAAAAGTCGGCGCATATTTGCTAATCTTTGTCCCGTTTTGTTCCGCCCATGTTGGCTGAGTTGCTACTGCTGTAGTCGCTGTACCATACGGTTGAGAAATTAACGCCTTAGCCGCACCATTTGGTAAAAATTGATGAATATCGTACGCAGCGTTTTCGAAATTAAAGGCGACAAAAATATTAGCCATCACCAGAGCACTAAGAACTTGTGGTTTCAGCAATTGTGGCCGAACCGTACCAACGACAAATACGCCTGCATAGACCATTAAAAAGAATAATTGTGGCAGCACCGTATTGGTCGAATCAGCAATAATTTGCGTACTGATAAGAATTAAGGCAAGAATGACGGCCGCCCATTTGAAGATGGGCACCCAATCATTGAGTGTCATACTCTTAAGTTGTTGTAGGAAAACACCTGTCATTAACGCCATCGGTAAACTCATTAAGAATAACCACCGATTCGATGGTGAGGTGAAGCCATTTAATGTAGCAGCAAACATTGGCAATAAACTGAGCACTGTTGTCAGCACCATCAGTCTCACAATCAGTTTGTAGTCCCGGTAATGACGAAAAGTCCACACAACTACAAGCAACAACATGTTTACTGATAACGTATTTAGCCAAAACGGATCCACGTTAACGTTGCCTAACAGTGCGTTTGGCAAACTTAGGTAGTATTGTAAGGAATAAAAGTGCATCCCACTGGCAAACGGGACATCGAATCTTGGCGAACTCTGGAGGGCCTTAATTTCTGGTAAGGTCAGCCACGCCGTCGCCAACAGACCAAGCACCCCACTACATAACATCCGACCAAAGTTAAACCAGTGCTGCCGTGCCAAAGGATGTGGAAGTTCACTCCAGCGTAAAATCAGGTACGTGATTCCACCGAGGGCCAACATGAACGCCAAATAAAAGTTAACTACCACACTGAAATAAACAACAAAACCGAATCCCCACGCTGACCGTCCCTGCAACACTGCTTCAATTGCAGTGATTAGCAATGGCAATAGAATCAACGCGTTAACGAAGAACGGTTGAAATAGACTCGCGTAAATGGCAAAGCCACTGCTGAGATAAACCATCGCGCCCAACCAAATGGCCCAGCGTTTAAGTGAAAAATGACTGGCAAAATAGGTAAAACTCAGTCCAGCAAAAAACATGCGTACCAGACCTATAAGCTGAAACCCCGTTAACAAGTGTGCCTTATTAAATAGCAAAATCAGGTAAGCAAACGGATCACCAATGATGTAGTACGAAAACGTTTGGAATGCATCTGCTCCCAAACCAATGTGCCACGACCATTGCAACGGTCCTGCACTCAGATGGTGTAGCCAAATAAGCAGAATCTTGCGGTATTCAATCATAATCGGAACATGCTGATGCAACACATCATGCGTTGAGATCAGTGAATAGCCAAATAACCAGTACACGCCGTATGTTAATAGACAAAACAACACAAAAAAAAGCACGTAACCGCCATAAAGTTTTCCTCGCCTTTGTTTTGCAAATGAGAACTTCATGGTTGTACGTGCTCCTTTAGTCTTAAGTCATTGTGTAAGTTGATTCTTACATTATGAACAAAACTGGCCATCGTCGCAAATAATTATTTACTTATGGTAAAGCACTAATTCATCAAACTGTATTTAGGACCGACTTTATTAATGGTGCGAACGATTGCCCACCGCGTTAGCTGGAAAAAACGAACCACAGGATTGACTTTTACGTTGCCCCACGTTTCATAGTGATATCTATTGCTAACGTGAATGAAATGATACATTCGGGCACGCTGAGGATTCCAATCCCGTTTATCTTTAAAACCGTATCGCCAGCGCCGCTGCCGAATCAAGTTAACCGCTACGTTTTTAGCCGGTGAGTCTGGTGCATAACGTTTAAATACCCGTGGGCTAACTTGTAGCCACAGCATAATCTGATCAGGCTGTGTCATAACCTTTGTCATTTCGTCATCAGGCACGTTGGCAAACTCATCGTCTGCATCCTTCAACATTAATTCAACCCAGTTAACACCGTTTAGTGCACTCCAATAACTGCAACGTTCCAAACGCGCATTTAATTCAAGTGCTAAAAATTGTTGAGTCTTTTGATCATACCTGAAAACGATGTTCGCAATGCCCGTGTAGTCAATATCCTCTAAAAATTGGCATATTTTATCTGTTAGCTCGCTTTCCTGAACCGGAAAAATGGCATCGTGATTACCAATTCCCCACGGCGTATGGTCCTCTAAGGCAACGTGGCCTAATGCCATGCCACGAACATGGTGGTGTTGATCGACATAGGCAGAAAACGTGTATTCTTGTCCCTCACCCGCTACAAAGCGTTGTAAAACAAAGTTCCGCTGATAGCCTTGATGATAAGCCAAACGCAAGAAATGATTAATTTCTTCATTAGAATTAAGCACATAGTCCTTGCGATGATCTGAATATTTCATCGAACCCCAACTAACCGAGTCCGTTGCCTTAAGCATAACTGGAAAAGGAAACGGTGACTTTACGTCACGTTCCGTATCGTTTTTGCTCAGTTCAACATATTCTGCTGGCTTCAGCTCAGTTTTCTCCAACAATTTATAGAAACGGGCCTTATCCGTAACTTGCTCAAACATTTCAGCATCTGGATAAGGTCGCACAACATTGTCCGGAAAGTACGCATACTCTCTAATCAACTTTGCATAGGCATCACCCAAGCCAATTAACACAACACGTTTAAAACTCTTAATTCGATCCAAAATGCCATTCTGCATTGCTTTAGCAAAGGCGATTGTTTGGCTAAGATGTGGAATCACTGTCACATCGGTGAATTTACTGAACCGAGTTGCCGATAGGTTTTTTGCTCCATAAATAATGGCTTTCTGACCCGTTAAATCGTAATACATTCTTGCTACGCCATATGCGTTTTCATCTGTTCCAAAGAAAAATGGCACTGTATTCCCTGCGTATTCCGTCAATTAACTCACCTTACTTATAACCTTTTATTAGATATTATTATAATAATCTAACACAATTTTCATTATCACTTTTACAAGAATCATTAGAGAAACTAAAGAATTTCAATCGTTAAAAAGTTTACAGAGCAATAATCTTTTGCAAGTTAAGGAAAATTCTCCGTTTTAGCACTCTGATAAAGAAAGTGCTAAAAAAGTGAGGCAATTCCCTTGCACACTTTTTGTTAGTGTGTATAATACTAATCAAAGGTCAAAGTTGGTCAAACGAAAAGCAATCGATCAACTCCCTTTCGCCATCAGCAATCATATGTACGCATTCGAACTGCTGGTGAGCCCTTAGAAGGAGCGATAACATGCTTTGTCAAAACTGTCATCAAAATGAGGCAACGATTCATTTAGGCCTCACAATGAACGGACAACAGATGCAAGTGCATCTTTGCCAAAATTGCTATCAACTTCTACAACAAGCTGAGAATAATTTAATGAACGGAAACGGAGGATCAACAAATATGGCTCAAGATCCATTTGGTTTTGGTAATTTAGATGACCTCTTTGCTGCAATGCAAAACGGTAACGTCAATGCCAATAATTTTCAACAAGCACAACAAGGTCCACAAACACAAGCAGGCCGCGGTGGTAACAACAACGGCGGTAACAACAATAAAAACTCTAAGCATCCCCTACTTGATCAATATGGTTTAAACCTCACTGATCAAGCTAAGGCAGGTAAAATTGACCCCGTCATCGGTCGTGACGCAGAAATTGATCGTGTTATCGAAATCTTAAACCGTCGGACGAAGAACAACCCAGTTCTGATTGGTGAAGCTGGTGTTGGTAAAACGGCGGTCGTTGAAGGCTTGGCCCAAGCCATCGTTAACGGTAAGGTGCCTGAAAAACTGCTCAACAAACAAATCATTCGTTTGGATGTTGTTTCACTGGTTCAAGGAACTGGTATTCGTGGTCAATTCGAACAACGCATGCAACAATTAATGAGTGAAGTTTCAAAGAACGATGACATCATCTTGTTCATCGATGAAATTCACGAAGTTGTTGGTGCAGGTAACGCTGAAGGCGGTATGGATGCCGGTAATGTATTGAAACCTGCCCTTGCCCGTGGTGAATTCCAACTCGTTGGTGCCACAACTCAGAAAGAATACCGCGATATTGAGAAGGACGCTGCTTTAGCCCGTCGTTTCCAACCAATTGAAGTTGAGGAACCTTCTATTGAGGATACGGTTTCAATCTTGAAGGGTATTCAAAAGCGTTATGAAGACTATCACCACGTTCACTACACTGACGCAGCAATTGAAGCCGCAGCACGTTTGTCAGCCCGTTACATTCAGGATCGTTTCTTGCCTGACAAAGCCATTGATTTGATTGATGAATCCGGTTCAAAGAAGAACTTAACGTTACGCAACGTGGACCCTACTTCTTACGAAGATAAAATTCACACCGCGGAAGCACACAAGCAATCCGCTTTGGACAAAGAAGATTACGAGAAGGCTGCCTACTACCGCGATCAAGTCAATCAGCTAGAAAAGGCCAAGAAGGACGCGGACGAAAATCCACAACCCGATGATGCTGCAACGGTGACTGAAAAAGATATCGAGCACATTATCGAGGAAAAGACTGACATTCCGGTTAGCGACATGCAAGCGCAAGAAAAGACCCAATTGAAGGATCTGGATAAGCGGCTTGAAAAACATGTTATCGGTCAAAACCAGGCAGTTGACAAAGTTGCCCGTGCCATTCGTCGTAACCGAATTGGTTTGAATCAAACTGGTCGTCCTATCGGTTCCTTCCTCTTCATCGGCCCTACCGGTGTTGGTAAGACAGAAACAGCTAAACAACTTGCTAAAGAGTTATTTGGATCAAAGGATGCCATGATTCGCTTTGATATGAGTGAATATATGGAACAATACAGTGTTTCCAAACTGATTGGCTCTGCGCCTGGTTACGTTGGTTATGAAGAAGCTGGCCAATTGACTGAACAGGTTCGTCGTCACCCTTACTCATTGATTCTGTTAGATGAAATTGAGAAGGCTCACCCAGATGTTATGCACATGTTCTTGCAAATCTTGGATGACGGTCGTTTAACTGATTCTCAAGGTCGTACAGTCTCCTTCAAGGACACCATCATCATCATGACTTCTAATGCCGGCTCTGGTGATAGTGGCGAGAACAGCGTTGGTTTCGGTGCTACTCAAGATGAACACGCTAGTCTGATGGCCAAGTTAGGCAACTACTTCAAGCCTGAGTTCTTAAACCGTTTTGATGACATCGTTGAGTTCAACTCCCTTTCCAAGGAAAACTTGGGTCAGATTGTTGAACTGATGTTAGACGATGTTAATGATCAGTTGGCTAACCGCAATTTGCACATTCATGTAACGAAGCCAGTTGAGGAAAAGCTTGTCGACTTAGGGTACAACCCAACAATGGGTGCTCGTCCGCTACGTCGTGTCATTCAGGAACAACTGGAAGATCGGATTGCCGACTTCTTCTTGGATAATCCTGATACACACAATCTTGAAGCTGTGATGGATGGCGAGAACATTAAGGTTGAAGCTGACACACAGTCAACAACTAATGCTGAAGTTTCATCAAACAAGCAAGCCAAGTAAATCGAACACACTAATTATTTATGGACAGCCGACTTTTATCGACTGTCTTTTTTTATGTTTTTGATTCTGCTTATACTATTCTCTAGAATCACTTTAATGATAAGATTGCGCAAAATCTTCTAAAAGATTATTGTTGAGTTGTTCATAACAATCTATTAGAGGTGGTAGTTATGTATATAAAGAAAACAATACTCGGGTTAGCTGTGCTGCTAAGTGTCAACGTTGGAAGCGTCTCTTCTGCACATGCCATGACCGTTGTTGGACATGATAACAACAAGTTTACAGTTAGCGATAGCAATCAACGTTATCCGGGTGATTCTTCTGCCCCGCTGCAATCGACACAGGGATCAAATGGTTCTGGAATGCAGAATCCGCAAACTAATAATTTCCCGCCAATAAGTGAAGTACCAAACTCAGGTTTGAATGCTGTTATCGGTAATGATGATCGTAAAGTTGTCTCTGACACAACAGTATCACCATACAGAAAAATTGTCCTCTTGAGAATGGATTATGGTGGGACAAACTACTATCAAGGAACGGGTGTCATGGTTTCTCCTGATACCGTTCTGACTGCGGGGCACTGTGTTTATGGTAGCGACGGTCCTATAAAAGGCAAAATGCCAGATTCAATCACCGTCATTCCCGCAAATAACGGTACCGTTATGCCGTACGGATTTTCAAGTACCAGCACATACTATGTCTCACAAGATTATATTAACTCGGTTAATACAGGTAACACTAACGGTGATCCTACACTGGATATTGGTGTCATAAAACTCCACAGTACAGTCGGTAATCAAACCGGTTTTATGGGTATGTCCCCTAATAGTGCAACCATCGGTGAAGCTGCTACAATTTCTGGCTATCCTGTGGATGCTTTAGGACAACAAAATTCCCCAACAAAACAGTATTCTGCTTCCGGTAATATTGTAGGAATTCATGGCAACAATATTTTTTACAACATTGACATGACAGGCGGTGATAGCGGTTCTCCGGTGTATAACAAGGCAGAACAAATTATTGGGATCAACACCCGCGACACTGGTGCAACATCGACCTTCAACTGGGGCACAAATTTGACCGATGCTTACTTCAATATGACCAATCAAATCATTAAGAATTCAACCGTTTCAAACGGTTGGCTGTTAAACGAAGGTAAATGGTACTTCTATAACGATAAGGGCCAGTTGAATAACGGGTTCTTGAAAAACAACGGGTATGTCTACTACACCGATGTTCACGGAGTAATGCAAACCGGTTGGCAAGTTATCGACGGTCATTATTATTACTTTAACCAGGATGGCCATTTACTAGTTGGTTGGCAATTAATAAATAACAACTGGTTCTACATGACCACAGATGGAATTATGCAGACAGGTTGGCAGGCAATCGACAACGGCTGGTTCTATTTTGATAATAACGGCTTTATGCAAAAAGGCTGGCAGCTAATTAATAATAATTGGTTCTACCTTAACCAAAATGGTCGAATGCAAACGGGATGGCAAGCAATCGACAATGGTTGGTTTTACTTTGATCAAAATGGATTTATGCAAAAAGGTTGGCAAAGCATAAACGGTAAATGGTATTACCTAAACCAAAACGGACGGATGCAAACGGGTTGGCAACAAATCAATGGTCAGTGGTACTATCTAAATGCCGATGGTTCAATGGCAACGAGTGGCGTTATTGATGGATGGTCAATAGCCGGATCTGGTGTTGCAACTAAACAATAGTTAAAAATTAAATAATGGTTTGTTCTCGGAATCTTGCCAAGAACAAACCATTTTATTTTAAAATCAGATTTGATGAACTACCAAATAGTACATATAGTGAAAAATCTCATCAATCATTTTTTATATAGACTCACATAAAAAATGACTGAGTATTAATATACAAAACGGGCAACTAATAAGAATTAATAAAAAGTCAACGCACGTTTAGCAATCCCCTTCTCACTATCGGAATCAAACTAATTATCCAAGCGATTAAATAGCTCACAACAAGTGAACCCAATAAAAGCACTGTAAACTTCCAAATATCATTACCTGAAGTCACAATTCCATATTTTTTAAAGAGCATTTGCACTGGTCGATGAATTAAATAAACACCTAGACTTAGCTTAGAGAACAAAGTAAATACTGCTAAATTATCTGTTTCGGGAATTCTACGCAGTAATTCAAACAAAACAATTGAAAATACTAGTAATAGTGGGCTTGTGTACCAAACCCCAAAAATTGGCCGACCGGGGACAATATACTTTGTATCTAAAAACAAGCTACCCGCTAACAAAAGTATAAAATCAATGCTTGCAATGAGAATTAACCATGTGCTCTTTAACCTTTTTAGTGCCCCTGTTTTATAAGATATCCAAAAGCAAAATAAACAGCGCTAAATGACAAGGCTGTTCCAATCGAAATAGTCGTAGTAACCATTGACTTTCGTTCCACACTCAATACAGCGCTCACTTCTGGTAATAACATGGTAAACAATATTGAAATACCTAGAAATAGATTCACTACTTCTCGACTGGATTTAACAATAGCATTTGCCAAAAATGGTAGCGTCAAGTATAGACCAAGAATGGCGGGTATATACCAGTAGTGCCATAAGTAAACTGAAAATAATTTACTAGCAGGGTTATCAAGAAACAAGCCTGATAAGAAATAGTCTTTTAAAACAATATGAAGATCAAACACCTTTTTTAGAAAAAGTTCATATATGACTGTCCAAATTTCAAAACAAACCAGCAGTGGCAATAAATTATGTAGCAAAAAGTGCTTCAAATATGACTTATTATTGTATGGTCTGTCGATCATTAAGTAACCCGATAAGATCAAGAATAGTGGAACACCTGTCCTGCCTAAGATAAACACACTCACAGCGAGTATTTGCTTAATAATCGAATAGCTGACAAATTGTTGACTCGAACCGTCAATGTTGAAGGCTGGTATTGTTTGTTGGAGTGAATGGCAAGCAACCACCAAAACTATCGCAATGCTTCTGATGACGTCTAAAGTTAGAATTCTCTTTTTCAAAATAATGACCTTTCCTGAAAGCTTGTTACTGTTAGTTCAGTTAAATACAATTGCTGGCAAAAGAAAATCTTCATAAACACACAACCATAATGATAACTGTCGCAGGAGTATCTCACAATAAATATTGAAAATAAAATCAAGGTATTGCTTGTAAAATGACAGAAATGTACTGATTGTGTTTGTACCACAGAATTACATTTCCAAATCAATGTTTCACTCCACACAATCAACAATAGAGTAGCTAGTGTTAATAAAAAAAGTGGGTTCAAAAACACACCGCCGTCAAAAAAACATATTGAAGCCACGTTAATCTTTATAAAAGACTATTTAAGTCTTACTTCCCTCTTTTAACCTTAACTACGAGTGCGCTATACTGAGGGTATTAATCAATATTCAGTGGGGTCTGCAATTATGAGTGAAAAATTAGTTGAAGGAGTTCCAGTTTGGGTTTATTACACAGACGTTGACTCCGGTAAAACATTAGTAGAACCAAAAGTGCTACGTGGCGCCATTGGTGATCATTATGAAGTAAAGGTACCGGAATTTGCCAACTACCGCCTACTTCACCACACCGGCAACCTTGATGGTGTCTTCACCAACCAGCAGCAGGAAGCACGTTTGTACTTCCGAGAATCCGACTGGGCAGAAGTTGAAAAAGTTCAAATGTACGCCACAATTCAGGAAGACGTCCCTACCTATGACCGTCCCGATGGTGAATTACAGGCACTAGAAATGCCAGTTGGTTCAGTTTGGCGCGTATTCTCCCGAATCGCTACGAATAATGGTGAATTTTGGTATAACATGGGCACTAATCAATGGGTTATGTATAAGCCAAACGCTTTTACACTCAATAACTCTCCTGTTCGACCAACTTCTCATCATGACGAACCCAAGGAACATAATTGGGATATTCAACCTGTTTCAGCTCGCGGTACCATCGACTTTGTTGATGGTAAATCTGTTTCCTACTATGCTGAGCCATATGGTCGGCCATCTGGAACCATAGCAAACCGAAGTGTCGTGGTTATCAATGGTGAAGTTAGTGATCCTTCCGGAGTTGTTTGGTTCCAACTGCAAGGTTTAGGCTTTATCAATTCTATGTACGTTAAATTAACGGGACCAATTTCTATCAGAAACATGGCGTAACACATCTATAATTAATTCGTTTAAAAAACGCTGCGATAAATTATCGCAGCGTTTTTGTCGTTTTGTTTTTAAAAATTAATAGTTCTCATATCCAGTGAACACACCACTGTCAGTAAAGTCACCATATTTACCGTTATCTACTTCATTACCATAACCTGTTACCATGTAACCAACTTGGTCAATCCAATACCAATTACCGTTTGAATATACCCAACCGTATTGAACCCGACCACTCCCATTGAAGTATGACCAGTTGCCATCACCAAGGTACGTCCAGCCTGTGGCCATTGAGCCATTTCCATTCAAGTAGTAGTCGCCTAACCATTGACCACTCAGCATATAACCACCAGCATCAGCGTAGTACCAAGAGTTTCCAGCTTGGAACCAGCCTGTCGCAATAACACCTGACCCTTGCATGTAGAACCAACCATTATCGTAAATCCAACCAGTCTGCATAGAACCACTACCGCTAAAATGATAGTAGCTACCATTAATGTCCGCCCAGCCAGTTGCCATTGACCCATCTGAGTAAAAGTAATACCAGGAGCCATTAATAACTTGCCAACCTGTAGATAATTGGCCTGAATTGTTAAAGTAGTACCAAGAACCGCCTATATATTGCCAGCCCGTTCTCATAGCACCATTATCACCTAAATAATACCAACTACCATTCTGATATTGCCAGCCGTAGTCCCAAGACTGGCCTGCATCGTCCCATAAATACCATCCACTTGAATAACCCCACCAACTATCGGCCTTTGCAGTGGTATTAGAGATAGCTAGCCCTAGACCTAATGAGGCAGCTACGAGACTAACAAACGTTAGTCTTCTTAGGATTCTTTTCATTACTTTTTCTCCTCTCAATATTATTTATAAAAAAGTAATCAAATAATTATATCAAAGAGTTCCTAATTAGGAAACACCAAAAAGATATTTTGTTCTTAAAATTGCAATTCTTGTTTCATATATAGCACTAACACCATAGCCCTTAGAATTTAAAAAAGCAGGTTACTCATGCAACTCGAGTAACCTGCCACTAATATCATTTAGTTTTATGCTCTATTTACAGAAAAGATCTGCTGTTGTATTTCCCGTTGCATGTGGAAATACCAATGATCCCCAATTTTCTTAATGCCGACGGTTTTAAAACCATGTCGGTCATATAGTGCTTTTGCACCAGGATTTTCAAAGTCAACATTAAGTCCAACAACTGACTTTTCGTCTTCCACAGCCTCTTCAGGAATGGCTTCAAGCAATTTTCCGCCGATTCCCATCCCCTGGTATTTGGGATCAACTACAATGGAGTCCAAGTACCATTCGTTCTTAAATGCTTCATAATCAGAACCGAATGGATCATCCGCAAAGACATCACTAAAACTCGTTGCGTCCTCCAGCACTTGGTCCACTTTTTGCTCATTTTCATCGGGATAGCCAAATGCTACTCCCACTACTTGACCGTTGGCCTCGGCCACCACCGTTGTTGCAGCACCAGATAGATATGCTTCACTCTGGTACGCAGCGGTAATGGCCTTCAGGACGGCAGGGTCAGGAACGTCTTCTAATTCTTCCAGTTCCATTTCTTTGAAAATGATATTGATGAGGGGGGCTATCTGGCCAGCATCATCCTTTTGTGCTTCACGAATCGTTATGATAAAAATTCCTCCGTTTCTGTATGTTAACATCATACATGAAAGCCCGTATAAAGGCAAAAACAGCGTTTAATCATTAAGCAGGCTTAAGAATTAGCGCTAACACATCCACGTTTGGTAGAATACGGGTAACAAATTAAATATAGAAAAGGAGATTCACTATGATTACATCCATTGTCATCATTGTCGTTTTAGTTGTGCTCGGTATTATCTATGCCAGTTTATATAATGGACTTATTCGTGCTCGCACTTACACTCAGGAATCTTGGAGTCAGATCGATGTCCAGCTCAAACGTCGAAACGATTTAATCCCAAATCTAGTCGAAACCGTTAAAGGATACGGTCACTACGAACAGTCAACGTTGGAAAAAATAACAAGCCTGCGTAGCCAGTTGATGGGTGTTCCTTCTGACGACCACCAAAAAGCCATGGAAGTATCAAATCAGTTAAGTGATACGCTTAAAAGCATCTTGGCAGTTTCTGAGGCTTACCCCGATCTTAAGGCTAACGAAGAATACACTAAGTTAATGGAAGAACTAAGTAATACAGAAAACAAAATTGCTTACTCACGTCAGTTGTATAACTCAAGTGCTGCGAGTTTGAACATGAAACTTCAAACATTCCCAAGTAACATGGTTGCTAACCTTCATCACTTCACACCGGCTGACTACCTGCAGGTTCCCGAAGAAGAAAAGTCAGCTCCAAAAGTATCTTTTGGTAACTAAAATTAAGGAGACACGAAGTTGCTTTACGAACAAATTCGACAAAACAAACGCCGAACCGTTTACGTGCTAATTGGCTTTGTGCTACTTGTTCTCGCAATCGGAGCGGCAATCGGTTATATGTTCTTTAATAGTAGCATTGCTGGCTTATTAATGGCGCTAGTCATCGCGGTTGTGTATTCAGCTATCATGATTGGTAATTCAACAAACGTCGTTATGAGCATGAATCATGGTCACGAGATTACAAGTGCCGACCAAGCACCGGAACTTTGGCATATTGTTGAAGACATGGCGCTAGTAGCTCGTGTGCCAATGCCACGGGTATTCATTATCGATGACCCAAGCCCTAACGCTTTCGCAACTGGCAACGACCCGCAACATGCAGCTGTTGCAGCAACCAGTGGTATTTTGCAAATCCTAAACCGTGAAGAACTTGAAGGAGTCATCGGTCATGAAATGACTCACGTTCGTAATTACGACATTCGGCTACAGACTATCGCCCTTGCCTTGTCAGCTGCTATTAGCTTATTGGTAAATATCGGTATGAATTCCTTTTGGTGGGGTGGCGGACGTCGAGACCGTGATGACGACGACAACGATGGTGGCTATCTACGAATCATCATGTTCATTGTTTCCATCGTGCTAGTTATATTGGGTCCCCTCGCCGCTTCTATTGCTCAGATGGCCTTATCACGTAATCGTGAATACCTAGCAGATGCTGGCAGTGTTGAGTTGACCAGAAATCCTCAAGGTCTCATTTCCGCGTTACAGAAAATATCTGGCGGAGAGCCGATGCAGGCTGCAGATTCCAGTAGCGCAGCATTATATATTACGGATCCATTCAAAAATAAACGATCATTTGCACATTTATTTGACACGCACCCCCCAATTGCTGACCGAATAGATAGATTGCAGAAAATGTAAAAAGCACAATAAAAATGGCAACTTCTTGAAAGTGTTCAAGAAAGTTGTCATTTTTATTCGAACCGTGGGCTCTTAAGAAAAGTCTACTAACATTTTTGCTATCACAGTTTGCTCGTTAGTTTTACATTTGGATACTTTTGAGTGAACCAATTTTCAGCAAATTGATTTTCAAACAAAAATAGTGGCTGCCCATCTCTGTCTTTAACCAAAAGATTACGCGATGAAGCCATATTTTCGTCTAGTTGATCTGGATCAATCCACCTCGCTATTTTACTTCCCATAGTTTCCATGATTACATCAGAATGATACTCGTTTTCCATACGGAACTGAAATACCTCAAACTGAAGTTGTCCCACTGCGCCTAAAACATACTCATTAGAAGTATATGATCTAAATAATTGAATTGCACCCTCTTGGACTAACTGTTCGATCCCTTTATGGAATGACTTTTGTTTCATCACATTTTTAGGAGTAACTCGAACAAATAATTCAGGCGTAAATTGGGGAAGCTCCTCAAATTGAAAATCGTCATTTCCAGAATAAATAGTATCACCAATTTGAAAATTACCAGTGTCATACAATCCTATAATGTCACCGGCCACTGCTCGGTCAACATTTTCACGTTCCTCGGCCATAAACTGAGTTGAATTGTTTAGTCTAAGAACCTTCTGATTACGTTCCAATGTGACGTCCATTCCACGATCAAACTCACCAGAACAGATGCGTACAAAAGCAATCCGATCTCGATGATTCGGATTCATATTTGCCTGAATTTTAAAAACGAAACCCGAAAATTGTTCATCTAACGGAGTGACGAGTTGACCCTCCCTAGTTTTATGAGCTGTGGGACCAGGTGCAAATTCTAAATATGCCTTTAGAAACGTTTCCACGCCAAAATTGACTAAAGCAGAACCGAAAAACACGGGTGTTAATTCCCCAGATGCCACTTTTTCTTCACTAAGTTCGTTCCCAGCAGATTGAATAAGTTCAACTTCATCACGTGTGTCTTGCCAAATTGAATCACTGTGTAATGGTTCCTCAGGGTCGATATCATTTGAATCATTTAGCTTCAAATAACGTGACCCTTCACCCTTACGAAATAGTTCAACACGATTATTGTAAATATCGAAGAGACCTTTTAGACCTTTTCCCATCCCAATAGGCCAGTTCATTGGATATGTTTCAATTCCTAAAACGTCCTCAATTTCACCAAGTAAATCCAACGGTTCTCGTCCATCCCGATCTAGTTTATTAATGAACGTAAATATGGGAATTCCACGCATCTTACAAATCTGAAACAGCTTCTTCGTTTGCGGTTCAATTCCCTTTGCTGAGTCAATTACCATTACCGCCGAATCCACTGCCATTAGCGTTCGATACGTGTCCTCAGAAAAGTCTTCATGTCCTGGCGTGTCAAGAATGTTAATACGTTTCCCATCGTAATCAAACTGCATGACAGAACTAGTCACCGAAATGCCGCGCTTCTTTTCGATTTCCATCCAATCTGAAGTAGCAAACTTCCCGCTCTTTCTGCCTTTCACAGTTCCAGCCTCACGGACTACGCCACCAAATAATAACAATTGTTCGGTAATCGTCGTTTTCCCAGCGTCAGGGTGGGAAATAATGGCAAATGTTCTTCTTGTCTCAACCTTCGTTTTAATAGTATCTAGCATAATTCTCCCAACTTTTATTAGTAACGTTAATAATATGAAATTCATATTTGTCTTACGAGAAGCTCAGTATAGAGCACAAAGAAAGGCAACCAGATTTTGATGCTTTTTTTGCACTATAATGTCGTTTGTTTAATAAAGATATAGATTTCTGGAACTAATGGAAAAATTCAAAAAAGAAAAAACAACAAAACAAACGCATTTACTCCCCTCGATTTAAAATTGAAGTGCAACACCTGCTCTACTAGACCAGTTCTTTATTCAGACTAGTCAAAAAGGCCATGAAGACCTATTCTTAATTCACCACAAACAAGAAAGAGGTATCTTCATGACCC
>NZ_JAIWJF010000013.1 GCF_021654115.1 Furfurilactobacillus milii | reverse complement strand
AAAGCGTCATATACTTTGCGCTTTTCTGGATCTGGCTCATGTAATGACTTATCAAGTAAATCTTTTAAATCAGTTTCTTTGGCAATTTCAAAAAAGTCATTAATTGTGATTGTATCTTTCATGTTCATCACACTTCCTAGTTATTAATTTATTTAATCTGATAAGCCATTAGTCCTCATCCGGATCATTGAGCCAATCAGCGACTTCTTTAGCGTCTTTGAACTCTGTTACTGGTGTCTCTTTGGTAGCCTTTAAAAGGCTTAAATTAGCTCTTTCGGCTTCGCTCAGGGCTGGTTTAAACGGTAATGCTGCGTCAGCTACGATCCGCTTATAAAACATGTTAATGGCCGTGGTTGGGTTTAGACCTAACTGGCTTAAAACGGCTTCGGTATCATCGGCCAAATCTTTATCAATCTTGACTTGGACCCGTTTCTTTTCCTTAACTGCCATGATTGTCTCATCTCCTTTTTTACTACTACCATTATGCTACCTTTTGAGTACTTTATCAATAGATAAAGCCCTGGCCTCAAATCACTTGAGCTTGGCATTGATCTAAAGGCTGAACTTTTGAGCTGGTTAGCCTGGTTAGCTCTGGCACTCATTTAAAAGCCCTTGCTCTTCTGTTTAAGCCATTTAAATCTATCTTAAGTATAAACAGGTTAGTAAGTCTTAAAACCGCTTAGAAAGGATTTTATAGCCTTTTAGGACTAGTAGTACAACCCACTGTTATCGTTGTCGGCCGACTTTTCTTCTTCGGGGTGTTTGGCCGCATATTCTCTAGCCGCTTGTTTATTCCACCAAATCGCAAATAGGTTTTGCATGGCGCCGTATAAGTAGTTCTCCACGTTCTTGATATGCTTCCCATTGCTTCTTAGAGCGTTAAAGTAGCGTCTCAAGGCTTTAGTCATTAAAGGTTTTAGTTCTTCATCATCAAGTGGGATTATGACACCAATATCTTTGTGATCTTTCTCAACTCGGTACTTAGCATTTAAGATAATGCCAATGAAGCGCCGCATTTGTTGCGGAGTGTGGCACCAGAAACTTAGTAATTGCACGGCTTCTGGTTCTAAGAAAACGGGTAAGCCACTGTTTTCATCAGTTAAGAAGTCATTAGCATGGTTCACCAAATCCTTGTTTTGTTTTTCAATTTCTGCTGGTGAGAAATTGGCTGTGGAAAAGTCCAACTTTTGAGTATCTATATTGTATCTATTAGTATCTATGTTTTTAAAGTCTTTATATAGATTGTGTGTGATTTTCACATTTCCGCTTGTAGCAAGGGTTTGAGCGGTCTCATCAACGGACTTATGCGGAAGTGTGATTTTCACATTTCCGCTTGTAGCAAGGGTTTGAGCGGTCTCCTGCGGAAGTGTGATTTTCACATTTCCGCTTGTAGCAAGGGCTTGAGACACTTTTGGGCTATCTTCACCGCGTAAATAGACATCGGTTGCTTTCACATCGAGCTTGGACAGATATAAGCGATTCGGTTCATTCTTTTTTGTTTTTGGGTTAAAGCCCAGTTGTTTTTGCATCAGCAAATGAGCGGATTCGAGTTCTTTTTTAATTTTGACGACTTTTTGATTATGGCAATTAAATAAATTTTCGAGTTCTTGATTGGTAAAAATAAAGTAGACGTGATTTTCCTCATCAACCCAGCTGTTGCGCAAAGAGTACTCTAGCCGATCTTTCAGTACCATATAAGCCAATTTGGCGTCACTACTTAAATGTTTATATTGCTCGCCATACATTAATACCTTAGGAAACTGGAAAAATAGGGCTCCATATACGTTATCGGCTTCATAGTAATTGAAATTTGTTGATTTTGTCATAATAAAAACTCCCTTTCTCGACTGACACACGCTGTCTCAAAAGAGAGTTGCTAAAACATTTGATTTGCTTTAAAATACAAATCTGATATGCTTTAACTGAATTACAAGGCGTTCATTTAGCCTTGAGGCTTTGTAATTTACCAGCATGTGTCTGTTTGTGAGTTGCCCAGTCGGCAACTTTTTTTAATTTCTAACAACAAAAATGGACTAAATAGCTTCAGTTAGCTACTTAGTCCATTGACTTTAATTTGTTTTTAACTATCCTTAACTTGTCCTTGGGGACTGGTTTGCGGTATAATTAACCTACAAATTAAGAACAATCTTCAGTCGATTTTAACTTGGCGGTGAAAATCGACTGAATCTAAGTAGCTGTCGTGTAGCTACTTGCTAAACCAAAAATCCCTGATTCCTCGTGAATCGGGGATTTTTCTGTTTAGCTTGATCTCTTTATTCGGTTGTTAAATTAATCTTAGTCTAGCATAGCGCTTACCTAGCGGCAACTTTATTTGGTTTTGTATACTTTACAAGCCCCCATCTGTCCGTTGATCAGATACAAGGTCTTCGTATCAATTATTGCTATCAACTATTTGTGATTTCATCATTTTCCCCGTTCAATTATTCTTGAAAGTCTCTATAAGCATTTTCTATTATGGTATCTAATAAGGTTGATCTTGATTTTGCGTTCAACTGATTAACCATTTCATCTAAACGATCAATATTCTTTTGTTGAATTGAGAAGCTTGTCTTTACTTTTCGTTCCCAATTCAATTTTTCGTTAAGTGCATCTTTTTGCTGAATGTCTCTAGCCACTTGGTAATCGTTGTTGGTACTTGAAAACTTTTCAAATTTGTTTGCCATAAGTTAATCATTCCCCTGTTTTTGGATTTCTGAAAACACGTCACTTAATAGTTTGAGAAATGGCTCTTGTTCATGCAACTTGTCATTCTGGGTTGCATATTCTAGTATGCCCTCCTTTGCAAGCATACTAGCGTTAACTAATTCCTTTTCTGGGATAACCCCAATGACATTATCTATATGTTTGAGTGCTGATAAAAATTCGTGAGAAGAATTAGTATTGTGTTTGATTCGATTGCCTAAAAAGAATACGTTGGCAGTAATATATGATTTACCACTAACTGGATCAACAACTTCATCTTGTAAAGTTCCCACGCTTTGCAATACTTTTGTATGACTTTCATACCCAAATCGACTTGGTTCCATTGGAGAAATGATTTTATCGGCTACAGCTACACCATTTTTGCTTAACAGGTTCCAAGCTGGTGGCAAGTCAATAATTATGTAGTCATATTTTTGATTCAGTTCTTGCGCATTTTTAACAAACCACATAAATAATAGCAATTCTCTATTTGGTTTTGAGGCTAAACGATCTGCTACTTCTTCCAGGTTGCTAGTTGATGGAATTATGGCGATATTATCCTGAACTTGTGTCTCAATTAACCCGGAGCTTGGTTTTTCTAGGACATCTGCAATGGTGGGCTTTCCACTGAAATTAAAATGTTCATTTTCAAAAGTGCCCGTCAAACTCTTCTGTGCGTCCAAATCGATCATCAAAACTTTTTGATCTTGTGTTTGTAAAAATTTGGCGAACTGAAATGCCATTGTGGTTTTACCAACGCCACCTTTGATAGCCATAAAACTGATTACTTGCATAACACACTTTCCTCCTAACATATAAAGATAAAGGTAATACTTAACAAATACCTTGTTCTCCTACATAATACGACTTTAAGAACACAAAATCAAGATAAAAGTAGTACTAATGGAATACGTAAAACGCATAAAGGTATTTATTTGGTGGTATAAATAGGTTTAAACAATTAGTCATACCTATTATCTGTTAACATTAAATTTCTTTCGATACCTTATAAAGGTTGTCCGTTTAATTCCTGTATTACGGGCAACATCGACATCACTCATGCCTGCCTCGTAAAGCTTAAAAGCATGTTGCAAGCGGGGATCATCTTGGGTGTATTGGGGTTTGCGGCCGTGATATTTACCTTGCTGTTTGGCTAAGGCAATCCCTTGTTGCTGACGTTCGATGATCCGCTTACGTTCACTTTCCGCCTGGTACTTATACAATTCAATGATGAGGTTAGTCATCAATTGGCGTAAGTTCGGATCAGCAATCCCTGTCATGGACGGCAAATTCAACACATCTAGGGTGGCCCCCTTGTTTTGAATGGTGTTCATAATCTTAGTTAAGTCCTGATTGTTTCGGCCCAAGCGGTCTAATTCAGTAACCAGGACAATATCGCCTTCACGGATATAGGCCAGCATCTTTTGCAGTTCTGGCCGATTAGTGTTAGCCCCACTTAATTTATCCGTAAATAATTTATCAACGCCTCTTAAAGCCGCTAACTGTCGATTTAAATGTTGCTCCTTGGAGCTCACGCGAGCATAACCGATTTTAGCCATTTTTAGCTCTCCCTTTGGACAGTTCTAATGAACATTTGTAATTCCTAGTATAGCACAGAAACAAAAACGGCCAATAGGGTATACCCTGGTGGTCACTTTTGCTTCAGCTTTAATAACTTTCTGTGATCCCCATACTTTCTAGCTCGGACTCTGTAATCCTTTTTTACAATTAGTATTTAACCGAACTGTACCGGCTTGGTCTCTTAAATCCAAGTGCTAAGTTCAAGAAGGAGGGTCCACACAATCTAACTGTTACGGCAAGCAGGTAAGATATCCGTGTATGCTGGTAAAAAGACTAAAATGCGATTTACAACTATAATACCAACAAAAAATCCAATAGTAGGTGAACTAAGACAGGGCAGACTTATACTTGAAATAATTAAATATCTAAGGTGAAGATTAGACCAGTACGGTTAATGCAATCCTTGACCAATTTCTGAGGCGAATTCGGCAGTCAAAAGGAAGAATGATGAATTAAATGGATTTGAGATTACGATTACAATCCCTCCTACTAAGGATGAACATTATTGCTATACATTTAATCAAGTAAATCTGAAACTACATTCTTTATATAGTCATTATTTAACCAAAAAGACTGCGTTGTCATATAATAACTAGAAAATTCAGAGGGCTTATTAGACCAATGAGCTTTAGTCGGCAATTTGTTAGAAAATGGACTATTGATGTAACTAGCTTTGGCAGAATGTGGTCTAATATGAACAATCATGTTATTTTTAACCCCAATTAAGTTGTTGGTTACCCTCTTTCCATTAAACGAAAGGGTAACGCCATCTAATAATTTGTTTTTGGTGTCTTCCCAAGCATATTTTATTTGCTCGTCTATTTCTTTTAGTGGCATAGTATAAAATTTAATTCCTTTAAGTATATTGATACCATGTTTATTTTTTTGGAAAACTACAAAAAGAAATTTACTTTCGTGCAAATAAATATTTAAATCAGCTTCAGGCAATCCATATGAATCACACCATGATTGAGTAACTAGTTCTTTGAATTTAAATGGCGGCAGAGACATACTTTCTCTATTATTTCCACTTTGACTAAATTGGATTGTTTTTGGAATAATAGATGCTTTATTGAATTCAGAGATGTTATCTAAAGTGTGATTAGGTGTCAGGCCAAGAATAGCTCTGGTAATCATATTGTTTTTACTTTTTGCAGTTGAATTAATATTAAACTTTTTAAGCAGCTGAGCTTGGCTAACGCCAATGAAAGGACGAAATCTTTTAATAATAATATCAGTAAGTGAATTATCTAATAGTTCAACTGAATCCTTGATGATAGCGTCGCTTCTAATATTGCCAATTATATTATCACGTAACATTGTTGTCATAAAGCTTGATTTAAAAGAAAAAGCACGTTGTTTTGCTGGAATATCAGAAAAGGGTTGTTCGCGTACTGATTTATTATTTTTCCCCTTGGTACATGCAGCAAGATAATTAGTTAAACTTTCACTAATTTGGTCGGCTCTGCCTTCCAATACATATTTTTGGATAAGTAACCAATCATTTTTAATGATTGCAAAATCCGTGGGAGATTTCATCATTTGATACAAGATAATATATTTAAAAGTCCAATCATCTTTGGGTATATCGGGGTTATATTCATAAAAAGCAATTTCTAGGTTTCTATTTTTCTTCAAGAAATGGCTACTTTCAAAATTTTCATTGACTAGGTCCATATAGTTAATGATACTAAGCACTAGTCTTTCTTTAGCACTGTATTGTGATTTCCCATTTTTTTTGTTTTTTAGTATTTTAAATGGTGTTGCTTTAAGTTCTGATACACCTAAATCCGGTTCACTAGAATTATCCTTTGTTTTTCCAAACCATGCTTCAAAAACATCTCCCATTGCATTTTTGTTTCCTCGAATATTCAGTCCTAGTTGTTTTATCAAATCGGATTGTCTAATGTCTTTAATTTTTAAAGCTCTATTATGTACCTCTTCTTTACTACTATAATCTGATTTCATTGTACTATCTCCTATATCGAAAACTTGTTCCCTTATTATTTGATCTTTTTATATTTGTATTATATAATGGAAAATACTAATTAATCATTATAGGAGAGAATTACAAATGGGTAAACCACTTAAAATATTAGAATTATTTGCTGGGGTTGGAGGTTTTAGGATTGGTTTAGAGCATGCTGATAAAAACACGTTTCAGACATGTTGGTCTAATCAATATGAACCTGCTCGCAAGAGTCAAGATGCATTTGAAGTTTATAATTATCATTTTCCAGACTCAGATAATATTGGAATTGATATTAACGATATCTCAGATAAGAAATTCAAATCTATGGACGCAGATATGATTGTTGGTGGATTTCCTTGTCAAGATTACTCTGTCGCAAGAACTACGCATGGTGAATTGGGTATACAAGGGAAAAAGGGTGTTTTATTTTGGCAAATCATTCGTGCTGCTCAGAACATTAGGCCAAAATACATGCTATTTGAAAATGTGGATCGATTATTAAAAGCACCATCTAAGCAACGTGGGAGGGACTTCTCAATTATGCTTTCTGCCTTGAATAAGCTGGGATATTCACTAGAATGGCGTGTTATAAATGCTGCAGATTATGGCGGCCCTCAACGCCGCCGTCGGGTGTATATCTTTGTATTTAGAAATGATTTAGCCTACGCCAAGCATTTGGACAAGAAATATGGTGAAATAAAGGACCCATCTGAACATGACGCATATTATAGTTATGTAATGAAAGAGGGCTTATTTGGGAAACAATTTCCTGTCAAAAACATGCCATATAAGGGACGCATTGCATCATACGTTTTTCCAGAAGATGTTGTAGATACTTCGGACAACTTCAAGGGTAATGTTTTTAACAGTGGCATTATGCATCATGGAAGATTTTTTACAGTTGATACTAAGGCTTTGGGCAATGAAAAGCCAATTCCATTGAGGGACATATTACAGCCTGAATCTGAAGTAAATGCAAATTACTATGTCACAGATCAGAATAAAATTAATAAGTTTAAATATTTGCGAGGGGCAAAGAAAATTGAAAGGACTAGTTCGACAGGACACACATATGTCTTTAGTGAAGGAGGCATGTCACCCTATGATGACTTAAAACTACCGGGCAGAACCATGCTAACATCTGAGGGATCAGTAAACCGGTCAACACATTTTTTGAAAATTAATGGTCGGTATCGCCTTTTGACACCTATTGAGGCTGAGAGGATGCAAGCTTTTCCTGATAACTGGACTAAGATTAAACTAGTTAATGGAGAAAAAATGGAAGTGAGCAACCGTATGCGTATGTTCTTTATGGGGAATGCACTAGTTACAGATGTTATCAAACGGATAGGGCTAGGAATTAAAACAATTCATGAAAATTATGATTAGATAGTAACTAAATAGTAGGCCCTCAATTCACTTATAGTGAACTGGGGCCTACTATTTAGTTACGTTATTATCATTATGGCGATGTACTAATCATGTAACTTATTTAAATAATCAGCCTAAAAATAACAACATTAAATCATGTAATTGTTTAAGTTGACGATTAAAACATTCATCATTATTTGAATCAAGCATACGGTTGAACGTATGAGCTTGTTCTTCCGCAACTTTGTCCATTGCTTGACGGGTCTTCTTAACCCCTTCTTGTCCGAACAGCGTTCGGATTAATTTTACAATCTACCATAATAGTTCTTTGTAGAGAAGTTAAGGCGGTGGCTATTTCCGATTGGAGGTGGTGCTTATGGTGTTAAACCTCTAAAGCCCATTAATCCTAAAGAAAGGAGTAGCCTAAGTGTCCGTTGCGGACGCTTTACTATTAATGCTGGCTTTCGGTAAGTTTATCGTAGCCTTAATCGTATTAATTGTTGAGCTGATCAAAAGTCAGCAAAAAAATAACCGCCTTAGCTCTGGTCAGCTAGCGGTTATTAAATATCGTTAAAATCTGCCACCGTCTTTAACGGCTCTACATGGGAAGCCCTGTTCTAGCGGGACTTCCCTTTTCTGGTTACATTATAACATGACTATAACTGACTCTCGACTATTTTTAATCAGCTTTCTAGCCGTTTTAGGGAACACACGTTTGCCTTTTGTGATACAATATAGGCAAAAGCTAACGGAAGTGATCTAAATGTTTTTTGATGATGAACCGCATGGCGTGTTCTTCTTAATCGATAACAAGTCCTTTTATGCTAGTTGCGAAGCCGTTGCCCGGGGGCTTAATCCCTTAAAAGTCCCATTAGTGGTCCTTAGTGAAGCTGAAAACACCAATGGCGGGCTCATTTTAGCCACGTCACCCGAAGCTAAGCATTTATTTCATCTTAAAGCCAACGTCTCCCGTAAACGTGACTTACCCAATGACCCCAGACTTTGGGTCGTGCCACCGCGCATGAACCTTTATATTCAACGTAATTTACAGATCAATCAGATCTTTCATCAATTTACCACTGAAAAAGAGGTTTGGCCGTATTCGATTGATGAAAGCATTCTTGATATGACCCATACTTGGCGGCTGTTTGGCAATTCCGTTCGCGAAGTGGCACGCTTGATTCAAAAGACAGTTCGGCAAAAGCTAGGCTTGTATACCACCGTGGGAATTGGTGACAATCCGGTGCAAGCTAAATTAGCCTTAGATCTTTACGCTAAACATAATCATGAATTGATCGGTGAAATTCATTACGAAACTGTGCCGGATAAGATTTGGTCAATCAACGAATTAACGGACGTTTGGGGGATTGGTCCCCATATGGCTAAACGTTTGAACCGCCTTCAAATTCACAATATGTATGAACTAGCCCACACTAACCCATATTTACTCAAACAGCAGCTTGGCGTCATTGGTAGCCAGTTATTTGCTACGGCCTGGGGAATTGATCGCGCGCAAGTTACGGAACCAACTAAGGTTAAAGAAGCTAGCCTGGGTAATTCGCAAGTATTGCCACGGGACTATTTTAACCAAGCCGAAATCGAAACGGTCATTAAAGAAATTGGTGAACAGGTGGCGGCTCGTCTCCGGCACCACCATAAACTGGCGGGGTGTCTATCGCTAAGCATTGGTTTTTCCTATGCCGCAGCCGAAGCAGATGACCGCGGTGGCTTTCACCAAGCTTTAAAAATTGACCCGACTAACGATAATCAAGCTTTGACACAACAATTATTGTGGTTATTCCGTCAGAATTGGGACGGTCAAGCTGTCCGGAATATTGGTGTTTATAGCAGTAAACTAAGTACCAATTCCTGCCAACAACTTAATTTATTTGAAACCCCGCACAACCAAATTCGCCGTAGCCGGTTAAACCAAGTGATTGATGAAATTCACCGGCAATTTGGGTTCACCAAACTAGTTTACGCGACCAGTTTATTAAAGGGAGGCACCGCTATCAAGCGGGCTTCACTAGTGGGCGGACATAATGGAGGCAATAGCTATGAATAGCGATATAGAGATTATTAAGGGGCGGTTAACCCTATTGTTTAAGCGGCGTCCCAAAACCCGCTATTGGTTAATGTTGACTAATGATACCTACGATCAGACCTATAATCTGTTTTTTAACAGTCAACGGGCTAATGAGCGCTTGCAATCCGTTCCCTTACATAAATTAGCACACTATGATTTAGCTGATTTAGAAAAGCTGTTAAAAGCATTACGACAAGATATAAAGCTAACAATCGAATTTGTCGGCTTTACAGGAGAACGGTGGCCGGCAAGTCAAAAGCTGATTCAACGAAAGCGGGTGCCCCTTGAATAACCAAGACTTTGATTTAGGCACGGTTAAGCATTTTTTTGAACACGATTATCATGACCGGGGCATGATGAAATGGCAGGGGTTCTATTTATCTGATCATACTGCCGCTTTAAACCAACAGAACCAGCAGTTGAATGAAATATACGTTCCAAGACCGCAACAATCCTTAACAGTAATTACCGAGGTATTGGCGGACGCATATCAGCGTCAGCAACCAGTGACCATTCAATTAAAAACGGTTGACCAAAACAACCGTCATTTGCCAGATATTACCACCTTGATCCGTGGCTACAATGCCAATGATATTGTGATTGACGCTGATCGGTTTATCCCACTACAAGAAATTCGCAATGTGGCCTTTAAAAATACGGAGAAGCTATAAAATTCTAGCTCTCCGTATTTTTCTTAACACTTTATTTGCTGGCTCTGTTTTTTCTAATTGCTTTATTTTAGACAGTTTTACTTCAATGTAGGCAAAAGAATTCACAGACCATTGCAATTAATTGATAACGTTTTTAAGATTTCCTGATAAATATGCTTTTATATTATCAACAGTCATATGCAACAACCGTTCTCTTGTCTCATATGGTGCCCAAGCAATATGTGGGGTAATATAACAATTTTTGGCCTGTAATAATGGGCTATCACTAACAATGGGCTCCCCTTTAACAACATCAGTGGCGTAGGCATAAATTTTGCCTTCATTCAAGGCATTCTTGATGTCCGCTTCATTAGCCAATTTGCCTCGGGCCGTATTCAATATAATAACCCCAGTTTTCATTTTGGCAATCGTATCATTATTAATTAAATCAATTGTTTCTGGTGTTTGGATCACATGCAGACTAAGCACATCAGATTGCCTTAATAGTTCATCAAATGAAACCTGCTGAATCCATGATTCAGGAACCTTTTTAGGACGATGATTATAGAAAATAACTTTCATAGAAAAAGCGTGTCCTATTTTCGCAACTTTTTGCGCAATATGGCCATAACCGATTAGTCCTAAAGTTTTCCCTTTTAATTCTAATAGCGGTTTTTCCCAAAAAGTAAAATCAGGAACCTGTGCCCACCGGTTTTCATGAACAAGCTGATTATGCAATCCAACTTGGCTAGTCACTTCTAATAATAACGAGAAAGTAAATTGTGCCACTGCGTCACTTGCATATGTGGGAATGTTAGTCACCACAACCTTGTTCTGGTGTGCGCTCTCAATATCAACGACATCATAACCGGTTCCCATGATTCCGATATACTTCAATCGTGATGTTTTGCTAATCACTTCATGATCTAGGGGTGTTTTGTGTGTAATGACGATATCAGCATATTTAATTCGTTTTATGATTTCAGCGTTATCGTTAACTGGGGTACGATCATATAAAGTGCAGTCGCCTAATTCTTGCAAGCTTTTCCAATTTAAATCTTTGTTTAGTTCATATCCATCTAAAAGAACAATTTTCATAGTGTTAAATCCCCCTATCTTTTCAATGTTTTAGCTGCATTTTGTTCTGGTTGTTTAATTGCCGGGTTTTGTTCAGAAAATGCTTTCAGTTGTTTTTGCGTTCGATTACTGATTTCATGGTGTACATCATTTAATTTATTTTGTAGTTCTGATTTTTGTTGTGGATTAGTTGCTTGTTGAACCTTTTGTTGCAAGCCTTGATAGGACTTATTAAGATCATGGGCTGATAGCTTTTTTAGATTATGCTCAGGCTCTTTTTGGGCTTCTTGTAAGCCTAATTGTTTGGTTAAGCCATCGCTAAGCTCAATCACTTTGTTGCTCACTTGCTGGATCTCACTTAAAGCGCTATGGATTATGGCTTTATCTTTGGCCCAGGTGGCCACGTAACCGAGTGAGTAGTTGCTGGTATCAACGCCAATATTTTGCATGGCAACATACGCGATCGCTTCGGCTTGGGTTTCCTGATAGGCTCGTGGCCGATCTTTAAAGGCTGATTTTAAGCCGTGTAGCTGGCTATGTGCATATTCATGATATAACGTCTTCAATTTTAAAGCATTATCGGATTCATCACCACCAATAACAATTTCATTAGTACTGGGTTGAAAATACCCCTTAGCCCCATTTAGCGTCGCTAAAGGCACTACACTGACTTTAAGGTCGGTTTGCTGGTTTAAATAATCTTTGAACGCGTTATACAAGCTCGTTACATTCTGATGATCGGCTAAATTTTCTTTGACAAAATCCTTGGCACTTAACACTGGTTCACCGCTAGTTTGTGACACGTCAAAGACGGGTAGATAGCGATAACCAATAATGGCCCGTTCGTCGTTAGTATCAAGACGCTTTTGCTCGGCTGGTATTAACTTCTTAATAATCGGAGCCGCAATCCGAATCGCTTTTGCGCCCCGGTTGACGGTGCGGTTAAAAGCCGTCTGCCATTGCTTAAAGCCCGCGACTTGAGTGGCTTGCGGATTTTGCGCATAAATCAAATCAATGTTTCTGGCGCTATAATAATGAAATTTAGCCAGGGTATTAAGATACTGTTTAAATCGGTCACTATCGGTTAATTTTAGGATTTGTTGTTCGGCTTGGGCGACTAATTGTGCTTTCCAGGCTTTAACGTCTGCTTTACTCGGCATTGTCTACCCCTCCTCATTTTCAAAAATATCATTCAATATAGGGGCTACGTTGATTTGAATCGGGGTCGTGCCATAAAGGGCGATGTAGCCATCAGCTAATTTTTGCCAAGCCACTTGATAATAGGCTCCGTTACCAGTGATTTCTTTTAAATACTTGTAGGTTCCTTTAGCCTGTAAAACTGGTAATTCACTCCCAATAACTGCTAATTTATTATCCATTTTATGATCTCCTTTGCTTTGCTAATCTCACCCGTTGTTCAGGTTTACTTTTGGGATTGTAAAAGTGAACCTAAATGACGGGTTCACCAACCGGAACGTAGTGCAGGGCGGTAGGCAGGTTCTAATCAAAATCAAAACTTAATTTATGGCCGTCAAGCTTTAACTTGGCGTCAAACGACTTTCCTTTTTTACTCTTGAAACCCTTTAATTTGCTGGTTTCTCCCTTGGTGACCAACGCTTTAATTGCGGTCTTACCGAGGGTCTTACTGCTCCATTTCTTAGGTAAGGTAAAATCTTCACCTTGCTTGGGCTTCACAATGTAAAACTTCTGTTTATTTAAAACGGTCGCTTGCGGTGTTTCTAAGAAGACCTCGGCGGACTTTTGTGCTTGCTGTTGGTGATTGATTTGTTGCTTAATGGCTGCATTGCCGGTTAATTGTGTGGGAACATCAGCGATTAACTTCGCCACAAACTTCTTGATTTGGCTCAAAAAATTATCCGGAGTGCGTTCTTCGGTACTGATTTGCTGTAACGATTGCTCCCATTTTGCTGTCATCTCTGGGCTAGTTAACAAGGGTTCGAGTTCAACCGCTTTACATAAAGTAATCCCCGCTTCACTGACGTGGAGCTTGTTCTTTTCAGTAACTAAATAGCCGCGCTTCTTTAACACTTCCAGCACATTTGCCCGGGTTGCACTCGTTCCAATGCCTTGCACATCTTTAAGAATTGCTTGGGCTTCTTCATCATCAAGTGTTTTACCGGCCGTCTTCATGGCCGTAATTAAGGTACCTTCGGTAAAGGGCACCGGTGGTGTCGTTTCTTTTTGCGGTGTTTGCAGATTCGCTTGAACTTGGTCGCCTTGGTGAACGATCGGTAGGGTGGCTGCCTCTTGCTGGTCGGTTTTGTGATCATCAAATAAAGCTTGCCAGCCTTGCTTAGTTGGGACCTTACCGGTTGCTTTAAAATTAGCATCGCCGACTTGGGTAACAATGGTGGTTTCTTCATATTCGTAAGGATCAGCAAACATCGCTAACGTCGTTCTTAAAACCAAGTCATAGACTTGTTGCTGTAATTTAGGCAAGCTGGCTAGTTTCTCTTTCGTCGGCACGACTTTAGTCATGATAATGGCGTAGTGTTCTTCAACCTTTTTTCCATTAACATAACGCTTATTCGGGGTGGTATTGGTTAAAGCGACTTGTTTAGAGACTAACCCCAGATACTTCGTCAGATTAGCCACTAAATACTCAAATTCTTCATCAGTGATATAAGCACAATCAGTGCGGGGATAACTGAGCAGTTTGTCTTCGTATAAACTCTGAATAGCCGCTAAGGTTTGGCTGGCGCTGGCGTGATAACGTTTATTCATGGCACTTTGGAGACTAGACAGCGAGAATAGTTGTGGACTAGCTCGTTTTTTGCCTTGCTTTTGGACGTCCTTGATAAAACCGGCCTGTGAGCCTTTCTGAACGTGTTTAGCCTGCATGAATGTCATTAGCCCTGCTTCGTCTTTAAATCGCTGATAGGGGTCTAATTTTGCGACGAATTTTTGCTGATTAGCTAAAATTTCCGCATTTAGCTCAAAATAAGGTTCCGGCTTAAAGTTTTTGATTGCCTGGTCCCTTTGATAGACCATATACAAGGTTGGCGTCTGCACGCGACCAATTGAGTATACCCTATTGGCCTTTTTTGATCCATTATCAATGGCTTTTTAAATTAGGGCCTAGTACTTTTGGAATGGAAATACTTTCCAACACCAAAAATTCTAGACCCGTTTAACTGGCAAGTTAAATATGGGTGGTTTATTTTGAGATTAGACGGCATTTTTTACCTTGACGACACAACGCAGTATAATAACTGTTATACAGCCATTTAGGAACAAGGAGGTGGATGGTGATGGCTTACTGGTTATATCAACTAGAATGGGTTTTACGGCTATTTGTGGCGGCAATCTGCGGCGGCCTTGTCGGCTATGAACGAAAGGTCCGCCTAAAGACCGCTGGGATGCGGACTCATATGTTGGTTGCGGTAGGAGCCGCTCTTTTCATGATCATCTCCAAATATGGATTCTTTGATGTCCTCAATCATGCAAATTCTGTCAGCCTGGATCCATCCCGAGTTGCCTCACAGGTTGTCACTGGCATCGGGTTCATCGGCGCCGGAGCCATCATGACCGTTAATCACAAGATCGACGGCTTAACAACTGCAGCTGGCTTATGGGCGACTGCCGCGATTGGTCTGGCAGTTGGCGCGGATATGTACGTAATCGGTATTGCCGGGACGCTCTGCATCCTAATCACCCAAACAATTGTTAGGCGAATCAAGGCGCTTAAACGTTACCCGAATCGTTCGATGATCCGCCTACAAGTTACGCTTAATGGCAAACTAAGTGACATGGACGCCTTACCAGAAAGACTAAAAATCATTGGCAGCAGTCACGTCCACATGCGAATTCTGGCATACAAACCGGATTCATTTTCCCTTGAAATGCAAATTAGATTAGTCCGCCGAACTGACCCTGATGATTTTATTTTGAAAATGAGTCATTTGGCCGATGTGAAAAAGATTGATGTGCTGGATTAACAATGACAAACAAAAAAATGATTATGAATTGGTAGATACGACCTATTTAAAAATATGTCGTATTGCTTCCTGGCATCGTATCAGTTTGTTCCCTAACAAATTCCTTTATTGAGCAAGCCAAAACTTTATTACAGCAAAAAGCCAACCAGCTGGCACAATGTGATCCACCGTGTTGCTGTTCGGTCGTCCACAGTACTGGCAGACATAGTGGTCACGGTCCAATACCAATTGGCGCAATGATTGCCATTGCTTGCCACGATAGAATTGATACTGTTCTCGCTTGTCATACGTGCGATACCTAGTGACTGTGTTGTACTTGTGCCTCGCCATTTGGTCGCCTGACCGCGCCCGCTTCTGCCGGGATGCTAGATACTCCGCCTCGTGCGCATAGTGTTTAGCGCAGTAATGATCCGGTAGTTCCACCATCTGATGGCATCCTTGTTGACGACACCTACGCACTCTAGTCATGTGAGTTACCAGATAAAAGCATCTCCGCCGTGAGAATTATCATTAACCATTTCATATTTTTTCCTTTCAAGCGTATCTTTTGATAAGCTAAATACATATTTGTTATTCTAATGATGTACACATACTACATTTTCAACGAAGGGAGATTCATTTATGACTCAAGAGGAAAAGTTTGAGAGCAAAAAGGATCAATTAGCTGGTAAGGCTAAGGAAGTCGGTGGAAAAGTGACCGGTGACAAAGAATTGGAAGCTGAAGGAAAATCTCAGGGTGTGCTTGGTAAAGCTAAGGAAAAACTTGGCGATGCAAAAGATACGGTAAAAGGTGCTACAGAAAGTGTAAAAGAAAAGTTGTCCGATAATAAAGATTAATAGTTAATGTAACGTAGATGGAGTTTGTGTGGGCGCTCCGTCTTTTTTGTACACTTTTTTATGCAAACTAAAAGCACCATGCTGTTTAGCACGACGCTCCCGTTCCCATTTTCTGTCAATTCCAGCAATCACGTCACGCTCATACTGGCAACTGACCAATCCGTAATCTGTGCGCTTAGCTCTTGATACCACTAGCAACCATCGGCTTTATTCTGGTTTTAATGGTACAAAATTCAAGAAATGCTGCATCATAAAAATAAAAAGCCACAGCCAATTTTATATCGGTTGTGGCTCTTAGTTATTTAGTATCAATCGTTGAATATATATTTGAATTTATCTTCTCAATAAATAATTTAGCGCTATTTTATTTTTCCAACAACAGGTATTTATCATAGCGAGCTGGATGTTTTAATTTTAAATATACCCTATTGGCTAGATTTGTTTAGTCAAACAAAAATCTTAATTGGTTCCTTATAAGAGCATATAATTCCATAATCACTACCTGTTGTGCTAAAACTATGGTAAAGGTGGTGATGATTTGCGATTTATATTTAAGGCATTAATAGTAGTTGTTATTATCCTTGCATTTCCTTTATCCATAGTTCTTGTCTTTAAAAATTGGTCAACGGCCATTGGTACTAGTACACCCATGTCATTAAAGCTTGGTTGGTTGGAGCAGTACGAACCGATATACCTCTTTTGGAGTGGAGTAATTCTGGCGGTACTGTTAATTATTTTTTTGCTTATCACACTTTTTTGGCCACGGTCACAATCATTATATCTTCATCAAAAGTCTGATGGTCAAGTGACCGTCAGTAAGAAAGCTATTGAACATTTTGCGCTTTCAGCACTTCAACATGAACCTTTTATTGGCAACCCCAAGGTATCATCTAAGTTATCACGAAAAGGGATCACACTTAAAATATCGGGTGATCTACTAAATTCAGTCAATGCCAAGCAACAGACTGCAAATTTTCTTAATCAATTAAAAAAAGATTTGCGTATTTGTCTTGGAATTTCTGAACAGAAAAAAATTAAAATCAGACTCGTTGATTTTAATGAGTTGGACGCTAATGTGCATAAATCTCGAGTTGTCTAGGAGGTGATAACGTGACCGAACTCATTAAAGCCTATTTTTGGCCACTAATTGGTGGAATTATGGGATTGCTCTTAGCGGTCCTTATCATCACTTTTGGATTTTTCAAGACGCTTTTTGTTTTGATTTTTATGGCAATCGGGATTACCGCGGGTTATTATATTCAAAAAACTGGTATCTTAACAAATGTTTTTAAATAACTGTTTGAATTATAAGGAGGAAAAATTATGCAGAATGGAACGCCAAGTGAGAAAACAACAACTAACGAAAAGTCTGGTGTTAAAGGCAATTTAACATTTGATGATAAGGTTATTCAAAAGATCATTGGTATCGCACTTTCTGAAGTAGATGGCTTATTAACCGTAGATGGCGGCTTTTTCGCAAATGTTGCTGAAAAACTAGTTAATACTTCAGATGTCACATCAGGAATTGATGTAGAGGTTGGAAAAAAGCAGGTTGCAGTGGATCTCGACATTGTTGCTGAATACGGCATTGATATTTCTAAACTGTATGACAAGATCAAAAATGTTATCGTTCGGGAAGTAAAGAATATGACCGAATTAGAAGTAATTGAGGTAAATGTGAATGTTGTTGATGTCAAGACAAAGGAGCAATATGAAAAAGATTCGACTTCTCTGCAAGATCGCGTGAGCGATGCCACAGACAAAACGAAGGAAGCTGTCAGTAAGGGCGCAAAGAAATCGAAGGAAACATTAGGTGACAGCGTTGATAAAGTAACGTCTGACAATAAATCTAGTCGTGTTAACTAAGGGAGTGAGTAAATATGGGACTTATATGGTCATTAATCGTCGGGGCAATCATTGGTGCCATTGCTGGCGCAATCACTAACCGTGGTGCTGCTATGGGCTGGATTGCAAACATCGTAGCTGGTTTAATCGGTGCGTGGATTGGCCAAGGGCTCCTTGGCACTTGGGGCCCTTCGTTAGCTGGCATGGCATTGATACCATCGATCATCGGGGCAATTATTTTAGTTCTGATTGTTTCATTAGTTGTTGGTCGAACCAGTAAAAAGTAAGGGGGAATTTTATGGACGTCTTGAAAAGTGTATTTAAGTTTATGATCGCTTCTACGCTCATTGTAGGTGGTGTCCTCATCGGTGGCACCGTCTTGGCTGCTAAGAAAGTAGATGGCATTGGTGATACATTGCAAAAAAAATTACATGGATAATTAGCCAAATTTATCTGTATTAGGCTTCTTAGAACGTAAATAATTGAGCAATTGAAGATCAGTTAATCAATATTTAAATTGGGGAGATAACCCTTTATAAATATAGATTGGAATTTTTTTGATAATTAATCAAAGCAGGCACTTTTTTACATAGGTGCTTGCTTTGATTTATCTATACATTATGACCTAACAGTTAAAAACTGTTTTTACAGATATAAATATGGTAGATTGCAAATTTAATTACTAACCTATACCTATATATCTAGTTGATAGAATCTTTTGAATTAATAGTCCACATTCAAGTAACAGGTGAATGCACGTATTCGATCATGGAGGAGAGTTAATAATGACTAAAATGCAACATGATGATGATTTTAAATTTCCTAAACAGCATCAGCCTGAGCCAGGTTTACAAAGTAAAATGTCGCCACAACCAGATGACGGATCCACAACTTATGCCGGATGTAATCGACTTAGGGGAAAGAAAGTTTTAATAACTGGTGCTGATTCAGGCATTGGTAGGGCGGTAGCTATAGCATATGCGAATGAAGGCGCTGATCTTGTATTAAATTATCTTCCAGAAGAGGAAAGTGATGCACAAGATGTTAGACGAATTATTGAATCTTTGGGTCGTAAAGTAGAACTAGTTCCCGGAGATTTGAAAGACGAAGCATTTAACAAAGAATTAGTGAAGCAAACTGTACTATCGTTAGGTAAGATAGATACTTTAGTATTAGTAGCCGGTAAGCAACAAGCTAATACAGATATCACTACTATATCTACAGGTCAGATGATAGATACCTATACTACAAATGTTTTCAGTTTAATTTGGTTAGTCAGGGAGGCATTGGAATATATGCCAAACGGCAGTAGCATCATAACAACTAACTCTATTCAAGCAGAAGATCCTTCAGCATATTTAATTGATTATGCAGGGACTAAGGCTGCAATTAAAAATACAACGTTTGGGTTAGCAAAACAATTAGCTCAGCGAGGCATTCGTGTCAATAGTGTTGCTCCAGGTCCTATTTGGACACCGTTGCAAGTGGCAGGAGGACAATTAGCAGAAAATATACCTACGTTTGGTAAGAATACTCCCCTAGGTAGAGCTGGGCAACCCTCTGAAGTAGCCGGAGCATATGTTTTTCTGGCTTCAGATGAGGCTAGTTATATAACAGCTACATCTATCAATGTTACGGGGGGGCTAATTTAATTAAATTTCTTTCTTATATCTACGCGAGAATTCTAATTTTATCCAAAGTATAGAGGGTGCTAAAGAATGAGTATAAATAAGCAAAAAAATTCGAGAAACAAAGTGTTAAACCTATTAACTTTATTTCAACTCTTAATAAGTTTATACCAAGTCATTAAGACCATTAAAAAGGGAAAATAAAGTAAGTTTTCCAAATTTTACCTTTTTGTAATTATAATTACTTAAGTAATTTCTACGACAGTAAGTTGGAGAAAATGTATGCATAAGGTAGATTGCAAATTTTGGATGTAAGCTGATTCCTGAGACAACTTTTAAGAGAGCGTATAATGAATAAATCGTCTCTCAAAAGGAAGGAATTTTTACATGCCAACTCGTTACGACAAAGAATTCAAACAAAACATCATCAACCTATATAAACAGGGCGAATCAGCCGCCCAACTGGCCAGAGAATATGGCATTGGCTATTCAACCGTTCATAAGTGGATCTAGGGCCAAGCCAAAACTCAATCCGGTAAATCGCCAGACGAAATTAAAGCGATGGAAAAGCGGCTGGCTTCCCTGTCTGAGGAGAACGAAATCCTAAAAAAGCCCTGGGCTTCCTTGCGCAGAAGTAACCAATATTTTTGATTATATTCACCAAGAAAGCCATAACCACCAGGTAACTAAGATGTGCCGAATCCTCGGTGTTTCCAGAGCTCACTATTATCGTTATCGATCCCCAAAGCCTTCAAAACGCCGGGCCGAAGATGAGGACTTAAAACAACGGATTCTGCGGATCTTTGCGGAATTCAAGCAGCGATACGGCGTTATGAAGATCCACCATGAATTGAATCTGGAACTTCAACCACTGCAGCGTCGGTGCAGCCCAAGACGGATTTCCCGGCTCATGAAGGAACTGGATATCCACTCCGTTACCGTCAATAAATGGAAAGCGGCTTCGGCTTCCAAAACCAAGGTTGAACAGCGTCCCAACTTGCTTAAGCAGGATTTCTCGACCACTAGTTTAAATCAAAAATGGACCGCTGATATGACCTATATTCAAACGAAGCGTAATGGCTGGTGTTACTTATCAACCATCATGGATCTGCACTCAAGACGAATTATCGGCTATTCATTCTCAAAAAATATGGATACTGATTTAGTCTTAAAGACCCTGGAAAGCGCGGTTAAAAATCGAACCATTACTGGGGACCTGATTATCCACACAGAATTAGGATCACAGTACACCAGCGATGATTACAACCAACGGTTAACAGAACTACATATCCGCCACTCATACAGCCGTAAGGGTTGTCCGTATGATAATGCGCCAATGGAATCCTTTCACGCTTCCCTCAAAAAGGAATGTGTTTATCCAGTGCCGGTCTTTGAGAATTATGAAACTGCCGCTGCTGTCCTTTTTGAATATGTGCATGCTTTCTACAATAGGAAGAGAATTCATAGTGCACTGGGATACCAGACCCCCTTACAAGTTGAAATCGCAACACTTATGAGCCAAATGGCCGCCTGATTTAATGCTTTCCAGGGTTCAAATAAGTTATTAATCGCGATTAATGATTTATTTGAGCTGTGGAAGGTAAACGCGGTTCTGAATGTCTCTTAAAATCTGTCTCAAATATTGGCTTCAATCCAATTAGATAATACATTAGAAGCTGGAGACAAGATTGTCTAGATAATGTGTGAGATAAAATTTTTGGCAGGTTATCATACATAAGATAAAATGTTTTTAAAACTGATAACGTATTTATTTCACAACAATTACGCATTTATTTTTGAGAAAAATATAAAGCAGGAGGATTACAATGCTGAAAACTTATTCTTTAACAAAAGATACATTATTAGTTTCGTCAGAATCAAATATCAAAAATTCTCCTGTTGTTTATGTTTATGGTGACGAACGAGAATATATCGAATCTTTGGAACATAAATATAACCTTAAAATAGGCAATATACTAACGTTTGATGATCGAGTTGCATATGACACGATGATAGATCAGAACGATGAAAAAAGTTTGCTCGTAAGTTTTTTGTTTCCCGAGGTACATGAAGGTGGGCATCTAGATAATCTGACGACATCTGTTGTTTTCTTGGTATTTAAAAATAAGTTGATAATTTTTACAAAACAAAAATTAAAATTCATTCCCGAACTCTTATCCAATATGGTTTTACGTGATGTCAATAATTTCATGGAGGAAGTACTTTTAAAGATCACGCAAAAAGATTTCCATGTGATGCTTAACAACCTTCGTGGAGTCAAGGAAAAAATTGATGATTTAGACTCAGAAATATCAACGTCCGGTCCACTCAGACCAACGTTTGGTAATTTATTGACTCTTCAAAAATACATGATAGCTTTGTCAACAACCTATGGTGCTAATCACAAAGCGCTGGATTTCATTAAAAAAAATTTCACAACTATTAATGATATTGATTTTACCACCAAAAAAATAATTGATGAGATATACGATACAAGCGACACAATGGATAGAATTATTTTAGGTTACGGCCAATATTTGGATGATTTGGAAGATATGATAAACAATATGATTTCTTATCAGCTTAATATGATTATGAAAACTCTAACAGAGATATCAATCGTTTTGACTATTCCAGCGATTATTTTTGGTTTTTGGGGAATCAATGTCGATGTCCCGTTTGAAAAATCTTCTTATGGTGTTTTTGCTGTGCTGATTATCTCTGTTATACTAAGCCTAATTTGCTGGTTTTGGATGCGACGCAAAAAATATTTATAAAGTATTTGTGATACCCTAATATGATTTAAAGCAGAATTGCTTTGTTGACTTTTTAAAAGGCTGATTCCTTTCAATAATTTAATAGCTTTTGTCAGGAATTGTAATATAAATAGACAGTGGTATTTGTTATTTATCTAAATAGCTTTTTAATGTATTGCACTGTGCGCGGAGAAATATTAAAAGCTTCAGCGGCTTCCTTCACAGTATGAGAGTTAGAATATTCAAAGATAGCCATATTCCGGCTATCTTTTTTTCTTTTGGGTCTACCCTCCTTATAGTTGGGATTGTGTTGCCTTGCAAATATTTTAACGGCTTGCGTACGCTCGATAATCATATCACGCTCCATCTCCGCAAACGATAGCAAAGTTCTGACAATCATACGCCCAATTGGGGTGTTATCTATCGTTCCTAAATTTAAAACCTTAATCATCATTTTTTCTTTCAATAAGTCATCAATTAAGTTCAATGCTTCTCTAGTATTACGAGCAAAACGATCTAACTTTGTGACGATCAATGTGTCATTGGGTTCAATCAGATGGACCAGTTTTTCAAATTGCGGTTGCCTGGTATTACATTTCGAGAGCGTAAAATATCTTGTGTAAATGCATAAAAGATTTCTGAATTGTATAGAAATAGGGAATGCCTTCCCTTATGATATTTGGTAACCACAGAAAACATCACAGGAGGCATTCCCCATGAATGAACTTACCACAGAAATTATCGCTGCACTAGCCCAAAAGCAAGATTTGGACGAAGTTTTTCGTCACCACCTCGAAATTGCGATTAACCAGCTGCTTCAAACCGAATTGGCAGAGTTTTTGGGTTACGAACGCTACTCATACGCTGGGATTAACACTGGTAATAACCGCAACGGCAGTTATGAGCGCTCGTTTGATACGAAGTACGGCCAACTTAACTTAACCATTCCTCGAGATCGCAACGGCCGGTTTGAAAATCATACCCTGCCAACCTACGGTCGGCACAGTGACAGTTTAGAAACAACGGTCATTCAGTTGTATACCAAGGGAATTACCACTGCTGAAACTGCCGAACTCATTGAGAAAATGTACGGTGCTCACTACTCCAAAGCCACGGTTTCCAACATGACTAAAGCCGTCAATGAACAGGTTCAAGCTTTCCAGCAACGTCGACTGGCTTCACAATATGCGGCCATCTTCTTAGATGCCACTTACTTGCCGTTAAAGCGGGATACCGTTCAAAAAGAAGCCGTTCATATTGCGATTGGCATTCGTCCAGATGGTAGGAAAGAAGTGCTGAACTACCAAGTGGCGCCAACGGAATCGACTGGAATCTGGACTGAACTGCTGGGAACCTTGATCAAGCAGGGCGTTAAAGATGTGCTGTTGTTTGTGGCCGATGGGTTAGTTGGTTTGGATGAAGGCTTGAATCGGCATTTCCCTAAAGCCAAACGACAACGTTGCCTGGTTCATGTTGGGCGGAATCTGATGAACAAAGTTCGCGTAAAAGACCGCAAGGCCGTGATCAGTGACTTTAAACAAGTTCATCGGGCCGCCAACCGTGAAGCAGCCGAACTGAAACTGAATGAGTTCGCCAACAACTGGCATCAGACCTATCCCAAATTAATCAAAGATCTGCTTAAAATGCCGAAATTACTCACTTTCATGGACTTTCCACCAGCTATCCGGCAATCACTATACTCCACTAACCTGATTGAGAACTTTAATAAGCATCTCAAGCGCACCACCCACCACAAAGAACAATTTCCAACGGAAGATTCACTGGATCGCTTCCTGGTTTCTCAGTTTAATGTTTATAACGAGAAGTCTCTGAAGCGGATCCACCGAGGGTTCAAAGGACTCCAGGACACCTTGGAAGCATCATTTATTTAAGTTAGATACATATTATATGTACGAAGGCATTTCATTTACACAAGATTCTTGACGCTACCTGACATCGAGATAATTCATAAGAAATTGTTGACGGTGATCGGTTCAGCCGAAGCCCATTTGGATATTGGACAGCCCTAGTTCACAAAAGGTTTCGATTTTAATTCGTTCGGAATAGGTTATACTAGACAAAAGATCAGCTCCTAAAAGATGGGTTTGTGGTAAACACCATTTTAAAGGAAGCTGATCTTTTTTATCCGAACAGCGTTCGGATTAATTTTACAATCTACCATCTTAAAAAAATATCGATCAAATAAAAGTAGTAACTGAAGTGAACCCATAAATTGGAGTGAATTTCTAATCTGCTAATTGGCTGGTATATTTCCGGTATTTTACCGGGGACTACCATTCATACCAATTAACAAGTCGCTAATTTTGTGATTACAAGTGCATGCCCCCATCTTCATGCCGGTTTCGAGTTTGGTGTTGCCGTTGCTTTTTCGTCATTTCCCACTCAGTCTCCTTTAAACCTTGCGCCTGTCTTTGTCGTTGGTAATCTTCATCACGGGCATATAGGGCGGTCATGATTGCGTTACTAAAGGCCGTCTTTAAGTAGTAGCTTGGACTAACTGGCTTGTAATTTAGCGGTTGATAATGTCCAATATTTACTTTTCTATACTGGTCGTCCTTGGCTCGTTGCCCTTTTAACTGCTTTTGGATTTTCTCGATCTGACTGTTCTTAATCGTCGGATTGGCTTTGCATTCGCCAAAAAAGAGTTGTTTAGTGCCATCATGCTTTAAAACCCGTTGTAAGTGATGATTTTCTAACTGATCTAAGCTAAGCTGTCCCGATAAATAAGCTAGTCCTTGTTGATGTTCTTGGGGACTGAACACCTGTGGTGGATTTGCTTGCCACTGTTCAATTGTTTCAGCCTGACATGGCTTTAAAACAGGATCATAGTACATCACGGCTGTATAGGCTTGTTCCTGTTTAATCATTGGTAATTCATTAAAATTGCCGTTAGGAAAGGCTCTTCTTAAAACTTCCTGGTATTGCGTTTGAATAACTTGCTTAACAGCCATGATTGTTCGCAAATCTTTGACTGCGCGAGTAATCTTTTGCTGCTCGGTTGGTGAATACTTTTCTAGTAGACCTTGATTAACGTGTTCTAGACTTTCTAAGCTATCATCATGAATCATCAGCGTATATTTAAGCTTGATTTTGACTTCCTTTTCTTGTTGCATTAATAACTTCCAGCCAACGTATGGCCGTTTGGTAAAGGCCAATAATTGTCGGGTCAACAAATCATCACGAATGTTCATTAAACGTTCGTTTAATTCACTGCCTTTGAAAACTGTTTGTTCGCTATCGGTTTCCTTAATTAATTCTCGTCTTTCAGCTTGCGTGGTCTGTTCAAAATTAAGCTCTGGATAAAGTTTTTTAGTCGTGCGATCAACTACTTTATTTAAGAGTTCATCTGCTTTTTTGAGTGAGCTTTCTTGTTGGTTAATTGTCAATAATTGTTTAGTCACATCTTCACCAACCGCATGTTTAATTAAGGTGCTGTTTTTCCAATTAAATAGCATGCGCCGCTTATCATCTAAGTTCTCCAAACTGATATAAGTTTTCAGTTCATGGCTTAACTCTTTAACTACCCGTTTTTCATTAAACGAGAAGTGTTTACTTAGGCTATCTAAATGACCTCTATTGATTACTTTTTCTTGGTTATTTTTATAACTGGCTTTGGCCTTGCGATAGTCCTTAACTTGTTGGTTAAATTCTTTTCTTTCATGCCGCTTACTATTGATTCCCTCATGTTTAGTTGGTGTATCATCTATTCCCTCCTCGATAAATGATTTTTCGCTGATCCGATCGGGAATATTTTTTTGCTCTAAAACTTGATTGACACTAACCGCCCAATTGTGCCGCCATTCAATTATTTTTTCTTTCTTATCCCAATCGACCATCAGTATCTTTCTACTCTTAGGGTACTTGCTAGTTCCGGTATATGTTTTGTTGCCATTATCATCTAAAATATATTGCTTTTTGCTCTTAATTCCCCATGTTCCGTCTGGGTTAAATGGACGGTTAGTTAACATCACATGAGCGTGCGGATTATCTGGGTGATCGCGATGAATTGCCACATCGGCAACCATACCTTCATCAACAAAATTTTCTTGTACATATTTTGTCAATAATTCTTTCTGTTCATCTTCACTTAATTCAACTGGTAGAGCCACGTTAAACTCTTTCGCATATCGAGAATTTGCTCGCCGGTCTTTTCTTTCTACTTCGTTCCATAATTTCTCTCTATCACTCGCCCATTCTGGCGCATTCTTTGGTGTCAAAATAAAGCTTTCTGGCATAACCGACCGAGCATAAAAATAACTTCGACCTTCTTTTTGATCGAATAATTTTTCGCCACTTCGATAACTTGCTCCAGCAATTGCACTTCTTCCTTTTCCAGCACTAATATTACTAAAGCTCATGTGAAAAATTGCCATGCCGGTCACCACCTTTCTTTGGGTTTATGGGTTTGATTTTGTTGTCGCCATCGGCGACTTCTAATACAGGATTTTAGCACGATTTACCCCACAAGAATTTGGTGGGGTGTAAGTGCGCATTGACCTCGTTTCACTCGCTCTTCTGATTCCCTTAACTTTAACTTAGTGTATGCCTTCCGCTTCGCTATTTCAAATTTTATACTTTGACTTAACGTTTCTTATATGATATAGTTTCGGTGATTATTTCTAATATGATTGGAGGAATCGTTATGTCTCAAAGTAACTTAGAAAAACAAGAAGCTAAATTAAAAGCCCTTAATCAAAAAATTAAGGACGAAAAAAATAAGATTGAACAACGGCTAGGTAAACAAATCATCAGTCAAGCCAATTTAGATTATGCTAATTTGTCTAACGATCAGATTAAGCTTTTAGCCAAGCAATTTTCTGAATTTTTAAAGGTAAAGTCCGTAGATTATTAGCCATACGAGATGGGGAAATTCCATGTCTAATCAATATGAAAAACTAGTCGAGCAGCAAGCGCGTTTAAAACAAAAAATTGCGCGGGAAGATTTTAAATTACGGCAATCTAAATACTACGAAAATCGGCAAGCCCGCAAAGCCCGTTCTCGCCGATTAATTCAAAAAGGGGCTTTGCTAGAAAAATACTTTCAAGCTGATAACCTTTCGGTCGAACAAACCGAAGAGCTTTTAAAAATATTTGCTAATTACGTTAATGCTCATAAACCGGATAAATTAAAAAAACGATCAACCTAATAACTAGGCCGATCGTTTTTATTTTCTGGATCATTTTTAGGCTTTACTTCTGGGTTTTGATCTGCAAAATTTTGTAACTGCTTTTGCACCTTTTCTGGATAAGTAATATTTTGGTTTATCCAAGGAAAATGCCTCAAATCGTTCTTAAAAACTTGTCCCTTATCTCTTGCATAAACAGAGGTAAACTTTTCGCTATTATCATAGATCATGACCTTATCAGATTTAAAGGCCACTAATGGCAAATTATGTTTGGATTGCTGATAACGTTTCTTGATCGTTGCTACTGGAACACCGTGGCCACCTTTTTGTACCCGTTCGTTGACCCTTTGGATAGCTAAATTTTCATCTCGCAAAGCAACATATAATAAAGTCACTTCAAAGCCATTTTTGTGAGCTTTGTCAATCAAATTGAGTTGAGCTTTGCCTCTACCTGCCAGTGTTGTTTCTACGTGAACACTTTGCTGGTGATCTAAAGCATAGTGTAGTTGTTTGATTTCTTCTTTCATGGCTTTTAAGTTGTCACTATCTTTATGCCAATCGCCACCCATTTGTCTTAAAAGTTCATCAGCGTTAATCCGTTTTGTTTTGTCAAACAAGATGGGAAATGTATCGTATAGCGTACTTTTTCCTGCTCCGTTAATACCAGCAACAATTATATATTGGGGTTTATCTATCAACGGACAAAGTCCTTTCGCTTAATAACCTCATCTTGCCTTTTATCTAAAAAGTAGGTATATAAAGCGTCATATACTTTGCGCTTTTCTGGATCTGGCTCATGTAATGACTTATCAAGTAAATCTTTTAAATCAGTTTCTTTGGCAATTTCAAAAAAGTCATTAATTGTGATTGTATCTTTCATGTTCA
>NZ_JAIWJF010000012.1 GCF_021654115.1 Furfurilactobacillus milii | reverse complement strand
GCTGGCTCAAGATACCTTAAACAACCGGCTACGGCGGTCATTGAACTATCGCTGCCCAGCCGATCTAATGCCTGAACTAGCTTAGCAACTAGACCACTTCTAAGAATAGATTCTTAGTGTTGCACTTTATTTGACAATTGAGGATTTTCTTTGAGATAAAATTTTTTCCACTTTCAAGTTGGTCTGAAGGAATTATTCTCTGCATGTCATCATCATAAATCATACTGTCCGGACTGGAGCCTGGTCTTTTGTTTTTATTAAACCAATCTGAAAATCCATCAAGAGTGCCATGCGCACTTTTGTAGTGCCCTTGATAAGTCGTGCGTTGCATATTGACACTTTTATTTGAATTTTTTCCATACTTTAGTTGATTAGAAATAATCCGCCCATTTTTTAAATGAACGTCAATATCAGAGGTGCCTAGGCCATTAACTCTGGGAGCATCTGCGTAAGTTGATTTTAGTTTTCCTTGTAAGGCCGATTGAATGTTAAAAGACCCGGACATAAAAGCTTCGGCTTCGTCTCCACCTAGTATATTGGCTCTCTTTTTAGAAGCTCCTAGTTTTAGAATGAAGTTTGTTGTATTGTCAATTTCTGACTGAATTGTGTCAACATACGATATACTCTGACTGCTGCCAAATGTGGAAGAAGTTTCTGCAATCACTTTTTTTTGAAAATCTGAATTTTGGGACTCAGCAGTGTTGAATTTAGTCATTTGAAGCTTCCTTTTGCTTATCTAGAAGATGACGTATTTCTTCTGTGGTTTTATACGTGATTGGAGAATCAGTAGAGGTGCTCATAAAATCTTTGGCATAAAAATTTACAAATAGGTAAACTAAGGCAACATCAGCATCATCTATTAGATCTTTTTTCGTGAGTTTGCCTATCAAAGAATTGCCTGTACTTGCGCCAAGTATGCCCCCTAAGGGACCAGCAAAACTAGCTCCTAATCCAATCGCGGCCGTTAGAACAGCTGCCGATTTACCCGTCTTTCCTAATGCCTTATGAAGTGAATTGTCATGTTCATTAAACGAGTGAATTGCTTTTAAAGACTCTTTCGGATACCAAGACTCAATTTCAGAAACATTATTAATATTTACATTGTTCTGATCTACATCAATTATTGCATCGGGACCTTGTATTTTGATTGTCAAGCCAGACGCTTGAAAAACTGTGTTTAAAGCGTCTCTCATGTTTTTCTCTGGCTTTGAGTTTTCTAAATAAATAGTTCTTTGTGGAACAGCAGTTGCTGATGATTTTTGAAATTGTTCCTCGTTCCATATTAAGGACCTATAGCCCATTGAAATTAACTCAACACTTAATTTATTAGCTAATGGCATATTTGCCTTTTTTGTTATAATTAGTACATCTTTACTTTCGTTCATTACAGTTCCCCCTAGTGTTTTGACTATTTATAATATACATCATTTAAAAGAAAACGCTTTCGATTTTATCAATTTTGTTTCTTTTGAAATGATTTTAAGATTGAAGAAAATTCCTTATGAATAGCAGGCACAAGGTTTTGAATTGACTATGTCCCTGTGTCTCAACGACTATATTTTTACTCAGTTTCACAGCTTTTGGCATCAATCAGCCTGAGTGAGACATCGTGCTTTTATTATGGCAGTCTTCAAACGGTTCAAAGTGACGTTGAAGGGTGCACTAATAATAAAAATGTAGAGCTCCTTTAGCTCGTATGTACTTGAAGGCGTTGACTCGTCTGGAAATCTTAAAACCAACCTGTATAGCTTTGAGTGACATTAAGATGCATTTGGCGGAATCTACTAGTGTGATTTAACGTAAAAAATGATTGCCATTAACTTCTGCTGAACAGGAGATGATGTAAAGATAATATTCTTAAAAACAACAGTTTTGTGTAGATGTGTAAACTTTACGCTCACTGTGTTGAGGTGGATAGTGCATTTCAATTACTTGGCGAGGGCAGTTCCTGTTTGACCAAAGATGCTCAATAGAATCCTAATAATCAGGCGAAAGGATCTTTAAAGACACTGTTTGTGTAGTCACAAGAAGATATTTACTAGTGAAGGTGTACATTACGTATTAATAAATTTAACTGCTAATTTTCAATGAAGATTTTAAGCTGTTTATAGTTTGAACAAATTGCGAGCATTTATGCCACCTACCGAATTAGACTTGCCTTTCTTATGATTTCGCTTTTTAACAATCGTCGATATAAACTACATTCATCGCAATGCTCTAATTTATAGGTCAGTAAATAGTTCACTCCCTTTTGCTTATTTCACCGTATTTGTCATCTGAGACGATAAAATGTTTATCTTATCTAGTCCTTACTTAGCACCTTTAGTTGCATAAAGCACCAAGACAAACGTTTGTCTTAGTAGTCGAAAAAGTTTCAGTTTTTGTTACTCACATTTAATTTGTGACGAAACGAAAATTGAAGCTTTTTTTATTTTCCTTGAAATGACAATGATCCTAAATGACCATCTGCCGAATTAAATTTATTGAAACACGGATGCTTTAAGGTTCACTTATTATCCGTCTGATACAACTCGTTATAAACATTTTTTAAACCGAAATAATTGACCGATAAATTAACATAGTAGCGAAAATGCGCAATAATTAAATCTTTTGCAAACTATTTAAAGAAGCTAGTGTAGCACTTTCATTTTGTAAGCAAAGGTGTTAAAACAATCAATTGAGTAGAGTTATTTAACTTTTTTGCAACTTAATTATTTATTTGGATTAATTTTGAGCAGAAATGTTTTTTAATATCAATCAGCATTAAGCGAGAGAAGTAAAAGGAGAGTTATGCCTGAATTGTATCAAAATCGAAAGTTACATTATCGAATGTACAAAGCGGGAAAGCGCTGGGTGTTTGCTGGCGTCGCCGTAATTACGTTTGCTACCGGCATGACACTGACAACGGTCGCTAATGCTGATAGCAACAATACGACATCAACCGTTCAAACGACTGCTGTCGGTTCGACGGCATCAAATTCGGCACAGACGTCAAACGGCGATACAAGCGACGCTACGACCAGTGTTGATCAAAATTCAGCAGTTAGTAGTTCGGCGTCGAGTGCTACGCAAAATCAATCAATGGCTACATCGACTAGTACGTCAGTAGCATCAAATAAAACAAATAGTGAAAATTCGACCAGTGAATCAGGCCAACAAGCATCTAGTACAGGTAGTACAAACAATAGTGAGCAATCTCAGACCAGTGTTGCATCACAAAAACATAGTGAGTCGGCTGCCTCTAGTGCGGTTTCGGTCGCTCAAAAAAGTGTTTCTAGTACGGCTTCTCAGTCAGCAACAAGTGAGCAGACGAATGAGTCAACAGGTGCATCACCCGCACAATCAACGGTCAGTCAGGCCAGCACTGAAATTTAAAGCAACGTGGCTAGTGTTAATGACACAGTTTTAGCAACCAACGAAAGTCAGGTCACATCGTCAACTGTCGACAGTGACGTTACGGTAACATCCTTATCGAACACTGCCACTGATAGCGATGTTGCAACAGCCAAATCTGTAGCAACCAGTGCTTACCAAGCGACTGGGACGGCTCAGGAAATCGTTCGGATGGACGCCATAGGTGGTATTGAAGGCTATCAGGAGGGTGTTGGTGCTGAAATTCAGTATGACACTTGGACGAAATTGCTTAAACAGGGGACGACGGTTGGCATATTTGGATTTGTGCCTAGCGATGGTGTGTCGCCAGTTTATGACTTGGCAGGCAGTTATTCAGAAACTGCGAATGCTTCTGACGGTGTTTTAGGTGTAACTAAACATTTTACGATTTTCACATTTGACAGTTTGACCGCTCAAAATATCAGTTCGAACTATCGAATTGCCGCTGGTGGAAATTTAATTTTGTATCAGTCGTCAGCTAATAGCACATCGTCGGATGACAATTTGCCACAGGTCATAGTTGGCGGAAATACCGTAGAATTAATCAATTCAAATTTTGACGGTAAACTTTATGTCAACAATGATGCAACTGTGTGGAGCAATCAATGGGAAAAGCATAGAATCTTTAAAATTGACACGACTACGTTCTTCACAGATGCTAAGGCTTATCTGCAGAATGAATCTAACGCACTGAGTGCATTACAACAGACAGCAGGGGCTGAGGTGATTGTTCCTACACAATCAAACCCTAATCTGACTCTACAAGGCGTCAATGGTGCTGATGAAGATGTTTTTGTTCTAAATAGTTCGGATTTTCCAGGCGCATCATTTGGCAATGGGGCCATTAATATTACGAACGTCACTAATAGTGCAGGTGGCACAGCCAAGGTGATCATTAACGTTATCGGTGGTTCTGTTAATATCAACAACACAACGATCAAAATAAATGGTAAAACTGATGCCACAACAGCTGCAAACGTCACCTGGAATATGCCAGATGTCGTTAGTTTAGTTACCCATAATGCTGCTCTGACAGGGAATATTCTGGCACCTAACGCGACATTTTATACAGACGGTTCCATTTCAACGTCCGGAAATATTGCTGTTAAAACGTTTGGCGAGGCCGCACTAAACAGCTTCACCACCAAATATGTAGACGAAAATGGGAACCAGATTCATCAAAGCATGTCATGGGCCGTTAACAATACGACAGATGGTAGTACTAAAACAGTGTCGCCAGTAGCGATTGACGGGTACGAAGTGACTGGTACGCCGACTGTCTCAATCAGCAGTCAGGATGTCGTTAACAGCGATGGCTCTGTGACTGTTACCTATGATCAAAGTTCTTGGGCAACCAACACGGTGACCTTCCACTATAAAAAAGTATCTACACCGGTGAAAACGGCCGCGTCATTAACGGTAAATTATGTAGACGAAGATGATTCTTCAAAGACATTGGCAGCCAGCAAAACGATTTCTGGTTTACAGGATGACACATACAATGTCAGTGATTATGAACCAACTATCCCGGGTTATACTCTGGATGCTGATGATGCGTCGTTACTGTCAGGCAAACTGAGTTCTGGTGGTCAAACGGTTACGCTTCATTACAAAGCGAATAGTCAAAGCGTAACGGTCAGCTATGTTGATCAAAATGGTCATCCAATTCACACCACCGACACAGTGACCGGCAAGACCAACACTAGTTATGATGCGACTAATAAAGAGATTAGCATTCCTGGTTATCACTTTGTTAAAGTTCAACAAGGGGACCTTAAAGGCACATTTAGTGTTGATAATGCTGGTAAGCCTACTGCGAAAAGTATTGTCCTGCAGTACCAAGGTGACAGTCAAACATTGTCAGTGCACTATGTCGACAACAACGGCAAAACGATTCACACAGACAATGCGGTGACGGGTGCTGCTGGTGATTCATACGACGTCAGTGATGATCAACTCACGATTCCCGGTTATACATTCTCAGCAGTTACCACTGGTTCTTTGACAGGAACGTACACGGTTGACGCTACAGGTAAGGCGACGACATCAGCCGTTACTTTGATGTACACGGCCAATTCACAATCAGTGACAATTCATTATGTCGATGAAAATGGTAAGTCTTTGGCAAGCGACGGTAGTTTAACCGGTGCAACAGGGACGGCGTATGATGCCCAGAACAAAATCCTCAGTCTCGACGGTTATACGTTTGCCAAGGTCACATCTGGGTCATTAACAGGTACGTATGATGCGAACGGCACGCCTGCCATCACCCTTGTGTATGATAAGGTTGTGCCAAAGAGTGGCAGTGTTGTTGTGCGCTACGTTAATGGTAAGACCAACACTGAATTAGCTAGTGCGCAAACGTTAACGGGCACTGTCGGTGATACCTTTACGACTGTTGCCAAAACGTTTGACGGATACACTTTAGAAGGTTCAACAAGTACTACAGGTAGTTATACAGATGCCGGTCAAACAGTGACGTTTACCTATCTGCCAAAGACCGAAACAACGACCGTTAACTATTATTTGGTTAATACGGCTAACGCGCTGGCACCGTCAACCACTTTAACGGGTGATTATGGTACAAGCCAAACTGCGGATTCTGTTGCAATTGCCGGGTACACGGCACTGTCAAATACCCAAGTCGTTAACTTTACGAATGATACGTCAGCTGTTAATTTCTACTATCAACCAGAGGATGCGGCGACTATAACGGTTAATGACGTTTTAACTGACGGAACGGTTATTTCTACGCGGACACTTCCTGCCGGCAAATATGGTCAGGCATACTCGACATCGGCAGACGCGTTAACCGGTTACGTTTGGAATCAGGTAACTCCGGCTAATGCTACGGGTACGTATTCGTTAACACCACAGACTGTAACGTATACGTATGACCGTGAGGATGGCCAACCGGTTACAGTAAATTACGTGGTTAATGGCACGACAAAAGTATTAGGCACAACGCAACTGACTGGTCACTATGGCGACACTGTAACGGCTCAGACTGCTGCTTTTTCAAACTATACGTTGGTTGGAACGCCAGCCCAAACGACTACGACACTGACGGATCGTCCACAGACGATGACTTTCCTGTACGATGATACCGGCAATCGTTACGTCAATGTGTCCTATGTGCGTCGTGTCACCGATGGCGATAAGCAAGAGCTATTAACAATGGCGGCACCGACAGTCACAACTGTTGAATATGACAGTCAGTATACGACGGGTCCAGTGAATATAACCGGTTATTACGTAAGCGCAACGAGTGTGGCCGGTCCTGCAAACGGCAGCTGGTCAGATTTGTCGACAGACTCAGCAAAAAATCAGGTTGTGTACTATTACAATGCTGATCCTGAATCATTTAAGGTCACCTACACTGACTTACAGGGAAATGATCTGTTTAGTCAAACACCGGTTAACACTATTCAACTTGCGAATGCTTACTATGGAGTCAGCTATAGTTTCACAGCACCAGCAATTGCGGGTTATACACTTGTTAGTGATGCGACCGTTAAGGGCACCGTTGGTCTTGATCCGAGCGATATTCACTTCATATATGCTAAGGATCAAACTGTGACGACGCATTATGTGGATAATAATAGCAATGTTATTGCCACACCGGTTTCACAAACATTAACTTATGGTGGTACTTATGCGACACAGTCGGTAACGATTAGTGGTTATACGTTAGTGGCAACACCTGCCAATGCAAGCGGCCAGTATGATCGTACAAATACGGCCAATAGTGTTGATGTCACCTATGTCTATCAGAAGGTTGCGACAAGTGAGACGCCAACAAGTGGTCCGTCGACATCAACGGCTTCGACGCCGGCAAGTGGTGCCCCGACAGGAACTTCTGTAGTTACTTCACAAACGTCAACGCCAACCAGTGGTATGTCGGTAACGCCATCGCAGGCATCTGCTACCCCAAGTGATGCGGGTAATCTGCCATTGCAAGCGTCGACAACGAGTATGCTATCAACACCCAATCAGGGCAGTCAGACCACTGAAACTGTGCCACCGCGTGTGGTGCCAGTGGCGCCGGTTAGCACATCACCTGTTATTCCAGTTGTGACACCAACGGGAAATCGGCCGACTAATGAAACGCCAGCTAACGAAGCCGGGACGCCGATCGTCCGTCAAATGACGGGTGATCCAACACCATTGCAGTCAAATGCAGTGCCGGTCACTGGCGGTTCACAATCGACACGAACAACTGTTGATGAGCCAAACTGGGATCCTATTAGATTAGTTTTGATGGACGTTGATGGTCACATCATTGCCGTCCATGAGGTCAGTGGTTACACGGGCACATGGGTGTACATTGGTGATTTGATTCCAGCAGGTTACCATCTTGCTCCTGGTCAAAGCGCATGGTTGTTATTGAATGATGTGTCACCACAGACATTGCGTTTGGTAAAGGATTCTGATGATACAGCGGCTGCGGCAACATCTGCGTCGACTTTGGCAAAGAATCAAACACTGTCAACTGCTCAAACAGTGGCCGGTTCTGATACACAGACTGCTGCAACGGCCACGACGTCAAGGGTTGCAGCTAACTCAGCGGCTAACCAGAACCTTTTGCCTCACACAAATGAGGGGCAGCAGTCATGGTTACAAGCTTTGGGACTAGGTCTATTATCAATGCTGTTTGGTTTGCTAGATTTATTTGGCTGGCGCAAACGTCGCCACAACGCCGATGATAATCAAGATAGTAGTATTTAAAGCAACAATAAATAAGCGTTAATCATTTGATTGTATAGAGATACAGTCGAGTGGTTAGCGCTTTTTTGATTGATAATAATAACGCGTATGAGCAAATGATATGCTATTTTTCTGCAATGCGGTGATAATGACAGTCAGAATAATTCATCGACTCGAAGGGAGATGATATCGTGAGAGCCATTACTGAAAAAGATTTGAGTACCTTTTATAACCTGTTGTTAGAGCCGGGTACCCGCGATTGGGAACGGCAGCAATTAGTGAAAGCCAAAGAACAACTGGCCGCTGGTCAAACATCGGCTAAGGTCTTTGCCGAACTTGAGCACAGTTTGCGGCCACTGGCTGTCCGCAACAACTTAACGCCAGCAGTAACCGACTTCTATCAGTCCATAACGTCAAACGACGAACAGTCGCAGCAGTATGATTATGCTCGGCATCAGGCGGCTTTGACGGATTCACGGTATGATCATGCCATTTTCGCTGGTGGCTGTTTTTGGTGCACGGTTGAACCGTTTGAACTGCGTCCTGGGGTTATCTCTGTTTTATCGGGTTACACCGGTGGTCATGTGGATTCGCCGACATATGATCAGGTCACCTCGCAAACGACGGGCCATGTCGAAGCCGTTGAAATTGTGTTTGATCCAAACAAGATGAGTTATGCGGATTTATTAAAAATCTACTGGCAGATTATTGATCCAACTGATGATAACGGTCAGATTAATGACCGTGGTGATTCTTACAGGCCAATTATTTTCGTTCATAACAAACAACAGCGTGACCTCGCCGAAGCATCCAAACTGGATGTTGTCGAGTCAGGCCGGTATTCGAAACCGATTGTCGTCGCGATTCGTGATGCTCAGCCGTTTTGGCCGGCAGAAAATTATCATCAAGAATTTTATAAAAAGCAGCCTAAGCATTATCGAGCAATGGAACGTAGTCGTCGTCAGTTCCTCTGGTTTCAAAAGGTTAAAGTTAAACTTACTCGCCGAATCAAATAAATTAGTGCTTCTTCTTGCCTTAGGCCTACTCTAACCCAGTATACTGGTCTAGTAATCATTGAGATTGAATACTGAGCTAATTATGAAGACGGATGGTTGTAATTAGTCAGCGAGGGTTCATCTTGGCAGGGGAGGTTCATAATGAAACAAAAAATAATTGATCGTGGCTTTTGGACTTTACTAGCGTTAGTTTTTGTTTCCGTCATCGGTGGTGGCATTTTTCAAGCACATCGGGTAGCCGAGGCAAAAGCAAAATACGTGCAGTCGTCAGTGCCAACGCTCTTCTTTCACGGCGGTGGCAGTAATTACCACTCTGAGGAACATATGACGAGTGTTGCTAAACGGGAAGGCGCAACCAACACGATTATTCGTGCGTTTGTCTCAAGAACGGGTCATGTCCGTTTGGACGGCACCATTGGCAAACAAGCGGTTAATCCAATCGTGGAAGTGAATTACGCCAATAATCGGCAACTTGATTTTTACAAGCATGGTCAATGGGCTAAAAATGTTGTCGTTGCCTTACAGAAGAAATATCACATTACTAAATTCAACATGGTCGGTCATTCACTTGGCAATATTTCGTTAATCTACTATATATTGGAATATGGTCAGGATAAACGTTTGCCCAAATTGCAAAAGCAGGTCGACATGGCCGGTCACTTCGCAGGATTGAATTTCAAACGTGTGCCAGCATCCATTCGGCAACCTGCAGGGCTAAAGCTGAACAAGAATGGCAAACCAAACAAGATGAACGCAACTTACCGGCAGATGACCAAGCTGCGTCAGACATTTCCTAAGCACCAGGTGGATGTATTAAATATCTACGGTGATATTGGTGGTCAAACGGATGGCACGGTGCCCAATGTTTCATCGTTGTCACTGAGGTATCTGATTGCTGACCGAGCTAAGTCATACCGTGAACAAAAGATAACCGGGACACGGGCTAAACACACGTTATTGCATAATAATGCTCAGGTCGACCGCATGTTAGCCGATTTCTTGTGGGCCAAGTAAACATCAAGACAAAAGACTTGCCAGGCTGGCAGGTCTTTTTTGATATCACATACATCCTATAAAAAGACGATTTACTCTCTATAAAAGGCGGACGGGTAGAAGTTGTTAATATTGAAAAATGCGAATGATTTAGAAAAACCAATACGAATAATCGTTTTAATCGTCTGGAAAAATAGAATAGGTACTTAAAAATTAATATCTACATATATTTAGGTCAACGTTGGAGTAAAATAGGGTAATAGGAAGCGCCCTTGACTATTTTTGTTCAAAATAGTGCACAACTGACAGAAAAACTGTTCAATTGACTGGCGGATATTAGCCGAGTGTGATGTTGGCCTGAGTGCATTAAATCGGATATGAAACATGGCATGAACAGAGTTGTGTGGATTCACCGATTAAAAAAGAGATTATTCTAATTTTGAATTAATGGCTTTGAGCAGAACGCTGAGCGCGATTTTAAAAAAGAGGGAACTTGTGAAATGAAAACTATCAAACAACTTTTAATGGTAATGGCCTTTGCATTAATATTTATGAGCGGACTTGGACACGTGATTGGTTTGAAGACCGCTGATGCAGCTACTGTAACCGTTTCTGGATTGCAGGCTAGTGATGCGGTTATTACGGACACTTCGGGTAACGTCGTCAGTTCAGACACTAAATTGGATAAATATACAGGGTATAAGGTTGCCTACAATTGGAAGGTAGCCGACGGGACTTCAATTAGTGAGGGAGATACAGCAACATTCACGTTGCCTAGTACTGTAGCCACCAGTGTGGACCAAACGTTTGATTTGACGGATGCCAAAAATACTGTTGTTGGGCAAGGAAAAATCAGTGCTGGCTCAAGCACAGGTACAATTACGTTTTCTGCCAAGATGGCCTCAATGTTATACGACAGAAAGGGTACTATTTACTTAACGGCTAACGGTACTCAAACAAGCAATAACCCCACATCTACATGGTTTATCAACAAGATTGGCTGGATCAATAACGGTAGTTTGAACAGCAACCATGAACCAACAACGTTGACTTGGAATGTAGCAGTTAATCCCAATAAAACGAGCCTACATAATTTAGTCCTTTCGGATGGATTAGGAGCTGGCCAGACTTTTGTGGATGGTTCGGTTGTTGCTAACACAGGTAGCTATGATAGTAAGGGCACTTTTGTCTCAACGGGAACTGCAACCCCAACGGTGGCCGTTGACGGATCACACATTTCGTTTTCGTTTGGGGATATTGATCAGACCATCAATATGACTTATAGGGTGCAAGTAACTAATGTCGATCAGTCAGCTGGAAATTCGTGGACAAACAGTGTTAGTTCCAGCACCTCAGATGGCCCGGGAGATAATGCAACTAGTAGTGGTCAAGTACAGTGGGGCTCAGGCGGAACCGTTAATGGTTACACTGGATCGGCTAGTCTTGTTAAGACTGATCAAACGACGAATGCTGTGTTACCAGGGGCTCACTTCAAATTGGTTGACGCTTCAGGAAATACGATTAGTGCGGACACGACGACTGATGCTAATGGGAAATTAACGGTCAATAATCTAAAAAATGGTCACTATCAGTTTATTGAAACAACGGCACCAACTGGCTACTTGTTGAATAAGACGCCTATCGATGTCGTCGTTGGCGGGACCAATTCAACAGGACTTGTTAGCGCGAAGGACAGCAAAATAAGTGAAACGGAAATTACCGGCACAAAAAAATGGGTAGATAACAATAATAGTGACGGGAAACGGCCAACACAGGTTGTCGTTGACCTTTACCGAAATGGAACAAAAGTTGATACACGTCAGGTTTCTGAGGCTAGCAAGTGGGCATATGCGTTCACCAATTTACCGACGACAGATGCACTAGGGAATAAATTTGAATATTCACTAAAAGAGGAATCAGTTGCCGGGTATACCAGCACGCTTAATGGGACAGACTTTGTGAACACCTTGACGCCAAGTACGCCGGTGACACCAAATACACCGGTGACGCCAAGTACGCCAACGACACCAAATACACCGGTGACGCCAAGTACGCCAACGACACCGAATACACCGGTGACGCCAAGCACACCAACGACACCGAATACACCGGTGACGCCAAGTACGCCAACAACGCCTAATACATCAGTGACACCAAATATCCCAGTAACACCATCTTTGCCTCGAACTTTGAGTGTGCCTAACCAGACACAACACTCAGAAACGACCCCCCAAACAGCAGTGCATTCTCAACGGCAAGCAACGGCTGACAAAAAAGATAAGTTTCTTCCAAGAACTGGGCAGATACTGACAAGTCCAATCACATTGATTGGACTCGCCCTGTTAATTGCAGTCAGCGTTCTTTGTGCGTTTGAGCTGAAGCATGTCCACAAAAAACGAAATTAACAAGCAAGAAGATGCTTAAATAACAAAAAAATTGTTTATTTTTTCGAAGAAAGCCCCCAAGGTTGGATTTTATCTAACCTTGGGGGCTTTTAGAACTGAATTTTTTAAATCTGCTTTTTTATGATTAAGCAACGCCTTTTAGCCTTTTTATTGTTGACGTTTACTTTCTAAAGGCGACATCAATTTTGTCTGTGTCGACAGCCTTTGTTTGGGAGTCGTTAACGTCGAACTTTTGATCAGCACCAGCATCGTTCGTCTTCTTTAAGAATTCAAAGAAGGGTGTTTTGATACCTAATTCTTCTAAATCGGCCAATGACAGACTGTAACGAATGGATTGTTCCGTGCCGGCCTCAACTTTTTGAACCCAGTGGGGTTCCCGAATGCTTTCACGACCAATCGCAGCAAACGTAATGCCGGCTTCGATCACTTTTTCAGCGTCAGCAGGCGTATTTACATTGCCGACCGAGATCAGTGGTGTATTTGACGAGACACGCTGAATTTTAGTGATTAAAGGTTCTTTGTCATCGTGATTGTTCAACGATGGCCGCCAAACGTTACCCATGGAGATGTGCAGGTAATCCAATTTCATGTCATTGAGTTTGCTAACAAATTTCAACGTGTCTTCAATTCGGATACCTGGTTCCTCGATTTCTTCCGGTGACAAACGGTATCCAAGAAGAAAGGGTGAGGTAGCAGTATCTGCGATGGCCTGTTGAGCAACTTCGATAACTCGAACTGGGAACCTCATCCGATTTTCTAGTGAACCACCCCATTGGTCTTCGCGACGGTTACTGTGTGGTGAAAAGAATTGTTGGAGTAGATACGTGTTGGCACCGTGAAGTTCGACACCGTCAAAGCCAGCTAAAATAGCCCGTTTAGTCGCAGCACCAAAATCCGTAATCGTTTGTTCAATTTCGTCTTCGGATAGCGCCCGTGGTGTCTCTGCGTGCGGCCTTAATGCTGCAACTGCACTAGCAGAAACGGGTTGATGGCCGCGTAGAATGCGCGAGTTGGTCATTCGTCCCGCACTGAAAATTTGTAAAATTGCTTTTGTACCGTTTTGCTTAATTGTGGCCGCTAGCTTGGCAAGACCAGGAATAAACTTATCATCGGCAACGGATAATTCACCTTCGAATCCTTTGCCCAACGCATTGACGTTAGCGACAGGGGTAATAAACATGCCGGCCCCGCCCGTATGAATATTGAAATAGTTTAGCTCATCTGTTGAGACTTCGCCGTTCTCTAGCGACATGCCTTCAGTCATTGGTGGAATTGCAATCCGGTTTTTAACGGTAACACCAGATCTAAAAGTATAAGGCTTTAAAAATTGGTACGACATGATCATAACCTCCTGAAAGATGTGTGATAAGATTAGCGTTAATAGATGCTTACTAAAAGTCAGTGTAGCACCATTCTGACGGGGATGTAGTGAACAAATTAATGATAATGTTCAAAAATGAATAAAACACAGCTTTTGTTTATTCTTATGTGAGGAGACTGAAAGATTATGGAAATTCGGCGGCAAATATTTAATTCAGTATATGAGTTTATGCAAAATAAACCGATCAATGACTTAACCGTTGATGATATTTTAACTGCTTCAGGCGTCAGTCGTGGTTCTTTCTATAAATATTTTACCGACAAGTATGATGTTATCAATTCTTATTTTGCAGATACGATGAACCGAATGTTTTTAAATTGTCGCCTCAGTAATTGGCATGGCATCATGCGCAAACAGTTTGAGTTTCTGGCCGATAATGCCAGTTTCTTCAAATCTGCTTTTAAAACAACAGGGCAGAATTCGTTTTGCACTTATTTTAATTGTCATCTTGTCCGTCAATTTAGCGAAGCAATCATAAAGTATGGTCATCAAACGGAACTTTCAGCTGTAGAAAAGCATGCGGTACAATTCTATGCGGATGGGATCGTGGCTTATACGCGTCGGTGGCTATCCTCCGATATGAGCACGCCGATCGATGAGGTTGTCCACGAGTTAACCAGTTTGATTCCACAAGTCATCTTGGATGCCACTTGCGATGAAATTACCATTGAACCCGAGTATGCTTAGTAGATTGTGATTTGCACTGCTGCTTGCGGTTGACGGCATTGAAACACCGGCGTGGGACCGGTTCGAGCCTCCTAGAAACCGGAGTCTTTCACCTCGCCGCCAGGCCTCGTGAAGCCCCGAGTCCTGCCGACCGTCCGTGTTGTAAGGCTGGAACCCACCAGCCTAACAACACCGTCACGCCTTGGTTTCAATGCCGTCGCCCTCCAGCTACTGTAGAAAATCCATACCAATTGCACGAAGGCACTGACTCATCATCGAATTGATGTCAAATGCGACTCGTAGAATCCGGTTCTGAAACTAGTGAAGTCAGGAAGAGACAGAGTTTCGTGCCGGCACTCCTTTGTGGCGGGTTAGGCCACTTAGGCGTGCGGGATGACTTCCAAGACCGGTTTATGGGCTTGGAATCAAGGTAGAAAACCGTGTTTTTTGCGGGTTGAGACCGGTCCCATGAAATGGCGTCTCTTCCTGACGTAGCGACATTAAGAACATAATTATAAGCGGATTGTCTAACACGATTTTCAAACGGAAGTCGTGTTTTTTGTTGACAATGTGACGTGACGGTTTGTACTATATTCAGTAAGTAAGTAGTCACTCACTTAAACAAACAGAGGTGAACGTCATGACAGAAGTCATTAAAGTTGCTAACCTGCAGCAAGGTTATGGCAAACGCATCATTTTGAATGATATTAATCTAAATATTAACAACGGCGATATTCTTGGTTTAATTGGTCCCAGTGGCGCCGGTAAAACAACATTGGTCAGTACGATCATGGGGATGTTGAAACCAAAGCAAGGCACTGTAACTGTATTGGGCACGCCGATGCCAAATCGGAAGTTGCTCGGCAGAATTGGTTACATGGCACAAACGGATGCCTTATATTCAGTGTTAACGGCCCGCGAAAATTTAACGTTCTTTGGCGAAATGCAGGGGATGAGTAAAGCAGAATTACAAAAACAAATTCCCTATGCAACGGGCATTGTTAATCTAAACGATGACTTGGATAAGTACGTGAAGGATTATTCCGGTGGGATGAAGCGGCGGTTGTCATTGGCAATCGCACTGTTAGCTGATCCTGAATTGCTCATCTTAGATGAACCAACTGTCGGAATTGATCCGGAATTGCGGCAACAGATTTGGAAAGAATTGCATCGTTTGGCAGACGAAGGTAAGACGATTCTATTGACGACGCACGTTATGGAAGATGCTGAGCAATCCAGTTATCTGATGATGATTCGTGGTGGCCGCGCCATCGCACAAGGCACGCCGGATGATCTGATTAGTCAATATCATGTTAATTCAGTTGAAGAAGTCTTTTTACAAGCAGGGAGGGATCAAGATGCGCACGCTAGCAATGATTAGAAGAGTCTTTCGGGAAATGCTGCGTGACAAACGCACGTTAGCCCTAATGTTTATCGCACCATTATTTATTCTGTCACTGGTCTACTTTCTGTTTCAGGGGAATACCACAACGACTGCTTCGTTGGCAACACGCAACGTTGACAGCAGTATGGTGACGGCCATTAAGAATAAGCACATCACGATTCACGATGTCAGCTCAGACAAGTCTGCTAAGACAATTATCCGTGAACATGATTACGCAGGCATGCTTAGTCAAAATGGTGACAAACTGACGTTAACGTTGGCTAACACCGACCAAAGTAAGAGCGCTGTGATCAAACAAAGTTTGCAAGCTGCGCAGGCTAAGCTGAAAGGGCAAGTAGCAGCCACAACCATTAAAACGCAGGCTCAAGCATTACAAAAGATGCAGGCGGCCCTTGGTGCAGCAACCCACACACCGGTGAACGCAACTGCTGACGCTGGTAACCTGAAAGCTAAGCTAGGGAGTACTAGCTATACGACCAAGACACACTATCTTTACGGCAGTAAGGATTCTACATTCTTTAATACACTGTTGCCGATTATGATGGGCTTCGTTGTTTTCTTCTTCGTTTTCTTAATTTCAGGGATTGCATTGTTGAGGGAACGAACGACTGGTACTTTGTATCGTTTGTTAGCAACGCCCGTTAAACGTGGTGAAATCATTTCAGGTTATCTGTGTGGTTATGGCGCGTTTGCGTTCATCCAAACTTTGTTGATTGTGTTATTCACAATGTACGTTTTCAAGATTCAAATTCTCGGCAGCATCTGGCTCGTCCTGTTGATTAACGTGCTATTAGCGATGGTTGCCCTGACGCTGGGGCTCCTGATTTCCACGTTTGCATCCAGTGAATTCCAAATGATTCAGTTCATTCCCATCGTGGCTATTCCGCAGATTTTCTTCGCCGGGATTATTCCGATTAGTTCGCTGCCAGGCTGGTTGCAGCCAGTATCCTATATCATGCCTTTGTACTATGGTGCTTCAAGCATGAGTGCCGTAGTCCAGAAAGGCGTTGGGTTTATGAATGTGTTACCGAACTTGAGTATTCTCTTGTTATTTGCCGCTGTCTTCTTAGTATTAAACTTGCTTACCATGCGCAAATATCGGCAGGTTTAATTTGCCGGAATGACTGGTATTTAACTCAATGTGCGGTTAAATTAAAAGGTAGACAAAATTTTGGAGTAAAAACACATGGAAATTAGTAATGTTGAAACACTGTTTGACAAAACACTCCAGGAATCGAAGCTGACAGCTAAACAACAGTCGGTGCTCAAAGTGAGTCTAAACCTCTTCGCAGAGAAGGGATTTGATGGGACGAGTACTAGTGAAATTGCTAAACAGGCTGGCGTTTCCGAAGGTACAGTGTTCAAACAGTTTAAGACGAAAGATGGTATTTTAGCAGCACTATTGAATCCTTTTTTAGACCAAGTCGTGCCCATGGCGGCAACTGAGTTCTTGACGGAGGTTAAGGATCTACGTTTTGATGATTTAACGGCGTTCTTTAACTACGTGATTAAGGATCGAATGACGTTTGCCATTGCTAACCAAAAGCAGCTGAAGATTCTAGTTCAAGAAATCATTCGGAACAGCGACATGATTCAGTCGTTTGTTGACAAGATCGTGTCACGGATTCTGAACACATTTGGTAAGAGTCTACAGACATTCAAAGATCGTGGCATATTAGTTGATTGGCCTACAGAACGAATTATTCGGTATTTTCTTGGTGTAGCAGGCAGTTACATCGTTCCTGCCGTTTTAATCGGCAAGGCGGATCAGTTGGATATTGAAAAATCATGTTCAGAAGCCACCGAATTCCTGGTTCGGGGTTTAACACCAATTAAATAGTTTTACTTAAAGCCGCATTCTATCAGTGATTGCTGCTTTTATTTAAGATAATTGTTAGTTTTTATTGCATAAAACTAACTAAAAGGCTAACATAATCCTTGCTCGAAAATTTCCAGTGGAAAGAATTTAATTTTAAAATAAGGATTGAAATACAGGAGGCCAATTATGGCAGATGAAAGTCGTGATTTATTAGATCGTTTCGGTTCATTAATGCAAAATCGATTATTTATGATGGCAGTGTTACATCAGCGTGATTTGACGAGCCGGCGGGCACCAAGTGAAGGACGTGGCCAGTTGCGGCTGTTACAAGTTTTGTATCAAACACCGGCAGGGTTAACAAACGCAGAAATCGCACAGCTATTAGATATTCGGCCCAGCTCAGTTAGTGCCATGGTCAATCGTTTGGAAGCCGTTAACATGGTCGAACGAGTGCCCAGTGAAACGGATAAACGCACCGTCATCATCAAGATGACACAAGCCGGCATCGACATGTTTGCTAAGCAAGATGATCAGGTTGATGACATGGCAAGCCAGGTCTTTGGCACATTAACCGAGGATGAACAAGTAGAGTTAAACCGGTTGCTGGAGAAGTTAAATAAAGGTACGGCAGATTTAGATTGGCGGGACTTTATGGGCGGCGACCAAGGATGGCCACATCGCGGTAATTTTGAGCAACGCTGGTTTTAAACAAAGTCGAGATGCAAAGGACTAAAGAAAAATTTTTGGAGGCAACATTATGGATCGTAGAGCAGGCGGGCCACGCGGTGGCAGCTCACAGGACGCCCAATACACACGGACAAAGTTTGACTTTAAAGGGTTCTTAAACCTGATTCGTCAAACGAAACCGAAGTATTGGCAGTTATGGTTGGGGTTAATCCTTGGTTTTATTGCGACGGGTGCGCAGTTGGCGGTGCCGAAAATGGCCCAAGGGATTATCAACGGACTTAAATCAGGATTCAATTCCACGTTGTTGATTATTGCGGTTGTCCTGTTTTTGGCGAGTGCCTTAATCAACGCCTTGTCAGGGACGATGCTGGGTTTCTTTGGTGAAAACATTGTCGCTCGATTGCGGCGCACTTTGTGGCAAAAGTTGATTCGTTTGCACGTTAACTATTTTGATAACGTGAAAGCCGGTGAAATGACTTCACGGCTGGTGAATGACTCAACCCAGATTAAAGATTTATTGGCCAACGCCTTTCCACAGATGGCTAATTCACTTTTGCAGTTAGTCGGCGCGCTGATCATCATGGCATTGATGGACTGGAAAATGACACTGGTCATGATTGTTGCCATTCCGTTGGTCATGGTGGTAATGCGGCCAATTATGCGGCAATCCAGCAAGATTGGGCTGCAGCGGCAGGATGCCCTAGCTTCATTTAATGGTGAAACTGGCGAATCGTTGGGCGAAATTCGGTTGGTAAAATCTTCAAATGCTGAGGAATATGAAACAACTTCTGGATACAAACAGATTGATAAGCTATATCACATTGGGATGCGAGAAGCCATTTTTGATTCCATTGCTAGCCCGGTCATGAACACGTTAATGCTGGCTATGTTTATCGGTTTGCTGGGTTACGCAGCTGTTCGAGTCGCTGATGGCACGATGTCGATGGGGACATTATTGTCATTCATGATGTATTTGTTTCAAGTTATCGGACCAGTTGGCTCACTTGGCCAATTCTTCACGACATTAGCGAAGACAAACGGTTCGACACAACGAGTTCAAGATTTATTGAAGGAACCTGAAGAATCATTTACGGATGGCGACAGTGAATCTGTTACCGACCAAACGGTGGCAATGGAACACGTCGACTTTGCTTATGACGATGACGGTCCCGTTTTACACGATGTTAACTTTGAGGCCAAGCCAAACAGTGTCATAGCGTTTGCTGGACCGTCAGGTGGCGGGAAGTCGACTATCTTTAGTCTACTAGAACGTTTCTATCAACCTACTAGTGGGAAAATTACGATTGGCGGCAAGGATGTTGCAAACGTCAATTTGAAAGACTGGCGTTCTCAGATTGGTTATGTGAGCCAAGATTCTGCCATTATGGCTGGTACGATTCGTCACAACCTAACTTATGGCGCGGACAAAACGTACACGGATGACGAACTCTGGCATGTGCTTGAATTAGCTTATGCAGATAAGTTTGTGCACGAAATGCCAGATGGTTTGGATACGCAGGTTGGTGAACGTGGCGTGAAAATTAGTGGTGGTCAAAGACAACGCTTAGCCATTGCCCGAGCTTTCCTCCGTGACCCAAAGATTCTGATGTTAGATGAAGCAACAGCGAGTCTAGATTCCGAATCCGAAGCGATGGTCCAAAAGGCCTTGGGCGAATTGATGAAGGGCCGAACAACATTGATCATCGCGCACCGATTGAGCACGATCGTCGACGCTGACGACATCTACTTCATTGAAAATGGTCATGTGAGTGGCCACGGCAAGCATCAGGCACTCATGGACGAATTGCCACTTTACCGAGAATACGTGAGGATTCAGTTTAAGGAATAGAGCGAGAACAACCCCGTCTAAAGACCGAGCAACAATGGAAATAAGGCACTGTGCAAGCGAACTTTGCTTGTGCGGTGTCTTATTTTAATTGTGCGCAGGTCTTTGGGGTTGTGAACGCGTTTGCGACAATATGGAAGGATAGTTTGGTTTAGTAAAATTTGTGTTGTGCGCAGTGAGTCAGGAATCGAGAGCGCGTTTGCGACAATATAAAAGCGAAAATTTGGTGTTTTTGCAGTTCGTTGAAAGAAAGCAATCTCCAAAAGTGAAAAGGTATGTCCTAATGCCATGAATGTCCGCACACCAATTTCTTCTATTATGCGCGCGTAGTATTAATGCTATGCTAAATACACGACCTTAACGCAGAAAAGAGAAACTATACAATATATGGATACTTTATTTACTAAGACGTCAGTTCCACGCGCGTACTTCACACTCGCCATGCCAGTTGTCATCAGTATGATTGCCAGCATGATCTATAACCTGGTAGACACATTCTTCATTTCACAAACGCAGAATCCCAACATTGTGGCTGGGGTAACCGTTTGTACACCATTATTTTCCATTATGTTAGCGATTGGGGATGTCTTCGGCCTAGGCGGCAGTGCGCTGGTGTCCAAAATGTTGGGTAGCAAACAACATGAGTCGGCCAGTCAAGTAAGTCGTATTTGTTTTTATGCGGCGATTGTTGTCGGCATTCTGACGGCGGGCATTTTACTGATATTTGAAGCGCCCATTCTCACTGCGTTTGGGGCTAGTAGCGGCATTCGTCCGTTTGCAAGTGCCTTCTATCGGATTATGGCGATTGGTGGGCCGCTGATTATTGTGTCGCTGGTGCCTAGCAACTTGATTCGTACAGAAGGACTAGCACGTGAATCGATGATTGGTAGTGTTGCAGGTTTGGTCGTAACGATTTTACTCGACCCGTTACTAATTTTCGGCTTTCATTTATATGCGGCAGGAGCTGCCTTGGCAACTGTCATTGGTTATCTCGTAACTGATTTGATTTTGGGTGCATACGTGATCAAACGGTGTCGGGTCATTAGCCTAAGCTGGCACATTAAAAGGTCGACTTTTGCGTTTGCCGGGGCCATTTTAGTGATTGGTATTCCTGCCTCAATGACCAATCTTATGCAGGCCTTTGGTACTGCCTTACTCAATAATTTCTTGGTGCGGTATGGCGCCGCTCAAGTGGCTGCCTTCGGGATTGCCACGAAAATTTACATGATTGTGATGTTGGTGATGGTCGGTTTTGCATTTGGCGCTCAGCCCTTGGTTGGTTATAACTACGGTGCTCATAATCAGAAACGCTTTCGCCAAATCGTGAATTTTGACTTGTTAGTGGAAGTCGTCTTTTCAGTAATTTTTGCTGCTATTTTAATGTTATTGGCACCGGTTATCGTTCGTTTGTTCATGACGCAAAAAACGATTGTGACTGCGGGTGTATTACTGCTGAGAGCATTGCTAAGCACAACCCCATTCATCGGTGCAATCCTCGTGTTCACCACGGTCTTTCAGTCGACGGGCAAAGCGCTGGGTGCCTTCTTGCTGGCCATTTCGCGACAGGGTGTCATCTTTGCCATCGTGATTTACGTGGCTCACATGTTGTGGGGCTATCTGGGCGTTGTTTGGGCGCAACCATTGGCGGATGTACTGACCTGTTTATTAGGGCTGGTAATTTATCGGCAGGATTTTCGAAGGATGAAATAGTCTGAGCAAACGACAACTTTCTTATTAGTTCGCTGACCGTTCATTTCAAAATGAATTAATCGTTTTCTATGTATTTCTGTCCGATAATGTCGTGTATTAAAAACATGATGATGTGGAGGCAGGATTATGAAGGCTTTTGGGTATCAAACGGATGGCGCAGCGGCTGATGCCTTTACGGAGATTGAGTTGCCAACACCGAAACCGGCTTCGGATGAGGTCGTTATTGATGTCGCTGCGTTTGGTTTGAATCATGTGGATGCATTTCGACGGAGCGGTTTTAGTGGTGGCAAGGCAACAATTCCTGGGTTCGATGTTGCCGGAACCGTTTCAGCAGCTGGCAAGCAGGTGACTAACTTTCAAGTGGGCGACGAGGTTGTCGCTCACATTGAAGGCGGTGGTTACGCGGAACAAGCTGTTGCGCCAGAGTCGACGACGATTAAATTAACTGAGGGGTTCCCAATTACTGATGCTGCCGGGTTACCCACTGTTGCGATGACGTCATATGATGCGCTCACCGTGTTTGGTCAAGTTCAGATGGGGCAAACAGTGGCAGTCTTAGGCGCTAGCGGTGGCATTGGTGCGATGGCCGTTCAGTTTGCGAAAGCGCTTGGCGCCAGTACCGTCATTGGGATTGCGAGGGCTGAGGATTTGGACTATGTTCGCCAAATTGGTGCTAGTGAAGTCGCAACGTATGCGCAAGTTACTGAAGATGGTGCGTTTGCCGATTCAGCGGATGTGGTCATTAACGTGGACTTTATGGGCGGTCATGCTGATGCAATGATGGCCTTAGTTAAACTGGGTGGCACCGTGGCAACAGTTGGTCGTGAGGAAAGTGCCGGTAATAAGCCAAATGTTGAACAGGTTCACATTCATCCAGTAGACGCGAGTCATGTACGCCAGGCGATGCAGGCACTTAAGCAACTCATGGATACCGGTTCACTATCTGTCCGAATCGCAAAGCGGTTTCCGTTTACCTTGGCCGGCGTTGTGGTTGCCAGTGAGCTGAACGAAACAGGGCACACGGACGGTCGGATTATTGTCGAGCGTGATGTGGAATAGGGTATCAAGAAGAGCTGTTGTACATTGAAAAAATGTGCAACAGCCTTTTGTTATGAGTTGATTACATTCATGTTAGCGGTTGCGATATGGTAAACTATCATCAACACAGAAGGTCCGTAGGTGGCATTTCAGTGTGGGGAGAAGTTGCAGAAAGACATACATGTAGAGGAGTGAAACGAATGGCAGAAGCAGTGTTAACAGTTAAGAATCTGAATAAGTCGTTTGGCCGCAAACAGGTCTTACATAAAATTTCGTTTTCATGTGCACCGGGTCGCATTGTGGGTTTAGTTGGTGCAAACGGGGCAGGGAAAACAACGATTATGAAGGCCGTTTTGAGCCTGACGTCATCGACTGGTGAGGTCACAATTGACGGACAGAAAAGTACCTTTGACCATCATCCAGTATTGGATGAGGTAGGAGCCTTAATTGAATATCCTGGCATTTATCCATACTTAAGTGGCCGTGACCACTTGAAGTTATTTGCCATGGGTAACAAAAATACTCAGGACATTCAGGCATTAGTCGATGCGTTGAATATGGATAAATACATTGATACGAAAGCTCGCAATTACTCGCTGGGGATGAAACAAAAGTTGGGTATTGCCATGGCTTTCTTAAATAATCCAAAGTTAGTTATCTTGGACGAGCCGATGAACGGGTTAGATCCGCAAGCGACGAAGGAACTTCGTGATTTGATTATTGCTAAACGTGATGAAGGCGTCACTTTCTTGATTTCGAGTCATATCTTAAGTGAACTGCAGAAGTTGGCTGAGGACTTGATTATTATCGATCACGGTAAAATCGTTCAGGAAACAACTATGGATGCTTTACTGGAGTCTAACAATCATTTTGTCGTTGTCTCAACAACTGATGATGTGAAAGCCAAGCAGGTCTTGTCCGAGACAGGTTATAAGCTGGTTGGTGACGTTGAAGTGAAGATTCAAACCAAAACGGATGACGCAGTTGCAGATGTGTTGAAAACATTATCTGACAATCAAGTTACCGTGACTGATGTTCAACATCAGGATGAGGATCTTGAGGGATCGGTTTTAAAGCTGCTTGACTCAGAGGATCAAAAATAAGGAGGCGGTAGTATGTGGACGTTATATAAACAGGAATCGTTTAAATTATTGAAAAAGAAAAGTACCTTATGGATTTCCATTGTACTGGCGCTGATTGTTTTCGGGTTTGCGCTGACTAGTCGGTTGCAACCGAAGTATTTCTCAGCATCAGTTTTGTTTACAACTAATTTTGGTTCGACAACGTTTATCATGTTTTTCTTAATCGCGGCTGCTGCCTCGATTGTTACGATGGAATTTCAGTATGGCACTATTAAAACAGTTGTATCACAGCGTTATTCGCGAAGCATGATTCTAGTTAGCAAATGGCTTGTCATTTTAACTTACTCACTGTACTTGTATGTCATGACTGCTGTATTAGCCTTGATTGCCAAATTCGTTTTTGTGAATGATAAGTTTTCATTGACGGGTACTGGTTATAACAATGATATCTGGCAGGATTGGTTAGCCAACCTTGGGGCTGGATTATTAACGTTATGGCTTCTGATTAGTTTGGTGTTTTTGTTAGCCACATTGTTCAAGAGTTCGGCTGTTGCCATTTCTGTTGGTATTTTGGGGTACTTTGTTTTAAACATTGTAAGTAGCGTGATGTTTATATTGATTCATAGTCACGAATGGCTGAAGTGGAATCCTATCAACTTTTTAAACTACGGTTCACAGGTTCTCGAACCGAGTCTGTCCAAACTGACACGTTTGTCAGACGTACAGTTGTTTTGGGGCAATGTCGGATATATTGCATTATTCCTGCTCATTGGGTTACTGCTATTCCGGAAGCGTAATGTTTAAGCTGAAATAGAATTAATTAAAAAGCTCAGGGATTAATCGCCGGTTAACGCCAGCCAGTAATCTCTGAGCCTTTATATTGTTTTTAATGGAACTGCATGCCACCGTCCACTTCTATCGTTTGCCCAGTGATGTAATCTGAATCCGGACCGGCGAGAAATGATACTGCTGCTGCAACGTCTTCAGGCTCTGACAACCGGCCTAGGGTAATATCTTTTGCAAAGGTTTGCATTCCCCATTCATCGTCTTTACCAGCATTCTGACCAACTTGATGGGCAATATCCATCATCATTGGCGTTTTAACGATCCCTGGCGCATAAGCGTTAACCGTAATGTTATCCTTGGCTAAATCACGCGCCGCAACTTGTGTAATACCACGGACGGCAAACTTTGTACCACTGTAGAGTGCAAGGCTAGGGTTACCAACGACACCGGCCTGCGAGGTAGCATTGATGATTTTACCGCCATGACCCAATGATCTAAATTGTTTGATAGCGGCTTGAATTCCCCACAAGTCACCGGCAACATTGACGTGGTATACGGTGTCAAATTGTTCAGGTGTGATTGTTTCGATAGGGGTTGTTGGTCCAAGCCCAGCGTTATTGACAAGAACGTCAAAGCCACCAAGTTGACTAGCCACGTCGTTAACAGCCTGTGAGAATTCGTCACGTTCTGCAACATTTAATTTAACTGCGATTGCTTTACCACCGTCGTCGTTAACATCATTGGCGACTTTTTGCGCGCGTTCTAGATTTAAATCAGCTACAGCAACCGAGAAGCCATCTTTTGATAGTCGTTTTATGATTGCCTCACCGATTCCTTGTGCCCCACCCGTTACCATTGCAACCTTATTAGCCATGATATTGCCTCCTTAAAGTATGTTACACAGGCAGAATACTTAATAAAGTCGGGAAAAGCAAACAATTGCATCGACGATGTGACGTTTGCGAACAAACCGATAATAGTCGTGGAAATTCACCTCAGTGTGCTTTGAAAAGGTAACTAAAATCAGCTGTGGTTTTTGTGTGAGTGTAGACAATCACTGAAAAGAAATTAGTGATGTCTGCATGTTTATTCGTGTTTAACTCGGGTAAAACGCTTATGATTAACTTATCTTGGGGGATGACCATATGAACAAAAGTCGGGTTGAGGCATTTATTGATGCCATTATTGCGATTGTATTAACAGTACTGATCTTGGAAATTAAGGTGCCAGATGAGCCAAGTTTAAAAATGTTTTTCAGTGAGTGGCGGATGGCGTTTTCGTATTTGATGACGTTTATTTTGGTCATGTTCAGTTGGTACGTGCAGCACGGGATGTTTTTGGCAATTAAACGGGTCAAACTTGGCGGTTTCATTGGCGTCTGTGTGTGGTTATTCGTGCTCTCTTTTCTACCAGTGACCACGGCATTCGTTGGCCGTTATCCGAGTTACTGGGGTGCAGAGCTCGTCTACTTAATGGTTGCGCTTTTGTGGCTACTTTCTGCCCAGTTAATGTCGTTTCTCATTATTCGTGAGAACCGAGATGTGCCGGAAATGAAAGAATTTATCAGACGGCAGGCTGGTAGCGTCATGTTGACGAGTAATATCATTTGGACAGTTGTGGCGACTGCACTGATTTTTGTGATTCCAGAGATTGGCATGTTGACGCCGATTGTGACAGTGATCATCCAGATTATTTCCAACCGTCATCAAAGCCGGCAGTTATCAGCTTAAACATATGGAAATGAGCAGAATGCTACTTGCTTTTCTGGTGGTCAAACGATGGTTTGGTACAGGTCGATACGAATTTTCAGTTGCAATGTTTAGTTATGAGTGGTAACTTACAAATCAAGGAAAAAACGATGAGGAGGCGTTAGAATGAAATATTTAAACTTAGATCAAGTTAATGACGCCAGCCTCAACACAACTACCACAACCTCAACCACAATGACGTGGCTGGGGCTTTTGTGGTAGTTGTTGATTATCGCAAAAGTGGCCAGCCAAAGTGTCTGTCAAAGGACATCGCGGCTGGCCTTTTTTATTGAAGTGATGCTGCGACCCAGTAAAAAAGTTTGACCAAATCAGGAGGAGATTCATATGAGTGAGTCAGAGCCAAAAAGTGAGTTAAAACGATCGTTATCGTCGAATCAAATGCAGATGATTGCCCTTGGGGGAACCATCGGAGTTGGGCTATTTTTAGGATCAACGTCAACAATTAAATGGACGGGGCCATCCGTTGTCTTTGCGTATGCTTTCGTTGGGCTGCTACTGTACTTGGTCATGCGTGCATTAGGTGAAATGATTTATGTGAATCCTACGACTGGTTCGTTTGCCGATTATGCGACGAATTATATTCACCCGTTGGCTGGCTATTTGACCAAGTGGAGCAATGTCTTTCAGTACATAGTCGTCGGGATCAGTGAAGTGATTGCGGTCGGTCAATACTTACATTACTGGTGGCCGAACCTGCCTGATTGGATTGCTGGGGTAGTTGTGATTGTTCTTTTGACGTTGGCAAACTTAGCATCGGCCCGCGCGTATGGCACATTGGAATTTTACTTTGCAATGATTAAAGTGGTCACGATTGTTTTAATGATTGTTTTGGGTGTGTTGGTCATCTTTGCTGGCTTGGGCAATCATTGGCACCCACTAGGTCTCAGTAATTTATGGTCTCATGGTGGATTCTTTACTGGTGGTATTCGCGGTTTCATTTTCGCCATGTCTGTGATTATTGGATCGTATCAGGGGATTGAGGTCCTAGGAATTACTGCTGGTGAGGCCGCTGATCCACAAAAAGCCATCGTATCTTCTGTTAAATCAATTGTTTGGCGGATCCTGATTTTCTATATCGGCGCAATCTTTGTTATCGTGACGATTTATCCGTGGAATCACTTGGCTGCATTGGGATCACCGTTTGTTGAAACTTTCTCTAAGGTGGGGATTGCTGGGGCAGCCGGGATTATTAACTTTGTTGTGCTGACGGCGGCGATGTCCGGTGCCAACTCAGGGATTTACAGTTCCAGTCGGATGTTGTACAAACTTGCTCGAGACGGTGAAACGTATCATGGCCTTGGTAAACTATCCCGTCGTCAAGTGCCATTACGCGCAACACTGTGCATTTCTGCTGGCATTTTGATTGGCCTGATTTTGAATACGTTATTGTCCGTTGTGAATCATGCAACGGCGAATATCTTTGTTTTGGTTTATAGTTCAAGCGTGTTACCGGGGATGGTGCCGTGGTTCGTTATTTTATTGTCGGAGCTACGATTCCGTCATGCTAATCCTGATGTGATGAAAACACATCCGTTTAAAATGCCATGGTATCCATATTCTAACTACTTTACAATTTTCGCTCTGATCTTAGTGGTAATCTTTATGTTCATCAATCCAGATACGCGCATTTCCGTCAGCATTGGGTTTGGTGTTCTGGGTTTGCTCAGTTTATTGTTCTTCGTCCGTCGCTGGACTGGGAAGGCAACGCCCGAACCTGGTGAGTACAAGCATGAACCATATGAAAAAAAGGATTAACAGTTATTCAATTAAAAGGATTGATGGACGATTAATAGTTAAAAAGTTCGGTGTCTAAGCCGGCTCTGTAATAGAGTCGGCTTTTTGATGTCCTCAAATACAGATTAAAACGGAAAACTTACGATTTATTGGCTCAAAAATGATGCTGACTTTTTCTCACTGGTTGGCTTTGTTAGCGCGAATATCGGGGACTGATTATGATTAAGCGTAAATAATTGTTATACGGAAACATTTTACTTTCGGATTTTCGCGTTGAAATGTTTGTGACCAGTTGACCTACAAGAGAGAAGGTTGCCACATGAAGAATATGAATATGAAGGATCAGCCGACAATGGATATGAATAATGATAGTGACCTGATGCAACACGGTGGTGAGATGATGCATATGGGTAACATTACGCAAAAATTTTGGGTGTCGTTGGTTGTTTCGATTCCAGTTGTGATCTTGTCACCTGTTTTGATGAATCGTTTTTATCCAGGTCTCGCTTTTCCTGGATCAGAATGGTTACTGGTGATTCTGGCATCGTTTATGTACTTATACGGCGGGGCACCATTCCTTCGTGGCGCACGTGCTGAACTAAAGGATCGTCATCCGGAAATGATGACATTAATTGCAATTGGGATTTCCGTTTCGTATTTCTACAGCATTTATGCATTTATTATGAATACGTTTGTCGGTGGCACAAACGTCATGGATTTCTTTTGGGAATTAGCCACACTGATTGACATTATGCTGTTGGGACACGTCATTGAAATGAATGCCGTGATGTCCGCTGGAAATGCACTACAGAAAATGGCTGCGCTACTGCCAAATGACGCAACACTGGTGGGGGCTGATGGCACCACAAACGACGTGCCATTGTCAGAAGTTCAGGTCGGCCAAACAGTGTTAGTTAAGGCTGGTGAGAATATTCCGACTGATGGCACGATTGTCGATGGGCAAACGTCAGTTAATGAAGCGATGGTCACTGGTGAAGCACGTGACGTCACGAAAGGCGACGGTGACAAGGTTATTGGAGGATCGACAAATGGCGCCGGCGTTATCCGAGTTAAGGTTACCGGAACTGGAGAATCCGGATATCTGTCACAAGTTATGCAGTTGGTCAATAATGCGCAAAAGGAAAAGTCCAACGCTGAAGGTGTCGCCGATCGTGTAGCCGGCTGGCTTGTCTATGTAGCTGTTGGCATTGCTCTAATTGCGTTTGTCCTCTGGTGGATTATCAACAAAAACTTTAATTTTGCGTTAGAACGAATGGTGACAATTCTGGTTATCGCATGTCCGCACGCACTGGGTCTCGCTATTCCACTGGTCGTGGCGCGTTCCACATCTATTGGGGCCAAGAATGGATTATTAACGCGTAAACGCCAAGCGCTGGAGGATGCACGTCATTTGAACGCGGTTATGATGGACAAAACAGGGACGTTGACAGAAGGCAACTTCGCTGTTTCGGATGTTGAAAGCTTCACACCAGACTACGATGCCGATAGCGTGCTGGCTGTTATGGGTGGTCTGGAAACCGGGTCTTCACATCCGCTGTCGGTTGGTATTATTAAAGAACTCGATGCTCGACACAAGGCGAGTGTCCCTGTAGACAATATCAATAACTTGCCCGGAACGGGGATTGAGGGCAACTATCAGGATCAGCATGTCGCAATTGTTAACGAACGCTATGTGGTTGAAAACAAGATCGATTATGATCAGAGCAAATTTAATGAACTGTCGTTGCAGGGCAACACGGTGAGCTTCTTGGTTAGCGACGATCGCTTTTTGGGGTGGGTTGCTCAAGGTGATCAATTGAAGGAAAGCTCAAAAGCCTTGATCGATGGCTTAAAGGCTCGCGGCATCCGGCCAGTTATGCTGACGGGTGATAACAAACAGGTTGCTGAACTGATTGCCAAGCGTTTGGGCATTCCTGACGAAGACGTGCATGGTGAACTGAAGCCGGAAGATAAGGAAGTTATTGTCAAACAATACCAAGATCAAGGCTTAGTTGTTGCAATGGTTGGCGATGGTGTCAATGATGCACCGAGTCTAGTTCGCGCGGATATTGGCATTGCTATTGGCGCTGGCACAGACGTTGCCGTTGATTCTGCCGACATCGTGCTGGTTCGAAGCGACCCATCCGATATCTTGCACTTTCTCGATTTAGCGCATAACACAACAAGGAAGATGGTCCAAAACTTATGGTTCGGGGCTGGTTATAACATCTTTGCCATTCCGTTGGCTGCAGGGATTCTCGCATTTGTCGGCGTAATTCTTAGCCCGGCCGTTGGTGCGTTACTCATGGGGCTCAGTACGGTGGTTGTTGCCATCAATGCACAAACGTTGAAAATTTAAGGTGAGTTAATCAAGGTGTAATTGGTTTTGCGGATAGGATGGCAGCTTCTGTGATTAAGGAAAACTGCACAATCACAAAAAGGTGAAATCCAACGCTACGTTTGGTAAACGTAGTATCAGATTTCACCTTTTTTTGTGATTACAATTCTTTCATGGGTTGATTGTATCCACGGTCGCCAAATGGTTGTAATTTTGTAAGCCACTCTTTTTTGAGTTCCTTGAGTGTGTGCTGCATGTTTAACACGTCAGTGGCATCCTTTCGATACAATTCGCTAAACTCAAAGTTCTTTGCGCCATACTTTCGCCAGTCACTTAATAAGTCCGGATTGGGAAAGCTACCATTGTTTAAATTTTGTTGGTAAAAGGACCACCGATTTTTGAGGTTGGGCACAGCGGCAATGTATATTTTGCCGTTCACTTTATTTTTCAGTTGAATCACACCATAATCGATTTCAATTTTTGCATATTGATCCAACAGCTCTTGTTTTCGTTTGGGATTCATGAGTTCCTCCTTTGTTACTCTTTTCTGTTGGCCTCGGCATCACGCTCATACGAACCTCATAACGACGTGCACCAAATTGGTGGCTAGTTTGTTGAGGTCTGTAAAATCGAGAAAGCGTTGGTTACCATAAATGTCTTTCAGCGTCTCAGCGTCATCACCAAGAGCGGCGGAGAGAACGACAATGCCTTCGCGTTCAGCTTCATGAACGACATGTTGCAAATCATTCTTGGCTAAGTCACCCGTATAGTTAGGCATGGCCTTTGGCTGACCATCGCTAAGGTTGATAAGCAGTTTTGTTTGCTCAGTTCGTGCGGCAAGTTTGTCCGCCAGAATTTTGAGGGCGCTGCCATCACGATTGTTATTCAACGCTTTGATTGTTGTCAAACGTAGCAGGGCAGTATCATAATCTTCGTCAAATTCTTTATAAGCGTAGATAGAAGTTCGTTCACGTTCACTAACATCTGCCGTATCACCATTAATGGTCAGCGGAATATTTAGATCTCGACAAAAGGCGGTGAGGGCAAAGATTGCTGTTTGCTCATGCTTGATGCGATCGTCCTCAACCATTGAAGCAGATTGATCAACACGGACGGCAATCGCTAATGATGGGTCTTCATCGGGCGTTCTCTTTTTAGTGAAGTAGCCAAAATCTTGATTGACCACCTTACTGGCATCGAATTGTTGGCCAAACACCTTGCCCTTAGCGACATCGCCAGCGTGTTCGTTCTGTAAGATTTCGCGCATCTGTCGCACTAATTGATCAGTAATGAGATGGTTGGATTGCAGGTGTTTATTAGCAAGTTTGACATCGGTGGGTGTGATCTTGGGAACGTGAACGATAAGGCCCTCATGTGAATGAATAGTGTTTTTCAAACTTTCGCGAGCTGATTGATTTAACGCTTTTCGAGCCTGTTTGGCCACGTCAGCATCAACGACTGGCATTGAAAGGGTTTCGCCTTCGTGAAAACTTTCTTCTTGTTGCTCGGTACCGGTCGTACTGGTTATGTTCAGATCAGCGTCACGCTTGGCACCTTCGGCTGTGAGTTTATCGCCATTTGGTTGGACGTTATCATCTTCACTCTTAGTGTCTAGCGATTTTTCATTGTCAGGTGAGACGGGTCGTTTATCAGCTTCTGAATCTCGTTCGGGCTTATTCTTGTCATCAACAGCAGACAGGGTCGGTTCACTGACCGACGGCTTAACGTCTTTTTGTGGCGTGACAGCAGGAGTGATCCGTTTGACAGCCGCTTGCGTAACCAAACTGACAAGTTGATCCCAAAGGCCGGCATCTATAATTGCCTGTTTCAAAAGGTCAATTTCGATTTCGTCAGTCGTGACTTTATAGAGGACCATCTGATCAAACGATTTCAGAATATCTGTGAACGTTGCGCTGGCAGACCAATAAAGGTAACTACGCATTCCAGCGACACCGTGAATACCATTGGCCTTTGCTGTTTCATCAAGTAAACGAATAATATTCGCCATAATGGTTAGCAATTTTTCGTCATGCAGACCACTTTTTGCGGAAGCACGGGCAACCATGACCGGAATGGTCGGTAAGTCCATCTTTTCAGAATACTGCATCCGGTCTCGCAGAGATTCGTTTAGTGGTCGGTTACCTTGATAGTTTCGGTTAGTTGTTAACACTACGACCGTGTCAGGATGTCGTTGAATTCGACCTTGTAGAGTTTCCAACGTTCCGTTAGGTTCCAAAACTGAGTTCAACGCAACCAACACAGACGCGTCACGAATGACGGTTGGTTCTTGGATTTCTAGCAAGCAACCGTTTTGAACGGCCTTAACGATTTCGGAAGGATAAAAACGATAGCTAACTGATTGGCGACTGTCTTGATAGTGTTGCAAATAGGCCTTTGCATCTTTCGTTGACAACTTCAAGTGGTCAGCCAAACGCGCAATAACTTCTGCTTGTGAATGACTCTCATTAAAGATGGTTTGTAGTTCGGAATTTTCATCCAAAACGGGTAGTAGAGAACCGAAAATATCGGATTTATCCATGTCTGCAAAACAAGTAATCTTTGTGTAGGGGAGCTGTAAATCGGCAGAAAGGGCCTTAGCCAATTGCGTTTTACCGGAACCGGCGTCACCTTCCAATAATAAATTTGTAATGCGCATTTCCGGCATTTGCCAGGTGGCAGCGATGGTATTGGCGATGCGCCGCTCTTGTTCACTGGTCACGTGAGAAGCGGGTTTCTGCCAGATCATCGCTTGTTCCACGGTGGAATAGTCGGTGCGCTGTTTTTGTAATGTGGTGCTCATGGTTCTAACTCCTTAATATCCCAGTTTTCTTAACTCTCCGGCAAGTAGTCGGTAGCGTTCACCGTACAACTCGCCGTCACTTTGTAGTTGGTCATAGAAAAATTGGATGTCGTGTGCAATGGTTTCGTTATTGGCATCAACATTGATTTCGAACCCGGTCCCTTGTAACGCATGCTTGATGATCGCAAGGTGATCTGGGTCGTATAGATCGTCCATTTTGTAGGCGGCCTCCATAAAGTAGGCGTTGGTGCTGAGAATCAGTAACGCTAAATCTAAGATGCGTGTTGCAGGGATGGTTTGTGCTTCATCCTGATTGAGTTGCACCATGAGTTCGCCAGTCGTAGGACGAGAACCAAGTTTGTCACCATAAGTTGCCGTATCAATAGCATGGGTGCCGGTACTACGGCCATCCGTTTGGTCAAACTTGGGGTTGATTGAAATTGATTTGTAAATCATGTTAATTTCCTCGATTAATTTGAGCGGGAAAATCAGTCCTTAACAATCCAGTAACGTGAGCCATCTCGAGTACGATCCATAAAGCCGTATTCAATGAGATAGCGGCGCAATGTTACGGGGTCATCGCTGATTTTCTTTAAAATTGCAGTAATTTGTAACTCATCCCATTCACCATCAGCTGGCAAACTTTGTGTGATGCGGTCGAGAACGACCACGATTCGCTTTTGTTTACGTGGCAAACGCTTTAAGGTCAGCTGTCCGTTTGTTTCGGATAAATATTCCGCGACAGTGTTCTGCCATTCAGCGTTGGTAATTGCGAATCGGTCATCCGGTCTGGCAACGTGACCAGGAATTGGGATGAGGGTGTCTGATTGATCATGATTAATTTCAAAGACATTGTGGTACATAGCCAGATATTGCTTAGCTTGTTTGGCTTTCTCTCGAAACGTAAATTTTTGATGGCGAATCGTAGAGGCCGAAACATTCATGCCGCGCGCAATCTCAGCGTCTTTTTGACCAGTCGCAAACGCGGTTAGTAAGTCTTGCTGCTTCTCTGTTAATTGATTGTATTTTGAATCATCATGGATTAGTTGGTACGCGTTTCCTTGATGAACGTTTTGAATGTGTTGCTCAATTGCCGCTGCAGCAGCAAAAAAATGATCATTAATTTGATAAACTTGGTCGGCTTCAAATTTGGTATCGCAGTAATTACAGTAAAAAGTGTCTGCTTGACGATGCCAACCTTGTTCCAACTCTTGTTGCGAGTAATTTGAAAGCATATTATCACCTCAATCAATAAACGTATATTAAATGTGTTTACTGTATTCGTCAACACTTTTATTTTTTGTTTATTACAGTATTTGATTTTCACCGGTTTTGAGTACGGATGTTAACAGTGCTTTGTCACTGATGATCATGGTATCAACGCTCTGTAGCGAAGTCGATTTAATGCAAACACTTAGAGCCATTGTTGGCGAAATCAGTGATCAATATAAAATAGGATCAATATTCGAACATAATTGTCCGGATATTGATCCTATTTTGTAAGCTAGTCATTAAATTAAAATCCCGTCGCAATGATCGATTTCATGTTGAATAATCTGCGCAGTGAAATCGGAGAATGACGCCGTTTTTGTTTGCCAATCAGTTGTTTGGTAACGAACGGTGATGTTGCGGTAGCGGGTTGTCGGTCGTTGACCTGATAAGGACAAACAGCCTTCGGCAGTCTGATAAGCATCTTGTTTTTGAGTAATCACTGGGTTAATCATCGGCACCAGCATTGGCCCGAGTTGATAAGCAATGATGCGTTTTGTCTGCCCAATCATATTTGCAGCCATGCCAACACAATTGTCTTGGTGGGCTCGTAAGGTATCAACAAGGTCAGTAACGATCTGTCGATCGGCGGGTGTCGCTGGTTGAGCGACTTCTTGTAAACTATTGATGTTTTTATTGATGGGTTGAATCATAAAGAACCTCTTTTAAATGGCGAAGTAGTAGGCTGACAGCAGTATTAGTCGTGACGACAGTGCGTTACTCATTGTGTTTTTTACCACGCACTACATGGTCCGCATGTTCAAGGGTCTCCGTGACGATGTCAAGAATGTGAGGATCGTCTAGCCGATAATAATTCGCCTTACCAACACGCTTGGCTGTGACTAACTGGTGCTTTCGAAGCAGGGCAAGCTGATGCGAAACGACCGATTGTTCTAAGTTAAGCAACGTGCTCAAGTCATTAACGTTTAATTCCCGTTGTTCCAAGACGTATAAAATTTGCAAACGTGAGGGGTTGCTGAGCAATTTAAAGATACGCGTCGATTCACTTAAATGAAATGAATCGATTAAGTTCGGTTTGTTGGAGTTTGTCATAGCGATTCCTTTCATTTCATATGTTGAGTCTAGCATGTTCGGCTACTTGCGTAAACGTTTGAAGTCATTCAAAAGTACGACTTAAAAGTGAAAATATTCAAATTGTGACAAACGAAAACGGCAAGTCTGACGCAATCGTCAAACCTGCCGTTGTGTTAATTTACAGAAGTTTTTGCTAGTCCTTACCGCGACCTGCTTGGAAAGATTCCCAGCCCTCACTGGCGATAAAGTAAACCAGCACAAGTGCGGCCACGGAGTCAGCCCACCACCAACCGAATAGTGCGGTTAAAACACCGCCGACTAATACAGTAGCAGCCATATAAGCACAGGTGATGTTGCACATTCCATCTTCCGCTAGGGCAGCTGAATGAAGAGCCTTGCCCAAAGCGCGTTTGCGCAAAGTTAGAAAAGGCATCAAGATAACGGACGCAATGGCGATCGCAATGCCGGAAAAGCTTTGGTCTGCGGCCTGGTGTGTGACTAAATTGAACAGTGAAACGCCAATGACATAGACAGATAATAGCAGGAGAACCGAGCCAACGATTAGTGAGGAGCGACGTTCAGCGTGATTAATTTCGCTCTGACTTGCGCCATTTGCTTCTTTACGTAAACGCCAAATCAGTGTGCTACCTGAAATAATTTCTAAAAAACTGTCCAATCCAAATGCAATTAATAATATTGAATGTGCCGTAATACCGGAATAAAGACCGACTAGGAATTCAAATGCCATCCAGCCGGTTGAAAAGTACTCCGTGTGAATGCTTCGACGAACAAGCATGTTTGAATCAGCGTTATTTTGCATATTCTTTCTCCTCAATCGAGCAACGTATTGAACAACTTAATCTGAAGGCCAATAGAGTCGCTTTAAATATGCCGTTTTATTCATATGTTGATAATAACATTACACTTTTGATTCGTAAACAACAATGTTAAGTCCTGAAAATGGTCAAACTACAAATTCGCCGAAAAGAATGAGGTAACGGCTGGATTAATTTTATTGGTATGGAAAAAAAACAAAGATGACAAAATTTTTTTGACACCTCAATTGTCAAATCAAGTGCAACACTAAGAATCTATTCTTAGAAGTGGTCTAGTTGCTAAGCTAGTTCAGGCATTAGATCGGCTGGGCAGCGATAGTTCAATGACCGCCGTAGCCGGTTGTTTA
>NZ_JAIWJF010000011.1 GCF_021654115.1 Furfurilactobacillus milii | reverse complement strand
ACGCTCAGAGTGTGGTGATGATGGCACGAAGGATACACCCGTTCCCATGCCGAACACGGAAGTTAAGCTTCGTCGCGCCAAGAGTAGTTGGGGGATCGCTCCCTGCGAGGGTAGGTCGTCGCCATGCATATTGGAAGATTAGCTCAGTTGGGAGAGCGTCTGCCTTACAAGCAGAGGGTCACAGGTTCGAGCCCTGTATCTTCCATTTAATGAGCCGTTAGCTCAGTTGGTAGAGCATCTGACTTTTAATCAGAGGGTCGACAGTTCGAGACTGTCACGGCTCATTGCCCTTAGAGGGTAGTGAAAAATTTTCGGTTAACGCCGACTTAGCTCAGTTGGCAGAGCATCTGTCTTGTAAACAGGGGGTCGGAGGTTCGAATCCTCTAGTCGGCATTGTACCATTTATATGCGGAAGTAGTTCAGTGGTAGAACATCACCTTGCCATGGTGGGGGTCGCGGGTTCGAATCCCGTCTTCCGCTTTTGCCAATTCACAATGATGCCGGGGTGGCGGAATTGGCAGACGCACAGGACTTAAAATCCTGCGGTCAGTGATGACCGTACCGGTTCGATCCCGGTCCTCGGCACTTATTTGCACCCATAGCGCAACTGGATAGAGTGTCTGACTACGAATCAGAAGGTTGTAGGTTCGACTCCTACTGGGTGCATTGCAGTTTTCATTCTGCAAAACAATTACATTTTCGGGAAATAGCTCAGCTTGGTAGAGCACCTGGTTTGGGACCAGGGGGTCGCAGGTTCGAATCCTGTTTTCCCGATTTATAAATAGCTCTCTAGTTATTTATGATCGCGGTGTAGCTCAGCTGGCTAGAGCGTCCGGTTCATACCCGGGAGGTCGAGGGTTCGATCCCCCCCGCCGCGATTAAGCATATGAGTGAACTTGGACCTTTAGCTCAGTTGGTTAGAGCAGACGGCTCATAACCGTCCGGTCGTAGGTTCGAGTCCTACAAGGTCCACTAATATGGTGGTCCATTGCTTATATTCAGTTTATGGAGGATTACCCAAGTCTGGCTGAAGGGAACGGTCTTGAAAACCGTCAGGTGGGCGCAAGTCCACGCAAGAGTTCGAATCTCTTATCCTCCTTTTTGTTTATATACTATTATCGCGGGGTGGAGCAGTCTGGTAGCTCGTCGGGCCCATAACCCGAAGGTCGTTGGTTCAAATCCAGCCCCCGCAATTTTGGTTCCATGGTCCAGTTGGTTAGGACGCCTGCCTGTCACGCAGGAGATCACGAGTTCGAGTCTCGTTGGGACCGTTTATGGCTCGGTAGCTCAGTCGGTAGAGCAATGGATTGAAGCTCCATGTGTCGGCAGTTCGATTCTGTCCCGCGCCATTCATACCATGTTATGCGGGTGTAGTTTAGTGGTAAAACCGCAGCCTTCCAAGCTGCTGTCGCGAGTTCGATTCTCGTCACCCGCTCCATGGGCGCATAGCTCAGCTGGTTAGAGCGCACGCCTGATAAGCGTGAGGTCGGTGGTTCGAGTCCACTTGTGCCCACTTGGTTTTGGGGAAGTACTCAAGTGGCTGAAGAGGTGCCCCTGCTAAGGGTATAGGTCGCGCAAGCGGCGCGAGAGTTCGAATCTCTCCTTCTCCGTTTTTCGTTTTAAAATTTAGGTCATTATTTTCTATGACCCCTTGGTCAAGTGGTTTAAGACACCGCCCTTTCACGGCGGTAACATGGGTTCGAATCCCGTAGGGGTCATTTCATCTTACTATTATCGCGGGGTGGAGCAGTCTGGTAGCTCGTCGGGCCCATAACCCGAAGGTCGTTGGTTCAAATCCAGCCCCCGCAATCTTATATCAATCGTAACTACGCATATTGTGCGTAGTTTTTTTTAGAATTGAAATGTAACTTCTGTTTATGACAGAACAAGAGAACCTTCCAGCAAAAATGTTGTTTTCGCTGGAAGGTTCTCTTGTTAGTACGTGTACGTTTTAAATGTAATGTTTAGCGTGTCAGGTTAACACGATTATATGCAGTTTCACGATAACTGTATTGGGATTGCTTGTAAAACGATTCGAAAGGTGCAAACGAAGTACTAGAAATCCAGGCGTGGTAGTCATTAACATGATCCCAAGACATTAATATAGTATATTCACTGCTAGCTTTTTCCTTCTCTAGTAGGGCAAACGCTCGCAAGCCTAAGGGACGTTCCTGATCTAAAAAGTGATCAACGCTTGCGCGTAAAATCTTTGCGTGATCTGGATCCAACTGTAAATTGATAAAAGCGAAAAAGTCTTTATATGCCGGTTGAGGCAACTCGTTTAATACTTTGAACGTAATGGGGTTTGCGAATACCGTTGGCAGACCACTTACATCCAGTAGCATGAGACGCGCGACTCCACTTGTTTCAGATAGGGAGATCAACTTGTTTTGAGGATTTTGTGCCTGCAAGTTCTGTAAAATGTTTTTAGTGCCGAATGCTAAGGAAATCGCCGATGTCATAATTATACCTCCATGCTTTATTTACCTTAATTATAAGCGCACCTTTAAATGATGTGCAAAATATGGGCATTCATTATTCGAATTAATTTCATGAATGAGTTACCTTTAGAGAGGAGGGAAAAAACGATGAAACTAACAATACTGGGTTATTATGGCGGTTATCCCGCAAACGGAATAGGTACAAGCGGTTATTTATTGCAGAGCGACGATTACAATTTAATGATTGATGCTGGAAGTGGCACTTTGCTTGCATTGCAGAAAGTGCTGAATCCATTACAACTCGATGGGCTATTGTTGACACATTACCATCACGATCACACAGCCGATGTGGGCGTGCTTCAATATGAATGGCAACTTCAGCAGGGCGCGCGTAAACATGCTGTACTGCCGATTTATGGCAACACAGAAGATCCGTTGAATTTTGCTGCGTTAACGTGGGCAGGGGCAACGGAAAGTCATGCGTATGATCCGCAGTCATCCTTAGTTCTTGGACCATTTATGATTACCTTTTCGCGAACTGTTCATCCAGTTCCTACTTTTGCAGTACGCATTACGGAAACAAAGACTGGCCATACATTGGTATTCACAGCTGACAGTGCAGTGACCGATACCTTAAATAGCTTCTCAAAGGGAGCGGATTTGTTAATGGTTGACACCAACTTTTATGCAAATCATACTGGCAAGATGTGGCACATGACATCCACCCAAGCGGGTGCTTTAGCCAAAACTGCGCAGGTCAAACAACTAATGTTGACCCATTTACCGCAAACAGGCAATTTGGAATCATTAAAAGAAGAGGCACAATTGATTGTCGGCAAAAAAATACAAGTTAAATTGGCATCAGACATTAATCAAATTATTATTTAACATAACACAACTATTTTACTTACGAAAAAGAAGCACAATCCCCATGTGACGCTGTTTTGCATCATTTTGTATATGATTAGTATTATTGACATAATTCGTTAAAAATAATAAACGTAGTAATATATTTATTTACTTATGCTGTTTTATGTATTTTAACAGGAAATTAAAATACAAATACTAAAAATATGTCTTTTAAAGTTACGAATAGATGTTCCCCTGTCTTTATAAAATCCTCTTTATTTTTTTGTGAACGTGCTGTACAATATAAGCATGAGATAAGAGATCTCATAACGCTCGCAACATGCTTAAAGGGGGACGACAATTTATGAGTAACATGGTTACGCTCTATACCTCACCGAGTTGCACTTCTTGCCGGAAGGCTCGTGCATGGCTCGTTGAAAACAATATTCCTTTCAAAGAGCGGAATATTTTTGCCGAACCGCTGTCAGCCGATGAAATCAAAACTGTTTTACGAATGACAGAAGATGGAACTGAAGAAATCATCTCCAAACGTTCGAAGGTTTTCCAAGATCTTCATGTTGATCTTGATGATCTGCCAATGAATAAGTTAATTGATCTTGTTCATGAAAACCCGGCTTTGTTACGTCGTCCTATTATTATGGATGACAAGCGACTTCAAGTGGGATACAACGAAGATGAAATTCGTCGCTTCTTGCCGCGTGATGTTCGTGCACTGGAATTGGCTGAAGCACAACGATTAGCAAATTTATAAAACTACGCTTAGAGATTAATTTGCAAGTGACCGAATCTATGGGATAATGTCATAGGTTGGGTCTTTTTGTTATCTTTATGCACTAAAGTGATTGATCGAATCGAAACCGTTAAAAATAGTTGATTAAACTTTACTTTGACGATTAGAGGACTAAAATATGAATAAACATTTAGGATGGAATTCCTTTTGCGAAAGGGGTGTTTCGCATGGAAATGGAACGCATTAACGAGAATACAATTCGAGTCGTTATTGGCAATGATGATTTATCTGCCCGTGGCATTACAGTGCTTGATCTACTTGGCAATCATCAGCAGATAGAACGATTCTTTTACAGCATCTTAGAGGAAGTTGATGTAGATCATCAATTCCAGGATAATGACGCAGTCACATTTCAAGTTTTGCCAAATCGCCACGGTTTAGAGCTGTTTATCAGCAAGAATGTTGGCGATGAAGGTGATGGGACTGATGATTTTGATGCAGCTAGCGCTGGTTTTAGTGGCGCAGTCGATTTTGGTGACAATGCATCAACTGACCAGATTTCCGACTTTTTAAAACAACAGTTGCAGGGTAAGGATTCAGAAGACGATGATGATCGTAAAACAACAATCAGTAGTGAAGCCACGGATGATAATGATCCTGAGGCTTTAAAGAATTATACGTCTGATCCTAACGTTCCTACGCGGGAGGTTGTGCTTCGTCTGAACGACTTTGAAGATCTTGTCTCAATTGCTAAGGTTCTTCATTTAGATGGCGCTGTATCGAATCTTTATAAATACCGTGATCAATATTACCTTGATTTGGTCTTTTTCACGGATCAAACCACTCCAGAAACTATCAAAGATGATGTGGCGGTGGCTTTGGAATACGCAAACAAAACTACGATTACTAGTGATGTTTTGTCAGAGCATGGTGAAAAGATTATGGAAACTTCAGCGCTTGAATTAGCACGACATTATTTTGGTTAGCTTTTTGGAAACAAAGAGGACGCCAAATGTCTGATTTAATTGCCTTTCAATTCTGTCATTAATCATGTAAAAAGACATGGTTGATGGCAGAATTTTTTTACAAGTTGCGTATATCTGAAAAAAAACAACCATCATTTGATGGTTGAGTATATTTGTTATCAATAATAGTTAGCAGAGCGACTAAAGCACATCTGAAAGGTGTGCTTTTTTACTTATATTGATTTATTAATTCCTTCAGTTCAGATTGGGCTGCAGAGTCCGACGAAATTTCGAAGTCTTGATCTGGTTGGTATTCTTCCGTTCCTTCGCCACTAGTTTGGCCAAAACCTGTATTGGTCGATACATTTTCTCCATTGCCAGTTTTTAATTCATATACAATCCCGTTGTCGCCAAGCATATATTTACTTACAGGTTGGTCGAAATCCATGGCAACTGCATAGTTATCTGCGAAGGAACCTTGGTACAAATCTTGCTTTCCCGTAGATCCGTCTTTTGACTTGTAAAAAACACATCCACCAATGGAATGGATTTTAAAAGCTTCAGCACCTGGATTGCCATTGTTCTGTGTTTGTACACGGCCATCTGGCGTATTTGCGTACCAGTCACCATTGCCAGCAGCCCCATGATCAAAATACCAATCACTGACAGCCATGTGACCGATTTCAGCTCTTTCGGCAGCCCAATTCAGGAAAGCGGCGTTAATTTTTTCTTTTTGTACCGAGTTCAAAGACACGCTAGATCTCGAGAGAGTATTTTTATTGGTGGCGTTAAATTTTGAACTAGACTCTGTGGCATCCGACTTCGCTTGCAAAGATGTAGCAGAAAAGGTTTGTGAACCGAGTTTATCTTGAGCATCATTTAACGCTGTCAGTTTGTATTTTTTTGAAAGTGAGGTAACTTGAAAGGCTATGGCAAAATGAGATGTTTTTTCTGGATTGGTTTCGTCATGCGCCGATGAAATTTCAGAATCATAGGGTGAGTTAACTTGCAGTCCATCCGTATCCAACTTTTTGTCAGTTACGCTGCTAACAGAGTAGGCAGATATGTATTTGTTAAAGAAATCTTCAGCACTGATTCCTGATTTAGTTTTGTTCGTGAAAGTACCCCGGAAAATAACTGCATGCACTGCGCCCTCAACACTTGGATCAGTGGCAGTTAGCGTATCCACGCTATTAATCACAATTATGCCTTTAGCGTTTGACATAGAGCTGTTTTTAAACCCTTGACTTCTGTTTTGCTGACTTGATTTTTGTTCGGAATTACTTTGACCTTTTGAACTATTGTTGCCACATGCCGTAAGCAACAGTGCACTCAGGACAGTTACTCCTAATGTAATTGCTTTTTTCATAACATATCTCCAAATTTGCTAATTTTTCATGCTGTTAATCTCTAGATGATTTTAGTAGGCTAGTGCCTCAAGTGAGTGGTAAGACTCTGAAATTGCATAGGGTTTTGAAAATTGAAATTTTACTGTGGCGGATGCTTCATTAGATCAGGTTACTCCGTCGTTAACCGTTCAAAACATAATACGAGCTGCTAAGGCTATAGATGTTAAAACGGAAATGATACTTTATAGCCCTACATTCAGTATAGTGGAAGAAAATAACTTTTAAATGATAAGAAGATTAATTTTAATAACGCTTGATAGGCAGATGGAGGTGCAGGTACAAGCACAAAAAAAGAAGGCCCAAAAGCCTTCTTCTAAAGATTATTTCTTATCCATCTTGTCTTTAACGTTATCCACAGCGTCGGTTAGTTTTTCTTTGGCTTTACCCATCAAACCTTCCGCTTTGCCTTCTGCTTCACGGCCTTTGTCGTTGGTTGCTTTTCCTTCAAGTTCTTTAGCTTTACCAGCGACCTTGTGTTTTGTACTATCGATTTTATCTTCTGTACTCATATCGAGACCTCCTAATTGCATTAGTGACATTTACCGTTACACACATTATTTCAAACAAGATGTCAGTAAACAATTAATATGCTTATCTATTTGAGATGATTAAAAATACTGCGACAGTTAAAGTTTTAATAGTGCCTTGTGAGTATACGAAGAAAACGAATCCTCAATTTGATTTTTTACGAACAAATCACACCGTCTTTGCGTATGTAATAGGCGGAGGTGAGAACAATGTTGATGGCTTTGAGTTGCGAGGGTGGTGAACTTGTGGCCGCTAGTGTTGCCGAGAAAAACCAATATCAGTGTCCTGCGTGCCACGCGCCCGTTCATCTGCGACGTGGGCGAGTGCGACAATCCTATTTTGCACATGAACGGTTAGCAGATTGTCGGACCTTTTCGGAGGGTGAGACTTCTGAACATTTGTTGGGCAAACGACAGTTATCTGAGTGGCTGCAAAAGCAGGATAATGAAGTTATGCTGGAACAATCATTGAAGGTGATTCACCAACGACCAGATTTGCTGGTCAACAAGCAAACAGCCGTTGAGTTTCAATGTAGTCCAATTGATTTACAACGTTTTTCTGAGCGAGTGGCAGGATATCGCGAACATGATTTTCATCAAATATGGCTGCTTGGTCAACCATATTGGCCTAAACCACGGTTGTCGCTAAGCAAAGTTGCCAAGTTTATTCGCTGGGGAGGAAAAACTGGCGCCTATTTATTGTTCTGGCATACACAACGTCGTCAACTGATTGTTTTGCATCATTTAGGTGAAGTGGCATTATTGCCGATCACCTATTCCCAACAGTCATTTGATACTTGGACATCTTGGATGGATTGGTCACAACAGCAAACGCAATTTCAGATGCACTCAGTTAGCAGAGCAAATTTGAGTCATCGACAACGGGCCATTGCGTCTGGTTTGCATCACCGACAGCCTAATTTTATGCGATGGCAAGCATTGTGTTATCAGGCGGGGACTAGTCTGCTAACATTGCCACAATGGGTGCTGGGGGATGTTTACGAGATGCCGATTTCAATAAATTCACCCTTGGATTGGCGGATTCCGCTTTACTTATGGTGGTGGCGTCATCAAAATGCGTCATCACGTCAATGTCAGTTTGCTTGGACGAGGATTGGTTTGCCCAGAATCCAGTGGTTGCCAAACTTACAGCTGGCTGATGAACGGATACGACAGCGGATGAGCATTCAGTTATGCAAAGGTTTTTTTAGTAGTGAGCATGCAAAACAGTTGTCCGACTATCCAACTAATAGAAAAGTATGGTAAAGTTAAAAAGTGATTAAAATATAATTAACTTTCTTATTTTAAATGTTGGAGGTCGTTATGGCAGACGTAAAACAATTACCTACTAGAAATGAAGTTCCAGAGACGCTAAAGTGGGACTTAACTCAAATTTTTGCAACCGATGCAGCGTGGACAGACGCTTATCACCAAATTGAGTCGAAATTGCAGCAAGTTCCTTCCCATAAAGGACATTTAGCTGAATCACCAGAGCAACTTGCGGCTGGCGTGGCTTACCTACTTGATGTTTACCATGAATTGGAAAATGTCGATGTGTATGCGTCATTGAAGCAAGAACAAGATACTAGTGACCAAGCGGCGCAAGGATTGGCTGCTCAGGCCAACGACTTGGTGGCTAAAGTTGCCAGCGCATTGGCCTGGTTCCAGCCAGAAGTTTTGGCCATTCCCGAGAAGACACTCAGTGAATGGTTGGATACTAATGAATTAAAGCCATTCAAACATTTCTTTGAGGACTTAGATCGAGCACGTGATCATACGTTACCAGCAGATCAAGAAGCATTATTGGCAGGAGCTGGGGATATTTTCCAAGCTTCGGCAAAAACGTTCGGTGTTTTAGATAACGCGGATTTAGAGTTCCCAATCGTGAAAGATGAGGCAGGCAACGATGTTCGTTTGACTCAGGGGGTATATGGCGTCCTGTTGCAATCAACAGATCGTTCTGTCCGTGGTGCGGCCTTTAAACAACTATACAAGGTGTACAAGCAATTTCAGAATACGTTTGCTTCAACGCTGTCTAGCAACGTTAAGGCGCATAATTATACAGCGCGCGTGCATCATTATCCGACCGCTCGTGCTGCGGCGTTAGCGGAAAATAATATTCCCGAAAGTGTTTACGACACGCTTGTTGAAGAGGTTAATAACCATCTTGACCTATTGCACCGCTACGTTAGTTTGCGCAAACGTATTTTAGGCGTTGATCATTTGCATTCTTATGATTTGTATACACCGATTACTGGGGATTCACCGCTGAGTTACACCTATCCAGAAGCTCAACAAGAGGCTTTACGCGCCTTGTCTGTGATGGGTCCGGATTATGTAAGCCATGTTCAAGAAGCCTTCGATAATCGGTGGGTCGATGTGGTCGAAACGAAAGGCAAACGGAGCGGGGCGTTTTCATCTGGTGTTTACGATACCAATCCATATATTTTGCTGAACTGGCAGGATAATTTAGAGGAATTATTTACCTTAGTTCACGAAATGGGCCACAGTATTCACAGTTATTACACGCGTCATAACCAACCATACCAGTATGGCGACTATTCTATTTTCGTAGCGGAAATTGCATCAACAACTAATGAAAATACGTTGACTCAATATTTGCTTGATAACAATGACGACCCTAAAGTGCGGGCATACGTTTTGAATCACTACCTGGACGGCTTTAAGGGAACTGTTTATCGGCAAACACAATTCGCGGAATTCGAACACTGGATTCACCAAGAAGATGCTGCGGGTCATCCGTTGACTGCTAGTCGGATGTCAGACTTTTATGGCAAGCTGAATCAAACTTATTATGGGAAAGATTTAACCCCAGATCCGGAAATTGCTTTGGAGTGGTCACGCATTCCACATTTCTATTACAATTACTATGTCTTCCAGTATGCAACTGGGTTCGCCGCTGCATCGACATTGTCGCATGGTATTACCAGCCATCAACCAGGAGCCTTGGATCATTATTTGGACTTCTTAAAGGCTGGTAGTTCACAATATCCATTGGACGTAATGAAAATGGCAGGGGTTGATATGACGAAACCGGATTATTTGCGTCGGGCATTTGATGTCTTTGAACAACGCTTGAATGAATTTGAAACGTTAATTGACAATTCGCAAAAATAACATGCTTCGTTCAAGTTTGAATTGATGAAAAAAGAGCCTTCAATCGGTAGCGTACTGATTGAAGGCTCTTCATTTAATGTTTCGTTCAGGTTAGAGGATGCGTAAATTGACTTTGTCGTGATTTTGTTTAATGGCTTGCGGCAACGTTGTTAGCTTATTGTTAATTGTATGTTCACTGATTTCTAACAGCGTGTCGTAATCGAAATGTTCCATCAGCAAGCCGCAATCAAAATCTTCAACATCAAAGATGACTGTTTGGCTTGGATGTTCAATGCCCATTTCGGAGACCAGACGTTGGTCTGCAGCGAATGCGTCTTCAGCGAGCTTGCTCCGACGATCGTCAATAAACATCGCTGTGTCTAATGCTAATTCATGGGCCACGGTGATACCAAGCTTTTCTGTATAAGCTTCGTGGTTAACCAGAATGTGCTCCTGCAAACGAAGAAAGTATTGACGACCAAGCCGTTTGCCTTGAAAAGAAGCGGCTTTGTAATCTAGGATAATTTGATACATTTGTTCAGCTAGGGTGTTGCGGTCCAACTCTGGGTGATCCGCCGCCATACGGTGAAATGTATCGCTTATCGTCTGTAAATTAAGCATTGGGACAAACTGAATTTGAAGTTTGCGCTTAGTCTGGGCAGAGATCTGGTTAATCTGCTTCTCACAGTCATAACAATTTGTTCCGAGTGGATTTACAAACAGATAAATTTCTAACACGGGATATCCTCCATATCAACAATCTAAAAAATTAAATAAAAAGTCATAGAATATAAACGCAATAATAATGAAACGTTTTACTTAATAGGGCAATCGGTTGCGCATTAGCACAACTGCGCCACTGTGCGTTTCTTAACTGGGACTATCATGCCCGATTTCACCCGAAATGTAAAGTTAAACGTTTCGAATTGTGTGTCATTAAGGTTCGCCGGCGGTTCATCGCTGGTGCCCCAAAGTATGGTAAACTGTTGGCAGTTAGTTGGCCGCCGCGAGGTTGTTCAACAAACGATGAATCATCAAGGAGGTCATTCGATGATTGAGGATTGGTCCCACTTTTTGCTTCCTTATGAGCAAGCGGTCGAGGAATTAAAAATAAAATTGAGAGGCATCCGTAAACAATATAAAGATGCCGGTTTGCAGTCACCCGTTGAGTTTGTTACCGGACGGGTGAAACCTGTTGATAGTATTAAGGAAAAAATGGTTCGTCGTCACGTCGCCGAAGATCGTTTGGAAGAGGACATGCAGGATATCGCCGGACTACGGATTATGTGTCAGTTTGTTGGTGATATTTATCAGGTCGTCGACTTATTGCGTAAACGAACGGATTTAACCATTTTGGAAGAGCGTGATTACATTTCAAACGTCAAGCCTAGTGGCTATCGTTCGTATCATATCGTGGTGTCTTACCCAGTTCAGATGCTGACGGGTGAGAAGCGAATCCTAGCAGAAATTCAGGTGCGAACATTAGCCATGAACTTCTGGGCAACAATTGAGCATTCCCTAAATTACAAATATCAGGGTGAATTTCCTCAGGAGTTGCAAGGTCGTTTGGAACGGGCTGGTGAGGCGGCATTCAGGTTGGATCAAGAAATGTCGGCAATTCGAGAAGATATTTCGGAAGCACAACCACAAGAGAATACAAACAATCCGTCTGATGGTGCAAGTCAGCAGAGTAATGACGACGTTTCTTCGACGCCGAATGAAACCAAATAATTGTGTGATCGATGCTTGCTGTTTACGGCGAGACGATCATATGTAATCGAGAGAGTAGAGAACAAAGTATGAAAGTTGCGATTTATAGTTATTATCCAAACGATGAAACGCGGGCTGTCATTGAACGGTTGACGACAGCTTTGAACAAGGCGCACTTACCGATTGATGACCAGCATCCCGACGTGGTAGTTTCAGTTGGTGGAGATGGCACTTTGTTATCAGCCTTTCACCACTATCGGGCAGAGCTGGCAAAAATTCGTTTTGTCGGCTTGCATACAGGACACCTTGGTTTTTATACGGACTGGCGCGATTATGAGACGGACCAGCTTGTGAACAGTCTGGCACATGATAATGGTGAAAGCGTCAGTTATCCGCTTTTAGATATCAATATCACTTACAAAGGTGAAACAGCGCCGCATCAATTTTTGGCGCTCAATGAAGCGACTGTCAAAAAGGCTGCTAAGACCTTAGTTTGTGACGTGTATATTAAAGATCAATTATTAGAACGTTTTCGTGGGGATGGCTTGTGCTTTTCAACACCAACTGGTTCAACGGGATACAATAAATCATTGGGTGGTGCGGTCATTCATCCTGGTATCGAGGCCATTCAAATGGCAGAAATTGCCTCCATTAACAACCGGGTGTTCCGGACGTTAGGTGCCTCGTTTATCATCGGTAAGGATGAATGGGTGACATTACGGTCAGAGGATGCTGATAATTTTGCCATCAGTTGTGATCAATTTTTAACGCCAGAACGATTGGTCAAGGAAATTACGTTTAAAGTATCACAGCAACGGATTTACTTCGCTGAATATCGGCATACCGCTTTCTGGCAACGTGTCCGTGAGTCCTTTATCGGGGATGTCTTGTAATGGCATATCCGTTACGCTTTGAGTGGCGTAATCAAACGCACGAAACAGTAAAGCTACGAACGTTTTTGAGCGTGCATGGCGTGTCTCATGCCGTTTTAATCCAGATCAAGTTTCATGGTGGTGCGATGTCAATCAATCACCGACCAGCATGGAGCGTTGATGATGTCCGTCCTAACGATGTTGTTACGATCATCTTGCCACCGGAACCAGCGAATGCGGCGGTAACCATTTCAGATTTACCGTTGTCAATTGTCTATGAGGACGATAATTTTTTAGTTGTTAATAAACCTGCCGGAGTGGCATCCGTGCCGGCTCATCACTATGCTAATAATACGTTGGTTAACCGAGCGAAGGGCTACTTCATTACTCATGGTATTCCATTACAGGTGCCTCATATTGTTACTCGGTTAGACAAAGATACGAGTGGGTTGGTGCTGTTTGGTAAACATCACATGGCGCATTCTGTTTTAGATCAACAATTGAAGGCACACTCGTTACAAAAGACATACTTGGCCGTTGTCAGTGGCACGGGTCTGCCAGAGCATGGTAACTTTGATCAGCCGATTCAACGCGACCCGACATCGTTTATCAAACGGCAAACAGGGGAGACTGGACAGGCTGCCCGGACCGAATTTTGGTTACTGGCAACAGCTGGCAATTTTTCAGTGGTGAAGGTTAAGCTCCACACTGGTCGGACGCATCAAATTCGGGTTCACTTTGCCGGTGCAGGACATCCGTTAGTCGGTGATCAGCTGTATGAGGGAGATTTGCATCAAGGCTTGAACCGTCAAGCATTGGCCTGTGAACGATTGGGCTTCTATGATCCATTTGCAGACGTTCAACGGCAATTAACTGCGCCATTGGCAGAGGATATACAACAATTGCTCACACGTTATGAAATTAATGTTGATACTGTGATGCAGCAGCTTAACAAGGATTTTGATGTTAATTAACGTGCATTTTTGATTCAAAATAAGCAGTTCAGTTTCAAAATAGGCATAATAAAAACGCTCGGCAATTTTTTGCCAAGCGTTTTTTAAACCGTGAAAATATCAATATTTCAGTAAATGCGTACCATGAACTTCCTTAACACTGAGCACTTCCGCGATATGATCAACATTACCTACCGTGATTCCGCCACCTGGCATGATAATCAATCGACCAGATGCCGTTTCAACCAATTTCTTCAATTGTGGCAACGTTTGGTCGATTGGCGTCGCCAAGGGTCCACCATGCGTGAGAATTCGATCAACATCATGATCAGCTAACCAGTCGATAGCGGCCGGTTGATCATCAGGCGAAATTGCATCAAAGGCCATATGGAAAGTAACACTCATGCCACCAGCCGCTGCCATGAGCTGTTCTAGTGCATCGGTGTCTAACTTGTTGTCTGGTGTTAGAGCACCAAAAACAACGCCGTCCACACCCAGTTCTTGGGCAGAAAATAGGTCAGCTTCCATGATTTTAATTTCGGTATCATTGTAGACAAAATTGCCACCGCGTGGCCGAATCATGACGGTGAGGGGAATGTGGTGTTCAGCAGCGTAACGACTGCTTTCACTCATAACACCACGGCTGACCGTTGTGCCGCCGACGGCCAAATTGTCATTTAGCTCGATGCGGTTGGCCCCAGCTGCTATGGCAGCGGGAAGATCAGTATAATTTTCGATAGCAACTTCTTTAAATAATGGTGTATTCACAATTGGCTCCTTTGATGTTTGTGGCTAACTAAAACAATTAGCTAGTTTTCAAACAGAACGCAAACCGGTTCAGGAACGGCAACATCCTTTTGAATCAATTTTAATTGACCAGTTGTGGCGTTGCGGCTGTATAAGGTTGCGTTGTCTGTATTTTGATTGACAGCGACAACAAACTGTTGAGAAGGGTCTAGGTCAAAGTCCCGTGGAAAGTCACCTTCTGTACTGATTTGCTGACGTAATGATAGTGTACCATCTTCGCTCACAGCAAACACGGCTAAGCTATTGAAACCACGGTTGCTGACGTAAACAAACTGACCATCGTTTGAAATGCGAATTGCAGCAGCACCATTATGAGCAGTCCAATCTGCCGGAATCGTCTTTAACGTTTGGACATGCGTAAGCGTACCCGTAGCTTCGTCGTATTTCAGTACGGAGATATTACTACTTAACTCACCAGCAAGGTAGCAAATGGATTTTTGTGGATTGAAGACCACGTGACGGGGACCAAAGCCTGGTTCTGCTTGGTATGTTGAGACGAGGCTAAATTTACCGTCGTCAGCGACATCATAGACGGTTACTTGATCCATACCGAGGTCGCACACGATTAACCGGTTGTCTGGCGTTAAATTTGTGTAATGAACATGGGGACCATCGGCTTGTTCAGGTAGTGGACCAACCTCACCCTGATGAGTAACAACATCAGCTAATTTCAATGAACCATCAGACTGAATGGCGAAGCTTTTCAACGTCCCCATGTGATAGTTACCCTCATAGACGAGTTGACGTGCTTCATCAACTGCCACGTAGGCTGAGCTAGTCCCTTTTGAAAAGGCGTGGTTCAGCAAAGTTGCTGGGGTAGTGGAGCGGTCAAAGGCTGAGGTTCCTCCCATTCCAGCGGCTTTGTCACCGTCAACAGTGTAAAGTTTGTTTGCTTTGGAAAGAGCCAGATAAGTTGGGCTACTTGCCTTGGCAACCAGTGTTGGTGCCGTTAGCTCATTAGATGTGGTGTCGAGCGCCATTTCATAAACACCTTGGCTGGTCTTTTTGGTATAAGTTCCTACTAAGAATTTTTCTAACATGCGTGTTTCCTCCTCAATGTATGCACCTGACACAGAGTTCTGCGTTTAATATGCGTTTCACCACTTGAGTATATCATAATGAAAACGATTCCTTAACAGCACGTTGCAAACGGTTGCATCAGTCTGCTATTTGACAGGCACCAAGGACGAAGAATGCTCAGCGATTATGCTATACTAACGCAAAGTGAAGCATCGTCCGGAATAAATAACTGGGCGAAAACGTAAGGAGGCCGCTATGCAAAAACAAACCGTTACTCGGCGACAACGACCTGTTAGTCGCTTACGTCAACTAGCATTGCGTTTAGTGATTGTGGTGCTGGTATTGTTGATTTTGTGGCTACTGAATAAGGTAAACTGGGTCTTTTCACCGCTGCAACAATTTTTCAGTATTATTGGGGGTCCAGTGGTTCTGGCAGGGGTCTTTTACTACCTGATGAATCCGCTAGTGGACCGTTTGGAAAAGAGCAAGTTCCACATTCACCGGACTTGGACAATTATTGGCCTGTTTGCCGTGATTTTGGCATTGGTCGTTCTGGGTGTTGTCTTGGTTGTGCCACTCATCCAGGATCAACTTACTGGGTTAATCAAAGACTGGCCGCATTATTGGGATAGTCTCATTAATTCGACAACGGCATTTTGGCAGGACTCAGATATGAAGTGGTTGCGCGATATTTTAAATCAGTATGATACTCAGTTACAAAAGGGACTGAGTGGGCTCTTGAAAAATACCGCCAGTAATACTGTTGGCGGCTTGGGCAGTATTGTTGGCAGTGTGACGACGGTTATTGTTGCCCTAGTAACATTTCCATTCTTATTGTGGTACATGTTGCGAGATGGCCACCAATTTCCGGAATATGTGTCTCGTTTACTACCACAACGGCTACAGAAATCGTTTTTGACCGTTCTAAAAGAAATTAATGATCAAGTGTCAAATTACATTCGTGGCCAGCTTACCGTTGCTTTCTTTGTCGCCTTAATGTTTTATCTAGGTTACTTACTCATCGGTTTGAAATTTGCATTAACGTTAGGAATCGTTGCCGGAATTTTAAACTTGATTCCTTATCTGGGCTCATTTTTAGCGATGGTTCCCGCAGTGGTCGTCGGGGCGTTTGTGTCACCATGGATGCTAATTCAGGTGCTTATTGTGTTTGCGGTTGAACAAACAATCGAAGGGCGACTGATTTCACCGTTGGTGTTAGGCTCGTCACTTAAAATTCATCCAGTGACGATCATTATCGTATTGCTGGCAGCAGGGAAAATTTTCGGGGTTATGGGTGTTATCTTTGGAGTTCCCGGATACGCCGTATTAAAAGTAATTGTGAGTCACTTGTATCAGTATTGGCGAGAAAATGCACAGTGGTTTGATGAGGCAGATCGTCATCACAATGTTTTAGCCGATGAAAATTCCGACAAGGTAGACCGCAAAAAGGATGTCGATAAATAAACTGTCTAGGTCGTTACTGTGAATCGTGGGAGCTTGTAGCTGATAGCGCACCTCATTGCAACTAGTGAGCCAGGCGGCATCATGGTATAATGGGCATCATGAAAAAAATTGATCGTGGTGCCGCTTATCTGCAAGAACATTTGGCAATGTTTCGTTGCCCAGTTTGTGAGACGCCTTATGAAAAAATCAGTGGTCACACACTTAGTTGTCCGAATGGCCATACATTAGATTTAAATAAAAAGGGCAGTGCCACATTTCTCAAACATAATGTGGTGACTGAATACGATGAACCGATGTTGGCCGCCCGACGGCGGATGCTGACAGCTGGGCTGTTTGTGCCGATTGTAAAAGCTGTCAATCAACAATTGCCATCACAGGGTCAACGGATTCTTGATGTTGGCACCGGAGAAGGGACACCGTTTGTGCAGTTGGATCAGGAACGCAACAATCCTGATGATGTCCTCATTGGGTTTGACCTGTCAAAGGCAGGAATAAACCTCGCAACACAGTTGGATTCTAAAGCCTTCTTTTGTGTTGCTGACTTGGCACAACTGCCATTTACAGATAATGCGTTTGATGCGGTGATGGAATTCTTTTCGCCATCGGCCTATCGTGAATTTGAACGTGTTTGTCGACCGGGTGGTAGCCTGATCAAAGTGGTGCCCAATGCGAACTACCTGGTAGAGTTGCGGCATGCTTTATATGACGAATCGGCCCCGCAGTATCAGTACACGAATGATCGGGTAGTGGAGCTGTTTGCCGATCACTATCCGGCCATGCAACAAACGACGGTGAGCTATAACTTTCCCATCGGCAAGAACCGCATTGCCGATATGATGGCAATGACGCCATTAAGTTGGGGGAGTGATGATGCTCATCGTGCGGCATTGTTGGCCAATCCAGTGGACACCGTGACCGTTGACGTTAGTGTGCTAACTGTTCAAATGCCGTAGATGCTTGGATAAGGGCGGCTGAGGACTGTCAGACGGGCGTTGAATGCAGTCCCAGACCGCTTGCGAAGTTAACAAACTAGTGCTAATATGCTTATGGAATCATTTGGAGGTCAATATCGAACAGATTCGTTAGTGGCTTTCAGATTCGGACTTCATTAACGTAGCGTCTCGCCGTATGCCATTACCGAGATGACTACGTTTTTTTAGTCTCTGATTCTAAAAAAATCACTTTAGTGTCAGTGCGAATTGTTGTTATGACGGTAAACGCTGGCGCTGGGTGTGCTGCTGATTTTAGTTTTCTGGGAAATGCGTTCGCTCATCTCATCGTAATGGTAGTCATGTGAGAAGAGCGACAGTCAAGCCGATGAAGACTTTTTAAGAGTGCCGTAATTATCGAAGTTGAGCAGTAGAAGTAAGTTACAATGATGTATATGGATGTGCCAAAAAAGGTCATAAAGGTTAACAAGGAGAAAGATAATGACGAATCACATTGCTTTATTTGAGCCATTGATGCCTGCTAATACAGGTAATATTGCCCGCACTTGTGCTGGGACGGATACTGCTTTGCATTTAATTGAACCATTGGGCTTTTCCACCGATGATGCGCATTTAAAGCGGGCAGGATTGGATTATTGGGATAAAGTCGACATTACGTACCATGAAAATTTGCAGGCTTTCATGGCTGCCATTCCAGAGGGTGACGAACTGTTTCTTGTCTCGAAGTTTGCCAAACAAACGTATGTTGATCCCGACTATACGAAGCCAGACCATGATTATTGGTTCCTGTTTGGCAAGGAAACGACAGGATTGCCAGAGCCATTCATGCGTCAACACCCTGATGAGGCGATTCGAATTCCTCAGGATGACTCACATATCCGTGCGTTGAACTTATCTAATTCAGCTGCGATTGTCATCTATGAAGTCGTTCGTCAGCAAGGCTTCAACCAGTTGGAACAAACACACTGGTACAAAAACGACAAACTCAAGTAGCCCTCACAGTTACCGTGTTGAAAGGAGTCTGACAGCGTGCCAGCAAAGAAAACGACGCGCAGAAAAACGACCAAACGGCCGCGAACATCTAAGAAAAAACAGGATTTTAAATATACAAAGAATATTATTGGCTTTGCCGTAGCGTTGCTTGCGCTGTTTGCCTTGTTAAGGTTAGGCGTTGCGGGGGTGTTTCTAGCCAACATTCTGTCGATTTTTGTCGGCAACACAAATCAGGTACTTGCAATCATCCTTATTGCAATTGGATTGATCGTCGGCATTCCTGGCAAATGGCCTAAGTTACCTGTCAAACGGGTCATTGGTGGGTCACTTGTTTATCTGGGTGTCCTTGTTTACGACCACTTGCGATTATTCACTAGCCTAAATTACCATGCTCATTTTGTTTCATTGACGTGGGGGATGCTCGGCGATAATTTGGCGGGCGGTACATTAAATGGCAAAGTCGGCGGCGGCATGATTGGTGCCTACGTTTATGCTGCGAGTGAACATTTAGTTGCTAACCTGGGGACGGCAATTTTTTCGACGATTTTGTTATTTGTCGGCGCAATGTTTCTACTGAATATTCCCTTTGCCGTGATTGGTCATGGTATCGTGGTCACTTGTCAACACCTCGTACTGTGGGCAAAACAGGGTAGCTCACGATTGCACGACTTTATTTATGCGGCGGTTGAGAAGAACGCGACACCGGATCAACCAATTGATGCGCAGTCGACAGATCCGGAGCAATCGCAGCCCGAGAGCCAAGCTACTTCGTTGGCGCCTAAGCGAACCCGCCGTGCCGCCAAGCAACCAGAAGAAGCGCCGGCATCCGCTAGTTCGGCGCCGAAAACGCCTGTTGCGCCGGTAATTACCGTTGCTGCTGATCAAAATGAAGAGAGTGCACCAGCTCCTAAACAGGAGGAACTGGATCTTGGCGACCAGAGTGAGGATTTGAGCGATTATAAATTACCGACACCAGATCTGCTCACCAAGATTCCACAAACTGATCAAACGGATGAGCTCAACGCGATTGAGAAAAATTCGCAAACATTGCAAAAAACACTGGCCAGTTTTGGCGTTGATGCAGAAGTTAAGAATGTCAGTTTAGGACCGTCAGTGACGAAGTATGAATTGCACCCGGCTATTGGGGTCAAGGTGTCGAAAATCGTTAACTTGGCTGATGACTTAGCGTTAGCGTTGGCGGCTAAGGATATCCGAATCGAAGCACCCATTCCCGGTAAATCGTTGATTGGGATTGAGGTTCCTAATAAACAGATTTCGACCGTTTCATTTCGTGATGTTGCTGAGCATGAGCCGGCTCATCCTGGCAAGGTGCTGAGCGTGCCGTTGGGTCGTGATGTGACGGGTAATATCGTGATGTGTGATTTGACGAAAATGCCGCATTTGTTGATTGCTGGATCCACTGGTTCAGGGAAGTCAGTGGCAATCAACGGGATCATTACCAGTCTACTCATGCAGGCAAAGCCAAATGAAGTAAAGTTTATGCTAATTGATCCAAAGCGAGTTGAACTATCTGTTTATAATGATATTCCTCATTTATTGACGCCGGTTGTTTCCGAACCCAAGCGGGCGGCCAAGGCATTGCATAAAGTGGTTGATGAAATGACGCGTCGTTATGAGCTGTTTGCGAACTTTGGTGTTCGTAATATTGATGGTTATAACAAATTGGTCGAGCAAAACAATGCCAACCCTGAGGATAATGTGGCACAGACACGTTTGCCGTATGTGGTCGCCATTGTTGATGAACTGGCTGACTTAATGATGACTGTTTCATCTGAGGTTGAAGACGCCATTATTCGGATTGCCCAGATGGGCCGGGCAGCCGGCATTCACATGATTCTGGCAACGCAGCGGCCATCTGTTGACGTCATTACCGGATTGATTAAAGCGAATGTGCCATCGCGAATTGCGTTTGCGGTTTCTAGTGGTATTGATTCACGCACGATTCTAGACGCCAACGGTGCTGAAAAGTTGCTTGGTCGTGGAGATATGTTGTTTGAACCGATTGATCAAAACAAACCGACGCGTGTACAGGGTGAATTTATCTCTGACAAGGATGTCGCGGCAGTTGTTGATTTTATCAAACAACAACAGACGGCTGAGTACGACGGTAGCATGGAAGTTAGCGACGAGGAACTGAAGGAAGACAGCGATGAGGACCGGGCGGACGAAGTTGATGAACTTTATAACGATGCCGTTGCTTTTGTTCAAGATCAACAAAAGGCATCCACCTCGTTGTTACAACGTCGCTTCCGAATTGGCTATAACCGGGCTGCTCGAATGATTGATGACATGGAGGCCCGCGGCATTGTTGGTCCAGCCGATGGTTCACGACCACGTCAAGTTTTCTCGAAAAATGACGCTTAAGAGTAGTAGTGATGTTTGCTAGGATTTAAATCTTGTTAAGAACCAACTTTTGAGTTCTTATAATTGATAATCTAAAACGACATTATTACTAATTGATTTAGTGGTAAAACAAAACAGTCCGTTTGAAATGTACATTGTACATTTCAAACGGACTGTTTTAAGTTGTTAACCTATTTAGAACAAGTTAAGTGGCTGCAAGGCTGCCAATACAACCCCACCAAGCGTAAGGATGATCATGACCCAAACGACGACCATTGTGAGTTTTTCGAAGCCACTGCGTTTCTTTTTACCTTGCATAACTTTACCTGTCTCCTTAATTGTTTGTACTGTCTTAAAAATTTATCCTTAATGTTACCGTGTTCCGTACAAAAGCACAAGGGGCAACAAAAATGTTGATGTGAAAAGCTAAAACCAGTCGTGACGTTTGAGAATCCAAGCAGTAATCGCACAGACAATAATCGTAAAGCCCATTACCAGTGAGAATGCATGTGCGATGTGGGCGAATGGAAGATCGACGTTCATTCCGTAAATGCCACCGACAATGGTTGGAATAGTCATGATCAGCGTAACAGAGGTCAATAGTTTCATGACTTCGTTTAAGTTATTTGAAACAACGGAGGAGACCATGTTGCTGTACTGTTCCAGAATATTATTTTGAATAATGGTCATCGACTGGGCCTGATCAGTTTCAATCATAATTTGCGCCAGCAATTCGTGAAAATGAGGGCCATTAAAATAATCTTGTGCAGACGAGATCTGATCTAAAATTGGTCGGTTATCTTTTAACGCACTATCGAATAAAACGAGCGACTTTTGCAATCCCATAATTTTATAAATTTGTTCATTACGGGTGGCCGTGGTCAGCTCACGTTCAAGACTAGTCGTTTCCCGTTCACTGAGCGACAGGGCGTGAACAAACGAATGGGCGATGTACCAGCCGAAACGGAGGATAAAATCTTGTCGATCGGCGATCCGAATCGTTGCGTTATCTGGATTCATGATGAAGTCGTTAATGAAGGTTGCTGGCTGTTTAGATACTGTGATAACGGCAGAGTCAGTGAGGATAAATGAAAACGGAAAGGTTGTAAAGCTGAGGTAGCCTAGCGGGCTCACTTCATATTTCGGAAATTGAAGTAACAGATGCAGCGGTCGTTCGGGGCGTTGCGGATCAATTCCGTCGACTCGAGAGTTTTCCCGATCATCTAAAATAGCGCTAATATAGGTTTCCGGAAAATTATAGCGGTGAGCTAGTTGGCTGATTTCGTCATGAGTCGGGCGTTCAACGTTGATCCAGCAATCTTGTTGAGGCGCGTTGACCGGAATTAAATTACCGTTTTTATTGTTTGCGTAGTATTCAATCATAGGAGCCTCCGGGGTAAGTTAGCGTGTTAGTGGTAGTGACACACGCTGAATCCACGAATTGCGTGTCAAATTTCAAACCAGTATACTAACACTGTTGAAAAGAAATGAGGTGACCGCAGTGGGGTGGACAAATCAACTATTAATTCAAATTCTAACATTGATATTACTGTACATCATTCTGTCGGTGTTACGAATGATTTCTAAAAATAATTGGCCGACATGGATTCATCCACTTGATGTGTTGTTGCCAGTGTTAATTGTAATGAGCGCCATCGTGTTATCTGCAGTGAGTGTGCGGCCGTTATTTCTTTGGGCCGTGACACTGTGGCTGATTATTGGTGTGGGTGTGGTGTGGCAAACTTTTCGTGGCCGTCAACTCGTTCGCTACCGTACGTTTTTGTTGATTTATTGGCGTGTGAGTGACTTAGTATGGCTGGTGATTTATATTTTAGCGATTATTAGTGCCATTATTCACCACTAAAGAGCGTGTATTTGAATATTTTACCCACCAATCCCCACTTTAGGAGAGGTGAGTTTAAAGGGTCGTGAAAGACTGCTGAAATAGCATTCTTTCACGGCTTGTTTTTTTTGCAGCCACGTTCTGTGACAAAATTACTACATTTTTTCTAAGTACGTGGTGAATAGTGGGGGATTGTGGTAGACTTTTTTATAGCGAGAAGGATGATTGATTTAACTGCTGTTAAACCGTTTTCATTCGATTTTCACAGCGTCAGTTGACTTAAAAATGGAAGGGATGGTGATCGAGCGTGTTTATCGGAGAATTTCAACACAATGTTGACGATAAAGGTCGTCTCATCATCCCGGCTAAGTTTCGTAATCAACTCGGCGAAAAATTTATGGTTACTCGTGGGATGGATGGCTGTTTGTTTGGCTATCCAGAAGCAGAATGGGCTGCATTGGTCGAAAAGACCCAGACATTATCGTTAACTAAACGTGACGCACGTGCATTCTCTCGTTTCTTGTTTTCTGGCGCGACAGAATGTGAATTCGATAAACAGGGCCGCATCAATATTCCGACACCGTTACGGAACCATGCAAAACTGACTAAAGCCTGTGTCATCGTTGGGGTTTCTGACCGGTTTGAAATTTGGGACGCTGACACATGGCAACAGTACAATGAGTCCACCGAAGCTAACATCGACGACATTTCGGAATCAATGGGCGACTTTGACTTTTAGTTTTTAAATAATTGAGCACTTAACACGATGGCTTTAACACAGAATGCGCAAAGGAGGGGTGACATGGCAGAATTTAATCACGTAACTGTTTTGTTGAATGAAGCAGTTGCAGGCTTGGCCGTGAAACCCGACGGTATTTATGTGGATTGCACATTGGGTGGCGGTGGTCATTCTGCAAAGATTCTTTCACAACTAACGACAGGTCATTTATATGCTTTTGATCAAGATGAAACGGCCTTAGCATACAATCGCCAACATTTGGCAACTGCAATTGCTAACAACCAGGTAACCTTGATTCAAGCTAACTTTCGAAATATTACTCAGGAACTTGCTGAGCGTGGCGTTCAACATGTAGATGGCGTGTTATATGATCTCGGTGTGAGTTCGCCACAGTTCGATGATGCGCAGCGTGGCTTTAGTTACAGGTTGGACGCACCTCTGGATATGCGAATGAATCAGGAACAGGATTTGTCCGCCATGCAAGTCGTTAACGAATGGGATTACGCGCGGTTGGTTCGGATTTTGTATCGCTATGGTGAAGAGAAGTTTGCCAAACAAATTGCCCGAAAAATTGAGCAACAACGTGCGGTGGCACCGATTGAAACAACCCTTCAGCTAGCTGACCTGGTCAAATCCGCTATTCCAGCCGCGGCTCGCCGCCATGGTGGTCATCCAGCAAAGAAGACATTTCAGGCCATTCGGATTGCGGTTAATGATGAATTGGGTGCGTTGGAAACATCGTTAGAGCAAGCCTTAGCACTCTTGAATCCCGGTGGCCGCATTAGTTGCATTACGTTCCAGTCCTTAGAAGATCGGTTAGTTAAAACGATGTTTAAGGAGCAAACAACGGTGCCAGAATTACCAGCAGGATTGCCAGTGATTCCAGCAGACATGCAACCGGATTATCACCTGATTACACGTAAACCGATTGAGGCCAGCGAGGCTGAGTTAGCCGCTAACCGTCGGGCACACAGCGCTAAGCTGCGTGTGATCGAGCGTAATGAAACAAATACCGATTCAAAACATCAACTGTTGAGGTAGTCGGTAGGTAAATTAGTCGTTTGTCATTACATTAAAAAATCGTCTGTCGTCCAGACTTACATAGTTAAGGAAGTTGATTAACATGGCACAGAATTTAGCACAGTCACAACCATATGAGCAGCCTAGTGTTGCCAAACCGCTCCGTCAGCCCCAATCGGTTGAACAGCCAGCCGTTCATCAGAAACGGCTCCCGATTTCAGGATTCGAGATTCTATTGAGCATAATTTGTGGTATTGTTGTTGTATGTTTCGCCGTGAACATCATTCATTCTCAAATCGAGATTACGAATGCACAGCGTAATTTACAAACGACACAAACACAGTTGACAAAGGTCAATAATGCCAATGCTTCCGCAACTCAGGAAATTAGTGAGTTGTCCAGCCGTTCTCGATTGGACGCAGTGGCACAGAAAAATGGGTTGACCTTAACCAGCCAAAACATAAGGAATGTCAGTAAATAATGAATAAAGATTCCAAACGAATGTCCAGTCCAGATAACACCCGTTCAAACAGACGTCACTTCGGTAACGTATTGCTTGTTGCAATTCTTGCGGTGTTTATCTTGCTGGGCGTTCGTTTTGTTTATATTGCAGTTGGCAAACATGTGCAGCATGTGAGTTTGTCCAAACAAGCGCAGGCGCTCTATACCGAACAGCAAACGATTCACGCTAAGCGGGGGACCATTTATGATGCTGACGGCAATCCAATTGCAATGGACACCAATACGTACACGGTGTATGCCGTGCTAAACAAACATCAGGTCTCAACCACGGGCAAACCGCTTTATGTAACAGACAAAGATAAAGTGGCTAAGGTACTTAGCAAAACGCTCAACATGAGCTCGAGCGAGATTTTGAAGATCCTGAACCCCAGCAATAAAAACACCTTCCAGGTAGAGTTTGGATCGGCCGGTAAGGATTTGTCTGTGGCAACTAAACAGGCGATTCAGAAAGCTAATCTAAATGGGATCGCGTTCACAACACAAAGTGCACGATTATATCCGAACGGGATTTTTGCTAGTCATATGATTGGTTACGCACAGCCGACCACCTTGGCCAACGGGGCCAGTTCACTGATTGGTAAAATGGGGATTGAACAGCAGTTGAATCGGCAATTATCTGGTGAAAATGGTGTTAAGCAGATTAAACATGATTCATTAGGCTATACATTGCCCAATTCACAGCGGAATAAACGCAGTGTGAAGAACGGCGACAATGTGTATACGACACTGAATCCTGATTTGCAGAATCTGTTAGAAAATCAAATGCAGATTTTGTACAGCAAGTTGCAGCCTAAAAACATGGTGGCCATGATGGTTGATACCAAGACTGGAAAAATTTTGGCGGCTACCCAACGGCCAACGTTTAACGCGTCGACGATGCAGGGCCTGGGCGACCAGTGGAATGATTTGCTGGTTTCAGATCCTTATGAACCCGGTTCGACCATGAAGAGTATGTCCTTAGCGGCGTCAATTGACTCTGGCAACTTTAAGGGCAGTGACACCTACCAATCTGGCCGATATAAGATTGGTAACGCCGTGGTTCCTGACTGGAATCCAGCAGGTTGGGGCACAATCACTTATTCCAAGGGATTCGATCTTTCTAGTAACGTGGCGATGGCTCATTTGGAACAACAAATGGGGGCCAACACTTGGAAAAAGTACATTCAGAATTTTGGTTTCTTAAAATCAACGAACAGCGGTTTGCCAAACGAAGCGCATGGTGCCATGCAATTCACGCAACCAATCGAGCAGGCAAACACAGCGTTTGGACAAGGGATTACCGTGACACCAATGCAACTCATGCAGGCGTACACAGCTGTTGCCAACAACGGGAAGATGTTGAAGCCATACTATATCAACAAGATTGTTGATCCCAATACCGGCAAGGTTGTTTATCGCGGTAAACGGCAGGTTGTTGGCAATCCAATTAGTGCTGAGACGGCCAAAAAGGTGCGTCAACACATGACAGACTACGTTTACAAGTCCTACGGGATGGGGAAAGACTTCAAGATTGCTGGCTACAAAGTGGCAGCCAAGACTGGGACGGCTCAAGTGGTTGGTGACAATGGTCAATACATGGACGGAATGGATTCAACTTTGAACTCTGTAATGGGGATGGTTCCCGCGAAGAATCCACGTTACTTGATGTACGTGACCGTTAATCAGCCTAAGAAGGTGCCAGACAAGCTGATTACACAGTGGGAAAACGATGTCTTTAGTCCCGTCATGACAGAAGCGTTAGCGATGGACAAGGATACGGCATTACCAGGAAAAGCAACTAGCACAAAGGTGCCAAAGTTAGTGGGCACAAACGTTGATGACGCTAAGCAGCAAGTTAGTGACCTTTCACTGACACCGGTAGTGATTGGTGATGGTAGCAAGGTCACAGCGCAGTCTCCTTCTGAGGGTAAAAAGACGCTGACCAATCAGCGGATTTTCCTCCGTGCTGGTGACAATTTGACGATGGCGGATATGAAAGGCTGGTCAATGGGCGATGTCCTTGAGTTTGCCAAGCTAACGGGATTGTCTGTGCAAACTTCTGGTAGTGGGTATGTGACAAGTCAAAGTTTGCCGGCTGGCCGCACCATCCAGGAAGGAACCGGTGTGACTGTGAAATTTAAGTAACACCGCAATTGTTTTCGTGTAAAATGAAAGAGTGATGCCTTACTTCGGGTGAATCCGAGCAATAAGATACAAGGCGAATGATTCGGTGGTTTTCCGAATGCTTTGACTTGTGGCTTATGCACAGGATTCAGAAGTCAGGTGCACGTTTAAAAGAGTGATGCCGAAGCCCTGGGAGAAACTGAGCAATAACGTGGAAGACGAAGCGTTCGGTGGATTTCCGAATGAGGCGGCTTTCGGGTTATGCGCAGGCTTCTGGGCGACAGGTGCACGTTTAAAAAGAGTGGTGCCGAAGCTCGGTAAGGTCCGAGCAACAACGTGAAAAGGTCTTAACTTCGGCAGGGTATTTAAAAGCGGATTGTTCTAATAACCGCACAATTAAAGGGGTAAGTAGAGTTATGCAAGTTCGTATTTGGCTTTGGTCGTTAATCATTGCGTTTGCAGTGACCGCAATTTTTCTACCGTTTTTGATTCGTTATTTCAGAGCACACGGCGAGGGCCAAACGATTTGGGAAAAAGGCTTGAGTTGGCATGAAAAGAAAAACGGCACGCCGACAATGGGTGGCCTGATGTTCATTACTGCCAGTGTTGTGGCAACGTTAATTGTTGGTATTTGGCAACATGTGTTGAATGGTAGTTCTGGAATTCTTCTATTTACGTTAGTATTCTACGGATTACTAGGGATGTGGGATGATTCTATTAAAGTGTTTAACCGTCAAAACGACGGGTTAAAGGCCTGGCAAAAAATGCTCGGTCAGATTGTTGGGGCCATTGTTTTCATCATTGTGTTCTCTTATGAAGGCTTTTCAATGAGTCTTCGTGTCCCATTCATTGGTGATGTTCCATTAGGCGTCGGCTATGTCTTGTTTGCCATTATTTGGTTGATTGGCTTTTCAAACGCTGTTAACTTAACGGATGGTTTGGACGGTTTGGCAACAGGACTTTCAATCATTGCTTTTCTGGCCTATGGCATTATCGCGCAACATCAGCGGCAATATGGCGTAATGGTTTTCTGTTTGACGGTGGTTGGTGCACTGGCTGCCTTCTTGATTTGGAATCATAAGCCTGCCAAGATTTTCATGGGTGACATGGGGTCGTTGGCACTTGGTGGCGCGTTGGCAGCTGTGTCATTGCTGCTTCACCACGAGTTATCCTTGTTATGGGTCGGTGGCGTGTTTGTCATTGAAACAGCAACAGTTATGATTCAGGTGAGCTATTTTCACATTACGCATGGCAAACGGTTGTTTAAGATGACGCCGATTCATCACCAGTTTGAATTAGACGGATGGGGTGAATGGCGGATCGATCTTACTTTTTGGGCAATCGGTGCCGTGCTTGCCGCAACTGGTGTATGGGCAATGTGGTAAACGTCGTTTTGTTATTTAAATGCGGAAATCTCCGCAGTACATATAAGTTTTTATGCCGATCATGTTAAGGGGTATCCCGTCATGATCGGCATCGTGGTATGGTTAAACTAATATAGAAGAGAAAAGGGCGATCAGTGTGAAGCAAGTAACAACGTATGAGAATGAGAAGGTATTGGTTTTAGGATTAGCTAAGAGCGGGGTGAATGCGGCTCGGTTACTTAAAAAACTGGGTGCGTTTGTCACAGCTAATGATGCTAAACCGTTTGATGAAAACCCGGATGCTAAGGAACTGGTTAGTGATGGTATCAAAGTGGTTACGGGGAGCAACCCGGTTTCGTTGTTGGACGAAGACTTTAGTCTGATCGTTAAAAATCCAGGAATTCCATATTCAAATCCGCTGATTCAAGCTGCTCAATCGCGTCATATTCCAATTATCACAGAGGTAGAGCTAGCTGCCCAAGTTAACGACGCAGAGCTTATTGGCGTGACCGGGACTAACGGAAAAACGACCGTTACCACGATGATTACCGAAATGTTGAATCAAGATCGTCCAGTGGGAAAGGCCAAATTTGCCGGTAATATTGGTGTGCCAGCCAGCCAGGTTGTCCAGACCTTGACCAAGGACGATGTGATGGTGACGGAACTGTCCAGTTTCATGTTAACAGGCATTAAAACGTTGCACCCACACATTGCTGTGATCACAAACATGTACACGGCTCATATTGACTGGCATGGCAGTCGTGAAGCCTACGTAGCTGCAAAAATGCGGATCACGATGAACCAAACGGCCGATGACTTTTTGGTGATGAATTGGGATCTGCCTGAACAACATGAACTAGCAAAGCAATCCAAGGCGCAGATCATTAAGGTTTCCCGAAAGGGCGCAACTGGTGCGGATGCTTACGTTGCAGATGGTCAGTTAATGTGGCGGGATGAAGCTATCTTACCGGTTGACCAAATTAACGTACCCGGGATTCAAAATGTTGAAAATGCTTTAGCTGCCTTAGCTGCTGCTAAAGTGGCTGGTCAAAGCAACGCAGCGATTGCCACCACCCTAAGTCATTTCAATGGCGTGCGGCACCGTTTGCAATATGTATTAACGTACAAGGATCGCAAATTCTATAACGATTCAAAAGCAACTGACATTGAAGCTACGCAAATGGCCTTACGTGGTTTTAAACAGCCCGTTGTCTTGATGGCTGGTGGTTTGGACCGTGGCTTTACATTTGATCGGTTGGTCGACGATTTGAAGGCGCACGTTAAGGCTGTTGTGTTGTTTGGTCAAACAAAGGACCTGCTAGCTGACGCAGCTAAAAAGGCTGGTATTACGGAAATTCACTTTGCCGATGATGCGGTTGCAGCAGTTCCTGAAGCGTACAAGTTGAGTCAACCAGGGGATGTTGTGTTACTGTCACCAGCAAATGCTTCTTGGGATCAATTCCCTAGTTTTGAAGTACGGGGCGATAAATTCATTAAAGCAGTCGAACAACTTAGTGGAGAAAAGGAGCAACAGGCATGAGATTAATGGTATCTGGCGGTGGTACCGGAGGTCACATTTATCCGGCATTAGCGCTTATTGATGACTTAGTCGCCAAGGATCCAACGGCGAAGGTTTGTTACGTCGGCACACACCGTGGATTGGAAAGCAAAATTGTGCCTGCCCGCGGGATTCCGTTTGAAACAATCAAACTACAAGGCTTTTCTCGCAAACTGAATTGGCACGGACTGACGACCAACATTGAAACAGTAAATTTGTTTTTACGCGGTGTTCGTGATGCACGTAAAATCATCAAGGATTTTCAGCCGGATGTTGTGGTTGGCACCGGCGGCTACGTGAGTTCTGCGGTTTTATATGCGGCTAGTCGTATGCATATTCCAACGTTAATTCATGAGCAAAATTCAGTGGTCGGTGTGACAAACAAGTTCTTGTCACATTTCGTTGATCAAATTGCCATTGCGTTTGAAGATGCTCGAAGTCAATTTCCTGGCAAAAAGGTGATTTTTACAGGTAATCCGCGAGCACAGCAAGTGGCTCAAATGCATAGTGACTTTCAGTGGGATAGTTATGGCTTACAGAATGATGTGCCGACATTGCTTATTTTCGGCGGCAGTCAGGGAGCATTAAAAATCAATGCGGTAAGTGAACAAGCAATTCCTAAGTTTAATGATCGGCACTATCAGGTTGTGTTCGTGACGGGTCAAAAGCGTTATGACGACGTTATGGCCCAAATGAAGAAAGATGACATCACACCAGCAGCCAATGTTGTTGTGAAGCCTTACATCAGCAATATGCCGGAAGTGTTGCCACGCGTAGCCGCCATCGTTGGCCGGGCTGGAGCCACCAGTCTGGCTGAAATCACGGCGTTAGGGATTCCCTCAATTTTAATTCCGAGTCCTTACGTTACTAATGATCATCAAACCAAGAACGCCCGTAGCTTGGTCAATGTTGGTGCTGCGGAAATGATTACCGAGGATAGTTTGACGGTCGACCACTTAATGAGTGTCGTAGATCAGTTGATGAAGGATGATGACAAGCGTCAGCAGATGGCGGTTGCCGCTAAAAAGATGGGTGTGCCAGATGCGGCTGATCAATTATTGGCGGCAGTCATTAAACTGACACGCCAAAAGTAAGTCATTTAATTAGGCGATTTTAACGTTTACGGATTGAACAATAGAGGAGGTGGCGGCCATCGCTAACCGTGTTGAATTAAATAAACGACCGCCCCGCCACCGGTGGTTTCCCTGGCGTAAGAAAAAACGAACAATCAGTGTCGTGAAGGGTGACCATCAAAAAGGTGATACAGGCGCTAAAAAAGTACTGAAACCGATTAAAAAGTCATTACCTAAACCGCCACGTCCGGATGCGCAGAATCGTCATCGACGCAATGTGATGACCGGCGGGTTTATGACCGTGATTGTGATCCTTGCGATTATTGGTTCGCCGTTGTTTTCACTTAGCAAAATCAGTGCGCCTGCAACCCGCAATTTGACTGGCACACAAATTGTTCGGGCAAGCGGGTTACAGGTGGGTCAGCCACTGTGGACTGTTTGGGGACATCAACAGAAAATTTTTAACACGGCTAAGGCGAATAACGATATGATTCATCATTTGACGATCTCACGTGATGGTTTCCGCGGCGTTAAGCTGAACGCCGAAGAATATCGCCAAGCAGGCTATTTGTTACGCAAAAGCAAGTATTACGTTGTCATTGAAAATGGGCGGATCTTATCAACTGCCTTATCCCGGCCAGTAGCGGGTTACCCTGTGTACAGTGGCTTTAGTCACGACGATACGTTTGCAACCGTGATCAAACAGTATGCTGGATTAAGTAGTGATATCAAACGGGGCATTTCACAGATCGATTTGTCACCGACGAAGAGTAATCCCGAACGCCTTCATATGTTCATGAATGATGGCAATGAGGTTTATGCAACGGCTGCTACATTTGGTTCAAAAATGAAATACTATCCGGAGATTGTTGCCCAGATGAACGGTAAGGGAATCATTAATCTCGAGGTTGGTGCCTACTCTTATCCATTTGGATTCGATGACAATGCTGTTTCAAGCAGTGACAGCGGCAACTCGAGCTCCCAAAGTACCACTACAGGTAGTGTGACCACAACGACCGGAAATGCGGCTAGCAGTGCCGTCAATCAACAAAGTTCGCACTAAATTGATGACAATTTAGTCATGATTTTGCCAGAATAGAAAAAAATGTTTAAAACGCCGTTCTTATGCGGCGTTTTTTTAAATCCGGGTGCGAAAGAGCGTCTAAGTATGGTAAACTTTTAATTAATTGGTGTCGGAGCGAAAACGCTGTGATTCGCCATGTAACTGCAAAAATATGAAACTTAAAATGGACTAAATTTCATGAAACAAAAAAAGTAAATGGGAGGTTCCGGTAGGATGGATAATGCGGAAATTTTCGTTGGGCTAGACATTGGAACCACCGCGATTAAGGTCATTGTTGCAGAAAGCAATAATGGTGAAATGAATGTAATTGGCGCTGGCACGCAACCGTCACGTGGTCTTAGCCGTGGCGTGATTGTTGATATTGACCAGGCTGCAGGTGCGATTCACGCAGCGATTGAACAAGCTGAACAAAAGGCTAACGTTCACATTGACTCTGTGATTTTAGGCATTCCGGCTAATCAACTTAAAATCGAACCGGCAAGTGGCATGGTAGCCGTTTCAGAAGGCAACCAGACTCGTGAAATTACAGATCGCGATGTTCAGAACGTGACGAATGCGGCGCTTTTACAAAGCTTACCACCTGAACGTGAGATAATTTCAATTACGGCAGATGAGTTTGTGGTTGATGGATTCGACGACATTCAGGATCCCCGTGGCATGATGGGTGTTCGTCTGGAAATGCATGGCACTATGTATACTGGTCCTAAGACTATCGTGCACAATGCCAAAAAGGCTGTTGAGCAGGCTGGTTTACATGTTGCAGATGTTACGGTTACACCCGTTGCTTTGGGCCAAACCGTGTTGAACGACGGTGAACAAGACTTTGGTACAGTGATCATTGATCTCGGTGGTGGACAAACTACTGCTGCAGTTATTCATGATCACAAGTTAAAATACACGACCGTTGATCAAGAAGGTGGTAACTACATCACCAAAGATATTTCAGTCGTGTTAAACACATCACTGGCAGATGCTGAAAAGATTAAGCGGGATTATGGTTTTGCTAACACCGAGGATGCTAGTGAAAAAAATCAATTTCCAGTGACTGTCGTTGGTCAAAATAAACCTGTTCAAGTTAGCGAAGAGTATTTGGCAGAAATTATTGAAGCTCGATTACAACAAATATTCGAAACGATTCGGGCTTCATTAGATGAGGTTTCCGCGTTAGAATTACCAGGTGGCGTGGTCTTGACGGGCGGCGTTGCTGCCTTGCCTGGGATCGTTGAACTGGCTGAGGATATTTTGGGCGTTAACGTGCGGATTTACGTTCCTGAACAAATGGGGTTACGGCATCCGCAAAATGCGACGGCTTTATCCTTGATTACGTATAGTGGTCGTCAGTCAGAAACGCGCCGCTTAGTGAAGGATGCATTGATGGGCGAATTTGTGGCCCAGACAAGTCAGGCACCAGTGGCCGATGGACGCACACAACGTCAGCAGGTTGCTAATGAAGCGAGTCAACAACCGTCAGCAAAACCTAAGGCGCCAAAAGAAAAGAAATCCCGCACGAATCGTGTTGGTGATTTTATCCGCAACTTCTTTGATTAAGTATTTGGAGGAACCATAAATGGAAAACGCAGTGGACCAGAGCCAACCAATTGGCGCAAAAATTAAGGTCATCGGTGTTGGTGGCGGGGGTAGTAACGCCGTCAATCGAATGATCGATGAAGAAGTGGCCGGTGTTGACTTTATCGTGGCTAACACTGACCTACAGGCATTGAATGCAAGTAATGCCGCAACGAAAATTCAATTAGGACCAAAACTCACTCGTGGATTGGGTGCCGGTTCTAATCCAGAGGTTGGTCAAAAGGCTGCCGAAGAAAGTGAAGATGCCTTAGCAGAAGCACTCGCTGGCGCTGACATGATTTTTGTCACTGCTGGTATGGGTGGTGGTACTGGGAATGGTGCCGCACCTGTCGTTGCTCGGATTGCTAAGGAACAGGGTGCTTTAACAGTTGGTGTTGTAACCCGGCCATTTACCTTTGAAGGACCTCGTCGTGGCCGTTTTGCTGCTGAAGGGATTGCCAATTTAAAGGAAAACGTTGATACACTTATCATCATCGCCAACAACAGATTGTTGGAAATGGTTGATAAGAAGACACCAATGATGGATGCCTTTAAAGAAGCTGATAACGTGCTTCGTCAAGGTGTTCAGGGTATTTCAGACCTAATCACATCACCTGGTTACGTTAACTTGGACTTTGCCGATGTTAAGACAGTGATGCAGGATCAAGGGACAGCACTGATGGGCATTGGATCGGCATCTGGCGAAAACCGGACTGCTGATGCTACTAAAGCGGCGATTTCATCACCACTTCTGGAAGTTGCTATTGATGGTGCTCAACAAGTCTTGCTTAACATCACTGGTGGTCCAGACTTATCCTTGTTTGAGGCGCAAACAGCTTCAGACATCGTGGCACAGGCTGCAACTACTGACGTTAACATTATTTTTGGGACGTCAATTGATGAAAACTTGGGCGATGAAGTGCGGGTCACTGTTATTGCCACTGGTATTGATCACAAAAAAGCCGGTACACGCCAGGAAAACAAGGGTGGTCGTACGCCGTTTGACAGTACGCCGGCTGGTTCTGTTGGTTCAGCAGCGCCAAGCGAAGCGGCACCCGTTAACAACGATCCGTTTGGTAACTGGGACATCCGTCAGCAACCAACGACAAACAACCGTCCAGTTAGTCAACAGGCTGACAGTAGTGAGTTTGCCGGTGTTGAAAAACCAGATTTTGACGTCTTCAACGCTTCTGCTGCAAGCTCAGAAAGTAGCAGTAGCGATGACCAAAGCGAAGATGATGGGTTAGATTTACCACCATTCTTACGCCGTCGTCGGAATCGTAATAAAGACTAAACCTTGCTATTTAGGTAAAGTTCAAGTCAAAACACTTGCGGTCTGCTGTAAAAATCGTTAATTTAATGGTAACTTCAGGTCACTCATGCATTGAGTGACTTTATTGTTAGAGGGGATGAACATGGCATTTAGCTTTAGTAATTTCTTTGGGACTGATGAACTTGATAATCAACCGACACAACAGCAAACGGCCGATAAGACGGTGAGTTCACCGTCTTCTGTCAACGGTCGCCGACCAGCTAAGGTTGTGGATATGAGTGGTCGAAGTGCGTCAACCAATCATATTGCGTTGTTTGAACCCCGGATTTATTCTGACGTGAAGGGAATTGCGCAACAATTATTAGAAAATCAGGCGGTAATCATTAACTTTGATAAGTTAGATGATCAGTCCAGCAAGCGAATCGTTGATTTTTTGACGGGAACGGTGTTTGCCATTAGTGGAGAAATAAAACGGGTTGGCGATACTATTTTTCTTTGCACGCCCAATAATTTCGAAGTTTCTGGTGATCTGAGTTCTCGATTTGATCAGGATTCTTCGGCTTTTAAGTAAGCTACAGTGGAACCGCCGCGAATGGAGAAACGTAAGTGATTAGTTTTTTATTTACCATCCTTAACTGGGGTTTTGAGTTATACACGTTTGCAATCATTGTTTACGTGTTGTTATCGTGGTTTCCTGGTGCATATGCGACATCATTTGGGCAGTTTTTAGCAAGAATCTGTGAACCTTATCTGCGACTTTTTGATTTCATTCCCCCAATCTTTGGTTTAAGTTTTGCACCGGTCGTCGCAATTATCGTGCTGAGTTTAGTACAATACGGATTGTTTGGCGTATTGTCGACGGTTACGAGTTTTTAGGAGTAAACTATGGATGTTCAGGAGAATATTAATCAACATTTCCGACCTGAAGAAGCCCCGTTCATTACAGAGGCAGAAACATGGATTGCGACTGCGGTTAGTCAGTATCGACCGTATTTAACCGGTTTTCTCAATCCACGCCAAATTTATATTTTGCAGACGTTGGTTAATGGTCAGGATGGCGTTCGGGTTCACTTTAATGGTGGTTACTCATCGGCAGAGCAACAGCGCGCGCTTGTCTATCCTGATTATTATGTGCCACAGACGACCGATTTTGAGTTACAATTATTTGAAATCGTTTATCCAACCAAGTTCGCGGAGTTACATCATTCACAAATTTTAGGCACACTTGCCAATTTGGGGATTGATTCAACAATTTTTGGCGATATTGTGTCGGATAGCGGTATCTGGCAGGTGTTTGTTGCTGAAAATATGGCTTCTTTTTTTAAGCTTCAAGTTGATCATATCGGCAAGATTAAGGTTCACCTCAGCGAACGGGCGTTGACCGATGTGGTATTACCCAAGATTGATTGGGAGCAGGCGTCTGGTCTGGTTGCTTCACTGCGACTCGATGCGGTCGTTGCTGAGGGCTTCAATTTGTCACGCAACCGTGTTAAAAGCATCATCGAAAGTGGTGACGTGCGGCTAAATTGGATGACAAATCAACATCCCGATGCAGTGCTTGGGGCTGGCGACATGATTTCAGTGCGTCACTTCGGTCGGGTACGGTTAGATGCCGTAAATGGTAAAACTCGTAAAGATAAAATAAAAATCGACTTGTCAGTCGTGCGCAGTTAATTTATGCTTAGGAGTGTATGAAAACGTAAGTTAATTACGGATTTCGTTTCGGATGGAGGAAGTCACAATGGCATTAAGTCCAATGGATATTCACAATAAAGAGTTTACACGTAAGGGGCGTAATGGTTACGCCGCTCAGGAAGTCGATGATTTCTTAGATGAAGTTATCGCCAGTTATCAGCAAGTTTTGAACCAAAATAAAGACTTGCAGGATCAACTTGATAAAGCCAACCATAACTTGAGTCAATACGATGAAATGAAGAACTCATTGAATCAATCGATTTTGGTTGCACAAGAGGCTGCTGACAAAGTTAAGCAAGAAGCTAATACTCAAGCTAACAGTGTTTCTCGTGAGGCTCAACAACAGGCTCAGGCCGTTGTGGCTGAAGCTCAGGCTAAGGCTGGTCAGATTACTTCTGATGCAGCTAACAACGCCGCTCGTTTAAACAACGAAAGCAATGCTTTACGTGAAGAAACGAAGACGTTCCAGTCACGTTTGGCCGCTATGTTGCAGTCACAATTGGATCTTGTTCATTCAGACAACTGGAATGAATTATTGCAGCCAACTGGTTTAGAAAGTTATCCTGAATTACAGGATGCAATTTCGAAGACACGGCCATCGCATTTGGCGTCATCACCTGCAACTGTTGGTCAAACATCACCAGCACCAACCAGCGATAATTCACCAGTAACTGCTGATCAACCACAAACAGTTGTGATCTTCCCTGAAAACAGTGGCAATGGCAGTAATGCAAGCGAAGCGCAATCAGTAACGCGCGATGCTGAATCTACGTCGGCATCAGACGACCCAACTAAATAATTATTCATTTGAACACTAAAAACAATGCTTAATCGGCGTCCGAACAGCGAGCTGACATTATGGTGAGAGTTTAGCCGGCACCGTCGTTTAAGTTATCATTTTAGGTAATGCTGTTCTGAACGCCGTCATTGGTAGTAAGAGCAACCGGCGCCGTCCGCTATCCGGAAATAAGGAGTTTGGCTAATTGTTAACGCCATCGTCGCATTCTGTTGATGATTGACTTTTCAATGGCTACAGCTAAACTCAAACTTAGGTGGTACCACGATAAACTCGTCCTGATTAGATACAGGACGAGTTTTTTTATTTGATGTCTTTTTGGTGGTGCCAGTTGTTAACCATGATTTTAAATTAACTAAGGAGGACGATTAAATGCGCATTAAAGAGACCTTGAACCTGAATAAAACAGGTTTTCCGATGCGGGGCAATTTACCCGTTACGGAAGCTCAACGTCAAGCCGTTTGGGCTGAAAATAAAGTGTATGAACAGCGTCAAAAATTAAATGAAGGGAAACCAACGTTTGTACTCCACGATGGCCCGCCATACGCCAATGGTGACATTCATATCGGTCATGCGATGAATAAAATCAGCAAAGACTTCATTGTTCGCTACAAATCGATGAGTGGTTACCGTGCACCTTACGTTCCCGGTTGGGATACGCATGGTTTGCCAACGGAACAGGCACTGACGAACCAAGGTGTCGATCGGAAGTCAATGTCGACCGCCGAATTTCGTGAGCTTTGTCGCAAATTTGTACTTAAAGAAATTGACAAGCAACGGAATGGTTTCAAACGTTTAGGTGTGGCTGGTGATTGGGATCACCCATACATTACCTTACAGCCTGAATATGAAGCTGCCCAAGTCCGTGTCTTCGCTGAGTTCGTGAAGAAGGGCTACATCTTCCGTGGACAAAAACCAGTTTACTGGTCATGGTCCTCAGAATCTGCTTTAGCTGAGGCCGAAGTTGATTATAAAGACGTTGAATCGCCATCGGCATTCTTTGCTGAACAAGTGAAGGATGGGCACGGCTTATTAGATGACAACACTTACTTCGTTGTATGGACAACCACGCCATGGACAATTCCAGCTTCAGAGGGGATTACGGTTGATGCTGGGTTTGATTACGCTGTTGTACAGCCAAAGGGTGAAACACGTAAGTTTGTCGTTGCTGAACAATTGCTCAGTTCGGTTTCTGAGACGCTTGGTTGGGAAGACGTTAAGACGTTGCAAACCTTGAAGGGTGCCCAACTTGAGAAGATGACTGCTCATCACCCATATTATGATCGTGATTTACTGGTCATGAACGGTAACTTTGTCACACTGGATGCTGGGACTGGATTGGTCCACACAGCACCTGGTTTTGGGGAAGATGACTTCAACGTCGGAACTAAGTACGGTCTGCCTGTCTTTTCACCAGTTGATGGTCAAGGGAAGATGACTGCTGATGCGCCTGGTTTTGAAGGTGTCTTCTACGAGGATGCTAATCAAATCAGTTTGGACAAACTTAAGGAAAAGAACCTGTTACTTAAGTACATGCCATATACGCATAGTTACCCATTTGACTGGCGGACGAAGAAGCCGATCATTTTCCGGGCAACGCCACAGTGGTTTGCGAGTGTCTCTGCTTTCAGACAAGACATTTTGGATGCTTTAGATGATGTGAAATTCTACCCAGATTGGGGCAAACGTCGTCTGTATAACATGATCAAAGATCGTGGCGACTGGGTTATCTCACGTCAGCGGGCCTGGGGTGTTCCATTACCAATTTTCTACGCCGAAGATGGCACACCAATCATGACACCAGAAACAATCGACCATGTTGCTGATCTTTTCGCCAAGCATGGTTCCAACTACTGGTTTGAACATGATGCTAAAGAATTATTGCCTGATGGCTTTACCTCTGAACATTCACCCAACGGTCAGTTCACAAAGGAAACCGACATCATGGATGTTTGGTTTGATTCTGGTTCTAGTCACCAAGCTGTGTTGGCAGCACGGCCTGAATTGACGTATCCGGCTGATCTGTATCTTGAAGGATCGGACCAGTATCGTGGTTGGTTCAACTCTAGTTTGATCACGTCTGTTGCTGTTTCTGGTAAGGCACCGTACAAGGCTGTTATGAGCCAAGGGTTTACGTTGGACAAGAACGGCAAGAAGATGAGTAAGTCAATCGGAAATACGATTGCACCTGACGAAATCATCAAAAAGATGGGTGCTGAAATTCTCCGTTTGTGGGTCGCATCTGTTGATTCATCTGCTGACGTGCGGGTCTCGATGGAAAGCTTCACGCAGATTTCCGAAAGTTACCGGAAGTTACGGAACACAATGCGGTTCATGTTGTCGAACGTAACTGACTTTGATCCCGCCAAGAACACGGTACCATATGCTGACTTGGCTGGTGCGGACCGTTACCTGCTCAGCCGGTTGAACGACCTGGTAGAACAGGTGCGCGCAGATTATGAGAAGTACGACTTCATTGATTTATACAAACTGCTCTTATCATTTGTAACCAATGATTTGTCGGCCTTCTACCTTGATTTTGCCAAGGATATTTTGTATATCGATGCAGCAGACTCAAAGACGCGTCGGAGTATGCAAACAGTGCTTTATCAAGTGTTGGTTCGGATGACGACCTTGATGACGCCACTATTACCACACACGGCTGAAGAAATCTGGCCATTTTTGCATGAAAAACCAGAATTTGCGCAATTAGCAGAAATGCCAAACGTAGAACCTGAATGGCAAAATGAGGCTCTGATCGGTCGCTGGGCAGACTTTATGACGTTACGTTCCGACGTCCTGAAGTCACTTGAAGAAGCGCGTGACGCTAAGCTGATTGGCCGTCCAATGGAAGCTGCGCTGGATTTGTATGTGAGTGATCATAACGCTGAGATGCTCGAACACTTACACAGTAACGTGGCACAGCTGCTCATTGTGTCTCAACTTCAGGTTCACCCGTTGTCAGAAGCACCGGAAACGGCTGACAAGTATGAAGACGTTGCGGTCGTGGTAAGCCATGCCACCGGTGATGTTTGTCAACGATGCCGGATGATCAAGCAGGACGTTGGTTCTGACGATGCTTATCCAGCTTTATGTGCCCGTTGTGCAAAGATTGTTCGTGCTGAATATCCTGAATCAGTTACTGAAGGATTAGAGAAGTAGGCTTTTTGTAAATGATCTTCGTATGATTAGGACTGGATAATCAGATAAGGTATCTCTGAAAATGATTCCTGATATAAAAAAGATTTCATTCCTGTTTTGGTTGGGAATGAAATCTTTTTAGTTTAAAGGCTAAAGTGATCTTTTTAGGAGTAAATTCTTTGATTCGGATTCAAACGGCCCTGCCAATTAATAACTTACATTGTGTAAGTCGTTTGACCATGCAAATTACAGTTAAGGTGTTACAATAGCCTCGGTAAAAGAGTGATTGAGGTTGTTATTGAGGGAAAAGCTCGATAGCACGGTGACGAAGGGGGTTTAAACCATGACGACAAGTATTCAGTCCATTCAGGTTATTCTGGCTAAGATGCAAGCAGCGCTTGATGATCCGGCTTTGGCAGATCGTCCTGAATTGACGCACTTATTGCAACAGCAGCGAGGGCGCTTAAATTCTGGCGATTATGGCACCGAATTACGGCATTTGCAAGGCTTGTTAAGTCGTTATGCGTTGACCCACGCATTTGACGTACCAAGTAGCGTTCAACGGTTAAATGTTGAACTGATTCGGCAGTTACGTGGTTTTGACGTATTGCTGGCTACACAACGGTAGTCTGGTTAACAAAAAAATCGATTTCCCTGAAGGTGTTATTGAAGTGAACCCCCAAGGTTGGACAACAAATTCAACCTTGGGGGTTTTACTATGTCTAAATTCACTTTCGAGTTTCGTACAAAGGTGGTCACTGAGTACCTGACCGGTAAAAGCAGCACTTCTCTAG
>NZ_JAIWJF010000010.1 GCF_021654115.1 Furfurilactobacillus milii | reverse complement strand
CGGGTCATGAAGATACCTCTTTCTTGTTTGTGGTGAATTAAGAATAGGTCTTCATGGCCTTTTTGACTAGTCTGAATAAAGAACTGGTCTAGTAGAGCAGGTGTTGCACTTCAATTTTAAATCGAGGTCTCAAAGAAAATAACAAAGTATAGTCAAAACAACCAAAATCAAAATTTGTCTAATGCAAAAGAGGTCAAAAATGGGTTATCGGACCATATCGAAGGTAATGGAGTTTCATCATCAACTTTATCTAAAGACGAATCCACGCAGATAGCTTCAGACGCAAAAAAAGGACAATTTGACGCCGATGATTACGGTGTTGGTTTAAAAACAACCATATCTAACGGTCAAATACATGTTTTAAAACAGGCTATGAAAACTGGTGCTGCATCTGCAGCCATAACTGCAATTATTTCTGAATTACCAACTTTATTAAAGGTTATTCAACAGATAGCAAACCAAGAAAACATCGACTTAACTGATCTTTCAAGCAATACTGGACCGACGATTGCTAATACGACCGACGCTTTTTTACAGTCGACAATTACTGGATATTTGACAACCAATGCAGCATCCAAAGTTTTTGGAGAAAAGTTAGCTTCAGAAGCAATGAAGAATTTAACTCCTGTCGGTATTTCTTCATTAGTTGTATTTGTATACGGAACTTGCAAAACGTATATTCAATATGCACGTGGAAAAATTTCTACAGCTTTGGTCAAAGACCAAGTGAATTCATTACTTTTTTCAACTATATTTACTCTATCTGGCAGTCTCCTTGGAGCAACCCTTGGCCCGATTGGCATGACACTTGGCAGTGTTATTGGAAGTGTTATTGGTGGCTTTGTGTATCAAGGCATAGAAAATTTAGCATTGTCTTACTCAATAAAATCCGGACAAACAATTTTCGGCCTGGTTGAACAGGATTATACATTAACGGACGAAATGGTTAAGCAATTAGGACTTGAAAGGTTTGCAATGAACACCCTAAAATTCGATGATATTGCTTTTAATGATTTTCAATTCGAAAAATTCAATTTTGAGACATTCAATTTTTCCAATATTGAGGTTGGACGTTTAAGACGCGGAGTTATTGGCGTAAACAAAGTTGGTTTTATACAATAACGGACACCAATTAAATATTTTTATGTAAAAAGGCACTGCCCATTTCATGTTGATTAACAATTGCAAATGGCAGTACCCTATTACATATTTATTTATACATCCGAACACATTTTTCAACTAAATCCCAGAACTTGTCCAGATCCAGTGTAATGCCGACCTTAGTATTTGGCTCTTCTTTCATAACATGGTGCATGTCACAAACAGTCCGACCGTAACAAGGCCCGCGGTTGATATCAACATCGACGTACACAGATTCTGTCTTGAAAATATCTGGTTCAATCAAGTAACCGATAGTGGTGGCATCATGAACGGGGCCAGCCTTCAAACCAAATGCTTCAAATTGAGTCTTCAACGTAAAGTTCATCATGTCGCTAAACAACTTACCAGCAGTATTGCCAACATCTTCCATTCGTTTGATGATGTCAGGCGTACAAATCGTCTGTTCGGTTAAGTCCAAACCCATCATGGTAATTGGCACCCCCGCACCAAAGACAACTTTAGCTGCTTCTGGGTCAGCAAAGATGTTGAATTCAGCAGATGGCGTAAAGTTCCCGGTCCCGTATGCGCCACCCATCAAAACGATTTCCTGAATCTTTGGGATAATGCGTGGTTCACGACGCATGGCAACGGCAATGTTAGTCAGTGGTGCGGTTGGGACTAACGTGATGTCGCCATCACTAGCCATCAAGGTATCAATAATAAAATCAACCGCGTTCTGCTTCTCGGCTTCCCGATGCAATGGGCCAAACGTTGGACCATCCAAACCTGTTTCGCCATGAATGTTGCCAGCAACCACCTGTTGGCGAACCATTGGTTGTGGCATCCCCGCATATATTTTCGTGTCAATGTCTAATAACTGCGCAACATTTAACCCGTTACGAACCGTTTTAGCCAATGTCTGGTTACCCGCAACAATCGTCACACCCAACAAGTCAATTGCTGGGTGTGCAGCTGCCATGAACAATGCAATCGCATCATCGTGGCCTGGGTCACAATCAAGAATAATTTTACGTCCTGCCATTTTTACTTCCTCCTCGAATTTCAGCGGTACTCGGATGCTCCCGAGCTTCGGCATCACTCTGCTACAATTTGTATTATATGTAAGCGGTTGCTATTATAAGTATGATAAATCTCATAGTTGAGGTAAAAACATGCAGGAAATCGATACTCAGGATGTTATTAACAATTTCATCGTCACTTCAGGGTTCAATGAACAATTTTCGTTTGATCCACGACAAGACACCAAGCTTTTCCACATTGCAGCCAATGATTTCATTGTCAAAGCCGGCGCTCCGTTAACGTACCTATTTTATTTAGTTAAAGGAAAAGCGAAACTATATGACGTGTTAGCAAACGGCAAAGTTTCACTAATCGATTTCTTTACACCACCCTGTTTTATTGGTGAAATGGAACTTATCGAACAACGGTCAGCAACGGCTTTCAGCATGCAGGCCATCACCGACTGCTGGTGTCTGGCGCTGCCCATCCGCCCACTGCAGAAAAAGCTACTCGCTGATCCCGTTTTTTTGCGTCAAATCTGCCTTTACTTCGTTCATAAAAATTACCGAACCGTTAAAACTGCTGGCAACAATGCGGCCTTTCCCGTTGCTCAACGTTTGGCATCATTTATTTTATTAACCGCTCACGATGGTCTCTACAGTGAGAAACACGTTCAAGTGGCTGAATACCTTGGCATTTCTTACCGTCACTTACTCTATGTGCTCGCACAATTCGTGAAAGATGGCTACCTTATCAAACAGCAGCATCACTACAAAATCGCCAATTCGGATGGCTTAACAAGGCTTGCCCACGATGTAAACGAAAGCACCAACTAGCTGAAAAACAGTTAGTTGGTGCTTTCTGATGTTTATAGGTTAGTAATCTAATGTGTGAGGGATGATCCGTCAACGCAACTTTAGTCGTTGGTCAATTTGTCCTTCAAATCGGAAACACCTTCTTTGACCTTTCCTTTGCCTTCATCCACGTTGCCGCTCACTTTGTCACCAGCATCGCCAGTGATGGCACCTTTGACTTGCTTAGCCTTGCCTTCGGCTTGATCAGTTAAGGCATCAAAACGTGACTTAATGTCCTCCATCTGATCCTTATCCTGAAAAATCATGTAAGCCAGAGCAATGTTGGCTGCAACACTAAAACCGAGTAATAAATTCTTCATCTAATCGCTCCTTAAAGGTTGTCTGAGGTATCCTACTATCATTAGCTTAGCCAAACCTGCTATTGCATTCAAAAAATATGCCTGTCGACATTGCTTTCCTTGAAGCAGAAGTGTGACAGGCATTTTTACCATTCTAATCAGATTCAACAGCGCTAACTAGCTACTTTTTCTTATCCGTTTTCGTCTGGTCGCGCCACTCTTCAGCTGTCAATAAATCCTTAACGTGCAACTTAATCGAGGTCACCGTGTAACCAGTCATCGAACGGACAGCAGCAGTAATCTTACGCGTGATTTTATCGAAAATATCGTTGGCATCTTTACCATATTCAAGCGTGCCGTCCAGCTCTAATTCGACCGTCTTTTTGTCTTCATCAATATCGGCAGAAACACCCTGTTCAGGCTTATTGACGCCCATCTGGTTTGAAATATTGTCGAATAGGCCACCCTTTAATTCCAGAACCCCGTCAACTTCTTGCGCAGTCTTACCGGCAATTTTTTCTAACACATCGTTATCAAAGACAAGTTCCTTTTTCGTCATCGCTTCAGCCATATTTATAACCTCCGTTAGTCGCGGGTAATGTTATAGATGATGTTCAAAATTCTTATTCAACTTCTTTAGTTTCTGTTGAATGTGATGAATTTGGTTTACCTTTTGTTTGATCTTGCCATTCCCGTTTACTCATCACATCATTGATGTGTAGATTCAACTCCACAACGTCTAAGCCAGTAAAGCTTTGAATGTCACGAACGACGCGCTGAGTAACCTGTTCAAATAATTGGCGGATATCTTTCCCGTACTCAACGGTAGCGTGCATATCTAGGGCCACTTGTTTTTGACCAACTTCTGCATCTATCCCTTGTGTTGGATCAGCTTGGTTTCGAAAGCGATCAGTAATGCCGCTAAGCATACCACCATCTAGTGACAAGACACCATCAACATTTCGTGCGGCCAATCCGGCAATCTTTTCAATAACGCCATCGTCGTAACTTAATGTGTGCTTTAACTGTGATTGTGCAGCTTGTTTAGTGTTTTCCATTATCGATTCCCTCCATAACAAAACAGACCTAACCTAACTAGATAAAAATTGATTGATGCGGCGTTTGATCATCTGTCGATCAACTACCCGACTGTACTTACCAATTAACGTACCAACTAAAGCCAATACCGCAACCAAAATCATGCTCCAAAAGCCGGCCAGTACCCACGCCAGTCCAAGCACCAGCCCGACTATGGTGCCAAACATCGGACGACTCATGAAACCACCTCCCTTCGCTAAACCACCCGTGCCTTCTGGTCAGGATTGCGAAATGCCTCAATTGTCACCTGACGCTTACGCAACTTGAATTGCAAACTGTCTTGAAGATACTCATTGACAACAGCCAACACGGCTTCACCCAAATCATCATATCTGGGTGTTTCTTGTGCTAGCGCGGTACCATGCACTTTAACGTCTGCCCGATGCTGTTTGGCGTGTGCACGAATATTTACCTCAAGATGCCCTACGTCAACAGCATCTTCAATCCGAAGTTTCAAATCCTGCTCAATTGCATTGACAGGTAGTCTCACGACGCCACGAGAGCCTTGAAACTCGATCATGCCAACTGTCCGTGGCTTAAATAAACCAATCAACAGGATAACCAACCCCACCAACGCAATAAAACCACCTGCCACAATCCAAATGATCATAGCTAATTTTGCGTCATGATTCATGATGCTAACAATCCAGTCGGAGACAAAGCCGATGTTTGCATTCATGGCCACTAACAGACACCCAATCACCAGCGTCAGGAAACCTGTTAGTCCCACTAGCCATTTTGTTGGCGCCCTCATTGCCTAACCTCCTTTCCTTTTATTGTGTACATATTATCCAATCCATAAGTAACCTTTCAAAAAATATGTCTGCCGCTAAAAAAGTAGTGAATCACAAGGAATTACCTCACAATTCACTACTAATCGTTCTAATTATTAAAATTGGTCAACTTTCGTTCAAAGATAACCGTTTCATTATTTTGCATGATTCGTTTGAAACTTAGCTTTTCCAATAGCCTCCTCGATGCTTGGTTATCTGGATCAACATCTGCCTTTATAACTCGGACATGTTGCTGTGACAAAAACTCAATCAATGCTTTAGCGCCTTCAAATGCATACCCATGTCGTGCAAACAGCGGATTGATCGTATAGCCTAACCACATTGTGTCACCCTCCAGTTGCAGATAAAAATCACCCAATAACTGCTCCATTTCAGGTTTTACAAATGCGAATTGTTTTCCTTGCGTGAGCTTTGGATTGGATAATAGTGTATCTTCAGCCTCCGCTCGACTCAGTCCTTTAAATTCCTGATACTGCATCCAGTCAAGGTTGTTATGGTAGCTCAAAAAAGCATCGATTTCATGAGCCGAAAAGGGACGAATTATCCCTCTCGTAGTAACTATTGATAAATTACAAATACTTTCTTCATTCATCTGCATTCTCCATCAATTACGATAATGCACAGTTATCGTAATTATACGGCCAGTTTTGACCTCACTTCGTTGTTTTCACGTATCTAAGCCGTTTTATTTAGTTTAAAGGCTTTTGTTCGTTGAGAAATTAAATGACTGGCTAGATTTTTCTAGCCAGTCATTTTTATCATTATTCATTATTTTGCAAATTTCTGCGCAATTGATGGGGCTGCTGGATTCGTTTGAGACTGATTGACAGCTTGTTGCAAACTAAATGAACCCGTCGATTGATTAACCCAATCAGCGCCACTCACTGCAGAAGGCATCGTATACATTTTAACTGTATCACCAGTAATGGTATAGCCTACGTTGGAGACACCGTTATTGGTGTTAAGAACATGAACTTGCCCATCGTCACCAGGCGTTATGTTGCCCCACTTAGGATCTGCGTTGACAATGGATAGCTGACTCATGTCTGCCACATTACGATCCTGACCGCTTGCCAATAGAATGGCCGCTGCCGTTTGAGCAGTTGATGATTGCTGTGGTTCCTTTGAGCTGGCAGTTACTGAGGCTTGTTGAGTGGCCTGCGAGTTACCGTTGGCTGAAGATTGCTGCGCTACAGAAGACTGATCAGTTGTTGCACTTGCAGTCTTGGTCGCCACGGATTGTGTAACCGGTGTCGAACTCTTCGTTGATTCACTAACGCTTGATGACTGAATTGTGGGAGCCGATGAGCTGGCAGTCGTTGTGCCGGTTGATGGCTGTGAGCTAACAGTGCTGCTTGAAGCAGTATTGACCGTTTGAGTCGATGGCTGCACATTTTCTACCGAGCTGTCCGCAACAGTCTTAACACTGCTATTCACTTCTGTAGTGTCGTTTGTGGCACTCGTCTTCTGACGAGACTGACTCGCATTACCTTTGACGACTTTTTGTGACGTAGTATGTACACTACCGCTCGACGCATTTGTCTTTGCCGTTGCTGACGCTGAGCAGCCAGCCAACACAACAACCGTTAATAAACCAACCGATGCAATTTTAAACCCTTTCATTGTCATGTCATTGACCTCCCAAATTCATGCGCTTTCTACAATTCGAATGTTACACTAGTGTTACTTAGGTTACAACAGCATTTCACAACTTCATTCTTTCTTAAACACTTATATGCGCATTTTTCAAACAACATGACAAATTTAAATTTTCAATCCGTAAAGTACGCAAACAAACACGAAAAGTCTTAAAATAACCTCGAAGGGAGTGTTCTACATAATGAAATCTACTGTATTTGTAAAAGCAGGCAAAGTTGAAGTTAAAGACATTGAAAAACCAACAGTTCAGGCTTCGGATGACGTCATCATCCGGGTCGTGCGGACCTGTGTTTGCGGATCCGATTTATGGGCTTATCGTGGTTTAGAAGATAAGGCCGCCAATTCCGAAAATACTGGTCACGAAGCCATCGGTGTTGTTGAAGAAGTTGGTAGTGCAATTACCACCGTTGTTCCTGGTGACTTTGTTATCGCACCATTTACTCACGGCTGTGGTCATTGTGCCGCTTGTCGTGCCGGTTTTGATGGTGACTGTCAAGACCATGACAATAACTTTAGTGACGGTGTGCAAGCCGAATACATTCGCTTTGCACATGGTGAATGGGCACTGGTTAAAGTGCCTGGCAAACCAGAAGATTACAGCGAAGCCATGTTGGATTCACTGTTAACGCTCGCTGACGTTATGGCAACTGGCTATCATGCTGCTCGAGTCGCCAATGTCCATGCTGGCAGTACCGTCGTTGTCGTTGGTGACGGTGCCGTTGGTTTGTGTGGTGTCATTGCTGCCCAGATGCGCGGTGCCAAACGAATTATTGCAATGAGCCGTCATGAAGATCGTCAAAAGCTCGCCAAAGAGTTCGGCGCAACGGATATCGTTGCAGAACGTGGCGACGACGCTGTTAAGAAAGTCATGGAACTCACTAACAATGATGGTGCAGATGCTGTGCTTGAATGCGTCGGCACTGAATTATCCAACGAAACCGCAACCCAAGTTGCCCGTCCAGGTGCTATCGTTGGCCGTGTTGGTTTGCCACATGAACCAAAAATGGACATGGCGCCTTCCTTCTATAACAACATTTCAATCGCAGGTGGTCCTGCTTCTGTTACGACCTACGACAAGAGTGTCTTACTAAAGGCTGTATTGGATGGCGACATTCACCCAGGTAAAGTCTTCACTAAGTCATTCAAACTGGATGACATCGATGATGCCTACAAAGCGATGGCTAACCGTGAAGCCATCAAGTCACTGGTTGTTACTGACTAGTAAACGCAATTTATGATAAAAAATAATCTCGCGTCCAACGACTATTACTGTCGTTTGGCACGAGATTTTTTGTGTTAAGTTGGCTGGCTTACTACGCACAATGTTCAAAAAGCTACCGTTACGCTGGCCGAAAACGCCGTTCCATGGGACCGGGTTCAACCCGCTAAAAAACGCGGTTTTCACACCTTGATTGTGAGCCGAAAATCACGTCTCATAAGTCATCCCGTCCACGAATCGATGCCGCAAAGTAAATTTTCATCGTATCCCCTCCTTATTAAGACTTGAAAAATCAAGCAAAAATATAAAATATGCCTTTATGATATACTTTTAAAAAAGTTTGAAACGAGAAAAAAATGATTCTATATCCACCACAGTTACTTATTTCCTTCATGCCGGCATCAGATTATAACGTCATCCCAACATGCTTTTGCTCTATGTTATTGGTATCTTATTTACGTTGTTTTCCTCCCATCGTGCCAAACAGTATTCCCAACTATTTTCAAGACAACATCAACTGCAAACGAACACTAAGATGGTCAGACAAATTAAACGCATTCGCTGGATTATTTTTTGCATCTATGTTGCCTACATCTTAATCTGTGGTGTTATCATGTCTGTTGAATCTGAGATGGCGCCTGATTTGTTACAAGACACCGTCAATATTGCGTTTATCGGGGGAGCTATTATCAATCTCGCGACGCTGGTTGTCATCGTCGGCTTACTGATCAAAGTGGAACATCACTCGCTACAGGTTGCGGTCAAAACCACGAAGTATAAATTCACTTCAAACGACATCGACCTCATGCGTACAATCTTTTTTTGGTCAAATACTGGAATAATCACACTTCTACTAACCCTACTGATTATTTGTTTGATGGGCACATCCATCTATTAAAATGATTGTAATTTCTGTCTTAAACATAAACACTCCACCACTACATTCTAATGAATGCGATGGTGGAGTGTTTTTAATTATGGCTTACCAAGCAACTGGTCCCTCAGTGTTAGAGAATGTTGCATTGTCTTTATTGTTCCAATCAGTTGCTAGTTCAATTGTACGGGCTACACCATGGGTAATCGGTTGGGCGCCCATAGCCTTGGCCTGTTCTGGCCTTGCGCCGCCAAACTCAGTGGCAACCATTCCTGGATCAATAGCGTTTACTGTAATGTTCAATTGGTCGCGTTGCATTTCTTTTGCCAATTGAACCGTGAACATGTTCGCTGCCGCCTTGGCAGATTGATAACCAACGGCAACTGCCTTGTACACGCCAGAAGCAGGATTTAGTGCTTCACTCTTAGACCCCATCATACTGGAAACGTTGATGATTTTTGCTTGTTGTGCCTGTTTTAACAATGGCAACATTTTCTGAGTCACATCAATCATTCCAAAATAATTGATATCAAAGTCTTTTTTCAACAACTCTGTTGAAACATCGGATGGTTTTTGTCCAAAGTCAAATACGGCACCAGCATTGTTGATAAGTTCCGATAAATAGCCAAACTTATCGGTCAACTGCTTGGCAGCCTGAGTAACCGAATCCGGCTTTGTCACGTCCAGTTCAACAACGTCCACAGAATATCCTTCCGTTGCCAGTTGGTCAGCTGCCTGCTGACCTTTGACTAAATTACGTGAACCTAAGATAACGTGCTGACCTTTTGCGGCTAATTCACGAACGATTTCGAGCCCCATGCCGCGGTTACCACCAGTTACCAAAGTTAATATCTCGTTATTTGTCTGTGTCATTTTAAAGTCCTCCAGAATTTATAAACAGCAATTATTTTCTTATCAGTTCGTTTCATAACTGAACAATTGTTATCCTACTCCGCTGGTGTTAGACTAGCGCAAGGCATTTAGCAAACTTTTTAGGAGAAATTTTATGCAATCAATTCGAGACGTAGCTGACCGATTCAATATCACGTACGATACCCTTCGCTTTTATGAAAAACAGGGCTTACTCAAAAACATTCAACGTAATGCAAACGGCCAACGCGAATACTCAGACCATGATGTTGACGAGCTTGATAAAATCGTCCATCTGCGACAGTTAGGCGCGACTATCGAAGAAATTAAGCATTTGCACACACTGTTGGATTCCGCTAATCAAGCCACTGACGCCTATGATGAAGCCATTGCATTACTCAAGCGACTTAAGGTCGACACAAATGATAAGATCACTCAACTTCAGGAACAACAAGTGTATCTCGATCATAAAGTTGCCCGCTTCGAACATGAACGTGCGATGTTAACATCAGCGAAAAAATCAGTTTCTACACGTTAAAAACCACAGTGACAAAGTCTGCGTCAGTAACTCTGATGACAAACTTTGTTGCTGTGGCTTTTTATTCGGCAAGACAGCTAATTCAGCGATACTGCCGGCATTTCCATGATTACTTTGCCCTTAGCATGTCCCGACATGGCGTAGTTAATTGCCTCAATCGCGTCGTCGAAATTAAATTTACGGTCAATGATTGGTTTAAGAGCGGCCGTATCAACAAGTTTCGTTAAACTGGCAACCTGATTGCCACTGGCATCCATAAAAAGAAAATGATAGTTCACACGTCTTTGTGCAGCTAACTTGGTAATCTTGTGTGCAGCAAGACCAAATAGCCGTGCTTTAAACCAGCCCAATTGTTGTTCGTTGGCAAACTTAGCGTCTGGCATGCCCGCCAAGGAAACAACCGTCCCACCGGGTTTGACGATTTGAAACGCTTTTACCAAATCATCCCCACCCTGCGTGTCCAACACGGCATCGTAGTCGTGAAGCACATCTGAAAAATCAGTGGTGTGATAATCAATAATTTCATCCGCACCAAGCCGTTTGACCAGATCATAGCCCTTCTTACTGGCAGTAGTCGCCACATAAGCGCCCATCTGTTTCGCCATTTGGATGGCAATCGTGCCGACACCACCAGCACCTGCTAGAATCAAGATTTTTTGACCTACCGTTAGCTTCATCCGCTCATTTAATGCCTCGTAGGCAGTCAACCCAACCAGCGGCAGTGCAGCGGCTTCACTCATTGATAGTGACTGCGGTTTGACTGCAACGTCCGCCTCGTCAACCGCCATAAAGTTGGCGAACGAGCCAGGACGATCATTTCGCGTTCTACCGTATACATTGTCGCCCACATTAAATTTCCTGACGTCACTGCCAACCTGCACAACAATGCCCGCGAAATCATAGCCCATCACAAACGGAAAGCTTGGCTTCTTCTTCATAACAATATTGACGTTACCCTTGCGAACACGGTTATCTACCGGGTTATAACTGGCAGCTCGAACATTAACCAATAAATCATGAGCACCAATCGTTGGTATTGTCGTCTCCGTCAGTTCTGGTGCGGCTCCCTTTTTAGCAATCAAAACTGCCTGCATCGTCTTAGCCATGTGTTTCCTCCTGTAATTTTTCAATGATCTTGATTAAATTCGTTAATTTAGAAAAGTTTGAGCGAATATCAACTGAATAAAAGTTCATCGTGCCATCTTTACGTTGATTAATCAGTCCAGCATCCCGCAATATCTTGAGATGATGTGAAACAGCGGGACGTGACAAGTTCACAGCCTTTGTAATTTCACCAACCCTCAATCCTGTCTCACAAGTTGTGCCAATCAGTGCCATGATGATTTGCTGACGGGATTCATCCCCCAGCGCAACAAACATCGGCTGGCACTCGGCAAAATTTTGACGGGCGATCGATAAATGTTCTGTTGAAATTTGATTTGCCATATTAACCTCCGTTTTGTTGAATGGTTTAAACAAACGAACCAACTGAATGAACGTAGTGTATCCTGTTTTGATATTCGCGACAACATTGAGAAAGAAAATCGAGACGAATGAAATCTGTTAGACTATGAATAAATAAACAACAGAAAGGATTCCTAATCATGACTGAACCTAAAGAAATGCACAATGGTGACTTATATCTGCCTGATGACCCAGAAATTTTGGCAACGCAGCAACAGGCCATGGAATTACTTTATGACTATAATCAGACGCGCCCTAGTGAACAAGATAAACGTAATGTCTTACTCAAACAGATGCTGGCTGAGGTGGGCGACGGTTGTTACATTGAACCACCATTCCACGCAAATTTTGGCGGTCGTCATGTCCACTTCGGCGATCGCGTCTACGCCAACTTCAATTTAACCTTAGTGGACGACACCCACATTTACGTCGGCAGTCACACACTGTTTGGTCCAAATGTCACGATTGCTAGTGCTGGTCATCCGATATTGCCATCTTTGCGGGCAAAAGGGTATCAATACAACATGCCGATCCATATCGGTGAAAATTGCTGGTTCGGCGCTGGCGCGGTTGTTGTTCCGGGCGTCACCATTGGTGATAATACGGTGATTGGAGCTGGCAGTGTCGTTACTAAAGATATTCCTAGTAATGTTGTCGCGGTTGGTAATCCCTGTCGCGTGATGCGGAAAATCAACGACCACGACCGCGAATACTATTTCAAAGATCGCCGCGTGAACAGTCAACACTTGCCCGACATGCAATAAAAAAGTAGATCACATTGTCACACTCTCTGACTTGGAGGAATGATTGATGTGGTCTACTTTTTAATATCGTTCGACTGTTTATCCTGTGTCGGTTTAAATTCGAGTAAAATTTCTGGCCTGCCACTGGCCGGAAATTCCATTCCACAGAGATCAAGTTCATGCTGATTCGAAACTTACCACAGTATCAGTTGGAGGGCGTCAACATTGATACCGATCCGTGAAGGCGTTGTTAATTCGAATGATTCTCTCGAATTTACAACATGGACGGTCGTAGAGACTTGCGGTCTTCACAAGGCTTTACGGCGAGGTGATAGACCGTGAACTTCGGGCTTGAGCCGGTCCCACGGCGAGCGTGTCAATGTTGACAACCGTAAGCGACTATCGTCTAAATCTCATGCACGACAGGCTCTAAGTTGATATCTTGAAAGGTGATCTTGCTAAGCGATGGATCAATCTTCTTAACCGTCATCGTTAAGCACGTCGAATCTTGTAAATACATAGTCCGTTTGGACAGATCGTAACCCGTCCAGTACTGCGTGTAATCAGTAACTGCCGTTGCTTCAGGGGTCCGGCTCAGTCCCTTAGGAATCATTACCGTTTTAAAGCAATTATATAAAGTGGTAATGCCTTCATCATCGTTAAATTCATCAATATTATTTTTTACAAACATTGCCCGCACGAATCGCGATGGCGAGGTGAAATCACCAGGCAGACCGAACATGCCGTACCCAGTGCCGGCCTCAATCGGTTTAATTTCAGTATCGCCTACATTTGTTGCGTGTGAACGGTTCAGATTATCCAACGAAATATAATTTCTGAGGTTTGTCGTGTGGTAATCATATTCTGGACTATTCGTCATTGCCCCAATGTAATCATAAACTTTGAAAGCACCATGATCAGTAGGTTCAAGCACTACACCAGCACCCGTATCGTCAACAAACGCATAGTGAGCAGGAATACTCGTCCCATCACCGCCATCGTCGTACTTCTTGTTAATCAAACCATGTGTTTTAGCAAACTTGCGAACATCACTTACGTCTTTACAAGTCGTTAGCACATTCGTAACGACTTCTTCACCAAGAATCCCTTTCAAACCGCGGGATTTTAGAGAATCAGTGTCTGCGTAAGAACATTCCATCAATACCTGTAAGTCACCGGTCAAGCCACACTCATTGATGCCATCGTACAAAATTGTATTGCCGGCGGTACCAACACCCACCGTAGCGTAACGGCTTTCCCACTCACCACTTTGGGCGGGGACGGTGATATTTGCTGGAATACTGATAATTTGTGACGGAATGTGGCCGCCTGCTTCTTGGTCATGAAACATGCTGGCCGCAAAATCCATTGTGCGACCCCAGAAATAACCACCTTGCATTGATTTAATCAACATTGATGAGCACATTCGCATTATCTCCTTTGGGTTATTATTAAGCAGTCTAGCACTCAAAGATAAATTTGTTTATCCGTATTCTTAATTCGTCGTTGCCATGAAACGCGTTTCACATATTACAATATAAGTACATTTGATAAGGGAGTGACGCCATGATTGATCTGACCACATTGTCAAAAAAACGACTTGATACTGTCGCTAATCGCCTAAATCAGCTTAGCCTTTTCTTAGGTCAACGTGATGTCGATACACTAACAACATCAGCATTACAACAACAGTTTCGCATCCAGAGAATCGATGCACTGGCTCTCTTTGGTGGCAGCATTCTCGAAGGTGCAAACGTAATGCATGCTGCCATTTCACATCACGTTGCGAAACATTACGTACTCGTGGGTGGCGCTGGCCATACAACACCACTCCTGCGAACCCAAATGGCTCAGCACGGTATCGTTGCGCCTGAAGACGCAACTGAGTCCGCATTATTTCAACGGTACTTATTGGAAAAGTTTGACGACCACGTTGATTTGCTCGAAACTAAATCAACCAATAGCGGTAACAATGTCACGAATACATTAGCGCTCCTCAAAAACCAGCAGTTGAAAATTAACACCTTGGGTATTATGCAAGACGCCACCATGCAACGCCGTTTAGCCGCCGGTTTCAAAAAGTTTGCCCCACAGATTACGCTGATTAATTACGCAACTTACGCACCGCACATTGTGGTCAAAGATAATCAACTGACGTTTGCGACAACTGCTTTAGGCATGTGGACGATGACAGACTTCATTACTCTTCTGTTAGGTGAAGTCGCCCGCCTTCATGATGACGCCAATGGTTACGGACCAAACGGACAAAGTTTTATCGCGCATGTCCATGTACCATCAGCTATTGTTAAGGCAGACGCTTTTCTGCACGAAATGTTGCAAGTTCCAATCAGAAGCGCTAATACTGCTTTTAAATCATCTGTAAAATAAAAGATCACAATTTCAGACGTGCAACCATAGATGACATGTGTTGCGTGACTGAATTGTGATCTTTTTGTAAATGGTTCTGACGCCCCATTATTTGTCACTTTTTAAATAAATTAGTTTAGATTAGAACACCAATTAATCGTGTTTTCTTCGTTTGGAAAATGTCAAACCACCGAACAAGAATCCTAATGACGCGAAACCAATTACAGAAGTTGCTGCATGTTTTTGATTTGTTTTTGGCAAATCATAATTTGACGTACGTGGTGGAAGAACGACACCTGCTCGTTCGTGATGAACCGTCTCAACAGAGTCAGTCTTGATTGCCGCTAGCGGCTTGGTACTATTATCTGCTACCGGAGCAGCAATCTTATAAACATAAATAACGACCTGATTGTTTGATTCGTACAAGCCAGACGCATTCTCTGGTATTTTTTCCAACTGATATACTGTCGACAAAGCGGCAACCGGAGCGGTTATATATGATGTTCCTTGTTTGCCAGTCATAACTACAGTTGGAGCGAGTTGTTGACCACTATCTGTTACATATTTCACAGTGACCGTTCCCTGTCTTGCATCAAGATTGACCGGATCACTGCTGTTGTTAGTTGGTGCAATTGTCGGTGTTTCTGGCTTTGCTGACGTTCCAGGTGTGGCGGGCTGTTCAGGCGTAACTGGTGTTTCTGGCGTTGTAGGTGGAACCACTTCATTAACATGATACACAAAGGTTACTTCTGCATTAGTTCCGGCGTATTTACCAGAAGTAACTCCCTTTGCCGATTGATAAGTATACCCGTCAATGTCTGGATGCGTCAGATTGAACGTACTACCGATATCTCCTGTCGACGTCGTGTCCGGCTTGATCGTATTACCCTTATCATCTTGATAGTGTACTGTGATGGTCGACTGTGCCACCTTATAGACAAAAGTAACCTCTGCTGAATCTTTGGTGTATTTACCAGATGGCGTACCGGTAGTCGAAACATAATCGTATCCGTCAATGTCTGGATGCGTCAGATTGAAAGCAGTCCCAATTTTACCAGTTGAAGTGGTATCATCCTTGATTGTGTTGCCTTTGTCATCCTTGTAATGAATGGTAATTGTTGAGTTGACCTTTTTATACACATAAGTGACAGTTTGCGCCTTATCTGAAAAGGTACCCTTGTAGTTGTTTGGAGTCGTTGTTAACTCGTAATCCGCTGGAACAGGCGATAACGCCTCGGATGTGTATGGGTCACCAACTAACCCTGATAATGTCTTGTCATCTGCAATACTAGAGCCTGTCTCATCAACATACTTTACAGTGACGTCCTTTGCATTCGGTGCAACATCGTAAGGTGTCAAGATAGTAGCCGCTACTAGGCCGTCAGGAGCAAAAAACTGAGAAATCATGTAATAAGTCTTGGGATTGTCTTGTATGATATATGAGGGGGTGCCAAAATCCTGTGCTAAATTCACATTCAAATCATTTGTCAGATAGTGATCCGTGGGATATTTTGGCGTCTGATCAGGAACCACTTGTACGTGAATATTTTGATATTTAATGCTTTTACCATCAAATGACGACGGTCCGGCATTTAAAAATGCTCTATAAGTATCATACGTATTGGGCGACGCTATGGCTGTTTGAAGTGCAAAATAAATTCCCTTATAGGCAGCATACTGATACGTAATTCCCTGTGCGGGCTTAACCGGATTAACCATTGTATACGTCATGGTATCAGGAATTCTCACCAAAGGTTGTTCAATAATTTGCCCAGAATAATAAAGACCTTTCGTATATTGGGCAGCATTTAGCGAGGACAGGTCAGCCACATTATTGTTAGGGAAAACCAGTCTAGTTATTTTCTTAAGTCCTGCGATTGGTGTAATATCTGACACGCGATTTCCGTTAAGCTCTAACGTCGTTAAATTCACTAAATTCTTCAACGGAGATAAATCGGTGATGTCCCCGCGAGTCTGAATTATCGGGTTTCCATCTACAGAGTTTGAATCCATCGTGCGATTAAAATTCAAATCCGTCAAATTTGTGGCATATTGAAGCCCTTCAAGTGAGAAAGAAGTTTTCCCATCAATATATGTTTCATATCCTTGCGTCCACAATGAGTGGAGTAATAACATATCTGATTGCGTAATGTCGTTCACGCTCGACCATGTTTTCTGACTCCCAGCTTCTTTTCCGGTAGTGCGTAGTTCATCTAGAACAATTTTTTGAAGCGTTTTGTTCGGCATCCATTGATCAATAGGCTCAGTGTCGTCAGTCGTCAAAAAGTTTAGAGCCATTGGCCGTATGGCACTCTGTGTACGGTTTATCTTCCCCACCGTAGATAAATCACGTGCACTAGTGTCCGATTTACTTATTGCTGAATTGCCACTTACACTGGCTGTTTCTATATTTTGCCTAACTTCGCTTGGTTTAGCACTTCGAACTGATGTGGCGCTAACCGCACCAGAATTTACTTGACTCGCTTGAACGGACTCTGCGCTTATTCTGCCTTCTGACGATCCAGTAATTTGTTTCGATTCACTCAATCCATTCACGTCTGCAGCAGAACTAGCTGTTTTTTCAGAACTAGGCGCTTTCTCAGTAGAGCCACTTCCGAGAGAATCAGCTGATGTAACCGGCGCCTGGGACACAGCATTAGCAGATTCGCTCAATGGACTTGTCCCACTATCTTTTGCAATATTTGACCTTTGGTCCAAAGATCCACTACTTGTCTGCGCGCTAGTCGTTGTAATATCTTTCTGAGTTGACGCTGTGTTCACTACTCCGCTGTCACTCCCAACCGGTTTTAGCTCTGCTGACTTCGCATTATTATCAACACCTGTTTTCGGAGTTGATACTTCATTAGACGTTGGACTAACCGTGTCACCATAAACACGCGGACTATAGCTCAATGTCATCATGGCCGTTGCAATACCGGCAATCATCCACAAGCGACCACTTTTATACATTTTAAAATGTTTTTTTACTCCTTGATTGCTTAACATGGTATTCCCCCATAAAAATAGTTAATGAATCAACATTTATTTATGATAATTAGTAAGGACAATAAAGTAATAATTTGAAACTTTAAACTAGGAAAAAGTAATATTGATAATGGTCAAGCGCTTACATTACAGCCACATCATAGCATGGTTTTACTTATTTGGAACATTTGAAAAACGCGTATAGATGCACTCATAGCAACAGTTCAGTCAATTTGCAAACATGGACGTAATATTGAAAAATAGTTTCTATAATTGCTCAGGTTTCAGTAATTAATTTTTTATAGTTGAAAAATAATTAGTAGCGCTAAAAATAAAAAGACGAGCTCTAAAAAGAGACCCGCCTTTGTACGTAAAGACTTTAACTAGCTTAAGATATTCGTCAGAAAACTACCGATAATCAGAGCTACTACGACATAAGCCACGCCAATTATGGCAACCGTCCTTGTCTTGATCTCAGCTAACTTCATGCCACAACACGCTCCTTCGCATTCGATGTCAATTTAACTTTATTCAACAACAACGAGTTTGCAACCACCGAAAGCGAACTTAGCGCCATCCCAAGTCCGGCTAACTCAGGGCTCAAGGTTAGGCCAAGTGTAGCAAACACACCAGCGGCAATCGGAATACCAAGAGCATTGTAAATAAATGCCCAGAATAGATTCATCTTAATACGGCTAAACGTTTTCTCGCTAAGTGCCAGCGCCTGAACAACGTCTTCTAAATTGTTTTTCACCAGCACAATGCCGCCGGATTCAATGGCGATGTCAGTTCCAGAACCCATCGCAATCCCTACGTCAGCGGTCGTTAACGCTGGCGCATCATTAATACCATCGCCAACAAATGCTACTGGACCATTTTCCTGCAGGTCTTTCACGTGATCAGCCTTATCACCCGGTAACACATCGGCAATCACGTCATCAATACCGACTTGCTTAGCGATTGCCTCGGCAACCAGCTTGTTATCACCTGTAAGCATCACTGTTCGCAGGCCCCGCTGTTTTAACTGCGCGATGGCATTCATGGAACTCTGCTTTGGTGCATCCTGAATAGCAATTAAACCAATGATTTGGTCATCCAAGCCAACAATCACAACTGTCTTGGCTTCCGTTTGTAATGCTGTCATTCGATCCTTCAGTTGAGGTCCTAACTTATGGTCTTGAAGTAACTTATCGTTGCCAACAAACGCCAGCTTGCCGTCTACCATTGCCTGAACGCCCTTACCTTCAATCGCTTGAAAGTCAGTTGCCTCAACAAATGACAGGTCGTTTGACTCAGCACGCTCCAAAATTGCGCTTGCTAATGGATGTTCTGATGATTTTTCCAAACTTGCGGCCACGCTCAAAACCATCCGTTCGTCGCCGATGACGTCTGTCACTTTAGGTTTGCCAACCGTGATGGTACCTGTTTTATCAAACACTACCGTTTTCACTTTGTTGGCAGCTTCCAAAGCCTCGCCGTTTTTAATCAGAATCCCTAACTTGGCGCTACGTCCGGTTCCAACCATCAAGGCTGTTGGTGTGGCAATCCCAAGCGCACACGGACACGCGATGATAAGTACGGCAACCATAAAGATTAAGGCCTGTCCCACCGTGGCACCAAAGAAAACGTACCATGCCATGAATGTGATAATCGACGTAATCAACACAGTCGGCACAAAGATATTCGAAATTTTATCGACCATCTTTTCAATTGGAGCATGAGACGTTTGCGCCTTCTTCACCATTTCGACAATTTGTGATAACAAAGTGTCTTTGCCCAACTTGTTCACTTTAAACATAAATGTCCCAGTGTTGTTCATGGTTGAGCCGATAACAGCATCACCAACGCTTTTCTCGACGGGCATGCTTTCACCCGTGACCATAGATTCGTCGAGGGTGGATTTACCTTCTGTAATCACGCCGTCGACGGCAACTTTTTGCCCAGGTTTTACACGGATCACATCACCCATTACAACTTGATCCAACGGGAGCATAACCAGTTTGCCGTCACGGAGCACTTCGGCATCTTTAGCCTGTAAGTCCAGCAACTTCTTAACAGCGCCGTTTGCTGAATGTTTCATCCGCTCTTCAAAGACTTGTCCCAGCAGAATCAGTGTCACAACTAGTGCAGCGCTCTCGTAGAACACAGCTTGGTGATTCAACATCGCGTAAATGCTGTAAAGATATGCTGTCGAGGTACCAATAGCGACAAGCGTATCCATATTGGCGTGATGATGTTTAAAGGCCGCCCATGCACTTCTGACGAACGGTCCGGCAGACACCAGCATCACAGCGGTTGCCAACAGAAACTCGCCCCAATCACCACCAGGAATGTGATAACCAAACGGCGCTAAAAACATTTCAACCAATAGTGGCAGTGAAACCACTAATGAAAATACAAAACGATTTTTATAACTCATCTTGGTGCATCCACCCTTCAATAATCCTTTGTTCAACCGTAACTTTGCCCTCAAACGACCAGCCCGTTTGCACCAAGCACATTACTTAACAACCACTTTGCCGTGAAACATGTTCATGCCGCACGCGTAGTTGAATTCACCAGCTTTAGATGTATCAATGTCAATAATCTGATCTTGACCCTGTGGTAGAAACTGATTAATCCCAAAGTCCTCAAACACAACTTGTTCCAAACAGTTAGATGGATCTTTACGATTAAACGTAATTTGCGCCGGAATACCCTTTTTCAAGATCAACGTTGACGGTGTATAGCCACCATCAACACTGACGCGTGCGCGCTGTTGCTTTTCTGTTACCTGTGCATCCACCGCAGCTGATTGATGTTTGCCAAAGAACCACCAACCAATAAACGCTATCAATGTAATTCCGCCAATAAGAACGACCAACTTATCCATAATGCACTGCACTCCTTCAATCCGTTTTGCGTTTACGTTTGTAAACCTTATTTAAACAATATCATTTTTGTTTACGTTTGTAAACGAGGGAAATCCCTAATTTTCAATAAAAACGAATTGTGAGCCAATGATATTGATTAAGTTAAGCAACAAATAAAAAAGCCTCAGTCAATAAAGACTAAGGCCAATAGACCTTTCACTTACATGCCAAATAATTGAGCATGACTCCCAGTATCCACAATCAACAAAATTAATTTTGCATCATCACGTTTGTAAATAAGTAACCAGTCTGGTTCAATATGAAGTTCACGAAAACCATTCAGACGCCCTGTTAATTGATGGTCATGATAAACACGATCAACTGTATTTGTACTCGCAAGCATCTCTATTGTAGACTGTAACTTTTTAGCTGTCGTCCTTGCTTCTTTATTCGCTTGTATGACTTTTTAAATTGATTGGTATATACGATGGTTAGCCATTTTTCAGTCATCGTCACCATCCAACTCATCAAACATTTGTTGTGGTGACTTTACAGAATGCACATTACCTGTTTCTAAATCCTGAAGAGCCTTATCAACGCCTGTTGCAACGCGTGGTGTAAACGGTAACTCTTGGTCATCCACCACTCTTTTAATGAATAACATGACACCAGCACTCGTTGTGATACCCATATTCTCAAAGACAGTATCTGCTTTTTGTTTTAAATCAGGATCTATTTTAACATTCAAGTTAATCTTTTTTGGCGTTTTTATACTCATAAGACACCTCCAAATATATTTATATATGTAATTGTATTCAAAAAGTGGATTTTAGTAAAGAAAAGTTAATTTTAGTCGTCTATAATAAGCTGTCAATATTCTTAAATGACTTCCCAACTTTTTAGAAGTCGACATTAATGTTTTCCTCCAAACCACCACGTTAGCCGAAGGGCGTCAACATTGATACCGAACCGTGAAGGTGTTGTTAATTCGAATGATTCTCTCGAATTTACAACACAGACGGACGCAAAGACTCGCGGTCTTCACGAGGCTTTACGGCGAGGTGAAAGACGGTGCACTTCCGGCTTGAACCGGTCCCACGGCGAGCGTGTCAATGTTGACAACCGCAAGCGACATCCAAGATCAAACACTAATCTGTTGACTTAAAAGCAACAGGCGTTACAATGAACCTGTTGTTTATAAAGTAACAGTTAGAATCGTAGGTGATTTCCATGAAGTACTCATATCGTTTAAGTGATGGTGTTCATATTCTGGCATACATCAGTATCGCGCCAACAGCCAGTCTTAGCAGTACTAGCATTGCGGCCAGTATCGAGGCCAATCCTAGTGTCGTCCGCAAACTCATGGTTGATCTCAAAAATGCCGGTTTGTTAACGACGAAAAATGGTTCCGCAGAACCTCGTTTGGCTCGCTCAGCCGATGACATTACGCTACTTGATGTCTATCGTGCTGTTGAAGCTAGCCAAAACATCCTGCACGTCGACCCACGCACCAATATGCAATGTCCCGTCGGCGCCAATATCCAGGAAACATTAAATGGTGTCTACGATCGCGTACAACAGGCCGCAGAACAGGAAATGCAGGCCATTACGTTAACCGAAATCATTGATGGCATTCAAGAACGTCGCCGTCAAAGTTTATAACCGTTGATCAATTCAAAAAGGAGTTAATCATTATGAAATACGCAGTTACAGCAGCTACCGGTCATTTGGGCCAAACCATTATTAAAACACTGACACAACTCGTTTCACCTTCTGACATCATCGCCATTGCCAGAAATACAGACAAAGCACATCAAGTGTTGCCAGCCGGTATTGAAGTGCGCCAAGGTGACTATGCTGACCTTGACAGCCTAAACGCCGCCTTTGCCGGTGTTGACCGTTTGCTATTCATCTCATCGATTCCTGGCACAGCTGTTCCTCGTCAAACACAGCACGCCAATGTCGTTGAGGCCGCCAAGGCAGCCGACGTTCGCTACGTTGCTTACACCAGTTTTGCTAAAGCGGATATCGCTAAATCGCCATTATCTACAGACCACGTGGCCACCGAAAAAATGATTGCCGACAGTGGTATTGCCCACTCCTTCCTCCGCAATGCTTGGTATCTCGAAAACGAAGCCAACTATTTAACTGCTGGCGCCGCAGGTAAAGACATGTTATATGCTGCTGGTGATGGCCGCGTCAGCTATGCATTAGAACGTGAATACGCTGAAGCTGGTGCTAAAGTTTTGGCCGCCACATCCACAAAGTCCGTTTATGAGTTTGGGGGTAAACCAACGTCATTTCAGGATTTAGCCCATGCTATCCATCAAGTGACCGGTACAACATTCACATTTACCAATGTCTCAACCGCCGATTACAAACAATCGCTGATTGACAACGGCGTTAATGCACACCTAGCCGAGGTTTTGACCAGTATGCAAAGTCTCATGGGTAGTGGCGAACTCGATGTTTCTTCATCAGATTTGGCCGATGTGTTAGGTCACCCTGTGACACCACTAAATGAAGCCGTTAAAGAAGTGCTGTCCAAACAACAGTAATTTCACTGAAAAGGAGCGCTACCCTAAATGAAATATGTCATAACTGGTGCCACAGGTCACCTGGGCACCCAGATCACCACTGAGCTGACGCGGTTAGTTAATCCTGATGATGTCTCTCTCGGCGTTCACACGCTTAGAAAGGCAATGATGTGGGCGACCCTGGGAATCGATATCAATCAAATCGACTATAGCGACGAAAGTAGTTTGACCAAGCTACTGGATAACGCCGACGTGTTTATTTATGTGCCTAGCAAGAGTCACGATAGCTATAGCCGCGTCACGGAACTCGAACACGTTATTGCGGCGGCACAACAGGCACACGTCAAGCAGCTGATTGCCATGGGCTTTATTGCCGATCAGGCTAACAATCCGTTTGACCTGTCTGCCTTCTATGGGTATCTACCAAGGCGGCTAGCAGCATCAGGGCTTCATTACACCATTCTGCGAAATGCCTTGTACGCAGATCCACTGATTCCATACTTGCCCGAACTAATTGAGCGTCAACATGTCATTTACCCAGTTGGTGATCAGTCATTGAGTTTTATTTCGCAAACGGACAGTGCAAAAGCGTTTGCCAAAGTTGCCACCACGCCAAGTTTGCAAAACCACGTTTACACACTGACACAAGCTCGCAATTATTCAATGCCGGAACTTGCCGCTGTCCTCAGTGACGTCTCAGGGCAGCCCATTACCTACCAGCCTGTCACTGCCACGGAATTTGAGAAAATGTACAATCAAGGAAACGAAGGCCACATGTTGTCGTCCATGTATGCAGGCGGTGCGATGGGTCTGCTCGACACGGTCAGTGATGATTATCAAACAATCATGGGTCATGAGGCGACACCGTTGAAGGAATTTCTTCAACAATCTTATCAGTAATCAAAGCTTCGTTTATATACAAAAAAGCAGCGTGCAAGAAATAATTGCACGCTGCTTTTCGTTAGTTTCACATATTTCGTTCAAACTCATTTTATTGGCCGATAGCATTGAGTTACGCCAGTGCAGAAGGTGCCGATAACTGTGGTCCGCGGTGTTCCCGAGCAGCCACCCAGTCGTCATCATTCCACTCTTCTGTGGCACGACGAGATTGACCGTAATCCCACAATGACTCCCGTTCAAATTCAATCACTTGCCCTGCAGGGCCTACGGAAACCCAGTTGTAGGAGCCGTTCATGTGCGCGAACTTAACCCACAAAATCGGTGTGGCAATCTCATCACCATCGTCGTTGATAAACAGTCGCTCTTGTTCATCAATGCGCATCAGTGACAGTTCTTCTGCGTATTCTGAATCCAACGAATCAAAGACATTAAGAGCAATGTCCACGGCCTCAGAATCATCCGGCAATGCATCCGGGCTATCAACAGAAAAATTGTTGTAGCTGATCAAACGACCATCGTCACCGTATACAACTGTGACGTGTGGATTGTTCTGCACAATCTTTTCAGATTGTTGATAGCGAACCACCTCAACGTCTTCCCCATTACGAGAGCGAGTGTCGTGGGCGACTTCTTTAAAACCATCAGGAATTGTTAAATATTCGTTATCTGCATCAAAGTTCTCAACAAATTTGCTCATATTTGATCCTCCCACTGTCATTTATATGCACAGTTAATGTGGCAATTATTGGGCTCATCACGTCTTATTCATGGACGTGATTGTATTCTAAATCGATCGTTTTATTTGCGCAAGCAACTATATCTTTATTCATCATCGGAAAGTGGCTAACGTTTGGTTGTTAAGTTAACCAACTGCTACCCATTCAAACATCTCAGTTTTAAATTTGCGATTCGAGGTTAGAAATTCGACAGATCAACAACCAACCATGTATCATAACTTCGAAATCAATTAAAGGATTTCACCGTCAGCCGGAAGTTTGTCACTATGTGAAGGAGTGTTTTGTAAATATGGCACAATCATATAAACAGTACGATTTCCCCAAAACTCGTGATCAGTTAAATCAATTGATTGCTGACATCAGCCAACTCAAGGTCAATGTTCGCCAAATTCACTGGTACATGCGCGGACCAGAATTTTTCCGCATGCATCCCCAGATGGACGATTATTTAGATCAACTCGACGACATGCTTGATGATATTGCTGAACGTTTGATACAACTCGGTGGCTCACCTTACTCAACAACACACGAATTCATTGAACATACTGGCTTACCTGATGATAAAACCAGTTGGGGCAGCACATCATTGCCGGACTACATTCAACAATTATCCGATCAATTTAAATATCTCCGTGATCAAATTGAATTGGGCATGGAAGTTTCCGATGATGAAAAAGATTGGCCAACTCAAGATATGCTAAATGGCTTTAAGATGAGCGTTGATAAGAACGTTTGGATGCTTAACGCATTCTTAGGCAAGGGCGCTCAAGACTAATAATCGACACCAACCTAAATGACGGTTAATTTCTTCTCGCAAAAGAGACAATTAACCGTCATTTTTAATATTTTCTTGCCGCCCACATGACTGGTGTCATTCGATACATCGGGTGTTCAAGACCCGTTGGTGCATAAAATTCTTTGCCATAGTATTCAAAACCTAGTTTTGCGAGCAATTTTTGCGAACCAATATTATTTGGATTATGGCCCGTGACAATCTTTTTAGCATTCAGTTCATTAAAACCGTACGTTATCGCTGCTTGGCCCGCTTCCATTCCCACGCCTTGATGCCAAACTGATGGTCGTAAATGAATACCGAATTCAAAAACATTCGGCTCATCTGTTGGCCGCAGTCCACAAGCACCAATAAACGTTTCATCAGCCTTCCAAAAAATTGGCCAGTATTGCGCTCCAACTTTGGCTTGTTGTGCCATTTCAGTGTTCAGACGCTCGACCACCTCTTCATCTGAAAATGGGCCTTGATGAATATATCGAACAACATTGATGTCACCCCACAGTGTTTGCGCCAATTCCATATCCGTCGATTGCCAATGAGAAAAGCCCAGTCGTGATGTTGTTAAAAAGAAATTTCGCATAATTGTCACTATTCGCCTTTGCCTTATTTGATTTCTGCCAAAATACGCTGTTTAATTTGATCTCTGACAGCGCGAAACACTGTCAGTTGCTCTTCTTCGGTGCCCGCCGCTTGTGCAGGATCCGGTAAGGGCCAGTGCAGCTTTTTCACTGATGGCGGCGTTATTGGGCAACGGTCACGAGCATCACCACACAACGTCACAACCAGATCGCAATGGTTCAAGTAATCCACATCAATCAGTTTGGAATACTGGTGCGAAATATCAATTCCCACTTCATTCATCACGACAACGGCCCTGGCGTTTAATCCGTGCGTCTCTACTCCAGCACTAGCAATGTGCCACTCTGGTCCCAATAATTGCCGGGCAAACCCCTCAGCCATCTGGCTACGACATGAATTGCCTGTACATAAAAAATAAATTTGTTTCATGATTAGCTACCAAACCTTTATTTGCAAAAGAGATGGGTAAAATCGCCATCCTGCTTCTAGTCGACTGTTTGCTCTTAATTATACGTCTTTATGATAGAAATCACGTTTGCAAAACAAAAATGATTCCGTCCCAAAATGTAGGACAGAACCACCTATTTTAATCCCTATTTTCAATAGTAATATGGTGCCATTGATCTACGTTTAAGCTTCGCTGGCCTTTTTGTAGATTTGATACATGTCATCTTCGTATAACACCTTAGCCGATCCTTTTTTACCCCCAGCAGCAACAGCACAGTTATGAGCTAACGTATGACACTGGTCATCGGTCAACGTAATGCCCAACTCGCTGATGGTCGCAGGCATCCCAATGGCATGGTAAAACTGCACCATTTTGGCAATTCCCGTTAATGCAATCATCTCGCCGCTACCCTTTTCAGTCACGCCCATCACGTTCTGCGCAAAACTGATAAAACGAGGTAAATCATCTTGGTAAACATAACGCGCCCATGTCGGCCAAATGGCTGCTAAACCTGCGCCGTGAGTGATATCAAACATGCCACTCAATTCATGTTCCAACATGTGGGTTGCAAAATCACCACCGTCATTGCCGCAACCGGTCAAATTGTTGTGTGACAGTGAACCGGCCCACATCATTTCGGCACGCGCTTCATATAATTGCGGGTTGGCATGCAAGACCTGCGCGTTTGTCTTCACCGTTCGTAACAATCCCTCCGCAACGGCATCAGTAATTGCCATGTTACCGCCGTTAGTGAAGTACCGCTCCATTGTGTGCATCATGATATCTGTGGCACCACACTCTGTTTGGTAATCTGAAACAGACAGCGTTAATTCAGGATCCATGATAGCAAACTTTGGTCGTGCCAAGTCATCATCATACGCGCGCTTTTCCTTCGTTTTTTCATCAGTAATTACGGAACCCATACTGGTTTCACTGCCAGCTGCCGCAATTGTTAGGACAGACGCCACTGGCAGGCAAGCTTTGGCAGTACGTTGATGGGCAAATAATGTCCAAACGTCTTCGTTAGGTTCAGCCAGACCATATGCAATCGCTTTGGCTGTATCGATTACGGAGCCGCCACCGACAGCTAAGATAAAGTCAGCACCCATCCGTTTGCCAAGCGTGATGCCTTCATAAACCTTGCTCAAACGTGGATTGGGCACCACACCTCCAAGCATTTTATAGGTCAGACTATCATCCGCCAGTGCCTTCGTAATGACATCCATCAGACCATTTTGACGCACACGGTCGCTACCGTAGACAATCAAAATCTTGTGACCATGATACTTGTTAATGTATTTGCCGACCTTACTGGGTGTGTCGCGACCAAACACAACTTCTGTTGGTGAATAAAAATCAAAATTGTAAGCCATTGTTTTGCCTCTTTCTCGTAATTTGTATCTTCATCATACAAAGAGAAGCGGCTTTAAAATATTATCATTCTGTCTTAAAGTATAACTATTCGGACAAAATGGAGATAAAAATATGAAGCTAGGCTTTGAACAAGACGACAACGCCGTCGAACAAATTGATGGCATGACGTACACATTTCCTTACACAATGCACCGGCGAGACTTCAGTCAGTTCATTGCGCCTTGGCACTGGCACGAAGAATTGGAATTTGACTACGCCTACCAAGGGTCGATCATCGTGGAGACACTTAATCAGGTTTACACCATTCATCAAGGTGAGGCCTACTTTATCAATACCAACGTGATGAATACCAAACGAAAAGGACCGGGTCAAAAAAGTGCAATGGAGCACGCGCACTTATTCCACCCAATCCTGTTAACTGGCCACTACCGAAGTGTGTTTGAAACCAAATATCTCAACCCGATTCTCAAAAATCTGAGCATTGAAGTCGTGATCATTCGAGAAAGCACCCCAAGTGGTCGGCAATTCTTCAAATTGCTTCAACAACTTACCCAACTGGATGGAAAAGCCGACAAGGAATTTCAGATCCGTAGTCTGCTGAGTCAGGCGTGGCTTGCCCTGATAGACGAGATCAATACACAGCAACAGTACGCACTTACAACCACGCCTTACGCTCAAGAACGGATCAAACAAATGATTAGTTTCATCCATCGCCACTTTGATCAAAAAGTAACAGTCGCCGATATTGCTGCTCACGTTGGTGTGAGCGAAAAGGAATGCAGCCGTTCATTTCATAAGTATTTTCATCAAAGTCCGATTGATTATTTAATTCAGTATCGTATTGATCAGGCGAAACAACGTTTGATAAAAAGCGATGACCCTATCACTACTATTGCATTGGGCGTTGGTTTTAATAACAGTGCGTACTTTACGAAAATTTTTAAGCAACGAACCAATATGACACCCAAGGCATATCGAATGTCTCAAACCATCAAGTAATCAACTTTGACTGCGGTATCTTTTAGTATCAGGTGTTATACTAACAACGTAAAAAGGATGACACTGGAATAACATCCCCTGACCGATCCGCAAAAGCGGTGGTGCCTGAAGTCAAAGAGCAACTGTCAGCCTTCCAAAGCTATATAACGACGATTGCTCTTTTTGTTCATCAACAGCAAATGTGTTGTGTCAATGAAACAAGTAGCTGTAGCCATGCGATAATTAACGTCACAAAACTGCAAGCCAAGAACAAGGTATCCTTTTGGGACACACAGATGTCTTCCTTCCCTTCGGTCCCGCAACAATAATGTCATTAAACACGTCATTGGCGTCACCTCCATTGATGGTAGGCATCAAACGTGCCACTGACGCACAGAAAGCTGTACATAACACGAAGAGACAATTGAAAAGGCAAAGGCCACCTTCACAACTGTCTCTTAACGTTATTGCTCGCTTTCTCTCGTGCTTCGTAGGCACTCTCTAAAACGTCATCACTTCTCGGTAAGCAAAAGTATACCAAAATAAGCAGCATGAAACCCTCGATTTACGTTAGGATTTCATGCTGCTTTCATTATGTTTCTATAGTAATTTGACAAGTTTATAAGTCCTTTAATATCAAGCCTTTTTAAAGACACATCTGCTCACAACCGATCCAATTCTTCCATCATCGCTGGCCGACGCCCATAACGTTTGCGCCAGTCCGCAACTATCTCACTAGTAACCTGTTTACCGTCAGGATATTGACGCATGTGTCTCAGAATTTCTACTAGATTCCAATAGTTCCTTCTGGTATTGGTATGTGACGCCATTGTCTGGATAACGTTTGCATAATGCTGCAACATCCGGTCAGGATATTTTTGTTTTAATATCGGTTCATAGTCCCGAACCCTAAACAGATCGGTTTCTTTTGAGACAGTGTCCATCAACTGATCGTACAGTTCATCTTCCACGTACAGCCTTCTGAGATCGGTGCCCGCTGGCATTGCATTAAACAATTTTTGCCGTGCGTTCGGCCATTCTGCTGCTGAGTAGGCTTTCTCCAATTCCTGAAAATCTTCAAGGTTAGCTGGATTATAGACAGTTTCTAACTGAGTCAGTTCATCTAGGTAATTCTCCGTTTCTCCCAATTTTAAATAAATTCGTTTTAACTGTTCGCCAAAATTCGTCGCAGTCCTTGGGTAAGGCGTAGACTGCTGGCCATCAATCAGAACCCGAATGGCCTCATCATAGTTCTGCTGTTTAACACAGATTGCTACATAGGTAGTCCGCAACTTAGCGTAATACAGATTTTCCAAACAGAATTGTTTGATTGCTTCCTCAGGAGTTTTTAATTCCTGCATGACTTGTAGATGATAGCTTGCCCACTTTTCAGCCGTCCGATGATCCATCCAACTACCAGGATTCAACTGCGATTGTTGCAGTTTGTCAGCGGTCCACGTCAGCTTCTTCTGAAGAAATTCCGACTCCGCAAAGTTATCGAAAAGAATATCTTCAACCATTTCTTCAAACGCACCGAACTTTTCTGTAGCATGCTTTTGACACCACTTAAAGATAGTTCGCTTAAGCGGCAGATCTGCTTCGCCCAAGATTTGTTTCAAGAGAGAAGCAGTTTCGTCTGCCAACATGACTATCTCACCGTTAGAATCATCAATATCGACTTCGGCTAGTTCTTCAACTAAATAGCCAGTTAACTTGAAAGCTAATGTTCCTTGACCTTCCTCGATCAGTGGTTTTAAATACTTATCAATGAAATCGCTTAACTCTCTTTCAAATAAATCGGCAGTATCGTAGTCAATGAAGCCTGAAGCGTCCATACACATTGAGAAAATATCATCAATAATGCTCCGATAGCTGTTATTCCGTCGCTTAATAACCGTTTTATTCGTTCTCATTTGGAATTCAACGGCCAATTCAGGATTACGAGTGAGGGCGTATTTCAAAAATTCTCGAATCTGGGCATTTGAAGCCATGTCGATGGCTTCACGAGTGGTTGGAATCGTTGAGGCAAAATCATCTTCGTCACCGTCCGTTTCTTCCACTTCCATATCATCTTCGTCGTAATCATCCCCGTCGTACTCGTCATCATCGTCAAATGCGGCCGGATCATTTTTGTCCTCATAGTAATCGAGTACTGCCACCATGTGCTTGCATTTGTGTCCACCCTCTGCATACGGACAATCGCATTCTGCTTTTTCGAGGCGGTTACCGTTCAGTTTGACCGTTACTTGATAAGCCTCAGTGCCAAACACTGTAGCAGTCAACGTTCCGTTATCCTGCTGGGTAAAGTCGTGCACTAGGCCTCGCTGAAAATAATCATAGCCGCGGTCTAATGTTTGCTCTGAAAAATTGTCTTCCCAATCCATATTGTAGAGTCCTCTCGCTGATACCTTTCATTGACGTGATTAATCAAACAATGTCCGTCATTGTCCCAAGTATACAGAATAAACAAGTTCAGTCATACACAGAAACAGTATCAATAATATTCTCCATTAAAAGACCCCTAACCTAATCCAGATTGGGGGTCAATATTAATTATTTGCTTTAGTCTACTGCGTCAATTCTGCTACTTTTGCATTTATATCTGTAATTACTTGGTTAGGCTCATCTACATCTAACACTAACCGGGAAAATTTTTCATTTTGTAGCGAAATCACAATTGCTGCTTTACTTCGGTCAAAATTGTAAAAGTAATCCTGGCCTTTGCTACTGAACGTCCCTACCTTCTTGTTAATGCCGCCATATCCTAGTTTGCGCCAAACAAACTGATTATCCTCGCCATTATCCAAGCTTGCATCGACTACATGATGTAACGGAATTTTCAAACAGTTTTCGAACCCAAGCACTTTATCGATACCAACAGGCTCTACGAGTAATTGATCATCTTCGAAACTAACTTTGTTGCTAGCCATCGTCTTGTCCTCCATACTGCTGAACCACTCTGCCAACATGTTACGAAGATAGTATAGGGCCTTTTATAATAAAAGACAATATCAATTTTATGCATCTGAGCAACGGTGCATTTTCCCGTAAAATAGCATTCTTATAACGCTGAACAACTTCATCTTTCAATAAAAAATAAGGGCTCCCAAAAGTGAAAATAACCACTTTCGAGAGCCTACTATCTACACACGCAATACGCTTCAACTGTTTAAACTTCCTGACGGGCCGGCCGAACAATAACTTCACTGACTGCAACATGCTTGGGCTGATCGATAGCGAACAACACCGCGTTTGCGATATCAGCAGGTGCCAATGTCAATCCTTCCTCTTGTGGTGCATCAAACATTGGCTGTAGCGCTGCCTCCACGTTAGCATTACCGATTGTCTTAGACAATTCTGTCCGCACTGCGCCTGGGGACACGATTGTGGAACGAATGCCATTGTTTTTTTCTTCCTGCCGCAAGCCTTCCATAATGGCCCGCACCGCGTATTTGGTGCCATTATAAACAGCGGATGCTGGGTAGACAACGTGACCAGCGACAGAATCTGTCGTGATAATTAACCCATCCTGCTGCTTTTGCATAATTGGTAAAACTTCACCAATGCCATTCAACACGCCCATGATATTAACGTTGATCTCTGCTTGCCAACGGTCATAATCACGGTCACTCAGGTTGCCCTGCGGCATAATCCCGGCATTATTGTAGAGCGCGTCAATCCGACCAAATTTATCCACGGCCAGTTTGAACAACGCAGCTACCTCTTGCCGATTAGTAACATCTGTTACCCGATAAACAGCATTCTCGCCGATGCTATCAGCGAGTTGTGCCAAACGTTCTTCACGACGCGCACCTAAAACAACCTTGGCACCTTTGCTAGCCAATAGCTTAGCGGTGGCTTCGCCAATACCACTGGATGCACCTGTAATTACAACAACTTTATTTTCAATACTCATAATATTCCTCCATTAATTGCTATTAGTTTTTATTTTGTTGCCCGAATTGTAACCGTTTGCTTTGGTCCAAGGTGTTGAACCGTTTTTCTAAACTTGTTGCCATCGAAATGACCAATAATGTGAATACCTTGATAGTAACCGACATTCCCCCAATAAAAGACTAATCGCTGGTCTGGGGACCAATAGGCAATACTGCCAACATCCGGGTTACCACCTGCCGTCATACCACTGATTCGCAACGGCTGTTTTAAATCGGCAATTTTCTCTTCAAATCCCGGTGAATTACAAAATTTCACCGACATTGGTAATTTCCGCTGTAAGTTCCTTGCAGCAACGCTATCATTAAGCGTCGCTTTAAAACGTTGTCGGCCGATCTGCACAACAATGTTTGAATTACTACTTTGTTGGTTCGCACTACCAGTCAGTGTGTCAGACAACATTATGAGCATTAAACTGCTAATTATTATCATCAATCGGATGGCAAGACTTTTATGTTCTCTCATGTTATCGCCTATTTTTCTCGAAATTAAGCCACAATTGTTTTGATTACTTTGGCGGGTACGCCCGCAACGATCGTGTTATCCGGCACATTATGTGTCACGACTGCACCCGCGGCAACAATTGCGTTTTTACCTACCGAAACGCCTGGTAAAATAACCGACTTTGCGCCGATCCATGCATTTTGATGGATATACACTGGGGATAATTCTAAACCATGTCGATTATTTGGATTCTGAGGGTGATTAACACTGATTAAGCTGGCACCTGGGCCAATAAGGACATCATCTTCAATGACAATGCCACCCAAATCTGTGAACATAACCCCGCTATTAACAAAAACGTTTTTGCCGAAGATGATTCGCCGTCCATAGTCCGTATAAAATGGCAAACGCACCTCAACAGATTGATCAACCGGTTGACCGATAATTTTGCTCAACAAGCTTCGGGCCTGATCGGAATCGTTGACTCGGTTGTTCAGCTGTTGCAGCGTCATCTGATTCTCTGCATTAACCTTATCAATCTGTTTGTACTCTTCATCAGTTACTGAAAGCTTTTTAACAACCACTATGGCACTCCTCCCTTGGACTACTGTTCGAACTTAATTCCGTGCAAGCGATATACCTCAGTTAATCGGTGAATATCCAATATTGCAGGTTCTTTCAAATCTAGATCATTAACCTGAATTAGATCAGCATTACTCAATGAAAAGTCACTCACGTCAAAATTTTGTTGCATACGTTCGGTGTGGACTGATTTTGGTATCGCTACAATATTATTTTGTATCAACCAGCGTAGTGTTACCTGTGCAGCTGTCTTTCCGTATTTTTTGCCAATTGCAGTCAATGTTGGATCTGTAAATAATTGGTGTTTACCTTCTGCAAAAGGTGCCCATGCCATTGGTTGAACCTCATATTTTGCCATAACATCACGTAATTGATTTTGCTGCCAAAATGGGTGCAACTCAATTTGATCAACAGCTGGTTTTACATGATGGCTCAAGATTAAATCAATCAACTGATCTGCTTCAAAGTTGCAGACGCCGATGCTCTTGATTTTGCCTGCCTCGTACAACTCTTCCATTGCACGCCAGCTGCCGTGATAATCACCAAGCGGCATATGAATAAGGTAAAGGTCCAAATAATCCGTTTGTAAATTTGCCAGTGTTTTTTCAAACGATGCTTTAGTTTTTTCGTACCCTGCATCTTGAATCCAGACCTTTGAAGAGATGAAAATTTCACTCCGGGGTACGTCACTTTCAACAATTGCCTTACCAACGGCACGTTCATTTCCATATGTTGCGGCCGTATCAATTAGTCGATAACCAACCTTTAGTGCATCGAGAACGGCCTGTTCACACTGTTGCGCGTCATCAATTTGAAAAACACCGAAACCTAATTTTGGCATTTCAACACCATTATTCAATTTAAATGTTTCAACCATTTTGCTACCTTCTTTCTATGCCATCCAACGTGGTTTATCACCATCGGTGTTCGGTTTATTTACACCGACACTAGCCCGCTGATCCATGTCAGGATTGCTAATCAACTTAAAAGCAAGATCTGCGACACTCTTTCGGGATACTTCCGTACCTTTAAAATCCTCACCACGCTGGGTGGTTTCATAATCAATTTCATTTTCATCAGTCAGCCAAGCCGGTCTAATCTCGGTATAGTTGATGCCAGAATCCTGAATCAACTGATCTGATTCTCTAAATCCCGGCAAATAAGCAGCGATGGCCTGTTCATTCCAACTTCCAAAGTTGCCCTTAACTTCATAATTGGCACCCAGTGCACTAATAAAAATTAACCGCTGTTTGTTCTCGGCAGCCATTGCTTTCAAAATACTTTGTGTCTGCGCTGCTAGGTCGGTACCACCAACGTTTGAGTAGACGATATCAACTTTCTGCATTGCTTGCCGTAACCGGTCTTGATCAAGTACATCGCCATCAATTACAGTCACACGGTCATTATCTTGATACTGTGCCAAACGTGAAGCATGGCGTAAAAATAGGATCAGTTTGTCGTCGATCTCATTTAGTAACCGCTGAATTAGAATCTGTGCTGTCCCACCGTTTGCGCCTAAAATTAAAATTGTCTTCATTTTATTATTCCTTTCTTCTGTCCTTGTCTCTTGGCAATACACATAAGGTCGATTGTTGTGCGGCTACGTTAACCATCCCCGCTAAATAGGGACTATTCGTATATTTCGCTTGATAAGCCATGTTAACCGTCTGGATAATGTTTGGGTCCATAACCGGTTTAAAGAAAATGTGGTAATTGCGGCCTGCTAAATGCATTCGCCCGGCCCCTTGTTCCACTGCTGAGCGATACCAACTTGATTGTGTCCCATGCCACGCACGTACATATAGCGCACGATTGGCGGTAACTGACCATATCCACAATGGCGTGCCATAAGTTTTACCATCACTATAAAATGGTGAGATTTGCATATCGTTTGCCCTGGCAAAGGCAGTTAATTGCTGAGTCGTCCAGTGCAGATTTTCATTCACAAGGGTTGCCATTTCTAACTCCTTTTTTCAAACGTAAAGTCATTTACATTCTTGCCATCTGGCAATAAAGTTATCCTAATGCTTGACTAGATATATGTCTAATGCCTAATATAAATCTATACATATGCCTTTTAGCTATATAGGAGGTTTGAAAATGGAACTAAGAGTTCTCCGGTACTTTCAGGCAGTTGTGCGTGAACAAAATATCAGTCGTGCAGCAGAAATGCTACATGTATCCCAACCGACTGTTTCACGACAACTAAAAGATTTAGAAGATGAATTAGGACTGACACTGTTTGTGCGCGGTACAAGATCCATTCAATTAACCAACAGTGGTGAATATTTTGCCAGCCAAGTGGACCAAATTCTATCTTTAACGGACAAGACACTGCAAAATTTGCACGAAGAGCAACAAATTAATGGACGAGTCGTTATCGGCAGCGCAGAAGCACGCACGTTTCTTAACGTTGCGCAGTCAATCAGCACACTGCAGCAGCATTACCCACATATTCAAACCAGCATCATTAGTACTAATGCAGATGAAATCCGTACTTCTATCAAGTCAGGTTATTTTGATTTTGGTGTCATCATGGAACCAGCAGACAAAACCGATTATGATTTTCTTCATCTCCCAGGTGAGAGTCGCTGGGGCGTGTTAATGCCTGGTGACGGACCTTTAGCCAAGAAGGACCACCTGCAACTTAGCGACTTAGCCCAGATGAAGTTGATTTTGTCCAGCCAACAAGGGATGACCGGCCTGCTAGATGATTGGTTGGGCAAAAGCACAGCTAAAATAAATGTCGTGGCGACGTATAATTTACTCTACAATGCTGCCTTAATGGTATCCGCAGGCGTTGGTTATGCTTTATGTTTCGACGGTATTATTAATACTAATCAATCTGATCTCAAGTTTGTTCCGTTTGAGCCACGCCTTACCTCAGGCGCCAGCATTGTCTGGCGTAAAGGACAGCGACTTTCGTTAGCTGCCAAAGCTTTCCTGCAGCAACTTCAACGTGATCTTGATTAAAAGCGGATGCAAAAGGGATGAATCAAGTGAAGATTCATCCTTTTTCTTATAACCATTTCTATAACTTAGTCATGAAGAAATTCGTTAATTTATCAAATGGAATTAACTCAGTTCTATCATACAAATCGGTATTTGGTTGTTTAACATTTTTTAACTAGCCTCGTAATGTGGCTGCGTTCTTATCTTTGGAATATCATTCTTAATGAATTTAACCTTAACGCGATTACCTTCCAAAGTTAAATACTCACTTGCGATGCCAATTCATACACATCTATAATACTGATCTGCCCAGCTTAGGCATACGTAAAAAGTATGCCAGACCATGCAAAATTGATATTCGACAAACGGCATTTTCACTCTTAAAATTTAGCCAATCAATATTGGAGTGTGGAGGAAAAGCTTACGTTTAAAAAATATCGACGCGGCACTATAGTTAGCATTATTTTAGTTATTATTTGTCTGTTATTTTTCAGTATCGGAAAATTATTTCAACCAACAAAAATTGGACATATCCGTCGTAACGCTATACCAACAATCCTCATTCCTGGCAGCAGTGCAGGCTCTCATCGCTTTGATGCTTTAGTCAAAGATCTTAATCACCGTGATCACCACCAGCACAGTCTTTTACGTTTAACTGTGCACCAAAACAACACCGTCACACACACCGGATCCATCAGCCGTCGTGACACTCGACCGTTCGTGGTAATTTCATTCACCAACAATCATGATGGATATAACAATATCCGTCATCAATCATATTGGCTTCGAACGGCCTTTAGCTATCTTAAACAACATGCGGACCTTCACACCTTTAACCTCGTTGGCCATTCAAATGGCGGGCTAATTTTTACTGATTATCTCGAACGTTACTATCATCAGCAGTCACTTGATGTCCGCGAATTCATGTTTATCGGATCACCATTTAACTTCAATAATACAGTTCAAAATCAGCACACCACTATGCTCAAAGACTTTATTCGACACCAAAACAAGCTTCCACGCAATCTCATGGTATTTGGGATTTTGGGTGCCCAAACATATAGTTCCGACGGCCGCGTCCCTGTTCAAAGTGTGGATGCTAGCCGTCAAATATTTCAGAATCATGTCGCGGTTTTCAATGAATTACTCGTGACAGGCCAGAACGCTCAACATTCTGACCTCGTCCGTAAAATTGATGTCGAAACGCTTATCCATAATATGGTTATGCAAACGGCTTCATAAAAAAAGTTTTATCAGTAAAGTGCAGTGTTAGCCTAGGAATTCCGCCCGCTTTGATAAACTAGACTATCTTAAGAAAACGCTGATATTTGTATCCGAGGCTTAAAAGTTTCAAGTTGTCGTCATGACCCACAAATCAATATCAGTGTGAAGGCTGTCATTAAAATGAACCCCTAAGGTTAGATTTTGTATCCAATCTTAGAGGTTCATTTCGTAAAAGTTTATCTCAAAAAGATTTTTATTGAGCTTCGTGCTTACAACTTGCCGTTTAAAAATTGTGCCTCACCATTGCCAAAGCTCCAGTCATCATCGTTGTTAGGCACCAGACTGAAGACAACATCCTCTTTACGAATTCCCAGTTCTTTATTCAATCGATCCACCAGCGTCTTATAAAAATCCAATTTATCGCGTGTTGAACGTGGCCGTGTAACCAAATTAAAGAACACTACGTCACGCGTTCGTTTGATACCTAATCCAGTATCAAGAATCTGCATTTCAAACGGTTCATGCTGGGTCAACAACTGATAACGGTCACCCTCTGGCGTCGCAAATTTATCAACTTGTACTTCATAGGCAATATCCAACATTGTTTTTAAATAAGCTTCATCATGTCCTTTGATAACATCAATTCTCATTAATGGCATTTTTCTACCTCTTTCTTGAGCTAAGTTAACAACAATTTGAAACGAACGGTGATAGTAGAACTGTTGTAAGTGTGACACGTCATCGTTCATTTGATAAGAATATGGTACTATGAACCACAAATAAAAAAATTGATCTATCTCAAGAAGGCGAAAAATAATCACAAAACATTCCGCAACAACATGTTTGGCTAGAGCCCCGTTATTTTCAAAATTAAATTTGAAGACCTTAACGTCACTAGTTCCCGCTTCAAAGCACCGACAATGGTTTCCAAAAGGCACTTTGATAAAGCAACCGCTCGATAATAACGATGGTATGTTTGTTATAGATCAAGGATCTGCCAAGGTCTATTCAGTTTCGGATACTGGTAAAGAAAAAATTCTCTACATGATGAAACCCGGTGACATCACTGGTCAGGAAACAGTATTTTCTCAACGTCAGACTGACTATTTTATTGAGTCGCTTGAGGACTCCTACGTTTGTTCCGTTTCACATCAGGCCTTTCAACAAGTACTACGGGAATCTCCAGAACTATGCTTAAACTTATTAAATAATTTTGGCGATAAGCTAGTTGCCGTTGAGCAGAATTCCGTTCGTCGTGACACGCTATTAGCTAAAGACCGCGTTCTGTCCTACTTAACGGACAAACTAGAAAATGCTTCTTCCAATACGTTCCAGTTACCTGTTAAGAAAAAGGAATTAGCAAGTTTTCTAGGCCTATCACCAGAAACGTTAAGTCGCCAGTTGAAGGCCCTTCAAAAAGAGGGCGTAATTACCGTGTCTGGCAAGCACATCACGTTTATCAAAAATAGTATTAATGAGAGCGAGACATGACAATGTTTAGCTTTCTCAGGTAACAGAAATCCGGCGTTTATGGGTAATTCCCCCATGAGCGCCGGATTTATATGTTAGATGAGCAAAAGTCAGTGTTCTGTCTCGCCTCTGCGGCAATTTCACTAAAGTAAGCGTTGAGCAGTCAAGTATCAGACTCAGGTCATCACTTAACGATCCGTTATTTTCATCCTAAAAATAATTAATTATTATTCGGGCAATTTCACTCGCGTGTGTCTCCAACGCAAAGTGACCACTATCAACAAAGGCAACCTTGGCATGCGCATCATCCTTTTGAAACGCCTCGGCGCCGGGATAAATGAACGATGGGTCGTTTTTACCCCAAACGGCCAGTAATTTGGGTTTATATTGGCGTAAATAAGCTTGAAATGCTGGGTACATCTTGATGTTATTTTGGTAATCGTAAATCAAATCAAGTTGGCGGTCCGCATAGCCAGCAGTCCGTGTGTATGCAATATCCAATGTATACCCATCTGGCGAGACTGTTCCCGGTTGCGTACCAAACGTATACTGGCCTTTGATTGTTGCCGGTGCAAACGCATCTCGGTAAGAATTACGTTTGGTCTCCGTTGGATGATTCCAGAAGTCTTGACGTTCTGCCCACTTTTTCCCCAATCCTTCTTGATAAACATTCCCGTTTTGACTGACAATGCCGGAGATCCAATCTGGATGGTGCAAGGCAATCCGAAAACCAATCGGAGCACCGTAATCAAACACGTACATATAAAATTTATCCAGGTTCAGTTCTTCGACAAACGCCGTTGTAACCTCCGCTAAGTGGTCAAACGTATATTCGAACCTCGTATGATCCGGCGAACTTGACTGACCAAAACCAGGAAAGTCTGGTGCAATCAAATGAAACTTGTGACTAAGTAACGGCATTAAATAACGGAACATGTGGCTCGCTGTTGGAAAACCATGAAGCAATAACATTGTTGGTTTGCTAATATCTCCTGCTTCCCGGAAAAAAATATTCAATCCTTTTACACTAATCTTTTTGTATACTGTCATTGCTAGTACTTCGCCTCACTGTACGTGTTGCCATTTCTGGATTAAATTCTAGTTTTAGTAAACGACTGTTGTTAAGGACAGATAGCAAGTCCATTCTCTTTAGTGAATTGCAAATTAATAGAAAAATCTGAGATAGACTGCACAACAATCTTCAATTTTATGCACACACTTAAACGGCGTGTTTTATAACGCAAACTATATTACTACCACAAAAGATACACAAATATTTGAAACAAAGCACTTTAGATAATGGCAGAAATTATCCATTTCATTTATAAGTGGTGTTAGCCTATTCCAGATTCTCGCCAATACTCCTAATCCACAAAAGTTTGAGAAGACCCCTTTACAATCCCCTCTTAAAATAATGTCAACTCCAAAAATAAGAGGGTAATGCGTATGTGTACAAGCCTAACCTTTGATACGACAGATAATCACCACTTTCTTGCCCGTACCATGGACTATGCTTTTGAATTGGGTGGTCGGCCAGTCTTCTTACCACGCCACTATCAGTGGGAAAGCGCCACAAAAGAAGCTACATTCACCAATGAATACGCCTTCGTTGGCACCGGCCGTCGACTGGGTACTTACTTCTTCGCAGATGGGATTAATGAATACGGCCTTTCTGTGGCCGCACTTTACTTCCCCCGCGAGGCAAACTATCAAACACCTCAATCGGGCAAAAAGAACCTCGCCCCTCACGAACTCGTTTCCGTTTTATTAGGAAACTGCCGTAATTTAGACGAGGTTCAACAGGAACTGGATCAGATTCGCTTGATTGCGTTTGAAACGCCATTGATCAATACTGTGCCCCCATTGCACTGGATCGTAACCGATGCCAGTGGACGCTGCTGTGTAATTGAGCCTCGTCATGAACAACTCACACTCGAGGACGATCCGGTCGAAGTGATGACCAACTCACCAGAGCTTCAATGGCATATTAAAAATTTAAACAACTACTTAACCCTTCAGCCTACCGCCCATGACTCAAAACAGTTCATGGGTGTGACTGCTGAAGCGTTTGGGCAAGGCACCGGCACCTCACAATTGCCCGGTGGTTACACGCCACCACAACGATTCGTCCGGACTGCCTTCTTGAAGCAAAACATTACCCCTGTCACGGGTGAATATGCGGGGGTTAACGCGATCCTTCATGTTCTGCACAATGTCGAAATTCCGCATGGTGTCAACATTAAACAGGGCGAATCAGATTACACCCAATACATTGGGATCATGGGTGCAACATCAAAGGCTTATTATTTTGTGCCTTATGACAACCAGTCAGTATTCAAGGTTTCTCTCTCACCTGAACTATTGGAACAAACGGAACCAGTTGAGTTTCCCTTCACTAATGAACAACAAGTTACAGCACTGAATTAACAGGTCGCCGAAGGAAAAAATTCGGTTACCATTTTATACTGAACCAGCAATCACACCAAACTCAATTGGTTAATATGATTGCTGGTTTATTTTTTTATTTTGCCTCACTCAATATTCGCAAGATCCACATGTTCTAACCTTATAACTTAATTCTGTTGTTGCATTTTATTCGTCATTTAACCTTAAGACAAACTTGCAAAAATTAAAATCAAATGGCAATTCACACTTGACACTCATTTTAAAAGTTGTAAATTTAAGTCATCAGTTTAAAAACAGAAACGCAATGACAAGAAGAGTACGGTTAAACGTCATCCACAGAGAGGTGCATGTTGGTGAAAGCACTGTTGATGAATAACCCGAAGATGATCTTCAAGCGACACCGTTGATCCGAATTTGGTTAGACGATGCTGGGTGCGCCCATTACAGCGCCAGAGTATCAGGTTTGTGCACGAACCTGGCACTTGGCGAGGAAACAATCGCGAGATTGCTTCAAAATAAGGTGGTAACACGGAAATCCGTCCTTTATTAACAATAATTTGTTAATAGAGGACGGATTTTTTCTGTTTTATAAACATCAACAAAACTTCTCGGGGGTAGTGACTTATGAAATTTAAACGCGCGATCACATTAGGCACGGTCACACTGTTATCAGCACTATTTTTAGCCAATGGCACTGTCACAAACGCTAATGCATCAAGTAAGTATGCCAAAGATCAAACTTTGAACTGGACAGAAAGCCAAGAACTGGCAACAAACGACTTAGCGAAGGCTACGGATACTGAAAGCTTCAATGTTTTGCTTAATACGCAGTCTGGCCTCTACCGTTTGAAAGATTCCGGCCACAAAATTGTCAATGATCTCGCCACCAGCACAAAAATCAGCAAGGACGGCAAAACCTATACCGTTAAGCTCCGACACAACGCTAAGTGGAGTAATGGTGCCCCACTGACGGCTCAAGATTTTGTGTATTCATGGCAACGCACCCTAGATCCTAAAACAGCTTCTCAAGATGCCTTCTATATGTACCAAGTTGAAAACGCCGAAGCAGTCAACAAAGGTCAAAAGCCGTTATCCGCCCTTGGCATCAAAGCTAACGGTAAATACCAACTCACCATTCATCTCACCAAACCAGTTTCTTATTTTCAGAAGCTATTAGCATGGCCGTTGTTCTTCCCCGTAAATAAAAAGGTCGCCACGCAAGAAGGTAGTAAGTTTGGCACCAGTGCGAAAAACAACGTGTATAGCGGTGCCTTTAAGCTCACTGGCTGGACCGGCACAAACAGTAAATGGACGTTAGCTAAAAACGGTAAGTACTGGGACAACAAACATGTTCACCTTAATAAAATCAACGAACAAGTTGTTAAAGATCCCTCAACTGGTTTAAACGAATATCAATCCCATAAGATTGACGAAACAGTTCTAAGCGGCGAACAAGTGGCCAACTTTAAGGGGCACAAAGATTTTGTATCTCGTAAATCTTCGAATGGTTACCGACTCGATTTCAATCAGAAGAAGGTTAAGGCCTTCCAGAATGTTAACGTCCGTAAAGCTTTCTCACTAGCTTTGAACCGTAAAGATCTTGTCAATAATGTCCTATCAGACGGATCTGTTGTCCCACAAGGCTTTGCGCCAACTGGCATTGGCACCAATCCAAAGAGCGGCAAGGATTTTGCCAAATCAGCATACGTTAAATCCGGCGTCACCTACAATTTGAGCGAAGCTAAAAAGTTACTGAAACAAGGCTACAAGCAGACCGGCACCAAGTCGATTAAGACAGAAGTGCTTACCACTGATGATGACGCTGGTAAAAACGTCGGTGAATTCATCCAATCACAGCTTGAAAAGTTGCCAAACGTCAAAGTTTCAGTCGTTAATTTACCTAAAACTGCTCAACTTGCGCGTGAAAAGTCTGGCAATTTCCAACTTATCATTGGTGGTTGGCAGTCAGTCTTTGCGGACCCAATTAACTTTTTGGACATTTGGGAAAGCACCAGTCCTTACAATTTCAGCGGTTGGAACAACAAACAATATGATACGTTGCTCAGCGCTTCTGAAAACAGCTTGGCAAACAAGCCAGAAGACCGTTGGAATAACTTAGTCAAAGCCGAAAAGCTACTCATGACGCAACAAGGTACCGCCCCACTTTTCCAAAAGGTTCAAGCACAACTGCTCAATACCAAAGTTAAAGATGTCAATTACAATCCATCCGGTGTGCCTTACGACTGGAAAGATACGTATATTGCTAAATAAATTTTAGCCGCGTTGCATTAAAAACGATCCTTAATCGATTTTTGATTAAGGATTTTTTCGTGCAAAACAAAAACGACGCACCGTGTAATGTCCGCCGTCAGGTTTCGAGACAATGTGCTGTTTGTCCATGGTCGCTTCCCACCCAACCATTACGTTTCCAAAGGTAACCTCTTAAATAGCACTTTCATTTTCTTCATTCAACTTGTCACAGTCGATAATCAGTTTGCAAACCTCTTTGTCCGGCGTCAATTTCATCGAGTACTTCCGACCAAACTCGATCATTGTGTGATGCGCTTGATACAGTTCCTCCGGCTTAACGACACTCACAATCTTTCGTTCCACCTGCAAGGGTGATGCTGATTGTTTAACAAAGTGAAGTCGTTTTGAAATCGCTGAAACATGCGTGTCCACTGCAAACGTTGGTTCCCCAAACACATCGCTTAACACCAAATTGGCCGTTTTCCGACCCGCTCCTGGCAACGCCATGATACCCTTTCGATCGTTTGGAATTGTGTCATTTAACTTTTCGTGCACAATGCCAGCAGTCTTAACGATGTTCTTCGCCTTGTTATGAAACAAGCCAACTCGCCTAATGATTGTTTCTACGTCTTCAACATTGGCGTGCATCAATGCCTCGGGATCAGGATATCTGTCAAACAATGTTGGCGTGACTTGATTCACAGATACGTCAGTGGCCTGTGCGCTGAGAATAACTGAAATCAAATACTGAAATGGTGTTCTTGTAATCAACGACGGTCCAACCGGCCCAATCTCAGCTTCCATTTGATGAATCGCCCACACAATTTGATCATCTTTTAACATCGATGCGTGTCCTCTTTTCTAGCCTAAGTTGTGACTAAGCCTGACGTAACTAACTATCTTTAAATCTATCCCATCAGACCACTAAAGACAATGTGCGTCACCGGGTCATCAAAACTGTTTACTGTGATACTTTTTTAAACGTCGCATATGGCACTTTAAAACGATGCTTAGAATCAATCCGTTTGAAGTCATCACTGGCAGTTAAATAATCTGGCAGTAAAGCGATGCCTAACCCATTTTTGACTAGCTTAATAATGCTATCCCAAGAATCAATTTCCTGAATATTCGTCATATTATGATTTAATCGCCGTAGCGTTCGTGCGCGAAATGGACAGTGACGATCACGATTAACGAGGTACGGTAGCTGACCATCCTCCTCCTGACCGGATGCAACAACGAATGAAGCCGACAAATAGTCGGTGGCAATCTCTTGGTAACCTGAGGGATTGAAGTTGGCATATGTAATTACTAGATCTGCATGACTGTTGGACAACGCTAAAATCTCTGTAGAACTCAGTAAGTCAAACGTGTTTTGAGCCAAGGGATACTGTTTTTGTTTAACAACTAGCAAATTAAACAGCAGTTGTGACATCACGATACGCCGTTTGGAAACAACGCTGGGCTTCATTTGTGCCCTAACTTTTCGCGTAGCGCTCAAAACAGACTGTGCATACTGATAAAATTGTTCACCATTTTTCGTTGGTGTAATGCCTTGATAGCTGCGCGTAAATAATTCGACATCAAACTCCGTTTCTATCGCATGCAATCTGGCCGTGATGTTTGATTGCGCAAACCCCATTAGTTTTGCAACCCGATTGATTGAATGTTGTTCGTAGAGTTGAACATATATTTCCAAATCCTGCAATTGCATAAATTGCCGCCTTATCATAAATTGTGATAACCGTATCATAATCTCGTAATATGCACCAGCAAACGCCGTTACTATAATTGGAAACATAAGTTATTCAGTACACACAAGGGAGATTGTCACATGCCATATTTAAGAGTTCGAATTGCTAGTCCTAAAACCACAGTCACTGCACAAAAAGTTGCTGCAATGCTCACCCAGCTTGCTGTCGACAAACTAGGAAAAGCAAGCGCCGTTGCCGCCGTAGATGTTCATTTTACTGATCCAAACGAGTGGTTTATCGGCGCTAAATCAGTTTCTGAAACAAATGAAACAAGTTTCTTTGTGGAAATTAAAATCACCGAATCCACGAATTCTCGCGACGATAAAGCAGCCTTTGTTAAGGCAACGTTTGACCAAATGAGTCAACTATTTCCAAACGTTGCCTTAACAAGTTACGTTGTTCTACAAGATGTCGCCTCCGATAGTTGGGGCTATGGCGGAAAGACTCAGGAATACCGCTATATTACTGGCGATGTGAGTTAGGCCTTATACTCAAAAACCAAGGCTTTCCTCTCAACGATAGTCTTGGTCTTTTCGGGTAATTAGGACACAAAACGTCAGTTACAACGCATGAAGACTTCTTATTTTGTCGCACGTTTGACCATGCTCATCACCGTTCTGTGAAACAAGTTGGGATGTACACGTGCAAAATGAGCCATCATTCTGTCACCAATACTAAAGTAGTAGCGTAATTTAGGTCTGTCATCAGTGGCCGCACGGTAAAAGACCTTAGCTAGCTCTTCCGAAGTGGCCGAAGATTGACTGCCGACACGATTAATCATGGACAAAGTGCCATCAATCAACGCTTGATACGGCGTATTTGCAGATACATTCTTATTGATGGATCCCATGGCAATCTCACTCCATGAAGATTGCGTACCACCCGGTTCAACAACCACGGAGCGTAAGCCAAACTGCTGAATCTCCGTATCCAAAACATCGGACCAGACATTGAGTGCATGCTTAGTAACGTGGTACCAGCCGCCCAAGGCCGAGTAAACATCACCACCAATTGAGGAAATGTTTACGATTCGGCCACTCTGCTGACGTCGCATCGATGGCAACACTAGCTTGGTTAACTCAGCGGCACCAAACAGATTAGTCTCAACTTGTTTGTGCGACTTTTCGGAATCAACCTCCTCTAGCGGCCCATATTCACCATATCCGGCATTGTTAAGTAATACATCAATCGTGGTTTCCGCTTTAGCGGCCCGTACAAATGCCTTACGTGACGTGTCGTCTGTTACATCTAATACTACTGGATGAATTCCCGTTCCCGTTGGAATCTTTTCGACTCGACGTGCGCCGGCATAAACAGTCCATCCTTGTTGTGCAAATAATTTTGTAGCGGCGTAACCCATGCCACTTGAAGCTCCAGTAATTAAAATGGTTTTCTTTGACATAATCATGTCCTCCTAATTTTGTAAATAAACGGATTCTCGTTTGAAACGATCTTCCACTAAATTGGTTATCATAAATTCAGCTAAGTCAGCTCGCGCAATATGACCGCTAATCGATTTATGCCCGTAATTGCCGTAACGATAGGCATGAGTCGCTGGCCCGTCCGTTAAAGTCGGTGGCTGAACAATGGTAAATATTAGCCCAGAATTGCGAATAATCTGATCCTGCTTTTCCTTCGTTCGTAACATTGGCATCATTACCGTCATAACGGCACGCATCCCAATTCCCAATTGCTTACGACTTGCAGAGCTCGTTCCAAAACCCGTCAGTATCTCAACACGTTTAAGGTTCGCTACCTTCATTGCTGCAACAATATTTTGGGTTGGTGTAATCACATCGTAATCGCCCAATGAAATAATGGCGGCATCACTGCCTGCCAGTGTTTTAACGATGCTATCGAGGCTGTCGTAATCAAAGCTTTGCCAACTCACGCCCGAACTCTGTTTGCTGTGTGCGTGCCGACTGACTGCTACTACAGTGTCACCACGTCGTTGGGCTTCATTTATGAGATAATGCCCAACACTACCCGTAGCACCGAAGATTGTAATTTGCATAGTATTTTCCTTCTTTATTAAATGAACGTTTAATAAACCAATAAAAAAATAAAGCACAACACTTTATTCTTTTAAAATTCCCTCGATTTAAAATTGAAGTGCAACACCTGCTCTACTAGACCAGTTCTTTATTCAGACTAGTCAAAAAGGCCATGAAGACCTATTCTTAATTCACCACAAACAAGAAAGAGGTATCTTCATGACCC